>NZ_JCALEE010000001.1:0-1170208 GCF_059813225.1 Mycobacterium sp. NGS16
AGGCGGCAACGCTGCAAAATTCATCGGCTACTCCTCAAATCGCCGATATCCGAAGGTATTTTCGGCCGCACCGGCCGGGCAACTTCAGCGCCGAGACTCATACGAAACGCATATCTGCGCTTCTCCGATCGCCCTACCGCGGCGCGACATAGCCGACGGGGCCGGCGGCGATACACACCGACAGGGCCGCGGTATCGGCGCGTGCGGTGAGGCGGTAGCCGGCGCCGGGAAGCCGCACGTAGACCCGATTGAGTCCGGGGCGCACCCGCACCCGCACCTGGGGGCCGTCGGAGAGCGCCAGCGTCATCGACCCGTCGACGTTGGCCAGGTAGTTGATCTCGGCCGTCCAGTCGGCCGGCAGCAGCGGGCCATCGAGCCCCAGGGTGGCCGGCAGGTCCGGCTGCACCAGATACCCGCAGCGCGGCACCGGCCCGGGCACAATCGACCGAACCCAGGTCACCTGCGCGTCGGTCAGCGTCCCCGCGCTGGTGAGCATCCGTAACCGCGTTGTCGCCGAAGCGAACTCCGGCCGGTCACGCACCAGTGCGAACAGGTGACTGGCCAGGTTCTCCGGGTAGACGACGCGCTGCAGCACCAGCGGGTCGACCTCTTGATCGAGCAGTGGCGCATCCGAGTCGGCGCGGGCCGCGGACAGGGCCCCGCGGGCGTTCTGCAGATAGGAGCGGGCCGGGTCGTCGCGCCACCGGGCCAGGAACGTCACCGTCGAGTACAGGCTGCTGGCGGTGAAGGCCACCGCCAGGCCGGTCACCGCCACGGTGCGCAACGGCGAGGCGTTCAGCCACCGCGATGACTCCCGGTTGGGCGCACACAACCCGACCGCGGCCAGCATCGCCAGCACCACGACCAGGTCGGCCAGGTAGCGCAGGGTCTGCGCCAGTTCCAGCGCGGTGAACGCCGAGGAGCGCATCAGATAGATCGGCACCTGGCAGGCCGCGGCGTAGCCGGCCGCGACCAGCCACACCGGCATCAGCCGGTGCTTGCGCACCAGCGACACCGCCAACAGCCCCGCCAGCACCAGCCAGCCCAGCGTCATCACCAGCGGGCCCGGCAGCGCCCACGGCGAGGCCGGCGCCCACCGCGCCCACGTCCACGGGCCACCGGCCAGGCCCGGGACGATGCCGTGGGTGATCGAGCGCAGCAGCAGCTCGCGGGTCATGTGCAGGTCGAAGCTCCACCGCTTCTGGTTGACCACCGCCAGGTAGACCCCGATCCACGCCGCGGTCACCACCAGCGTCGCCGCCCACAGCCGGGCCCCGGCCCGCCAGGCCTGCGCGAGCGCGCCCCCCGGTCGCTCACCGGCCACATACCGCAGCAGCGCCGCCACGGTGAACGCCACGAACGGGATCACCGCGGCCTTCTCGAAGAACAGCAGACCGCCGGCGTAGGTCAGCGTGCCGGTGAGCGCGTAGCGCCGGTTTCCGGTGCGCGCCAACAGAATCGCGTCGGCGCACACCCAGGCCAGCGCCGACAGCATGGGCAGCGAGTTCAGGGCCGCCGCCCACCACGCGAACGCCGGCAGGCCCAGCGGGCAGAACAGCGCGAACGTCAGCGGGATCAGCAGCACCGGTCGCCAGCCCAGAATCACCCACAGCGCCCGCAGCAGCGCCAACGATGCCAGCAGCTGCAGCACCACCAGGCTGGCCGCCGGCGCCGCCCACTGCAACGGCCACACCCGGCTCAGCGCCCCGGCGACCAGATACGCTCCGGGCATCACGTGACCGTCGTGGTCGTCGAACAGATATGCCGGTGACCACAGGTCGTGGGTGCCGGCCCGGCCGATCAGGATCAGGTCGTCCCAGTAGAAGTAGCCGCCGAACGCCACCACCGCCCGGACCACCAGCTGCGCGCCGATCAGCGCCACCGCCACGAGTAAGACCCAGGGCGGGGCGGTCATCCGGGTGCGCATTGGTCTTTCTTACCTGCCGGTATGGTGGCCCGGTGCGAGCACTGGTCACCGGAGCAGCCGGATTCATCGGATCGACGCTGGTCGACCGCCTGCGGGCGGACGGGCACCCGGTGGTCGGGCTGGACAATTTCGCGACCGGGCGGGCGACCAACATCGAGCACCTGACCGGCGACGCCGACTTCAGCTTCGTCGAGGCCGACATCGTCACCGCCGACCTGGGTGAGCTGCTGGCGCGGTATCGCCCCGAGGTGATCTTTCACCTGGCCGCCCAGATCGACGTGCGCCATTCGGTGGCGGACCCACAGTTCGATGCCTCGGTGAATGTGCTCGGGACGATCCGGCTGGCCGAAGCGGCCCGCGCCGCCGGGGTTCGCAAGCTCGTGCACACCTCCTCGGGCGGGTCGATCTACGGCACCCCCCCGCGCTACCCGACCAGTGAAGACGAGCCCACCGACCCGGCGTCGCCGTACGCCGCCGGCAAGGTGGCCGGGGAGATCTACCTCAACACCTTCCGGCACCTCTACGGCCTGCAGTGTTCGCACATCGCGCCGGCCAACGTCTACGGCCCCCGCCAAGATCCGCACGGCGAGGCCGGCGTGGTGGCGATCTTCGCCCAGGCACTGCTCGAGGGCAGGCCCACCAAGGTCTTCGGGGACGGCTCCAACACCCGCGACTACGTGTTCGTCGACGACGTGGTGGACGCCTTCGTGCGAGCGGCCGGCCCGGACGGCGACGGGCAGCGGTTCAACGTCGGCACCGGGGTGGAAACCTCGGACCGGCAACTGCATTCGGCGGTGGCCGCCGCGGTCGGCGCACCCGACGACCCGGAGTTCCACCCGCCCCGGCTGGGCGACCTGAAGCGGTCCTGTCTGGACATCGACCGGGCGCGCCAGGTACTGGGTTGGCAGCCGCAGGTCGAGCTGGCCGACGGGGTGGCGCGCACGGTGGCATATTTCCGGCAGGTGAAGTCCGCCTGAACTTGTGTGGCATACTTCCTCGACGGAGGGGAGTATTCCTTCGCTGCAGTGTCGTCATCTCGTCGCCCGTCATCGGACGACCGGTGCTGTGGGCCGGTGATCGGCGGAAGAGACCTCCAGCGCATCAATGACGCTGGAGGCAATCCATGGACGTGTTCTCGATCGGCCGTGTCGGTCTGGACGCCGTCGGCTCGGCGGCAACGTCGGTTCTGGGGGCCAGCCTCGACCTCGCCGCCATCCCCTTGCGCGAAGGCGCCAAAATCCTGGCCGGCGAACGCTCCGACCTGACCAGCCGGCGTAGCTGGCGCGGTGCCGGCCGTGCCTGGATCGAAGTCCGCGGGCTCGATGAGCAGGGCGGTCACGGAGATCTCGGGGCCGCGGTGGTGGAAGCCTTGCAGGACCGGCCCGGAGTCACCTCGGTGCGGCTGAACCGTCCGCTGTCGCGGGTGGTCGTCGGGATCGACGACGAGAATGGCCAGGCGACATCGCTGGCCGACCTGTGCGCCGCAGTGGAGGCCGTCGAGCGGGGCGCCGAGCTGAGCGCGACCGAGACCGCGGCACTGCCGGGCGACGGGCTGCTGCTGGCCGCCAAGGGCGCGATGGTCGGCGCCAACGCCGTGGGACTGGCGATCGCGACCGCGGGCAGTGTGCTGCGCTGGCCGGCCGCGCCGAAGATCTTCGATGCCGCGGCGTCGGTGGCCCGCTACCAGCCGCTGGTCCGGAACCTGTTGGAAAGCCGGATCGGGCCGGCAAAGACCGACACGGTGCTCTCGCTGGCCTCGCTCGGCTCGCACGTCATCACCATGTCCCCGGCGATCCTCGCGGTGGACCTGATGGTGGAGGGCCTCAAGGCCGCCGAGTCGCGCGCCGGCGCGTTGGCGTGGAGCCGCTACGAGCCCGAGCTGGCCCGCTATGCCGACCACCCCGAGGTGTATGCCGCTCAACGGCCGATCCCGCGGCCGGACGGCGCGGTCGAACGCCACATGAAACGCACGGCGCTGGCCCAGGTGGTCGGGGCCGGTGTGGTGGGCGCGCTCACCCGCAACCTGGACATGACCTCCAGTGCGATCCTGGCGGCTTCACCAAAAGCGGTGCGCACCAGCTGCGAGTCGTTCGCGGCGACCCTGGGCCAGGGGCTGGCCGACGCGCACGGGGCGCTGCCGCTGCGGCCGGAGGCCCTGCGCCGACTCGACAAGATCGACACGGTGCTCATCGACCCGCGGGTGCTGGCCGGTGAACAGCGCCGGGTGATGCAGATCCGCGGCGCCGGCGAACACGAGCTGCCGCTGGCCTGGCGCCACGCGCAGAGCCTGCTCGACAAGCCGGGCCTGCGCCCGGGCTGGCACCGGGTACCGCGCATGAGCTCCCGTCGCACGGACGCGGTAGAGGCGCTCATTCTGCCGGCGCACCACGCGCTGGCCTCGGCGGTGGTGCTCGAAGCGCGGGCTTCTGGAGCAGAACTGGTCACGGTGGACACCGACATCCTCGGCGAGCTGCGCCCCGGCTTCGACGACATCCGGCCCGCCGACGGCGGCCTCGACGCGGCGTTGGCCGCGGCGGTCACCGACCTGCAGCAGGCCGGTCGCACCGTCGCGGTGCTGTCCTGCGCTGCGGCGCAGGCGCTGGCGTCGGCCGACGTGGCGCTGGGTGTCATGCCGGAGGCCGACGCAGACACCGCACCCCCCTTCTACGCAGATCTGCTGCTGGCCGACCTGGCCGGCGCATGGCAGGTGCTGCGTGCGCTCCCGGCGGCGCGGGAGGCCAGCGAGCGCGGTGTCGCGATCTCGATCGGCGCCTCCACGATCGCCGGGCTGCTGCTGGTTCGCGGCGTCCGGGCGACGATTCCCGGTCTGGGGGCCGGGCAAGGCCGCGGTCCTGGCCCGGTGACCGTCGGCGCAGGCGCCGGCATGCTGTCGGGATATCTGCTCGCTCGACGGGTGCTGCGCGCTCAGGCGCCCAAGCCCGCCCCGGCCTACGAGTGGCACGCCATGTCGGTCGAGCAGGTGCGCGAACTGCTGACCCCGGAGCAGCTGATACCGCTTACTGAGCGGGCACCGGCCGAGACGGCGTCGCAGGGCATGTTCTGGCCGTTTGTGCACGCCGTGCGCGCCGAATTGTCGGACCCGATGACCCCGATCCTGGCGCTGTGTTCGGCGGCGACCGCCATGTTGGGTTCGCCGATCGACGCCGTCATGGTCGGCACGGTGCTCACCGGCAACGCCATGCTGGCGGCCTACCAGCGGCTGCGGGCCGAGAGCCGGTTGAACATCCTGCTGGCCCAGCAGGCCCCGCCGGCCCGTGTCGTGCTGACCGGTGCCGACGGCACGCGGCACTACCACGAGATCGTCGCCGAACAACTGCTGCCCGGTGACGTGATCGAGGTGCGCAGCAACGAGGTGGTACCCGCCGACGCCCGCCTGATCGAGGAGACCGACGTCGAGGTCGACGAGTCGTCGCTGACCGGCGAATCGCTGTCGGTCGGCAAGCAGCTCGAACCCACGCCGGGCGCCGAACTGGCCGAGCGCAGCTCCATGCTCTATGCGGGCACCACCGTGATCGCCGGGAAGGCGCTGGCCATGGTGACCGCCGTGGGCGCCGACACCCAGACCCGCCGGGCCTCCGAACTGGCCTCCGGGGAGCTACCCGAGGTCGGCTTGCAGCACCACCTGTCGCAGCTGATGTACCGGACCTTCCCGGTCAGTGCCGCCGGCGGTGTGGCGGTCGGCGCGCTGGGCCTGCTGCGCCAGGGCGGACTGCGTCAGGCGCTGGGCAATGCGATCGCGGTGGCGATCGCCGCGGTCCCGGAGGGGATGCCGCTGATGGCGACCCTGGCTCAGCACTCGTCGTCGCAGCGGCTGAGCAAATCCGGTGCGCTGGTGCGGATCCCGCGCTCGGTGGAGGCGCTCGGCCGGGTCGACGTGGTGTGCTTCGACAAGACTGGAACGCTGTCGGAGAACCGGCTGCGGGTCACCACGGTACGCCCGCTGCCCGGGTATTCCGCCGATGACGTGCTCGGCACCGCGGCGCAGGCGGCACCGGCACCCGACGGCGCGGCGCACGCGCACGCCACCGACCAGGCCATTGTCGAGGGCGCGGCGGCCGCGCCCGGCGCCCGCAGCTGGATCGAACCCGACGCTCACCTGCCGTTCCGGTCGGGCCGGGCGTTCTCAGCCTCCGTGCTGGGAACGGAGCTGCTAGTCAAGGGCGCACCGGAGGTGGTGCTGGCGGCTTGCGGCAACGCCGGTGGGGAGGCGCAGCAGCAGGTGGCAGCGATGGCGGCCCAGGGTCTGCGGGTGATCGCGGTGGCGCAGGGCACGCTGACCGCCGCGCAGGCGCGCACGGTCGTGGCGGAGTCCGAGCGAATCGTCGAGGTGGCCGGTTCGGGGTTGACGCTGATCGGCTTCCTCGGCTTGGCCGACACCCCCCGGGCCGATGCCCCGCAGCTGCTGGCCGATCTGGCTGCCCGCGGGGTGGACATCCGGATGATCACCGGCGACCACCCGATCACGGCGACCGCGATCGCCGCCGAGATGGGTGTCACCGTCGACGCCGAGCAGGTCATCACCGGCTCGGAGTGGAATGCATTGGACCGCAAGGAACAAGAGCGTGTGGTCTGCGAGCGGGTGATCTTCGCCCGGATGTCGCCGGAGAACAAAGTGCAGATCGTCCAGACCCTCGAGCGCGCCGGCCGAGTGTCGGCGATGGTGGGTGACGGCGCCAATGACGCCGCCGCGATTCGCGCCGCGACCGTCGGGCTCGGTGTCGTCGCCCACGGCAGCGACTCGGCGCACGCCACCGCCGACGTGGTGCTCACCGACGGCAAGATCGGGGCGCTGATCGATGCGATCGACGAGGGCCGCCGGCTGTGGAACGGCGTGCAGCGGGCGATCTCGGGGCTGCTCGGTGGCAATGCCGGCGAAGTGATCTTCTCGGTCATCGGCACGGCGGTCACCGGCAACTCGCCGCTGAACACCCGGCAGCTGCTGCTGATGAACACGTTGACCGACGCGTTGCCGGCCACCGCGGTTGCGGTCAGCACCCCGGCGGGCCCGATCGGCGGCGCGGTCCGCGGTCTCGACGAGCGGAAACTCTGGCGTGCCGTGGCGTTCCGTGGCGGGGTCACGGCGGCTGCGGGCACCGCCGCCTGGGGAATGGCCTCGGTGACCGGCACGCCGCAGCGGGCCTCCACGGTGGCGCTGATCTCGTTGGTCTCCACCGAACTGGGCCAAACCGTGGTCGATTCCCGGGCGCCGCTGGTGCTGCTCACCGCGGCCGGGTCGTTCGCGGTGTTCGCCGCGATCGTCACCACCCCGGGCGTCAGCCAGCTGCTCGGCTGCACGCCGGTCGGCCCGATCGGTTGGGCACAGGCTCTGGGCACGGCCGCGGCGGCCACCGCCGCGGTGGCCGTGGCGAGCCGGTGGACGACGCACGCGACCGACACCCCGGCGCAGGCTTCCCTCGAGGCCCCCGTCACGCAGCTGGCAGCGGCCCCCGCGCAGAAGACCGCGACGAAGGCTGCCGCAAAGAAGGCTCCGGCCAAGAAAGCCACCCCGAAGAAGACCCCGGCCAAAAAGACCCCGGCTCAAAAGACCCCGGCTCAAAAGACCCCGGCCAAGAAGACCCCGGACAAGAAAGCCACGGCGAAGACCGCCGCCAAGAAGCCGAAACTGGAAGTGGTGCGCTGAGGCGCGCCTCGTCACCGAATCAGCCGGCCGGGCGCAGCGGCCGCAGATCGGCGTCCGGGTACCTCGGCGCGGCATGGTGCACCTCCAGCACGCCGGCGCGCCACAGCAGGGCGTACAACTCGATGACCGGCACGGTCAGGAGCTGTGCGGTGACTTCGACCAGTGGATCCGCCAGGATTTCGGTCGCCTTCATGAGCCCCAGAGTGACGGCTGCAGCAGGACGGCGGGCAAACCGATTGTTACGGGTCGGCCAACTGCCGCCGAATTACTGTGATTCAGGCGGTTCCTGCGGCGGTTGGGCGTCGGCCAGCGCCACCACCCGGGCCAGCCGGGCGAAGCGCAGTTCCAGGTCGCGGAACCGCATGTAGGTGCTCAAGGTGGTGAACGCGAACGCGATGATCAGGACATAGAGCATCAGGTCGGTGCCGCGGCGCACCCCGACCCAGTTGGCCACCACGGTGGTGTCGTCCGGGCGCAGCACCGCATAGATGCCGGCGACCACGAACACCAGGTAACCGACCTTCACCCAGGCCCGGGACTGCGCGGACCGCCGTGACAGCAGCAGGTAGATCAACAGTGCGATCACCGCGGCGATCAGCAGCACCTTGATCCAGTTCATCGCGACATCCTCTTGCGCAGCATTCCGTCGAACATGATGTTGACGCCGTTGAGCAGCGGCTGGCCCTTCGACTTGGAGTAGTCGGTGTAGAGCACTTCGACCGGCTCTTCGCCGACCCGCCAACCGTTTTCGGCGATCAGCGCGATGAACTCCCCGGCGTGGCTCATCCCGGTCATGGTCAGGTCGAGCCGGTCGGCGACTCGCCGGTTGAACACCCGCAGGCCGTTGTGGGCGTCGGAGAGCCCCAGCCGGCGGATCCTCGGATTCAGCAACACCGCGGTCTGCAACACCAGGCGTTTGAGTGGCGGGACCGCGCTGGCTGCCTGGGGTGCGGCGAACCGGCTGCCGATCACGATGTCGAGGTCCGCGGTGTCGAGACGCTCGATCATGCGCACCACGTCGGCGACCTGGTGCTGGCCGTCGGCGTCGAAGGTGGCGAACAGCCGGGCGCTGGGTTGCCGGCGGGCGAATTCCACCCCGGTCTGGATGGCCGCGCCCTGACCGAGATTGACCGGATGGCGCACGACGTAGGCGCCGGCGCGCCGGGCGATCGCGGCGGTGTCGTCGGTGCTGCCGTCATCCACGCAGACCACCGACGAGAAAACCGACCGGATGCCGGCGATCACGTCGCCGATGACGGCTGCCTCACCGAAGGCCGGGACGATGATCCAGACGTCGGGGTAACGGCTGGTTGACCTGGTATCGATGCCTAAAAAATACACGTGGGCACGCCTGCACCGGCGTAGCCGGGCCGTGCCGCGACTCAGGGAGCCGCGCGCAGCGCGGTCAGATGCACACCGATTCCCACCAGCGGTCCGCACAGCAGCGCGACCACGGTTCGAGTCGACAGGTCCAGCGGCAGCAGCAACAGCAGCGTGGATGCCACCGTCGCGCCCACCCAGCCCAGCGCGTAAGCGCGGTGCAGCGCCGCGGCCACTGTTGCCGCACCCGTGAGCGTCAACAACGCGATCGCGGTCGCCCCGGCGGTCAGGCCGGCCAGCAGCAGTCCGCCGGTGGTGTAGTCCGCGCCGAACACCGTGCGCAGCAGCCACGGACCGACCAGACCGGCGGCCACCGCGCCGGCGGCGCCCAGCGCGGCGATGGTGATCGCCGGCGTGCTCAGCGCCCGTAGCCGCCGCCCGCGCTGATCGACGAAGTGCGCGATCAGGTTGCCCTGCAAGGCGGTCAGCGGCACCAGCAGCGGTGCCCGTGTCACGGTCACCGCCAGGATCACCACGCCGCCCTCGGCGCCCAGTTCGCCGGAGGTGGCCTGCAACAGCACCGGAAAACCCATCACCAGGATCGCGCTGGCGCCGGCCGCGGTGATCGAATGCGCCGCTCCGCGCAGGAAGTCCGCGGTGCCGACCGGGGTCAGCAGCCGCGCTGCCGACCGGGCCGCGGCAGAGGTGGCCAGCAGCAGCAGCCAGGCCACCGCGCCGGCGACGGTGGCCCACAAGAACCCGATCAGACCCCAGCCGATGACGAACGTCGCGGCGGCGACCGCCACCCGGATCGCCGCGTCGGTCACCATCAACGCCCCGTACTGGGTCCACCGGTTGGTGCCGGCCAGCGTGCCGAGCAGGGTGGCGTGCACGGCGAAGTTGGCCAGCCCGAAGCACAGCAGCCCCACCGATAGCCAGCGCGCCTCGACGAACACATGGTTGCTCCACAGCGGCGAGCTCCCGGCGACCAGCCCGGCCGCGACCACGCCGGCCAGCCCGGCCACCCACAGCGGCCGGGTGTGCCGCGCCGAGGGTCCGACGTCCCGGGCGAAGCGGACCTCCCGGGTGGTTTCCTGCAACAGGCCATTGGCGGCGCCGGCGACCAGGCCGAAGGCCCCCCAGAACACGCTGAACACCGAGAAGCCGGCCGGGTCCAGGTCGCGTGCCGCCAGGTACAGCACGGCGTAGCCGCACAGGGCGCTGAGCAGTGTCGCGGTGCCGACCCGGGCCACACTGGCGCGGGTGACGGGGCCGGCGGGCAGCCCGCTGGGGACTCCGGTACCCCCGATATCGGTCACCACGGCGAAAATACTAAGCGGGGTGCGGGGTACGGTCGGACGTCCCTTGAATCCAGGTGGCCCCAGCCCCACCGACAACGCTCAACGACGGGAGGCCCACCAGTGGACCCGTCGCTGTTGGAATGGCTGGTGACGTTCGCGGGGCTGGCCGCGGTACTCGGATTCGACTTGTTCCTGGTCGCCCGCCGGGTCCATGAGCCGTCGATCCGCGAGGTCGCGACCCGGCTGACGTTCTACATCAGCCTCGCAGTGGCGTTCGGCGTCTGGGTGTGGTGGTACCACGGCGCGAAGTACGGCATGCAGTTCTTCGCCGGCTGGCTCACCGAGTACAGCCTGTCGGTGGACAATCTGTTCGTCTTCGTGATCATCATCAACAGCTTCAACGTGCCCAGGAAGTACCGGCAGGAAGCGCTGTTCGTCGGCATCGTGCTGGCGCTGTCGTTTCGGGCGGTGTTCATCGCGCTGGGCGGGGTGGCCGTGCAACGGTTGTCCTGGACGTTCTATCTGTTCGGCGCGTTCATGGCCTATACCGCGATCAAATTGCTCCGCCACGGCGATCACGGCGGCGGCGACCACGGCGGCGGGGGAGAGGGCGGCAACAACTTCGTGGTGCGGTTCGCCCGCACCCACTTCAACGCCACCGACCGCTGGGCCGGGGTGCGGTTCTTCGTCCGGGACTCCAGCGGGTCCTGGGCCGTCACCCCGATGTTCCTGGTGGCGCTGGCGCTGGGCACCACCGATCTGGTGTTCGCGATGGACTCCATTCCGGCCATCTACGGCCTGACCCGCCAGCCGTATCTGGTGTTCACCGCCAACGTATTCGCCCTGATGGGGCTGCGCCAGCTCTACTTCATCCTCGGCAAGCTGCTGAACCGGTTCGTGTATCTGTCCAAGGGCCTGGCCCTGATCCTGGGGTTCATCGGGGTGCGGATGGTGTTGCACGCGCTGCGCACCAACGAGGTGTGGTTCATCCACGGCGGCCGCAACTTCAACGTCCCGGAGATCCCCACACCGGCGAGTCTGGCGGTCATCGTGGCCGTCCTGGTGCTGACGACCGCGGCCAGCTTGTACCGGACCCGCGGAATTCAGGCCAGCTCGTCACCGGAGTGAGAAGACCGGGAGCGAGGGCGCCGCACGACGCAGGTCGTCATCGCTGGACTGCGGTGTCAGTCCCGCCATGTGCCCTTTGACCTGCCAGTACCACCGTTGCAGGTAGGCGCGCAGCAACGCCGGCTTGACGTCGTCGGCGACTTCGGTGGCCCGGGCCAGGGTGGGACGCCACCGCGGTCCGAGCTGCACCTGGCCGGCGGCCCGCAGATTACGGACCCACTCGGTGTCGCCGCGCGGCGCGACGAGGTAGTCCACCCCGTCGACGGTCAACACGTTGACCACGACGCCGCGGCGCTTTCCGGTCTTGCGGCCGCGGACGGCGAGCGCGCGGGTGCCGGCGATGCTGATGCCCGCTTCGGCGAGCCGGCGGATGATCGCGTTGGCGAATCGGGCCGGGGCGCTCGGCGGGGCGTATCGGATGGTCATCTCCGGTCCCTCCGTTATGAGAGCAGTGCTCTCGTTTGACCGTGATCCTGACACGGCCGGCCGGCAAAAACAAGAGCAGTGCTCGCGAATCTGGCAGACTCGCCCGGTGGGCAAACGACAGGAGTCGCGGGAGCGAATCGAGGCGCAGATCATCGAGGTCGGGCGACGCCATCTGTTGACCCACGGGGCGGCGGGGCTGTCACTGCGTGCCGTCGCGCGCGAGGTGGGCCTGGTCTCGTCGGCGGTCTACCGCTACGTGAGCAGTCGCGACGAGTTGCTCACGCTGCTGCTGGTGGACGCCTATTCCGATCTGGCCGACACGGTCGACGCCGCCCGCACCTCGGCGACGGCGCCGTCGTGGCACGACGACATCGTCGCGATCGCCCACGCCGCGCGGGACTGGGCGCTGGAGCATCCGGCCCGCTGGGCGTTGCTGTACGGCAGCCCGGTTCCGGGTTATCACGCGCCGGCTGAACGCACCGTCGCCCCGGGCACCCGAGTCGTACGCGCGTTCTTCGACGCGGTCGCCGACGGCATCACCGCCGGAGCGATCGCCTCGGCGAACCGCGTTGCGGCGCAACCGTTGTCAGCGGATTTCGGCCGGGTTCGCGAGGAATTCAGCTTCGCCGGCGACGACGCGGTCGTCGCGAAATGCTTCCTGCTGTGGGCCGCCGTAGTCGGCGCGATCAGCCTGGAAGTGTTCGGCGGGTACGGCGCCGACACGCTGACGCAACCGCGGGCGGTGTTCGACGCCCAGCTCGGTCTGCTGCTGCAGGTGTTCGCCCGGCGCCCGGATTAAGCGCTGAACCGCCGGATCAGTGACCCGAAGTCTTGAACCGTTCGATCGAACGGGAGACCTCGGCTTCGGCCTCGGCGCGGCCCACCCAGTCGGCGGCCTTGACGAACTTGCCCGGCTCGAGGTCCTTGTAGTGCACGAAGAAGTGCTTGATCGCGTCCAGTTCGTGCGACGCAACGTCGCCGATGTCGGCGATGTGGTCCCAGCGGTGGTCACCGGCCGGCACGCACAGCACCTTGTCGTCGCCGCCGGCCTCGTCGGTCATCCGGAACATGCCGACCGGGCGCGCCTCGACGATCACCCCGGGGAACACCGACTGGGGCAGCAGCACCATGGCGTCCAGCGGGTCGCCGTCCTCGCCGAGGGTGTCCTCGATGAAGCCGTAGTCGGTGGGGTAGCCCATCGGCGTGTACAGGTAGCGGTCGAGTTTGACCCGCCCGGTGGCGTGGTCGACCTCGTACTTGTTGCGCTGGCCCTTGGGGATTTCGATGGTCACGTCGAATTGCACGCCGCACAGTCTAGAGCGGGCCGGAATCATGCTCCGACCCTGCCCGTCCGGCACAATTGGCCCCGACAGGCAGGAGAGACATGGACTCCACTCGGTGGCGACACAGCAGGACCCATCTGGGCATTGCGGCCGCGGTACTGGCGCTGGCCGCCGCCGTGGTGGCAGTGGCCGTGGTCGTGCTCCCCGACGAGTCCGGTGCCGGTGCACACGCCGTGCCGCCGGCGCCGATGGCGACCGCCCAACCAGGGGTGGTGCCGGTCGGCGACGACGCCCCGATCCCGACCGGCAGCGCCCTGGCGGCAGCGATGTCGGCTGCGCTGGCCGACCCCAACCTGGGCCGGCTCACCGGCCGGATCACCGACGCGCTGACCGGCAAGGCGCTGTGGACGCAGCAGGAAGACCTGCCGATGCAGCCGGCGTCGACCAACAAGGTGCTCACCGCCGCGGCCGCGCTGCTGGCGCTCGACCTCGGCGCCCGGGTCACCACCCGGGTGATCACCGGTGACCAGCCCGGCGTGGTGGTGCTGGTCGGCGGCGGCGACCCGACCCTGTCCACCGCCGACGTCGGGCAGGACACCTGGTACCGGGAGGCGGCCCGGGTCAGCGACCTGGCCGACCAGGTCCGCCGCAGCGGGGTGACGCCCACCGAGATCCAGGTCGACACGTCGGCGTTCAGCGGCCCGAGCATGGCACCGGGCTGGGATCCCGACGACATCGACGGCGGCGACATCGCCCCGATCGAGTCGGTGATGGTCGACGGCGGCCGCATCCAGCCGACCACCGTGGAGTCCCGGCGCTCGCTGACCCCGGCGCTGGACGCCGGGCAGGCGCTGGCCGCTGCGCTCGGTGTCGACACCGACAAGGTCAGCATCGCGACCGCGTCGGTGACCGGACGCGAACTGGGCTCGGTCTCCTCGGCGCCGCTGGTGGTGCGGCTGGGCGAGATGATGAACGCCTCGGACAACGTGATGGCCGAGTGCATCGGCCGGGAGGTGGCGGCGGCGATGGGCCGGCCGCGGTCTTTCGCCGGTGCCGTCGACGCGGTGACCAACCGGCTGGCCACCGCCCACATCGCGGTCAGCGGGGCCACGCTGATGGACTCCAGCGGGCTGTCCGTCGACGACCGGTTGACGGCGCGCACGCTGGACGCGGTGGTACAGGCGGCGGCCGGTCCGGACCAGCCGGAACTGCGGCCACTGCTGGACATGCTGCCGGTCGCCGGTGGCAGCGGCACCTTGTCCGATCGGTTCCTCAACCCGAAGACCGGGCGCGGGGCGGCCGGCTGGCTGCGCGCCAAGACCGGCTCGCTGACCCGCACCAACGCGCTGGCCGGGATCGTGACCGACCGCGACCGCCGGGTGCTGACGTTCGCGTTCATCTCCAACGATGCCGGGCCGACCGGGCGCACCGCGATCGACGCGCTGGCCGCGGTGCTGCGGACCTGCGGATGCGGATGACCGAGCTCGACATCGGGCGTGCGGTGGACTGGGGGTTCGCCGCGACGGTCGGCAGCTGGCTGGCGCGTCCGGCGCCGCCGATGACCGACTACACCCGCGAGCAGGTGATCGGCGACCTGCACCGCAGCGCTGCGGCTGCCGAACCGCTGGTGCGTGAGGTGACCGGGCTGGGTGTCGGCGGCCCGGTGCCCGAGGCGCGCGTCCTGGATCGGCCGCAGTGGATCGCTGCCGCCGCCGAGTCGATGCGGTTGATGACCGGCGGCACCGAGAAGTCCGTCGGGTTCATCAGCGGCCGGCTGGCCGGGGCGCAGACCGGTGCGCTGCTGGCGTTCGTCTCCTCGGGCATCCTCGGCCAGTACGACCCCTTCTGCGCCGAGGGTGGGGCGCTTTTGCTGGTGTATCCCAACGTGATCGCCATCGAGCGGCAGTTGCGGGTGACCCCGGCCGACTTCCGGTTGTGGGTGTGCCTGCACGAGGTCACGCACCGGGTGCAGTTCTCGGTGAATCCGTGGCTGCCCGGCTACATGTCGGACGCACTGGCGGTGCTGACCGGCGATGCCAGCCCGGACGTTCTCGAGGTGGTGGGCCGGCTGACCGACTATCTGCGGGGCCGCCGTGACGACGCCGGGCCATCGGGAATCCTGGGGCTGGTGCGCGCCGTGCAGTCCGAGGAGCAGCGCGCCGCCCTGGACCAGCTGCTGACGCTGGGCACGCTGCTCGAGGGGCACGCCGACCACGTGATGGACGCGGTCGGGCCGGCGGCGGTGCCGTCGGTGGCGACGATCCGGAGCCGCTTCGAGGAACGTCGTCAGCGCAGCCAGCCGCCGCTGCAACGGTTGTTACGGGCGCTGATGGGCCTGGACGCCAAGCTCAGCCAGTACACCCGCGGCAAGGCGTTCGTCGACGCCGTGGTCGGCCGGGTCGGCATGGACCGGTTCAACGCGGTCTGGTCGGGGCCGGAGGCCCTGCCGCTGCCCGCCGAGATCGAAGAGCCGCAGCGGTGGATCGATCGGGTGCTGTAGCCCGGCTGCGTGCCGCGCTGGTGGGGTTCGCCGAGCAGCAGTTGCCCGATGCGGCCCGCTGGTGTGTGGCGCTGTCCGGTGGGCCGGACTCGCTGGCCCTGACCGCCGTTGCCGCGGCCGAGCGGCCCACCACCGCGCTCATCGTCGACCACGGCCTGCAAGCCGGTTCGGCGCAGGTGGCCGATCTCGCACGCCGCCAGGCCCTCGAATTGGGATGCGTTGCCGCGCAGGTTATCTCGGTGACCGTCGGGGCCGAGGGTGGTCCGGAGGGGGCGGCGCGCACCGCCCGCTACGCCGCCCTGGACGGCGCCCGCGAGGAGGCCTCAGTGCTGCTGGGCCACACCCTGGACGATCAGGCCGAGACGGTGCTGTTGGGGCTGGGCCGCGGCTCGGGGCCGCGCTCGATGGCCGGGATGCGTCCCTACGACCCGCCGTGGTGCCGGCCGCTGCTGGGGGTGCGCCGCGAGCTGACCCGGGACGCCTGCGCCGAGCTGGGCTTGACCCCCTGGCTCGATCCGCACAACAGCGATCGGCGCTTCACCCGGGCGCGGCTGCGCGCCGAGGTGCTGCCGCTGCTGGAAGACGTGCTCGGCGGCGGGGTGGCCGAGGCCCTGGCCCGCACCGCGACCGCGCTGCGGGAGAACACCGAGCTCATCGATGCGCTGGCCGACCAGGCGCTGCCCGAAGCCACGGCCGGTGCCGGGCCGGCCGTCCTGGACACCGCCCAGCTGGCGGCGCTGCCCGGGCCGGTGCGTCGCGCGGTGATCCGGCGCTGGCTGCTGGCCGGCGGCGGCCGCGGGCTGACCGACCTGCAGATCCGTGCGGTGGAGCGACTGGTCATGCAGTGGCGCGGACAGGGCGGCGTGGCGGTCGGCTCCGAACTGCGCGGCGCGCGGCTGTTCGCGGTCCGCGGCGACGGCCTGTTGCGGCTGCGCCGGGAACCGACCTGAGCATCCGGCGTGATTTTGCGCGGTGGGAGTTGGTTGTCGAACATCACCCATGGCACGCTGTGCTGGTGGCTGCGTTCTCGCCGGGGGAGACACCCGAGTCGTACGCGGGGGACATCAAATCGGTGCTGCTGACCGAGCAGCAGATCCGGACCCGCACCGCCGAGCTCGGTGCGCAGATCGCCGCCGACTACGCCGAGGGTCGCGACCGCGCCGAAAGCTCAGACCTGCTGCTGATCACCGTGCTCAAGGGCGCGGTGCTGTTCGTCACCGACCTGGCCCGGGCGATCCCGCTGCCCACTCAGTTCGAGTTCATGGCGGTCAGCTCCTACGGGTCGTCCACGTCGTCGTCGGGGGTGGTGCGCATCCTCAAGGACCTCGACCGCGACATCAGCAACCGTGACGTGCTGATCGTCGAGGACGTCGTCGACTCCGGCCTGACCTTGTCGTGGTTGCTGCGCAATCTGGCCGCCCGGCGGCCCCGGTCGCTGCGGGTCTGCACGCTGCTGCGCAAACCCGACGCGGCGCGCGCCGGTGTGGACATCGCCTACGTGGGCTTCGACATCCCGAACGACTTCGTGGTCGGCTACGGCCTGGATTACATCGAGCGCTACCGCGACCTGCCCTACATCGGCACCCTGGATCCGCGGGTGTATCAGAGCTGAAACCGGCTTGGGGTCCGCCGACGCGCGGTCGCCTTAGAGCAGCTCCCAGGTCGCGGTCACCGAGAAGCCCACGGTCTGCTGGCCGGGCTCCATCGGGGGCGCGGCGGCCATCGCGCGGGGCGCCGGCATCCCCACCGGCGTCGGCGGCGGCGTGCCGCCGGCCACCTCCGAGATCGAGATCACCCGGCCCAGGTGCAGGCCTGACAGGTGCGCGTACTGCTCGGCGCGGTCCTTGGCGTCGTTGAAGGCCCGCTCGCGGGCATCGCGCACCAGCTGCGAATCGTCCTCGATGGAGTAGCTCACCCCGTTGATCCGGGTGGCGTCGCCGCCGGCCCGCACGATCACCGCCAGCACCTGGGAGGCCGAGTCCCGCTCGACCTTGACCCGGATCGTGTTGCCGGCCCGGTACCCGGTGATGCTCGACGACCCACCCGACTCGGAGCCACCGTACTGCGGCTGCAGGCTGACGCCGGTGGTGCTGATGTCCTTGCGGTCCACCCCGGCGTCCAGCAGTGCATCGATCACCGCCTGCTGGCGCTCGCTGGTCTGATTCATCGCGCTGGTGACGTCGCCGGCGATGAACTCGATGCCCGCTTCGGTGGTCAACGTGTCCGGAACACCCTGCACCTCACCGGATCCGACGACGGTCACCTGCCGGGGCAGGTCAGCGCCGACGCCGCCCGGCGCCGCGTCGCAGCCGGCCGTCGCGACGCCAGCCAGGCCGGCCAGGGCCAGCGTCATCGACCAGCGGAGGACCTTCCGGGCGCTGCGTGTCGGCATGAGTGGCACCCTAGCGGAGACGATTACCGGTCTGCGCGGAAGTACGATGCGGCACACTGAGGCGATGACCGTTGCGCCCGCCCGGGCACTGTCCAGCGCGATCGAAGCCTTCGCCGGGCAGGTGTACTTCGCCCCGGAGTGTCACCGCGGCTACGCGGCGCTGGGTTTTGCGCCCAGTCGCGCAACGTCGCGTGGTGTCGAGAGGCCGGACGGGCCGGCCTACTTCTGCAGCCGCGGCTCGGCGCTGGGGCAGGCGCCCGGCGAGGTGGTAGCCGCGGCATTCGCGGTGTTCAACCCGGCGGTGGTGGTGCCGTCGGTCGCCTACGGCTGGACGCTCACCGACGCGCCGACCATCCGCGCGGCCCGCACCGAGGGCTCGGTGGCCCAGCTGCGCCGGGTCCTCGGTGCGGCCCCCGACGGTCTTGATCGCGCCCTAGCGCTGCTGCGCCGCGCGGTCGACGGGCTCTCGGTGGCCGGTAAGCCGCTGTTCGCCGGGCTGGTGGCCGAGGGGCTGGTCGGCGACCCGCTCACCGACGCCTGGCAGCTGGCCGACCAACTGCGTGAATACCGCGGTGACGCGCACGTGAACGCTTGGACGGCAGCAGGATTCGACGGTGTCGAGATCGGTCTGATCACCGAGCTATACCGAGGATTCCCGCCGCGCAGCTACGTCCGGAGCCGGGCCTGGGCCGACGACGAACTCAGTGCCGGTGAGGACCGGCTGGCGCAGCGGGGCCTGGTCCGCGGCGGCGTCCTCACCGATGCCGGACGGGCGTGCCGCGAGTCGGTCGAGACGGCCACCGACGCGGTCTGCGTCCCGATCCTCGCCAACCTCGGTGATGATCTGGGCGAATTGGTCGAGCTGGTCGGCGGGTGGTCGAAGCGGCTCCGCGACGCCGGCGCCTTCCCCTAGCGGCGGGCTGCCGCCGGTGATTGACCTAAGGTGTGACCAGGATCTTGCAGTGCCGGTCGGGGTCAGCCAGATCGTCGAACGCCGCCCCGACACCGTCGAGCCCGACTTCGCCGGTGATCAACGGCGCCACATCGATTCGTCCCTCGGCGATGGCCTGCAGCGACGCGGCGAATTCCGCCGGCTCGTAGGCGAACACGAACTGCACGCTGATCTCCTTGGTGATACCGAAGAACGGGTGCACGGTATCGGGTTCCATGCAGACCCCGGCGACGACCAGCCGGCTGCCGACCGGCGCGCGCCGCAGCACGTCGTCGATGATGCCCGGCACGCCGACCGCTTCGAAGATCACCTTCGGTGTGACCGTGTCGAACGGCGAGCCCTGCGCCGGGTCCAGTGACCGGTGCGCCCCCATCACCGTCGCGAGGTCACGACGGGCCCGCGAATAATCGGCAGCCACAACGTCTTCCACGCCGCGGGTGCGCAGCGCGGCGATGATCGCCAGCCCGATCGGGCCGCAACCCAGCACCAGCGCAGTCTCGCCGGGGGTGATGCCGGACTTGTTGACCGCGTGCAGTCCCACCGCCATGGGTTCGGTCAGCGCGGCGTGGCGGTGATCCAGACCGTTGGGGATCGCCAGTAGCAGCGGAGCCGAAAGCAGCATCTTCTCGGCGTAGCCGCCGATGGTGGTGTTGGAGTACACGATCGGCTCAATACCTTTGGCGGCCAGCAGAACCGGAATCGACGTCACCGGCGTCCCCGCGGCAAAGGTGTCGGTACCGGGCCCGGCCTCCAGCACCCGCGCGCTGAACTCGTGTCCCATGAAGATGTCGGCGCCCAGGTCGACCGATGCGCTGGCCGACGGGCTGCCCGACATGGATTGTGTTGCGGCCAGCACCTGATCGCCGTGCGCGGCGAAGTGCAGGTCCGAACCGCAGATCCCGCACGCGGTCACCTCGACCAGCACCTGGCCCGGGCCGGGCGTCGGCTCCGGAACGTCGTCGCGGTAGACCATGCGCCCGTCGCGCAGCACCGCGGCCCGCATCAACGCGGCCCGGTTTCGCTCGTATGTTCCACGACGGCGTTCTTGATCGCCTCGCCAGCTCGGCCGAACAACGTGTCGCGCATGCCCTTGGCCCATTCGTGCGATGCCCGGGGCGCGCTGAGCTGCCCCTTGAAGTGCGGAATCACCTTGCGGGCCAACAGTTCGTAGCTGTGGTAGGTGGCCGCCGGAGACGCCCAGTCGTGGCCGAGGAACAGCAGGGTGCCGAAACCGCCGGAGCGCTCCAGCAGGTCGGTGATGTGTTCGATCGCGTCGTCGGGAGTGCCGATGCAGCAGCTGCCGGCCGCAGCGTAGGCCTCGACGAACTCCCGCGGTGACTGCGATTCGCCCTCGACCGAGCTGGCCAGTGGGACGAACCCCGCGGCGCCGAAGTAGTTCGCGAAATCCTGCAGGCCGTAGGTGCAGTCCTCCAGGGCCTGATCGCGGGTGTCGGCGACGTGCATGATGCTCAGCACCCGCCAGTCCGCCCGGTCGGGTTCGTCGCGGCCGGCCTTGGCGGCCTGCTCACGCACCACCTCCCAGGCGCTTTCGATGGCGGCAAAGCCGCCCGGGATCGACATCGACAGCGACAGCAGCGAGGTGCCCAGCGCACCGGCCAGCCGCGGGCCCGACGGGGAAACCATGGCCGCCGTAGAGACCTCCGGGTACGGCCAGGTGTAGGGCCGGATGTGCAGGGCGGCGTCACGCAAGGTGAACCAGTCCGAGTGGCGGGTGATCAATTCGCCGGGCTCGGCCCGGAACAACGCCAGGATCGCCTCCAGGGACTCCTGCATCATCCGGCGCTGCTCGACGGGGTCGATACCCATCATGTGGGCGTCGGTGGGCAGGGCGCCCGGCCCGGCGCCGAACATCACCCGGCCGCGGGTCAGGTGGTCCAGCAGCACCCAGCGGTCGGCCACCATCAGCGGGTGGTGATAGGGCAGCGAGACCACGCCGGTACCGAGCCGGATGTGTTTGGTGCGTTCGGCGGCCGCGGCGATGAACACCTCGGGGCAGGCGATCAGCTCGTAGCCACCCGAGTGGTGTTCGCCGAACCAGGCTTCGTCGAAACCCAGCCGGTCCAGGGCGACCACCCGTTCTAGGTCGTATTCCAGCGCGACCGTAGGGGATTGACCGAGCGCGTGAAACGGGGTGATGAAGACCCCGAAACGCAGCGGCGCGGTCGTCATGACACCCGTCCAGACGGCACGGCCGCCAGGAACTCCAGCAGCGCCGCATTGACCTCGTAGGGCCGTTCCTGCTGCAGCCAGTGGCCGGCGCCGTCGATCATCACCTCCCGGTAGGGACCGGTCACCAGTTCGGTGGCCCGGTCGCGGCGGGTGAAAGCCAGCACCGGGTCGGCGGTTCCGGCGATGAACAGGGCCGGCACGTCGATGGTGGCCGAGGGCGCAGTCGCCATGATCTCCCAATTGCGGTCGAGGTTGCGGTACCAGTTCAGCCCGCCCGTGAAACCGGTCCGGGTGAACTCGGCGATGTAGTGGTCCAGCTCGTCGGTGCTGATCCAGTCCGGCAGGGCGGCCGGCTCGGGCAGCCGCTCGATGAAGCCCATCGGCCCGGGCGCCGCCATCCGCGCGCCCGCGTCGGCGTCGGCCGGGCGCAGGCCGCCGATCATCCGGCGCATGGTGCGCGCCGGGTCGGAGTCCAGTTCCGCATCGGCGACCCCGGGTTGCTGGAAATAGAGCATGTAGAAGAAGTTCTCACCGAAGATGCTGCGGAACGCGGCCGTCGGCGGAATCTGGGGGCGCGGCACCGGCGGGACGCTGAGCCCCACCACAGCGGACACCCGATCGGGGTGCAGTTGTGCGGCGCTCCACGCCACCGGGGCGCCCCAGTCGTGACCGATCCAGACCGCACGGTCGGCGCCGATGTCGTCGAGCAGGCCGACCAGGTCGCCGGTCAATGCGGCCATGTCGTAGGCCTCGACCTCCTTCGGGCGCGTCGAGCCGCCGTAGCCGCGCTGATCGGGGGCCAGCACATGAAAGCCGGCGTCGGCCAGCGCCGGGATCTGATGTCGCCAGGAGTAGGCCAGTTCCGGAAAGCCGTGTGCCAGCAGCACCACCGGGGCGCCGCGCTCACCGGCCTCGGTGACCCGCAGGGTCACGCCGTTGGTATCGACAATGCGCTGGGTTATACCGACCACGATCTCACCAAAGCACAACCGGCGTCCCGCGGAGATGGGATTGCCCGGCCTTAACACGCGGGACGGTAGCCTGAACATGCCCAGCTGCATGTACTGGAAGGATTTGGGGCCGAGTTCGGCCGATGCCTGATGAATCGCAAAAACGTGATCCGCACCATCACCGCGATCGCAGTGGTGCTGCTGCTCGGTTGGTCGTTCTTCTATTTCAGTGACGACACCCGCGGATACAAACCGGTCGACACCTCGGTCGCGGTGGCCCAGATCCACAGCGGCAACGTCAAGAGCGCCCAGATCGACGACCGTGAGCAGCAGCTGCGGCTGGTCCTGAAGAACCCGCTGACCAGCGTCGAGGTGTCCGACAAGGGCGCCAAGGCGGCCAAGCCGGGCAAGGCCGAGAAGGTCGACAAGCTGATCGCCAAGTACCCGACCGGGTACGCGGTCCCGCTCTACACCGCGCTGACGGCCAAGAAGGCGGAGATCAACACCGTCGTCAACCAGGGCAGCGTGCTGGGCTCGCTGCTGATCTACCTGCTGCCGATGCTGTTGCTGATCGGGCTGTTCGTGATGTTCTCCCGGATGCAGGGCGGCGCCCGGATGGGCTTCGGATTCGGCAAGTCGCGGGCCAAGCAGTTGGGCAAGGACATGCCCAAGACCACCTTCGCCGACGTCGCGGGCGTCGATGAGGCGGTCGAGGAGCTCTACGAGATCAAGGACTTCCTGCAAAACCCCGGCCGGTATCAGGCACTGGGCGCCAAGATCCCCAAGGGCGTGCTGCTCTACGGCCCGCCCGGCACCGGCAAGACGCTGCTGGCCCGGGCGGTGGCCGGGGAGGCGGGCGTGCCGTTTTTCACCATCTCCGGCTCGGACTTCGTGGAGATGTTCGTCGGGGTGGGCGCCTCCCGGGTGCGGGACCTGTTCGAGCAGGCCAAACAGAACAGTCCCTGCATCGTGTTCGTCGACGAGATCGACGCGGTCGGCCGCCAGCGCGGCGCCGGTCTGGGCGGCGGGCACGACGAGCGTGAGCAGACCCTCAACCAACTGCTGGTCGAGATGGACGGGTTCGGTGAGCGCGCCGGCGTCATCTTGATCGCGGCCACCAACCGGCCCGACATCCTGGACCCGGCCCTGCTGCGCCCCGGCCGGTTCGACCGCCAGATCCCGGTGACCAACCCCGACATCGCCGGCCGTCGCGCCGTCTTAAGGGTGCATTCCAAGGGCAAGCCGATCGCTCCCGACGCCGATCTGGACGGGCTGGCCAAGCGCACCGTCGGCATGTCCGGGGCCGACCTGGCCAACGTGATCAACGAGGCCGCGCTGCTGACCGCGCGGGAGAACGGCACCGTCATCACCGGCGCCGCCCTGGAAGAAGCCGTCGACCGGGTGATCGGTGGTCCGCGCCGCAAGAGCCGGATCATCAGCGAACACGAGAAGAAGATCACCGCCTACCACGAG
Source organism: Mycobacterium sp. NGS16 (assembly GCF_059813225.1). Classification (NCBI taxonomy): domain Bacteria; kingdom Bacillati; phylum Actinomycetota; class Actinomycetes; order Mycobacteriales; family Mycobacteriaceae; genus Mycobacterium; species Mycobacterium sp. NGS16. The sequence continues at coordinate 23,505 of NZ_JCALEE010000001.1, forward strand.
GGCGGGCACACCTTGGCGGCCTGGGCGATGCCCGACATCGACCCGGTCTACAAGGTCACCATCCTGGCCCGCGGCCGCACCGGCGGGCACGCGGTGGCGGTGCCCGAGGAGGACAAGGGGCTGCGCACCCGTTCAGAGATGATCGCGCAGCTGGTGTTCGCCATGGGCGGACGTGCCGCCGAGGAGCTGGTGTTCCACGAGCCGACCACCGGCGCGGTCTCCGACATCGAGAAGGCCACCCAGGTGGCCCGGGCGATGGTGACCGAGTACGGCATGAGCGCCAAGCTCGGCGCGGTGCGCTACGGCACCGAACACGGCGACCCGTTCCTGGGCCGCACCATGGGCACATCGCCGGACTACTCCCACGAGGTGGCCCGCGACATCGACGACGAGGTGCGCAAGCTCATCGAGGCGGCCCACACCGAGGCCTGGGAGATCCTCACCGAATACCGCGATGTGCTCGACACCCTGGCCGGCGAGCTGCTGGAGAAGGAGACGCTGCACCGCGCCGACCTGGAGAAGATCTTCGGCGACGTGGCCAAGCGGCCCCGGCTGACCATGTTCGACGACTTCGGCGGCCGGGTCCCGTCGGACAAGCCGCCGATCAAGACCCCCGGCGAGCTGGCCATCGAACGCGGCGAACCGTGGCCGCAACCGATGCCGGAGCCGGCGTTCAAGGCCGCCATCGCACAGGCCTCGCGGGAGGCCGCCAGATCCGCCGAGGCCGCCGGTCGTGCCGCCAACGGCAGCAACGGCTCACCGACCGGCGACGAGGTGCCGGCGGGCACCCAGCCCGACTACGGCGCCCCGGCCGGCTGGCACGCTCCCGGTTGGCCGCCGGCACCGAATCAGCCGCAGCAGGCCGGCTACTGGTACCCGCCCCAGCAGTGGCCGCAGCATGGCTACCCGCCCGCCCAGCCCTACCCGCCCTATCAGGGGTACCCGCCGCCACCGCCGGCACCGCCCGGCGAGGGTGACGGCCACCAGCGCGGCGCCGAGAAGAACCGGTCCGAACCGCCATCCGGCGATTGAGAAAGTGGGATCGTCGATGGCTTCGACAGTCTTCGATCAGGCGCGCGCCGAGGCTGCGGTGCGTGAGCTGTTGTACGCCGTGGGCGAAGATCCGGACCGTCCGGGTCTGCTCGACACCCCGGCGCGGGTGGCGCGGGCGTACCAGGAGATGTTCGCCGGGCTCTACACCGATCCGGACACGGTGCTGGAGACCACCTTCGACGAGCAGCACGACGAACTGGTGCTGGTCAAGGAGATCCCGCTGTACTCGACCTGCGAGCACCATCTGGTCTCGTTCCACGGCGTCGCGCACGTCGGCTACATCCCCGGCGACGACGGCCGGATCACCGGCCTGTCCAAGCTGGCGCGAGTGGTCGACCTCTACGCCAAGCGGCCGCAGGTGCAGGAGCGGTTGACCGGTCAGGTCGCTGACGCCTTGATGCGCAAACTCAACCCGCGCGGTGTCATCGTGGTGGTCGAGGCCGAACACCTGTGCATGGCGATGCGGGGCGTGCGCAAACCCGGCGCGATCACCACCACGTCGGCGGTGCGTGGCCAGTTCAAATCCGACAGCGCGTCACGCGCCGAAGCTCTGGAACTCATCCGGCGGAAGTGATCCCGACACGCGCCCAGGTCGTCGGGGTGGTCAACGTCACCGCCGACTCGTTCTCCGATGGCGGGCGCTACCTGGACGCCGACCGTGCCGTCGAACACGGCTTGGCGCTGGCAGCCCAGGGGGCGGCGGTCATCGATGTCGGCGGCGAATCGACCCGGCCCGGGGCAGTGCGTGCCGATCCCCGCGCCGAAGCGCAGCGGGTCATTCCGGTAGTGAAAGGAATTGCTGCCCAGGGCATCACAGTCAGTATCGACACGATGAACGCGGAAGTGGCGCGGGCCGCGCTGGACTGCGGTGCCGGGATCGTCAACGACGTCTCCGGCGGACAGGCGGATCCGGCGATGGCGCCCCTGCTGGCCTCCTCGGGTGCCCGCTGGGTGTTGATGCACTGGCGTCCGGTCGATCCCGAACACCCGCATCGGGTACCGGACTACCGCGACGTCGTCGCCGAGGTCCGCCACGATCTACTCGCCTCTGTGGATGCCGCCGTCGCCGCCGGCGTGGATCCGGGGAAGCTGATCATCGATCCGGGACTGGGCTTCGCCAAAACGGCGCAACACAATTGGGCCCTGCTGAACGGGCTGCCGCAGCTGGTCGACACCGGGATACCGGTCCTGGTCGGGGCGTCGCGCAAGCGTTTTCTCGGTACGCTGCTGTCCGGGGCGGATGGCACGCCGCGGCCGCCCGACGAGCGGGAGACGGCCACCGCGGTGATCTCGGCGCTGGCCGGCCTGCACGGGGCCTGGGGTGTGCGGGTGCACGACGTGCGGGGCTCTGTCGACGCGCTTAGGGTCGTCGAAGCCTGGACTGCAGCCCGGGGCCAAGGAGGCACGAGCGATGACTGATCGAATCGAGTTGCGCGGTCTGAAGGTTCGCGGCAACCACGGGGTGTTCTCTCATGAGCGCGCCGACGGCCAGGATTTCCTCGTCGACATCACGGTCTGGATGGACCTGTCTGCCGCGGCCGCCAGCGATGCCCTGGCGGACACCTACGACTACGGGGTGCTGGCGCAGCGGGCCGCGGATATCGTCGCCGGCCCGGCCCGCGACCTCATCGAGACCGTGGCCGCCGAGATCGCCGAGGAGGTCATGAGCGACGTGCGGGTGCAGGCCGTCGAGGTGACACTGCACAAGCCGCATGCCCCGATCCCACTGACCTTCGCCGACGTGGCGGTGGTGGCGCGGCGCTCGCGGCGCGACCGGCGCGGCACGGTGGTGCCGGCATGACGCGCGCCGGCGACGATGCCGGACGCCAGCGACGAGGAGAGCGGCACCATGACTGAAGCGGTGTTGTCTATCGGGTCCAACCTGGGTGATCGGCTGGCCCGGCTGCAATCGGCCGTCGACGGATTCGGCGCCGCGGTGCGTGCGGTGTCGCCGGTCTACGAGACCGAGCCGTGGGGCGTGGTCGACCAGGGCCGCTTCCTCAACGCGGTACTGATCGTGGCGGACCCGGAGATCGACGAACACGGTTGGCTGCGGCGGGCGCAGGAGCTCGAACAGGCGGCAGATCGGGTGCGCGGCGAGCGCTGGGGGCCGCGAACCCTCGACGTCGACGTGATCAGCTGCCGCGACATCGCGGCCGGCGAATCGACCGAGCTGCTCTCCCGCGACAAGGGGCTGACCCTGCCGCATCCGCTGGCCCACCTGCGCGCCTTCGTGATGGTTCCGTGGCTGCAGGTCGAACCGGAGGCGCAGCTGACCGTCGCCGGCCGGCGATGTGCAGTGGCCGAGCTGCTGGCGGAACTGGACCCCGCCGACCGCCACGGGCTTCGCCGGACCGATCTGGTGCTGCAGCGCTGATGGGTCCGACCCGCAAACGAGATGTGACCGCGGCAGCGGCGGTCGCCGCCGTCGTCAGCTACCTGGCGGTGCAGCTGTTGTACCGATGGTTCCCGCCGATCACCGTGTGGACCGGGATTTCGCTGCTGGCCGTGGCGATCGCCGAGGCGGCGTGGGGCCGCTATGTTCGCGGCAAGATCGACGACGGCCAGATCGGAACCGGATCCGGCTGGCTGCACCCGCTGGCGGTGGCGCGCACCGTGGTGGTGGCCAAGGCCTCGGCCTGGATGGGCGCGCTGGTGCTGGGCTTCTGGTTGGGCGTGCTGGGCTACCTGCTGCCGCACCGGGCCGCGCTAGCCGTGGCCGCCGAGGACACCGGCGGTGCCGTGGTTGCCGCGGCCAGCGCGCTGGCTTTGCTCGTCGCCGCACTGTGGTTGCAGAACTGCTGCAAGTCGCCGCAGGATCCCGGCCAGTCCGGGCCGTTGAGTCCAGATCAACACGGGTGAGAATCGCCGGAGCCGGGCGACACGCCAAGTGACCTCGTACAGGTACAGTCGGGCAATGCGGGCCGGCAACGACGAACAAAGCGACGAGGTGGAGCGGCGCAGATGAATTCGGTCCTGTCCCGCGCCCCAGGTCGGCGTGGTGCGCGCAGGCCCGGCTGGACGTTGATGACAGCGTTGCTGATCCTTGCGATCGCAGCGAGTTCGGCACTGGTGTTCACCAGCCGGGTGGAGCTGTTGAAGCTCGCGGTCATCGTGGCGCTGTGGGCCGCGGTCGCTGCGGCATTCGTCTCGGTGATCTACCGGCGGCAAAGCGACGTCGACCAGGCCCGGGCCCGGGACCTGAAGCTTGTCTACGACCTGCAACTGGATCGGGAGATCTCCGCGCGGCGCGAGTACGAGCTGACGGTGGAGTCGCAGCTGCGCCGCGAGTTGGCATCGGAGCTGCGGGCCCAGGCCGCCGACGAGGTCGCCGCGTTGCGTGCCGAGCTGGCCGCGCTGCGCACCAACCTGGAGATCCTCTTCGACGCCGACCTGAGCCACCGGCCGGCGTTGGAGCCCGAGCGCACCACGGTTCGCGCTTACAGCGACTGGGCCCGATCCGGCGGGGAGCCCGTCACCCGGGTCACGCCGGCCGCCGCGCCGTTCTACCCCGAGGACTCGGTCAGCCAGACCGCCGAGAACCCGATCATCGATGTCCCGGAGGTACGGATCCCGACCGGCGGATTCCCCATGCCGCAGGCGCCCCAGGAGTCTCAGGAGCCACCGAGACCTCAGACACCTCAGGCGCCGCCACCCCCGGTGCCGAAGCCGCCGGCCGAGCCTCCGTACCGGGGTTCGCACCGCCGCGCCGCCGACGAAGCCCCGCGCCGCGCCGCCGACGAAACCCCGCAACCCGCGGCCCGTTGGGACCAGCCGCCGCAGCCGTTCGTGGCACCCGAGCCCCGCACGGAGCCCGAGTCCCGCCCGGAACCGCCGCCGCCACCACCACCGCAACCCAGAGTCGCATCGCCGTCCGCGTCAGCCCCCACCCCGCCCTGGAAACCCCTTGGCGCCGAAGGGGAATGGCTACCGCCGGGCCCCCCCGGCAGTCACTGGTCCGCGGACGCTCCCGCGGACTCCGGTCGGCACGGTGCCGCCGAGCCGAGGCACGCCGGCGAGCACGCAGCCACCGCGCCCGAGCGCAGCGCCGAAGCGCCGTCCCGGCACGGCCGCCACGCCGGCCCCGCGTCGCCGACCGACGGCCCGGTGAACGGCGCCGAGACGGCACGCCCCGACGGCGAGGGCCGCCGGCGGGCGCGCTCCCGGCATGCGGCGGCGGACGCGGTCGACAGCCATACTCAGCCGGCCCAGGCGGAGCCCGCGAGCGCTTCCGCCGGTACGGCACGGCATTCCGCCGGCGCGGAGCCGGGACCCGAGGGCGCCCCGAACACCGGGGGCCAATCGGTGGCCGAGTTGCTGGCCCGTTTGCAGCCCGCCCCCACCGAGGGCCGCCGGCGGCGCCGCCGCGAGGACTAACAACCGCCTGCGACGAACGTCACTCGCCGGGCGGGGGCCGAGCGGGATAGACTCTGCCGCGACCGTCCGGTACCCGCAGCGCGGGACTGGAACGAACCAAGAGAACTTGTGAGGTCGTCTGCGATGGTGCAGTTCGACGGACTGCGGCCCGCCCGACTCAAGGTTGGCGTCATCTCGGCCGGCCGGGTCGGCACCGCTTTGGGCGTCGCCTTGGAGCGCGCCGACCATGTCGTGGTGGCGTGCAGCGCCATCTCCGAAGAGTCGCGGCAGCGCGCCCGGCGGCGACTGCCCGACACCCTGGTACGTCCCGCCCACGATGTCGCCGGCGATGCGGAATTGCTGCTGTTGGCTGTTCCCGATACCGAACTGGCCGGCATCGTGTCCGGCTTGGCCGCCACGGGCGCGGTGCGCGCCGGGACGATCGTGGTGCACACGTCCGGGGCCACCGGGATCGGTGTGCTGGCGCCGCTGACCGAGCAGGGTTGTTTGCCGCTGGCGATCCACCCCGCGATGACCTTCACCGGCGGGGATGAGGACATCGACCGGCTGCCCAACAGCTGCTTCGGTATCACCGCAGCCGACGAGATCGGCTACGCCATCGCCGAGGCGCTGACGCTGGAGATCGGCGCCGAGCCGTTCCGGGTCGACGAATCCGCCCGCACGCTCTACCACGCCGCGCTCTGTCACGGCGGCAACCACGTGGTCACCGTGATCGACGACGCCCTGGCGGCGTTGCGGGCGGCGCTGCCCGGTCGCCTCGGCGCCAGCGAAGTACCGGACCCCGACGGCGTCGCCGAACGGGTGCTGGGCCCATTGGTGCGGGCCGCGCTGGCCAACACCTTGCGCGACGGCCGGGCCGCGCTGACCGGGCCGGTGGCCCGGGGCGACTCGGCCACCGTGGCCCGGCACCTGCAGGCGCTGGCCGCCGTGGACCCCGATCTGGCCGAGGCCTACCGCACCAACGCGCTGCGCACGGCGCATCGCGCAGACGCCGCCGCCGACGTGCTGACGGTGCTGGCCCGGTGAACCCGAACACCCCCGCCTTCACCGCCGGTGAGCTCAACGTGTACGCCCGGCCGGAGGAGATCGCCCGCGTCACCCGCGCCCTGCGGTCGACCGGTCGCCGGGTGATGCTGGTGCCGACCATGGGGGCCCTGCACGACGGCCACCTGGCGCTGGTGCGGGCCGCACGTAAAGTGCCCGGCTCGGTGGTGGTGGTGTCGATCTTCGTCAACCCGCTGCAGTTCGGTGCCGGTGAGGACCTCGAGGCCTATCCGCGCACCCTCGATGCGGACCTGGACCTGCTGCGGGCCGAAGGCGTCGAGCTGGCCTTCGCCCCGCCCGCCGCGGCGATGTATCCCGACGGTCCGCGCACCTCCGTGCACCCGGGTCCGCTGGGAGCCGAGCTCGAAGGCGCCGCCCGCCCGACGCACTTCGCCGGGATGCTCACTGTGGTGGCCAAACTGCTGTCCATCGTGCGGCCCGACCGGGTGTTCTTCGGCGAGAAGGATTATCAGCAGCTGGTGCTGGTGCGGCAGATGGTTGCCGACCTCAACCTGGACGTCACCGTGGTGGGGGTGCCGACGGTGCGGGAACCCGACGGTCTGGCGATGTCCTCGCGCAATCGCTACCTCGACCCGGCGCAGCGCGAGGCTGCGACCGCGCTGTCGGCGGCCCTTGCCGCAGGCGAGCGCGCGGCGTCGGCCGGGGCGGCCGCGGCGCTGCAAGCCGCCGGCGCGGTGCTGTCCGCGGTACCGGCGGTCGACGCCGACTACGTGCAGGTTCGCGGCGTCGACCTCGGGCCGGCGCCCGCCGAAGGCTCGGCGCGGCTGCTGATCGCCGCCCGTGTCGGTGCCACCCGGCTGATCGACAATGCCGCCATCACCCTCGGACTTTCCACCGACGCCACCGTGGCGCCGGTCGGTTCGGATGGATATCACGTGTCAACCGCCGCACAAAACCGGAGGAATTGATGTTTCGGACGATGCTCAAGTCGAAGATTCACCGTGCCACGGTCACCCACGCCGACCTGCACTACGTGGGATCGGTGACCATCGACGCTGATCTGATGGAGGCCGCTGACCTGATCGAGGGCGAGCAGGTGACGATCGTCGACATCGACAACGGCAATCGGTTGGTCACCTACGCCATCACCGGGAAGCGGGGCAGCGGCGTTATCGGAATCAACGGTGCCGCAGCACATCTGGTGCACCCCGGTGACCTGGTGATCCTGATCGCCTACGGCACGATGGAAGACGCCGAGGCTCGCCGCTACCAGCCCCGGATCGTGTTCGTCGACTCCGACAACAAGCAGGTCGACCTCGGCACCGACCCGGCGTTCGTGCCGGATGACGTAGCGGACCTGCTCTCGCCCAGAAGCGTGGGATAGCCGTGCTGCTGGCGATCGACGTCCGTAACACCCACACCGTCATCGGTCTGATCGCCGGGTCGGGTGAGCACGGAAACGTCGTGCAGCAGTGGCGGATTCGTACCGAAGCGGAGATCACCGCTGACGAGCTGGCCCTGACGCTGGACGGCCTGATCGGCGACGACGGCGAACAGCTCACCGGCGCTGCCGCGCTGTCCACTGTGCCGTCGGTGCTGCACGAAGTACGAGTGATGCTCGATCAGTACTGGCCCTCGGTGCCGTCGGTGTTGATCGAGCCGGGCGTGCGCACCGGGATCCCACTGTTGGTCGACAATCCCAAGGAAGTCGGCGCCGACCGGATCGTCAACTGCCTGGCCGCTTTCCACAAATTCAACTCGGCGGCCATCGTCGTCGACTTCGGTTCGTCGATCTGCGTCGACGTGGTGTCGGCCAAGGGAGAATTCCTGGGCGGCGCCATCGCACCCGGCGTCCAGATCTCCTCGGATGCCGCCGCGGCCCGCTCGGCGGGGCTGCGCCGGGTGGAACTCACCCGCCCGCGCTCGGTGATCGGCAAGAACACCGTCGAATGCATGCAGGCCGGTGCGGTGTTCGGGTTCGCGGGGCTGGTCGACGGGCTGGTTCGCCGGGTTCGCGACGACGCACCCGGGTTAGCCGACACCACCGTGGTAGCCACCGGCCACACCGCTCCACTGTTGCTCGCCGACCTGGAAACGGTCGACCACTACGACGCCAACCTCACCCTCGATGGGTTGCGGTTGGTTTTCGAACGCAACCGGGACAGTCAACGGGGCAGGCTGCGGCCCGCGCGCTGAGCTCCTGCCGGTTGATTAAGCTGGCACGTCGTGAGCTCCGCCGATACCCCACAGCAGTCGCAACCTGAGGATTCCGACCTCCCCGAGCAGTTTCGGATCCGCCGCGACAAACGGGCACGGCTGCTGGCACAAGGCCGCGACCCTTACCCGGTCGCGGTGGATCGCACCCACACGCTCGCCGAGATCCGGACCAGCTACCCCGATCTAGCCGCCGATACCGCCACCGGCGACGTCGTCGGCGTCGCCGGCCGGGTGGTGTTCGCCCGCAACTCCGGCAAGCTGTGCTTCGCCACCCTGCAGGAGGGCGACGGCACCCAGTTGCAGGTGATGATCAGCCTGGCCAGCGTCGGCGAGCAGGAGCTGGAGGCGTGGAAAGCCGACGTCGACCTCGGCGACATCGTTTTCGTGCACGGCGAGGTGATCAGCTCGCGGCGCGGCGAACTGTCGGTGCTGGCCGATGACTGGCAGATGGCGTCCAAATCGTTGCGGCCCCTGCCCGTCGCGCACAAGGAGATGAGCGAGGAATCCCGGGTTCGGCAGCGTTACGTCGACCTGATCGTCCGCCCGGAGGCGCGCACCGTCGCCCGCCAGCGGATCCTCGTGATTCGGGCCATCCGCTCCGCGTTGGAGCGCCGCGGATTCCTCGAAGTCGAGACGCCGATGTTGCAGACCCTGGCCGGGGGAGCGGCCGCCCGGCCGTTCGTCACCCACTCCAACGCGCTCGACGCCGACCTTTACCTGCGGATCGCGCCCGAGCTGTTCCTGAAACGCTGCGTCGTCGGCGGGTTCGACCGGGTCTTCGAACTGAATCGGGTGTTCCGCAACGAAGGTGCCGATTCCACCCATTCGCCGGAGTTCTCGATGCTGGAGACCTACCAGGCCTATGGCACCTACGATGACTCGGCGGTGGCCACCCGGGAGATTATTCAAGAGGTCGCCGACGAGGTGATCGGGACCCGTCAACTGCCGTTGCCCGACGGCAGCATCTACGACATTGACGGTGAATGGGCGACGGTAGAAATGTATCCGTCACTGTCGCAGGCGATCGGCGAGGAGATCACACCGGCAACCTCGGTCGATCGGTTATGGGCCATCGCCGACGATCGCGGAGTTGAAATTCCCAGAGACCGTGGCTATGGGCACGGGAAGCTGGTTGAAGAGTTGTGGGAACATGCGGTGGGCAATGACCTGAGCGCACCCACGTTCGTCCGGGATTTCCCGGTGGAGACGACGCCGCTGACCCGCCAACACCGCAGTATCGACGGAGTCACCGAGAAGTGGGATCTGTACATGCGCGGCGTCGAGCTGGCCACCGGCTACTCCGAGCTCGTCGATCCGGTGGTGCAGCGCGAACGCTTTGCGGCCCAAGCCCGTGCCGCGGCGGCCGGCGACGACGAGGCGATGGCGCTTGACGAAGACTTCCTGGCGGCGATGGAACACGCGATGCCGCCGTGCACCGGCACCGGAATGGGTATCGACCGCCTGCTGATGGTCCTAACGGGCCTGTCAATTAGGGACACGGTTTTGTTCCCGATTGTTCGGCGTCACGGCAACTGAACTCCCGCCTGCCTGTTGTGTTGAAGCGCGCCTATTTTTATGGCACATTGGTCCGCGAGGTCGAATACGGCTTGCGCACAGTTTGCGCGCAGGAAAGCTAACTGAGGGGCTACCAATGGCGAAAAAAGTGACCGTCACCTTGATCGATGATTTCGATGGTGAGGGTGCCGCCGACGAAACAGTCGAATTCGGGCTGGACGGGGTGACCTATGAGATCGACCTTTCGAGCAAGAATGCCGCGAAACTGCGCGCTGAGTTGAAGAAGTGGGCCGACGCGGGCCGTCGGGTCGGGGGGCGCCGGCGCGGACGGTCCGGCGGCGGCCGCCGCGGCACGATCGACCGGGAACAGAGCGCCGCGATCCGCGAGTGGGCTCGCCGCAACGGCCACAACGTGTCGACCCGCGGCCGCATCCCGGCCGATATCATCGACGCATTCCACGCTGCCACCTGAGCCGAAGCTGGAACCGCCGCAGCAACCCCGGCTTTTCGCTCCTGGCGAACCGGGTGATCGATCGGAACGCATTCGGCGGTCACGGCGTTACTCCCTTGCATCGGGTGCCAGGCCTTTCGGGGTCTGCCACCGCAAGTAGTCGATTCGGTACGCATTGCCCGGCAGGTCACAGCGCGCTCGGCCGCCCACTACAGTGGACGGCAGGTACGCGAGGCCGAGCCGAGGCCGACCATGTACCGATGGTGAGGGAGAGCAGGTAGCCGCCGATGTTCGAAAGATTTACCGACCGGGCCCGCAGGGTTGTCGTCCTCGCGCAGGAAGAGGCGCGGATGCTCAACCACAACTACATCGGGACCGAGCACATCCTGCTTGGCCTGATCCACGAGGGCGAGGGCGTGGCCGCCAAGTCGCTGGAGTCGCTGGGCATCTCCTTAGAGGGGGTGCGCAGCCAGGTCGAAGAGATCATCGGCCAGGGCCAGCAGGCGCCGTCCGGGCACATCCCCTTCACCCCCCGTGCCAAGAAGGTGCTCGAGCTGAGCCTGCGTGAGGCGCTGCAGCTCGGCCACAACTACATCGGCACCGAGCACATCCTGCTCGGCCTGATCCGCGAGGGCGAGGGCGTCGCGGCCCAGGTGCTGGTCAAGTTGGGCGCCGACCTGACCCGGGTGCGCCAGCAGGTCATCCAGCTGCTCAGCGGCTACCAGGGCAAGGAGACCGCCGAGGCCGGCACCGGCGGCCGCGGCGGGGAGTCCGGCTCGCCGTCGACCTCGTTGGTGCTCGACCAGTTCGGCCGCAACCTCACTGCCGCGGCGATGGAGGGCAAGCTCGACCCGGTGATCGGCCGGGAGAAGGAAATCGAGCGGGTCATGCAGGTGCTGTCCCGGCGCACCAAGAACAACCCGGTGCTGATCGGCGAGCCCGGCGTCGGCAAGACCGCGGTCGTGGAGGGGCTGGCGCAGGCGATCGTGGCCGGCGAGGTCCCCGAGACGCTGAAGGACAAGCAGCTCTACACCCTGGACCTGGGTTCGCTGGTGGCCGGCAGCCGGTACCGCGGTGACTTCGAGGAGCGGCTGAAGAAGGTCCTCAAGGAGATCAACACCCGCGGCGACATCATCTTGTTCATCGACGAGCTGCACACCCTGGTCGGGGCGGGCGCGGCCGAGGGCGCCATCGACGCGGCCTCGATCCTCAAGCCCAAGCTGGCCCGCGGCGAGCTGCAGACGATCGGCGCCACCACCCTCGACGAGTACCGCAAGTACATCGAGAAGGACGCCGCACTGGAGCGCCGGTTCCAGCCGGTGCAGGTCGGTGAGCCCACCGTCGAGCACACCATCGAGATCCTCAAGGGCCTGCGGGACCGCTACGAAGCCCACCACCGGGTTTCGATCAGCGACTCGGCCATCGTGGCGGCGGCCACCTTGGCCGACCGCTACATCAACGACCGGTTCCTGCCGGACAAGGCGATCGACTTGATCGACGAGGCCGGTGCCCGGATGCGGATCCGCCGGATGACCGCACCGCCGGACCTGCGCGAGTTCGACGAGAAGATCGCCGACGCACGCCGCGAGAAGGAGTCCGCGATCGACGCGCAGGACTTCGAGAAGGCCGCCAGCCTGCGGGACCGGGAGAAGCAACTGGTGGCGCAGCGGGCCGAGCGTGAAAAGCAGTGGCGTTCCGGTGATCTGGATGTGGTCGCGGAAGTCGACGACGAGCAGATCGCCGAGGTGCTGGGCAACTGGACCGGTATCCCGGTGTTCAAGCTGACCGAGGCCGAGACCACCCGCCTGCTGCGGATGGAAGACGAGCTGCACAAGCGGATCATCGGCCAGAACGACGCGGTCAACGCGGTCTCGAAGGCCATCCGCCGCACCCGCGCCGGGCTGAAGGACCCGAAGCGCCCGTCCGGTTCGTTCATCTTCGCCGGGCCGTCCGGGGTCGGTAAGACCGAGCTGTCCAAGGCACTGGCGGAGTTCCTCTTCGGCGACGACGACGCGCTCATCCAGATCGACATGGGCGAGTTCCACGACCGGTTCACCGCCTCTAGGCTGTTCGGTGCTCCGCCCGGCTACGTCGGCTACGAGGAGGGCGGCCAGCTGACCGAGAAGGTGCGGCGCAAGCCGTTCTCGGTGGTGCTGTTCGACGAGATCGAGAAGGCGCACCAGGAGATCTACAACAGCCTGTTGCAGGTGCTGGAGGACGGCCGCCTCACCGACGGCCAAGGCCGCACGGTGGACTTCAAGAACTGCGTGCTGATCTTCACCTCCAACCTGGGCACCTCCGACATCTCCAAGGCGGTCGGGCTGGGCTTCACCCAGGGCGGCGGGGAGAACAACTACGAGCGGATGAAGCTCAAGGTCAACGACGAGCTCAAGAAGCACTTCCGTCCGGAGTTCCTCAACCGCATCGACGACATCATCGTCTTCCACCAGCTGTCCAAGGAAGAGATCATCGAGATGGTCGATCTGCTGATCGGGCGGGTGGCCAAGCAGCTGCGGGCCAAGGACATGGACATCGCGCTGACCGACAAGGCCAAGGCTTTGCTGGCCAAGCGCGGTTTCGACCCGGTGCTGGGCGCGCGTCCGCTGCGGCGCACCATCCAGCGCGAGATCGAGGACCAGCTCTCCGAGAAGATCCTGTTCGAAGAGGTCGGCCCCGGCCAGCTGGTCACCGTCGACGTGGAGAACTGGGACGGCGAGGGCGCGCACGAGAATGCGGTCTTCACCTTCGCCGGCAGCCAGAAGCCGGTCGAGGCGGACCTCGCTCAGGCGGGTGCGCCGGCCGGCGATTAATCCTCGGCGAGTCGGAATCTGGCGACGCTGACCTGGCGGGTCGCGTCGCCAGATTCCGTTTCAGGCCCTAGCGCCCCACCGGCAGCAGGCCGAAAGCCTGCTTGGCGATCTGCAGCATCCAGCTGCCGACGCTCTTGCCGTGGTCACGCGGCCAGTTGAGCTGGAAGCTGACCACCCAGGGCTGGCCGGTCGCGTCGACGGCGTACCAGCTGAAGGTCAGATCGCCGGGCAGCCCGCCGGCTTTGGCGCCGATGTAGGGCCAGTCGGCGTGGCTCAGGTCGATGCCGCGGACTGCGGACAGGATCTCCTTGACCGGTGCGGCCTTGCCCACCGCACCGGCTTGCAGCGCGACGTGCACCCGGCAGATGTCCTCGGCGCTGCCGTACCACTCGGCGCCATAGGCCGATGCCGGGATGTGCGCGCGCACCGGATCCGGCTCATACGGCCGGGAGTTGGCCTGTTGCAACAGCTTTGCCCGCTCCTGGGCTGAACCGTGCTGCCACTGCTCACGCAGGTCCGGTTTGCCCCAGCCCACCGAGAACAGTTCGTACATGGTGGGGAACGGTGTCATGCTGGCCGGATCGTGGTGCCCGGCCGCGACCAGCGCCCGTTCGACGGCACGAGTGCCGACGTGCCCGATCAGCAGATCGGTCGCCATGTTGTCGCTGGTGGCGATCATCTTCTCGGCCGCCTTGCGCACCGATACGTGGGCGCCCTCGGGTAGCTCCTCCAGCCCGGACGACCCGACCACCTTGGCCCGGCCAGTGATGGTCAGCGGGTCGTCCCAGGACACCGTGCCGGCCTTCACCTCGTTGGCCACCGCCAGCAGCACGTACAGCTTGAAGATCGACGCCAGCGGCAGCGACTGGCTGGCGTTGGTGCCGGCCACCGGTTTGCACACCCCGCCCTCGATGCGTGAGGCCTGATAGGAGTAGCGGGCGCCGGTCCGGCTCAACACCGCGTCGATGTCCTGCCAGGAATGAATGGGTGGCGTCTCGGTGGTGGCTTTGAACAGGTCCACCATCCCGTTGTCGTCGGTGCGGATCCGGATGTCCTGGCGGGCACCGTAGGAGGTCGTCAGGTGCAGAGTGGCCGCGCCCGCGCGGATATCGACGCCGTCGAGCCGGAACGGCCGGTCCCACCAGAGCGATTCCATGGTCGTGACGACCTGGTCGACCTTGTCCGGCGCTGCCAGGGTGGCCACCCCGACCGGGCCGATCGGCCAATCGGAGTTCAGCATGTCCATGGTCTGCTTGGCGCGCAGACCAGGCGGGGTCTTGGTGGAGATCGCCACCCCGCCGGCGTCCGGGTCCGACGGCGCTGCGGGGGAGGGGGCGCAGCCGGCGGCTGACGCGGCGATGGCTGCCAGGCCTACCGTGGCTGTCCATGCCGCCAGGTGACGCCGCACGGGGCTAGGCCTGTGCGGCGGTTCCGGCAACGTCCAGCACGACCTCGAATTCCAACAGGCTGGCACCGGTGGCGACGGGGTTTTTGCTGCTCTGGGCGTGCGCCTCGGCGCTGCGTCCGGTCGCCCAGGCCTGGAACGCCTCGTCGGACTCCCACTTGGTGACCACGAAGTAGCGGTCGTCGCCCTTGACCGGGCGCAGCAGCTGGAAGCCCAGGAAACCCGGCGAAGAGTCCACCGTGTGTGCACGGTTGGCGAACCGCTTCTCCAGTTCCGGACCGGCGCCCGGGGGCACCTCGATTGCGTTGATCTTCACCACTGCCATGCGGCCTAGGCTACCGTGCCCCGGGTGGATACCGCGTCGAGTGAGTTGCTGACCTATCGCGGTGGGCACGGGGCGCCGCTGGTGCTGGTACACGGGCTTATGGGCCGCGGCAGCACCTGGCCGCGGCAGTGGGTGTGGCTGACCCGGCTCGGGGCGGTCTACACCTATGACGCACCGTGGCATCGTGGCCGTGACGTGGTCGACCCGCATCCGATCGCCACGGAAAGCTTCGTGGCCGATCTGGCGGTCGCGGTGCAGCAGCTACCAGGCCCGGTGCGCCTGGTGGGCCACTCGATGGGCGCGCTGCATTCGTGGTGCCTGGCGGCCCGCCATCCGGAGCTGGTCTCCGCGCTGGTGGTCGAGGACATGGCGCCGGACTTCCGTGGCCGGACCACCGGAGCCTGGGAACCGTGGGTGCATGCCCTGCCGGTCGAGTTCACCCGGGCAGAGCAGGTGGTGGCCGAATTCGGCGAGATCGCCGGGCGGTACTTCCTGGAGGCCTTCGACCGCACCGAGACCGGCTGGCGGCTGCACGGTCAACCCGCGCGCTGGGTGCAGATCGCCGCGGAGTGGGGCACCCGCGACTATTGGGAGCAGTGGCGCGCCGTGCAGGCGCCGTCGCTGCTCATCGAAGCCGGCAACTCGGTGACGCCGCCCGGGCAGATGCGCGAAATGCACCGCATCGCTTCGGCCAGCACTTACCTGCGCGTCCCCGACGCCGGTCATTTGGTGCACGACGAGGCGCCGCAGGTCTACCGCGAGGCCGTCGAGTCGTTTCTGTCCTGACCGGGCAGCGCGAAGCGGTCGTCGGCGAGCCGTTCGACCAGCCCGTCGTCCAGCAGCGAGGCCAGGGCGCGTTCTCGCTGAACTTCATCGATCGGCCAGGCCACGTCCAGTTCTGCTCTCGTGACCGGAAACGCGTTGTCCCGCAACACATCCAACAGGCGTCCGCGCACCTGGCGGTCGGTGCCGGCATAGCGTTGGGCGGGCCGTTTGGCGGCGCTGCCGGGCGGGAATCCACGGTCTCGCCACGCGCAGGAACGCAAGGGGCAGGCGGCGCAGCGTGGTGCCCGCGCCGTGCACACCGTGGCGCCCAATTCCATCAAGGCGGCCGAGAATCGGGCGGCCCGCGCGGCATCGGGCAGCAGGGCGGCGACGTCGGCATGGTCGCGTTTCGCCGACGGCGTCCCGGCGTCGGCGCGTCCCTGAACGGCGCGGGCCACCACCCGGCGCACATTGGTGTCGACGACCGGAACCGGTTTGCGGTAAGCGAAACAGGCCACCGCCCGCGCGGTATAGCTGCCGATCCCCGGCAGTTGTTCCAAGACCTCGACGTCGTCGGGGACCACGTCGGCGAAGTCACGGGCGATCACCGTCGCGCATTCATGGAGTCGTTTGGCCCGGCGCGGATAGCCGAGCTTTCCCCAGGCCCGCAGCACCTCGGCGGGGGTCGCGGCCGCCGTTGCCGACGGTGTCGGCCAGCGCACCACCCAGTCCGACCAGATCGGCAGCACCCGCGCCACCGGGGTCTGCTGCAGCATGAACTCGCTGACCAGGATCTGCCACGGCGTCACACCGTCGGCCCGCCACGGCAGGTCGCGTTCGGCGACGTCGAACCAGCCGAGTAGGTTGCCCGCGTCGATGCTCATCGGCCGGCCGTGCACAATGTCGGGTATGCCGAACTCGAACCCGATATCCGCGTGGAAGGCACTCAAGGAGGGTAACGAGCGCTTCGTCGCCGGCGAACCCCTCCATCCCAGCCAGGATGTCGCGCGCCGCGCCGCCCTGGCCAATGGCCAGAAGCCGACCGCGGTGGTGTTCGGCTGCGGTGACAGCCGGGTGGCCGCCGAACTGATCTTCGACCAGGGTCTGGGCGACATGTTCGTGGTGCGCACCGCCGGCCACGTCATCGACTCGGCGGTGTTGGGTTCCATCGAGTTCGGGGTGGCAGTGCTCGACGTGCCGCTGATCGTGGTGCTCGGTCACGACAGCTGCGGCGCGGTCAAGGCGACGCTGTCGGCGCTGGACGGCGGCGCCGTGCCGGGCGGCTACCTGCGTGACATCGTTGAGCGGGTGACCCCGTCGATCCTGCTGGGCCGGCGGGACGGGCTGAGCGCCGTCGACGAGTTCGAGACCCGCCACGTCAACGAGACAGTGGCGCAGTTGGCCGCTCGGTCCACGGTGATCGCCGACCAGATCGCGGCCGGGAGGCTGGCGATCGTCGGCGCGACCTACCACCTGGCCGACGGGCGGGTGCAGGCCCGCGATCACCTCGGTGACATCGGCGACTAGGGCGGTTCAGCGAGGCTCGACGAAGCAGAGGCGAAGCTGGAACCGCCGCGATCAGCCGGCGTAGACGGCGACGAGGCGGGCCAGGGACGAGCCGGCTCTGCGGGTACCCCCAGCCGCGCAGCGGCGAGGGGGCGAGCCGCACAGCCAGCCCAGCTCAGCCGCCGTAGCGCGGCGTGACGACGCCGTGGTCGTAGGCGTAAACGATGGCCGCGGCGCGGTCGCGCAGGTCGAGCTTGGCGAAGATGCGGCCGATGTGACTTTTCACCGTCACCTCGGAGATGAACAGGTCGTCGGCGATCTCACCGTTGGACCGCCCCTGGGCGATCAACCGGAGCACATCACGCTCGCGTGCGGTCAGCTCGGTGACGGCCTGCGCGCGATGTTCGACGGTGACGTTGCGGTAGGTGCTCAATACCCGGGCGGTGACTGCCTGGTCGAGGTAGCCGTCGCCTCCGGCGACCGCGCGCACGGCGCGGATCAACTCCTCCGCCGGCGAGTCCTTGAGGACGAACCCGGATGCGCCGGCCCGCAACGCCGCCGACAGCAGCTCATCCTCATTGAACGTGGTCAGTGCCAGGACCGGCGGCGAGCCCGGGGTGGCGGTAAGTCCGCGGGTGGCTTCGATCCCGTCGAGGCGCTTCATCCGCAGATCCATTACCACCACATCCGGGCGGTGCTCGGCGACCGCGTCGGGAACCTCGTCACCGTCGGCGCATTCGCCGGTGACGACGAACCCGTCCTTGCGACGCAGAATCCGGCGCAGCCCGGAGCGGACCAGGTCCTGGTCGTCGACCAGCAGCACGGAGATCTCGGGGCCGGCCATGTCAGAGCGGGCACCGCCGCAACCGCGAGCCCGGGTCGGTCAACGGGATCTCGGCGCGCACCGACCACCCTTGCGGGCACGGCCCGGCATCGATGGTGCCGCCGAGCAGCTCGACACGCTGGCGCATCCCGGCCAGCCCGCGACCGTCCCGAGATGCTGAGGCCACCGCGACCGGCATCTCATTGACAATGGACAGTAGCGCGGTGGCGGGCGAAACAGTAAGGGCCACCGTGGCTTTGGACTCAGGTGCATGCTTAGCGATATTGGCCAGCGACTCCTGGGCGATGCGGTACAGCGCCAGCCCGGTGGCCGCCGACACCGGATCGCTCGACCCCTCGCTGCGCAGCGTGACTTTCAGCCCGGCCTGGGCGTAATCGGCGATCAAATCCGCCAGGTCGGCAATGGCCGGTTCCGGGGCGGTGCCCGCCGGACCGTCCTCCAACAACCCGACCGTGCGGCGGATATCGGCCATCGCCTGGCGGCCCAGTCGCTCGGCATCGGTGAGTGCGTCGACCGCGTCGTCGACGTCGCGGTCCTGCTGCAGGGCATGCCGGGCCCCGGTGACGTGCAGCAGGGTGATGGACAGCGAATGCGCGATGACGTCATGCACCTCGCGGGCGATGCGGCGCCGTTCGTCGGCGGCCGCGTGCTCGGCCAGATCGGCCTGCAGCTCCTGTTGGGTGACGAGCAGCTGCGCCTGGATCCGGGTCAGAATCCCCACCAGCCAGCCCATTGCGGCCATGCCCAGATAGAGCGGCAGCGCGTCGAGGCGGTGCAACGCCGACGCCGCCGCCAGCAGGGCCACCGCCGACACAAGCGCAAGCGGTCCGTACAGCGATGGACCGAGTGCCGCGAACGCCCCCAGTGTCACCACCAGCAAGGCCGGGGCGAGATCGCCGTCGACCGGCGTAGAGGTCGCGAACAGCAGAATGGCGGTGGCCGCGAACGAAGTCGCCCACACCAAGCCGGGCAGGAACTTGACTCCGGCCGCAAAGAACAGCGCCAACGGTGCGAGCGCGAGCAGCGCCGCGGCGGCGGAAGCGGGAATGTCGGCGCGGGTGCGTTGTAGGGCCGATGCGACCAGGCTCACCACCATGCAGCCGTCGACCAGCAGGACGAACGACCAGGAGTAGCCGGTTGGGATGAGCCCAGCGCGCTGCCGGATCCGATCGCGCACAAACCCGGCCACCTCACCCAACATCGGCTCATCGTAGAAGGCATGTCCGCCCGCGCACATCCTTCTGCGGGTGGAGACGCACTGCGCCCGGAGTGGGAGAACCAAAACCGAACCGCGGCACGATGTCGAGCCCGGTGATGATTCCTAGCGTTGCTGACATGACGTGGAACCAGTTTCACCAGCGGATGGCGTTTATGGCCGACCTGATCGACCGCGCCGCCGAAGCACCTGATTCGGCACTGCATTTCAACGGCAACGCCCCAGACATCGAGCGGCTGTTCGGCAGCGAGGAGAGCCTGCTGCTGGCATTGCAGCAGCGCTGGATGACCGCATTGGCGGCAAAACTCGACCAGGCCCACTACGACGGTGTGCCGGCCGAGCTGGCCAGAGCCGAACTGGCCGCCCAACAACCGGGCCTTCGCGCCCTTTTGGATGCCGCCGCGGCGCGATCGGTGCGGGTCCGAGCGCTGCAGCACCGTGAACCGAGGCTCGAGGAACTGTTCGACGGTGTGCCCTTCGGATTGCAGACCATTGCCTGAGCTGGCCGACTTCGTCGCCCGGTTCACCCAGCGCTGGGCGGTCGCGGTGGTGCTGGCGTGGATCGCCGCGGCCGGTCTGGCCAATCTGGCCGTGCCGCAGCTGGAACGGGTGGTGGCGTCGCACTCCGGATCGTTCATGCCCGCCGACGCAGCCAACAACATCGCGGCCGGCCGGGCTGCGCAACTGTTCGGCGACGCGCCCAGCAACAACCTCAACTATGTTGTGCTGGAACGTGATCAATCGCTGCGGCCGGCGGATCGGCACTACTACGAGGCGCTGGTGGCCGCGCTGCGAGCCGATTCCCGTCACGTGCAGGCCGTCACCGACCTGTGGACGGCACCGCTCACCTCGTCGGCGCCGCAGAGTCGCGACCAGCGGGCGGTCAATATGATGGTGCGGCTGTCCGGGGCGCTGGGCACGTCGGCGGCCGCCGAGTCGGTCACCGCGGTCCGCGATGCGGTGGCCCGGCTCGGCCCGCCCGCCGGCCTGCAGGTGTTCGTCACCGGGCCCGGCGCCACCCTGGTCGACGAGTTCGCGGCGATCGACCACCAGATGCTCGCGATCACCGCGGTGACCGTGCTGGTGATCATGCTGCTGCTGTTGCTCGTCTACCGTTCGCCGGTGGCCGCGGCGGTCCCGCTGATCTCGGTGGGCCTGGCGCTGGCGCTGGCCCGGCCGCTGGTCGCTCTGCTCGGTGAGCATGGTCTCGTCGAGGTGTCGCTGTTCACCGTGGCGCTGCTCGCGGCGATGATCCTGGGCGCCGGCACCGACTACGCGATCTTTCTGATCGGTCGCTACCACGAGGGCCGCCGCCGCGGGATCGATCCCGCGGACGCCCTGGCCGCCGCCTACCGCGGTGTCGCCCCGGTCATCGTCGGCTCCGGGCTGACCATCGCCGCGGCGTTGGCGTGTTTGAGCCTGGCCCGGATCAGCATGTTCCGTAGCGCCGGAATACCCTGCGGCATAGGGATTCTGGTGGTCCTGGCGGCAGCACTGACTTTGACTCCTGCGCTGATCGCGTTGGCCGGCCGGCGAGGCCTGCTGGAACCTCGCCGGTCGCTGATCGCTCGCCGGTGGCGTCGGCTCGGGGTCGTAGTCGCACGCTGGCCCGGCCCGATCATGGCGGCGAGTGTGGGGCTGGTCCTGGTCTTGACGGTGCCGTTGATCGGCATGCAGACCGGCTGGAACGAGCCGTCGGCGACCCCGGCAGGTGTCGAATCCAATCGTGGCTACGCCGCGATGGACCGGCATTTCGCGGCGAATCAATTGCTGCCCGATATGGTCACCGTCGAGGCCGATCACGATCTGCGCAACCCGGCCGGTCTGCTCGCCGTCGAACGAGTCAGCCGGGCGCTCATGGCGATCCCCGGGGTGCGAGGTGTGCAATCGGCGAGCCGTCCGGCGGGCGCGGTACCGGATGAGGCGACGTTGAGTCATCAGTCCGGGCTGCTCGGCGAACAGCTGGGCGCCGGTGTCGATGCGCTGGCCGAGTGGTTGTCGCGGGTGAGCGATGTGGATGCCGTGTTGTCGCAGGTGTCCGCGGCGATGGATCAGCTGGGTGGCGGGCTGGCCGGCGGCGCCTCCGGTCTGCGTGAAATCGATTCGGCCGCTGTCGATATGCGCTCGGGGATGGACGGCCTGCGGCGCGACGTCGACGCGCTGTCGGGATATCTCGATCCGCTGCGGGGGTTCGTCGACAACACCCCGGATTGTGCGGTCAACCCGATCTGCTCGGTGGCGGCCCGGGTTGTCGGGCCGGTCGACGACGTCGCCCGCAGTTCGGCCGAATTGGCCGATGGCGCAGTTAAACTGGCGTCGGGATCCGGTACCGCGACGGCCGCGTTGGCCGGGCTGCCGGCCGCTGTGGCGTCGATGCGTGAGGTGCTGGACCAAGCCCGGGCCGCAACCGGCGAGTTGCGTGCCGTGGTGGATGCGTTGCCGTCGCAGTTGCATGAACTCACCGCGTACCTGCGCGCGGTCGCAGGCGATTTCCAGGGCAGCGCGGCGGGCGGTTTCTATCTGCCCGCCCGCGCGCTGTCCGACCCGAGGTACGCCGAAGTGCTCCGCACGCTGATGTCACCGGATGGCCGGGCGACCTTGCTACTGGTCTACGGCGACGGACAGGAATGGGGGGCCGACGGGGCCCAGCGCGCGGAGCTCATCGAGACCGCGGTGCGGGAGGCGACCAAGGAGGGAACGCTGACCCCGGTGTCGGTGCACCTGGCCGGGGTGGGGCCGGCCACCCGGGATCTGCAGGCGCTGGTCCGTGGCGACATCGTGTTGCTGGTCACCGCGACACTGGCGTTGATCTTCGCGATCGTCGCGGTGATGCTGCGCAGTCCGGTGGCCGCCCTGGTGGTGGTCGGCACCGTCATCGTGTCGTATGCGTCGGCGCTGGGGGTCTGTGTGCTGCTCTGGCAGCACCTGTTCGGCCGCCCACTGCACTGGGCCGTGGCGCCGATGGCGTTCATCGCGTTGGTGGCCGTCGGCACCGATTACAACCTGCTGCTGGCGTTGCGGATCAAAGAGGAGGCCCGGGCCGGCATCGGCACCGGGATGGTCCGGGCCTTCGCCGGTACCGGCGGGGTGGTGACCACCGCAGGCATCATCTTCGGCGTCACGATGTTGGCGCTGGTGGGTAGCACCGTCTTGAGCATCGCGCAGGTCGGTGTGACGGTCTGCGTCGGGCTGTTACTGGACACCCTGATCGTGCGGACCTTCGTGATGCCATCGATGGTGCGACTGCTGGGCCGCTGGTTCTGGTGGCCGGCCCGGATCGGCGCACGCGCCGCCGCGCCGCACGCTGAATACTCGGGCGAGGTCACAACGCGGCAACGACACGCCGGGAAGGGTCGGACAACTCGGCGTGAGCACGTCCTACCGTGAGAACGTGCTCGATTTGGAACCGCAGGGTCCGCTGCCTTCGCAGATCTACTGGCGACGCCGGGGCTTGGCGCTGGGCATCGCGGTCGCCGTGATCGGGCTGATCGTGGCCATCATCTTCGCTGTGATGCACGGCAGCGCGGGCGCCGAGAACGGTGACGCCCAGAAGACGGCCGCCGCGCAGCAGCACCCCAAGTCGCAAGGCGCCTCGCCGGAAGAGGCCAAGACGCCCGTGGTGCCGCCCGCCGAGCAGGCGCCACCGCCGTCGCCGACCCCGACTGCGGCGGTGATCCCGCCGCCGGTGCTCAAGGCGGGTGACGACTGCCCTGACTCCACGCTGGCGGTCAAGGGCATCACCGGTCCGCAGTACATGGTGGGGGAGCAGCCCCAGTTCACCATGGTGGTCACCAACATCGGCCTGGTCGCCTGCAAGCGGGATGTGGGCGCGGCGGTGCTGGCCGCCTATGTCTACTCACTGGACAACCAGCGGCTGTGGTCGAACCTGGACTGCGCGCCGTCAAACGAGACCCTGGTCAAGACCTTCGATCCCGGCGAACAGGTGACAACCACGGTGACCTGGACGGGAATGGGTTCGGCGCCGCAATGCCCACTGCCACGGCAGCCGATCGGCCCGGGCACCTACAACCTCGTTGTTCAACTGGGCAATCTGAGATCGGCGCCGGTGCCGTTCATATTGGCCGAGCCCTCCCCGGACGCCCCACCCCCGGTCGAGAACCTCCCGGCACCCGAAGCGCTGCCGCCGGGTAACTGATCGCCCTAACCCCGGTCCAGTAGTTGCAGCGGCGCCGCTCTGCCGGCGCGTTGGTCGGCGAGGCCGACCATATGGTGCAGCGCCGCAACGATATTGGCCGCCGCAACCGTGCGCAGATCGCCGACGGCGGCCGGGGCGCCCGGCGGTGTCAGCGCGGTAGTGAACCCGAGCCGGGCCGCCTCGGCCAGTCGGCGGTCCATGCCACTGACGGGGCGCAGGTCGCCGGCCAGCCCCACTTCGCCCAGCACCACCGTGCTCGCCGACAGCGGCAGACCCGAATACGCCGATGCCAGCGCGATGGCCACGGCCAGATCGGTCGACGGGTCGGTCAAGCGCATACCGCCCACGGTGGACAGGTAGATGTCGGCGGCTGCGATCGGCAGCTGTGCGTGCTTGCCGAGCACCGCGGTGATCATGGCGGCCCGGGCGTGGTCGATGCCGCTGACCGCCCGGCGCGGCGACCCGCCCACAGGGTCTGCCAGCAGCGCCTGCACCTCGCCGATCAGCGGGCGTTTGCCGTCGAGTGCGACGGTGATCGCGGTGCCGGGTACCGGTTCGCTGCGCTGTTCCAAAAACAGCCCTGACGGGTCGGCGACACCTTCGATCCCGCTGTCGCGCAACAGGAAACAGCCCACCTCGTCGGTGGCGCCGAAGCGGTTCTTCACGGCCCGCACCATCCGCAGCACCGAGTTGCGGTCGCCATCGAAATGCAGCACGACGTCGACGAGGTGTTCCAGTGAACGCGGGCCGGCGATCGCGCCGTCCTTGGTCACATGACCGATCAGGATCAGCGCCACGTCGCCGGCCTTGGCGGCTGCGGTCAACGCGGCCGTGACGGCACGCACCTGGGTGACCCCGCCGGCCACGCCGTCGGTGTCGGCGGCGGCGATCGTCTGTACCGAGTCCACCACCATCAGCGTCGGCCGGACCGCTTCGATGTGACCCAGCACCGTCTGCAGGTCGGATTCGGCCGCCAGGTAGATCTCGTCGTGACTGCACCCGGTGCGTTCGGCGCGCAGCCGGATCTGCCCGCCGGACTCCTCGCCGGAGATGTAGAGCGCCCGCCGTCCGGCCAGCGCCCACCGGTGCGCCACTTCGAGTAGCAGCGTGGACTTGCCGACGCCGGGGTCACCGGCCAGCAGTGTGACCGACCCGGGGACCACGCCGCCGCCGAGCACCCGGTCGAGTTCGGCCACGCCGGTCGGTTGGTGACGGGCGCGGCCGGGTGCGATGGAGCTGATCGGAACCGCGGGACGGGCCGGCGCCGCCGGCCGCAGTCCGTTCAACGGAGCGGCCGACTCCGCCACCGGGTCGATGCCGCCCCAGCTGCCGCATTCCGGGCAGCGGCCCAGCCATTTCGCGCAGGTGTTGCCGCATTCCGAACAGCGATACAGCGATCGAGCCCTGGGGGTTTTAGCCACCCGCTGACGGTATCCGGTGGGTCCGACAGCGGCGGCGTACGACGCGAGGCGTCAGTGGTGCGACAGTGCGCCGGCCGAGATCGGCACGGCCACCCGGATCGGGCCCGCCTTTTTGAAGTCGAAGGTGAAGTCGTAGGTCAACCCGTTCGAGATCGCCTTGTCCAGGGTCACCGTGGCCGCCGCGGTGCTGGCATTGGAGACCTCGGGCAGCGCTTTGGAGGCCGGTGCCGTCGGCAGGTCGGGGCCGGCCGGGGCACTGACGACCAGCACGCCGCCGGCGGGAATCGACTTGCCGCCGGTCACCGACACCTTGCCGACCGAGCTGGTGATCCCGGTGAGTTCATCGCCGGTGTCCATCGACTGGTTGCTGGCGACGAACACCAGGTCCACGGTCTGGCCGGCCTCCAGCGCGTCGCCGGCCTGCACCGCCTGGATGCGCACGTCCCGCAGCGCCAGGTCACCCGCGGTGGCCGAGGCGCCGTTGACCGCGGACGCCTGGTCGGCCGTCTGGGAGATCTGGCCGGTCCCGCACCCGGCCAGTGCCGCGGCGACGGCCAACGCGGTAACGAGCCTGTTGAAGCGGTTCACGTGAGGCCTCCTGCTGGGCGCTGCGGTTTGTGACTATGCACTGTAGTAGCACGCCCAGAGCGGCGATAGCTCAGGGTTGGGGCGTGCCGCATAGGAGTGATCGACCGCCCCGGACCGGCCCGAAGTGGCCCACGTCATGCACGCTTTATCCTTGCTGTCAAGCCCCCGCCCGGGGCTGCGATGCCCCTGACCTGCACCGTTGATCGTCCGGTGTCTGAGCGACGTGTTAGCATGGGGTAGCGAAAGGGGCTCAAATCAGATGATCTTTAAGGTCGGAGACACCGTCGTCTATCCACACCACGGTGCAGCGTTAATCGAGGCGATTGAAACCCGGACCATCAAAGGCGAGCAGAAGGACTATCTGGTCCTCAAGGTGGCTCAGGGTGACCTCACCGTTCGAGTTCCCGCAGAGAATGCCGAATATGTCGGCGTGCGTGACGTAGTCGGGCAGGAAGGCCTGGACAAGGTCTTCCAGGTGTTGCGCGCACCGCACACCGAGGAGCCGACCAACTGGTCGCGCCGGTACAAGGCCAATCTGGAGAAGCTGGCCTCCGGTGACGTGCACAAGGTAGCTGAAGTCGTCCGTGACCTGTGGCGCCGCGACCAGGAACGTGGCCTGTCCGCCGGCGAGAAGCGGATGTTGGCCAAGGCCCGTCAGATCCTGGTCGGCGAGCTGGCGCTGGCCGAGAACACCGACGATGCCAAAGCCGAGACCATCCTCGACGAGGTGCTGGCCGCGGCGTCCTGAGCCACCGGGGTATCGGTGGCAAGCACAGTAGCCGTGGTTCCGGCCGCGGGCTCGGGTGTGCGGCTGGGGGCCGACGTCCCGAAAGCATTCGTTCTGCTCGGCGGGCAGACTTTGGTCGAGCGCGCCGTGGCGGGTCTGCGGGAATCCGGTGTCGTCGACCAGGTGGTCGTCGCGGTCCCCCCCGATCGGACCGATGAGGCGAAACTGATCCTCGGCGGCTCGGCCACCGTGGTCGCCGGGGGCGCGAACCGCGACGATTCGGTCCGGCTTGCGCTGGAGAACGCCGGCGAAGCCGATTTCGTCTTGGTCCACGACGCCGCACGTCCGTTGACCCCGCCGGACCTGGTGGTCCGCGTGGTCGAGGCGCTACGGGCCGGGCACCGCGCGGTGGTCCCGGCGCTGCCGGTCCCCGACACCATCAAGGCGGTCGACGCCAACGGGGTGGTGCTGGGCACACCGGAGCGCGCCGGCCTGCGGGCGGTGCAGACGCCGCAGGGGTTCGCCGCCGACCTGCTGCGGCGTGCCTATCAGCAGGCTGGAGGCGGAATACAGTTCACCGACGACGCGTCGATGGTCGAGCACATCGGTGGCCAGGTTCAGATCGTGGACGGCGACCCGTTGGCCTTCAAGATCACCACCAAATTGGACGCGGTGCTCGCCGAGGCGGTGGTGAGCCGGTGACGGTGTTGCCGCGGGTGGGGCTGGGCACCGATGTGCATCCGATCGAGCCGGGGCGGCCCTGCTGGCTGCTTGGGCTGCTTTTCCCCGACGCCGACGGCTGCGCCGGGCACTCCGACGGCGACGTCGCCGTACACGCCCTGTGCGACGCGCTGCTGTCAGCGGCAGGGCTGGGGGACCTGGGCACGGTTTTCGGCGTCGACGATCCACGCTGGGCACGGGTAACCGGTGCTGTGATGCTCGGCCATGTGCGCGGCCTGCTCCACGACAGCGGCTTCACCATCGGCAATGCCGCGGTGCAGGTCATCGGGAACCGGCCGAAGGTCGGGCCGCGCCGCGGCGCGGCGCAGCAGCTGCTGTCCGGCCTGCTGGGTGCACCGGTGTCGGTGTCGGCGACCACCACCGACGGGCTGGGACTGACCGGCCGCGGCGAGGGCCTCGCCGCAGTCGCTACCGCACTGGTGGTACCGGGGTAGTTCGCGCCGCGGGCGCTAGCAGAGGCCGATGATGGCGAGGCCCAGGCACACGCCGCTCCCGGCAGCCTCGGTGCCGACACCCGCGCCGGCTTCGGCGACACCCGGCAGCACGTCGCCCAGTGAGTCCGTCAGCGGGGTCACATCAAGGTCGGGCAAATCGGTCGGCAGCGGCGCGTCGAGCGGCAAGTCGCTGGGGACCGAGCTGGCCAACGCGTCGGTAGTCGTCCCCGCGAGATCCCCAGCATCGAAGTTGGGGGTCAGATCCAGATTGGACAGGTCCGAGGCAACCGACGACGGCAGACCCAAAGCGTCGGTCGCCGCGGCCGAACCGGGCAGATCGGTGGCCGCCGCCGAACCGGCCAGATCTGAAGCCGCGGCCGCAGCGGCTTGCGCGCCGGTGCTCGGAGCGGCACCGAGACCGCCCAAGCCCGACAACAGCATCGGTGCGCCCAACATCGGCACATACATCGCCATCATCGGGGCCATCATCGCCATCGAGGTGCCGATGGAGGCACCCATCGAGTTCATCCCGCCTGCAGCGGCCGGCGCGGCCGCCACACCGTCGTCACCCGGGTGTGCCGGTTCCTCCTCGGCCGGCCGTGCCGTGCCGTCGGGATTCGCCGCGCCCTCGTTGCCCGGATGTGCCGTGCCCGCAGCGCCCGGGTTCGCGATGCCGCCGACCGGACCTATCGCCCCGGCATCGGCCGGACCTGCACTGCCCGGGCCGGCCGGCTGAACGGCCCCGGCCAGGTTCGCCCCAGGCGCAGGCTGGGTCGAAACCTGCCCGCCGTGGTCGTTTGGCTCATCGGCGTATGCCGTTGCTGCTGAGGCTATTGCGGCCACAGCCAGGATGGTCCCGGAGGCTGCCGCCAGAAGTCTGGTCACTTTGGCAATATATGCGACCGGTGCGCACCTGTCCACACATGTGGCAAGAGGTGTCCGCGCCTGGTAATTGCCTGATAGAGCCGGGTTCGTCGATCGCGGAGCAGCGGCCACGACGGCCGTGCCCTTCCCGCCCGGTAAGCTGGCCCGTCGTGACCGATCGCCCCAGCCTGCGGCTGCACGACACGGCAACCGGCGCCGTTCGTGACTTCGTTCCGCTGCGGCCCGGCCACGTGTCGATTTATCTGTGCGGTGCGACCGTGCAGGCCCCGCCGCATATCGGCCACATCCGCAGCGGTGTGGCGTTCGACGTGCTGCGCCGGTGGCTGACCGCACGCGGCTACGACGTCGCCTTCGTGCGCAACGTAACCGACATCGACGACAAGATCCTCAACAAGGCCGCTGCGGCGGGCCGGCCCTGGTGGGAGTGGGCCGCCACTCATGAGCGCGAGTTCACCGCCGCCTACGAGGCGCTGGGCGTGCTGCCGCCCTCGGCCGAGCCGCGCGCCACCGGGCACATCACCCAGATGGTCGAGCTGATCGAGCGGCTGATCGCCTCCGGCCACGCCTATACCGGTGGTGGCGACGTCTACTTCGACGTGCTCAGCTACCCCGAGTACGGCCAGCTGTCCGGTCACAAGATCGACGATGTGCACCAGGGCGAGGGGCTGGCCACCGGCAAACGCGACCCGCGGGACTTCACGCTGTGGAAAGGCGCCAAACCTGGTGAACCCAGCTGGCCGACGCCGTGGGGCCCCGGCCGCCCGGGCTGGCATCTGGAGTGTTCGGCGATGGCCCGGTCCTACCTCGGTCCCGAGTTCGACATTCACTGCGGTGGAATGGATCTCATCTTCCCCCACCATGAGAACGAGATCGCCCAGAGCCGCGCCGCCGGTGACGGGTTCGCCAACTACTGGCTGCACAACGGCTGGGTCACCTTGGGTGGCGAGAAGATGAGCAAGTCGCTGGGCAATGTGCTGTCAATATCGGCGGTACTGCAACGGGTCCGGCCCGCCGAACTGCGCTACTACCTCGGTAGCGCGCACTACCGTTCGATGCTGGAGTTCTCCGAGACCGCCCTGCAGGACGCCGTCAACGCCTACGTCGGTATCGAGGACTTTCTGCACCGGGTGTGTAGCCGAGTGGGTGCGGTGCTGCCCGGTGACTGGACGCCCCGGTTCGCCGCCGCACTCGACGACGACCTGTCGGTGCCGATCGCTCTGGCCGAGGTACATCGAACCCGCGCGGAGGGCAACCGCGCCCTCGACGCCGGCGATCACGACGGCGCGCTGGCCGCCGCCGGCGCCATCCGGGCGATGATGGGCGTGTTGGGCTGCGACCCCCTCGACGAACGCTGGGAATCGCGCGACGAGACGTCGGCGGCGCTGGCGGCGGTCGACGTGCTGGTGCGTGCGGAACTGCAACGCCGCGAAACTGCTCGCGCCGAACGGGATTGGCAGCTGGCCGACGAGATCCGCGGCAGGCTCAAAGACGCCGGCATCGACGTCACCGACACCGGCGACGGCCCGCAGTGGTCGCTGATGGTGGACGGGGCGGGCTAGATGGCCGGCAACTCCAAGCGCAAGGGCGCGGTACGCAAACCCGGGACCAAGAAGGGCCCCACCGTCGGCTCCGGCGGTCAACGCCGCCGCGGGCTCGAGGGCCGTGGTGCCACCCCGCCCGCACACAAGCGGGAGTACCACCCGGCCGCAAAAGCCGCCAAGCGCGCCGCTAAGCAGCGGGCCTACCGGGCCAGCAAGCGCACCGACGAAACTGAAACCGTACTGGGCCGCAACCCGGTGCTGGAATGCCTGCGGGCCGGGATCCCGGCCACCGCGCTGTATGTGGCGCTCGGCGCCGAAGCAGACGAGCGCTTGACCGAATCCGTCACCCGGGCAGCAGATTCGGGGTTGCCCATCTTGGAGGTCCCCCGGTCGGACCTGGACAAGATGACCACCAACGGCCTGCACCAGGGCATCGCCTTGCAGGTTCCGCCGTACAACTACGCCCATCCCGACGACCTGCTCGCCGCCGCGCGCGAAGATGTCGCGCCTGCGCTGCTGGTCGCGCTGGACAACATCTCTGATCCGCGCAACCTCGGGGCAATCGTGCGGTCGGTGGCGGCATTCGGCGGGCACGGCGTCCTCATCCCGCAGCGTCGCTCCGCGTCGGTCACCGCGGTGGCCTGGCGTACCAGTGCCGGTGCAGCAGCGCGTATTCCGGTCGCACGCGCCTCCAATCTGAACCAAACCCTCAAGGCGTGGGCCGATCGCGGTCTGCAGGTGGTCGGTTTGGACGCCGGCGGCGACACCGTGGTCGACGACTTGGATGGCGCCGGCCCGATGGTGCTGGTTGTCGGCTCCGAGGGCAAGGGCCTGTCCCGGCTGGTCCGGCAGAACTGCGATGCGATCGTGTCGATTCCGATGGCCGGGCCGACCGAGTCGCTCAACGCGTCGGTGGCCGCCGGGGTGGTGCTGGCCGAGATCGCGCGTCAACGGCGGTGATCCGCTGGGCCGCTGCTGCGGTGACGGCGGTGGCGGTTGCGACAACGGTGTCAGCCGCGCACGCCTCGCCGGAACTGTTCGATGTGCAGGCGCACCGCGGCGGCCGGGGCGAAGCCACCGAGAATTCACTGCGCGCCTTCGCCAACGCCCTTGAAACAGGTGTCAGCACATTGGAATTGGATATCGTGCTGACCAGGGACGCGCAGCCGCTGGTCTGGCACGATGCGGTGATCGAGGCCTCCAAGTGCGCCGACACCGGCCCTGCCGTTGCCGGCGATCCGCAGTACCCGTATGTGGGCAAGCGGGTGGGCGACCTCAGCTTGGCGCAAGTTCGCACCCTGGACTGCGGCCGGCTGCTGCCGCAGTTCCCCGAAGCAGAAGCGGTGCCCGGCAACGTGATCGCGACCCTGCCGCAGGTATTCGCGCTGGTCGACTCGTACCACGCCGAAGTGCGGTACAACATCGAGACGAAGGTCGATGCCGAGAGCCCACAACAGCTCGTCGATGTCGTGCTGGCGGCGGTGCGGGCCGGCGGCAAGCTGGATGTCGTCGCGATCCAGAGCTTCGACTGGCGTGCCCTGCCGCTGGTGCGCGCCGCTGCGCCCGCGATTCCCCTTGTCGCGCTATGGGAACACGGATCGGATCCGATCGCCGGGGCGGTGGCGGCCGGCGCTGATACCGTGTCCCCGGTCTACTCGGTGGTGGATCGGGCATTCGTCGAGCGGGCACACCGGGCGGGGCTCAAGGTGATCCCGTGGACGGTCAACGACGTTGAGACCATGCGCGCGCTGATCGACTCGGGCGTCGAGGGTCTCATCACCGACTACCCGGCAAGGCTGCGTGCCGTCATGGCCGAACTCGGCATGCCGCTGCCGCCGGCCTATCGGCCAGGCTAGGCGCCCAACAGCCGGGCGCCGGCCCACAAGGCCAGCACCGCCGCCGCCAGCGACACGGGAACCGTGCACAAGCCCAGCCGGGTGTACTCGCCGACGCCGGCCGGAACCCGATACCTGCGCAGCACCCGGCGCCACAGCAGGTTCGACAGCGAGCCGGCGTAGGTCAGGTTGGGTCCGATGTTGACCCCGATCAACACGGCCAGCACCGGCACCGGGCCGGCCGGTGCCACCAGCGGCGTCAGCACCAGCGTGGCGGGCAGATTGTTGACCACATTGGCCAACACCGCGGCCACCGCCGCGATACCCAACAGCGCCACCAGCCCCGAGCCTGCCGGCAACACGGTGCTCATCCGGTCACCGAGCCCGTTGTCGACCACAGCGCGCACCACCACGCCCAAGGCCAGCACGAACACCAGGAAACCCACATTGGCGGCCCGCAGGATGCCGGCCGGGGTGCTGCGCCGCAGCGCCAAACCGCGTACGGCCAACACGACTGCCCCGGCGACGGCCGCCCACGCCGGGGCGGCACCGAACGTCTCGGCGACCACGAAACCGGCCAGCGTCAGGCCCAGCACCACCAGTACGAACACCGGTACCGGCGGCGGCGGGCCGGCGTGGCGGTGCTCCGGTGCCGCGCGCAGGTCGGCGCGGAAGAACCACCGGAAGATCAGGTAGACCACCGCCGTCGCGGCCAGCCACGGTGCCGCCATGAGCGCGGTGAACCTCACGAAGGACAAGCCGGCCTCGTGGAACGCCAGCAGGTTGGTCAAGTTGGACACCGGCAGCAGCAGCGACGCGGTGTTGGCCAGGTGCGCGGTCGCATACGCGTGCGGGCGCATCGGTGCCTGCCGCCGGCGGGCCATCATCAGCACCACCGGGGTCAGCAGCACCACCGTGGCGTCCAGGCTCAGCACCGCGGTCAGACCGGCAGCGATGACAAAGACCCGGCGCAGCAGATGGTGCGGCGGCCCGATGTCGGCGCGTGCCATGGCCGCGCCGGCGGCCTCGAACAGGCCCTCGTCGTCGCAGAGCTGCGCCAGCACCAGCACGGCACCCAGGAACGCGACGACACGCAGCAGGGTGGCCGCTTCGGCGGCCGCGTCGTGCACCGAGATCGCGCCGGTCGCAACCAGGACGGCAGCGGCCGGCACCGCCGCGAACACCTCGGGCCAGCCGCGGGGCCGGGCCACCGCGAAGCCCAGCACCACGGCGAGCAGCAGCAGCGCAAGGGCCGGCTTCAGGTCCACGGGTCTTCGCGCTGCCACACCGTGGGCAGGTGCAGGGCGACGCCGTCAGTCTCGGCCAACTCGCTGAGAATCCGCATCGAGACATCCAAGTCATCGCCGGCATACGGTAAGGCGCGCAACGGCTTTGACAGCGGCCGGAAGAAGTCGTCCCAGTGGGTCAACACCACAGTCTTGGCGCCGACCGCGCGCACCGTCTCCGACCAGTAGTCCACCAGGTAGCGGCGGGGCTGCAAACCGAGCTGGCCCACACCCAGATACACCACCTCTGCGCGCTGCCGGGCCAGTGCGCCGGGGATGAAGCCGGCGCTGCCGACGATCAACAGGCTTCGGCCGGTGGGCCGGTGCGAAACCAGCACCGACCACGCCTCACCGCACTTGTACGCCCCAGTCGGCGCCGGCGGTGTGACCGGTGCGGTGATCCGTCCGGGATAGCGGTCCGGCGGGCAATGCCGTGACTCGAGCAGGGTGACGTCGTAGGAGCCCAACGTGAGCGGCCGGCCCGGGGTGGCGATGACGAGACGGTCTTCGGCCAGGCCATGGCCGCGTCCGACGTTGGCTGCCGACTCCCCGCCGACCAACACCGCGCCGGTGCGGTCGGCGACCACCGCCGAATCCAGCACGTGGTCGAAGTGGGTGTGGACCGCGATGACCGCCGCCAGCTGCTGCACGCCGACGCGGGCCAGGCAGCCGTCGATGCGGGCCGGCGACGGCGCCAGCTTGCCGAGCGCCACCCGAAACAGGCCCGGCCGGGAGAAGAAGCCGTCGGTCATCAACGCCGATGACCCGTCGTCGATCAGCATGCTGGACACCCCGAGCCACGTCACCGACAACGGTGTATCCGGGGCCGCGGCCGGGACGGTGAACCGGTGCGCATACCCGCCGAGGTCGGGGCGGCCGGGCTTGAGGCGCATCGGGGCGTCGGGTTAGACCTTGGGGCTGTCGTCGTCGCCGATCAGCAACCGGACCGCCAGATCCAGCCGGGTGCTGAAGTCGGTGGCCGACGCCCGCCGGGTCAGCCAGGCGAGCAGGTTGGACAACCAGACATCCGAGATCACCCGCGAGATGTGGTACTGCTCCTCGGTCGGTTCGCCGTCGCTCATCGCCCCGGCGAACATCGAGTCGATCAGTTTCTGGACGTGGTCGACCTCACCGGCCGCCGACGCGTCGGCGAAGACGTACGCCCGGGTCATGGCTTCGGTGAGCAGCGGGTTGCGCTGCATGGCGCGGTTGAGCTTGTTGACCACCAGGTTGAGCCGCTGGTGCCGGGTCATTTCGGCGTAGGTCGCCGGATCGGTCTTGGTCTCCACGCGGGCGATCTCCCGGCCCATCGCCGAGACCAGCAGGTGGACCTTCGACGGGAAGTACCGGTACAAGGTGCCGACGGCCACGTCGGCGCGGTCGGCCACCGCACGCATCTGCACCGCGTCATAGCCGCCCTTGGAGGCGATCGCCAGCGTCGCATCCAGGATGCGCTTGCGGCGTTCGCGCTGCGCCTCGGAGCCGAGGTCGGATTCGGTCAGCACAGCCACGCTGGTGACCTCGCGGGGCTGGGTGCTCGACCCGCGGGCTGGATTGCTGTCGGCTGGTGACGACATGTGGTGGGCAGCTCCTTTGATCGGCCTACTCGCCAGTAACGATACGCATCGCGCAGCTGAATCTCTCACTCCCAACACGCACAGGATGCGACATGTCCTGCCACAACGGTTCGACTTGACGCTCGGGCGCTGGCACTATTAGAACACGTTCTAGTGAGCGGGGTGGACTTCCTCACTCGCGAAGTTCAACACCGTTATAACCCCGAGGAGCCCAGGGTGTCCGTGACTATCAACGACGAACAGCTCGCCGCTCGCGAGCTGGTGCGCGACTGGGCCGCCGCAGCCGGCACCGCCGAGGCGATCCGTGCGGTCGAACAGGGCCAACCCGACGCCTGGAAGCCGGTTTTCGCTCGCCTGGCCGACCTGGGCCTGTTCGGGGTGGCCGTACCCGAGGAGTACGGCGGCGCCGGTGGCCGGCTCGAAGACCTGTGTGCGATGGTCGACGAGGCCGCCAGGGCACTGGTTCCGGGGCCGGTCGCGACCACCGCGCTGGCCACCCTGGTGGTCACCGATGCGCCGCTGGCCGAGGCTCTGGCCGGCGGCGAACGTGTCGCCGGGGTCGCGATCGACGCCGACCTGCACCTCGACGTCGCGGGCGCGCAGGTGTCCGGCACCGCCGAACGGGTGCTGGGTGCGACCGCCGACGGGCTGCTGGTGCTGCCGGCCGGCGAGAACTGGGTGCTGGTGGACGCCGGTGCCGACGGGGTGCAGGTCGAGCCGCTGACCGCCACCGACTTCTCCCGGCCGCTGGCGAAGGTGACATTGACCGCCGCGCCGGCAGTGGTGCTCGAGTCGGGCGGCCGGGTGGAGAACCTGGTAGTCACGGTGCTGTCCGCGGAGGCGGCCGGCGTCGCCCGCTGGGCGCTGGACACCGCGGTCGAGTACGCCAAGGTGCGCGAGCAATTCGGCAAGCCGATCGGCAGTTTCCAGGCCGTCAAGCACCTGTGTGCCGAGATGCTGTGTCGGGCCGACCAGGCGGCGGTGGCCGCCAGTGATGCCGCGCGCGCCGCCGCCGACTCTGACGACCAACAGTTCGCGATCGCGGCCGCGGTAGCCGCCGCCATCTGCATCGACGCCGCCAAGGCCAACGCCAAGGACTGCATCCAGGTGCTCGGCGGCATCGGCATCACCTGGGAGCACGACGCACACCTGTACCTGCGCCGGGCCTACGGGATCGGCCAGGCCCTGGGCGGATCGGAGCGCTGGCTGCGCCGCACCGCCGCGCTGACCCGGGCCGGGGTGCGGCGCCGGCTGGAGGTCGACCTCGGCCAGGACGATGCGATGTCCGACGTGCGGACCGAGATCGCCGCGGAGGTGGCCCGCATCGCGGCGCTGCCCCTGGAGCAGCGCCAGGTGGCGCTGGCCGAGTCGGGCCTGCTGGCGCCGCACTGGCCGGCGCCGTACGGACGTGCGGCCGGTCCCGCCGAGCAGCTGGTGATCGATCAGGAACTCGCTGCGGCCGGCGTCCAACGCCCCGACCTGGTGGTCGGCTGGTGGGCGGCGCCGACCATTCTCGAGCACGGCACGCCCGAGCAGATCGAGCGGTTCATCCCGGCCACCCTGACCGGCGAGGTGTTCTGGTGCCAGCTGTTCTCCGAGCCGGGCGCCGGCTCGGATCTGGCGGCGCTGCGCACCAAGGCGGTGAAGGTCGACGGCGGCTGGCGCCTGACCGGGCAGAAGGTGTGGACCTCGCGGGCCCACGATTCGCAGTGGGGCGTGTGCCTGGCCAGAACAGACGCCGAAGCGCCCAAACACAAAGGCATCACCTACTTCCTGGTCGACATGGCCGCCGAGGGCATCGACATCCGGCCGCTGCGGGAGATCACCGGGGAGGCCCTGTTCAACGAGGTCTTCCTCGACGACGTGTTCGTTCCCGACGAGCTGGTGGTCGGCGGCGTCAACGACGGCTGGCGGCTTGCCCGCACCACGCTGGCCAACGAACGGGTCGCGATCGCCGGCGGCACCGCGCTGGGCAACCCGATGGAAGAACTGCTGAAAACCCTGGCGGATCGGGAACCGGACACCGCCAGCCAGGACCGGCTGGCCCGGCTGATCATCGCCGCGCAGGCGGGCTCGCTGCTGGATCAACGCATCGCCCAGCTCGCCGTCGGCGGCCAGGACCCCGGCTCGGAGTCCTCGGTGCGCAAACTGATCGGGGTGCGCTACCGCCAGGAGCTGGCCGAGTACCGGATGGATCTGACCGACGGGGCCGGCGCTGTGGCCGGCCGCGAGGTGCACGACTTCCTCAACACCCGTTGCCTGTCGATCGCCGGTGGCACCGAGCAGATCCTGCTCACCTTGGCTGCCGAGCGGCTGCTGGGGCTGCCCCGGGGGTAGCTTTCGGTCGGCGCGGGTACCCACTCACCGAATCGCAGCCGACGAACGGAGGAGTGGGTGCCGGGCCGAATCGAGGTCGATGGCGTTACGCCGGTTGTGTCCTGCGGCAGGCATCCCGCCAAGGCGGTGGTCGGGGAGGTAGTGCCGGTCGCTGCCGACGTCTGGCGTGAGGGACACGAGGTCGTCGCGGCGACCCTGGCCGTGCGCTACCTGGGACCGGATTATCCGCAGCCGTCCGGTTCATGCGGCGGTCCCAGCCTCGCCTCTCCTCCCTCGAGGCTCGCCGAACCGCCGGGCATCCGCGCCGACAAGCAGACCCCCGTCGCCGTGGCGCCTCGGGCCAAACCGTTGCAGTTTCCGATGGCGACCGGTGCACAACCGTATGTGTTTCACGGCCAGTTCGTCCCGGACCGGGTCGGTTTGTGGGTGTTTCGGGTGGAGGGCTGGACCGATTCGATCCGCACCTGGCGCGATGCGGTGCTTGCCAAGCTGGACGTCGGGCAAGGCGAGGCCGAGCTGTCCAACGATCTGTTGAGCGGCGCGGAATTGTTCGCCCGTGCCGCCGCGGGGATGCCGGCCCGCGAGCGTGAGCCGTTGCTGGCGGCTGCTGCGGCGCTGCGCGAACCCGGCGACCCGGCAACCCGCTCGGCGCCGGCGTTGTCCGATGAGGTCTGCGAGCTGCTCGCCGCGCACCCCCTGCGTGACCAGCTCACTCGCGGCCAACAGTTTCACGTCTGGGTGGATCGACCGCTGGCCCGGTTCGGCGCCTGGTATGAGATGTTTCCCCGCTCCACCGGCGGGCGAGACGCCGCCGGCAATCCGGTGCACGGCACGCTCGCCACCGCGGCGGCGGCGTTACCGCGGATCGCCGAGATGGGATTCGATGTGGTGTATCTGCCGCCGATCCATCCGATCGGGAAGGTGCACCGAAAGGGCCGCAACAACAGCGCGGTCGCCGAACCGGGTGACGTCGGCTCGCCGTGGGCGATCGGCAGCGACGAAGGCGGTCATGACGCCGTGCATCCCGGGTTGGGCACGCTCGACGATTTCGACCGGTTCGTCGCCCGAGCAGGCGAACTCGGGTTAGAGGTCGCCCTGGATCTGGCGTTGCAGTGCGCTCCCGATCACCCGTGGGTCAACCAGCACCGCCAGTGGTTCACCGAGTTACCGGACGGGACGATCGCCTACGCGGAGAACCCGCCGAAGAAATATCAGGACATCTACCCGTTGAACTTCGACAACGACCCGGCCGGCTTGTATGCCGAGGTGCTGCGGGTGGTGCAGCACTGGATCAACCACGGGGTCAAGGTGTTTCGGGTCGACAATCCGCACACCAAACCGCCCGGCTTCTGGGCCTGGCTGATCGCGAAGATCAAGTCCGCCGATCCCGATGTATTGTTCTTGTCCGAGGCGTTCACTCCGCCGGTGCGCCAGTACGGCCTGGCCAAGCTCGGCTTCACCCAGTCCTACACCTACTTCACCTGGCGCACATCCAAGGCCGAACTGACCGAATTCGCCGAAGAGATCGCCGAGTTCGCTGATTTCCGCCGCCCGAATCTGTTCGTCAACACCCCCGACATCCTGCATGCCAGCCTGCAGCATCACGGCCCCGGCATGTTCGCGATCCGGGCGGTGCTGGCGGCGACGATGGGCCCCTCGTGGGGGGTGTACTCCGGCTATGAGTTGTTCGAACACCAGGCGCTGCACGAGGGAAGCGAAGAATACCTTCATTCGGAGAAGTACGAACTGCGGCCACGTGATTTCGCCGCCGCGATGCGCGAGGGCAGATCGTTGGAGCCGTTCATCGCCCGTCTCAACGCCATTCGCCGGCAACACCCCGCCCTGCAGCAACTGCGTACCTTGCGTTTTCATCACGTCGACAACGATGCGCTGCTGGCCTACAGCAAATTCGACCCGGTCACCGGCGACACCGTGCTGGTGGTGGTGACGCTCAACGCGTTCACTGCCGAGGAGGCGACATTATCGCTGGACCTGCCGGCGTTGGGGATGGAGCCCTACGAGCGGTTCTGGGTGCGCGACGAGATCAGCGGGGAGGAATACCAGTGGGGGCAGGACAATTACGTCCGACTCGAGCCGAGCCGGGCGGTCGCCCATATCGTCAATATGCCGGTGATTCATGCCGACGCGCGAGCCAGCCTGGTGCATCGGAGGTGAGGACTCGATGACACGAAGCAAGCACACGCCCAGCCGTGGGCCGGCGGTGAAACCCGAGGACGTCGACCGGTTGCTGTCCGGCGCGCATCACGATCCGCATGCGATCCTCGGTGCCCACGACGACGGTGAACGCACCGTGATCCGCACGCTGCGGCCGGGCGCGGAGGCCGCGACGGTCTGGGTGGGTGGCGACCGGGTGCCGATGCAACCCCTGGGTAACGGGTTGTTCGCCGCGACCTTGCCGTTCGCCGACCTGATCGACTACCGGCTGCAGATCGACTACCCCGGCGCCGCGGAACCCCAGATCGTCGCCGACGGATACCGCTTCCTGCCCACGCTGGGCGAGATCGACCTGCACCTGTTCGGCGAGGGCCGCCACGAACGGCTATGGGAGGTGCTCGGCGCCCATCCCCGCACGTTCACCACCCCGGACGGGACGGTGACCGGGGTGTCGTTCGCGGTGTGGGCGCCCAACGCCAAGGGGGTCGGTCTGATCAGTGACATCACCGGCTGGGACGGCATCGGTGCGCCGATGCGGGCACTGGGCTCCTCCGGTGTGTGGGAACTGTTTTGGCCGGGCTTCCCGATCGGTGGCCTGTACAAGTTCCGGGTCCACGGCGCCGACGATGTCGTCACCGAGCGGGCTGATCCGATGGCGTTCTCGGCCGAAACGCCGCCGCAGACCGCCTCCCGCGTGACCACCAGCGAGTACACCTGGACCGACGGCGACTGGATGAGCCGCCGCGCTGCCGGGAACCCGCTGTTCGAAGCGATGAGCATTTACGAAGTTCACCTCGGATCCTGGCGTCCCGGCCTGAGTTACCGGCAGCTCGCCGCCGAGCTGACCGAATACGTGGTGGCACAAGGGTTCACCCACGTCGAACTTCTTCCGGTCGCCGAGCATCCGTTCGGCGGGTCATGGGGCTATCAGGTCACCTCCTACTATGCGCCGACGGCCCGGTTCGGCACGCCCGACGACTTCCGTGCGCTGGTCGACGCGCTGCACGGCGCCGGCATCGGCGTCATCGTCGACTGGGTGCCGGCACACTTCCCGAAAGACGCCTGGGCGCTGGGCCGATTCGATGGCACCGCGCTGTATGAGCACGCCGATCCGCGCCGCGGCGAACAACTCGACTGGGGCACCTACGTGTTCGACTTCGGCCGCCCCGAGGTGCGTAATTTCCTGGTCGCCAACGCGCTGTACTGGCTCACCGAGTTCCACATCGACGGGCTACGCGTCGATGCGGTGGCGTCGATGCTTTACCTGGACTACTCGCGACCCGAGGGCGGCTGGACGCCCAACATCTACGGCGGCCGAGAGAACCTGGAGGCGGTGCAGTTCCTGCAGGAGATGAACGCCACCGCACACAAGTCGGCGCCCGGTATCGCCACCATCGCCGAGGAATCGACCTCATGGCCGGGAGTTTCCCGGCCGACCAGCCTTGGCGGCCTGGGCTTTTCGATGAAGTGGAACATGGGCTGGATGCACGACACCCTCGCCTATCTCGGGCATGACCCGGTGCACCGCTCCTACCACCACCACGAGATGACCTTCTCAATGCTCTACGCCTACAGCGAGAACTTCGTGCTGCCGATCAGCCACGACGAAGTGGTACACGGCAAGGGCACGCTATGGAGCCGTATGCCCGGCGACGATCACGCCAAGGCCGCCGGGGTACGCACTCTGCTGGCCTACCAGTGGGCCCACCCCGGCAAGCAGCTGCTGTTCATGGGCCAGGAGTTCGGTCAGCGCGCGGAATGGTCCGAGGAGCGCGGATTGGACTGGTTCCAGCTCGAAGGCGAGGCGGCCGGATTCTCCGCCGGAATCCTGCGCCTGACACGCGATCTCAACACCGTCTACCGTGAACACCCCGCATTGTGGAGCCAAGACATCAGCCCGGCCGGCTATTCCTGGATCGACGCCAACGACTCGGCCAACAACGTACTGAGCTTCCTGCGTTACGGGGCGGACGGCTCCGCGCTGGCCGCGGTGTTCAACTTCTCCGGGGTGGCGCACACCGGCTACCACCTCGGCCTGCCGTTCGTCGGCCGGTGGCGCGAGCTACTCAACACCGATGCCG
Organism: Mycobacterium sp. NGS16; assembly: GCF_059813225.1. Taxonomy (NCBI): domain Bacteria; kingdom Bacillati; phylum Actinomycetota; class Actinomycetes; order Mycobacteriales; family Mycobacteriaceae; genus Mycobacterium; species Mycobacterium sp. NGS16. Next base: position 64,778 of record NZ_JCALEE010000001.1, read on the forward strand.
TCGACTACTGCGGCGGCGGCGCCGGCAACCTCGGTGGCGTGGACGCCGTGGACGAACCCCGCCACGGCCGGCCGGCCTCCGCGGTGCTGGTTCTGCCCCCGCTCTCGGCGCTGTGGCTGGAACCCACTGTCACGCCGGGCTGATGGGCGTGACCCGCTTCGCCCGGCTCCGCCGCGCTCGCGATCACGCCGGGCTGATGGGCGTGACCCGCTTCGCCCGGCTCCGCCGCGCTCGCGATCACGCCGTGAGCTGGGTCAGTGCTCGCAGCGGAATCGGCAGCCACGCCGGCCGGTGCCGGGCTTCATAGCCGGCCTCATAGACCGCCTTGTCGAGTTCGTAGGCGGCCAGCAGCGCGGCGTAATCACGAGGGTCGGAACCGGATTCCGCGCCGTAGCCTTCGCAGAAGGCGCTGCGACAGCGGTCCAGCCATTCGCGGGCGCGGGTGGCCAGTTGCCGGTCTTGCCCGTCCCGCGACAGGTCGGCCAATTTCCCGTATGCGGCGTACTCATAGGAGCGCAGCACCCCCGCGACGTCCCGCAGCGGTGAATCCGGGTGGCGGCGCTCCGCCAACGGTGCACCCGGTTCGCCCTCGAAATCGATGAGCAGCCAACCGTTCGGGGTGCGCAGCACCTGGCCCAGATGCAGATCGCCGTGAACTCGCTGCACGGTGATCTTCTCCCCAGCCAGCTCCTGAAATCGCGCTTCGATGGCGGCCACGTGCGGGCGCACTTCCGGCACCGTCGCCGCCGTCGCGGTCAACCGAGACAGCAGAGCCTGCGCCGGGAAGACCGCTTCGGATGTCCCCAGACTGTCAGCGAGGGCGCGGTGCACCGAGGCGACGGCTTCCCCGAGTCGATAAGACTCGCCGGCGAAGTCGCCACCGACTTCGTGGGCGTACAGGTCGGCTTCGGCGAACAGGTCACGCACGCTGGCCGTTGCCATCGCCCAACCCTCGGCCGAGTTCGCCGCGTATTCGCTGACCATCCCCAGCGCGTAGGGCGCCGCGCGGGAGTCGCCGGGCAACTCGATCTGATAGGAGCCCAACAGTCGCGGTACGTGCGGATTGCCGGCCTGGCCCAGCGCCGAGTTCAACTCGATGTCGGGATTGATGCCTTCTTTGAGCCGGCGGAACACCTTGAGGACCACTTCCTCCTCGATGATCACGCTGGTGTTGCTCTGCTCGGCTTCCGATACCCGAGAATCCGCCCGGGCCGGCAGCGACACCCCTGCCTCCGGTGTGAAGCTGACGTCGCCGCGTTCGGCCGACGAATCGATCAGCGACAACAATGCCTGGACTGCCCCAGCGTCATACAGCGCGTCGTAGGCGGTGTGCCCACGGTGAGTTCCGATCGTCGCGATCTGGGCGTATTCCGGGGGCAGGTCGACATCCCAGCTGACCAGCACCTGGTAGCGCTCGGTGGGGCCTTCGGTGTAGGCGACGTCGATCAGCACCAGATCCAGCCCGTCACCCAACTCCACCACCAGGGTGGGGTCTGCGCCGGCCAGCTGCCGGTTACGCCCTGCGTACCAGCGTCGGGTCGGCAGCCATTCCGCCCACGGCAGGCCCGCTGGGTCGCCGGTGTCACGAGTCATGACATCTCCTCCTTTGGCCCGCACAGTTGAAACCAGTAGAAGCCGTGGCCGGGCAGGGTGAGCAGGTAGGGGAGCTTTCCGATCCGCGGAAACTCCACTGACCCAGTCAATTCCACCGGCGTGTGGCCATCCCAGTGCTGCAGATTCAGCTCGATGGGCTGGGGAAACCGCGACAGGTTGTTGACGCATAGGACCGTATTCCCGTCGTCACCCGGAATCTCCCGCACGTAGGCCAGCACCGACGGATTGGAGCCGCCCAGTTCGCGGAACTCGCCGAGGGCGAAGGCGTCGTACCGGCGCCGAACGGCGAGCATGGTGCGGGTCCAGTTGAGCAGAGACGTCGAAGTGTCGCGTTGTGCTTCGACATTGACCGACTGATGGCCGTAGACGGCGTCCTGAATGGGGGGCAGGTAGAGCCGGCCCGGATTCGCGGTGGAGAAACCGGCGTTGCGGTCGGGTGTCCACTGCATCGGGGTGCGCACCGCGTCGCGGTCACCCAGCCAGATGATGTCACCCATGCCGATCTCGTCACCGTAGTAGAGAATCGGCGAGCCGGGTAACGACAGCAACAGTGCGGTGAACAACTCGATCTGGTTGCGGTCCTTGTCCAGCAGCGGGGCCAGCCGGCGCCGAATCCCCACATTCGCCTTCATCCGCGGATCTTTCGCGTATTCGGCGTACATGTAGTCGCGCTCGTCGTCGGTGACCATCTCCAGCGTCAGCTCGTCGTGGTTGCGCAGGAAGATGCCCCACTGCGCCAGCTGGGGGATTGGTGGCGTCTGCGCCATGATCTCCGAAATCGGGAAGCGCGACTCGCGGCGTACCGCCATGAAAATGCGTGGCATCAACGGGAAGTGAAATGCCATGTGGCACTCGTCCCCCCCGGTCGCGGGATCGCCGAAATACTCGACGACGTCGGTGGGCCATTGATTGGCCTCGGCCAGCAGCACCCGGCCCGGGAACTCGTCGTCGACGACCTTGCGGCAGCGTTTGAGGAAATCGTGTGTCTCGGGAAGGTTTTCGCAGTTGGTTCCTTCTCGCTCGAACAGGTAGGGCACCGCGTCCAACCGAAAACCGTCGATGCCCAGGTTCAGCCAGAACCGAAGCACGTCGAGCATCGCTTCCTGGACCGCGGGATTCTCGTAGTTCAGGTCGGGCTGATGCGAGAAGAACCGGTGCCAGTAGAACTGCCGGCGGACCGGATCGAACGTCCAGTTGGACTCCTCGGTGTCGACGAAGATGATCCGGGCTCCGGCGTAGCGCTCGCTGGTATCGCTCCACACGTAGTAGTCGCCGTAGGGACCCTCCGGGTCATGGCGCGACTGCTGAAACCAGGGATGGCTGTCGGAGGTGTGGTTCATCACCAGATCAGTGATGATCCGGATGCCGCGCCGGTGTGCGGCGTCGACCAGTTCGACGAAATCGTCGACCGTACCGAACTCCGGCAGCACTTTGTAGAAGTCCCGGATGTCGTAGCCGCCATCGCGCAGCGGCGAATCGTAGAACGGCGGCAGCCACAGGCAATCGACGCCGAGCCACTGCAGGTAGTCCAGTCGCTCGGTCAGGCCGCGCAGGTCACCGATGCCGTCCCCGTTGGAGTCGTAGAAGGCCCGGACCAGCACCTCATAGAACACCGCACGCTTGAACCAGACCGGGTCCGCCGGCGGGGCCGCGGCGTCGCCGAAGTCGTCGGCGGTGGGGTGCTCCACGACGCCGTCCTCGACATGGCTACCCGCTGCGGGGTCTGGGAGGTCTTGACCAAACTCGTCGTCAACGTCGGCGGCCATGTCTCGACTTGTACCCCATTCGGGACGCGATTACTTGACGGATGCTTGTTCGCGGCCGTGCCCGGCCGAGAACAACGCTACGGTGCGGGCGACTCTCGGGTCGGTGCGCAGCTGCTCAAGAGTCTCCGACAGCGGCAGTCGCCAGTTCGGATATTCATCGACGGTTCCCGGCAGATTGGGCTGACACGGGTCGGCCAGCACGTCGTAGGGGGAGACCAGTTTGAGCCGGCTCGGGGTGGCCGCCAGGAAGCGGTGCATGGCGGCGATGATCTTCTCGCTGTCGCCGGTGCCTTGGCCTTCACCGGGCTCAAGCAGGCCTTCGGCCCTCAACAGCGCCAGCCACTCGGCGCGTTCCTTGTCCGCGGCCGCTTGTGCGGCGGCCACGTCGTCGAGCAGTCCCCGCTCGGCGCGTGCCCGCACGTGCTCGGCGCCCAAGAATCCGGCGGCGGTGGGCAGGTCGTGGGTGGAGATGCTGGCGGCGACCGGAGCCGGCCATTTCGCGGCCGGAAGCAACGGCTGGCCGGGTGCTGATTCGTCGCGGGTGAACCAGGAGACCGCGCACCCCAGCATCCCGTTGTCGGCCAGTGCCCGGGTGACTTCCGGTTCGACGGTGCCCAGGTCTTCGCCGATGACGACGGCATTGGCGCGATGGGCCTCCAGCGCCAACACCGCGAGCATGACATCGTCGTCGTAGTGCACGTAGGTGCCGCGCTCGGGACCCTCACCGGGCGGGATCCACCACAACCGCCATAACCCGGCGACGTGATCGATCCGCACCCCGTCGGCGTGGGCCAGGACGGCCCGCAACATGTCGCGCAGCGCGCTGTAGCCGGTGGCGGCCAGCCGGTCCGGCCGCCAGGGCGGTAGCCCCCAGTCCTGGCCGAGCGGGCTGAACGTATCCGGCGGCGCCCCGACGCTCGCTGCACCGGCCAGCACGTCGGCGAGCGCCCAGGCGTCCGCGCCGTCGGCGTCGACGCCCACGGCCAAGTCGTGCAGCACCCCCAGCGCCATGCCCGAGCCGTGTGCGGCGGCCTGCACCGCCAGCAGCTGCTCGGCGCAGCGCTGCTGCACCCAGGCATGAAACGCGACCCGCGGGGCGAGGTCGCGCCGCGCCGCTGCCACCGCGGGGCCGGCCGCGTCGTGCAGCGGCGCCGGCCACGCCGTCCACCGAGCGCCATGGCGCTCGGCCAGCGCGCAGTAGGTCGACCAGTCCCGCAACGCCGCGCCGGCCGGCGACTCGTCCAGTGGGCAGGGGCGGCCCTCTGCCCGCCAAAGCAATTCCAGCGCCGCGCGTTTAGCCGCCCAGACCAGGTCGTAGTCGATTCGCGCGGTGTCCGCAGCGACCCGCAGCGCATCGACTTCCGCTCGGGTGTCCGGGTCGGCGCGCCGATACGCGTCGAGGTCGCCGATGCACAGCGCCAGCGGGTTGGCGAACCGCCGGCTCGACGGCGTGTACGGCGACGGCTGCACCGGATGCGTCGGCCCGGGGGCGTGCAGCGGGTTGAGCAGCACCGCCCCGGCTGCGTGCTCGGCGGCAGTCCACGTCACCCAGTCCCGCAGATCGGCCAGATCGCCGACGCCCCACGAGCGGGCGGACCGCAACGCGTACAACTGCAGCATCCAGCCCCAGGTCGCGGGCGCCGACGGGACCTGAGCCGGGGCCGCCACCAGGGTGATCTGCTGGTCGTTGCGCAGCGCAAGTTGATACCACCCCGGCCTCAGGCCGGCCGGCAGTTCATCGCGCACCGCGATACGCTCGCCGTCCTCGCCCGCCAGGGCAACGGCCCCGGGAAACGGGAGCGGCCCACCGGTGACCCGTACCGCGGCCGTCGGAGGCGATATACCCGCGTGCTCGCGTTCTGCGAGCCTCTTCAACTCGCCACGGCGGTCGGTTGTGCTGCGGGCCTCGACCTCGAGCAGCCGCAGCACCCGGATCACGACGTCGGCATCGACGTGCACCACCTCGCGACGCTCGTTGCGGTAGGCGGTGGCAACACCGTGTGCCGCGGCCAGCCGGCGCAGGTCGTCGGGCACGGGTTCGGGCGAGCTGGTCACGACAACGGCTATACCCGCCTCGGCCGTCGGCGAAAGCGGCGGTCTGTGGTGCGCTGACCGTAGTGTCGTAGGCAGCGATAGTTTGACCGCCCGACAGGCGGGTAGCCACACCCCGGCCGAAGGTGTCGAACTATCGAAAGTCCTGACGAGATTGGGTGAACATGGGCATTACCCGAGATCCGGCAAGGGATGGCACCGGTGTCAGGGAGCCAGCCGATACCCCACCGACGTCGCCCACCAGCTGGCCGGGCAACAGCGCGCCGCTGGGCGCCGCCTACGACGGCGGAGGAACCAATTTCGCGCTGTTCTCCGAGATCGCCGAGAAGGTCGACCTGTGCCTGATCGACGAGAGCGGTGACCAGACCTGTATCCCGCTCGAGGAAGTGGACGGGTACGTCTGGCACGCCTACCTGCCGACGGTGTCCCCGGGGCAGCATTACGGCTACCGGGTGCACGGACCGTTCGACCCGCCGGCCGGACACCGCTGCGATTCCAGCAAGCTGTTGCTCGACCCGTACGGCCGCGCGTTCGCCGGCGACTTCGACTTTTCTCAGGCGCTGTTCTCCTACGACATGGCAGCCGGTGACGACCCACCGCGAGCCGAAACCCTGCCGAGAGTCGATTCGCTCGGACACACCATGACCAGCGTGGTGATCAACCCGTACTTCGACTGGGCAGCCGATCGGCCACCGAAGACGCCCTACAACGAGACGATCATCTACGAGACGCATGTCAAGGGCATGACCCAGACCCATCCGGGCATCCCGGAGGAGCTGCGCGGTACCTACGCCGGATTGGCTCACCCGGCCGTCATCGACCACCTCAAGGCGCTCAATGTCACGGCTATCGAGCTGATGCCGGTACACCAATTCATGCACGACGACCGCCTGTTGCAGCTGGGCCTGCGAAACTACTGGGGCTACAACACGTTCGGCTTCTTCGCCCCGCACAGCGCGTATGCGGCGAACCAGCAGCCGGGTGCAGCGGTCGCGGAATTCAAGACGATGGTGCGCACCTTCCACGAAGCCGGTATCGAGGTGATCCTCGATGTGGTCTACAACCACACCGCCGAAGGCAACCACCTCGGCCCGACCATCAACTTCCGGGGGATCGACAACGCCGCTTACTATCGGCTGGTCGACGACGACCGCAGCATGTATATGGATTACACCGGCACCGGAAACAGCCTCAACGCGCGCCACCCGCATGCACTGCAATTGATCATGGATTCACTGAGATACTGGGTGACCGAGATGCACGTCGACGGTTTCCGCTTCGACCTGGCATCGACATTGGCTCGCGAATTCTATGACGTCGACCGCCTTTCGGCTTTCTTCGACCTGATCCAGCAGGACCCGGTGGTCAGCCAGGTCAAGCTGATCGCCGAGCCGTGGGACGTCGGCGAAGGCGGTTACCAGGTCGGCAATTTCCCCGGCCTGTGGACCGAATGGAACGGAAAGTACCGCGACACCGTGCGTGATTACTGGCGCGGCGAGCCGGAGACGCTGGGCGAGTTCGCCTCTCGGCTCACGGGTTCGTCGGACCTGTATGAGGCCACCGGGCGCCGGCCCGGAGCCAGCATCAACTTCGTCGTCGCCCACGACGGATTCACGCTGCATGACCTGGTCTCCTACAACGAAAAACACAACGAGGCCAACGGTGACGACAACACCGACGGCGAGAGCCACAATCGGTCGTGGAACTGCGGTGTGGAAGGCCCCAGCGACGACCCGGACATCCTGGCACTACGGGCCCGCCAGATGCGCAACATCATGGCCACCCTGATGCTGTCCCAAGGCACCCCGATGATCGCCCACGGCGACGAAATGGGCCGCACCCAGCACGGCAACAACAACGCCTACTGCCAGGACTCCGAACTCGCCTGGATGGATTGGTCGCTGGCCGAGAAGAATTCCGATCTGCTGGCGTTCACCCGCCGGGTGACGCAGCTGCGAAAGGACCACCCGGTGTTTCGGCGTCGGCGGTTCTTTGAAGGACGCCCGGTCCGCCACGGTGACGAGATCGGTGACATCGCGTGGTTCACCCCGGCCGGCCAGGAGATGAGCCAAGACGATTGGGACAACGGCTTCGACAAGTGCATCATGGTGTTCCTCAACGGTGAGGCGATCCGCGAGCCCGATGTGCGCGGCCAACGGGTGGTGGATGACTCATTTGTACTGTGCTTCAATGCGCACGAGGAGACGGTCGGGTTCGCCGTTCCCGGAGGGGATTACGCGCAAGAGTGGACCGTCGAATTGGACACCGCCTCGCCGGTGTCCCCGGACGAACAGCCGGTGCAGGCCGGCGGCGAGATCCCGGTGCCGGCTCGTTCGCTGCTCGTCTTGCGGAAAGTGCGCTAACGCATGACGCGCCCGGTGCTGTCCACATATCGGTTACAGCTGCGGGGCCCGGAAAGCGGTTTCGCATTCACCTTCGCCGACGCCGAGCAGCTACTCGACTACTTCGACGAACTCGGAATCTCGCATCTTTACCTCTCACCGGTCATGACCGCGGTACGCGGGTCGGCGCATGGTTACGACGTCGTCGATCCGACGACGGTCTCTGCTGAACTCGGCGGTCCGCAGGGCCTGGCCCGACTGTCGGCGGCCGCACACGCCCGCGGAATCGGTCTGGTCATCGACATCGTGCCCAATCACGTCGGCGTGGCCCGGCCGGAGCAGAACCCGTGGTGGTGGGACGTGCTCAAGCACGGCCGGTCCTCGCCGTACTCGGCGTTCTTCGACATCGACTGGGAGCTCGGCGATGGCCGGATCATCCTGCCGGTGTTGGGATCCGACGCCGACGTCGCCGACCTGGCCGTCGACGGGGAGGTGCTGCGGTTGGGTGATCTCGTCTTTCCGATTGCTCCCGGGACCGGAAGCGGTAGCGGTGCACAGGTCCACGACCGACAGCATTATCGGCTGGTCGGGTGGCGCAACGGCACGTGCGGGTACCGGCGCTTCTTTTCGATCACCTCGCTGGCCGGCCTGCGCCAAGAAGACCGGGCGGTCTTCGACGCCTGGCACGCCGAGCTGTCACGCTGGATCGACGCCCGTCTCATCGACGGCGTGCGGGTCGATCACCCGGACGGGCTGTCGGATCCGTGTGGATATCTGCAATGGCTGCGTACGCTGGTGGGTCCGGACGCCTGGATCGTCGTCGAAAAGATTCTGGCCGTGGACGAACCGCTGGAATCGACCATGCCGGTGGCCGGCTCCACCGGGTACGACGTCCTGCGGGAGATCGGCGGGCTGTTCATCGACCCGACTGGTGAGGCGGCGCTGACCGAGTTGTTTGAAACCGTCGGTGTCGACTATCGCGCGATGCCGATGTTGTTGATCGAACAGAAAGAGATCGCCGCTGCCGAGACGCTGGGCAGCGAGCTGGCGCGGCTGCGCCGTTGCATGGTGAACGCTACCGGTGCCGACCATCCGCTGCTATCGGAGGCCATCGTGGCACTGCTCGGTCAGGTCGGCGTCTATCGCAGTGACTACCCGGGCTTGGCGGCGCGGCTGCCCATGGCGCTGGCCGAAACCTGCGCAGAGAAACCCGAACTCGCCCAACCGCTTGAGCTGGTCGCTGCCGCGATCGCCGATGACCGCGAATCCGCGGTGCGGCTGCAACAGCTGTGCGGGGCGGTGACGGCCAAGGCAACCGAAGACTGCATGTTCTACCGTGACGCACGGCTGGTATCGCTCAACGAAGTCGGCGGGGACCCGCAACGTTTCGGCGTGGGGGCCGCCGAGTTTCATCAGCGGGCCGCTACCAGGGCTCGACGCTGGCCGCACACCATGACCACCCTGTCCACGCACGACACCAAACGCGGCGAGGACGTGCGGGCCCGCATCGGCGTGCTGTCGCAGGTGCCGTCGTTATGGGCCGAGTTCGTCGCCCGTTGGGAGTCCAGTGTCCCATCGCCTGATCTGGCTACCGGGCTCTTCCTGTGGCAGAACATCTTCGGGGTGTGGCCTGTCGACGGCCGGGTCAACACCGCACTGCGCGAGCGGCTGCACGCGTATGCCGAAAAGGCCGTGCGCGAAGCGGCTCGACGCACCTCGTGGCACGATCCCGACACCGAGTTCGAGGCCGCGGTCCACCGTTGGCTCGACGGCATACTCGACGGGCCCGTCGCGCAGCAACTGACCGAGCTCGTCACCGAACTGCGTCCGCACATCGAAACCGACATCCTGGGCCAAAAGCTCTTGGCGTTGACCGTTCCCGGCATCCCCGACGTGTATCAGGGCACCGAACTGTTCGACGACAGCCTGGTCGACCCGGACAACCGACGGCCGGTCGACTACGCCGCGCGCCGCGAGGCGCTCACCTCCTTACGGGACCCGAAAATGCGGGTGGTCGCGGCAGCGCTGCGCATGCGGCGGGCGCGTCCCGACACCTTCCTGCACGGCGGTTATCACCCCATCCCGGCGTCGGGCCCGGCCGCCGAACATGTCGTCGCGTTCGGCCGGGGCCAGGACGTGGTGGTGGCGGTCAGCCGTTGGACGGTGCGCCTGCCCGAGAGCGGCTGGCGCGGTACTGACGTTGCGCTGCCGGCGGGCATCTGGGCCGACGCCCTCTCCGGCGGGCGACACAGCGGACCGGTGCGGGCCGCCGAGCTGTTCGCCGAACTACCCGTGGCCCTGTTGGAGCGGGTCGATGACTGACTTCGCCGTCTGGGCGCCCACGCCGGCCGTCGTCGCCCTCGATGTCGACGGGGTGTCGCACCCGATGAACCGTGGCCGAGACGGGTGGTGGCACACAACGCTGGAGGTGGCGCCGGATGCCCGCTACGGGTATCTACTCGACGACGACCCGCAGGTCCTTCCGGATCCCCGGTCGGCGCGCCAGCCCGACGGCGTGCATGCGCGTTCCGCGTTATGGGACGACACCGGGCTCACCTGGACCGACGACAACTGGGCGGGGCGCGGCGTCGAGGGTGCGGTGATCTACGAGCTGCACATCGGCACCTTCACCCCGGCCGGGACCTTCGATTCCGCCATCGAGAAGCTGGACCACCTGGTCGGTCTGGGCGTCGACTTCGTGGAACTGATGCCGGTCAATGCGTTCTCCGGGACCCACGGCTGGGGATACGACGGCGTGCTGTGGTACGCGGTGCATGAGCCCTACGGCGGCCCAGATGGGCTGGCGCGCTTCATCGATGCCTGTCACGGCCGCGGCCTGGGTGTGCTGATCGACGCCGTCTTCAACCACTTCGGCCCGTCCGGGAACTACCTGCCGCGCTTCGGGCCGTACCTGGCCGAAGCGCGCAACCCGTGGGGCAATGCCGTCAACATCGACGGCCCGGACTCCGACGAGGTCCGCCGCTACATCATCGATTGCGCGCTGCGCTGGATGCGGGTCTTCCACGCCGACGGGCTACGGCTGGACGCCGTGCACGCGCTGGTGGACACCACCGCGATCCACATTCTCGAAGAGCTGGCCGCCGAAACCGACGCGCTCGCCACACAATTGGGCCGCCCGCTGTCGCTGATCGCCGAAAGCGACCGCAATGATCCGCGCACCATCACCCGGCGCCAAGACGGGGGCTACGGGATCACCGCGCAATGGGATGACGACATCCATCACGCCATTCACACCGCGGTGTCCGGCGAGCGGCAGGGTTACTACGCTGATTTCGGCAGCATGGCGACCCTGGCGACCACGTTGCGCAACGGGTTCTTCCACGCGGGCACTTATTCGTCGTTTCGGCGCCGGCGGCACGGCCGTCCGCTGCCGATCGCGCAGATTCCAGCCACCCGGCTGTTGGCCTATACCTGCACGCACGATCAGGTCGGCAACCGGGCGCTGGGGGATCGCCCATCGCAGAACCTGGCGGCCGGGCAGCTCGCGGTCAAAGCGGCGCTGGTGCTTTTCTCGCCCTACACCGCAATGCTTTTCATGGGAGAGGAATGGGGTGCGCTTACCCCTTTCCAGTTCTTCAGCTCGCATGAGGACCCGCAGATCGCCCGCGCCACCGCCGAAGGCCGCAAAGCCGAGTTTGCCGAGCACGGCTGGGACGCCGCCGAGATTCCGGACCCGCAGGACCCGGCGACCTTCCAGCGGTCGAAGCTGGACTGGGACGAGGTCGCCGGGCAGGGGCATCTGCAACTGCTCGGGGTCTACAACGCGCTGATCCGGCTACGCAGCGACGCGGATCTGGCCGATCCGTGGTTGGGCGACTTGCAGGTCGACTACGACGAGGACCAGCGATGGATCACCATGCGCCGCGGCCGACTTGTGCTCGCCTGCAACCTGAACGACGCCCCGGTCAGTGTGCCGGCGTCCGGCGAGGTGGTGCTGGCCTGGGGCGCACCGCGGTTCGACGAGGAAATGATGCAGGTGCCCGGGCAATCGTTCGTGGTGCTGCGAACTGCCGGCTAAGGCCGGGGTCAGAACACCGTCTGCGCGCAGGTGGACGGCGTGGTCAGGTTGACCCCGCTGTAGACCACCTGCACATGGGTGCAGACGATCACATTGGCATCGGTCTTGGGCCGGCCGGTGGAGTACTCGAGCACGTCGATGCTGCCGTTGGTCTGGTACTTCTCCGGCGGCCCTTCGCCGAAGTACATCGACTGGATCACCGCCCCGGTGCCGTCTTTGAACACCTTCGTTCCGGGGCCGCCGCGGTCTTTGAACCAGCCCTCCCCGCCGTCGGTGTGCACATCCAGGTAGGCCGTCCGCTTCGACGAGCGGATCTCGGTGCTCTGGCGGGCCCACAGGTCGGGCGGGAACCCGGTCATGCCGTCCGGCGTCTGCAGTTGCACCCCGACGGTGAACCGGCACAGCGGCGGGGCGGCGCAGTCGACCCAGCTGTGGGTCTGCAGTTGATCAAACTCGTTCACCGGGAACAACGAGGTCTTGGTGTCACTGGCCGCCGACGCTGGTGCGGGCGGGATCAGCACGGCCAGCAGCGTCAACGCCGCCGGCATCATCAGCAACCGCTTCATGTCGCACCAACCTAGACCCGAGATCACTCGTCGTAGGTTACTTCCACCGAATCCGTCTCCGGATGGGCCTGGCAGGCCAGGACCAGGCCCTCGGCGAGGTCCTGCGGCTCCAACACGTCGTTGACCTCCATGGTGACCTTGCCGTTCTTGAGAACGCAGGCGCAGGCGCCGCAGTGCCCCTCCCGGCAGGAGAACGGGGCGTCGAGACCCTTGTCGAGCAGCAAGTCCAGCAGCTTCACGTGGCGGGGCCATTGCACCTCATGGGTCTCGCCGTCGAGTTCCACGGTGACGGTCGCGGGCGGCTGGGCGGCCCCCTCGGCCCCTTCGGGGGCATCGGTGATCTTGACCGCGGCGAACGGATCGCTGTCCAGCGACTTGAACACCTCGAGGTGGACTTGCTCGGCTGGGACGTTCAAGGCCTCCAGGGCGTCGCGGGAAGCCTGCATGAACGGGCCCGGACCGCAGATGAAGGCCTGGCGGTCGGTGTAGGGGCCGGCCAGCTGTGCCAGCGCGGCGGTGCTCGGCAAGCCCTGCACCGACTCCAGCCAGTGCACGACCGTCAGCCGGTCGGGGTACTTGGCGGCCAATTCGCGCAGCGCGGCGGCGAAGATCACCGAACGCTCGTCGCGGTTGGCATAGACCAGGGTCACCTGGCCGCTGCCCTGCGACAGCGCCGATTTGCAGATCGCCATCATCGGGGTGATCCCGCTGCCGGCGGCCAGCAGCAGGAAATCGGTGTCCAGTGACTTGGGCACGAAGGTGCCCGACGGCGCCAGCACGTGGACCCGCATTCCCGGGTGGGCATGGTCGCACAGCCAGTTCGACGCGTAGCCGTCCGCGGTCCGTTTGACGGTCACGGTCAGCGCGTCGTCGGTGAACGGGGAGCTGCACAGCGAGTAGCAGCGGGCCACCGAGCCGGTGCGATCGCTGGGGATCCGCAGCGTCAGGAACTGGCCGGGCGAGTACTTCAGCCGCTGCGCCGGGATCTCCGGATCGTCGGGCCCGTCCGGCACGCCGAACACCAGCGAGCACGCGTCGTCGGTCTCGGCGACGACTTGGGTGATCTGCAATTCCAGGACGTGACTACCCAGTGGTTCGTCCGGAATGGTCTCCGCCACAGCCCGCCCCTCATCGTTGGTCATAACTAGAACAGGTTACAGAAAACTGGCCCGGTATCGCTACCAGCCGCAGGAACACCCCGCTCGACACAAATCGGAACGTGTTCTAATCTCACTCTAGGCTGGTTGAAAAACCGGGCCGCTAACCTGCTCACTCCTGGGAGGCAATCTAGTGACGTCCATTCAACAGCGTGACGCCCAGTCGGTGCTGGCCGCCATCGACGACCTTCTTCCGCAGCTGCGCGAGCGCGCCCAGGAGGCCGAAGACCTGCGCCGGCTGCCCGACGCCAACGTCAAGGCGCTCGAGGACATCGGCTTCTTCCGGCTGCTGCAGCCCGAACAGTGGGGCGGGATGCAGTGCGACCCGACGATCTTCTACGAGGCGGTGCGCCGGCTGGCCAGCGCCTGCGGCTCCACCGGGTGGGTCGCCGGGATCATCGGCGTGCACAACTGGCACCTGGCGCTCTTCGACCAGCAGGCCCAGGAGGACGTCTGGGGCGAGGACACCAGCGTCCGGATCTCGTCGTCGTATGCACCGATGGGCGCCGGCGTCGTCACCGAGACGGCCGACGGCTACATCGTCAACGGGTCGTGGAACTGGTCGTCGGGTTGTGACCACGCCACCTGGGCTTTCCTGGGCGGCCCGGTGATCAAGGACGGCAAGCCGGTGGACTTCGGCAGCTTCTTGATCCCGATCTCCGACTACCGCATCGACGACGTCTGGCACGTGGTCGGCCTGCGGGGAACCGGCAGCAACACCGTTGTGGTCAAGGACGCCTTCGTGCCCCGGCACCGCTTCCTGTCCTACCGGGCCATGAACGACGGCACCGCCGGCGGCTACCAGACCAACACCGCCCCGGTCTACAAGATGCCGTGGGGCACCATCCACCCCACCACGATCTCGACGCCGATCATGGGCATGGCCTACGGCGCCTACGCCGCGCACGTCGAGCACCAGGGCAAACGGGTCCGGGCGGCGTTCGCCGGGGAGAAGGCCAAGGACGACCCGTTCGCCAAGGTGCGGATCGCCGAGGCTGCCAGCGACATCGACGCCGGCTGGCGGCAGCTGATCGGCAACGTCGCCGACGAGTACGCCCTGCTGGCGGCCGGCAAGGAGATTCCGTTCGAGCTGCGGGCCCGCGCCCGGCGCGACCAGGTGCGCGCCACCGGTCGGGCCATCGCCTCCATCGACCGGCTCTTCGAGGCGGCCGGTGCCACCGCGCTCTCCAACGACGCTCCGGTGCAGCGGTTCTGGCGCGACGCGCACGCCGGCCGGGTGCACGCGGCCAACGACCCGGAGCGGGCATACATGATCTTCGGTAACCACGAGTTCGGGTTGCCGCCCGGCGACACAATGGTCTGAGCGGGCCCCGACCCGGGACATAGACGAGCTTGCGGGAGGTATCGCGATGAGTATCCGTTCGCTGGGGTATCTGCGGATCCAGGCCACCGACATGGCGGCCTGGCGGGAGTTCGGCCTGAAGGTTCTCGGCATGGTCGAGGGCGACGGGGCGACCGAGGGTGCGCTGTACCTGCGGATGGACGACTTCCCCGCCCGGCTGGTGATCGTGCCCGGCGACACCGACCGGCTGCTGTCGTCGGGCTGGGAGTGCGCCAACGCCGAAGGCCTGCAGGACATCCGGCAGCGCCTGGAAGTCGAGGGCACGCCGTACAAGGAGGCGGACGCCGCCGAACTCGCCGAGCGCCGCGTCGTCGAGATGATCACCTTCGCCGACCCGTCCGGCAACACCCTGGAGGTGTTCCACGGCGTGGCGCTGCAGCACCGCCGGGTGGTCAGCCCCTACGGTCACCGGTTCGTCACCGAGGAACAGGGTCTGGGCCACGTGGTGCTGTCGACCAAGGACGACGCCGAGGCGCTGCACTTCTACCGTGACGTGCTCGGCTTCCGGCTGCGTGACTCGATGCGGCTGCCCCCGCAGATGGTGGGCCGCCCGGCCGACGGCGACCCGGCGTGGTTGCGGTTCTTCGGCTGCAACCCCCGCCACCACAGCCTGGCGTTTCTGCCGATGCCCACGCCGACCGGCATCGTGCACCTGATGGTCGAGGTGGGGGAGGCCGACGACGTCGGGCTCTGCCTGGACCGGGCGTATCGCCGCAAGGTGCCGATGGCCGCGACCCTGGGCCGGCACGTCAACGACAAGATGCTGTCGTTCTACATGAAGTCGCCCAGCGGCTTTCAGATCGAATTCGGTTGCGAGGGACTGGAAGTCGACGACGACGACTGGGTGGCCCGGGAGAGCACCGCGGTCAGCCTGTGGGGGCATGACTTCACGGTGGGCATCGAGAAGTAGCGGCCGATAGTGACCGACGAGCTTCCGATCGACCCGCGCGCGTTCCGCAACGTACTCGGCCAGTTCTGCACGGGCATCACCATCATCACCACCGTGCACGACGGTGCGCCGATCGGGTTCGCCTGTCAGTCGTTCGCCGCGTTGTCACTGGATCCGCCGCTGGTGCTGTTCTGCCCGACCAAGATGTCGCGGTCCTGGCAGGCCATCGAGGCCAGCGGAAAGTTCTGCGTCAACATCCTGGCCGAGGAGCAGAAGGACGTCTGCGCCCGGTTCGGCTCCCGGGAACCCGACAAGTTCGCCGGGGTGGATTGGACGCCGTCCCCGCTGGGCTCGCCGATCCTGGCCCGGTCGCTGGCTCACATCGACTGCACGGTGGCCTCGGTGCACGACGGCGGCGACCACTTCGTGGTTTTCGGTGCGGTGCAATCGCTTTCCGATGTACCCGAAGTCAAGCCCCGGCCGCTGCTGTTCTACCGCGGCGACTACACCGGCATCGAGCCGGAGAAGACCACGCCCGCACAGTGGCGCGACGACCTGGAGGCGTTCCTGACCGCCACCACCGACGACACCTGGCTGTAAGCCCCGCAGCCAATCCCCCGCCGAGTCGGAATCCGGCGACGCCGAACCGGCGTGTCGCGTCGTGAGATTCCGACTCGGGAGAGCTTCAGTGCCAGCGCTGCTGGTGCTCGGCGTGGGTGCGCAGATAGCCGCCCGGGCGAAAGAACTCGTCGTAGAAGTCGGTGTCCAGATGCTGGGCCTGCAGGTACATCAGCGCATGCACCGTCGGTACGCTGCCGGGCAGCTTGCCGAAGGTGTCGTAGATATAGGACGCCTGCAGCGTGACCAGCTCGGCGATACCGTCCGGCGGCAGGGCCGAGCCGCGCACCCGCGGCGTATCCGACCACGGACCCGGCGTCGACGGGTGCGACGGCCCGCCGGGACCGAACTTTCGGGTCACCAGCTTGGCCACGCCCTCGGCCACCGACGGCACATGCGGCGGGCTCAGCGTCTCGAAATGGCCGGGCAGCCCGGTCACATTGGGCAACGGCCAGCGCGGATCGTCATCGGCGACGAACCCGAACGCGCGCAGCACCGAAACCCGGTCCAGCCCATCGAATATCCAGCCGCCCAAGCCCATCGCCTGTAACCCCAGCGCCCCATTGTGGGCGGCGATGGACAGCTCTGCGCTGGCCTCGGTCAGGCTGTACTGCTCGACGAACGACAGCGGGATCGGGTCGTCGGCGTGCGCCAAACCCGAGAATGCTTGCAGCCCGGGGATCGCACGACCGGTGATGTCGTCGGTGATGCGGTAGCCGTTGGCCGCGAAGAACCACAGGTTCTCCAGCAGGTGCTCGGCCAGGTCGGCCACCGCGAACGCCAGCAGGCTGCCCGGGTGATTGCCGATCCAGGTGTTGTGACCCTCCATATAGGGCTCTTCGCGGGGCAGCTCCAAGCGGGAATCCGACAGCTGCACATACGAATCCGCAGTATGGCCGATCCAATCCTCGAGGGTGGCGAATTCTCGTGGTTGCTGATCGCGGGTGGGCAACAGATAGCAGCCGGTGTCGTCGGTGAAGAACAGCTGGCTGGTGTGAAAGCCCGCCGCCGATGGCATCGCCCGGCCACTGGCGCTGCCGGGGTAGTTGGGCAGTGCGGGGGCGTATCCGGGATGGTGGGCGATACCGTCATGCCAGCCGGTGACCCCACCCATCAGTGACAGCAGCAGCGCCCGCTCCACTGCCGACAGCGGTTGCACCGGCCGGCGGCTGGTATAGGCCAGCGCGCCAGCCGGGATGGCGCCACCGACCGGGAAGCGGCGCGACCGGCGCCCGGTGATCGCGGCGAACAGGCCGAAGCCGGCCGCGTCGGCCAGTGCGGCCCGTTCCTGGTCGCTGATCGACAGGCCCATCGGCCCGACCTACTTGCTGACGGTCTCCAGCAGCGTGGCCAGCTGGGTCGGGGAGACCGTGATGCCGCACTGGTTCTTCAGGTCGGTCAGCGGTGCGGCGATGCCCTGCAGGGTCGACAGCTGGTCGAGGTGGCCGATGAAGTAGCCCTGCACCGAGGACTTGGCCTGCTCCGGCGGCATCGTGGCCGCCGACGTCAGCACGTCGTTGGCCTCGGGGTGGTCGTTGAGGAACCCACCGGCCTGGCTCAGCACGCCGCTGGCGGTGTTGGCCAGCCCGGCGGCGGTGCAGGGCGCCGGTGCGGCATCGGCCGGCGGCGTGGACCCGGAGGTCACCGTGGCGGCCACCGCGCCGAGGATGCCGACGGCTGCCGCGCCGATCGCCAGGCGAGACGTCGTGGTTGTGCGCATTGCTGTGGTCCCTTCGATCAGGTAGGTCGAGCTTGTGGGTAAACCTACCGGAGCGGGAGCCAGCCGCTGATTCGATGCAACGCTTCGGAGATATCGGCGGTCGGCCCGGCGAACGACAACCGGACGAAGGTGTTGCCGCGCTCGGTGTCGAAGTCGACACCCGGCGCCACGGCGACACCGGTGTCGGCGAGCAACCGCGCGCAGAACGCCAGGGAGTCGTCGGTGTAGTCCGCGACGTCGGCGTAGACATAGAACGCCCCGTCGGTGGGCGCCAACCGGTCGATACCGATGTCGCGCAGCCCGGTCAGCAGCAGTTCCCGGTTGGCCGCGTAATGCCGCAGGTGGCCTTGCGCTTCGGCGATCGCCTCGGGCGTGAAGGCCGCGACCGCCGCGTACTGGGCCAGCACCGGCGGGCAGATGGTGAAGTTGCCGGCCAGGCAGTCCACCGCGCGTCGCAACGCCGGCGGCACCAGCAGCCAGCCCAGCCGCCAGCCGGTCATCGCGAAGTACTTCGAAAAGCTGTTGGCCACCACCGCGTTGCGGGAGGTCTGCCAGGCGCAGCTGGTCTCCGGGGCGCCCTCATAGACCAGCCCGTGGTAGACCTCGTCGCTGATCAGCCGTACGCCCGCCTCGTCGCACCAGGTCGCGATCGCGGCCAGCTCCGCCGGTTCCAGGACGGTCCCGGTCGGGTTGGCCGGGCTGGCGACGATCACCCCGGCCAGCGGCCCGGGGATCGCGGCGAGCATCTCAGCAGTCGGCTGGAAGCGGGTTTGCGGCCCGCACGGGATCTCGATCACCTCGCAGCCGAGGGCGGTCAGGATGTTGCGGTAACACGGGTAGCCGGGGCTGGCGATCGCCACCCGGTCGCCGACGTCGAAGCAGGCCAGAAACGCCAGCAGGAAGCCGCCGGATGACCCGGTGGTCACCACCACGTCGTCAGCGTCGACGTCGAGCCCGTAGCGATCGGCGTAGGAGCCGGCGATAGCCGCGCGCAGCTCCGGGATCCCCAGCGCAACGGTGTAGCCGAGCTGGTTGGCCTGCAGGGCCGCCGCGGCGGCCGAGCGCACCGGCTCGGGTGCGCCCACGCTGGGCTGCCCGGCGGACAGGTTCACCAGGTCGCCATGGCTGCGCTGGCGCTGCGCGGCGGCCAGCCACACGTCCATCACGTGAAACGGCGGGATGCCGGCGCGCAGCGCCGTGCGGTCGAGACGGGCGGTCATGCGCCCACGCCCAGGAAGGTGAACGGTTCGGCGACGGCAAAGCGCGCCGACGTCTCACCGGCGAAGACGTTGCTGTCATCGGAGCCGAGGTCGAGCTTGCGCACCGCGGCCCCCGGCACGAAGTCGAGCTTCTTCAGATCCACCCAGAACACATTGGGTGTCAGCGCGGATTCGAAGCAATACAGCTTGTGGCCGTGGTGGGCGACGGTGCGCCACCGCGTCGAGGAGATGTTGGGCTCGTCAGGAGTGGTGATACCGAACGGCACCGACACGTTGCGCACCACGCTGAGCACCGACGCGAGCGCGATCTTCGGATCCTCGGATTTGGGTATCGCGTTGACGTAGAACGAGGCTCGGGCGAACCGGTCAGCGGCCCGGTTGGTGCCCGGCAGCATGACGGTGCCGCCCAGCTGCTCCCAGTAGGCGTTGACCGCAAGCTGCTGGTCGAAGACCGGGGAGTTCGTCATCACCTGATAGTCGCGGCTGTGGTGGATGGTCTGTTTGCCGCCAACATATTCCACGATCGCACTGTCACCGCTGGCGTCCGACATCGACAGATGCAGGGTCGCCAGACGGTCCTCACCGGGTACGCCGTCGGTCACCACGACGAACGGTTCGGTGCTCAAGGTCGCAACCGCCTCGGCCACGGTGGCGAAATTGTCGAGCATGTACTGGGCCCACACCGCGACCGACAGCCCGGGCCGGGAACCGTCGTAGCAGGGGTACTCCGACTCGGCCAGCCACAGCAGGTTGGCCGACAGCCCGGCCTCGTTCAGGCCGTCGGTGGTGCAGATGTCGTAGCCGGTGGCCACCACGCTGCCATATTTCGCCGTCCACTCAACGGAGTTCGCCCCGGCCTGCCCGCCGCGCCGCACGCCGCGCGGGAGCGCCCACAGATTGGTCGCCAGATCCAGCTTCCAGTCCATCGACCGCCCGGTGATGATGTTGCCGTTGGGTCCCAGGTAAACCAATCGGGTGCACACGTGTCTACCGTACGGGACCTTAGAGAACCTCGGCCTCTAACCGGCGCAGGTGTTCGGCCGGCTGACCGAGCAGCTGCGAACTGCCGTGCGCGCGTTTGAAATACAGCTGGATATCGCTTTCCCAGGTGATCGCGATGCCGCCGTGCAGCTGGACCGCCTCGCCGGCCACCTTGGAGAACGCCTCGCTGGCAACGACTCTGGCCAGTGCGGCCGACGTCGCCGACGGCTCGGTGAGGGCGTCGTCGACGACGGCGCGGGCGGCCGAGATCGCCACGTACAGGTCGGCCATACGGTGCTTGAGCGCCTGGAAGCTGCCGATCGGCCGGCCGAACTGCACCCGGTCCTTGGTGTACTGCACGGTCAGGTCCAGGCAGCGGGTGGCCGCGCCGACCTGCTCGGCAGCCAGCAGGATCGCCGCGTAGTCGGCGATGCCCGGATCGGCTCCGATCGGGGTGGTCTGCGCGGCGGTGATCCGGCCCAGCCGGCGGGTCGGATCCATGGTGGTCAACGGCTCAGCGCTGAATTCGGTCCAGCGCTGCAATTGGCCGTCCCGGGCGCCGACAACGATATCGGCGAGGTCGCCGTTGACCGCATAACCGTCGTCGAAGACGACCGTCCCGATCGCCCCTCCTTCGGCTAGCTGCTCGAGGGCTTGGGCGTCGGGCTCGTCAGCGGCCAGCAGCGCCAGCTCGGCCAGCACGGTACCCAGCAGCGGCGTGGGTACCAGTGCCTTCCCGAGCTCTTCGAGAACCACTGCGGCATCGGCTAGTTGGCCACCGGCCCCGCCGAGCTCCTCGGGCACCACCAGCGCGGCGGCACCGACCTGCTCGCACAACAGCTGCCACAGTGCCTCGTCGTAGCCGCGCTCGGACTCCATCGCCGTCCGGACCGCTTCCGGGGTGGCGTGCTTGTCGACCAGCGCGGCGACGGTCTGGCGCAGCAGCTCGCGTTCTTCGTTGTGGGCCACTTAGATCGCCTCCAACACTCGCCGCCGATGGGTGGTCGCATCCCCCCAGGCGGGGCGCAGCGCCTGCACGCGCAGCAGCCACAGCGACAGGTCGCATTCGCTGGTGAAGCCGATCGCACCGTGGGTCTGCAAAGCGGAATGGGCGGCAGCCAATGCCGCATCGGACGCGGCCACCTTGGCCGCGCTGACGTCGCGTGCGGTGTCGGCGGAGCCATCAGCCAGGGACAAGGCCGCCCCGTACACCAGCGGGCGGGCCAGTTCCAGGGCGATGTGCACGTCGGCCAGTTTGTGCTTGATCGCCTGGTAGCCACCGATCACCCGGCCGAATTGAGTGCGCTGCTTGGCGTAGTCGACGGCCGTATTCAGCATGGCCTGGCCGGCGCCGATCAGCTGCGCGGCGGTGGCCAGTGCGCCCACCTCGTAGGCGCGGCTGGTGTCCGCTTCCCAGGAGTCGCCGGCCGCGGTGACGCCGAACACCCGGCGGCTCGGGTCCACCGAGCGGTGCTCGGAGCCGATCTGTGCGATGGCCGCCTGGGAGTTCTCGGCCAGTAGAACGAGGTCGGCGGCGTGGGCGTCGACGGCCCGCGGGGCGTGCGGCGGCAGTGCCGCCGTGGCGATCAGCTCCCCGGCGGCCAACCCGGCCAGCCGCTCGGCGGCATCGGGGGCACCGGCCAGCAGCACCGGTGCCACCGCAAGGGATTCCACCACCGGCCCGGGTACACACCAGCGGCCCAGCGCTTCGATGGCCAGCACCAGATCGACCGGGTGGGCGCCGATGCCGTCGAACTCCTCCGGCACGGCCAGCGCGGTGACGCCCAGCTCGGCCAGCTGGCTCCACACCCGCTTGCCGGGCTCGGTATTCCCGGCCGACCAGGCGCGCACCGCACCGGGTACGTCGGCGGCGCCGAGGGCAGCGTCGATGCTGGCTGCGAAGTCGCGCTGCTCTTGGTCTAGATCGAATTTCATTTCTTCTCCCGGGGCAGGCCCAGCAGCCGCTCGGCGATGATATTGCGCTGAATCTCGTTGGTGCCGGCGTAGATCGGGCCGCCGAGCGCGAACAGGTAGCCGTGGGTCCAGGCATCGGCCAGCTCGCCGTCGGCGCCGCGGATGTCCAGGCCGGTCTGGTGCAGCGCGACGTCCAGCTCGGACCAGAAAACCTTCGTCACCGAGGACTCCGCGCCCAGTTCACCGCCGGCCGCCAGTCGGGTCACGGTGCCGAACGTCTGCAAGCGGTAGGCCTGCGCCTTGATCCAGGCGTCGGCGACCCGATCGGTGAACGCCGGGTCGCTGCCGTGCTCCTTCCACAGCGCCGCCAGCTTTTCGGCGCCCACCAGGAACCGGGCTGGGCTGCGCAGGCTCATGCCGCGCTCGTTGCTCGACGTGCTCATCGCGGCGCGCCAGCCCTCGTTCGGCACGCCGATCACGTCGTTGTCCGGCACGAACACGTCGTCGAGGAAGATCTCGCCGAAACCGGTCTCCCCGCCGAGCTGCTCGATGGCGCGCACCGTGATGCCGGGCGCATTGAGGTCGAACATGAAGTAGGTCAGCCCGTGGTGGCGCTGCGCCTCCGGGTCGGAGCGGAACAGCCCGAAGCCGCGCTCGCCGAACGGGGCGCGCGAGCTCCAGATCTTCTGCCCGTTGAGTTTCCAGCCGCCTTCGACCTTGGTGGCCGTCGAGCGCAGCGATGCGAGGTCACTGCCGGACTCCGGCTCCGACCAGGCCTGCGCCCAGATCTCTTCGCCGCTGGCCATCTTCGGCAGCACCCGGTCCAGCTGTTCTTCGGTGCCGTGCGCGAACAGCGTCGGCGCCAGCATGGAGGTGCCGTTGGCGCTGGCCCGCCCGGGCGCCCCGGCGCGGAAATACTCTTCCTCGAACACCACCCACTGCAGCAGGGTGGCGTCCCGCCCGCCGTAGCGCTTCGGCCAGGCGATCACCGACAGCCCGGCGTCGTACAGCACCTTGTCCCACCGCCGGTGTTGCTCGAAACCCTCGGCGGTGTCGTAGGACAGGAGAGGGAACTTGTCCTTGTTCGCAGCCAAAAAGTCACGCACCTCGGCGCGAAAGGCCTCGGTCTCGTCGTCGAATGTCAGGTCCATCTAGGCCCACTCTCTCAATTCATGCTTGACCACCTTGCCGCCGGGATTTCGCGGCAGGGAGTCGGCGAACACCACCGATCGCGGTGCCTTGAAGTTCGCCAGATGTTCACGGGCGTAAGCGATCACCCTTTGTTCATCGAGGGCCTCGCCCGACCCGGGCCGGCGCACGATGAATGCCCGTCCCACTTCGCCAAGGCGTTCGTCGGGCACCCCGATCACCGCCACGTCGGCAACCCCGTCGAGGCGGGCCAGCACCTGCTCGATCTCGGCGGGGTAGACGTTGAAGCCGCCGGAGATGTACATGTCCTTGAGCCGGTCGGTGATCCGCAGGTTCCCCGCCGCGTCGACGGTGCCGACGTCGCCGGTGTGCAGCCACCCGTCGGCGTCGATGGCCGCGGCGGTGGCCTCGGCGTCGTCGAGGTAGCCGAGCATGATGTTGGCGCTGCGCAGCAGCACCTCCCCGGCTTCCGAACCGTCTATCCGCAGCTCGAAGTCGGCGATCGGCCGCCCACACGTGGTGGCCACGGTGACGGCGTCGTCGTCGGCGCGGCACATGGTGGCGAACCCGCCGGACTCGGTCAGACCGTATGCGGTGAGCACGATGTCGATGTCGAGCTCGGTCTGCATCCGCTCGATCAGCACGACCGGGACGGTGGCCGCACCGGTGACCGCGAACCGCAGCGAGCTCAGGTCATAGCGCTGACGATCGGGGTGATCCAGCAGGGTCTGATAAATGGTGGGCGGCCCAGGCAGCACGGTGATCTGGTGCTCCTCGATGGCGCGCAACGCGTCGGTCGGGTCGAAAGTCAGCTGTGGGATCAAGGTGGCCCCGGTCTGCAGACAGGCCAGGATCCCGGCCTTGTAGCCGAAGTTGTGGAAGAACGGGTTGATGCACAGGTAGCGGTCGTCGGCGGTCATCTGGCCGCAGGCCGCCCACGCCGCCGGACCGGCCAGTGACTGCCGGTGCGCGCAGAGCACGCCTTTGCTGCGGCCGGTGGTTCCCGAGGTGAACAGGATGTCGGACAGGTCGTCGGGGCCGACGGACGCAGCCCGCGCGTCGATCTGGTCATCGGAGACCGACGCCCCGGCGGCGATGAACTCATCCCAGGATGCCGCCGCCGCCGCGTCCCCTTCCTGCACGGGTATCCGGACGACATGCTCGAGCGCCGGCAGCTCGGCACGGTCGAGCTCGGCGAGGCGGTCGGCCTTGAGGAAGCGGCCCATCCCGAGCAGCACCTTGGCTTTGCTGCGGGCCAGGATGTCGGTGGCCTCCGAGGCGGTGTAGCGGGTGTTCAGCGGCACCAGGACGCCACCGGCGTAATGGGTGCCCAGGCAGGCGACCACCCAATGCCAGGTGTTGGGCGACCACAATGCGACCCGCTCGCCGGGGGCGACGCCG
This sequence comes from Mycobacterium sp. NGS16, assembly GCF_059813225.1. Taxonomy (NCBI): domain Bacteria; kingdom Bacillati; phylum Actinomycetota; class Actinomycetes; order Mycobacteriales; family Mycobacteriaceae; genus Mycobacterium; species Mycobacterium sp. NGS16. Next base: position 89,569 of record NZ_JCALEE010000001.1, read on the forward strand.
AGCGCGATCAGTGCGGCGGCGGCCCGGCGCACCTCGTCGCGCAGCTCGGCGTAGGTGAACCGGTTGTCCTCGGCGATCAGCGCGTCATGGTCGGGGAGCGCACCCGCGATGCGGTCCAGCGCGGCGGGCGTGGTGCGCGCTTGGCTGGGCATAGTGCTCCCTGGGTTCGATGGCTCGTAGCCGAGCAAGTGCTTGGTAGGTTAGCCTACAGGGGTGCAAGCAGTCGAGGAGTTCAGGGCTGAGGTCCGCGCATGGCTGGCCGACAACCTGGTCGGGGAGTTCGCCAAGCTCAAAGGCCTTGGCGGGCCTGGGCGCGAGCATGAGGCCTTCGAGGAGCGGATGGCGTGGAACCGCCATCTCGCCGACGCCGGGCTGACCTGCCTGGGCTGGCCGGTGGAGCACGGCGGACGCGGACTGTCGGTGGCCCACCGGGTGGCGTTCTACGAGGAGTACGCCCGCGCCGACGCCCCGGACAAGGTCAATCACCTCGGCGAGGAGCTGCTCGGGCCGACGCTGATCGCCTTCGGCACTGCCGAACAGCAGCAGCGTTTCCTGCCGGGCATCCGCAATGTCACCGAGCTGTGGTGTCAGGGCTACTCCGAGCCCGGCGCCGGCAGCGACCTGGCCAATGTGGCCACCACCGCGGTGCTCGACGGCGATCGCTGGGTGATCAACGGCCAGAAGGTGTGGACCTCGCTGGCGCACCTGTCGCAGTGGTGCTTCGTGGTGGCCCGCACCGCGAAGGGCTCCAAGCGGCACAACGGACTGTCGTACCTGCTGGTGCCGCTGGATCAGCCCGGCGTGGAAATCCGCCCGATCGTGCAGCTGACCGGCACCTCGGAGTTCAACGAGGTGTTCTTCGACGACGCGGTCACCGATGCCGACCTGGTGGTCGGGGAGCCCGGCGACGGTTGGAAGGTCGCCATGGGCACGCTCACCTTCGAGCGTGGCGTGTCGACATTGGGCCAGCAGATCCGGTATGCGCGTGAGCTTTCCGCGCTGGCCGAACTCGCGACACGCAACGGCGCCGCCGAAGACCCGCTGATCCGTGAGCGGCTGGCCCGGTCCTGGGTCGGACTGCGGGCGATGCGGTCCTACGCGATGGCCACCATGGACGTCGAGCAGCCCGGCCAGGACAACGTCTCGAAACTGTTGTGGGCCAACTGGCATCGCGACCTGGGCGAGCTCGCCATGGACGTGATCGGGCGCGATTCGATGGTGCTGGCCGACGGTGAGTTCGACGAGTGGCAACGGCTCTATCTGTTCACCCGCTCCGATACCATCTACGGCGGGTCGAACGAAATTCAGCGCAACATCATCGCCGAGCGGGTTCTCGGCCTACCCCGGGAGGCAAAGGGATGAGCTCGGCAACGGATCTGTCCAAGGCGCCGGAAGAGATTGCCGGGCATGGCCTATTAGCGGGCAAGACGGTGCTGGTGACCGCGGCGGCCGGTACCGGTATCGGCTCCACCACCGCGCGGCGGGCGCTGCTCGAGGGCGCCGACGTCGTCGTCTCCGACTATCACGAACGCCGGCTCGGTGAGACCCGCGACGAACTGGCCGCCCTCGGCCTGGGCCGGGTGGAGGCGGTGGTCTGCGACGTCACCTCCACCGCCGCCGTGGATGCGCTGTTCACCGACGCCGTGGCGAAGATGGGCCGACTCGACGTGCTGGTCAACAACGCCGGCCTGGGCGGGCAGACCCCGGTGATCGACATGACCGACGACGAGTGGGACCGCGTCCTGAACGTGACGCTGAACTCGGTGATGCGGGCGACCCGGGCTGCCCTGCGTTACTTCCGTGGCGTCGACCACGGCGGGGTCATCGTCAACAACGCCAGCGTATTGGGTTGGCGCGCACAGCATTCCCAGTCTCACTACGCCGCAGCCAAGGCCGGCGTGATGGCCCTGACCCGCTGCTCCGCGATCGAGGCGGTCGAGTACGGGGTGCGCATCAATGCCGTCTCGCCGTCCATCGCCCGGCACAAGTTCCTGGAGAAGACCAGCTCCGCAGAACTGCTGGACCGGCTCGCCGAGGGCGAGGCGTTCGGCCGGGCCGCCGAGCCGTGGGAGATCGCCACCACCATCGCGTTCCTGGCCAGCGACTACTCCAGCTACCTCACCGGCGAGATCATCTCGGTTTCCAGCCAGCACCCGTGATCCCATGACGCGCCGTGACGAACTCCTGAACCTGGCTGCGGCGATGATCGCCGAGCGCGGCCTGCGTGCCACCACGGTGCGCGACATCGCCGACGCCGCCGGGATTCTGTCCGGCAGCCTGTATCACCACTTCTCCTCCAAAGAGGAGATGGTCGACGAGGTGCTGCGCGACTTTCTCGACTGGCTTTTCGGGCGCTACCAGCAGATCATCGACACCGAATCCGATCCGCTGGCGCGCCTGGAAGGGCTGTTCCTGGCGTCGTTCGACGCCATCGAGCACCGGCACGCCCAGGTCGTCATCTACCAGGACGAAGCCAAGCGGCTGTCGTCGCAGGAGCGCTTCGCCTACGTCGACGAGCGCAATCGTCAGCAGCGCAAGATGTGGATCGACGTGCTGCAGCAGGGCGTCGAGGCCGGATGCTTTCGCCCGGACCTCGACCTCGACCTGGTCTACCGCTTCATCCGCGACACCACCTGGGTGTCGGTGCGCTGGTATCAGCCCGGCGGACCGCTCACCGCCGAACAGGTCGGCAGACAATACCTCGCTATCGTGCTGGGTGGAATCAGTGAAGGAGTCCCAAATGGCCGCACAAATCTCTGAGGCATACGTCATCGACGCTGCCCGCACCGCCGTCGGTAAGCGCAACGGGTCGCTGGCCGGGGTGCACCCGGTCGACCTGGGCGCGCTGGCGTTCCGCGGCCTCCTGGACCGGGTCGGCGTCGACCCTGCGGCCGTCGACGACGTGATCGCGGGTTGTGTGGACGCGATCGGTGGCCAGGCCGGCAACATCGGCCGGCTGGCGTGGCTGGCGGCCGGCTACCCCGAAGCCGTTCCCGGGGTTACCGTCGACCGGCAGTGCGGTTCGTCCCAGCAGGCGATCTCCTTCGGCGCTCAGGCCATCATGTCCCGCACGGCGGACCTGATTCTGGCCGGCGGGGTGCAGAACATGAGCTGGGTGCCGATCTCCTCGGCGATGATCGTCGGCGAGCAGTTCGGTTTCACCTCGCCGACCAATGAGTCCAAGAAGTGGCTGGAACGCTATGGCGAGCAGGAGATCTCGCAGTTCCGCGGTGCCGAGATGATCGCCGAGAAGTGGGATCTGTCGCGCGAGGAGATGGAACGCTTCGCCCTGCAGAGCCACGAGCGGGCGTTCACCGCCATCGCCGAGGGCCGCTTCGACAGAGAGATCATCCCGGTCGATGTCGACGGTGTGACGTTCCGCGTCGACGAGGGACCGCGGGAATCGACCCTGGAGAAGATGGCCGGGTTGAAGCCTCTGGTCGAAGGTGGCCGACTCACCGCTGCACTGGCCAGCCAGATCTCCGACGGCGCCAGCGCGGTGCTGCTCGCTTCCCAGCAGGCGGTGTCCGATCACGGCCTGACGCCGCGGGCCCGCATCCACCACATCAGTGCCCGGGGCGACGACCCGGTGTTCATGCTGACCGGCCCGATCCCGGCCACCCGCTACGCGCTGGAGAAGACCGGGTTGAGCATCGACGACATTGATGTGGTGGAGATCAACGAGGCGTTCGCGCCGGTGGTCCAGGCCTGGATGAAGGAGTTCCCGATCGACCCGGCAAAGGTCAACCCCAATGGCGGGGCGATCGCGTTGGGTCACCCGCTGGGGGCGACCGGCGCCAAATTGTTCACCACGATGCTGCATGAGCTGGAGCGAACGGGCGGCCGGTATGGGTTGCAGACGATGTGTGAGGGCGGCGGTACGGCCAACGTCACCATCATCGAACGGCTCGGCAGCTAAAATTCTCCGCCATGGGAGCGATCATGGCAACGCCCACACCTGGCGGCCGCAGAATTCGGGGACTGGACGCCGACCAGCGCCGCGCACAGCGTCGCGATCAGATCTTGGCGGCGGCGTTCGATCTGTTTGCGCGGGACGGCTACGTCAACACCTCGATCGAGCAAATCTGCCAGACCGCCTATGTCGGTAACAAGGCGTTCTACGAACTGTTCGACAGCAAGGAAGACTGCTACCTGGCGCTGATGAACGGGATCGGTGAAGGCATCGAGCGGCAAGTCGAAGAGCAGCTTCAGCGGGCGGCCCCCGGTGAGCCCGAAGAGGCGACCGTGCGCCGCGTCCTCGCCGCGTTTGCCCACGCGCTGGTCGACGACCCGCGGGTGGCGGTGGTGGCGTTTAGGGAGTGCACCGGCATCTCGCCACGGGTTGAGGCGCAACGGCGAGCGAACCGCAAGTGGGCGGCGGATTTCCTCGAGGCGTTCTGGCGTAGCAAGGCGCGCTCCGGTGACAGCGTCGACTACCGGGCGATGGCGGTCGCCACCGTGGGGGGCTGTTTCGAGACCGTCGCTGACTTCCTGCATGACACCGACCCGCCGCGGTCGATCGATGACCTCACCCACGACCTGACTTCGTTCGTGCTCGCGGTCGGCAACGGGATCCACCTGCCGAGCACCACCGACTGACGAACGCGGGCTAATGCACCAGCCCGGAGATGACGTCGTCGACGGTGCGTCGGGCCAGGGCTTCCAACTCGCGGCGGCTGGTGCCCCGCAGCGGTCCATGCAGCGCCAGCTCGGCGAATCCGTGTACCGCCGACCAGCACGGCCACTCCGCACCGGCGCGCCGGTTCGGTTGCAGCACACCGGCATCGGTCATCGCGTCGAGGGCATCCACCAGGGCGCGAAACGGCGGTGGAACCCGATCGTCGCCGAGTGCGCTGAGGTCGGAACCGCTGGATTTGTGCGGCGGTCCCAGCTTCGCCTCTCCTCCGTCGAGGCTCGCTGAACCGCCGAAGAACGCCACGGCGAACCACCCCGGCTCGTCCAGTGCGAACTCGATATAGCCCAAGCCCACTGCGCGTAGCTGATTGAGCGCGCGGGTCTGTGCCGACCCGCGCCGGTTCACCGATGGGAACATGCGCGCGGCCATCCGGTCCTGGATGGCTGTTGCCACGGCGCTGAGCAGCGCCTCGCGGTCCGCGAAGTGACGGTAGGCGGCGTTGGGGGACACCCCGGCGCGCCGGGTCGCCTCCCGGATGGTCAGTGCCTCCGGGCCGCCGGTTCGGGTGAGCTGCAAGCCGGCGTCGATCAGTGCTGCGCACAGATCGCCATGGTGATAACCGGCCTTTGTTCCAGCCACCTCTTGACAGCCCCCTCGAGTCGAAGTGTACGGTGTCAACATACTCAATGTAGACGCCGTACACATTCCGCGGGAGGCTTTCGTGTCGACGACTTTGGGGTTGCCGCCGGTGGTGGACCAATCGACGTGGCAGCGGGAGCTGGATGCGCTGCGGGTCCGGGAGAAGGCGGCCACCCGTGAACTCGATGCGATCGCGGCGCAACGTCGCCGGCTGCCGATGGTCGCCATGGCCGACTACGTACTCGAAGGCGAGAACGGGCCGGTGCGGCTGGCCGATGTCTTCGACGGCAAACACCAGCTGATCGTCTACCACCACATGTGGTTTCCCGGCCAGGAGTGGCAGTGTCCGGGATGTACCGGGTTCACCTCGCAGTTCACCCGGTTGGAGTTTTTGGCCGACTACGACGCACGGTTCGTCATCGTCACCCAGGGCCCGATCGATGAAGCGCTCGCCTACAAGCGTCGGGTCGGCAACCGGATGGACTGGTACAGCACCGCCGGAAGTCCGTTCGGCGCCGACGTCGGCGCCCCGCCGGGTGGCCAGTTCGCACTGAATGTCTTTCTGCGCCATGGCGACACGGTGTATCGCACCTGGCACACGACCGGCCGGGGCTGCGAACAGCTCGGCCACGTGTTCGGCCTGCTGGACGTCCTGCCCTACGGGCGCCAGGAGGTATGGCAGGAATCTCCGGACGGCTGGCCGCAGTATCCCACCTTCAGCCGCTGGGCGGGCTCTGCGGAGATCGCCCAAGCATACGGTACCGAGTAATCCCAACCCAGAAGGAGCATGATGAGTCCCACCAAGATCGGCCTGAAGACGATCAACCTGGTATGCGTGGCGACGCCCGAACAGGACAAGGCGGTTGTGTTCTACGAGTCGCTTGGCTTTGAGAAGCGCACCGACGAGGAGTTCGGCGGCGGCTACCGGTGGATCGAGGTCTACCCGCCCGAGGGCTCGACCGGTATCGCGCTGGCTCCGCCGCAAGAGGGCGTGCCGGTGGTGCCGATGGAAACGGGCATCACGCTGACCACCGACGATATCGACGCCACCCACACCGCGATGCGTGAACTCGGGGTCGACGTCGACGCACAGGTGGCCCGGATGGGGGCGCCGGTCCCGCCGATGTTCTTCTTCCGCGACCCGAGTGGGCACACCCTGATGGTGGTCGAGGTCTAGCCCGACGGCCTTTGCTTCGAGTCGGAATCTCGCGACGCCACCACAGCGTGTCGCGTCGTGAGATTCCGACTCGGGCTCTGTGGATAAGTGTCGGCACCGGCTATCGCCGACTGCCACGCTTCGGCTGTGGACGAATTGGATTGGCCGTTCCTGGGACCCGAGGCATTGGCCGACAGGCTCATTCCCGAGCGGACGATGCGGACGCTGTACCAGCCGGTCTACCCGGGCGTCTACGTTCCGTGGGGCATCGAGCTGACCGCGCGGCAGCGCGCGACGGCGGCGTGGCTGTGGTCGCGGCGGCGCGGCGTGGTGGCGGGTAACTCCGCTGCGGCGCTGCTGGGCTCGAAGTGGGTGGACGCAGCACTGCCCGCTGAACTGGTCCACGACAACCAGAAGGCGCCGCCGAAGCTTGTCGCGCACAATGAGGTTCTCAAGCCCGGCGAGTTGACGACCGTCGACGACATTGCGGTCACCACCGCAGCGCGGACTGCTTTCGACATCGGACGCCGAACGCGGTCGCGGGTGACCGGCGTGCAGCGCCTCGATGCGCTGGCCAACGCCACCGGCATCGGGATCGCTGAAGTTGAGGCCGTCATCGCCGCGCATCCCGGCGCCCGTGGTGTCAACGGGCTACGGAGAATCCTGCCGCTGGTCGACAGCGGGTCGGAGTCGCCCCAGGAGAGCCGTACCCGGCTGGCGCTGATCGACGCCGGCTTGCCGTGGCCGGAGACCCAGATCGTGGTCCATGACGGGTTCGGCGAATTCGTGGGCCGGCTCGATATGGGGTATCGGGAATTGAGGGTCGGCATCGAGTACGACGGCCCGCAGCACTGGACCGACCCGAAGCAACGGCAGCGAGACATTGATCGTCAGGCAGCGCTGGCCGAGCTCGGCTGGGTGATCATCCGCGTCAGCGCGGAGCTGCTGCGCTACCGGCGGGCGACGTTGATCGCCCGGGTGCAAGACGCGATGCGCGTGGCCGGATGGCCCGGCCGGGGCGCGAATCGGAATCTCGTGACGCACCCACCGCGTGTCGCGTCGTGAGATTCCGACTCGAGGTTAGGTGATCAGCGAGGAGGCCGACTGCAGGTGGGTGACCGCTTCGTCGACGATCGAGCTGATCAGCTCCGCGCACGACGGCAGGTTGTCGAGGATGCCGGCGACTTGGCCCGAGGCCAGCACGCCGGCTTCGGTGTTGCCTTCTACCAGGCCTGCCTTCAAGAGCATCGGGGTGTTGGCGGCCATCAGCACCTGTGACCAGGTGAGTTCCTTGCCGTGTCGCATCGCCAGGCCGTCCCGCACCATGGTCGGCCACGACATGCCCGACATCTTCTTGAACTTCGCCGCGTTGCGGATGGCGGCGCTGAAACCGCGTGCCCGCGAACCGCTTTCGAGCTTCTCCACCAGTTCGGTACGCAGCACCCGGTGCGGCATGCCGTCGACCCGGGTCGAGACGACGGTGCCGCTCAAATCCGCAGCAAGGTAGCGCTGCTTGACCGCGTCCGGAACGGTCGAATCCGAGGTGAGCAGGAACCGGGTGCCCATCGCGACGCCGGTCGCACCGTAAGACAGCGCGGCGGCCAGGCCGCGGCCGTCGAAGAACCCGCCGGCGGCGATCACCTGAACCCCGGTACCGGCGACGGCGTCAAGCACCGACGGCAGCAGCAGCGTGGTGGCGACCGGGCCGGTGTGCCCGCCGCCCTCGCCGCCCTGCACGATCACCGCGTCGGCGCCCCAGGACGCCACCTTCTTGGCGTGCTTGGCCGCACCGACCGACGGGATCACCACCGAGCCGGCCTCTTTGAGCTTGGCGATCAGCTCGGCCTTGGGCGCCAGCGCGAACGACGCCACCTTGACGCCTTCGCGGATCATCAGATCCACCCGGTCGCCGGCGTCGGAGGCGTCGGCGCGGATGTTGACGCCGAACGGCTTGTCGGTGGCGGCCTTGACCTTCGAAATGGCAGCGGCCAGTTCGTCGATGGTCATGGTCGCCGAGGCCAGGATGCCCAGCCCGCCGGCGTTGGCGGTGGCCGAAACCAATCGGGCGCCGGCCACCCAGCCCATCCCGGTCTGCACGACGGGATGTTCGATGCCGACCAGTGTGGTCAGCGGGGTCTTCAGCCGACTCATGCCCGGACTTCTTTGTCCCGCAGCGATTTCGGGTCGATGACCTCACGGATCAACCGCAGTTCCTCGACCTCCGGCAGCCGGGTCGTGGCGGCCTCGGCCAGCCCGTGCACCTCGAAGGAGGTGTTCTCGGCGACCTCGTCGGCGGTGACGCCGGGGTGCAGCGAGACGGCGCGCATCTGATGCGAAGGGCCGCCGAAGTCGAACACCCCGAGGTTGGTCACCACCCCACCCAGGTTGAAGAACCGGAACGCGGGGTTGGCCGGGTCGACCTTGTCGTAGCCGATGCCGGAGACGATGTCGACGGCCTCGCAGAACACCCGCGACGAGTGCGCGCCCACCCAGTAGCTGGTGGTGTGGTTGATGGTGTTGCCGGGGGCGCCGCGGACCCCGAACATCTGCCGGGTGGGCTGCTGCAGCGGACCGAACGCGCTCAGGTTCTGATTGCCGTAGCGGTCAATCTGGTTGGCGCCCATGATCACATGGCGCCGGCCCCACGACAGGGTCTCGAAGACCCGGTTGAACGGCATCCAGCCTTCCAGCGGCCCGACCTTGCCGATCGCCGGGGTGTCGGCCAGGATGCGAGCCTCCCCGTCGGTGAGCACCAGGTCGGGGGAGAAGGTCAGGCGGGCCAGCCGGGCGCCGACCGAGGGCACCGTAGCCATGGGTGAGGCCATGATCTCGCCGGCGTCGCGGAACAGCTCGGCACAGGCGACCGCGCAGATCTCGGCGCGAGTGGGTGAGTCGGTCATGCTTGGGCCTCCGCTCCGAATGCCTTAACCGCCGCCTGGTAGTCGTCTTCGCTACCGGACAGATAGGTGGCCTTGAACTCCGCCCAGGTCTCGTCGGACTTGGCGGCCTCGGCGTAGTGCCGCTGGAACTTCTCGTCGCGGCCGTAATCGGCTGCGCCAATGGTGAAGTGGGCTCCGTTGGGTGCCTCCACCACGCGATCGACCATCATCCGGTTGATGATCTGGGTCTGCGGGATCGATGCGGCCATCAGTTCCTCGGTGGACACGATCTTCTCCACCGACAGGAACCGGCGCTGCGCCGACATCAAGAACAGGTCGTCGAAGTACGGGTCGATCCCGGTGTAGGCGGCGTTGCCGCGCTCATCGCCGATGTTCATGTGCACGAACGCGGCGTCCAGGTTCAGCGCCGGCATCGCGACCAGGGTCTCGTGGCCGCCCTCAACGGGATACGGCGAGGTGACGGTCTTGAGCTCGCCCTCCCAGAAGTCGATCACCGAGCTGCCCAGACCGGCCCGGATCGGCAGGAACGGCAGCCGCTGGGCCGCGGCCTGCAGCCCGCAGCGCAGCATGCCCTCGTCCATCTCGCGGGCCTCGATGGCGCCGGTGGTGCGGGCGCGCGCGAACCACGGGTCGTAGAACGGCGGCGAGTCCAGCGAGACGAAGCCGTAGTAGGCCCGGCGCACCTTGCCCGCCGAGCACAGCAGCCCCAGATCCGGCCCGCCGTAGGTCACCACGGTCAGGTCCTTGACGTCGGTGCGCAGGATGGCGCGGACGAACGCCATCGGCTTACGCCGCGACCCCCAGCCACCGATGCCGATGGTCATGCCGTCGCGCAGCTCGGCGACGGCGTCGTCGAGTGTGGTCAGCTTGCTCATTTCTTGGCGCCCTTCTCGGTACCGGCGAACGCGTCGCGGTGTTCGTCGGCGACGCCGGCGAGGTTGAGCTCGAAGGTGAAGCCCTGCTCCATCCGGTAGCTGGAGTTGACCTTCTGCACGTCGATGAGGTTGAGCGCCTCTTTGGCGGCCCGGATCACCCGGGTGTCCTTGGCGGCGATGTCGCGGGCCACCCGCAGGGCGGATTCGTCGAGCTCGGCGCGCGGCACCACCTCGTGCACCGAGCCGTACTGGTGCAAGGTGGCCGCGTCCACGGTGGCCGCGGTGTAGAACAACCGGCGCATCATGTGCTGCGGCACCAGCCGGGACAGGTGGGTGGCCGCACCCAGCGCGCCGCGTTCCACCTCCGGCAGGCCGAACTTGGCGTCGTCGGAAGCCACGATCACGTCGGCGTTTCCGACCAGGCCGATCCCGCCGCCGACGCAGAAGCCATTGACCGCGGCGATCACCGGCACCGCGCACTCGTAGACGGCCTTGAAGGCGGCGAAGCAGCCGCGGTTGGCGTCGATCAGGGCGGTGAAGCCCTCGGTGTGCTGCATCTCCTTGATGTCCACGCCGGCGTTGAAGCCGCGGCCCTCGGCACGCAGGATCACCGCGTGGGTGGACATGTCGTTGCCGGCGGCGGTGATGACGTCACCCAGCTCGAACCAGGCTCGGGACGGCAGCGCGTTGACGGGCGGGAAGTCGACGGTGACCGCGACGATCCCGGGCTCGACGGTCTTGGATGTGATCGGCATTGGCGGGTTTTCCCTGTCGTGTCGGGGGCCATCAGTACCTGAGCAAGCACTTGCTTGGTACGCTAGCACAATGCGTGACGCCATCAACCTCGGTTTGACCGGCAAGGTGGTCCTGGTGACCGGCGGGGTGCGCGGCGTGGGCGCCGGTATCAGCGCCGTCTTCGCCGATCAGGGAACGACGGTGGTGACCTGCGCCCGGCGCCCGGTGGAGGGCCTGCCGTACGAGTTCCACGCCTGCGACGTGCGCGACGACGACGCGGTCCGGGGACTGATCGAGGCGGTCGTGGCCACCCACGGCCGGATCGACGTCGTGGTCAACAATGCCGGCGGGTCCCCGTTCGCATTTGCCGCCGATGCGTCGGCCAACTTCAGTCGCAAGATCATCGAACTGAATCTGCTCAGTGCCCTGCTGGTGTCCACGCACGCCAACGCGGTCATGCAGACCCAGGACGGCGGGGGCTCGATCGTCAACATCACCAGTGTCAGCGGCCGTCGGCCGTCACCGGGCACCGCGGCCTACGGCGCGGCCAAGGCCGGGGTGGACAGCCTGACCACATCGTTGGCCGTCGAATGGGCGCCGAAGGTGCGGATCAACTCGATCGTCGTCGGCATGGTCGAGACCGAGCAGTCCGAGCTGTTCTACGGCGACGCCGAATCGGTGGCCGCGGTCGGCGCCACCGTGCCGTTGGGCCGGTTGGCCAAGCCCTCCGAAATCGGTTGGACAGCCGCATTTTTGAGTTCCGATCTGGCTTCCTATGTCACTGGCGCCAGCCTTACCGTGCACGGTGGCGGCGAGAACCCCGCCTACCTCGACGCATCCAGCGCGAACAAGTAAGTCGACCCCAAAAAAAGGAGACAGCACTGATGGGACTTCTCGACGGCCGCGTGGTCATCGTCACCGGAGCCGGCGGCGGAATCGGGCGGGCGCACGCGCTGGCGTTCGCCGCCGAGGGCGCCCGGGTGGTGGTCAACGACATCGGCGTCGGCCTCGACGGGTCACCGGCCGGTGGGGGCAGCGCCGCCCAGGCCGTGGTCGATGAGATCAAAGCCGCCGGGGGGGAAGCCGTCGCCAACGGCTCCAACGTGGCCGACTGGGCCCAGGCCGAGCAGTTGATCCAGACCGCGGTCGACGCCTTCGGTGGGCTGGACGTGCTGGTCAACAACGCCGGCATCGTCCGGGACCGGATGTTCGCCAACACCAGCGAAGAGGAGTTCGACGCCGTCGTCGCCGTGCACCTCAAGGGGCACTTCGCCACCATGCGGCACGCCGCCGCCTATTGGCGGGCCAAGTCCAAGGCCGGCGAGACGGTGGACGCCCGGATCATCAACACCAGTTCCGGGGCTGGCCTGCAGGGCAGCGTCGGGCAGGCCAACTACAGCGCCGCCAAGGCCGGTATCGCCGCGATGACCCTGGTCGCCTCTGCGGAGATGGGCCGCTACGGCGTCACCGTCAACGCGATCGCCCCGTCGGCGCGCACCCGGATGACCGAGACCGTGTTCGCCGACATGATGAACACCCAGGACCAGGCCTTCGACGCGATGGCCCCAGAGAACGTGAGCCCGCTGGTGGTGTGGCTGGGCAGCGTGGAATCCAAAGACGTCACCGGCAAGGTGTTCGAGGTCGAGGGCGGCAAGATCCGCGTCGCCGAGGGCTGGGCGCACGGCCCGCAGGCCGACAAGGGCGCCCGCTGGGATCCCGCCGAGCTGGGGCCGGTCGTCACCGATCTGCTGGCCAAGGCGCGCAAGCCGGTGCCGGTTTACGGGGCTTAGCCCCGGCCGGCCCGATAGCGGATCAGGGCTCGCAGATGACGATCGGGATCTCCCGGTCGGTCCAGGCGCGGTAGTTGACGAAGTCGGGATACATCGCGTCGAGCTTCGGCCAGTAGGCGGCCCGCTCGGACTCACTGGCGTCGCGGGCGCGCAACGTCAGCACCTCGTTGCGGATCCGGAACGACACCTGCGGGTTCGCCTTCAGGTTCAGGTACCACATCGGGTTGGTGGCGCGCCCGCCCTGCGACGCCACCAGGATCACCCGGTCGCCTTCGCGCAGGAACAGCAACGGGGACTCACGGGGCTGACCGGTCTTGCGCCCGGTGGTGGTGAGGATCCCGACTTCGGGGACCTCCCCGAAATGCTTGGTGCCCAGCCGCCACTTGCCGCCGATCCGGCCGCCGGTGGCCTTGTAGGCCCAGGTGTTGGCCCGGGACATCCACTTGATGATGGTGCCGGTGACCGGTGAGTCCAGCGACTTCGGCTTCTCTGGTGTCTCCACGGCACCACCCTAACGTTGCACGAACGGCTTGATCCCGGCCCGGATGTGGTGAATGACGGCGGTGCCGTCGGGGCTGTCGGCGGGAATGACGAAGACCTCGTCGACATGCGAGCAGATCCGTCGGCCGAACAGCGACGGCTTGGTGATGATGTCGTAGACCGCGCGCACCTCGTCACCGTCGATGCTGTACTTCGGCAAAGTGGCGGCCGAGATCAGCCGGAACTGCGGCCCACGATTGAGGCTGCGGCGCAAGTGGTTTCCGGAAAATCCGGTCTTGAGTCCGACCTCGATGCGGACGCAGTCGGGGGAGAACCGGACCGCGGAGGCGTCGTGGCTGACCAGCGCGTCGATGTAGGCCTGGGCGGCCGCGATGCGGTCGGTCTCTGGCACGGGGGCCATTTAGATCCGCTCGATGATGGTGCCGGTGGACAGCGCGCCGCCGGCACACATGGTGATCAACGCGGTCGAGGAGTCGGTGCGCTCCAGCTCATGCAGCGCGGTGGTGATCAGCCGGCTGCCGGTGGAACCCACCGGGTGGCCCAGCGCGATCGCCCCGCCGTTGACGTTGACCCGATCCATGTCCGGGTTGTGTACCGCGGCCCAGGACAGCACCACCGAGGCGAACGCCTCGTTGATCTCGACCAGGTCGATGTCTCCCATCTTCATGCCGGCCTTCTCCAGCACCTTGGCGGTGGACTGCACCGGGCCGTCCAGGTGGTAGTAGGGCTCGGCGCCGACCAGGGCCTGGCTGACGATCCGGGCGCGCGGCTTGAGGCCCAGCGCCTTGGCCTTGTCTTCGTCCATCCACAGCACCGCGGCCGCCCCGTCGGAGATCTGCGACGACGTGCCGGCGGTGTGGATGCCGCCCTCGAGCACCGGGTTCAGCTTGGCCAGCCCCTCGAGCGTGGTGTCACGCAGCCCCTGGTCGCGGCTGACGGTGTTCCACTCGGCGGTGGGCTGCTTGTTCTCGTCGATCACCGGCGCCTCGATCGGGGAGATTTCCCGGTCGAACCGGCCCTCGGCCCAGGCCTGCTTGGCCAGCTGCTGCGAGCGCAACCCGAACGCGTCCACGTCGGCGCGGGTGATGCCGCGGCGCTTGGCGATCCGCTCGGCGGCCTCGAACTGGTTGGGCAGGTCGATGTCCCAGGACGCCGCCCGGGCGCCGCCGCCGTTCTCGCCCAGGCCCACCCGGCTCATCGCCTCGATGCCGCAAGCGATGCCGATGTCGATGGCGCCGGTTGCGATCAGGCCGGCTATCAGGTGGTTGGCCTGTTGCGCGCTGCCGCACTGGCAGTCGATGCTGGTGGCGCCGACGTGCTCGGGCAGACCCGCGATCAGCCAGGACTGCCGGGCGACGTTGTTGGCCTGCTCGCCGTACTGGGTGACGCAGCCGCTGATGACCTGCTCGACGCTGCCCGGGTCGATACCGGCCTTGGTGACCAGGGCCTTTTGCACCGCCCCGAGCAGTTCGGTGGCGTGCAGGCCGGAGAGCCAGCCGTTACGTTTACCGATGGGGCTACGAGTGGCTTCGACGATGACAGGTTTACCCATGCGGCCAGGCTAGAACACGTTTCAACAGTCTGACAAGCGACGATGTGAAGACGCCTTTGGTCTATGGTGAGGCCATGTTTTACTGCTACTAGAACGCGTTGCATTTGGGAGTCCGTCGATGTCGAGTATCAAACTACCGCCGGGGTTCGACTTCACTGACCCGGAGATCTACGCCGAACGGCTCCCGGATGCGGAGTTCGCCCAAGTGCGGGCCGCCGCCCCGATCACCTGGATCGAGCAGCCGGACGACAAGAGTGGCGGATTCAAAGACGGTGGCTACTGGGCGATCACCAGCCACCACGACGTCAAAGAGGTGTCCCGGCTCGACGACGTCTTCTCCAGCGAGATCAATGGGGCCATCCCGCGCTACAACGACGACATCGAACGGGAGAACATCGACGTCGGCCGGCTGCTGATGCTCAACCAGGACGCGCCCCGGCACACCCGGCTGCGCCGGATCGTCTCGCGTGGTTTCACCCCCCGCCACATCCTGCCGCTGCACGACGAACTGCAGGAGCGCGCCCAGGCCATCGCCAAGGAGGCCGCCGCCAAGGGCACCGGTGACTTCGTGGTGGAGGTGGCCTCCGAGCTGCCGCTGCAGGCGATCGCCGGCCTGATGGGGGTGCCGCAGGAGGACCGCGGCAAGTTGTTCAACTGGACCAACCAGATGACGTCCTACGACGACCCGGAGTACGCCCACTACGACCCGAAGACCTCGTCGATGGAGATCATCTCCTACGGGCTGCAGCTGGCCGAGATGAAGCGGCAGAACCCCGGCCAGGACATCGTCACCACGTTGATCGAGGCGGACATCGACGGCGAGAAGCTCAACGACGACGAGCTGGGGTTCTTCATCATTCTGCTGGCGGTGGCCGGCAGCGAGACCACGCGTAACTCGATCACCCAGGGGATGATGGCGTTCACCGAGTTCCCCGAGCAGTGGGAGCTGTTCAAGTCCGAGCGCCCGGAGACCACCGCCGACGAGGTGGTGCGGTGGGCCACCCCGGTGACGTCGTTCCAGCGCACCGCCACCCGCGATTACGAGCTGTCCGGGGTGAAGATCAAGAAGGGCCAGCGGGTGGTGATGTTCTACCGCGCCGCCAACTTCGACCCCGAGGTCTTCGACGACCCGCAGCAGTTCAACATCCTGCGGGACCCCAACCCGCACGTCGGCTTCGGCGGCACCGGCGCGCACTACTGCATCGGCACCCACCTGGCCCGGATGTCGGTGAACCTGATGTTCAACGCCATCGCCGACCAGATTCCCAACCTCAAGCCCCTGGCCGCCCCGGAACGCCTGCGTTCGGGCTGGCTCAACGGGATCAAGCACTGGCAGGTCGACTACACCGGCAAGTCCGCCTGAACCACCGAACGAACACGGAGGGTAGTTCCACCATGTCCACACTTCCCGCAGGATTCGACTTCCTCAATCCTGACGTCATCGTCCAAGGCATCCCGGAGGAGGAATTCGCGCGGCTGCGCAAGGCGGCGCCTGTCTGTTGGGTCGAGCAAGCCCCCGGCAAGGGCGGCGGATTCAACGACGGGGGCTACTGGGCGGTCACCAAGCTCGCCGACGTCAAAGAGGTGTCGCTGCGCAGCGATGTCTTCTCAAGCTACGAAAACTGTGTGATCCCACGGTTTCCCGACGACATGGCTCGGGAGAACATCGAGGTTCAGCGGTTCGTGATGCTGAACATGGATGCGCCGCACCACACCCGGCTGCGCCGGATCATCTCTCGGGGCTTCACCCCACGAGCGATCGGGCGGCTGCGCGACGAACTCCACGAGCGTGCGCAGGCGATCGTCAAAGCCGCCGCCGAGGCCGGCTCCGGGGACTTTGTCGAGCAGGTCTCTTGCGAGCTGCCGCTGCAGGCGATCGCCGGGCTGCTCGGGGTGCCGCAGGAAGACCGGGACAAGCTGTTCCAGTGGTCCAACGAGATGACCGGCAGCGAGGACCCGGAATACGCCGACATCGACCCGCAGGCCTCGTCGGTCGAGTTGATCCAGTACGCCATGCAACTGGCCGCCGCCAAGGCGGAGAACCCGGGCGAGGACATCGTCACCACCCTGATCAACGCGGACATCGACGGCGAGAAGCTATCCGACGACGAGTTCGGTTTCTTCGTGGTGATGCTGGCGGTGGCCGGCAACGAGACCACCCGCAACTCGATCACCCACGGCATGATCGCGTTCTCCGAGCACCCCGAGCAGTGGGAGCTGTTCAAAAAGGAGCGCCCGGCAACTACCGCCGACGAGATCGTGCGGTGGGCCTCCCCGGTGATCTGCTTCCAGCGCACCGCGCTGGAAGACTACGAACTGTCCGGAGCGCAGATCAAGAAGGGCCAGCGGGTAGTGATGTTCTACCGCTCGGCCAACTTCGACGAGGACGCCTTCGACAACCCGCAGGAGTTCAACATCCTGCGCGATCCGAACCCGCACGTCGGGTTCGGCGGCACCGGTGCGCACTACTGCATCGGCACCCACCTGGCCCGGCTGACGATCGACCTGATCTTCAACGCAGTCGCCGACCACGTGCCGGACCTGGCCCCGCTGGCCAAGCCGGAACGGCTGCGGTCCGGGTGGCTCAACGGCATCAAGCATTGGCAGATGGACTACACCGGCAAATGCCCGGTGGCCCACTAGGTTTAAGGAGATTCGGTGGACTTCAGTCCAGATCCGGAACAGCAGGCAGTCGCCGACGTCGTCACGTCGGTGCTCGACCGGGACAACAGCTGGGAGGCGCTGGTCGCCGGCGGCGTGACCGCGCTCGCGGTGCCGGAGCGGCTCGGCGGTGACGGGGTCGGCTTGTCGGAAGTGGCCACGGCGCTCACCGAGATCGGTCGGCACGGGACCGTCAGCCCCGCACTGGCCACCCTCGGGTTCGGCCTGGTGCCGCTGCTGGAACTGGCCAGCGAGGGCGAGCAGGACCGCTACCTGGCCGGCGTGGCCAAAGGGGCGGTGCTGACCGCCGCGCTCGACGAGCCGGCCGCCGCGCTCCCCGAGCAGCCCGCAGTCACGCTGACCGGTAATCGCTTGTCCGGCACCAAGATCGGGGTGCCCTTCGCCGAGCAGGCCGAGTGGATGCTGGTCACCGCTGATTCCGGTGTTGCGGTGATCTCACCGACGGCGGCCGGGGTGACGCTGAACAAGACCCCGACGGCCAACCACAGCGACGAGTACACGGTCGTCTTCGACGACGCCGAGGTCGACACCGTGCTCGACAGCGCCTCGGTGCATCGGGTGAACCAATTGGCGCTGGCCATGATCGGCGCCTACGCCGCCGGGCTGGTGGCCGGTGCGCTGCGGCTGACCGCCGATTACGTCGGCAGCCGTGAGCAATTCGGCCGGCCGCTGTCGACCTTCCAGACGGTGGCCGCGCAGCTCTCGGAGGTCTACATCGTCTCGCGCACCATCACCTTGGCCGCGACGTCGGTGGTGTGGCGGCTGGCCAACGGCCTGGACGCCACCGACGACCTCGGGGTGCTCGGCTACTGGATCACCTCGCAGGCGCCCCCGGTGATGCAGCTCTGCCATCACCTGCACGGCGGGATGGGTATGGACGTGGACTACCCGATGGACCGCTACTACTCCACGATCAAGGACCTGAACCGCCTGCTGGGCGGACGGTCGCACCGTCTCGACCTGGTGGGAGCACAATGTTCGTCGATCTGACCCCCGAGCAGCGCAAGCTGCAAGCCGAACTACGGGAATACTTCGCCAACCTCATCACCCCTGATGAGGAAAAGGCGATGGCCGTCGACCGGCACAACCAGGCCTACCGTGACGTGATCCGGCGGATGGGCCGCGACGGCAAGCTCGGGGTGGGCTGGCCCAAGGAGTTCGGCGGCCTGGGCTTCGGTCCGATCGAGCAGCAGATCTTCGTCAACGAGGCGCAGCGCGCCGACATCCCGCTGCCGGCCGTGACGCTGCAGACGGTCGGTCCGACCTTGCAGGTGTATGGCAACGAGGCGCAGAAGAAGAAGTTCCTGCCGGCGATCCTGGCCGGGGAAGTGCATTTCGCGATCGGCTACACCGAACCGGAAGCCGGCACCGACCTGGCGTCGTTGCGCACCACCGCGGTGCGCGACGGTGACCACTACATCGTCAACGGTCAGAAGGTGTTCACCACCGGCGCGCACGACGCCGACTACATCTGGCTGGCGGTGCGCACCGACCCGACCGCGGTGAAGCACAAGGGGATCTCGATCCTCATCGTCGACACCAAGGACCCGGGTTACTCCTGGACGCCGATGATCCTGTCCGATGGCGCGCATCACACCAACGCGACCTACTACAACGACGTTCGGGTGCCCGTCGACATGCTGGTCGGCGAGGAGAACGGCGGCTGGAAGCTGATCACCACCCAGCTCAACAACGAGCGCGTGATGCTCGGTCCGGCCGGCCGGTTCGGCGCCATCTACGACAAGGTGCACGCCTGGGCCACCAAGCCCGGCAGCGACGGGGTGACCCCGATCTCCCACGACGCGGTCAAGCGCGGCCTCGGCGAGATCCACGCCATGTTCCGCATCAACGAGTTGCTCAACTGGCAGGTCGCTGCGGCCGGCGAGATCATCGATGTCGCCGACGCGGCAGCCACCAAAGTCTTTGGCACCGAGCGGATCCAGTACGCCGGCCGGTTGGCCGAGGAGATCGTCGGCTGCTACGGCAACCCGGCCGACCCGGCCACCGCCGAGCTGCTGCGCTGGCTGGATGTGCAGGCCAAACGCAACCTGGTCATCACGTTCGGCGGTGGGGTCAACGAGGTGATGCGCGAGATGATCGCCGCCTCAGGTCTCAAGGTTCCGCGGGTGCCACGATGAACGAGCTGAGCTCGGGGATCGAGCAGATATTGGCGGCCGGCCGCAGCAAGCCACGGTCCGGTCGGGACCCGGTGAACCAGCCGATGATTCGGCACTGGGTTGATGCGATCGGCGACAAGAACCCGATCTACATCGACGAGGCAGCTGCCAAGGCGGCCGGCCACCCCGGAATCGTCGCTCCGCCGGCGATGATCCAGGTGTGGACCATGATGGGCTTGGGCGGGGAGCGTCCCGCAGACGACCCGCTCGGCAAGGTCATGGAATTGTTCGACGGCGCAGGCTATGTCGGCGTGGTGGCCACCAACTGCGAGCAGACCTACCACCGCTACCTGCGGCCGGGCGAAGAGGTCAGTGTCACCGCCGAGGTGACCGACATCGTGGGACCCAAGCAGACCGGCTTGGGTGAGGGGTACTTCGTCACCCAGAAAATCCGCTGGTGGGTCGGCGAAGAGAATGTCGCCGACATGAACTGGCGCATCTTGAAGTTCCTGCCGAAAGACCGCGCCGAGTCCGTCGCGGTGCCCGAGGATCTCGAGCCGGACAAGATGATGCGCCCCTCATGGTCGAGGGATTCCCAGTACTTCTGGGAGGGGGTGGCCGCCCACGAGCTGCGCATCCAGCGCCGTCCGGATGGCAGCCTGCAGCACCCGCCGGTGCCGGCGGTCTGGAAGGACAAGACCGAGACCACCGACTACGTCGTTTCCAGCGGTAAGGGAACGGTGTTCAGCTACGTGGTGCACCACGCCCCGAAAGTCCCCGGCCGAGCATGTCCGTTTGTGATCGCGCTGGTCGAGCTCGAGCAGGGCGTGCGGATGCTCGGTGAGCTGCGCGGCGTCGACGCCGCTGCGGTGAAGATCGGAATGCCGGTTCGCGCAACCTATCTCGACTTCCCTGCCAGTGACGCCGGTCCGGCCTGGAGCTTGTATGCATGGGAGCCTGTGGAAGGAGGCGGGGCATGAGCGCTCCGACCGTGGAAGTGGGCACCACACTGCCCGAACTGAAGATCTACGGCGACCCGACATTCATCGTCTCCACGGCGATCGCCACCCGCGATTACCAGGACGTGCACCACGACCGGGACAAGGCTCAGGCCAAGGGGTCCAAGGACATCTTCGTCAACATTCTCACCGACACCGGCCTGGTGCAGCGTTACCTCACCGACTGGGCCGGATCCAACGCGGTGATCCGCTCGATCGCGCTGCGACTGGGCGTGCCGTGGTACGCCTACGACACCGTCACCTTCAGCGGTGAGGTGACCGCGGTGGAGGACGGCCTGGTCACGGTGAAAGTCGTTGGTAACAACAGCCTGGGCGACCATGTCATCGCCACGGCCACACTGACCATCGGGGAGGCGTGATGTTGTCCGGTAAGGCGGCCATCGCCGGGATCGGCGCAACCGACTTCTCCAAGGAATCCGGGCGCAGCGAACTGCGCCTGGCCGCCGAGGCGGTGCTCGACGCGCTCGACGACGCGGGCCTGACGCCGGCCGACGTCGACGGGTTGGTGACCTTCACCATGGACTCCAATCTGGAGACCGCCGTCGCGCGCGCTACCGGCATCGGTGAGCTGACGTTCTTCTCCCAGATCGGTTACGGCGGCGGTGCCGCGGCGGCCACCGTGCAGCAGGCGGCCATGGCGGTGGCGACCGGGGTGGCCGAAGTCGTGGTGGCCTACCGCGCTTTCAACGAGCGCTCGGAATTCCGGTTCGGCCAGGTGATGACCGGGCTGACCGTCAACGCCGATTCCCGTGGCGTGGAGTACAGCTGGTCCTACCCGCACGGCCTGAGCACCCCCGCCGCGTCGGTGGCGATGATCGCCCAGCGCTACATGCACGAATACGGGGCCACCAGTGCAGATTTCGGTGTGGTATCGGTCGCCGACCGCAAGCACGCGGCGACCAACCCCAAGGCCCACTTCTACGGCAAGCCGATCACCATCGAGGATCACCAGAACTCGCGCTGGATCGCCGAGCCGCTGCGGCTGCTGGACTGCTGCCAGGAGACCGACGGCGGGGTGGCCATCGTGGTGACCACCCCCGAGCGGGCACGCGACCTCAAGCACCGTCCGGCGGTCATCGAAGCGGCCGCGCAGGGCGCCGGCGCCGACCAGTTCACCATGTACTCCTACTACCGCGAGGAGCTCGGGCTGCCCGAGATGGGCCTGGTGGGCAAGCAGTTGTGGGCGCAGTCCGGACTGACACCGGCCGACATCCAGACCGCGGTGCTCTACGACCACTTCACCCCGTACACGCTGATCCAGTTGGAGGAGCTGGGTTTCTGCGGTAAGGGGGAGGCCAAGGACTTCATCGCCGGCGGGGCGATCGAGCTGGGCGGCCGGCTGCCGATCAACACCCACGGCGGCCAACTCGGCGAGGCCTACGTGCACGGCATGAACGGCATCGCCGAAGGGGTGCGCCAGCTGCGCGGCACGTCGGTCAACCAGGTCGAGGGCGTCGAGCACGTGCTGGTCACCGCCGGCACCGGCGTGCCCACGTCGGGCCTGATCCTGGGTTGACCCCTTCTCGCCGAACGTGAAGTTGGCTTCACGCTCAGGGGTCGAGCGTGAAGCTACCTTCACGTTCGGCAGGGTGTGGATAACTTCGGGCGGGTGAAATGACGATTGGCGGCCCGGGTGCGACGCTGCCGCCGTGGCAGATCCGTTCATCGGCAGTGAGTCGCTCGACGCCGGATTGGTGACACCAGGGCAACTGGTCACCGGCCACGTCCGGGTGTTTCGTGACGTATATCTGCACAGGGACGTCGAGATCAGCGCGGTCGACCGGGCCAGAGCGGCGTGGCTCTGGTCAAAGCGGCAAGGTGTGGTCGCCGGCTTCTCCGCGTCGGCTCTGCACGGCAGTGAGTGGGTAGACGCCGACAGGCCCGCCGAACTCATCCACGACAACCGGCACCGTCTTCCCGGCCTGGTGATCCGCGGCGATGAGCTGCGGCTCGATGAGATCCAGGTCATCGGTGGAGTTCCGGTCACCACACCGGCGCGCACCGCCGTGGACCTGGCCTGCTGGTATCGGCCCGCCGAAGCGGTCGCGGGATTGGATGCGCTGGCTCGCGCCAGTCGCTTCAAAGATGTTGATGTCCAACGGATTATGGATCGTTGCGGCGGACGACGCGGGATCGTGCGTGCACGCGAGTCGCTGGATCTGGTCGACGCCGGCGCGGAGTCGCCGAAGGAAAGCTGGCTGCGGGTCACCCTCATCCGGGCCGGCTTGCCTCGACCGCACACCCAGATCGCGGTGTACGACGGCGGTTGGAAGCCGTTCGCATTCCTGGATATGGGCTGGCCGGAGCTGAAAGTCGCCGCCGAGTACGACGGGGACATGCATCGGACGGATCCCATTCGCTGGCGCAAGGACGCCAAGCGTCATGAGCGACTTCAGCGCTGCGGATGGATCGTCGTCCGAGTGCTGGCGGGCGACCGGGAAGGCGACATCATCCGTCGCGTGCGTGCCGCCCGTGCCCGCCGAGCGTGAAGTTAGTTTCACGCTGGGGGTCGAAGGTGAAGCCAACTTCACGCTCGGCCGAGCCGCTCAACCGTCGTTGGTCTCGTCCCAGCTTTCGGGTAGGAGCGGTACCGTCGGCCCGCCGCCGAAGCCGTCAGCGGCCAATGTCGTCAGCCCTGCCGCAGCAGTCCTATCCGGTTGGGCTTGCGCCCCGGCGAAGCCCAGGGCACCGGCCCCACTCGTCGAGACGCTGGTGACCTCCAGGTCGGCGAACTCGTTGGCCTCATCACGGGCATGTCGGCGCCGGCGGGACTTGACCCGATTCCGATCCCGTGCGGCCGCGGCCGCCGCCTCAACGGCGTCATCCGGATTCGGCGCCTTCTTGGCGGCATAGCGGCGGGCCTTGGCACTCGACTGGCCGACGGTACCGGCGGGCCCGATCACGTACGGCGGGAAGAACCCCGGGCTGCCGCCGGCCGGGGGAGCCGACGGCGGTGCCGAGGCGGGCGCTGCGCTGCTCGTCGGGGCCGATATCGACGCCGGCGTCGTGGCCGGCGTCGTGGCGGTGTTGGCGACGGTGGTGGACGGGTTGGCGGCACCCGGCCAGGCCAGCGGCTCGGCAGCGGTCGGGCCCTCGGCGACGAGACCGGCCGGGCCGGGCTGAATGCCGGCCAGTCCGGCCAGGCCGGCCGCCCATCCCAGGTTGCCGATCACCAGGCCCAGCGTGGGTTGCAGCAGGGCGGGCGCGAATTGGCTCAGCGTCGAGGCGATCTGGCTGGCGTGGAAGGTCAGGTCGGCCAGGATGAACGGCAGATCGGTCAGCAGCGCCGCCGGATCGGTCAGCAGATCGGTGAGGATGGTGTCGGCGTATTCGCCGAGCTCACCGAAGAAGTCCTTCCACCACTCGGGATCGGAGGGATCCAACTCGCCATCGTGGATCCCGTCGTGGTCGTGGTCGTGGTCGTGGTCGTGGTCGTGGTCGTGATCGGCCTTCTCCTGCAGCACGATCGGTGGTGCCGCGGCGGGGCGGGGGGCGGACGCGAGCGCCGCCCCGGACACCGCTTCGTAGGTGGCCATGGTGGTGGCGGCCTGCACCCACATCCGCACGTAGTCGGCCTCGTTGAGCGCGATCGGAATGGTATTGACGCCAAAGAAATTCGTGGCGACCAGGACCCCGTGCATCGCGTGGTTGGCCGCCAGTTCGGGCATCGTGGGCATGGCCGCCAGCGCGCTGACGTAGGCGGCGGCCACCGTCTCGTGCTGCGCCGCCAGCGCGGCGCTGTCGGCGCTGGCCGTGGACAGCCATGCCAGGTACGGAACATGCGCGGCGACATAGCGTTCCGCACTGGGCCCCTGCCATGCCCCCTGGGCAGCGCCGAGCAAGGCCCGCAACGCCTCGGCGATCGCGGTGTACTCCAGGCTCAGCGAAGACCATGCGCCGGCAGCCGACAACAGCGCCGCCGGGCCGGGTCCACTGGCCAAGGCCGCCGAATGCACCTCCGGTGGCGAGGCCATCCACACCGGAGCCGTCACCGGGCCGTCCTCGCTCGTCGCTTCACGACGCAGACCTTAGCGAAGATGACAATCATTTTCAATAAAGGCAGCGACGAGGGCGCGCAGCTCTACGGATCGCGACGACGAACGTCGCCGGGTGGCGTCGCTACGCCGAGACCAACTCCACGTCGCTCAGCACAGCGGCATCGTCGCGCGAGGGCGCGACCACGTTGCCGATCAGCCGGCCGTCCTCTTTCCAGAGGTGGGCGCGCAGGGTCTCGCCCGGGAAGACGACTCCGGCGAACCGCGCGCCGAAGGAGCGCACCGCGCCCGCGTCGCCGCCGAGCACGGTGTCCACCGCGGCCTTGCAGGTCATGCCGTAGGTGCACAGCCCGTGCAGGATCGGCCGGTCGAAGCCCGCCGCGGCGGCGAACTTCGGGTCCGAGTGCAGCGGGTTGCGGTCGCCGCAGAGTCGGTACAGCAGTGCCTGCTGCGGTGCCACCGGGATGTCGACTTCGAAATCCGGTGCGCGGTCGGGACTTTCGGAAGACGACGCCGGGCCGCGCTCACCGCCGAAACCGCCCTCGCCCCGGGCGAAGATGGACCGCTGCTGCGTCCACAGCGGCGTTCCGTCGGTGCTGGTGACGGTCGTCTCGAGTACGACGACGGCGGCTTTGCCCTTGTCCCAGACATCGACGATTCGGCTGACCGCCCGCGCGCTGCCGGCCGGCGGTAGCGGTGCCGGAACGATCACCTTCTCGGAGGCATGCAAGATCTTGGCCAGGTCGATCTCGACGCCCGGCCAGCTGACCTTGGGGGGGTCGACATCGTTGAAGGACGCCGCGACGCAGCCGAACGTCGGCAGCACCTGGGGGGTCCCGTCGACGACGTAGCTCAGCTCACGCGGGTCCATCGGGTCCGACCCCGCACCCAGTGCCAGGTTGTAGAGCTGCACATTGGTTGCGGTCCAGGAGAATTCGACCCGGCCGAACTCCGCGCCCCGGGCGACATCGAGATCGATTGGCATGTCTAGGCCCTCCCAGCCGGTGAGTCGGCGATGTCGAGTGCGGCCAGGTAACCGAAGGTCATGGCGGGTCCGATGGTGCCGCCGGGCCCCGGGTAGGTGTGGCCCATGACCGGGGCGCTCACGTTGCCCGCGGCGTAGAGCCCCTCGATGACGCTGTTGTCGTCGCGCAGCGCCCGTCCGCGCACATCGGTGCGGATCCCGCCCTTGGTGCCCAGATCGCCGGGAACCATCTTGGCCGCATAGAACGGGCCCTGCGCGATCGGTCCCAGGTTCGGGTTCGGCTTATTGGTCGGGTCGCCGTAGTAGCGGTCGTAGGCGCTCTGGCCGCGGTGGAAGTCCTCGTCGACGCCGGTACGGGCGAACTCGTTGAACCGCTCGACGGTCGCGGTCAACGCCGCGGCCGGTACCCCGGTCTTGCCGGCCAGTTCTTCGAGGGTGTCGGCGGTGACGATCACGCCGGACTCCAGCCACTTCTTCGGGATGCGTTGCCCGGGCTGCAATCCCGCGAAGATGTAGTTGTTGCGGTAGCGCTGGTCGAACACCAGCCAGGCCGGGATGTTCTCGCCGGGACCCGGACCCTGCCCGTACTGACCGCCGTACATGTGGTGGCACGCCTCGACGTAGGGCATCGACTCGTTCATGAACCGCTTGCCGGCCATGTTCACGATGATCGACCCGGGCGAGTTGCGCTCCGACAGTGCGAACCACGGCGAACCCGGCAGCGGCACCGTCGGCCCCCACCAGGAGTCCTCCATGATGTCCAGTGCAGCACCGAGTTTCTCACCGGCCAGGATGCCCTCGCCGGTGTTGGCCTTGGCTCCCACGGTCCACTCGGTGGTGATCGGAGCGCGCTGGTACTTCACCCGCATCTGCTCGTTGTGCTCGAATCCGCCGCTGGCCAGGATGACCCCGCGTCCCGCCCGGATCAGCCGCGGCTCAGTGGTCTCCGACGCATTGGTGTCGCGGACGTAGACGCCGCGGACCACGCCGTCTTCGACGTAGAGGTCGGTCAGCGCGGTGTTCAGTTCCACCGGAACGCCGGCGTTGCGCAGGCCGATCCGCAGCGGGGCGATCAAGGCGCGCCCCATGCCGACCAGGTTCTTACCGGTGGCCTGGGCCCACATGGTGCGCAGCCCCACCTTCAGGCTGCGCAGCACCCCGCGGGGGTGGCGCTTGAGCTGGTTGAGCCGGACATAGTCCTGCTGCATCACAACGACATTCAGTGGCACCTTGCCGTAAGCCGGTTCCAGGCCGGCCATGTCGGCGCCGAGTTTCTTGGCATTGAACGGCTTCGGCTCGATCGAGCGGCCGGTGGGCTTGCCGCCCGGCTGCTCGGGGTAGTAGTCGGCGTAACCGGGAACCCAGCACATCTTCAGCGGTGAGTGCTTCAGCACGAACGACAGCATCTCCGGGCCGCGCTGCAGGTAGGTGTCGATCTTCTCGGCCGGTACCACGTCACCGACGATGGTGTGCAGGTAGGTACGGGCGGCTTCGGGGGTGTCCTTGACACCGGCGCGCTGGAGCACCTCGTTGTTGGGAATCCACACGCCGCCGCCGGAGCGGGCGGTCGAACCGCCGTAGTGGGCGGCTTTCTCGATGACGATCGTTGACAGTCCCCGGTGGGCGGCGGTCAGGGCGGCAACCATCCCGGCGCCGCCGCTTCCGACCACGACGACGTCGTACTCCTGTTCGGCCATGTAGAACACGTTATAGAATTGCCCCGCCCGGGCGCCAGTTGGCTGGCGGTTTCGCTGTCACGGCCACCCGGAAGCCCGCTTCCGCTCAGTAGAACGTGTTTCATTTTAACTACCGGCGAGGACGCGTTCCCGCCTTTCGTCTGCGGCGGAGGCATGTTTTACTGGCACGAGCATGCATCGTGCTTTCACGTGCCCTGAGTTAGGAGTATCAGCGTGGCCAGCCCCACTGTCCCTTCCGCCCCCAACCTGCCCGCCGGGTTCGACCCGACCGATCCGGAGATCTACGCCGAGCGGATTCCGGACGAGGAGCTGGCCCAGCTGCGTACCAGCGAGCCGATCAAGTGGATCGAGCAACCGGACGGGGTCGGTGGCTTCAATGACGGCGGCTACTGGGCGATCACCCGGCACGAGGACGTCAAAGAGGTCTCGCGGCTCGACAGCATCTTCTCCAGCGAGATCAACACCGCCATTCCGCGGTTCAACGACGACATCCAGCGCGAGGCGATCGATGCGCAGCGCATCCTGATGCTCAACCAGGACGCCCCACATCACACCCGCCAGCGCCGGATCATCTCGCGCGGTTTCACCCCGCGCCACATCCTGCCGCTGCGCGACCAGCTCGAGCAGCGCGCCCAGGCTATCGCCAAGGAGGCGCAGGCCCGCGGCACCGGTGACTTCGTGGTGGAGGTGGCCTCCGAGCTGCCGCTGCAGGCGATCGCCGGCCTGATGGGGGTGCCGCAGGAGGACCGCGGCAAGTTGTTCGAGTGGACCAATCAGATGACGTCCTACGACGACCCGGAGTACGCCCACTATGACCCCGCGGCCTCGGCGATGGAGATCATCACCTACGGGCTGCAGCTGGCCGAGCAGAAGCGGCAGAACCCCGGCAACGACATCGTCACCACGCTGATCGAGGCCGACATCGACGGCGAGAAACTCAACGACGACGAGCTGGGCTACTTCATCATCCTGCTGGCGGTGGCCGGCAGCGAGACGACCCGCAACTCGATCACCCAGGGCATGATGGCCTTCACCGAGAATCCCGACCAGTGGGAGCTGTTCAAAAAGGAGCGCCCGGAGACCACCGCCGACGAGGTGGTGCGCTGGGCCACCCCGGTGACCTCATTCCAGCGCACCGCCACCTGTGACCACGAGCTCAACGGCACCCTGATCAAGAAGGGCCAGCGGGTGGTGATGTTCTACCGCGCCGCCAACTTCGACCCCGAGGTCTTCGACAACCCGCAGCAGTTCAACATCCTGCGCGACCCCAACCCGCACGTCGGCTTCGGCGGCACTGGGGCGCACTACTGCATCGGCACCCACCTGGCCCGGATGACCATCGGGCTGATGTTCAACGCCATCGCCGACCACATCCCGGACCTCAAGCCGCTGGAAAGCCCCAAGCGGCTACGCTCGGGCTGGCTCAACGGGATCAAGCACTGGCAGGTCGACTACCTCGGCCAGTCCTAGCTCACGGCTACGGCGGGGGCCGGCGGCTAACATGCCGCCGGCCCTCCGTCGCTACCGGACCGCCCGAGCCAAAAGTTAGAACACGTTATAGAATTTTGGCCAGCGGCTCGGTTTCACCCGCACGACACCCGAGGGGACTCTTCGAAGATGCTCAGCGCCCAGATCCGCGACGAACTCGCCGCCGAGTTGGCGCAAGCCGAGCGCAGCCGGGTCCCGATCTCGCCGTTGACCGCGGCGCACCCGGACATCGACGTGGTCGACGCCTACGAGATCCAGCTGATCAACATCCGCCAGCGGATCGCCGAGGGCGCTCGGGTGGTCGGGCACAAGGTCGGGCTGTCCAGCGAGGCGATGCAGCAGATGATGGGCGTCGACGAGCCGGATTACGGGCACCTGCTCAACGAGATGCAGGTGTTCGAGGACACCCCGGTCAAAGCGGCGAACTACCTGTACCCGCGGGTCGAGGTCGAAGTGGCGTTCATCCTGGCCGAGGATCTGCCGGGCGCAGACTGCACCGAGGAGCACGTGCTGGCCGCGACCGAGGCGTTCGCCCCGGCGATCGAGTTGATCGACAGCCGGATCACCGACTGGAAGATCAAACTCTGCGACACCATCGCCGACAACGCCTCCTCGGCCGGTTTCGTCCTCGGCAAGCAGCGGGTCAAGCCGGGCGACATCGATATCCGGGCCATTGACGCCTCGCTGACCAAGAACGGCGAAGTGGTCGCCGAGGGCCGCAGTGACGCGGTGCTGGGCAACCCGGTCACCGCGGTGGCCTGGTTGGCTCGCAAGGTGGAGAGCTTCGGGGTGCGGTTGAAGGCCGGCGACATCGTGCTGCCGGGCACCGCGACCCGGGCCATCGACGTGCACGCCGGCGACGACTGCGTCGCCGATTTCTCCGGGCTGGGTTCGGTCCGGCTGGTTTTCGAGTAGAGGAGCGCTCATGGCCGACAAAGCGTCAGTCGCGATCGTCGGGTCGGGCAATATCAGTACCGATCTGTTGTACAAGTTGTTGCGTTCGGAGTGGCTCGAGCCGCGGTGGATGATCGGTATCGATCCGGAGTCGGAGGGTTTGGCGCGGGCGCGCAGGTTGGGTTTGGAGACCTCTGCCGAGGGGGCGGATTGGTTGTTGGCCCAGGATGAGTTGCCGGACTTTGTTTTTGAGGCCACCAGCGCGTATGTGCATAAGGCGTATGCGCCTAAGTATGAGGCGGCGGGGATCCGGGCGATTGACTTGACGCCGGCGGCGGTGGGTCCGGCGGTGATCCCGCCGGCGAATCTGCATGAGCATGTGGGCGCCCCGAACGTCAACATGATCACTTGCGGGGGGCAGGCCACCATCCCGATCGTGTATGCGGTGACTCGGGCGGTGGCCGAGCAGGGCGGCACGGTGCCCTATGCCGAGATCGTGGCCAGCGTCGCCAGTGTGTCGGCGGGGCCGGGCACGCGGGCCAATATCGATGAGTTCACCAAGACCACGTCGCGGGGGGTGGAGACCATCGGTGGGGCGCAGCAGGGCAAGGCGATCATCATTTTGAATCCGGCCGATCCGCCGATGATCATGCGCGACACCATTTTCTGCCAGATCCCCGAGGATGCCGACCACGCCGCGATCACCGCGTCCATCAAGGAGGTGGTGGCTCAGGTGCAGTCTTATGTGCCGGGTTATCGGTTGCTCAACGAGCCGCAGTTCGACGCGCCGTCGCTGAACTCCGGCGGACGGGCGGTGGTCACCACCTTTGTGGAGGTCGAGGGTGCCGGCGATTACCTGCCCCCGTATGCGGGCAATCTGGACATCATGACGGCGGCGGCCACCAAGGTGGGTGAGGAGATCGCCCGTGAGATGGCGACCGCCAAGGCCGCAGGAGCGTAGGGACTATGTCTGATCACATTTTCGATGTACGGATCACCGACACCAGCTTGCGGGACGGCTCCCATCACAAGCGTCACCAGTTCAGTGCCGAGGAGGTCGCGGCGATCGTTGCGGCGATTGACGCGGCCGGGGTGCCGGTCATCGAGGTCACCCACGGTGATGGCCTCGGTGGCTCGAGCTTCAACTACGGGTTTTCCAAGACCCCGGATCAGGAGCTGATCGCGTTGGCGGCGCGGACCGCCAAGGACGCCAAGATCGCGTTTTTGATGCTGCCCGGGGTGGCGACCAAGGACGACATGAAGACCGCGCAGGGCAACGGCGGTCAGATCTGCCGGATCGCCACCCACTGCACCGAGGCTGACGTGTCCATCCAGCACTTCGGGCTGGCCCGTGAGCTCGGGCTGGAGACGGTCGGGTTTTTGATGATGGCCCACACTGTGTCCCCGGAGAAGCTGGCCGGCCAGGCCCGCATCATGGCCGACGCCGGCTGCCAGTGTGTGTATGTGGTGGATTCGGCCGGGGCGCTGGTGCTCGAAGGGGTGCGTGATCGGGTGGCTGCATTGGTCGCCGAACTCGGCGATGACGCCCAGGTGGGCTTTCATGGGCATGAGAACCTCGGGTTGGGGGTGGCCAACTCGTTGGAGGCGGTGCGCGCTGGTGCCAAGCAGATCGACGGCTCGGTGCGCCGGTTCGGCGCCGGGGCGGGCAACGCCCCGGTGGAGGCGTTGATCGGGGTGTTCGACAAGGTCGGGATCAAGACCGGCATCGACTTCTTCGACATCGCCGATGCCGCCGAGGACGTGGTACGCCCCGCCATGCCCGCCGAGTGCGTGCTGGACCGCAACGCACTGATCATGGGCTACTCCGGGGTCTACTCCAGCTTCCTCAAACACGCCGTACGCCAAGGCGAACGCTACGGCGTGCCCGCCCACGAACTGCTCCACCGCGCCGGCCAACGCAAACTCATCGGCGGCCAAGAAGACCAACTCATCGACATCGCACTAGAGATCCAACGAGAGCGGGCCGCGAAGTAAGCAGCTGTCGGGGTGGTCCGGCACGATGGGGCCGTGACCAACTCGACCACACGCGCCGACGCCCAGGCGATCCTGGAACAGCTGGCCGGACCGCAGGCGCGGCTGCGTGACGACCAGTGGACGGCAATCGAGGCGCTGGTGGTGGGGCGCCGGCGCGCACTGGTGGTGCAGCGCACCGGGTGGGGCAAATCGGCGGTGTATTTCATCGCGGCCAAGCTGCTGCGGCAGCGCGGCGATGGGCCGACGGTCATCGTGTCACCGCTGCTGGCGTTGATGCGCAACCAGGTCGCCGCCGCCGAGCGCGCCGGGGTGCACGCCGCCACCATCAACTCGTCGAACATGACCGAGTGGGCCGAGGTGCAGGCCAGGATCGGCGCCGGCGACCTCGATGTACTGCTGGTCAGTCCCGAACGGCTCAACAACCCCGATTTCCGCGACGACGTGCTGCCCGCGCTGGCGGCCCGGGCCGGGCTGGTGGTGGTCGACGAGGCCCACTGCGTCTCGGACTGGGGCCACGATTTCCGGCCGGACTACCGGCGCATCCGCACCCTGATCGCCGACCTGGGCGCGGGAGTTCCGGTGCTGGCGACCACCGCGACCGCCAACGACCGGGTGGTCGACGACGTCGCCGGCCAACTCGGCATGGGTGGCCCGAACGACCACGACACGCTGGTGCTGCGTGGCGGCCTGGACCGGGAGTCGCTGCGGCTCTCGGTGGTGCACGCCGGTGGTCCGGCGCAGCGTGCCGCCTGGATCGGCGCGCACCTGGAGAAGCTGCCCGGATCCGGGATCGTCTACACGCTCACCGTGGCCCAGGCCCACGATGTGGCCGCCGACCTGCGTGCGCAGGGGTTCGCGGTGGCCGCCTACACCGGTTCCACCGAAGCGGCCGACCGGGAACAGCTCGAGGCCGACCTATTGGCCAACCGGGTCAAAGCGCTGATCGCCACGTCGGCGCTGGGCATGGGGTTCGACAAACCCGACCTGGGATTCGTCATCCACCTGGGCGCGCCGTCCTCACCGATCGCCTACTACCAGCAGGTGGGGCGAGCGGGGCGCTCCACGGCCAGCGCGGAGGTCATCCTGCTGCCCGGCCCGGAGGATCAGGACATCTGGCGTTACTTCGCGTCGCTGGCGTTCCCGCCCGAAGTGGTGGTGCGCAAGGTGCTCGGCGAACTCTCCGGTGAACGGCCGTTGTCGACGCCGGCCCTGGAACCGCTGGTGGACTTGAATCGCTCGCGACTGGAGATGGTGCTCAAAGTCCTCGACGTCGACGGCGCGGTGCGCCGGGTCAAAGGCGGCTGGCTGGGCACCGGCAAACCGTGGCTTTACGACGAGCAGCGCTACCGCAACCTCGCAGAGCTGCGCCGCGCCGAACAGCAGGCCATGCTCGACTATCAGCGCACCGGCGAGTGCCGGATGAGCTTCCTGCGGGCCCAGCTCAACGACCCACAGCTGAGCCCCGGGGAACGCTGCGGGCGGTGCGACAACTGCGCCGGGCCGCGGTTCGACGCCGAGGTGGATGCGGCCGCCGCCGCGGCCACCCGGGAGCGGCTGATGCGTCCCGGGGTTGAGCTCACCCCGCGCCGCCAGTGGCCCTCCGGTCTGGGCAAACTCGGCGTCGATCTGTCCGGGCGGATCACCGACGGGCCGGAGCCGGGCCGGGTCATCGGCCGACTCACCGACCTGGGCTGGGGGGCCCGGCTGCGGCGGCTGCTCGACGAGCCGGATCAGCAGGTTCCCGACGAGGTGGTGCGTGCGGCGGTGGCGGTGCTGGCGGGCTGGGACTGGCAGACCAGGCCGACCGCGGTGGTGGGCCTGGATTCGGGCACCCACCCGAAGCTGATCGAGTCGCTGGTCGACCGGCTGGCCGAGCTGGGCCGGCTGACCCGGCTGGACACGCTGCGCTACGCGCCGGGCCGGCGAGCGAGTACCGCAGCGAACTCGGCCTACCGGGTCGCCGCCCTGCACGGCTGCTGGCAGCCGCCCGCCGACCTGCCGGCGGGCGTCGGCCCGGTGCTGCTCGTCGACGACGTGGCCGACACCGGCTGGACGCTGACGATGGCGGCCCGGGTGCTGCGCGCCGCGGGCGCCCCACAGGTGCTGCCCTTCGCGCTGGCCAGCGTGAACTGAGCGCGCAGGTACCGTCGAGTGATGAGCGGCATTTCTCGAGCGATCGCGGTCGGACTACTGAGCGTGGCCGGGCTACTGGCACCGGTGGCCACCGCGGCACCGTGCGATCAAACCGTCGGCGAGTCCATCGACTCCTACCTGAACCGGCACCCGGACGTCCGGGCCGAACTGGACGAGAAGGGACGCCAGGAAGACCCAGGCGCCCCGAACCCGGTGCTGGCTTATCTGGAGCGGCACCCCAACGTGCGGCAGGCGCTGATCACACTCTCCCAGCAGTGCGTGTGACAAACGGGGACCGGAACACGTAGCGGCTGGTCGGGACCGTGTCGATGTTCTGGTGCGCCCCGAACGCGCTGACACTGGCGATCATCCGGCCCACCCGGTCGGTGAGATCGGCTTCGTCGGCCGCGCCGTAGAACGCGTAGGGATCCGACACCGCCGCGTCGGGGAACAGTTCCTCGACGATGCCGTCGATCGGGGGCGCGTCGTCGGTGAGCGCGCGCACCACGACGTTCTGGGTGTAGCCGAAGGTCGCCTGCGTGTCGATCGCGACCTGGGTGTGGTCGATGTGCCAGCGGTGCAGCCAGGTCTCGTGGTCCAGGTCGGCGGGGCGGCGTAACAGCGCCACGTTGGCCAGGCCTGGCGTGCGTGCGCCGTTGCCGGCGTCTGGTGGCGGCATCGGCGTCGATTCGGTCACCAGATACGCTGCCGCCGAGTCGGACTCGGCGGCGATCAGCCCGATGGCGGCGCGGGCCTGCTTCCCGTAATACTGCTCAGTCCACAGGCTGACCACTGCGCCGGCCGGCGGGTCCAGCGTGGTCAGGGTCATCATGGCGTCGCGCACCGGCTCGTCGCGGACGTTGATCGCCAGCCCCGGTAGCCCCAGCGCCAGCAGTTCGTCGGCGACCGGCCCGCGCAACCTCTGGCACCATTCGTCGCTGGAATCCGTTGTGCGCGCGATGATCACCACTTTTTCCACGGCTGTCTCCTAATCGGTTGCGGCGCGAAACGCCTCGACGAGTTCACTCAGCAGTTCCATTGCCCGGCCGGCGTCGCGTGGCAGTGAGCAGGTGACCCGCACATCGGTGACGCCGGCAGCCACCAGCGCCGGCGCCGACGCCGCGGTGGCCGCGGTGTCCACGGAACCGTCGGCGCGTTTGACGGTTTTCGCGTGGCCCAGCACCTGTAGCCCGGTCGGATCGCCACCGAGACCGGCGATGCGATCCTTCATCGCCGC
The DNA here is from genome assembly GCF_059813225.1 of Mycobacterium sp. NGS16. Taxonomy (NCBI): domain Bacteria; kingdom Bacillati; phylum Actinomycetota; class Actinomycetes; order Mycobacteriales; family Mycobacteriaceae; genus Mycobacterium; species Mycobacterium sp. NGS16. The sequence goes on from NZ_JCALEE010000001.1 coordinate 124,595, forward strand.
AATGGCGCCGGCCGGATCCTGGATCGCCGGACCCCACGGGATCCAGCCGGAGCCGAACCGGGCCAGCCGGCGTGCCGCCGCATCGTTGACGGTGCCACTGACCCAGATCGGAACCCCGCCGGGTTGAACGGGTTTGGGCATCTGGTGGATGTTCTCGAACGACAACTCCGGCGAGGTATAGCTGCTCCGTTGGTGGGTCCAAAGCGTCTGGCACACCTCCAGGGTGTGATCCAGCAGCCGGCCGCGCCGCTCGAAGGCCAGGCCGGCGGCCTCATACTCCTCGCGCTGCCAGCCGACACCCACACCGAGGTCGAGTCGCCCGCCGGACAGCACATCCAGTGTGGCCAACTGTTTGGCCAACACCGCCGGCCGGCGTAGCGCGGCCAGCAGCACCGCGGTGCCGAGCCGGATCCGGGTGGTGGTCGCGGCCAGCGCGGTCAACACGATCAACGGGTCCAGCCACTGGCCGTCGGGACCGGTCGGCTGTCGCCCGCCGACGATCCCGCCAAGGCGGGGGTCGGCGTAGGCGTCCGGGTTCTCGCCGAACACCACATGGTCGGAGACCACGACACGATCCACCCCGGCGACGTCCATCGCCCGCCCGAGTGCGAGTGTGCTGTCCCAGTCGTGTCCGGGATCCTCGGTGAAAGTCCGCAGCTGCATTGAGATCTGGGGTCTGGTCATGATCGCACCTGGCGGGCCGGGCGGGTCTCGATGGCGTCGATGGACAGGGTGCGCACCGCAATCCGCCAGCCCTGCTCACCGCGGCGGTAGACGTCGCTGTAGCGCAGATACCAGACGTGGTCGGTGAACTGGCCATCATGGGAGATCCAGTGGTGCGCCACACCGGTGATGGCACCGGTCGCCACATCGCCGGCGCCGGTGTAGAACTCGCCGACGATGCCGTGGTGGGTTTTGGCCACTCCGGCCAGGGCGGCCATCGCGGCGTGCACGCCGGCGTGGCCATTGTGGCGCAGGCACGGCTCCAGGTGCTCCGGCGGCTTCGGCAGGATCAGCTCCGTATCGGCGGTGAACAATTCGGCGAGCTCGTCGAACCGACGGGCGTCGACATACCCGGCATAGCGGTGCACGAGGCCGGACAGCTCCAGTTGATCGGCGACGGTCAACGTCATGACGCCGAATCTAGCGTCGGCTTGGTCCCGCCGAGTTGCGCGGTGAGCGCCTCGGCGGTCCGCAGCAGTCCGCGGGCCCACTTGCTGATCTCGGTGTCGGTCAGGGCCCGCTGGGCGTGCAGCGACACGACCATCGCCTGGCGCTGATGATGGTCGTAGACCGGCGCCGAGATCACGCTGATGTCGTGGCGCCCCCGGCCGCCGGCTTCGCCGCGCAGGTACACCCGCTCGCCGATCGCCGACACCAGTTCGCCCAATAAGGCCCGCAGCTCGTCGGGCAGCTCGCTGGACAGGCCGGCCATCAGGGCGTAGAGCCGCTGCCCGCCCGGCGTCAGCCGCTCGACCAGATAACCGTCGGCCCGGCATTCGGCGACGACGCGCGCGAGACGCTCGCTCTCAGCACGCAGCGGGATCGTGGGTTGCCGGGCCAGCCAGTCCTGCAGGGCAGCATCGTCCCAGAGCACGAACATCAGCCCCACCGGCGGCGCAAACGGATAACTCTGGCCGGCCTGTACCCCCAGATGCGCGTTGGGTGCCGCGACCAGCTCCAGCACCGTGATCCGGTCCTCGACCACCGCGCTCAATGCCGCGGACGTCGCGAAATCATGGGCGAGTCGGCGCAGTTCCTCGCGCGCCTCCGGGCCGACCCGCAGCGACTGCTGGGCGGCGCGGCCCAGGGAGATCAGGGCCGGCCCCAACCGGTAGGCCTTGTCCGCATCGTCACGGATCAGGTAGCCGGCATCGGTCAGGGTGGTGGCGATCCCCAGACAGGTCGGCTTGGACAGGCCGGTCCGGCGGGCCAGCTCGGACAGGCCGAAGCGCTGGTCGGGGTGACAGGCCAGAAAGTCCAGGACACTCACCACCCGCTCGGTCGGCGGAGACGACCGAACGGATTGTTGGGCTTCCGGCATTGCAGCATGCTACCCCGACGGTTTAACCTCGGTTCGAGATATCTACCAATGTGGTCCAATATTGAACCGCTCGACTGTCAGCGAGGTGCTACTGAGATGTCCTCGACGTACTCCGAACCCCTTTCGGCCGCGATCGCCGAGGCGGAGAAGCTGGTTGCCGCCGCTGCCCACATCGACACCGAAGCAGACCTGCTGGAAGGTCTGCAGTACCTGGCCGGCGGTGTCGAAGCGTGCGTGCATGCCGCATTCAACTCCGAACGCGATCATCCGTTCCTGCTGTCGGGCACCGGACCGTTCACCAAGATGGGCCTGGACAATCCCGACACGCTGTACTTCGGCACCGTCGTGCGGCCTGGCAACGACTATGTCGTCACCGGCCGGCGCGGGACCACGACTGACCTGAGCTTCCAGCTGCTCGGCGGCGAATACACCGATGACAACGTTCCGGCCAGCGAAGCGGCGTTCGATGACCGCGAACTCGACGTCGCCGCCGACGGCAGCTTCACCTGGCGCTTCCAGCCGAAGACGCCGGCGCAACTGGTGATCCGCGAGGTCTACAACGACTGGGACGCCCAGCGTGGCACACTCTCGATCGCCCGGGCCGACACTGAGGGCACCGCGCCGCCGCCCCTGACCCGCGAACTCATCGAGAAGCGCTATGCGGCAGCGGGAAAGCAACTGATCAACCGGGTCAAGACCTGGCTGGCGTTTCCCCAGTGGTTCTATCTCAACCTCCCGGTCAACACCATGGTGGCGCCGCGGCTCACCCCCGGCGGGCTGGCCACCCAGTACTCCTCGGCCGGGCACTACGAGTTGCAGCCCAACGAGGCACTGCTGATCACCCTGCCGGTGACCGATGCGCCCTACCTGGGCTTCCAGTTGGGCAGCCTGTGGTACATCTCGCTGGACTACATCAACCACCAGACCTCCCTGAACGGCACGCAGGCGCAAGCGGATCCGGACGGCAAGATCCGGATCGTGGTGTCTGACACCAACCCCGGCGTCACCAACTGGGTCGAGACCCTGGGTCATCGCCGCGGTTTCCTGCAGTTCCGCTGGCAGCGGGTGTCGCGACAGCTGACCGAGGCCGACGGACCGACCGTCGAACTCGTCGATGTCGACTCGGTGCCGGCGATACTGCCTTACTACGACCACAACAAGATCGCGCAAGACGGCTGGCGGGCGCGTATCGCGCAGCGCCAGCGGCAAATCGCTAACAGGATGCTGGGGTGAAGATGACGGGAATGCTCGACGGCAAAGTCGTGGTGATCAGCGGGGTGGGACCTGGGCTGGGCAGTACCCTGGCGCACCGATTCGCGGCCGACGGTGCCGACCTGGTGCTGGTGGCCCGCAGTGCGGATCGTCTCGAGGAGGTGGCTAAAGAGGTCACCGCCACCGGGCGGCGGGCACTGGCGGTGCCGGCCGACATCACCGACGACGACCAGGTCGCCAACCTGGTGCAGGTGGCGTCGGCCGAGTATGACCACATCGACGTGCTGATCAACAACGCCTTCCGGGTGCCGTCGATGAAGCCGCTGGCGCAGACCACCTTTCAGCACATTCGAGACGCCATCGAGCTCAGTGGGCTCGGCGCACTGCGCCTGACCCAGGCGTTCACGCCGGCTCTGGCCGAGGCCCACGGCTCGATTGTCAACCTGAACTCGATGGTGATCCGGCACTCGCAGCCCAAGTACGGCGCCTACAAGATGGCCAAGGCCGCGTTGCTGGCGATGTCGCAGTCGTTGGCCTCCGAACTCGGGGAGCAGGGCATCCGGGTCAACTCCGTTGCGCCCGGCTATATCTGGGGCGAGACATTGCAGAGCTACTTCGCCCACCAGGCCGGCAAGTACGGCACCACCGTGGAGCAGATCTACGCCGCCACCGCCGCGAACTCCGACCTGAAGCGCCTGCCCACCGAGGACGAGGTGGCCTCGGCGGTGCTGTTCCTGGCCAGCGATCTGGCCAGCGGCATCAGCGGCCAGGTCCTCGACGTCAACTGCGGGGAGTACCACAACTGATGACAGCACGCACCGATGTCGGCACCGTCGAAGATCTACACGCCTCGGCCACCAAGATGGTCGGCCTCGACGACTTCGGACCCGACGACGACAACTACCGCGAAGCTCTCGGCGTGCTGCTGGACTCCTACCGCAACGAGGCCGACCTCACCGAGCTGGGTAGCAAGATGAACCGGTTCTTCCTGCGCGGGGCGCTGGTGGCCCGGCTGCTGTCGCAGGCCGGGTGGAAGCAGCATCCCGAATACGCCGACGTCGCCATCGAGCGGCCGATTTTCGTCACTGGGCTGCCCCGCACCGGCACCACCGCGCTGCACCGGCTGCTGGGCGCCGACCCGGCCCATCAGGGCCTGGAGATGTGGCTGGCCGAGTTCCCGCAGCCCCGGCCGCCACGCGAGACCTGGGAGACCAATCCGGTCTTCGCCCAGATGCAGGCTCAGTTCGCCCGGCACCACGAAGAAAACCCCGATTACACCGGGCTGCACTTCATGACCGCCGATGGTCTGGAGGAGTGCTGGCAGTTGCTGCGCCAGTCGCTGCACTCGGTGTCCTATGAGACCCTGGCGCACCTGCCGAGCTATTCGCGCTGGCTTTCCGAGCAGGATTGGACGCCGTCGTATCAGCGGCACCGCCGCAACCTGCAACTGATCGGGCTCAACGACCCGGACAAGCGGTGGGTGCTCAAGAATCCCAGCCACCTGTTCGCCCTGGACGCGATCATGGCCGTCTACCCCGATGCGCTCATCGTGCAGTGCCACCGGCCGGTTGAGACCATCCTGGCGTCGATGTGCTCACTGGCCCAGCACACCACCGAAGGCCAGTCGAACACCTTTGTCGGCGCGCAGATCGGCGCCGACGAGATGGAGACCTGGGCTCGCGGGTTGGAGCTGTTCAACAGCCAACGCCGCCAATACGATCAGGCCCAGTTCTGCGATATCGACTACCACGAGTTCGTCGCCGATCCGGTGGCCACCGCGGCCGGCATCTACGAACGCTTCGGGCTGCCGCTCTCGGATGCCGCACGTCAGGCGATGGCCGACGACTACGCCGCGAGCAAGACCGGACCGCGCGCGCCCAAACACCATTACTCGCTGGAGGATTACGGCCTGACCACCGAGCAGGTCCGGGAGCGCTTCGCCGGGTTGTGAGCCGGTGCGCTCAGTCGCCGTCGCCGGGGGGCGGGGCGCTGGAAGTCTCCTCCAGGTGCCCCTCGGCGACGGCGTGCCGAATACTCTTCGTCAGGTTCGGGCAGCCGCGAGCGCGGCTGCTCGGGTTGCCGGCTTCGCGTTCGGCGGCGAAGTACGCGCACTGCTGCAACGAAGCCGAGTTCCACTGCACCGAGGTGTATCCGGGTCCCAGCTTCTTCACCTCGACGGTGGCGCGGCAGTGCCGGCATTCCACCGGAACCAGACCGGAATGCAGATAGCGGTCCGAGTCCCGTTGGGTCGCAGCACGTATCGCTTCATAGCGCGCCGGATCAACCGGGAACAGCGGTTGCCGCGCGTACCGGGTGTCAGGACCGGGATCGCCGGCACCGGGCTCGTCGTCGTGGTCGTCATGCGGGCCGTAGAGCATCAGCATGGACCGAGCCAGGTCTTCAACGCCCGGGACGCCGCGTTCCTCCGGGGCCATGGCGGTGTTACTCGGCCTTGACGGTGTCGGCGTCTGCCTCGGCCTGTTCCCGCAGGTTCTCGGCGACCTCGGCGTTCCACTTCTCGTTGGCCACCGTCGCGTCGATCTCGATCTCGAAGCGGTCGGTCATCTCCGGGGTGACGTCGGCGACGTCGACGTAGAACTGCGAGTACCAACGGCGCAGCTGGTAGACCGCACCGTCCTCCTCGACCAGCAGCGGGTTCTCGATCCGGCTCTTGTGCGTCCAGATCTCGACGTCCTGCAGGAAGCCCTTGCTGACGCCTTCGGTCATCACCTCGGCGAGCTTCTCGGTGGTCTCGTCGTCCAGGCCCTTGGGCTTCTGCACGATCACACCCCACATCAGCTTGAACTGGTCGTGGCTGATCGGGTAGTGGCAGTTGATCAGGATCGACTCGGACTTGAAACCGCTGTAGCTGTTGTGCAGCCAATTGATCATGAACGACGGCCCGAAGTAGGACGCCTCCGAATCCAGCTCGGCACCGGCATAGCTGGTGCCCAGCCCGGGAACGTCGGGACGCCCGACGTTGTGCAGGTACTGCGAGGCGATGTGGCCTTCGAATACGTTCTTGAACGACGTCGGCAGGCCGTAGTGGATGTAGAAGAAGTGCGCGAAGTCGGTGACGTTGTCGATGATGTCGCGGCAGTTCGAATCGATCACCATGGAATTCCAGCGCCAGTCGGTCCACTCTCCGCTGGACCACTCCGGGATCTCCGGGATCCGCACCTCGTCCGGCGGCGGGTTGCCCTCCGGGTCGTGCCACATGAACAGCAAACCGCCGCGCACGTCGGTCGGGAACGAGCGGGTGCGGGCCACCCGCGGCGTCCGCTTGGAGTAGGGGACCAGCTTGCAGCGGCCGTCGCCGCCCCAACGCCAGTCGTGGAACGGGCAGGCGACCTCGTCGCCCTTGATGGTGCCGCGACTCAGGTCACCGCCCATGTGGCGGCAGTAGGCGTCCAAGACGTGCAGGTCACCCTGCGAGTCGGCGAACACCACCAGCTTGGCGCCGAACGCGTGGATGGCGTGCGGTTTGCCGTCCCGGAAGTCCTTCACCGGGCCAAGGCAGTGCCAGCCCCTGGCGTAACGATCCGGCAGTGTCCCCGTGTCGATTTCGCGGACGCCGACCTCGGCGTTGTCAGTGCTCACCTGTTGCCTCCAACCCGTTGCTTCTAACTAGAACACGTTACAGTTTTTCTCCGGGGTTTCGCAATAAAGCCTGCTGGTTCGGGGTCTTTCGGCCCTGAGGTATATCTGAACAATGCAGCTCTTCTCCTTCAACGGGCGTTCTCCGCGGATCGACCCCACCGCGTTCGTCGCACCGACCGCCACCTTGATCGGCGACGTCACCATCGAGGCCGGCGCCTCAGTGTGGTTCGGTGCCGTGCTGCGCGGCGACGATGCCCCCATTGTGGTGCGGGAGGGTGCCAACGTGCAGGACGGCTCGGTGTTGCACGTGCCGCCCGGTGTTCCGGTGGACATCGGCCCCGGTGCGACCGTGGCGCACATGTGCCTGATCCACGGGGCGCACGTGGGCGCCGAGGCGCTGATCGGCAACCACGCCACGGTGCTCGACGGTGCGGTCATCGGCAGCCGCAGTCTGATCGCGGCCGGTGCCACGGTGCTCGCCGGTACCAAGATCCCGGACGGGGTCCTGGTGACCGGTGCGCCCGCCGTCGTCAAGGGCCCGCTCGCCGGAACCGGCGCCGAGATGTGGATCAACGCGAACCCGAAGTACTACCAGGACCTGGCGCAGCGCTACCGCGACGGGCTGGAGCCGATCTAGATCTTGCGGGCGGTCTTGGCGGCCCGCTCCAGTTCCCAGTAGGCGCGCAGTGCGACGAGCTCACCCTGCTCGTTGGCCCGGTAGGTGAACACTCCCTCGGTGACGATCTGGTGGTCTCCCATGGTGATCGTGATGTTTCCGGTGTTGGCTTCCTCGTTGCCGCACTGGAAGGTGTCGACGAAGTTGAACTCGATCTTGTCGGTTGGGGCGATCGCCTTGTCCCAGAACGCCGAGATCGCGTCGCGGCCGCGGTGGCCCTTGCCGTCCGGGTCGAACGGCGACGGGCCGATCGGGTCCTCGACGATGGCGTCGTCGGCGAATACCGACAGCCAGGCCTCCTTGTCGCGGGCCGCCACCGCGTCGCGGGAGCGTTGGCCTGCGATGTGGGCGGGGTGATCAGTATTCATTACTTCTCCTGCCAGCCGGAGTGGATGTAGGTGTCGGCGAAACGTTTCAGCGAATCCTGCTTGGCGGCCAGCGGCGCGTCGAAGCCCAATCCGTCGAGCATCCAGGGGATCACAATGTTGTCGGTGACGCCGGTTGCGGCCAACTCACGGTGCCCGTCCACGCCGAACTTGTCGATACAGACCGCCTGGTACTCGAACGGCACGTCGGCGCGGTCGTGTTCGGCCAGCAGCGCCTGGAGCTTGCCGATGGTCTCGGCCAGCTGCGCGCCGGTCATCATCGCCGACGTCCAGCCGTCGCCGATCCGGGCCGCACGCTTGAGTGCGACGTCGGTGTGCCCGCCCACGTAGAACGGCACCGGCGCGCTGGGCGCCGGGCTCATCTGCAACCGGTCGAAGTCGTAGAACTCGCCGTGGAATTCGACCATCCCACCGGCCAGCACGAGTTTGATGACGTCGATCATCTCGTCGACCCGGGCGCCGCGGCGAGCGTACGGAACCCCGCACCACTCGAATTCCTCCGGCGCCCAGCCGATTCCGACACCCAGACCGAACCGGTTCCCGGTCAGGTTGGCCACCGAGCCGACCTGACGGGCCAGCAGCAGCGGATTGCGCGACCCCAGCTTGAGCACGTTGGTGTAGAACCGCAGCGTCGAGGTGACCGCTCCCATCGCGGCGGCGGCGATCAGTGGATCCACCCACGGGGTGTCGGCGTTCCACATCCGCGAGCCGTCCGGGGTGTAGGGGTAGTCCGCGGCAGCCTTCTCCATGAAGAACAGCGAGTCGGGCAGTGCGATCGCGTCGAAACCCACCTCCTCGGCGCATTGCGCCAGCGCGACCAGTTCCTCGACTGGCCCCATCGCCACGCTGAGGGTGTATTTCATCATGCGGAAGGTGTGCCGGGCTTCTCGCTGCCGACCACCCACATCGAGTAGTACTGCGAGCCGCCGCCATAGGCGTGCCCCAACGCCTTGCGGGCGTTCGGAACCTGGTGGTCACCGGCCTTGCCCATCACCTGGATCGCCGATTCGGCGAACCGGATCATCCCTGAGGCGCCGATCGGGTTGGAGGACAGCACCCCGCCGGAGGGGTTCACCGGCAGCCGCCCGCCGATCGCGGTCTCACCGGCCTGGGTGAGCTTCCAGCCCTCGCCGACCGGTGCAAAACCCAAGTTCTCCAGCCACATAGGCTCGAACCAGGAGAACGGCACGTAGATCTCCGCCGCGTCGATCTCGTCGATCGGGCTGGTGATCCCGGCGTCGCGCCACAGTGCGGCCGCAGCGTCGCGGCCGGCCTGCGGATTGACCTGGTCGCGACCGGCGTAAGCCAGCGGTTCGGTGCGCAACGCGGTGGCGTGAATCCAGGCCACCGGCTCACCGGCATTGATGCGCGCGTCCGCTGCGTCTTCAGAGCCGATCACGACCGCGCATGCGCCGTCCGAGGACGGGCAGGTCTCGTCGAAACGGATCGGGTCCCACAGCATCTGGGACGCCATCACCTTCTCGACGGTGATGTCGGGTTGGTGCAGGTGCGCGAGCGGGTTGCGGGCACCGTTGAGCCGGTCTTTGACCGCGACCATTGCGCCGATGTCGGTCGGCGCGCCGGAACGACGGATGTAGGCGCGCACGTGCGGGGCGAAGTAGCCGCCGGCGCCGGCACCCACCGGCTTGGTGAACGGCACCGGAATGCTCAACGCCCACATGGCATTGGACTCCGACTGCTTCTCCCACGCCATCGCGAGCACGCGCCGGTACTTGCCGGACTTCACCAGGCTGGCCGCCACGACCGCGGTCGACCCGCCCACCGAACCGGCGGTGTGCACCCGGATCAGCGGCTTGCCGGTGGCGCCCACGGCGTCGGCCATGAACAGCTCCGGCATCATGACGCCTTCGAAGAAGTCCGGCGCCTTGCCGACCACAACCGCGTCGATGTCGTCGAACGTCGAGCCCGAGTCGGTCAGCGCGCGGTCGATGGCCTCACGCACCAGGCCGTTCATCGAGACGTCCTGGCGTTTGGCGACGTACTTGGTCTGCCCAGTGCCCAGCACCGCAGCCAGTTGACCCATCAGTTGCGTCCTTCCATCACGGCGACCAGATTCTGCTGCAGCGCAGGCCCGCTGGTGGCGTGCGCCAGCACCCGGCCCGCCGAGCCATTGAAGATGTGCTGGGCGGCGAAACCGATCCGCTCCAGCCCGGCGACGAACATCGGATTGGCCGCCAGCGCGCCACCCGACGGATTCACCTTCGCGCGCGACGGCAGCCGCATCGACTCGGTCAGGATCAAGTGCTGGTGGGTGAACGGTGCATGGATCTCGGCGACGTCGACCGCGGGAATGTCGTCGCCGCTCGCCGCGCGCGCCGACGCGGTGGTCGACGGTGAACGGGTCAGGTCCCGGCTGCCGAGCACCGGCGACTCGATGCGGTGCTCGAAACCGGTGATCCAGGCCGGGTTTTCGCACAGTTCGCGGGCCTTGTCGCCGGCGGCCAGGACGATCGCGGCGGCGCCGTCGGTGATCGGCGCGATGTCGTGCCGGCGCAGCGGGTCGGCGAAGAACGGTCGGTCCAGCAGTTCATCGAGACTGGTGGCCGACTCCACCGAATCGACCCGGTCGGCGACCGCGAACGAATCCAGTGCCACCCGCGCCATCTGCTCGGCGGTCCACTGGCCGCCGTCGAGCCCGAGCCGGGCCTGCAGCCCGGCGATCGACACCGAGTCCGGCCACAGCGGCGCGACGCTGTAAGGATCGGTCTGCAGCGCCAGGACCCGGCGCAGCTGCCCGGCCGAGGACTTCCCGAATCCGTAGGCCAGCGCGGTGTCGACCTCCCCGGTGAGGATCTTGATGTAGGCCTCGTACAGCGCCCAGGCGCCGTCCATCTCCACGTGCGACTCGTTGATCGGCGGAACCGCGCCGATCGAGTCGATCGCCGAGATGAACGAGAAAGCCCGCCCGGCAAGGTAATCCGACGAACCGGAACACCAGAAGCCGATGTCGGCCCGTTCGATGCCCAGATCACGGTAGAGCTGTGCGAAACACGGCATCAGCATTTCGACGCCGTTGGTGGTGCCGTCGGTGCGGCGGACGTGCGGGGCGTGGGCAAAGCCCACCACCGCGACATCGCGAGTGCTCATCTGGCGGGTTCCCCTTACAGGTGGTGCTTGTAGGTGTCGTAGTCGGCGTCCGGCTCGCCGGTAGGCCGGAAGTATTCGATGTTGTCGATGCCCAGGCCCCACTCCTCGCGGGGCTTCCACACCGCCTCAACGCGCATGCCCATCCGCACCTCGTGGGCGTCGATGTCGGACACCAGGTGCAGGAACGGGATGTCGGCGCCGTCGAGCAGCACGTAGGCCGCCACATACGGCGGCTTGATGCGCTGCCCGGCGAACGGGATGTTGATGATGGCGAACGTGGTCACCGTGCCCTTGTCGGGCAGCTCGACGAAGTTGTCCAATGGCAGGCCGGTGGCCGGATCGGCTTCTTTGGGCGGGAAGTACAGCTTGCCCTCGGTGCCGGTGCGCGCTCCGAGCAGCTTGCCGTCCTGCAGGGCGCGCAGATATGCGCTCTCCGGGAGCGAGGCGGTGTGCTGGATCTCGAGGCTGGACGGGATCACCACCATGGTCACCGGGTCCCGGTCGTCGGTGGTCTGCGTTACCGGCTCGGCGTCCTCACCGATCTCGAAGTAGGCGATGTCGGTGATCGCTCCGACGGGCTCGTCGGCCCAGTGCACGTGCACCCGGGTGCCGGTCGTGATCGCTTTGGGGCTGTCCGCCGCCACTGCGTGCAGCAACGGCACGTCGGCGCCGTCGAGCTTGATCAGCGCCCAGGCGAACGGCGTGTCCAGCGGCTGGCCCTGCAGTGGGGCCGGCTGCCAGGTCCACGACACCACCGTGCCGACACTGGCCACCGGTACGATCTCGGTGAGCTGTTCGTAGCTGACCGGGTCGTATTCGACGGGCGGCACGTACACCCGACCGTCGGAACCTCGGACGCCGACGATGCGGCGCTCACGCAGAGCGGTGAAGAATGCGCCGAGGGTAGGGCCGACTGAACGTGTGTAGTCGAAGGACAACTTCAGCGGCGCAGAAAGGGGTGGCTCGTGCTCATCGATCTGCGCGCGGTTGCTTTGGCTGGCAGTCACGGCATCGAGTAGAACAGGTTCTAACAATGGTGGCAAGCATGCGAGCAAGGAGCCAAGGATGAAGCTGGGACTGCAACTGGGATATTGGGGCGCGCAGCCGCCAGCCAACCACGCGGAACTGGTGACCGCGGCCGAGGACGCCGGCTTCGACGCGATCTTCACCGCGGAGGCCTGGGGCTCCGACGCCTACACGCCGTTGGCATGGTGGGGCTCGTCGACGTCGCGGGTGCGGCTGGGCACTTCGGTGGTGCAGTTGAGCGCGCGTACTCCGACCGCGTGCGCGATGGCTGCCCTGACGCTGGATCACCTCTCGGGCGGCCGGCACATCCTCGGCCTCGGCGTCTCCGGGCCGCAGGTGGTGGAGGGCTGGTACGGCCAGCGCTTCGGCAAGCCGCTGGCGCGCACCCGCGAGTACATCGACATCCTGCGCCAGGTGTGGGCCCGCGAGGCCCCGGTGACCAGCGCCGGCCCGCACTACCCGCTGCCGCTTTCCGGTGAGGGCACCACCGGGCTGGGCAAGGCTTTGAAACCGATCACCCACCCGCGGCGTGCCGACATTCCGGTGATGCTGGGTGCCGAAGGACCCAAGAACGTCGCGCTGGCCGCCGAGATCGCCGATGGCTGGCTGCCGATCTTCTACGCCCCCCGGCTGGCCGACATGTACAACGAGTGGCTGGACGAGGGCTTCGCCCGGCCCGGAGCGCGGCGTAGTCGTGCGGACTTCGAGATCTGCGCGACCGCGCAGGTGGTCATCACCGACGACCGTGCCGCGGCGTTCGCCGGCATCAAGCCCTACCTGGCGCTCTACATGGGCGGGATGGGGTCTGAGGACACCAACTTCCACGCCGAGGTCTACCGTCGGATGGGCTACTCCGAGGTCGTCGACGACGTCACCAAGCTGTTCCGCTCGGATCGCAAGGATGAGGCGGCCAAGGTCATTCCGGACGAGCTGGTCGACGACGCCGTGATCGTCGGCGACATCGACTACGTCCGTAAGCAAATCAAAGTTTGGGAGGCCGCCGGGGTGACGATGATGGTGGTCACCGCGCGCGACACCGCACAGGTTCAGCAGCTGGCGTCGCTGATCTGAGTTCGGGCCCGGCGCTCGTCAGTTCGCCGGTGACAGGGTCTGCTGTCACAACCGGCGGCGCTGGATCGTCTACCGCAGTGAGGGGTTGACCACCCGTCTCGACTGTGGGAGGACGCGACATGGACGACGAACTGCCGTACATCGACGAGCACACGGTGGCGGTCCATGCGCCACGAGAGCTGGTATGGACCGCCCTGCAGCGGTATACGGCGTCTTTGCTGCGCAGCGTCGAACGCAATCCGCTGCTGGTAGTGCTCGGCCCAAAGCCCCGCGCCGGCTTTGCGATCGCCGAGAGCACACCGCAGCGGCGCATCGTTTTGGTTGGGCGACACCGGTTCTCGCGCTATCGGCTGGTCTTCGAGATCACCGACGCCCCCGGCGGCGGCAGCCTGGTACACGCCCACAGCTATGCGTCGTTCCCCGGGCTCCATGGCCGCGCTTACCGTGCCCTCGTTATCGGTACCGGGCTTCACGTCGTAGCCACCAACTACATGCTGAGGGCGATCCGGGCCGGCACGTCGGCGTAGCGCCGCCTGCGTGTTGGCGCCTCGCCTTGCACCCGGACTAGAACACGTTCTAGATTGGCCGGATGAGCGAAGCCGGCCTGTGGAACATCGCCCGTGACACCCCCGACGCCGCCGCGGTGGTCGACGTGCTGGGTGGTCAGCTGACCTACGGTGAGTTGGCTGCCCGCGCCGACCGCTACGGCCGCGGCCTGCAGGCGCTGGGCCTGGAGCCCGGCGATGTGCTGGTGATGGTGCTGCCCAACATCGTCGACACGCTGGCGGTGTACTTCGCGGCCATGCAGACCGGGCTGTACATCGTCGCGATCAACTGGCATCTGACCGGCCCGGAGATCGGCTACATCCTCTCCGACAGCGGCGCCAAAGCTCTTGTCGCCCATGAGCGGTTCGCCGAAGCGTCGAAGACCGCCGCGGACGAGGCCGGGTTGGCCGCCGACCGCCGGTTCGCCGTCGGCGACATCGAGGGCTTCGCCCCGCTGTCGGCGCTGGGCGCCGGCGAGGAGGGTCGCCCCGATGTCCGCACCATGGGCGCGGCGATGCTCTACACCTCCGGCACCACCGGCAAGCCCAAGGGCGTCAAGCGCCCGCTGACCGGAGCCGACCCCGACGCGGTGCCGGTTGCCTCCGCGGGCTTCTTCGCGCTGTATGACCTGGCGCCGTTCGACAACCATGTGCACATCTGTGGTTCGCCGCTGTATCACACTGCGGTGCTGAACTTCTCGGCCATCTCCATCCAACTGGGCCACAAGGTGGTGCTGATGGACAAGTGGGACCCCGAGGAGATGCTTTCCCTGATCGCTGAGCACCGGGTGACCCACAGCCACATGGTGCCGACCCAGTTCCGCCGGCTGCTGGCGCTGCCGGTGCAGGTGCGGGAACGCTACGACGTGTCCTCGCTGCGCAACGTCATCCACGGTGCAGCACCGTGCCCGCCCGAGGTCAAGCGCCAGATGCTGGACTGGTGGGGTCCGGTGATCACCGAGTACTACGCCGCCACCGAGGGCGGCGGCACCAAGATCAGCGGCGAGGAGTGGCTGGCCCACCCCGGCTCGGTAGGCAAGGCCTGGCCGTATTCGGTGGTCAAGGTGCTCGACGACGACGGCAACGAACTGCCGCCCGGTGAGGTCGGCACTGTCTACATGCAGATGGGCGGATCCAGCTTCGCCTACCACAACGACGAGAAGAAGACCCAGGAGAACCGCGCCGGTGACCTGTTCACCGTCGGCGACGTCGGCTACCTCGACGCCGAGGGCTACCTGTACCTGCAGGACCGCAAGACCAACATGATCATCTCCGGCGGGGTCAACGTCTACCCGGCCGAGATCGAGAACGAGCTGATCATGCACCCGAAGGTGCTCGACGTCGCGGTGTTCGGGGTGCCCGATGAGGACTGGGGCGAGTCGATCAAGGCTGTCGTGCAGCCCGCCGAGGGGGTGGTGGGCGACGACGCGCTGACTGCGGAGCTGATGGAGTACGCGAGCGCGCGGTTGGCGAAGTTCAAGCTGCCCAAGAGCATTGACTACATCGCCGAAATGCCGCGCGACCCCAACGGCAAGCTGTACAAGCGGAAATTGCGGGACCCGTACTGGGAGGGGCGGGAAGCGAAGATCTAGGGGTCGTCACCGTTGTCCTGCTTCCAGTGACGGGGATGTATCCGGTACTCCATGGATCTCTTGGGGCGTCGCGGCCAGCGCTTTCCGGCGTAGAATCCGGGGAAATAGAGCGCTGCGAAGATTCCCGCCGTCATGATAGTCAAGGTAGCTAATTGCGCTAGCTGTCCGCGGGCTATCGGGTAGTCCCAACTCGCATCCCAGTAGCCAAAGTAGAGTGGCACATATATAAAAATGATGGCCGCCGGAATTCCGGCAAAGTGAATGTTATGCGCGACGAAGTCGTCGTAGATCACGAACATGCATATCGCATAAGCTCCGATCGTCATCCACCAGGTTTGATTGGCGGTAGACGAACCAGTGTATGAGTCGGGAATCGGATCGTGGCCTGGTTCCTCGTTTTGCTCATCGGATTCCGCCAGGCGGTCAGATCTCCACCATGCGTATACCTTTCCGCGGACCTTAATGTAAGGCGTATCCCGGAACGCAAGGAGGAAGAACAGAGCGCCAACCGCGAACGCTGCTTCGAGGCTATATCTCCAGTCGGGCAGCAGACCGAGGAATGCGAATACCATTGCTGCGCCAGTGGCTCCCCAGAAGATCCGTCTATTTCGGCTTAGATTTTCGCGGTCAGACGAGTCCGGAATAAAGGCTATTATTGCGCAGACAAGGGCGCCCACGAACGCAACCAGCTGATCCATGCTGGCAAAGCCCGCGACCGGGTTCACGATTTTAACGCTAAACGTCGCACCGCTCGCACGTCAATTCCTCGCCAGCTCGAGGAGGTTTTCCATGACCTTCTCTCCAGACACCGAACCGACAACCCCGAAGGCCAGTGCGCCAACGAAAGCGCCCACTGGCCCGGCGAGGGCACCAACGGAGGCCCCCAATTCTGCACCTGCGATTCCGCCTCCGAAACCCCCCGCGCTTGTGGCCGCGGTGTCCACGAACGGCTTGTGGTCGACGAACACGTCGTAGAATCCGACGGCGGACCCGAGCACGTTGCCGGCGAAGCCCATGCGCTTCGACAGATTCTTGATCGCGGCGATGTCTTCCGCGCTGTAAGCAACCCCCGGTGCCCAATGCTTTCCGGTGGGAACCTTGTCGGCAAACGCGTTGAGGGCCGCCTTGCCGGCACTGGCAGAGATCCCCGCGGCGTCGCCGCCATCCCGCAGGATGTGGCCAACTCGGCCTCGCGCGATGTCGCCGATGAGTTGCGTCGCGCCTTGGTGCGACATTCCGCCGTTTCGGACGAGGGCGTCGATTGCCTGCCGGGTCACGATGACTCGGGCATTCTGTTCCGCGGTGTCGAGTAGCTGGGTGGCCTGATCCGGGGTGAAAGCTCGGCCGTCGGCCATCCCCCGTTCGAGATCCTTCTGCAGCTCCAGCCGTGTTTGGGCGCGGGTTCGAGCCTCTCCACCCAGGAACGGGTCCATCGGCAGCGGGCCGATGAAGTTGGCCATCCGGTAGTCGTCGAGGCGCTCGCCGGCCAGGCGCCGGGCCTGCGGATCGGCGGCCGGGTCGGTAGCGGTGGCGTAGTCCCGCAGCCGCGCGGCCGCTGCAGCCTTCTCGGGCGTCATCTCGCCCGCACTGTCCACCAATTGCTGGTCGCGATCACGCTCGGTAGTGCCGTAGGCATCGGCAGCGCGACCGGCTTGTTGGTCTTGGGTGGGTTGCCCGTCGCCGTCGTAGCCGTGCAGCGGTGCCGGCTCGTAGCCATCGGAGAGCAGTTTGCTGGTGGCGTCTTGTAGGACTGCGGCGTAGTCGTCGCGGAGCTTTTCGAGTTGATGCAGGATGCCAGCGGTGTCGTCGATCGCCACCTGCTCCAGTTCGGAGGTGTCGAGCTGCGCCTGCTGGTACATGCCGATGCGATTGTCGATGTCTTGGAGCTGGATCTGCAGCGCGTTGATCTTCGCGGCCGCCGCCTTCTGGGCCTCGGCCAGCGCGGCGGCGATGGTTTCCAGATCGGTGCCGATCGCGGCCAGCTGGGTCTGCTGCAGATGCAAGGTATTGGTGGCGCGCTGGACTTCGGCGGAGTCGTTGATCGGGTGGTCGCCGTTCTCCCGGTTCCAGGCGGCCTGAAAGCGTTGGCGGGCTTGGGCGAACGCGGCACTGGCCTCGGCGGTGCAGGCGCCGGCGTCGTGGAAGGCCTGCGCCAGCTCGTCGATGACAGCCGGGTTACCGCTTTGCAGCGTGTTGTTGACCTGCCACGGGTCGCCGCCGGCGGCTTCGGTCAGCAGCGCCGGGTTTATGTGCTGGAGTTGCACCGCACCGCACGAAGCTGGGCTGCGTTGCGCTGATCCATGCCGGTGAACTCGCGCGCGGCATGGTGGGCTTTGTCGCCGACGTCGGCCAGGGTCCGGCGGTGGCCACTGAGGGTGGTGATGTGCTCGGTGTGGGCTGCGGAAATCGCGTTGTGGAAGACGTCCGCGGCGCCGAAGCCGCCGAAAATGCCCGCTGCTACGGAGGTCTGGTTTAGCAGCGTCGCCCCGGCCTGGGCGTGTGCGCCGGCGCTATGGGTATCCGCCGCCCCGGAACGCAGCATCGCCGGATCGACGAACATCCGGAACCCCGCTCAGATCGGTCGTTAACAACCTTGACAGGGCGGCCCTTCGGGGTCAATTCAGTTTTGCGCGGCGGCCTCCGAGGGTGATTGTCGCCGGTGTTCTAGACGGTGCGTGGTCCTGGACAGTCGCAGTACTGCGCCCGTTGTTCGGACCTGTGCCCACATTTTGGAAACGATGATGTAAGCGAAGAATCGACCCTCGGAGATACCATCCGTGACGTGACCATGACACAGCCCTGGCCCGCACCGCCCGCACCAGTTCGATCCCGCAACTGGCTGACAGCGACATTGGCTGCGCTGGCCGTCGTCCTCGCTGCGGTGGCCTTGCTCGTAGCGCTCACCCGGACTGGATCGGGCTCGACTCCGACATACACGGCCACGCAGAAGGCCGAGGCGAAATCGAAATTGTGCGCCAGATACAAGGTCGCCGTGCATTCCGTGCAGGTGGAGACAGCAGCACCGGACAATGTCGCGTTGGCTCGTATTGCTGAAACCAACGGTGCGGTCATTATCCAGGATGCGGCTGACAATCCGGCATTGAGTGGCGAACTCCGCGACGCTGCACGTGCTTTGGCGACTGCACTACTAACGGAGACTGCCCTGGGTACTAATGGGAGGGACGATCCTGCGTTCCTGGCCGCAGTTGACGAGACCAACGAAAAAGGGCGTGTAATGAAGGACTTGTGTGGTGATTGACTCACCAGATCCGAGGCCGTTCACCTACCTATTAGTTGGCGCGTGGTGGCCAGCGCTCCCGACTCAACTCGAGGAAGCGGCCGCTTACTGGCAGCAACATTCGCAGGTCAAAAACCAAGAGCGCCAACAAATCCGAAATGATCGACTCAAATTCGGGAAGTCAAACACTGGCCATACCGCCGAAGACATGATGACGCGCCTCGCAATCGGCGAGCGACGGTTGCTGGACGTCGCGGCGCATTGCCAGCGCAAGAGTGAGGCAAATAAGAGCGTAGCCGAGGCGGTGACTCAATTGCGTACCACGCTAACCGGAATCGCGAAGTCTGGCAATGACAAAATCCAAGAAATCCTTTCCGGAAACAAGCCGCTCGAGGTCAAGCTCACAGAAGTACAGGGCGTTATCAGTGAGAAAAATAATGCGGCCGACACTGCCGGACAGGCCGCACTCGAGGCGATTAGGAATGCCACCCAGCAGCTGTTCAATGAAACCGACATCGGCGGGGATGCTCGGCAGTGGCTGAAAGACCACGGTGCGAACTTTGATTCACCGCCCCGCAAGCCGCCCATCACAGCCGAGGAACTCACGAACAAGGCGAGCGCTGACGGCGGTGGGGGCGCCAGCGGTTACCCGAATGCCACCAGCACACAGCCGACCAATGGGAAAGCCAGCGGTGACGGTGGAGCGGGAGACCAAAGCGGAACCGGTGCAGCCGCTCCTGCATCCACACACGGCGCTGGCGCCGACGGCGGCCAGGGCGGAACCAGCGGCGGCGCATCTGAGACCAACGGCGCTGATGGTGGGAAAGGTTCAGTGGGATTCGGCGCGCCTGCGCCCATG
The DNA here is from genome assembly GCF_059813225.1 of Mycobacterium sp. NGS16. Taxonomy (NCBI): domain Bacteria; kingdom Bacillati; phylum Actinomycetota; class Actinomycetes; order Mycobacteriales; family Mycobacteriaceae; genus Mycobacterium; species Mycobacterium sp. NGS16. Next base: position 143,952 of record NZ_JCALEE010000001.1, read on the forward strand.
GCGCCTGCTGCCGCCGGCGGAACCGGTGCGGACGGTGGGCGGGGGGCGCCTGGAGCAGGTACGCCAGCAGTCGTTAGCGGCAGTGGCGGCGGAGGCGCCGCCGGTACCCCTGGAGCCGGAGGTGGGTCTACAACCAACTCTGCAGCCAGCAATGCGGGCGGCAACGGTGGCAATGTCAGCCATGCTGGGTCGGGCGGCAGTGGTGGCAATCTCAGCAATGCTGCGTTGAGCGGCAGTGATGGCAATGTCAGTCATGCTGGGTCGGGCGGCAGTGGTGGCAGTGGCAGAGATGCTGCGTTGGGCGGCAGTGGTGGCAATGTCAGTCATGCTGGGTCGGGCGGCAGTGGTGGCAGTGGCGGCAATGCTGGGTCGGGCGGCAGTGGTGGCAATGTCAGCAATGCTGGGTCGGGCAGCGCAGGAAGCAACGCTGGCTTCCCAGGCGCTGCCGGTGGAAGCCCGGGAGGCGGCGTTGGCTTCGGCCCGTCCAGTGGCGGCGGGATGGGTGGCGGACTTGGCGGTACATCACCCCTAACCTCCTCCACGCCAGGCCTCGGCGGCGGTGGGGGCGGCGCGACACCGCAGGGCCTCCAGAGCGGCGGATTGAGCCAAGCATTTGCATCGGGTACTCCCGGGGGTCCGGCTGGTCCAGGAGGGCTGGGCGGTACACCGCCATGGGCGCAAGGGGGTTCGGGCTCCGGCGGATTCGGTCAATCGTCAGGTCCGCAGGTGCCGCCCTCACCATCGGTGACACCGATGGCGGGCGGGGTGCTCGGCAATCTGGGAAATCTCGGGGCCTCCAGCCCAGAGGTTGCTCCGACAGCTTCGACCACGGGAGCGACGACGCCGACACCGGCAGCGGCTCCGCCCATGACCGCTGGGCCGACATCGGTGCCGTCCGCGCCGATCAGCGCCGGCCCGGCAGCCCCGTCGGGTCCGCTGCCGGGCTACGGCGCGGACCTTCGCCCAGCTGGTGCTGCAGCACCAGCCGCACCCACGCCGACGGCTGGTCCACCTCCTGTGTCTCCCTCAGCGCCTGGCGGCCCCACCACACCCACCTCCGGTGGTACCACCGTCGCGTCCTCGGGTGATCGTCCTGCGCCGGGCAAACCAACCGCGAGCACAAGTGGGCAGTCGGGTGCGGCGCTGGCCGGCGGCGCGGCCGCCGGGGGTACGGCCGGAGCGGGGGCCGGCACCGCCGCCAAACGCATGGCCGAGCAGGACGATGTGCAGCGCAAAGTCGAGGCGGTGGCGCGCCAGGCACCCAACCTCGCTTGGGCGGCTGGGCTGCGCGATGACGAGACCACCACCGTACTGGTGACCGACCTGGCCGGGGGCTGGATCCCGCCTGGCGTTTTGTTGCCGCCCGGTGTCACGCTGCTGGCTCCGGCCCAGCGCAGACACGACCTGAGCGTGGTCGATCTGCTCGGTGCGGTCGTCGCCACCGCGACACATCAGCCCAACACTTACGTAGCTGAAGCCGGCCCCAACGATCCGCTTCCCGGGGCCGGGGAGCGCGCCCGCTATGGCCAGCGCATCGACGAACTCGGACCCACACTCACCGATGCGGCGGGCGCCAGCTCTCGGCTACCGCGCATAGTGCAGACCGTCGCCCACGCCGTGGCCCGCAGGTCTGGTGTGGCCGACAACGAAATCGATCGGTTCCGCAACGTCCTAACCGACACCGCAACCAAGGTACTGTCGGCCTATCCGCATCACCTGTCCAGAGATGTCGCCGACTGGATGCTGTTGGCGGCCATCGATGCCCTGATCGACGGAAGCGAAGAACTCGCCCGCTATCACCTGGCGTGGCATCAGGCCGTTGCCCCGGCCAGGCACGCCGCATGAGTGCCCCGGACGGTTCAGCGTGTGACGTGGCGATGGCCGGCCTGAACCGGTTGCTGGAATCCGAGACGCTGGCGCGCCTGGATCGAGCGGATAAGAAGCGGGCGTGGACGACAGCCGTCGCCGCGGTCAACCACCTACGCGCCACGGCTCACCGAAATCTGCGAAGCGGGCAATGAAGCCTGCAACGCAGCTGCGGCCTCCGCCTCACCGGATGAGGACAAGCTCACCCAGCTCAACGCCATCAAGGACCGCGTCAACAGCGACGCCACCGGCGCCAGTCGTGCCGCGGTGACGAGAATCATCGGTGTCATCCAACAGCTTCTCGATGCTGCTGGCAGCGTTGATGACGCCGCCAAATGGCTTGCTGCACACGGGTTCGACGTTGCAGAGCGTCCGCCTCCACCGCGGATCACCAAAGGCAATCTCCGCTAGCCCGGATTTTCGGGAGCTGCGAAATCGCCTGGGCCCTGACCGCTCACCGCAGGCTGCGGAGTCTGCCAAGGGCACGACCATCGGTCAGTTCGACGCGTTGGTCAGGGTGTGTCCAGTAGAAAAGCACCCATTCACGCAACGCATGGCCACCGGGCGTGTAGGAGTCGGCGGCCAGCGAACGGCTTTGCCCATCGGAAAAAACAATGAAGATGGTGCCGCGTACCGGCATCGGACCGCGCGGAGGCCGAGCCGTAATGGCTTGCACCTCCTCCCATGCGCCTTTCGCGGAGGACAGCCCTTGTCGGATTTCAAAACCCTCGGCCGTCAATCGCAGGGAGCTCACGCCACCGCGACAGAACATTTTCAATAGGCTGGGGAAGCTCCAAACCGCCGCTATGGCCGCGGCGATCAGGAAATAGTGCCGCATCCCGCCGGGGACCGGAATATGGACCATCCCCAAGGGTGTGAAGATTGCGTATAACCCCATCGCAAGGCATTCCGATGCTGCTGCGACCTGAAATATGACATCGACGGTTCGGTCGGGGCGAACCACGGTGCCAGTTGTATTTTTTTCACAACGCGGCCGTATTCGACCGAATTTGATAACATACAGCGGTAGGAGCGTACCTAGTGAAAATACTGCAAACCCAAGTACTGTAACAGTTGTCAGGTAATCACCCCGCGCAACCGAATAAACGCCCCACCCCAGGCATAACAACCCGACGCTACCCAGAATTGCGGTCAGAAATGATAGTCCTGTCCAGAACTTTATGGCAGACACGTGAGGTTCCCGATGATGCCCCCGAGATACCCGAACGTCCAGCTTCCGCCTATATTAGCGCCCGTAGCTACGATGGGTAGGGTTTCTGGCGCGAAGGCACCCACTAATAGGTCTGCCCCAATACCGCCAGCCGTTCCAGCGGCGGCCTGCCAGGAAGCAACACAAGCATCGTGAACCGTTTCCGCGCCCACTACGTTGTAAATGCCTGTCGCGACGCCCACCGCAGGGCCGCCCCATTTTGCGCCCGCCTTAACATTTTCGATCGCAGAGGCGCTGAGTAATGGAATCCCGCGCTGAGCCTGCTTTTCCAGACCGGAGAGAGAACTACCCGCGAGGGTGGGAATCGGCTGTGAGAAGAATTCATCTGGCAAAACGCCATGCTTGCCCGCGGCGGTAGTGACGTCGCCGGTTACTGTGCCGTCTGACCAACTTCTCATCGTCACCGCGGTACCGTCCGCGAAACGAATTTCTGTCAGATCGAATTCTCGAGAGCTAGCGGTATCAGTGAGCCTGTGTTCCGTAATGCTGCTCGACACACGGTTTCCATTCCTGTCGAAGTAGGTGTCGCTGAGGTAGCGAGTACCGTAGCCCGGGTGGCTGTACACAGGGATCTGGCCTTCGACAAGTTCGTGGCGACTGCCGTCCAGCATGGTGAGCGTTTTGTGTAGACGGCCGTCCGGGCCGATGTGTTCACGAACGTCGCGAACCGTGGTGGCCATATCTTGCTTCCGGAGGATGTCCCGGGGCACTAGGCCTTGCAAGTCGTAGCCATCTTTCGCCCGTAGGTTATCCAGGGCCTGCTGCAGCGTCTTGGCGTACGCGTTGCGGATTACGTTTTCATTCTCCAGCCCGACTGAGGTGTCATCGTTGGCTTGCTGACGCCACTGGCTGATCTCGGTGTCGCAGTTGATGCCATCGGTTTCCAAGGATCGGTAGTAGCCGATCATGTTGTCGACCGTTTGTAGGTTGGAGTTAAGTGCCTCGATGTTGTCGTGCGACGTTTGTCGAGCTTTAGCCAGTGCCTCAGCGATACTTTCCAGGTCGGCGGCGATCCGCCCGAGTTGTTCCGTGGTGGCCTGCAGCCCGTCTTTCACCCGCTGCACCTCGGCACCGTTGTTGATCGGCTGCTCGCCGTTCTCGCGGTTGTACTCCTGGAAGTGCTGTTGCGCGATCTGAAAGGTCTCCTCGGCCGCGGTGGCGGAGCCCGCAGCCTGATGGAACGCCTGGGCCAGAAAGTTGATCTGAGTGGGGCTGCCCGACTGCAGACTTTCATCTACGGCCCAGGGGTCACCGCCGGCGTGGCCGATGAGGTCATCAACTTGGACATACTCCAGATAAGGGCGCGCCACGGTCGGTCTCAAGCGATCTCGGCGCGCAGCGCATCCGCATCGATCGACATTTTCGGCCTTCCCGCTGTACTCAGGCTGCGCACTGACAGTACCGGCGACCGCAGAGCCGTCAATTCACCGGTCGGGCACACTTCGGTACAGCCAGTCGGCTCCGGTGTTCGGCGGCGATGCCAGTCAGCCGGCGCTAACGACCCATCACCTCAGCATCCCCGAACGTCATCGCGACGTGCCCGACCGTCGACGACATCATCGGCCGCTTCGGCAGGCCCAACTCGGCCAGCTCGCGAGCGTAGGGATGGGTGCCCAGCCGCAGTGTCGTACCGCCCAACGCCCCGCGTACCCCGGAAATCCGCATCTCCCAGGGAATCTGCCGGGTCACGCCGTCGAGGTGGCTGAAGGCCTGCAGCGTCCGGGGACGGGACGTGAAAAGGCCCGGGACCGGCAGCCCGCGCCCGAATTCCATGGTGGCGATGTGCTGGCCGTCGGCGGCGACGTCGAAACCGAGCTGCTTGCCGTCGCGAACGGTGAAGTCCGCCATGATCTTCGGGAAGCCCCAGATGGTGCGACCGGCCTCCAGGGTGAACTTCTGATCCACCGGCAGGTGGTGGATGAACGCACCGGCGGAACCCAGCGCACTCCAGCCGCGCGCCGATGTACCCGGCGGGTTGATCATCACCGCGGTCCCGAATTCGTGGTACTTGCCGAGATCACCGTCGATGTAGCGGGCCAGCATCAGGTTGACCACGGCCTGTCCCGGCCGGTGCTGGAAGACCTGCAGACCGCTGTAGTCGATCATCGCCTGGGCGGCGTCCGCCGGAACCGAGAACATCGCGCTATGCACATCTGCCTGACGGATGCGGACGGGCATGGTAAGCACAGTGCCAGCGATGGTGTGCTGCGAAAGAGCCATGACGCCCACTGTAATCCGGAGGACGCTGATGACCGAGGTAATGGCCGATCCAAGGCCGGCGACCAAGCCCGACGTCGACCTGACCGACGGCACGTTCTACTCCGACGGTGGGGCGCGTGCCGCCTACAAGTGGATGCGGGCGCACGAGCCGGTGTTCCGGGACCGCAACGGGCAGGCCGCCGCGGCCAGCTATGCCGCGGTGATCGACGCCGAGCGCAACGCGGAGCTGTTCTCCAGCACCGGTGGCATCCGGCCCGACCAGCCGGGAATGCCGTACATGATCGACATGGACGACCCCGAGCACCTGGTGCGCCGCAAGCTGGTCAACGCCGGCTTCACCCGCAAGCGGGTGCACGCCCAGCTGCCGTCCATCGGGACACTGTGTGACACGTTGATCGACGCGGTCTGCGAGCGCGGCGAGTGCGACTTCGTCCGCGATATCGCCGCGCCGCTGCCGATGGCGGTGATCGGCGACATGCTCGGCGTCCTGCCCGAAGAACGCTCGATGCTGCTCAAGTGGTCCGACGACCTGGTGGCCGGGCAGAGCTCACACCTGGATCCGGAATCGGCGACGTTCCAGGCGGTCATGGAGGCGTTCGCCGGTTGGACCGAGTTCACCAGAAACATCATCACTAAACGCCGGGCCGAACCGACTGACGACCTGTTCTCGGTACTGGTCAACGCCGAGGTGGACGGCGCCCAGATGTCGGACGACGAGATCATCTTCGAGACCCTGCTGATTCTGATCGGCGGCGACGAAACGACCCGGCACACGTTGTCCGGCGGCACCGAACAGCTGCTGCGCCACCGCGATCAGTGGGAGATGCTGCGCGCCGACTCAAGCCTGCTGCCCGGGGCCATCGAGGAGATGCTGCGCTGGACCTCGCCGGTGAAGAACATGTGCCGCACGCTGACCGCCGACACCGAGTTCCACGGCACCCAGCTCAAGCAGGGCGAGAAGATCATGCTGCTGTTCGAATCGGCGAACTTCGATGAGGCGGTGTTCGACGAGCCCGAGCGGTTCGACATCCAGCGCAACCCCAACAGCCATCTCGCGTTCGGCTTCGGCACCCACTTCTGTATGGGCAATCAGCTGGCCCGGCTGGAGCTTTCGCTGATGACCGAGCGAGTACTTCAGCGGCTGCCGGATCTGCGCCTGGCCGACGGAGCCGAGGTGCCGCTGCGGCCGGCGAACTTCGTGTCCGGTCCGGAAGCGATGCCGGTCGTGTTCACGCCGACCAAGCCGGTGCTGGTATAGGCGAGCGTGTAATCAGCGTGAAAACCGAGCCCGAAAATCGCTGGGAGTACACGCTCGTCGTGCCCAGGCGTCCGCGACCCGGCCGAGGATGCCGCCTTCGGTGTCTTCCAGGGTGATCCGCAGGTCGATCCAGCCGAGCCCGGTCACCGTCTCGTGGCGGCGGATGTCCTGGTTGAAGCGCCGGGTGCTGGTGCGGTGATGTTCGCCTTCGTAGTCCAGGCCGACCATGATCTCCTCCCAGCCCATGTCCAGCACCGCGACAAGCTGGTGCCATTCGTCGTAAACCGGAATCTGGGTCTGCGGCGGCGGGTAGCCGGATCGGATGAGAAACAGCCGCAGCCGGGACTCCTGTGGCGAGTCAGAACCGGTGTCGACGAGCGGCAGTACGATTCGGGCATCGCAGATCCCGCGGCGGCCCCGGTATCGTTCGGCCAGCAGCTCGACGTCGGTGATTTTGAGGTCGGTGGCCTGCCCGAGGGCATCGATGGCTGCGACGGCCTTGACCTGGGGATAGCGGCAGGCCAGGTCGAATGCGGTGCGGGCGGGCGTGGTCACCAATATGCCGCCGATCAGCTGCACCTCGTCGTCGTCGAACCGGTCCGACCAGGTGTGGATGTGCTTGGGTGGCCGGCGACAGTCATAGAGCACCTCCGCCGGCGCGTGGTCATCAACCCACTTCGCGCCGTGCAATGCGGCGGCCGACTGGCCCGCGACCACCCCACGCCGCCGCGACCACAGCCAGGCGGCTTGGGCTCGCAAGACCGCGGTGGGTCGAGTACCGGCTGGAACATAAACGTCCGGATGGATCGCGACGAACCGGCTCCGCAAGGCGTACGGCGTCAACCGGCCGCTTCGGACCGCCTCGCTGCCCAGGAACGGTGTCGCCATGGCGGGAGTCTGCCAAGCGATACCGACACCTACGCCGAACGTGTAATGGTTGCGAAAATCCGGCCGGATTTTCGCAGTGGTTACACGTTCGGCGAGACGGGCTGGGACCCCGCCCGCAGCGACTCCACGATCGCCTCGATCGGCGAACGCCACGCCAACCCCAGATCGGCCAACGTCGCCGAGTCGTCGGTCGGGGTGGCCGACGTCAGCAGCCACGCCGCCTCGTAACTCAGCGACTCCGGCAGCGGCAGCAGTTTGCTGGCCAGGTCGCTGACCCGCCCGATGCCCTTGAAGACACTGGGGGCCACCCGGATTCGGCGAACCGAAGCACCCAATCCGACCTCCACCGCGGCGATCATCTCGTCGAAGCCGACCATGATCCCGCCGCACAGATAGCGGTGCGGACCTCGACCGGGCTTCATCAAAGACGAATGCACCAGACCGACGTCGCGGACGTCGACCATCGCCATCCCGCCGCGCACCACCGGCGCCACCCGGTAGCGCACGATCGGCGCCCAGCCGCGCTCGGTGACCCCGGGCGCCGTCCAGAACGCCGGCCCGACCACGCTGGAGGGATAGGTGACCACCACCGGCGCGCCCTCGTCCTGCAACCGGCGGGCCACCCGCTCGCCGTAAGCCTTGGTGCGCGCGTAGGCGCTGCGCCCGGGCACGGTCGGTGAGTCCGGGCCGATGACCCCGTTGGGGGGCGGGAACAGCGCGCTGTAGCTGCTGACCGACACCACCGGATCCAGGCCGGCGGCCACCGCTCGGGTCAGGATCGCTTCGGTGGCGTGGGCGTTGATCTCCCACATCAGCTTTTCCAGGCGGTCATTAGTGCCGACCACCCCGGCGGCGTGCAACACCGAGTCGCAGCCGTCCAACAGCGTCCCCACCACGTCGGCATCACGGATGTCGCCGTCGAGCACCTCCAGCGTGCCCAGCTCGCGCAACCGTGGAATGACGGGCTCGGAACCGCAGCCCGGCGCGACCAGCAGTCGTACCGAATGCCCGGCTTCCAGCAGCGCCTTGACGGTGTGGGCGCCGAGGTAGCCGGTGCCGCCGGTGACTGCGATCTGCATCAGCGGTTCTTGAACTCGGGCTTGCGCTTCTCGGCGAACGCACGCGGGCCTTCCTTGGCGTCCTCGCTCAAGAACACCTTGATGCCGATCTGGGTGTCGATCTTGAAGGCGTCGTTCTCGTGCATGCCCTCGGTCTCGCGGATCGTGCGCAGCATCGCCTGCACCGCCAGCGGACCGTTGTTGTTGATCTGCTCGGCGATCTCCAGCGCCTTGTCCAGCGCGGAACCGTCCGGCACCACGTGGCCGATCAGGCCCATCTCCAACGCCTCAGCGGCGGTGATGTGCCGGCCGGTGAACAGCAGGTCGCACGCCATCGTGTAGGGAATCTGGCGCACGAGGCGCACCGCGGAGCCGCCCATCGGATACAGGCTCCACTTCGCCTCGGAGATCCCGAACTTGGCGCTTTCGCCGGCGATACGGATGTCGGTGCCCTGCAGGATCTCGGTGCCGCCGGCGATGGCGGGTCCCTCCACCGCGGCGATCAGCGGCTTGGTCAGCCGGCGACCCTTGAGCAGGCCGTCGATGCGCGACGGGTCGTAGCTGCCGTCTTTGAAAGAGTCGCCGGGCGCCTTCTTGTTGGCCGCCTTGAGATCCATGCCGGCGCAGAAGTAGCCGCCGGCCCCGGTCAGGATGCACGAGCGGATCTCGTCGTCGTTGTCCACCCGGTCCCATGCCTCGACCATGATCGCCAGCATTTCGCCGCTCAACGCGTTGCGGGACTCCGGCCGGTTAAGCGTGACGATCAGCGTGTGTCCGCGCTGTTCAACCAGGGCGTGGGGCTGTTGTGACGACTCGCTCACCGGCGTCCGCCTTTCCGGGTTGGGGCCTCGACTTGAAAACGAAATGTAACACGTTCTAGTTTGTGTGTTGTGGCTCTCAACATCGCGGATCTCGCCGAACACGCCATCGATGCCGTTCCGGATCGGGTCGCCCTGATCTGTGGGGACGAGAAGCTGACCTATGGGCAGCTGGAAGAGAAGGCCAACCGGCTAGCGCACTACCTGATCAGCCAGGGCGTCAAGAAGGACGACAAGGTCGGCCTGTACTGCCGCAACCGCAACGAGATCGTCGTTGCGATGCTCGGCATCATCAAGGCCGGCGCCATCCTGGTCAACGTCAACTTCCGTTACGTCGAGGGCGAGCTGCGCTACCTGTTCGACAACTCGGACATGGTCGCGCTGGTGCACGAGCGCCAGTACTGCGACCGGGTCGCCAACGTGCTGCCTGACACCCCGAAGGTCAAGACCATCCTGGTGGTCGAGGACGGCAGCGACCTGGACTACGGCCGCTACGGCGGGGTGGAGTTCGAAGCGGCGCTGGCGCAGAGTTCGCCGGAGCGTGACTTCGGGCCGCGCAGCGCCGACGACATCTACCTGCTCTACACCGGCGGCACCACCGGCTTCCCCAAGGGCGTGATGTGGCGGCACGAGGACATCTACCGGGTGCTATTCGGCGGCACCGACTTCGCCACCGGCGAGCCGATCGCCGACGAGTACGATCTGGCCAAGCAGGCCGTCGCCAACCCGCCGATGGTCCGCCACCCGATCCCGCCGATGATCCACGGCGCCACCCAGTCGGCGACCTGGATGTCGCTGTTCAGCGGTCAAACCGTCGTTCTGGCACCGGAATTCGACGCCGACGCGGTATGGCGCACCATCCACGACCACAAGGTCAACCTGTTGTTCTTCACCGGGGACGCGATGGCGCGCCCGCTGCTGGATGCGCTGCTGGCCCACCAAGACGCGGGTAACGAGTATGACCTGTCGTCGCTGTTCCTGTTGGCGTCCACCGCAGCGCTGTTCAGCCCCAGCATCAAGGAACGACTGCTGGAGTTGCTGCCCAACCGGATCATCACCGACTCCATCGGGTCGAGCGAGACCGGCTTCGGCGGCACCAGCATCGTCGCCAAGGGCGAAGCGCACACCGGGGGCCCCCGGGTCACCATCGACAAGAACACCGTGGTGCTCGACGACGACGGCAACGAGGTCCAACCCGGCTCCGGCGTGCGCGGCATCATCGCCAAGCGTGGTCACATCCCGGTCGGCTACTACAAGGACGAGAAGAAGACCGCCGAGACGTTCCGCACCATCAACGGCGTGCGCTACGCGATCCCCGGCGACTTCGCGCAGGTCGAGGCCGACGGCACCGTCACCATGCTGGGTCGCGGCTCGGTGTCGATCAACTCCGGGGGCGAGAAGATCTACCCCGAGGAGGTCGAAGCCGCGCTCAAGACTCACCCGGACGTGTTCGACGCCCTGGTGGTCGGCGTGCCCGACGCCCGCTACGGCCAGCACGTGGCCGCGGTGGTGCAGGCGCGCGGGAACGCCCGGCCGTCCCTTGAGGAGATCAATACCTGCGCCCGCACCGAAATCGCCGGCTACAAGGTGCCCCGCAGCCTGTGGTTCGTCGACGAAGTGAAGCGCTCACCGGCCGGCAAGCCGGACTACCGCTGGGCCAAGGAGCAAACCGAGGCGCGCCCCGCCGACGAGGTGCACGCCAAGCATGTGACGGCCGACAGCTAGTTTGCCCGCTTTCCCCGGCGATCCGCGTCCAGCGACCCGGGTGCGGCGTTAGTCTCGGTCGATGCAGCGACTTTCGGGCGTCGACGCGGCGTTCTGGTCAGCCGAAACGGCCGGCTGGCACATGCACATCGGTGGTCTGGCGATCCTGGATCCCAGCAATGCGCCGAATTACAGCTTTGCGCTGGTCCGCCAACTGCTGATCGAGCGGCTACCACAACTGCCGCAGCTGCGCTGGCGAGTCAGCGGGGCACCGCTGGGGCTGGACCGGCCGTGGTTCGTCGAGGACGACGAACTCGACATCGACTTTCACGTGCGGCGCATCGGCGTTCCCGCGCCGGGTGGGCGCCGCGAAGTCGAAGAGCTGGTGGGCCGGCTGATGTCCTACAAGCTCGACCGCTCCCGGCCGCTGTGGGAAGTGTGGGTGATCGAAGGGGTCGAAGGCGGCCGGGTTGCGACCCTAACCAAGATGCATCACGCGATCGTCGACGGCGTCTCCGGCGCCGGCTTGTCCGAGATCATGCTCGACGTCACCCCGGAACCGCGTCCGCCGCAACCGGAAGCGGTCGGATCGCTGACCGGGGAGAGCGTTCCCAGCTTCGAGCGCCAAGCGGTCGGAGCGCTGGTCAACGTCGCCGTCAAAACGCCGTTTCGCATCGGCCGGCTGCTGCAGCAGACCGTCCGCCAGCAGATCGCCACGATCGGCCTGGGTGTGAGCCGCAAACCTCCGCGCTACTTCGATGCTCCGGTGACCCGATTCAATGCCAGTGTGTCGCCACATCGCCGGATCACCGGCGCCCGAGTCGAACTCGAGCGGGTCAAGGCGGTCAAAGACGCCTACGGTGTGAAGCTCAACGACGTGGTGCTCGCCATGGTCGCCGGTGCCGCCCGCGATTATCTGAGCAAGCGGGGCGAGCTGCCCGAGAAGCCGCTGGTCGCCCAGATCCCGGTGTCGACCCGCACCGAGGACAGTCAGGGCGAGGTCGGTAACAAGGTCAGTTCGATGACGGTGTCGTTGGCCACCGACATCGAAGGGCCCAACCATCGGCTCAAGATGATTCACGAGAACACCCAGAGCGCCAAGCAGATGGCCAAGGCGCTCTCGGCGCATCAGATCATGGGACTGACCGACACCACCCCGCCCGGACTACTGCAGCTTGCCGCGCGCGCCTACACCGCGACCGGGCTGTCGAATCGGTTGGCGCCCATCAACCTCGTCGTCTCCAACGTTCCCGGCCCGTCGTTCCCGCTCTACATGGCTGGAGCGGAACTGGAATCGCTGGTGCCACTTGGCCCGCCGGTGCTCGACGTGGCGCTGAACATCACCTGCTTCTCCTACCGCGACCACCTCGACTTCGGGTTCGTCACCACGCCGGAGGTCGCCGACGACATCGACGAGATGGCCGACGCGATCGAGCCGGCGTTGGCCGAGTTGGAGCGGGCCGCTAACCGGGGAAAAGCCCGGACAGGTCGGCGCTGATCGATTCGGCCGTGCTGATCAGCGCGAAGGCTTCGAATCCGGCGGCCAGCGTGTACAGGTAGGTGTTGTTGGCGATCGGCTGAAATATCGCCTCCAGCAGGTTGCCCGACTGCAGGCCGTCGGTGAACCATTGCAGGTCATAGGTCGGGATTGTGGTGGTGACTCCGGTGATCACATCGGCGGTCGGCAGCAGCGCCGCATACGCCGTGGAGAACGCCGCGGTCAGGGAGTTCACGAAGTCGGTCAGATTGAAGCTGCCGGCCACCTCCGAGGCCGCCGAGCTGGACAGGTTCGACAGATCCAGCGAACCCAGGTCATCGGTGAACGCCTGGATTCCGGTCGGCACCCCGGCCGCCGCCTCCTGGAAAGCCTTGACCACCATGTCGGTGTCCGGAAACAACCCGAACGGGGTCGGCACGTTCGCCGGACCGGTGTCCCAGCCGAAGTCCGGGTCGCCGTAGCCCAGGTTCACCAGCGGGGTCAGGATCGGCTGCAGCAGGTCGGCCAGCGGCTTGCCGAGGCCGGGGACGAGCAGCAGCGGTTGCAGCAGCGGCAGATACGGAACCGTCTCGTCGCTGAGCGGAATCCCGTAGTAGGTGGTCATGGTGTCGCCGACGGTGTCCAGCTTGACCGCGGACGCCAGTTGCTCGGGGGTCAGATCCTGGTAGGTGGGATGTACGAACTGGATGCCGAGAATCGAATTCAGGTCGGCCAGAAAGTTGATCGGGTAGCGCGGGATGTCCGAAAACCCGTCGTAGGCCTGCATGTAGATGGTGGTCGGGTAGAGGTCGTCGGGGGTGGCGCCGTTGAACGTGATGCCCAGGCTCGGGATGGTCACCCCGGTCAACCGCTCGAACAACCCGCCGTCGGGCTGGTTGGGGTCGGCCAGCAGCACGAAACCGACGTCGTCTTTCGAGATGCGATCGGCCGCAAGCTCGCTCATGACCATCGAGGAGATGGTGGAACTCTGCGAGTCGCCGAGCACGGCGACGTGGTTGCCCGCCGCGATCTGCTTTTCGATCGCATCCTTGAGGATCGTCACGCCCTGGGCTTCGGATTGATCCAGCGTCAGGCTCTTGACTCCGGTGTAGAGCGCATAGTTGCCCTCCGGGGTGAACAGCGCCTGCGGGATGTAGCCGGGGAAGTTGGGTTGCACGTAGAGGGTGTTGTTGGTGTCCACGTACTGGTCCGACGGGATGGGATCGCCGCTGCCGCCGATGACGAACGCGATGTTCTCCCCGCTGGCCAGCCGGACCGGAGCGGTATGGACGCTTTGGGGCGCGGCCGCGGGTGCGGCGATGATCCCGGCGCCCAGAACCGCGGTCGTGAGACAGGGCCGAACTGCGTGCTGCATGTCCGCCTCCTTCGCAGGGATGGCCTACGAAGTGACGCTAAACCTCTCAGTAGACCCCTACAAGGGGCTACAGGCCGCTCTCAGCTACCGGCCAGGTAGCGCCTGCACCAGCCGGATCATCGGGGTCAGCAGTTTCTGCCACAGCGGACCCGAAATGCCCAGCGGCGGGTCCAGGTTCAGGATCCGGGCGGTGGAGACCGTCTGCGACTCGGTGTACTTGAGAATGCCGTCGGCGCCGTGCCGGCGACCCACCCCGGAGGCCTTCATGCCACCCATCGGTGCGGCGGTGCTGCCGAATGCCAGCGCGTAGCCTTCGTCGACGTTGACGGTGCCCGACTTGATGCGAGCGGCGATCGCCTCACCCTGGGCCTTGGTCGCGGCCCATACGCTGGCGTTGAGCCCGTATTCGGTGTCGTTGGCGCGTGCGATCGCCTCATCGATGCTGTCGACCGGGTAGATGGAGACCACCGGGCCGAACGTCTCATTGCGCCCGCACTCCATCTCGTCGGTGACGTCGGTCAGCACTGTGGGTTCGAAGAACAGCGGCCCGATGTCAGGGCGGGCGTTGCCGCCGGCAACGACCTTGGCGCCCTTGGCCTTTGCGTCATCGACATGGTTGGAGACGGTCTTGATCTGGTCTTCGGAGATCAGGCTGCCCATGTCGGCGGAGAAGTCATAGGCGCCCGACAGCTTCATGGCACGCACCTGCTCGGCGAACTTCGCGGCGAACTCGTCGGCGATCTCGCGCTCGACGTAGATCCGCTCGATCGAGATGCACAGCTGCCCGGCGTTGGAGAAGCAGGCGCGGGTGGCGGCCTTGGCGACCTCGGTCAGATTCGCGCCCTTGGTGACGATCATCGGGTTCTTGCCGCCCAGCTCCGCGGAGAACCCGATCAACCGGGCGCCGCACTGTTCGGCCAGCGAACGGCCGGTGGCGCTGGAGCCGGTGAACATCAGGTAGTCGCATTGCTGCACGATCGCGGTGCCCACCACCGACCCCGGCCCGGGCACCACCGCGAACAGCTCACGCGGCAACCCGGCCTGATACAGCAGTTCCGCATTGGCCAGCGTGCAGTACGGGGTCTGGCTGTCCGGCTTGACCACCACCGCGTTACCGGCCAGCAGTGCCGGGATGGCATCCGAAATCGACAGTGTCATCGGGTAATTCCACGGCGAGATGACGCCGACGACCCCCTTGGGGTGGTGGTTGACCACAGTCTTGACGATGCCGGGCAGCAGGCCCTGCACCCGCTTAGAAGCCAGCAACTTGGCGGCCTGGCGCGCGTAGTAGCGCGCGTTGAGCATGATGTCGACGATCTCCTCCTGGGCCGCCGAGCGGGCTTTGCCGGTCTCGGCCTGGGCGACGTCCATGAGGAAGTCCCGGTGGGCGATCACCAGGTCGCGGTAGCGCTCGATGATCGCGCAGCGCTCCTTGACGCTGCGCGCGGCCCACTGCTGCTGTGCGACGCGGGCCTTGGCGAAGGCCGCCGTTACATCCTCGGCGGTGCCGATCGGGATGGTGGTCAACGCCTTGCCGGTGAAGACCTCGTCGATGGTCTTCGATTGCCGGGCGTCGATGTCGTCGATGGCGACCAGTGCACGCAGCCGGTCGAAGTCTGCGGCGGACGGAGCGGGCATGGCTGTCTCCTACTCGCGGGTAACACGTGGTTAGCCGCCAACCTACCTCGCGCAGCGGCCACCCGGTAGCTGGGCGGCATTGGCGCTGAGCCACTGGGTCATCTGGTTGAGCGCAGCCACCCCGGAATCGAAGCTGCCGTCGTTGGGTTGGGCGGCCAACGCCACCGCGAGCTGGCCGCCGTTGGGCGTGCCCACTACGCCGAACTGCCGCACCAGGTAGCCCCCGCCCGGGCCGGGGCCCCAGCCGCCCTTGGTGGGGGCGCCGAGGCCGGCCAGACCCCAGCGCTGGTTGGGCACGGTGTTGCTCATCAGGCTGTAGACCGGTGCGGCAGCGGCCATGCACGGGAGGTGGGCGGCGAACACGGCCTGGCGGGCCAGCGGCCACTGGGTCTGGCCGAAGGCGCTGAATTCGGGCCGCAGCCGCCGGGATTCGACCGCGGTGCCGGTGTCCCCGCCGGCTCGCAGCACGGCCTGCACCTGTTGGGCGGCCTGGGGGGCCGGCCCGAGCTCGGACCACAACTGCTCGGCGGCGTCGTTGTCGGACGCGGTGACGGCCCTGGCGGCCAGGTCCTGCGCATTGGGACGGTTGGCGTGAATCGCCGCGATCGCCAGCGGGACTTTGATTGTCGACCAGGCCACCCCGTTCTGCAGGGTGCCGAGCGTGCCCGCCTGGTTCTGCCCAACCGGGGCATAGGCGATCCCGACGGTGGCGGGGATCGTGTTGGCCAGCCTCGCGAAGCCGGCCTGCAGTGGCTCGGCGGCCGCGGGGGAGGCCCCGGTCAGGTTCAAGACCAGGCTTGCGACGACGGTCAGGGCCGCGATGAGTGCTCGGCGGGCAGCAGGCATTGCCTCAGTATTGCGCGCCCGGTGGCCGGATCCATGCTGCTGCGACGGGTGTCGGCCGGGGTTGCGGATAACGGTGGCACGCGTCGGCCGGCTCGGGTAGTATCGAACGTATGTTCGAAACAGCGAGTGATCTGCTCTCGCCCACGGCACCGGCCGGCCTGTCGCCGGCCCAACTGGGCGAGCTGATCGCGGCGGTTCATCGGACCGAATCGGTGCTGGTGGCCCGCCGGCTCGGCGCCATTGCCGCTCTGCTTCGCCGGCACGGTGGCGCCGACCCCTGGGAGTTCGAGCAGGACCACGAGACCGTCACCGGTTACGAGCGGACCTGCGCGCAGGTCTCTGCGCTGATGAACCTGGCCCCCGCGGCAGCCGGCCGACAGGTGCATTACGCGGCGGCATTGGATAACCGGCTACCGCGGGTTGGCGAGCTCTTTGCGCGCGGACACCTTGATTGGCACACCGTGCAACTGATCATCACCCGCACCGACCTGGTCGACGACGATCTGATCGGCGGCCTCGACGAACACCTGGCCGCCCGGGCAGGTGGTTGGAGCAGCTGGTCGCGGCGGCGCATCATCAACGCAGTCGATGCCGCGGTGCTGGAGGTCGACCCCGACGCCGCCCGGCAGCGCCGCAAAGAGGCCGACAACGACCGCTACCTCTGGGTCTCCCCAGAGCGCGACGGCATGGCCGAGATCAAGGGCAAGATCGCGGCCGCGCAGGGCGCGGCGTTCGACAGGCGCCTCACTCAGATGGCCAATGACGTCTGCGCCGACGATCCTCGCAGCCTCGACCAGCGTCGGGTGGACGCTTTGAACGCATTGGCAGAAGGCCTGCCCCTGATCTGCGCGTGCGGGCGGTCCGACTGCCCGGCCCGAGCGGCGGACCGGCCATCGCCCGGCTCGGGAACTCGGGTCATTCTCAACGTTGTGGCTACCGCCGACACGATCGGCGGCTGCAGCGATCGTCCCGGGTATCTGGAGGGATTCGGTGTCATCGATGCCGATCAGGTGCGCGCCTTGGCCGAGTCGGCCTCGCGCTGGGTAATCGACGCCACTGTCGACGCTGCGGCGGCATTACGCTACCGGCCGTCGGTGCAGCTGGCGCGGGCCGTCAGGTGTCGAGATTTGACGTGCCGGTTTCCCGGGTGCCACCGCCGGGCCACCATCTGCGATTTGGACCACACTGTCCCGTTCAACCATGACGACCCAGCTGCCGGCGGGCCGACGGCAGCCTGGAACCTCAAGTGCCTGTGCCGGTTTCATCACCGCATGAAGACCTTCGGCGGGTGGTCGGATCGGCAGTCGCCCGACGGAACCGTGATCTGGACGAGCCCAACCGGGGTGAGCTTTGAAACCAAACCCGGAAGCGCCGATGTCATTCCCGAACTTGCCGACGCGCTGAGCCTCACTGTCCAGCGTCCGCTGCCGCAGCGATGCCGCAGTCGCGCTCGTCAACGTGCCGCCCAGGTGGCGCGGGTCCGCCGTCATAACCGCGCCCGGCGTGCCGCCAATGAGCGCTACGCGGCTCGGCGACGCGAGATCGAGGACCGCAAGTGGCGAAACCGGATGCGTGACACGCTGTTTTTGCTTAAAGGCACGAAGAGCGCAAGTCCCTTCTGCGGCTGGATCAACGACCCCCACGAACCCGAAGAGCTGCCGCCGGATTGGCAGCCGCCGCCACCGTCACCGCCGCTGCCCGACGATCCGCCCTTCTAGAGGATCCGGTACACCGGGTCGGCGCAGTCCACTCCCTCAGCGGAGAGCACCCGCTTGAGAACCTTGAACGTCTCGGTGCGCGGCAGCTCGTCGGCTACCCGGACGTACGACGGCCACTGCTTGGGGCCCAGATCGGGCTGCTCGGACAGGAATGCCCGAAACTCCGCAAGATCGAACGACGTCCCGTCGGCCAGCACCAGTGCGGCCATCACCTGATCGCCCACCGCCGGATCCGGGATCGGATACACCGCCACCTGAGCGACCGCGTTGTGCCGCAGCAGGATCCGCTCGATTGGCGCGGTGCCGAGATTCTCGCCGTCCACCCGCATCCAATCCCCGAGGCGGCCGGCGAAATATGCGTAGCCGGCTTCGTCGCGGTAGGCCAGATCACCCGAGTGGTAGATCCCGCCGGCCATCCGTGCAGCCTCGGCGTCGGGGTCGCGGTAGTAGCCCCGGAACTGTCCGCGCCCGCTCAGATTCACCAGCTCGCCCACCACGCCGGGCGGGCACTCCTGGCCGGTCTCGACGTCGACGATCGCATTCCCGTCGATCAGTGGCCCCAGCGCTCCGGGCGGGGTGTCCGGCGTGCGACCGATCGCCACCCCGCCCTCGGTGGAACCGAACGCGTCGATGACAGTACAGCCGAACCGGTCCGCGAACCGTTCCAGGTCCCGCGGCGCGCCCTCGTTGCCGTACAGCAGCCGAAGCGGGTTGTCGGCGTCATCGGCCTGTGGCGGCGTGGCCAGTACATACGACAGCGGCTTGCCGACGTAATTGGCGTAGGTGGCGCCGAAGCGGCGCACATCGGGAATGAACCCGGATGCGGAGAACTTGCGCCGTAACGCGATCGACGCACCCGCGGCCACCGCCACCGACCAACCCGCCATCACCGCGTTGGAGTGGAACAGGGGCATCGACAGGTAGCAGACATCGGAGGGGCCCAGCCCGAACCGCTGCGAGAGCATCACCCCGGGGAAGGCCGCCTTCCACTGCGTGCAGCGCACCGCTTTCGGGTCGCCACTGGTGCCCGAGGTGAAGATCAGCATGAATAGGTCGTCGGGATCGGCGTCGCGGAACGCCACCGGTGCGCCGTCGTAGGATGCCAAGTCCGAAGCCCACGAGGACGACTCGACATCAATCGCACCCGGAACGACGGCGCCGGTGCTGTTGTCGGTCAGGACGAATTGGCAGTCGGCGTGGGCCACATCGCGCTCCAGAGCCGCCCCCCGACGGGTGGGGTTCAACCCCACCGGGACCAGCCCGGTCAGCGCCGCCGCCACCAGCACTGTGGAGAAGAACGGGGTATTGCCCAGCAGCACACCGACGTGCGGGGGCTGGGACGGGTCGAGCCGTGCCCGAAGCGCCGCGCCCAACCGGGCCCCTGCGGCGATGTGGTCGCGCCAGCTGGTAAACGAGTCCTCAAAATACACGCCGCGGTCATCGACCTCGGCCAGCGGCGCCAGCAGGCCGGTGACGTTGGCGGTCGCGTCGGGTAACACCGGTGTCGACATGGGGCCAGATTAGGGTAGGCGCTCAGCGCAGCTTGATGGTGCCGCCGTCGACCATCAGGGTCTGTCCGGTCATGTAGCGGGCGTCGTCGCTGGCCAGGAACACAGCGACGCGGCCGATGTCGGCCTCCGGGTCGCCGAACCGGTGCATCGGGGTGCCGGCCAGCAGCCGGTCCTCAATACCGGGGTTGGCCGCAAGGTAGGCCTGCACCCCTTCGGTGAGTGCCAGCGGGGAGATGACGTTGACGTTGATGCCGTCGCCCGCCCACTCATTGGCCGCCACCCGGCTGATCGCCCGGATCGCCTCCTTGGCTGCGGCGTAGGACGCCTGATTGGGTTGGCCCTCGATGCCGGCACCCGATGCGAAGTTGATCACCGAGCCGGCGGCGGTCTTCAGCTGCTCATGACAGGCCTGCATCAGCCACAAGGTGGGGTAGAAGCCGGTGGAGAACGACAGGTCGAACATCTCCTGGGTGCTCGCCAACAGCGGTGCCTGCCGTGAGGCATGCGCGTTGTTCACCAGCACGCTCAACGAGCCGAACCGGTCCAATGCGGCGTCACGGATGGCCTCGGCGCTGGCCTGCTGGGCGATGTCGACGCTGAAATAGGCTATCGCCGAGCCGAGTTCGGATTCCAGCGCATGCCCGGCCTCGTCATTGATATCGACCACCAGCACCCGGGCGCCCTCCTTGACGAACGCGCGGGTGATCCCCCGGCCTATGCCGCCTGCACCGCCGGTGACGATGGCGACCTTGCCACCCAACCTCATCGGGTCCCTCCGTTCAGGCCGGCCAGTCATGGCCAACATCGTCGCCTCTGCGGTGGTTTCGCGGGCGGGCCATCTCGGTGGTTGGGATATCCCGCCGCCACCATGGTCCGGCATGCTCCAATGGTCGGCGTGAGCGAACTGGAAAACATCGAGGCAATCAAGCAGGTCAAATACCGCTACCTGCGGGCATTGGACACCAAGCACTGGGATGACTTCGCTGCCACGCTGGCCGAGGACGTCACCGCCGACTACGGCAAGTCGATGGGCACCGAGCACAAGTTCACCGACCGCGACTCGCTGGTGGACTTCATGCGGTCCTCGCTGCCGGCCAATGTCATCAGCGAGCACCGGGTCAGCCACCCGGAGATCACGCTGACCGGGCCGGACACCGCATCGGGCATCTGGTACCTGCAGGACCGGGTGATCATGCCCGACTATGACCTGATGCTGATCGGCGCCGCCTTCTACCACGATCGGTACCGCCGCACCGCCGACGGCTGGAAGATCAGCGACACCGGCTATCAGCGCACGTATGACGCCACCATGCCGCTGTCGGGCCTTGCCGGTTTCAAGGTGACGCCCGGTGAGGCGCTGCACTGCTAGGTTCGAGGAATGTCCAGGCCCGTCGGCGCTGAGGGTCAAGAACTGGCTCCGCCCTCGATGGTGCAGCGGGTGACGGCGATTCTCGACGCGTTCGAGCAGCGACCGACGGCCCGGCTGAACCTGGATCAGGTCGCTGCCCGCACCGGATTGCCGAGGTCGACAACCCACCGCATCCTGCGGCAGCTGGTCGGGCTGCAGTGGCTCCAATACCGCGACGCCCACTACCGTTTGGGCCCGCGAGCGTTGGGCCTTGGTGGCCAAGATGGGCTGCACGGCGAGATCCGCAAGGCGGCCGCGGAGCATCTGCATCAACTCCATCTGCGTACCGGACTGGTGGTGCACCTGGCGGCGCTGGAGGGCTCCGACGAGGTCTATCTGGACAAGATCGGCGGTCATTTTGCGGCGATCCTTCCGTCGAAGGTCGGCACCCGGCAGCCGGCCTACCTGACCACCGGTGGGCGAGCGATGCTCGCGTGGCTGCCGCCCGAGGAGGTCGACGCCCGATTCGGGGGGCTGTTACCGCGTTCCGGCGGCGGCACACCCTGGGATCTGACCGCCCTGCATATCGAACTGGCTCACATCCGGCTGGCGCACGGCATCTCGATCGACCGCGGCGCCCGCGCCCGGTTGCTCTTCGGGTCAGAACTGCCCAGTGTGGCCGTCGCCGTCCACGGTGCCGACGGGCCGGTCGCGGCGATCTGCCTGGCGGGTGCGGCGAACTCGGTGCCGATCGAACGGGTAGCGCCGCTGGTCGCCGAAGCGGCCGCCCAGACATCACAGGCGTTGCGTTAGCAGCCCATCTCGCTGACCGGTATCGCCGATTGACCGCCTGTTTTCGCGCGCCCCAAACTTGCGGCCATGGCGATCAACCCGACCCTCGACCCGTTCACACCGGCGGCTCTGGGACCCGTTCAGCTGCGGAATCGGATCATCAAAGCCGCCACATCGGAAGGCCGCTCGCCGAAAGGCTTGGTCACCGACGAACTCATCGAGTTCCACCGCCGCTACGTCGACGGCGGAGTGGGCATGACGACGCTGGCCTACTGCTGTGTCGCGCCGGAAGGTGCCAGCGCCCCGGGGCAGATCCTGATGGGACGCAAGGCGATACCGGGCCTGAAGAAGTTCACCGACACCATGCACGAAGGTGGCGCGGCGGTCTCCGCGCAGTTGGGCCACGCCGGTGTGGTGGCCTCCAAGAAGATCACCGGCAGAACCCCGATGGCGCCGAGCCGGTTCTTCAACCCGTCGAGCCTCCAATACTGCCGCGAGATCACCGCCGCTGAGATCGCCCGAGTCGTCGACCAGTTCGCGGAAGCGGCCGACGTCGCCGTCGAATCCGGCTTCGACGCGGTCGAACTGCATTTCGGTCACCTCTACCTGCCCAGCTCGTTCCTGAGTTCGAAGCTCAACCGGCGCAAGGACTCCTACGGCGGCAGCATCGACGACCGCAGTCGGTTCGTGCGAGAGATCGCCCGTCGGGTCCGGGAAACCGTCGGCGAGAAGATCGCGGTGATCGCCAAGATCAGCATGGACGACGGCATCCCCGGCGGCATCTGGCTTGCCGAATCGCTGCGGACCGCCCAATTGCTGGACGAGGATGCGAATCTCGACGCGATCGAACTCACCCAGGGCTCATCGGTGTCCCGGCAGATGTATCTGTTCCGCGGTGACGTTCCGGTTGACGAGTTCGCCGCGTTGATGCCGCAGCCGCTGAAAGCCGGGGTTCGGGCGTTCGGCAGGAAGATGCTGGGCGAATACCCCTACGAAGATCTCTACATGCTCGAATCGGCCCGCCAGTTCGTGCCTTTGATGAAGAACACCAAACTGATCCTGTTGGGCGGCATCACCAACCACGATCATCTGGTCACCGGCCTGCGGGAGGGTTTCGACTTCGTCGCGATGGCCCGCGCGCTGCTGCGCGAACCCGACTTGGTTCGCCGCATGATGGATGACCCGTCGGTGCCAAGCCGGTGTAGCCACTGCAACAAGTGCATGGTGACGGTGTTCGGACGGACGCATTGCGTCCTCGACCCCAGCCAGCGGTATTCAGCAGCCAAGGGAGCGTGAGAGCCCGGACCGTTTCGGCTCGACGGCAAGGCCGCTGTGATCACCGGAGCCGGCCGCTCAGGCCGGACCGCTCAGACCGGGGTCTCGGCCAGCTCGCGGCCGATCGCCAGCAGCTGGCCGGTGGCCCCGCCGAGCGCGAACTCGGTCTGCTTGGCGGCCAGGAAGTACCGGTGGATCGGGTGGTCGATGTCGATGCCGACCCCGCCGTGGACGTGAACGATGCTGTGCGCCACTCGATGCCCGGCCTCGGCCGCCCAGAACGCGGCCGTTGCCACCTCGCTGGTCGCCGGCAGCCCTTCACCGACGCGCCAAGCGGCCTGGGTCAGGGTGAGCCGCAGGCCCTTGACGTCGATGTAGCCGTCGGCCAGCCGCTGGGAGACGGCCTGGAAGCTGCCGATCGGCTTGTCGAACTGTTCGCGCTCGCGGGCGTATTCGGCGGTCAGGGCCAGGCCGCGCTCCAGCACCCCCAACTGGTAGGCGCTGTGCCCCAGCGCCGCCAGGTTGCGCAGGTGGTCGAGCACCTCGACCCCGCCGACGCGCCGGCCCGCCTCCAGCTCCGTCCCGGACAGCTCGAGGTGTCCGACGCTGCCCAGGCCGGTGGTCGCCAGCGGGGTCACCGTCACGCCGGGATCGGCGGCAGCCACCAGGAAAACTTCGGTACCGGAATCGGTTTCGGCCGGCACCAGGAACGCGTCGGCCACCGGGGCGAACGAGACCTGGGTGCGAGTCCCGGTGAGCCGGAAGCCTGCGTCGGTCGTCGCGGCGCGCACCGGGCCTTCGCCCATGTCCCCGTCGAGTGCGGCGGTGAGGATCTTCTCGCCGGCCACGGCCGGTGCTCCCCAGGCCTGCTGCAACCCGGCAGAGCCGAATTTGGCCAACGTCTCCGCGCCCAGCACCACCGACTCCAGGTAGGGCACCGCGGCCAGTTGGCGGCCCAGCGCGGTCAGGATCGCCGCCTGCTCCAGGACGCCGAACCCGCCGCCGCCGAGTGACTCGCTCGCGGCACTGGACACCACGTCGGCGTCGACGAGCTTGCGCCACAGCCCGGTGTCGAAGCGCTGCTCCAACCCGTCCAGCTCGCGCTGGTGCTCCGGGGTGCAGACCGCATCCACGATAGTGCCGACCAGACCCGAAAGGTCCTGTGCTGCTTCGGTTGTGTTGAAATCCATAACGAGTCCTTTACCGGTTGCGGGGCAAGCCCAGGGCCACCATGCCGATGATGTCGCGCTGCACCTCGTTGGTGCCGCCGCCGAACGTCAGAATCAAGCACGCCCGGTGCATCCGTTCCACCCGGCCGCGCAGCAGCGCGCCGGGGGAGTCCTGGCGCAGGGTGGCGGCGGTGCCGAGCACCTCCATCAGCAACCGGTAGGCCTCGGTGGCCAGCTCGGTGCCGAACACCTTTGCCGCCGAGGCGTCCGCCGGTGACGGAGCAGCGTCGGACGATGACGCCAGCTCCCAGTTGATGAGCTTGAGCACCTCGGCCTTGGCGAGCACCCGAGCCAGGTTCAGCTGTACCCACTGCGAGTCGATGATCCGGTTGCCGTGCGCGTCTTTGGTGTTCTGTGCCCACTCGCGGACCTCGTCGAGCGCAACGAAGATCGGCTGCGCCGACACCAGTGCGACCCGTTCGTGGTTGAGCTGGTTGGTCACCAGCTTCCAGCCCGCATGCTCCTCGCCGACCAGATTGGTCACCGGCACCCGGACGTCCTGGTAATAGGTGGCGCTGGTGTCCGGGCCGGCCATGGTGTGCACCGGCGTCCAGGAGAAACCCTCGGCGGTGGTGGGAACGATCAGCATCGAGATCCCACGATGCTTCTTGGCCTCCGGGTTCGTCCGGGCCGCCAGCCACACGTAGTCGGCGTAGGCGATCAGCGACGTCCACATCTTCTGGCCGTTGATCACGTACTCGTCGCCGTCGCGGACCGCGGTGGTGCGCAGCGAGGCGAGGTCGGTGCCGGCGCCCGGCTCGGAGTACCCGATCGCGAAGTGCAGCTCGCCGGCGGCGATCTTGGGCAGGAAGAACTTCTTCTGCTCCTCGGTGCCGAACGCCATGATCGTCGGGGCGACGCTGTTGATCGTCAGGAACGGCACCGGGGCACCGGCGATCGCGGCCTCGTCGGTGAAGATCAACTGATCCATCGCCGAGCGTGCCTGGCCGCCATACTCTTTGGGCCAGCTCAGCGTGAGCCAGCCGTCGTGACCCATCTGGGCGACGGTGTCGCGGTAGACGTTGCCGGTGCCGTATTCGCCCTGGGTCGAACTCAGTGCCTCACGACGCTCCGGGGTCATCAGCGTGGTGAAGTAGGACCGCAGTTCGCGACGCAGCTCTTCTTGGGCGGGCGTGTAACTGATCTGCATCGGGTGCGTCCTTCGCTGGTGATCGGTGTCACGATAGGATTCTGTTCGACAGCCCGTTGTAACACGTTCTAGTCTCGGGGTTCAACAAGGGGCCGAAGTCCTCCGGGGCCCCCTAGCGCGGTGTGCGGGGGAGCTGTTGGATCCTATGGTGACAGTAGCGGACAATGACGGTCAGGAGATGTCATGCGAGTTGAGGTGGATCTGGATCGTTGCGAGGGCAACGCGATTTGCGTCGGAATCGACCCCGACCTCTTCGATCTGAACGATGACGAGCAGGCCGTCGTCAAGATGGCACCGATCCCGGCCGACCGCGAGGCCCACGCCATGCAGGCCATCGCCGAGTGCCCGCGGGCCGCACTGCGCCGGGTCGAGGACTAACCTCTCAGCGACGACAACTAGAGGTATTCATAACCGCCGGCGTCCGCGGGGCGCCGGCGCTTAACCAGGAGCGGCGTAGATGACTGCGAACGACAACGTGACCGATCTGTCCGGAAAGGTCGCCGTGGTGACCGGCGCGGCCGCCGGGTTGGGCCGGGCCGAGGCGATCGGACTGGCCCGCTCCGGGGCGACGGTGGTCGTCAACGACATCGCGCCGGCGCTGGACTCCTCCGACGTGATCGACCAGATCGCCGCCGCCGGCGGCAAGGGCGTCGCGGTGCCCGGTGACATCAGCCAACGCTCCACCGCCGATGAGTTGGTGACCACCGCCGATGGCCTGGGCGGGCTGAGCATCGTCGTCAACAACGCCGGCATCACCCGGGACCGGATGCTGTTCAACATGTCCGACGACGACTTCGATGCCGTGATCGCGGTGCATCTGCGCGGACACTTCCTGCTGACCCGTAACGCGGCCGCCTACTGGCGGCAGAAGGCCAAGGAGGCTGAGGGGACCGGCGGGACTGTTTATGGCCGCATCGTCAACACCTCCTCGGAGGCCGGCCTGATGGGCCCGGTCGGGCAGGCCAACTACGGCGCGGCCAAGGCGGGGATCACCGCCCTGACGTTGTCGGCGAGCCGCGCGCTGAGCCGCTATGGCGTCACCGCCAACGCGATCTGCCCGCGAGCCCGTACCGCGATGACCGCCGAGGTGTTCGGTGAAGCCCCGGAAGTCGGCGCCGGCGAAGTCGATCCTTTGTCGCCCGAGCACGTGGTGACCCTGGTCCGGTTCCTGGCGTCCCCGGCGTCGGCGTCGGTCAACGGCCAGGTTTTCGTGGTCTACGGACCCGAGGTCACGCTGATGGCGGCGCCGACGGTGGAACGGAAGTTCAGCGCCGACGGGCAGGCCTGGGACCCGGCGGTGCTGTCGGACACGCTGGCGAACTACTTCTCCGGCCGGGACCCGCGGCGGACGTTCTCCGCCTCGGAGCTCATGGACGCCGATTAGAACGCGTTTCAGCGAGGCGTGGATCACAATCGCGCTGACCAGGACAAATAGGCAGTCTAGCTAGTAGAAACGTGTCCTTTGACACTGCGAACTTGTTCTAGTTAATATGATCCGGCTCACGCGAGGCGGCGTCGTAATCGCGCGAACGACGCCGGTCTCCCGCCGTATCCGGATACAGTTTTGCGACCACCGGCAGCCCGGATGCCCCGACCGGAAGGACGAGCCTTGATCGAACAGCTCACGGTTCCGGCCCGGGCCGTGGGCGGATTCGTCGAGATGTCTATTGAGACATTCCGGGGTATGTTCCGCCGGCCGTTCCAGTACCGCGAGTTCCTCGACCAGACCTGGATGATCGCCCGCGTCTCGCTGGTGCCGACCCTGCTGGTCGCCATCCCGTTCACCGTGCTGGTGGCGTTCACCCTCAACATCCTGCTGCGTGAGATCGGTGCGGCCGACCTCTCCGGCGCCGGGACGGCGTTCGGGACCATCACCCAGCTGGGGCCCGTGGTGACCGTGCTGGTGGTGGCCGGTGCCGGTGCCACCGCCATCTGTGCCGACCTGGGGGCGCGCACCATCCGCGAAGAGATCGACGCCATGCGAGTGCTCGGCATCGACCCGATCCAGCGGCTGGTGGTGCCGCGCGCGCTGGCGTCGACGTTCGTCGCGCTGCTGCTCAACGGCCTGGTGTGTGCGATCGGACTGGTCGGTGGCTACGTGTTCTCCGTCTTCCTGCAAGGCGTGAACCCGGGCGCGTTCATCAACGGGCTGACCGTGCTGACCGGGCTGGGCGAGCTGGTGATGGCCGAGATCAAGGCGCTGCTGTTCGGTACGGCCGCCGGACTGATCGGGTGCTATCGCGGACTGACCGCCAAGGGCGGTCCGCAAGGAGTCGGCAACGCGGTCAACGAGACCGTCGTCTACGCCTTCATCTGTCTGTTCGTCATCAACGTCGTCATGACCGCGATCAGCGTGCGGGTGCTGGTCAAATGAGCGCGCGAGTGCTCCGGCGAGCGAGGAACGAGCGAGCGGGAGTCGAGCCATGAGCTACGACGCCACGCTCCGGTTCAAGCGGATGTTCCGCTGGGTGCCCAAGGCCGTCGACAATTTCGGTGAGCAGGCGCTGTTCTACGGCGACTCGATCCGCTACGTCCCCAACGCGGTGACCAAGTACCGCAAGGAGACGGTCCGGCTGATCGCCGAGATCACCATGGGCACCGGAGCGCTGGCGATCATCGGCGGCACCGTCGGGGTGGCCACCTTCTTGACCCTGGCCTCCGGCGGCGTGATCGCGGTGCAGGGCTTCTCCTCGCTGGGCAACATCGGCATCGAGGCGCTGACGGGCTTCCTCTCGGCGTTCCTCAACGTGCGGATCGTGGCGCCGGTGGTCGCCGGGATCGCACTGGCCGCCACCATCGGCGCCGGCACCACCGCGCAGCTCGGCGCCATGCGGGTCGCCGAGGAGATCGACGCCGTCGAATCGATGGCGGTGCATGCGGTGTCGTATCTGGTGTCCACCCGGCTGGTGGCCGGCCTGATCGCGATCATCCCGCTGTACTCACTGTCGGTGCTGGCGGCGTTCTTTGCGGCCCGGTCCACCACGGTGTTCATCAACTCGCAGTCGCCCGGTCTCTACGACCACTACTTCGACACCTTCCTCATCCCGACCGATTTGCTGTGGTCCTTTCTGCAGGCGATCATCATGTCGATCGCGGTGATGCTGGTGCACACCAACTACGGCTTCAACGCCGCCGGGGGGCCGGTCGGCGTGGGCATCGCGGTGGGTCAGGCGGTGCGGACCTCCCTGGTGGTGGTGGTGGTCATCACCTTGTTCGTTTCACTTGCCGTCTACGGCGGGTCCGGTAACTTCAACCTCTCGGGATAGCAAGGGAATGCAGGTGAACACGGGATCGAGTCGTACCCAGGTGCGGATTGCCGCGGCAATCCTCGGTGCGATCCTGCTTGCCGCCACCGCGTTCACCTACCTTTCCTATACCTCTGTCTTCACCTCCACCGACAAGGTCACCGTCACCTCGCCGCGCGCCGGGCTGGTGATGGAGCAGGACGCCAAGGTCAAGTACCGCGGCATCCAGGTCGGCAAGGTCAAGGCGATCAAATACCAAGGCGAACAGGCCAAACTCGTCTTGGCCATGGACAGCTCGGCGATGTCCCACATCCCGTCGAACGCCGCTGTGCACATCGCCAGCAACACCATCTTCGGCGCCAAGTCGGTGGAGTTCGTGCCGCCGCCGGTGCCGTCGGGAAGCGGGTTGCGCAACGGCGCCAACGTGCAGGCGTCCGACGTGCAGCTCGAGGTCAACACGCTGTTCCAGAAGCTCACCGACGTGCTCGACAAGATCGACCCGGTGCAGCTCAACGGGACCATCAGTGCGCTGGCCGAAGGGCTGCGGGGCAACGGCGACAACCTGGGCGGGTTATTGTCCGGGCTCAACGGCTACCTGGACAAGTTCAATCCCAAACTGCCGCAACTGCAGACGGGCTTCGCCAAGACCGCGGTCGTCGGCAACATCTACGGCGACGCCGCGCCCGACCTGGCGGCGACCTTCGACAACGTCCCGACCGTCAGTAAGACCCTGGTCGACCAGCGCGACAACCTGAACAAGGCGCTGCTGGCGACAACCGGCCTGGCCAACAACGGCTACGACACCTTCGCGCCGGCCGCTGATGACTTCATCGCCGGTATCCAGCGGTTCCGGGCATTGTCCAGCTTGCTGGCCGAGTACTCGCCGGAGTTCGGCTGCCTTTTCAAGGGGATCAAGGGGGCGTTGGAGAAGTTCGGTCCGTCGCTGGGCGGTACCAAGCCGGCGCTGTACGTGCACTCCAACTTCATCCCGGGCGCACCGGCCTACACCTATCCGGAGAGTCTGCCGGTGGCCAATGCAAGCGGTGGGCCGAACTGTCGCGGTCTGCCGGATATCCCGAGCAAGCAGTACGGCGGTTCCTGGTTCCGGTCACCGTTCCTGGTGACCGACAACGCCTACATCCCGTTCCAGCCGAACACCGAGGTGCAGTTCGACGCACCGTCCACCGCGCAGTTCCTCTTCAACGGCGCCTTCGCGGAACGGGACGAATACTGATGAACACCCGGAGCACCCTGATCAAAGTCGCCATCTTCACCGCGGCGATGCTGCTGGTGTCGGCAGGCCTGGTGGTGGTGTTCGGCGAGTTCCGGTTCGCCTCCAACCACACCTACCACGCCGACTTCGCCAGCGCCTCCCGGCTCAAGGGCGGGGAGGACGTGCGGATCGCCGGCATCCCGGTCGGCACGGTGAAACGCGTGGAGCTGACGCCGAACAACAGCGTCAACGTCACCTTCGACGTGGACAAGCGCTACCAGCTCTACGACTCGACCCGCGCGCTGATCCGGTACGAGAACCTGGTCGGTGACCGCTACCTGGAGATCGCGTCGGGCGCCGGCGACCTGCGCAAGCTGCCGCCCGGTGGCACCATCAGCCGGGAACACACCCAGCCGGCACTGGATCTCGACGCGCTGCTGGGCGGCATGCGCCCGGTGCTCAAGGGACTCGACGGCACCAAGATCAACGAGATCAGCAACGCGATCATCGAGCTGCTGCAAGGTCAAGGCGGCGCACTGTCGCAGATGCTGGCCAGCACCAGCTCGTTCACCACCACGCTGGCCTCCCGTGACCAGCTGATCGGCGACGTGATCAACAACCTCAACACGGTGCTGGCGACCGTCGATGAGAAGAGCGAGCAGTTCGACGCCACCGTCGACCGATTGCAGCAGCTCATCACCGGACTGGCTCAGGGCAAGGACGCGATCGCCGGCGCAATCGGTCCGCTGGCCACCGTCGAGACCGATCTCACCGACACGCTGCGCCGCACCCGGCGGCCGCTGCAAGGCGTGATCGAGAACGCCCGGCCGCTGGCCACGGTGCTCGACAAGCGCAAGGACGAACTCAACGCGGTGATCGACCCGCTGGAAGAGAACTACCTGCGGCTCAACGCGCTGGGCGCCTACGGCTCGTTCTTCAACATCAACTACTGCACGGTCTCGATGAAGCTCAACGGGCCTGCCGGTAGCGACATCATCCTGCCGATGGGTGGCCAGACCGATACCAGCAAGGGGAGGTGCTCTCCTGTCAAGAGTTGACCGCGTAAACCCGGTTCGCACCGGAACATTGGGCATCGCGCTGGTCGCATGCCTGGTTTTCGTGTCGTTCGGCTACACCAGCTTGCCGTTCTGGCCGCAGGGCAAGACGTATCACGGTTACTTCGCTGACGCCGGCGGCATCATGTCCGGCAACGACGTGACGGTGTCGGGTATCCGGGTGGGCAAAGTGACCAAGGTGGCGTTGGCCGGGGCCAGCGCGAAGGTGAGTTTCACCGTCGACCGCAAAGTTCGGGTCGGCGACCAGTCGCTGGCAGCGATCCGCACCGATACCGTGCTGGGCGAGAAGGCCCTGTCGATCACTCCTGGTGGGGCCGGCTCGGTCACCGAGATCCCGTTGGAACGTACTCGCGCGCCCTACACGCTCAACAACGCGCTGCAGGACCTCGGCGGCAACGTCCGCGACCTGGACAAGCCGCGTTTCGAAGAGGCGCTTGCGGTGCTGACGGAGTCGATGCGCGAGGCGACCCCGCAGCTGCGCGGGGCGCTGGACGGGGTGGCGGCGCTGTCACGCAGCATCAACCGCCGCGATGAAGCGCTGGGTCAGTTGCTCACCCACGCCAAGTCGGTCACCGGTGTGCTCAACCAGCGTGCCGCCCAGGTCAACCGCTTGGTGCTCGACGGCAACCAATTGTTCGCCGCGCTAGACGAACGCCGCCAGGCGCTGGGCGCGCTGATCGGCGGCATTGAAGATGTCTCCCAACAGCTTTCCGGCTTCGTTGCCGACAATCAGACGCAGATCGGGCCGACCCTGAAGAAGCTCAACCTGGTACTCGACAACATGATCGAGCGCAAAGACCGCATCGCCGGGGCCCTGGACCGGCTGCCCGGCTATGCGACCACGCTCGGCGAGGTGGTCGCCTCGGGCCCCGGCTTCCAGATCAACCTCTACGGGATGCCGCCGCCCACCATGTCGGAGGTGATACTTGACCTGTACTTCCAACCGGGCAAGCTTCCGGACAGCCTGGCCGACTACCTGCGCGGAATGATCACCGACCGCACCTTCATCAAGCCGAAGTCACCATGACGCGTCCCACGTTACGAATCCTGCTCACCGGGGCGCTGGCCGCGCTACTGGCCGCCGGCGTATACCTGGTGCTGCCCGCGCAGCGCGGCTACCGGATCACGGGTTACTTCGCCTCGGCGGTGGGCCTGTATCCCGGTGATGACGTCCGGGTGGTCGGCGTACCGGTCGGCCGGATCGAGTCCATCGAACCGGGCCCGGAGAACGTCAAGATCACCATGACGGTGAACAGGGACGTCCCGTTGCCGGCCGACGTGCGCGCGGTGCTCATGGCGCCGAACATCGTCTCGGCGAGGGTGATTCAGCTGGCTCCGGCCTACACCGGCGGTGAGAAACTGGCCGACGGGGCGGTGCTGGACGAAAACCGCACCGCGGTGCCGGTGGAGTGGGACGAGGTCAAGCAGGAGCTGACCCAGCTCAGCGCGCAACTGGCACCCGAGCAGGGCAAGCTCAACGGTGCGCTGAGCGCCTTCGTCAACCAGGCCGCCGATACCTTCGACGGCAAGGGCGACTCCTTCCGCAGCGCCCTGCGGGAGTTGTCGGCGACCGCCGGCCGGCTGGGAGACTCACGTACCGACTTGTTCGGCACCGTGAAGAACCTGCAGGTACTGGTCGACGCGCTGTCGGGAAGCAACGAACAGATCGTGCAGTTCACCGACCACGTCGCGGCGGTCTCGGCGGTGCTGGCCGACAGCTCGGCCGACCTGGACGTCACGCTGGGCACGCTGAACCAGGCGCTGCGCGACGTGCGGGGCTTCCTGCACGACAACAACGACGCGTTGATCAGCCAGGTCAACAAGCTGTCGGAGTTCGCCAAGGTGCTCAGCGATCAGAGTGAGAACTTCGAGCAGGTGCTGCACATCACCCCGCACGGGTTGACCAACTTCTACAACATCTACAACCCGGCGCAGGGCACGTTGAGTGGTCTGCTGTCGCTGCCCGACCTTGCCAACCCGGTGCAATTCATCTGCGGTGGCATCTTCGATATCGGCTCAGTGCCGGACAACTTCAAGCGGGCGGAGATCTGCAAGGAACGGATGGGGCCGGTCATGCGGCGCTGGGCGATGAACTTCGTGCCGTTCCTGTTCCACCCGATCAACTCGATCACTGCCTACAAGGGCCAGATCATCTACGACACCCCGGCAACCGAGGCCAAGGCGCAGACTCCGGTGCCGTACCTGAAGTGGATGCCGGCGCCGGGTGTCACCCCGCCGAGCACCGACGACGTCGCCGCACTGTTCCTGCCGCCGCCGGCGCCGGGGCAGTTGGGCCAGGCGCCCGGGCCGACCGGCCCGCAGCAACCCGGGGCCGGCGCACCGCGGGAGGGCAGATGAGCGTGAAGTCTCTAGCCGGCGCCGTCAGGCGGGCCGGGCGGCGCAGCGCGGCTCTGGGCGCTGGGGCGCTGGTGTTGTCCGGATGCCAGTTCGGTGGGTTGAACTCGCTGAACATGCCGGGCACTGCGGGCCACGGGCGGGGGTCCTACAACATCACGGTGCAGCTGCCGGATGTGACCACATTGCCGCAGAACTCGCCGGTGATGGTCCACGACGTCACCGTGGGCAGCGTCTCAGGCCTACAGGCGGTGCAACAGCCCGACGGCAGCTTCTACGCGGCGGTCAAGCTGTCACTGGACGGCAACGTGGTGCTTCCGGCTAACGCGGTGGCGAAGGTCGCGCAGACCTCACTGTTGGGCTCCCAACACATCGAGTTGTCCGAACCGTACGACGAGCCCCCCGTCGGCAAACTGGCGCCCGGCGACCAGATTCCGCTCAGCCGGACCGGACGCTACCCCAGCACCGAAGAGGTGCTGTCGTCACTGGGGGTGGTGGTCAACCAGGGCAATCTCGGTGCGCTGCAAGACATCACCGAGGAGGCGTACGCGGCGGTCGCCGGCCGGGCCGGCACCCTCGCCGGGCTGATACCGCGGCTGGCCGAGCTCACCGCATCGCTGGACCGCCAGGCCCACGACATCATCGCCGCCGCCGAGGGCCTGAACCGGATCGGGGTGACCCTGGCCCGCAGCTCCCCCAGCCTGGGGCGGGCGCTGGAGACCATGCCGGCCGCGCTTCAGGTGCTCAACGACAACCGCTCCAGCATCATCGACGCGTTCGGTGCGCTGGGTCGCCTGGCCGACGTCGGGTCGCGGATCATGACCGAAACAAAAGAGGACTTTGCCGCCGACATCAAGGACCTCTACCCGGTCGTCAAGGCCTTCGCCGACAACGCCAACGAGCTGGTGACCGCCTTCCCGTTCATCCCGACGTTCCCGTTCCCGTCGATGTACCTGCGCAACGCGGTCCGCGGGGACTTCCTCAACGTCTACGTCACCTTCGACTTCACGCTGCGCCGGCTCGGCGAGTCGGTGTTCACCACCGGCGCCTTCGACCCGAACATGCCGCACATGCACGACATCCTGAACCCACCGGACTTCCTGATCGGTGAGATGGCCAACCTGTCCGGGCAGGCGGCCGACCCGTTCAAGATCCCGCCCGGCACGGCTCCGAACTATGGAGACTGACCAATGCTGACTCGTCTGGTTCGAATCCAACTCGGGATCTTCGCCGTGGTCACCGTGCTGGCCGTCGGTGCGATCTCGATCCTGTACCTGCACGC
This sequence comes from Mycobacterium sp. NGS16, assembly GCF_059813225.1. Taxonomy (NCBI): domain Bacteria; kingdom Bacillati; phylum Actinomycetota; class Actinomycetes; order Mycobacteriales; family Mycobacteriaceae; genus Mycobacterium; species Mycobacterium sp. NGS16. The sequence continues at coordinate 178,525 of NZ_JCALEE010000001.1, forward strand.
GCCGAGCCGGATGGGGATCGGGACCTACCAGGTGACCGCCGATTTCATCGGCGGCGGTGGAATCTACAAGAGCGCCAACGTCACCTACCGGGGGGTGACGGTGGGCCGGGTGGAAGACGTCCGTCTCACCGACCACGGCGTCGACGCGCAGATGCGGCTCAACAGCGGCACCAAGGTCCCGGGCAATGTCACCGCCACCGTCAAGAGCATGTCCGCCATCGGTGAGCAGTACATCGATCTGGTTCCCCCCGCAGGCGCCCCGGCTGCCGGGACGCTGCACAACGGCGCACGAATCGGCCAGGACCGCACCGCGATCGGCCAGGACATCGCCGGACTGCTCGATCAGGCCCAGACGCTGGTCAACAGCGTCGCCAACAGTCGGCTGCGGGATCTGCTGCGCAACGCGTTTCAGGGATTCAGCGGTTCGGGGCAGGAGCTGGCCCGGATGATCGCGTCATCGCGGCAGCTGGTCGACGAGGCCAACGCCAACTTCGACGCGATCTACAGCCTGCTCGACCAGTTCGAGCCGTTCCTGGACGCCCAGATCCGCAGCGGTGAGGACATCAAGACGCTCACCAAGTCACTGGCGGCGGTCACCACCGAGGTGCGTAACGCCGACCCGCAGCTGCGTGAAGTACTGCAGACGCTGCCTTCGGTCACCGACGCGGCGAACACCACGTTCAGTGGAATTCAGGCGTCGTTCCCGACGCTGGCGGCCAGCATCGCCAACTTCGGTCGGGTCGGGGTCATCTATCGCAACTCGATCGAACATGCACTGGTGGTCTTCCCCGCCCTGATGGCCGCCCTGCTCACCGTCGCCGGTGGGGTGCCGATGGAAGAGGGCGTCAAGCTCGATTTCAAGATCGACATGCACGACCCGCCACCGTGCACGGTCGGGTTCGTGCCGTTCACCGAGATGCGCACGCCGGCCGACGAGACGGTGCGTGAGCTGCCGAAGGGCCTGTACTGCAAAGCGGCTCAGAACGATCCGACTGCGGTCCGGGGTGCGCGCAACTACCCCTGCATGGAATACCCGGGCAAGCGGGCGCCTACCATTCAGCTCTGCCGGGACCCCAAGGGCTTCATTCCGATCGGCAGCAACGCCTGGCGTGGCCCGCCGGTGCCCTACGACACCCCGATCACCGACCCGCGGATGCGCCAGCCGATGAACAAGTTCCCCTACATCCCGCCGGAATCGGATTACGACCCCGGCCCGCCCGTGGTGGCGCTGCCCCCGGGGGTACCCGCCGGCCCGGGTCCGGCACCCAATCCGCCGTACCCGCTGCCGTACCCGCCGAATGAGCTCGGTCCGAATCCGCCGGCACCGTGGCCGTACTACGCCCCGCCGGACCAGAACATGCCGACCAGCCCGGGCGGTAACGGCGGCCTGCCCGCCTACGGCCGCGACCCGGCTCCCGGCCCGGCACCCGGTCCGATGCCGGCCGAGGCGCCGGCCCAGGCCAACGGGGTCGCCTACAGCAGCTACGACCAGCGCACCGGCAGGTTCGTGGACCCGGCCGGCGGCACCGGGGTGTTCGTCTCCGGCTCGGATAAATGGCTGCCGGCGGAGAACTGGGCGGACTTGATGCTCGAGCCGAGGCAGACGTGAGCGGTCCGGACGACACCCGGACCCGTCGTCGGGCCTCGCGGGCGGCCGGCCCGGCCGGTGACGCCGCCGAGGCCGCAGCGGTGCGGGTGCCGGTTCCCAGCCCGGCGGCGGTGCGGGCGGCCCGGCCGGTCGGCCCACCGCCGCGGCGTCGGGCCAACGCGCGGCAGACCGCCCTCGTCGCCGGTGTCGCCGCCCTGGTGGCGAGCACGGTGCTGGGCGGGCTGGTCGCCGTCCTGCTGGTGCAGCACCGGCACGCCGCCGCAGCCGACAGCCGGGACCAGCGCTTCGTCGACACCGCGGTGCAGACCGTGCTCAACATGTACACCTACACACCTGACACCATCAACGACCAGGTGGACCGTTTCGTGGCCGGCACCAGCGGCCCGCTGCGCGACACCATGGCGGCCAACGCCGACAACCTCAAGGCGCTGCTGCGCGAGACCAAGCACAGCTCCGAGGCGGTGGTCAACGCCGCCGCCCTGGAGGGCGTGGACGACGTTGCCGGCAACGCCTCGGTCCTGGTGGCGATGCGCGCGACCGCGACCGACAGCGAGGGCGTCAACAAGCCGTCGCAGCCGTACGCGCTACGGATCATCGTCCATGAGGACGACGCCGGGAACATGACGGCCTACGACCTCAAATGGCCGGACGGTAGCACCCGATGAGCAAGCGTTGGTGGGTGCTGGCCGCCCTGGTGGCAATTCTCGGAGTGTTCGTGGGGCTGGGGGCCACCGCGGGAACGCTGTATTGGAGCCGGGTCGAGACGCGCGGCGAACAGCTGGCCAGCGCTGAACTGGTCAAGCTGTCGATCGATGAGATCCCCAAGGTGCTCGGCTACGAGTACAAGACCGTGGAACGCAGCCTGACCGAGACCTACCCGATGTTCACCGGCGAGTACCGGCGCGAGTTCGAGGCCCGGGCCGTCAACGAGATCATCCCGCAGGCCCGGGAGAAGCAACTGGTCAACCAGGTCGACGTCGTCGGCGTCGGTACCCTGGCGGCCCGCCGCACCACCGGTTCGGTGCTGGTCTTCATCAACCGCACCGTGACGGGCAAATCCAAAGAGAAGCTCTACGAGGGCAGTCGGTTGCGGGTCGACTTCCGCAAGGTCGACCGCAAGTGGCTGATCAGCAACATCGCACCGATCTAGCTGAGAGGATGAGCGGCATGAGGAGACTCGTTCGCGGGCTGATCGCGTGCGTTGTCGCGATGGCGGCGAGCGGCGGGCTGGCTGCCGAGGCCAGCGCCGACGACGACGCGGCGCCGGAAGGCACGCTGGAGGGCATCTACACCTACAACGGCGCCGGTATCACGGCGACGTGGAAGATCTATCCGCTGTGCGTCCCGACGGTGGGTGACGGGCGGGTGCCGCTGCACCTGGCGGTCGGCTGCAAGCTGCAGGTGGAAAGCGACGGCCCTCCGGGACAGGCCGGGGCCTACCGGTTGTCCAACGGCCTGTGGAGCTACCACACGCCGCTGCTGGCCGGTAAGAAATGCCCGGATGGTAAAACCGCCGCCAGCGAGGAGATGTACCAGTTCGACACGTCCCTGCGCGGCACCTACACCCAGTCGCACGCCGCCGTCTGCGGCGAGCAGCCCGGGCTGGACAAGCATCCGTTCACGCTGACGTTCGTCTCACCGCTGCCGAACCCGGTGGTGCACTACCCGCTGACCTGTCAGGACAACCCGATCCACCTGTGCAGCTGAGTCACCCGGACTCAGCGAGCGCGTCGAGGAAGGACCGTGCCCAGCGGTCCACGTCGTGGGCCAGCACCTGGCGGCGCAGGGCGCGCATGCGCCGGCGGCCCTCTTCGGCGGTTTGGTTGACCGCCGCCTCGATGACGTCCTTGACGCCTTCGAGATCGTGCGGGTTGACCAGGTAGGCCTGCCGCAATTCGGCTGCCGCCCCGGTGAATTCACTCAACACCAGGGCGCCGCCCAGGTCGCTGCGGCATGCCACGTACTCCTTGGCGACCAGGTTCATCCCGTCGCGCAGCGGAGTCACCAGCATGACGTCGCTGGCCACGAAGAACGCGATCAGTTCGTCGCGGGGGACCGGTCGGTGCAGGTAGTGCACCACCGGGTGGCCGACCTCGCTGTACTCGCCGTTGATGTGGCCGACCTGGCGCTCGATGTCGTCACGCAGGATCTGGTAGCTCTCCACCCGTTCCCGGCTGGGCGTCGCCAGCTGCACCAGCACCGTGTCGTCCCGCTTGGCGCGGCCTTCGGCGAGCAGCTCGTGGAACGCCTTGAGTCGCACGTCGATGCCCTTGGTGTAGTCCAGGCGATCCACCCCGAGCAGGATCTTGCGCGGGTGGCCCAGTTCGGCCCGGATCTCCTTGGCCCGTCGCCGGATTCCCCGCTCGCGTGCCTTGCGGTCGAGTTCGCCGGAGTCGATCGAGATCGGAAAGGCGCCGACTCGCACGGTGCGGTCGGCCAGACTCACCTGGCCGAACCGGCTGCGCACCCCGACCGCGCCCCGCGAGGTGGCTGCGCCGGTCAGATTGCGTGCCAGGAAGAGGAAATTCTGGGCGCCACCGGCCAGATGGAATCCGACCAGGTCGGCGCCGAGCAGGCCGTCGACGATCTCCTTGCGCCAGGGCAGCTGCATGAACAGCTCCACCGGCGGGAACGGGATGTGCAGAAAGAAGCCGATGGTCAGGTCGGGGCGCAGGGTCCGCAGCATCTTCGGCACCAGCTGCAGCTGATAGTCCTGGACCCACACGGTGGCTCCCGGGGCGGCAGCCCGCGATGTCGCCTCGGCGAACCGGCGGTTGACGTCGACATAGCGCTCCCACCACTGCCGGTGGTAGATCGGTTTGACGATCACATCGTGATACAGCGGCCACAAGGTGGCGTTGGAGAAGCCCTCGTAATAGTCGGCGATGTCGGTGGCGCTGAGCGCGACCGGATACAGCCGCAGGTCTTCGATATCGATCGGCGCATCGGGCACGTCCGGGCTGCCCGGCCAGCCCACCCAGGCGCCGCGCCGCTTACGCAGCAGCGGCTCCAGGGCGGTGACCAGTCCGCCCGGGCTGCGTTTCCAGGCCGTTGTTCCGTCGGGGGACACCTCGATGTCGATGGGCAGCCGGTTGGCCACCACGACGAAATCGGATTCTCCGGCCGACGCAGCCAGACCCCCCGACCCCGGCATTTACGCCCCGTGCTTCTCGGTATTCGCCGGACCGATCCCGAGCATGGACAAAAACACCCGGCATTCGTCGGCGTCCTCGGCGTAGGCGGCCACGACTCGCCGGGCCTGACGTGCGGTGCTGTCGGCCAGCGGCTCCACGTCCTCGATGTCGGCGTGTTCGGATTTAGCAGGCATGAGTCGACTCTAGCGAAGTGCGCCGTAACCTGTGAGGCGGACGACAACCAGGGCGGAGGCTGCATGAGCGATCTCGTCGACTATGAAACCCTCGACGACGGGCGCATCGCCCGGATCTGGCTGAACCGCCCGGAGACCCACAACGCGCAGAGTCGCACCCTGCTGGTGCAGCTCGACGACGCGTTCGCCCGTGCCGAAGCCGACGACACCGTGCGGGTGGTGATCCTGGCGGCGCGCGGTGCGAACTTCTCCGCCGGCCACGACCTCGGCTCAGAGGGCGCCCTGGCCGAGCGGCGGCCCGGCCCGGATCAGCACCCGAGCTTCCGCAGCCACGGCGGCACCCGGGAACCGGTCGTCGAGAAGACCTACCTGCAGGAGTGGCACTACTACTTCTCGAACACCTGCCGCTGGCGGGACCTGCGCAAGATCACCATCGCGCAGGTGCAGGGCAACGCCATCTCCGCGGGATTGATGCTGATCTGGGCGTGCGACCTGATCGTTGCCGCCGACAACGCCCGGTTCTCCGACGTGGTCGGGGTGCGCCTCGGCATGCCCGGCGTCGAATACTATGCCCATCCTTGGGAATTCGGCCCGCGCAAGGCCAAGGAGCTGCTGCTGACCGGGGATTCCCTGGACGCCGACGAGGCCTACCGGCTGGGCATGGTGTCCAAGGTGTTCGGCGTCGACGAGCTGGCCGACAAGACTCTGGAATTCGCCCGCCGCATCGCGCAGCTGCCGACGATGGCCGCTTTGTTGATCAAGGACTCGGTGAACGCCGCCGCCGACGCGATGGGTTTCACCGAGGCGCTGAAACACGGGTTCCATATTCATCAGCTGGGCCACGCGCATTGGTCGGCGCACAACGACAACAAGTTCCCGGTGGCGCTGCCGCCGGAGGTGCCGGACTGGCGCACCGCCAAGGCCACCGACCTGGCTCGCCGCGATCAGCCGTAGCGGGCGGCGTCGACCACGTGCTTGGATAGGTAGAACACGTTCCAGTTTTGATCTGAGGGGTCGGTGTGCAGCTCTCGTTCGAAGACCGTAGCTACCTGGTCACCGGAGGCGGCAGCGGCATCGGCAAGGCGGTCGCAGCCGGCCTGGCCGCCGCCGGCGCCGACGTTCTGATCCTCGGCCGCGGGGCAGACCGGCTGGCCGCGGTGGCCGCCGAGATCGGGGCACGGCACTTCCCGGCCGACGTCACCGACGAGGAAAGCGTGATCGCCGCCGTCGAGGCCGCCGAGGGTCGGCACGGCCGACTGCACGGCGTGGTGCACTGCGCCGGTGGTTCGCAGACCATCGGACCGATCACCCAGATCGACTCGGCGGCGTGGCGGCGCACCGTCGACCTCAACATCAACGGTTCGATGTATGTGCTCAAGCACGCCGGCCGGGCCCTGGTGCGCGGTGGCGGCGGCTCGTTCGTCGGGATCTCCTCGATCGCGGCCAGCAACACCCACCGTTGGTTCGGCGCCTACGGCCCGACCAAATCGGCGCTGGATCACCTGATGCAACTGGCCGCCGACGAGCTGGGGGCGTCCTGGGTGCGGGTCAACAGCATCCGCCCGGGCCTGACCCGCACCGAGCTGGTCGCCCCGATCCTGGACTCGCCGGAACTCTCCGAGGACTACCGCGTCTGTACCCCGCTGCCCCGGCCCGGGGAGGTCGAGGACGTCGCCAACCTGGCGCTGTTCTTGCTCAGTGACGCGGCGGGCTACATCACCGGCCAGGTCATCAACGTCGACGGCGGGCAGATGCTGCGCCGCGGTCCGGACTTCACCGCAATGCTGGAGCCGGCGTTCGGCGCGGACGGCTTGCGCGGCGTCGTCGCGGAGTAGCCGTGGGCGTCTATGCGGTCACCGGGGCGGCCTCCGGTATGGGCCGACAGGCGGCGGAGAAGCTGCAGGCGGCCGGCCACACCGTGATCGGGGTGGACCTGCGCGACGCCGACGTCGTCGCTGATCTGTCCGGACCGCACGGTCGGGCCGCGGCGGCCGAGCGGGTGCTGACCTTAGCCGGGGGCCGGTTGGACGGTGCCGTGCTGGCGGCCGGCGTCGGACCCACCCCGCGGGCGACGCCGCTGATCCTGCAGGTCAACTTCTTCGGGGTGGTCGACCTGCTGCAGGCGTGGCGCCCGGCGCTGGCGGCCGCTGAGCGCGCCAAAGTCGTGGTGATCGCCAGTAATTCGACCACCACGGTGCCGGCGGTGCCGCGGTTGGCGGTGCGGGCCCTGCTCGCCGGGGATGCGGCCAAGGCGCTGCGCTGGCTGCGCCCGTTCGGGCCGGGTGCGCCGTCGTTGGCGTACGCGGCTTCCAAGATCGCGGTGTCGCGCTGGGTGCGCCGGCGGGCGGTCGAGCCGTCCTGGGCGGGCGAGGGTATCCGGCTCAACGCCCTGGCGCCGGGCGCGATCATGACGCCGCTGCTGGAGAAACAGCTCGCCACCCCGGGCCAGGACAAGGCCGTGCGCAGCTTCCCGGTGCCGGTAGGGGGTTTCGGCGACCCCGGCCAACTGGCCGACTGGATGCTGTTCATGCTCTCCGACGCCGCCGACTTCCTCTGCGGCAGCGTGATCTTCGTCGACGGCGGTTCGGACGCCTACTTCCGCGCCGACGACTGGCCGACCGCCGTGCCGGTGCGGCAGGTGGGGCGCTATCTGATGCGGATGAGGTCGTTCTCCAGGACGTCGAAGCCCTTGTAGCCGGCGGCCGCCACCTCGGCGATGATGCGGCCGTAGGTGCCGAAGCCGCCGACGAACGGCATGAACACGCGCGGACGCCCGGCGATATTGGCCCCCAAATACCACGAATTGGCCTGCGGCATCAGGGTCTCCGCTGCGCGCCGGGTGCATTCGGCGCCCCACTCGGCGGCCGCGTCACTGCGCGCCTCCAAGGCGGCCGCGCCGTGCGCGTCGAGGTATCCGATCGCGTCGGCGACCCAGTCGACGTGCAGCTCGGAGTGCAGCACCATGTTGGCGAGCACCGAGGGACTGCCCGGCCCGGTCATGTTGAACAGGTTCGGGAATCCCGGGATGCTCAACCCCAGGTAGGTGACCGGCCCGCCGGCCCAGGTCTCGTTGAGCGTCGCGCCGCCGCGGCCGACGATGTCGATCTTGGCGACCGACCCGGTCATGGCGTCGAATCCGGTCGCCAGGACCAGGACGTCCAGGTCATGGTGCGCCGCGGTGGTGCAGATGCCGCGCGCATCGATCCGCTCGATCGGGGTGGCGCGCAGGTCCACCAGCTGTACGTGGTCGCGGTTGAACGTCGCGAAGTAGTTGTCGTCGGTGCAGATCCGCTTCGCTCCGATCGGATGGTCACGCGGGATCAGCAGCTGCGCGGTAGCCGGATCGTCGACTATCGCGCGGATCTTCTTCTCCCAGAACCTCCGGGCGGTGTCGTTGGCCGCGATGGTGACCAGTTGATCCGGGAAGGTCTTGGAGAACAGCACCCCGCCGAGTTGCCACCGTCGTTCGTAGGCGGCCTCCCGCTCGTCGTCGGACACCTCCAGCGCCGAGCAGGGGTGCGGCTCGTGCGGCGAGCCGCCACCACTGGCCATCGAGCGACGGCGGCGTTCGGCATACCCCGCCTTGTGTTTGCGCCGGGTCGCCTCGTCCAGGGGCGCGTTGCCGGCCGGGATGCTGTAGTTGGCGGTGCGCTGGAATACCGTCAGGTGTGCCGCCTCGTTGGCGATCGGCGGGATCACCTGAATGCCCGAGGAGCCGGTGCCGATCACGCCGACCCGCTTGCCGGTGAAGTCCACACCGCGGTGCGGCCAGTGCGCCGTGTGGTACGTCTCGCCGGTGAAGGACGCCAACCCCTCGATCGCCGGGACATTGGCATTGGACAGCGGACCGACCGCGAGCACGCAGAACCGTGCGGTCACCACCTCGCCGGCGTCGGTGCGGACTTGCCAGCTCAAGGTGGCCTCGTCGAGGACCATGCCCGTCACCCGCGTCCTGAACGAGATGTCGCGGCGCAGGTCGAAGCGATCGGCGACATGGTTGAGGTAGCGCAGGATCTCCGGCTGGGTGGCGTACTTCTCGCTCCAGTCCCAGTCCTGCTGCAGCTGGGCGTCGAAGGAGTAGGAGTAGTCGACGCTTTCGACGTCGCAGCGCGCGCCCGGATAGCGGTTCCAGTACCAGACGCCGCCGACCCCGTCGGCCGCCTCGAACACCCGCACGGTCAGCCCGTCGCCGCGCAGGCGGTGCAGCGCGTAGAGGCCGGCGAAACCCGCCCCGATCACCACCACATCCACATCGGTCTCCATAACGCGCGACGCTACGAGCAGCCGGTCGCGCCCACCCAGCGATTGTCCCGCTGTGTGAGACTCCCGGTGACGTGCGGGTCGCCCGAGTCGATGCTGTGGCCATGCTCACCGAAACCGCCCGCTTGGCCGGCAAAGTCATCCTGATCACCGGCGGTGCCCGCGGCCTGGGCGCCGCGTTCGCCCGTCATCTCGTCGCCGGCGGCGGGCGGGTGGTGATCGGCGACATCCTCGACGATGAGGGCACCCGCCTGGCCGCCGAGATCGGCGACTCCGCGCGCTACGTGCACCTCGACGTCACCGAGCCGGCCGGTTGGGCGGCCGCGGTGCAGGTCGCGCTCACCGAATTCGGCGGGCTGACCGGGCTGGTCAACAACGCCGGGGTGGCGACCGGGCAGTTCATCGAGCACGAACCCGTCGAGCACTTCCGCAGCGTGCTGGAGATCAACCTGGTCGGGGTGTTCAACGGAATTCAGGCCGTGATCGCGCCCATGCGGGAGGCCGGCGGCGGCTCGATCGTCAACATCTCGTCGGCCGCCGGATTGATGGGCCTGGCGTTGACCGCCGGCTACGGAGCGTCCAAGTGGGGCGTGCGGGGGCTGACCAAGATCGCGGCCGTCGAACTGGCCGGGGAGAAGGTCCGGGTCAACTCCGTGCATCCGGGCATGACTTACACCCCGATGACCGCCGAGATCGGTATCGAGCCCGGAGACGGCGGCTTCCCGAATACCCCGATGGGCCGGGTCGGCGTGCCCGAGGAGATCGCCGGGGCCGTCAGTTTCCTGTTGTCCGACGACGCCGCCTACGTCACCGGCGCGGAGATCGCCGTCGACGGCGGCTGGACCGCCGGGCCGACCGTGAAATACGTACTGGGGCAGTGACGGCGCGGGAATAATCACCCGGTATGGAGGCGACGTCGATGGTGGCGCGGGTGGCGCTGATCATCAACCAGTTCGACGAACCCGGCAAGCGACTGCGGCTCGACCAGGTGGTGGCCCGCACCGGGCTGCCGCGCTCCTCGGTGCACCGGATCCTGACCCAACTGGACTCGGCCGGCCTGGTGCAGCACCGGCCCGACGGTTACGGCATGGCTGCCTCGCCGCTGCCCGTCGCGCAGATCGTCGACCACGCCGAACTGCGCGGAGTGGCCTCGACGACCCTGGCGCGGCTGCACTCCGACACCCGGCTGGTGGTGCACCTGGGGGTGCTCCTCGGCGGTGACGTCGTCTACCTCGACAAGGTCGCCGGGGACGGCGGTGCGCTGGTGCCGACCCGGGTGGCCGGCCGCACCCCCGCGCATGCCAGCGCGTTGGGGAAGGCGCTGCTGGCGCGGCTGCCCGCCGAGGAGGTGGATGCGCTCGTCGGCGACGTCCTGCCGAAGCGCACCCGGGCCACCATCGGTGATCGCGCCACCCTGCACCGGGAGCTGGCCCGGATCCGCAGCCGGCACGGGCTGGCCTACGACACCGAGGAACTGGCGGTCGGATTGTCGAGTGTGGCCGCCCCCATCGGGGGCCGCGACGGTCAGATCGCCGGGCTGTCCCTGACCGGCGCGGTCCCGATGCACCGGCTGCAACGCACCGCGCCGTTCGTGATGCGCGCCGCGGGCCGGATCTCCCACGACCTCAGGGGCTTCGTGCCGGCCGATGGAGCTGAGCGGGACGCCGAGACCGACAGCATGCTGTCCCGGGTGCTGCGCACCATCTCCGCCGACGCGTGGGTCTGAGCCGTTACAGGATCAAGTCATCGACCGGCAGCCCGAACGCGAACTGTCCCACCGCCGTCAGTACCCGCTCCACGTCGTTGGCGGCGTGCAATCGCGCCGTCTGCATGTCGCGCCAGACGCGCTCCAGCCGGGGGTGCGCGCCGGCGCCGGCTTGCTCGACACACAACCCGACCGCCTGCATCGCCCGCTCGAAGGCCAGCACCTGATCGCGGCGGGCCCGCAACATCAGCTCGGCGTCGGGCACGGCGCCGGTTCGGGCGCACGCGCTGAGGTCGGCCAGGTTACGGCTGATCTGCAGTGCCGAGACCTCCAGTCCCGCCGCCGCCATGGCGACGGCGCTCACCGGATCGGCCGGCCGGGCGCGGTCCAGGATCCCGTGCGCTGCGCCGAGCAGTGGGGCGGCGCCGGCGTGGGTGTAGAGCGTGGGTTGCGGCAGGCGGTACAGCGGGGGCAGGGCGGCCCGCTGCGCATCACTGACCCAGCCGAAACAGCGATAGGCGGGCACCGGAGCGCCGGACACCACGACGTCGTCCGCTCCGATCCCACGCAGCCCCAGGCCATTCCAGGTCGCCTCGATGGCGTAGTGCTCGCGGGGCACCAGCGCCACGGTGAAGTCTTCAGCGGCGCCATCGGCCCCCACCACCAACGCCCCGGCGATCAGCCACGAGGCGTGCTGCACCCCGGCGCAGCGGCTCCACCGCCCCGACAGGCGGAAACCGTCACCGGCGCGTTCGAGCCGACCGGTCGGGGCATAGGCCGAGCAGATCAGCGCACCGGGGTCGCCACCCCAGACATCGTGCTGGGCGGCAATGTCGAACAGGGCCAGGTGCCAGGCGTTGACGCCCAGCGCCGCGGCCAGCCACCCGGTCGAGGTGCACGCCGACGAGATCTCCCGCACCACCGCCAGATAGCTCCCGGGGTCGGACTGCCGGCCGCCGAAGTCCGCTGGCTGCAACAGTGCGAAGACGCCCGCCTCCCGCAGGCTCGCAACGGTATCCGGTGCCACCGCCGCGTTGCGGTCGACGGTGTCGGCGGCCGCGGCAATAGCCGGCAACAACGGCCGAATCGCCGTCAGCACACGCATGCTCACCGCCCTTTCGTGTCGCCGATAGCATTCATTGTGGCGCTGGGCCGGAGTCCGCGAGGAGATATCGATGGGTGCCTGGCAGATGTTGCAGCCCAGGCGATTCGGCGGCGAGGCGTTGCCCGCCGACGAGTTCGTCTCTGCGGTGGCCGCCTTGGCCGCCCGCGACGGGTCCTCGGGGTGGCGTTGCGCGATGGCCAACGCTGCCGCCCACCGGGCGGGCGCACTGCCTGATCACGCCGGCGCCGACATCTGGGGTGCCGATCCGGGCGCCCGGGTCGCGGTGGGCCTTGGCCCGGGTGGCCGGCTGGTGGACGGCCGGCGGTTGAGCGGGCACTGGTCTGAGGTCACCGGCGCCGACGTCGCCGACTGGCTGTTGCTGGCCGCTGACGGCGACCGTCTGGTGCTGGTGGCACGCGCCGACGTGGCGGTGTCGCCTCGCACCGCACCGACCGGACTGCCCGATGCCGGAATCGCCGACGTGCAGGTCGTTGAGCTGCCGGTTGATGCCGAGCGGGTCTTTGCGGCGCGGGACGACGGCGCCGCGGTGGTCGGCGGCGCCGCCGCGGCGGCCGCGGTGGCCGGCGCCGCCGACGGGCTGTGGCAAGCGCACGTCGCCCAGGTCCGCCAGCGGTTGGCCGCCTCCTACGGCAGCGCGGAAGTCGGGGATCTGACGGTGTCGACCCGGCAGGTCGCGCTGGCCGCGTCCGACATCGACGCCGCGACCCTGCAGATCCGGGCGTCGTTGTCGCAGCACCCGCGGTCAGCGGCGCGGGCTCAGCGCCAGGCCGCTGCCCGGGCGCGCGCCGCCGCCGACCGCGTGCTGAGCAGTAGCCGCGGCCACGCGCTGGACGCCTCAGACCCGGTCGCGAGCTTGTGGCGCGACGTTCACACCGGGTGCCGGCTCACATGTGAGTTGCTCGACGCCCTCGACTGACGCTGCCAGCTCGGCGAGGGCAACCGGCAGTTGATCGGCGATCTCCCATGCGTCGGCCACGTGGTCACCGCAGGCCAGCACCCCGATCGTCAGCTTGCCCTCGTAGCTCCAGCCGGTGAAGTTCAGCCCCATCGGGAACACCAGCGGACCCGACGAGATCAACCGTTCGACCGGTGCGCCCTCGAAGCAAAGCTGTTGGGGCCCGCGCATATTCGAGGCGATCAGACTGAATGTCGGCCGGTGCGTGGTGCGTTCGCCGATCAGCGGCAGGGCGCGGGAGTAGAACCAGAACAGCGGCCAGTACTCCATCCAGTCGTGCTGCAGCCACAGGTCGCGTTCGGCCTGCACCTCCCGGGCGGTGCGGGTCGCCGCCGCGATGGCCGCCAGCCGGTCGACCGGATCGGCCACGTCGGTGGCCAGCGCCACGTTCCAGCGTGCCACCTTGTTGCCCCAGGGATCGCCGTCGGGCGGGCGCATCGACACCGGCACCACCGCGGTCAGCGACTCGTCGGCCAGCTCCCCGTGCCGGTCCAGGTAGGCGCGCAGCGCACCGCTGCAGACCGCGAGGAACACGTCGTTGACCGTCACGCCGAAAGCCCGGGCGACCCGTTTGATGGTGTCCATGTCGCAGCCGCGGAAGGCGAAGCGGCGCTGGGCTGTCAGCGGCGCGTTGAAGCGGGCACCGGGTGCGGCGAACGCTTCGGCGTAGCCGGGTTTGCCGGCCTTGCGGCGGCGCAGGATGGTGCGGGTGACCGCCCCGGTGCGGGCGATCAGCCGCGGTAGGCCGATCAACGCGGCGAGCTGGTGGCGGGCCACCATCGGCAGCCAGCGCCACAGCGCCGGCCGGCGCTCGTCGCGCGGCGGTGTGGAGGGGGGACTTCCATTGCTGCACAGCGCTTCCAGGATGCGCAGTGAGGCGGTGCCGTCGGCGACGGCGTGGTGAATCTTCCAGATCAGCGCGATCCGGCCGTCGGCCAGCCCGTCGACGTAGCACAACTGCCAAGCTGGGCGACCACGCTCGAGCCGGTCGTGGAAGATCGCCTCGATTGCCGCCGCGAGTTCGTGATCGCCGCCGGGCGAGGCCAGGGTGATCCGCCGCAGGTGGCGGTCGACGTCGACGTGGGGCCTGGCGATCCACCAAGGCCGGCCGAACCGCAGCCGCGGCGCCAGCAACTGCCACTGCAGCGGTTCGACCCGGGCGACCAGGTCCGGGACCAGCGCCTTGACGGCCTCGAAGGTCAGCGGCCGCGGGCCGCGGATCGGGTCGAGCACCAGCACCTTGATGGTGTGTTGCGGTTGGGCGGCGTTCTCCCACGCCAGAAAGCTGTTGTCCTCGCCGGTCAAACGCCGCATTGGTCCTCCGCTCACCGATCAGATGTGGCCTGGTTCACTTGTAGGCCGTTGCTGTGCGCGGGCCGACACGTTGTCTCGGCCAGTGAGACTTCGGGATTTGCCGTGGCGGTCGCCGCTCTACCTTGCGCTGCGTGACCGAAATCGCCTCGATGCAGTCCGAGCTCGCCGACCGGATGAGCGCGGCCTTCGCGTCCGTCGCGGCCGGGGTCGGCAACGCGGTCCAGGTGCGGGCCAGTCTGAAAGCCACCCGGCGGCCCGCCAGACCCGTCCCGGTCGGTTGGGTCGACGAGTGCCACATTCCCGGGCCCGCCGGCCCGCTTCCGGCGCGCATCTACTTCCCGCTCGACCCGGGCCCGTCCCGCGAGCAACTGCCGGTGCTGGTCTACTTCCACGGCGGCGGCTTCGTGCTGTGCGACCTGGATTCGCACGACTCCTGCTGCCGCCGGCTGGCCAACGGTGCCGGGGCGATCGTGGTGTCGGTCGATTACCGGCTGGCGCCCGAGTCGCCGTTTCCCGCCGCGATCGAAGACGCCTGGGCGGCCACCCAGTGGGTGGCCGGCCAGCTGGCCGAACTGGGCGGTGATCCGTCGCGGCTGGTGGTCGCCGGCGACAGCGCCGGGGGCAACCTCGCTGCCGTGGTGGCGATGCTGGCCCGGGATCGTGGCGGCCCGCCGATCGCATTCCAGCTGCTGATCTATCCCGTCGTTGATCAGCGCCGTAAGCAGGCGTCGGCGTCGCGTGGCCGGCGCGGCCCGAGCGGGACGCTCACCGCGGACCACATGCAGTGGTTCACCGAGCAGTACCTCGGCCGTGACGGCGACCGCAGCAACCCGCTGGTCTCCCCGATCCTGGGCGAACTCGCCGGTCTGCCACCGGCTCACGTCGTCACCGGCTCGCTGGACCCGCTCTGCGAGGAGGGGGAGGAGTATGCGCGGCGCCTGCAATCCGCGGGCGTCCCGGCCAGCGTGCAGCGCTACCAGCATGGCTTCCACGGCTTCTTCAACCTGGCGGATCATCTGCCGTTGGCCGCCCGGGCCAGCGACGACGTCTGCGCGGTGCTCCGCGCGGCCCTACCGGAAGGATCGGCATGCAACTGAGGAACGCTCGGGTCCTGGTCACCGGTGCCAGCCGCGGTCTCGGCAAGAGCATCGCCGAGGTGGCGGCCGCGCGTGGCGCCGCCGTGGCGCTGGTGGCGCGCGATGCTGCGGCGTTGGAGATCCTGGCCAAGGAGATTGAGGGCAAGGCCTACCCGACCGACCTGTGCGACCCGGCGGCCGTGGAGGCGCTGATCGACCGGGTCGAGGCCGACGGTCCGGTGGATGTGCTGATCAACAACGCCGGCATCGACCGGGTCGGTCGGTTCCCGGAGGCCAGCGCCCAGCAGGTGCGCGACCTACTGCAGGTCAACCTCGCCGCCCCGATGGAGCTGTGTCGGCAGTTGATGCCGCGCATGGTGGCCCGCGGCCGCGGCCATATCGTCAACGTCTCGTCGTTCGGGGCGATCTCGACCGGGCCCGGCGTCACCTTGTACGGCGCCTCGAAGGCCGGGCTGAGTCATTTCACCGCCGGCATCCGATCCGAGCTGCGTGGCAAGCCGGTGAACACCACGCTGGTGCAGCTCGGTGAGGTCAAGACCGACATGATCGACCAGATCCGGGCGTTCGGGCCGGCGCGGCGCACCATCGAGCGGGCGGAGAAGCTGCGCATGACCGCGCCCGCGATGGAGCCCGACGTCGTCGCCACCGCGATCGCGGACGCAATCGACCGCAACCGCCGACATGTCATCCTGCCGCGCAGCATCACGCTGATGGCCAAGTTCACCGAGTTCCCGCGCCGGGTCTCGGAGATCATGCTGACCGGCATCGACCAGGACGGGGACTAGGCACGATGGCGCTGACCGACCTGACCGGCAAGGTCGCCGTCATCACCGGGGCGGCCCGCGGCCAGGGGGCGGCGGAGGCCCGGCTGTTCACCGCGCTGGGCGCTCAGGTGGTGCTGACCGACGTGCTGGCCGACGAGGGGGCCGCTGTTGCCGCCGAGATCGGGGCCCGTTTCGTGCCTCATGACGTCGGCGACGAGGCCGGTTGGGCGGCCGTCGTCGACACCGCGGTCAGCGCGTTCGGGCGCCTGGACGTGCTGGTCAACAATGCCGCGATCTGCCGGTCGATTCCGCTGGTCGAACAGTCCGCCGACGACTTCGAGACGATGCTGCGGGTCAACCTGATCGGCGCGTTCCTCGGCATCAAAGCCGTGGTGGAGCCGATGCGCGCCGCGGGCGGCGGCTCGGTGATCAACGTGTCGTCGCAGGCCGGGTTGCAGGGCCTGTCCGGCTACAGCGCCTACGGGGCATCGAAGTGGGGGCTGCGCGGCTTGACCAAGGTCGCCGCGATCGAACTCGGGCCGTACGCGATCCGGGTCAATTCGGTGCATCCCGGACTGATCGACACCCCGATGGTGGCGCACCTGGGCGTCCAGCACGGCCCGGGCGGTCATCCCGGAGCGCCGCTGGCCCGGATCGGCCTGCCATCTGAAGTCGCCGACGTCGTCGCGTTCCTGGCCTCGGACGCGTCGGCGTACGTCACCGGGGCCGAACTGGCCGTCGACGGCGGGGCCAGCGCGGGCAGGGTCCCGACCCCGACACCGTGACCGGCGTCGTCCGGCGTTAGCCTGTCTAAGAGTTTCGGGACCTTGTGAGGAGACATCATGCCGGCAGAGCTGAGCCACGACGAGACCCTGCGTGAGGTCACCACCGAGCAGGGGGTGCTGCGCTACCACGAGGCCGGTGACGGCCCGACGCTGCTGCTGCTGCACGGGTCCGGGCCGGGCGTGACCGGGTGGCGCAACTACCGCGGCGTGCTGCCGGCCTTCGCCGAGCACTTCCGCTGCCTGGTGCTGGAGTTCCCCGGGTTCGGCGTCAGCGACGACTTCGGCGGGCACCCGATGGTCAGCGCATTCGGCGCGGTGCCGGCGTTCGTCGACGCGCTCGGCTTGGAGCAGGTGAGCATCGTCGGCAACTCGATGGGCGGCGGCGTCGGCGTCAACTACGCGACCGCCAACCCCGACAAGGTGCGCAAGCTGGTGACGATCGGTGGCATCGGCACCAATCTGCTGACGCCGGGTCCCACCGAGGGTGTCCGGCTGCTGCAGGACTTCACCGACAACCCGAGCCGCGAATCGCTGGTGCGCTGGCTGGAGTCGATGGTCTACGACCCGGCCGTGGTGACCGAGGAGCTCATCGAGGAGCGCTGGGCGCTGGCCACCGACCCGGAGACGCTGGCCAGTGCCCGACGGATGTACGGCAAGAAGGCCTACACCGCGATGATGCAGATGATGGCCGCGTCTAAGGGGCCGATGCCGTGGGCGATGCTGCACCGGGTCCAGTGCCCGACCCTGGTCACCTGGGGCCGCGACGACCGGGTCAGCCCGCTGGACATGGCGCTGATCCCGATGCGCACCATGCCCAATGCGGAGTTTCATGTGTTCCCCAACTGCGGGCACTGGGCCATGATCGAGGCCAAGGACGCCTTCGAGTCGGTGGTGCTGGACTTCCTGCGCCGCTGACGGCGTCTACTTGTGCTCGCGGGAGCGGGCGGCCCGCCGGCACCACCCCGTCGTACAATCGCCATGGCTCATCGAGCCAGCCCCGGCCGCGTTAGCTCAGTTGGTAGAGCGTCGCTCTTGTAAAGCGGATGTCGAGAGTTCGAGTCTCTCACGCGGCTCCATGCCTGGCCCGTCACTCGACGTCGGCGGGATCGGACTCGATCACCCGCTGGGAGCGCACCGGCCGCGACGAGGAGCGCCGGCCGGACCGGCGGGGCAGCAGCGGGATCCGCTCGGCGATATTGCTCAGCGGGTTGACCACCAACGTCAGCGCGATAACGGCCTCTTGCAGCGTCTCGATGGCCGGCTCCAGCGCCTCCATCCCCGGTGCCAGCCGGCTCAACGTGTCGGCGACGTTCGCGAGTTGCTCCAGCGGGCCGTTGCGCGCGGTGAGCTTGTCGACCAGCCCGCCCTCGGCCAGCAGCCGGTCGGCCAGGCCGTCCTCGGAGAGCAGGCGCTCGATCAACCCGTCCTCATCGGTCAGTTGATCCACCAGCCCGCCCGGCTGCAGCGCTCGCTGCAATCCGCCGCCCTCGGCGGTGAGCCGGTCGAGCACGCCGCCCGGCCCGGTCAGCTGGTCGACCAGCCCGCCCGGGCTCAGCAGCCGGTCCACCGGGCCGCCCGGCGCCAGCGCGCGCCCCAGCGGGGCGTCGTCGTCCATCAGCTTGGCCAGCCGATTGGCCCGGGCGATGGTGTCCTCCAGGCCCAGCATCTGCGCCATCGAGTTGGCCGGCCCCTGGGTGGGGGATTCCCCGAGCGTCTGGCGGGCCAGCCCGAGGGCGGCCGTGGCGACCCCGAGCCCGGCGTCGGCGATCGACAGACCGATCCGCGCCGGAGCGGTCGATACGGCGATCAGCTGTTTGGCCAGGCTCATCCGGCCAGTGTAGGGGCGATCCGGGACCGATATCAGGTAGTTTGATTGACAACAAACACACAGCTGATATCCAGTTCATTTTCACCCGACCACGAGGGAATTGACCCTATGGGAGCAACAGCTGCGCATGACGCTGCGCCGGAGGCCCGTGTCCTGGTCGTCGATGACGAGACGAACATCGTCGAGTTGCTGTCGGTCAGCCTCAAATTCCAGGGATTCGAGGTCTACACCGCCTCCAGCGGGCCGGCGGCGTTGGACCGTGCGCGCGAGGTGCGACCGGATGCGGTGATCCTGGACGTGATGATGCCCGGGATGGACGGGTTCGGGGTGCTGCGCCGGCTGCGCGCCGACGGCATCGACGCCCCGGCGTTGTTCTTGACCGCGCGCGACTCGCTGCAGGACAAGATCACCGGCCTCACTCTCGGCGGCGACGACTACGTGACCAAGCCGTTCAGCCTGGAGGAGGTGGTGGCCCGGCTGCGGGTCATCCTGCGCCGGGCCGGCAAGGGTGCCGGGGAGCCGCGCAACTCCCGGCTGACCTTCGCCGACATCGAACTCGACGAGGACACCCATGAGGTGTGGAAGGCCGGCCAGCCGGTATCGCTGTCGCCGACCGAGTTCACCTTGCTGCGCTATTTCGTGATCAACGCCGGCACCGTGTTGAGCAAGCCCAAGATCCTCGACCACGTCTGGCGCTACGACTTCGGTGGCGACGTCAACGTGGTGGAGTCCTACGTGTCCTATCTGCGCCGCAAGATCGATACCGGCGAGAAGCGCCTGCTGCACACGCTGCGCGGGGTGGGCTATGTGCTGCGCGAGCCGCGGTGACCGACGCTCTTCGGTCAGGGGAAAGGTAGTGGTCCCCCGCGGCGTCCTGCCACTCCGGGTCAGTCTGGTCGCCGCCACCTTGGCCATGGTGGCCATCGGCTTGCTGGCGCAGGGGTATGCCGTCACCACCATCCTGCGGCACCGGCTGATCAGCCGGATCGACGCGACGCTCATCGACGCCGCGCACGGCTGGGCGCTGGAACAACGTGGCCGGGCGCCATTGCAGGAGGACGAGGACCCGAATCCCGGCCGGCCGCCGACAAGCTTCTATGTCCGCGACGTCGACCCGGATGGCAGCATCTGGACGGTCGTCAACGACCAGAACGCCGAGCCGCTGTTGCCGCCGGACAACGACGTGGGATCGGTGCCGGTGACGATCGGGTCGGTCGACGGCTCGGGGGTGCAGTGGCGGGCGCTGTCGGTGCACGGTGAGAACGGCAGGCTGATCACGGTCGCCCGGGACTTGTCCGATCCGCGGGCCACGCTGCGCTACCTGGCCTGGTCGCGGGTGGCGATCGGCATGGGGGTGCTGCTGGTGCTCGGTGCCGCCGGCTATGTGGTGGTCAACCGCAGCCTGCGTCCGCTGGCCGAGGTCGAGCGGACCGCCGCGGCGATCGCCGCCGGCCAGTTGGATCGCCGGGTGCCCGAGCGTGATCCGCGTACCGAGGTCGGGCGGCTCTCGCTGGCGCTCAACGGCATGCTGGCGCAGATTCAGCAGGCGGTGGCGTCCTCGGCGGCCTCGGCGGACAACGCGCGGGTCTCCGAGGAGAGGATGCGGCGGTTCATCACCGATGCCAGCCACGAGCTACGCACACCGCTGACCACGATCCGTGGCTTCGCCGAGTTGTACCGCCAGGGCGCGGCCCGCGACGTCGAGTTGCTGATGTCGCGGATCGAAAGCGAAGCCAGTCGGATGGGCCTGCTCGTCGAGGATCTGCTGCTGCTGGCCCGGATGGACGCCCAGCGGCCGCTGGAACGCACCTGGGTCGACCTGCTGGTGCTGGCCACCGACGCGGTGCACGATGCGCGGGCCATCGCGCCGAATCGGACCATCGAACTGGAGGTCTTCGACGGCCCGGGCACCCCGGAGGTGCTCGGTGACGAAGCCCGGCTGCGTCAGGTGCTGAGCAATCTGGTGTCCAACGCGCTGCAGCACACCCCGGAGGACGCCGCCATCAGGGTGCGGGTCGGCACCGAGGGCGACGACGCGATCCTCGAGGTCGTCGACCAGGGGCCCGGGATGAGCGAACAGGACGTGCAGCGGGCCTTCGAGCGGTTCTTCCGCACCGACTCGTCGCGGGCGCGGGCCAGCGGTGGCACCGGGCTGGGGCTCTCGATCGTCGACTCGCTGACCCGGGCGCATGGCGGCACCGTCACGGTGAGTTCCCCGCCCGGTCAGGGCTGCACGTTCCGGGTCGCGGTGCCGCGACTCGCCGACACGTCGGCCGAAAGAGCCGAGATTCCCGCCGAGATCCGCTGAGCCTCAGGACAGTTCGGCGAGCGCAGCCTTGATCTTGGCTTGCGCCTCGTCCAGGGATTCCGGTGTGGGATTGCGGTCCACGCCGGCGAAGCCGAAGTCGGCCAGGCTCCGGGTCGGGAAGACGTGGACGTGCAGGTGGGGCACCTCCAGGCCGGCGATGATCAGGCCGGCACGCTCGGTGTCGAACGCCCGGCACACCGCCTTGCCGATGCGCTGCGCCACGGCCATCACCTGGGCGAAGACGGCGCCGTCGACGTCCTGCCACTGGTCGATCTCGGCGCGGGGCACCACCAGCGTGTGGCCTTGGGTCATCGGCTCGATGGTCAGGAAACCGACGACGTCGTCATCCTCGTAGACGAACCGGCCCGGCAGTTCCCGGTTGATGATCTTGGTGAAGACGGTGCTCATGAGCTTCAGCATATGCGTCGAGTCGCGGATTTAGCGGCCGCTGCTGCGTATTATCGACAACGAGCTGGTGCCCCCGGTCCGGGCTCGCCACGCCACCGGTAGAGGAGATGAGATGTCAGCTGTCACAACATTTCTCAGCAGCCCCGAGGCGGTCGGCACCTGGAACCTGGATGCCGGGGAGTCCAGTATCCGGTTCGAGAACGGCACGATGTGGGGTGCGCTGAAGGTGCGTGGCGCTTTCACCGATTTTTCGGGCAGCGGCGAGATCAAGGACGCCAAGACGGTATCCGGGCGTGTCGACATCAAGGCCGCCTCGATCAACACCGGCCTGGGCACCCGCGACCATGACCTGCGCCGGTCGAACTTCTTCGACACCGACCGCTTCCCCGACATCACCGTCGTGGTCACCAGCGGGGAGCCGGCCGGTGGTGACGCCGCCCGCCTGGACGCCGAACTGACCGTCAAGGGCATCACCGGACCGTTACCGCTCAAGGTCGACATCACCCCGCTCGGTAACGGGGCGGTGCGGCTGACCACCGAGACGACCGTGACCCGCAAGCAGTTCGCCGTGGAGGGCAACTTCTTGGGCATGGTCGGCAACCGAACCAGGCTGCGGGCCAGCCTGGTGTTCCGGAAGGCCTAACCCGGCGTTGACTCTGCGCTGAGGGCGGGCGCTTCTCGCGCTTCTCCGCCCTCAACGCAGAGTCAATCGGAATTACCGATCGTCGTCGGTGTAGCGGATGATGCCGCGAATGTTCTTGCCGTCCAGCATGTCCTGGTAGCCGTCGTTGATCTGCTCCAGCTTGTACTGGCGGGTCACCATGTCGTCGAGATTGAGCTTGCCGGCCTTGTACATCGACAACAGCTGCGGGATGTCGTACTGCGGATTGCCGCCGCCGAAGATGGTGCCCTGCAGGTTCTTTTGCAGCAGGGTCAGCATCGACAGGTTGAGCGTGACCTGGTTGTCGAGCATGCTGCCCATGGCGGTCAGCACGCAGGTGCCGCCCTTGGCGGTCAGGATCATGTAGTTGTCGATGTCGGCGCCGTGCACCTCGCCGACGGTGACGATCACCTTCTTGGCCATCAGCCCGGCGGTGACCTCCATCATCCCGCCCATCGCGGCCATGATGTCCGGATACACATGGGTGGCACCGAACTTCAGTGCCTGATCACGCTTCCAGTCCACCGGGTCGATGACGAAGACGTTGCGGGCGCCGGCATTGACCGCACCTTGCAGGGCCGACATGCCGACCCCCCCGACGCCGACGATCGCGACGTCCTCGCCGGGTCGGATATCAGCGGTGCGCACCGCCGAGCCGTAGCCGGTGGTGACGCCGCAGCCCACCAGGCAGGCCACCTCGAACGGGATCGACGGGTCGATCTTCACCACCGACGTCTTGTGCACCACCATCCACGGCGAGAAGGTGCCCAGCAGCGTCATCGGGTAGACACCCTGGCCGCGGGCGGTGATCCGGAAGGTGCCGTCGCTGACCGCCACGCCGTTGAGCAGCCCGGCGCCCAGGTCGCACAGGTTACGCATCCCGGCCTGACAGGTCGGACACCGGCCACAGGACGGGATGAAGGACAGCACGACGTGGTCGCCGGGCGCGATGTCCTCGACGCCGGGACCGACTTCGGTGACGATGCCGGCGCCTTCGTGGCCGCCCAGGACGGGGAAGCCGGCCATCGGGATGCCGCCGGTCATCAGGTGGTGGTCGGAGTGGCACATGCCGGCCGCCTCCAGCTGGATCTTGACCTCGTCTTTCTGGGGGTCGCCGATCTCGATCTCCTCGACCGACCACGGCTTGTTGAACTCCCAGAGCAACGCACCCTTTGTCTTCACCTAAGAACCTGCTTTCATCTTTCGATATCCGGCTAGAGAACGGCCCCGGGCCTGGCTCGGGACGTCGGGCAGCCCACTCGTGGCAGCCTATAGCCGACCACCACCTCGCGGGAAGGTTCTGTTCGAATCGCGCGCATCGCCGCGGTCAGCCGTGGTAGGAGACCTGCAGTTCTTTGACACCGTTGATCCAGCCGGAGCGGAGTCGTTGCGGCTCGGCCAGTTTGGCGATATCGGGCAGCTGGGTGGCGATCTCGTCGAACATCAACCGGATCTCCATGCGGGCCAGGTTGGCGCCGATGCAGTAGTGCGTGCCCTGCCCGCCGAACGCCAGATGCGGGTTGGGGTCGCGCCGGATGTCGAAGTCGAACGGCCGGTCGAAGACCTCTTCGTCGTAGTTGGCCGAGCTGTAGAACAGGCCGACCCGCTGTCCCCGCGCGATGGCCACGCCGCCGACCTCGGTGTCGACCTTCGCGGTGCGCTGGAAGCAGTGCACCGGGGTGGCCCACCGGACGATCTCGTCGACGGCGGTCTCCGGGCGTTCGCGCTTGTAGAGCTCCCACTGGTCCGGGTTCTCCGCGAACGCGTTGATGCCGTGGGTGATGGCGTTGCGGGTGGTCTCGTTGCCCGCCACCGCCAACAGGATCACGAAGAACGCGAACTCGGTCTCGCCGAGGGATTCGCCGTCGATGTCGGCCTGCACCAAGCGCGTGACGATGTCGTCAGCCGGACAGCGCCGCCGCTCCTCGGCCATGGTGTAGGCGTAGCCCATCAACTCGGCGTTGGCCATCGCCGGATCGGAGTCGAAATCCGGGTCGTCGGTGTTCATGATCGAGTTGGTCCATGCAAACAGCTTCTCCCGGTCGGCCTCGGGAACCCCGATCAAGTCGGCGATCGCCAACAGCGGCAGCTTCATCGCGATGTCGTCGACGAAGTTGCCGCTGTCCTTCTCGGCGGCGGCGGCAACGATGTCGCGGGCCGAACGCGCGAGCTTGTCCTCCAGCGCGCCGACCGATCGCGGGGTGAACAACCGTGACACCAGCTTGCGCAGCCGGGTGTGCTCGGGTGGGTCATGGTTGATCAGCAGCGCCTTGGTCAGCTCCAGCTGGTCGGCGGTGATGCCGTCGGGCAGCCGCATCACCGCGCCCTTGGCGTTGGTCGACCACACCTCATTGTCGCGCGAGATCTCTTTGATGTGTTGGTGTTTGCTGACGACCCAGTAGCCGCCGTCATCGAAGATGTTGCTGTGCGCGGGTTGTTCGTTCCACCAGACTGGCGCGGTCTTACGCAGTTGGGCGAACTCGGCGATCGGCATGCCGTGCAGCAGGACATCCGGGTCGGTGAAGTCGAAACCCGGGCCGAACGGACAGCCTGATTGCGTTGATGTCAAGACGAACACCTCTGATTGTCGCGGGGCGCCGAGCCGGCGCCGGGCATACACATCATGGCCATGTGTATGACCTAGTGTCAACCGGTCTTGTGCGGAACGTCGGTGACCAGACCGCCGTCCATGACGAACTCCGAGCCGGTGGCGTAGGAGGATTCGTCGCTGGCCAGAAACACCACGAAGGTGGAGACCTCCTCGGATTCGCCGGGTCGGCCGAGCGGGATCGTGACCATGTCTTCGGGCAGGTGCTCGGTCATCGGGGTGCGGATGAACCCGGGATGCAGTGAATTGACCCGAATGTTGTGACGCGCCAGTTCAAGTGCGGCGGATTTGGACAGCCCGCGCACCGCCCACTTCGACGCCACGTAGGGGTGCACCATCGGCGCCCCGCGCAGGCCCTCGATCGAGGACACGTTGATGATGGATCCGCCGCCCGCCGCGATCATCGAGTCGATCACCGCGCGCATGCCCAGAAAGGTGCCGTTGAGGTTGACGTCGATCACGTTGTGCCACTGGTCCAGATCGAACTTGCGCAGCGACCCCAACGCGACGGTCCCGGCATTATTGACCAATACGTTCAGCTTGCCGAACCCGCTGACCGCGGCCGCCACGGCGGCGGCCCACTGCTCGGGGTCGCGGACGTCGAGGTGTACGTAGGCCGCGGCGTCGCCGAGTTCGCCGGCCAGCGCGGCGCCCTCGTCATCGAGTACGTCGCCGATGACCACTTTGGCGCCTTCGGCGACCAGCATCCGGGCGTGGGACGCGCCCATCCCGCGCGCGCCGCCACTGATCAGAACGACTTTTCCGTCCACACGTCCCATAGTTGTGCTCAGCCTTTCGGTGATTCGGTGGTTAGCTGCACGCCACGGGCGGCCAGCGGTAGATCAAGTGTGGTGACGATGCCGGCCGGCGCCGCGACTACGGCGGGCACGGCGTTGACGACCCGGCCCACCCCGGCGGCGATCGCCGCGTAGTTGTGGTCGCCGTGGCGGCTGGTCGGGCGGATGTCGACCGCATACGACGGCTCGCCGGTGAGCTCCACCCGATAGCAGCCACCCGGTTGGGAAGGCTGCGCCCAGTCCGGCCGCAGGTCGCTGCGCAGCCGGGTGACGTGCTCCACCACGATCAGCGGGTGCCCGTCGACGATGCCGCGGATCTCGAATTTGAGTGCGGCGACGCCGCCCTTGGGGATATGCCCGGCGGCGATGTCGAATGCCTCCGGCGCCGGCTCCCGCTCGCACGAGTCGGTGATGGCATCCAGGGTGACGCCCAACCCGGTGGCGAGTTCGCGGATCGCGGCGCCCCACGCGATGCTCAAGATACCGGGCTGGAGCAGCATCGGGACGTCGTCGAGTGAACTCCCGAAGCCCATCACGTCGAACATGACCTCGGCGCCGTCGTAGGTCGCGTAGTCGGCGATCTCCAGGCAGCGGATCTGCTCCACGCGCTGGCACGTGCTGGCGAACGCCAAGGGCACCAGGTCATTGATGAAGCCGGGATCTACCCCGTTGACGTAGACACTCGAATCGCCTTGCCGGGCGGCGTCTTCGACGGGGCCGATGAACTTGTCCGGGATGACGCCCCAGGGATACTGCAGGACACCGGGAGCCGTCCCGATGACGTTGACCCCGGCGGCGAGCAGCCGGCAGACGTCCCGCAGCGCACCGGGCAGCCGGGTATCACCCATGGCGCAGTAGACCGCGGCGTCGGGTTTGGCGGCGATGATCGCATCGAAGTCGTCGGTGGCGGCGATTCCGGTGTGCACCTCGAGGCCGGCCAGGTCACCGGCGTCTCGGCCCACCTTGGCGGCCGTTGAGACCCACACCCCGGTGAGCTCGTAGGCGGGATTGCTGATCAGGCTCCGCAGGGCGATGCGCCCCGCATTACCGGTGCCGATCAGAGCGACGCGTATGGCCACGTGTTCTCCTGGGTGTCCGCGGTGGGCTACCAGAGCGGAACGGGCGACTGGCCCAGCGGGTAGTAGCCGGGAATCTTCTCGCCGGCCATACTGCGTTCGATGCGCTTCTGCATGCCCGCCGACAGCTTGCCCGCCTTGATCAGTTCCATGTAGAGCGCTGAGACGTGGCCGAAGTCGAAGAAGTCGCGCTGCCAGTTGAACTTGCCGTTGCCGGCGTAACGGAACCAGCTGCCGCCGATCCCGTAGATCTCGCGCACGTCGTCGGCTGCTTCACCTATTTTGGCGACCTGCTTCCAGAAGCCGACCACCTCGCCCTGCCGGTCGTCGATGATCACCTTCTGGTAGGGGTAGGTCCAGCCGTGCAGTCCGTCCATCTCCTGGCCCAGGGCGATGTCGCGGATCTCGTCGATGCCGACGCACATGACGTCTTCCTTGGGGCCGATGTTCCAGCCGTAGGTCGCGTCATCGGTGTAGAAGGCGGCCAGATTGCGCCAGTCGCCGGCCTTTTCGGCTTCGCGGTTGGCCTGCAACCAGCGTTCGACGACATCTTCGAGTTCTTCGCGGGGGAACGACGGCATCTCTCAATCCTTCTTCTCGTGAATGGACAACGCTCTGGTGGGGCAGGCCCGTACGGCCTCTTCGACCTGGCGGCGGTCGTCATCCGGCGGTTCGCCGTTGAGGATCTCGACCTTGCCGCGTTTGGGCACCCGGAAATAGTCGGGTGCCTCCAGCTCGCACATCGCGTGGCCCTGGCACAGATCCAAGTCGACTTTGACGTGAAATGTCATGGGCACCGGCCTCCTTATGCGCTACGGCGGCGGTAGCGCACCTTGGCCGGCCGGGCCAGCTGCACCACCATCTTGGAATGGTCGTTGCGGTAGGTCTCCGGTGGCTGCGACATCTCGAAGTCATACTCGCGCAGCAGAACCGAGAAGATCGCCTTGATCTGCATGGTGGCGAACGCCGCGCCCACACAACGGTGCCGGCCGGCCCCGAACGGAATCCAGGTCCAGCGGTGGATGACGTCTTCCTCACGCGGCTCGTTGTAGCGTTCCGGCACGAACTCGTTCGGCTCCGGGAACGATTCCGGGATCCGGTTGGAGACCGCCGGTGAGGCCGCCACCATGTCGCCGGAGTGGATCGGGTAGCCGCAGACCTCGAACTCGCCTTTGGCCATGCGCATCAGGATGATCAGCGGCGGGTGCAGTCGCAGAGTCTCCTTGAGCACGTTCTCCAGATTCGGAATCTGGCGCAGGGCATGGAAACTCACCTCACCGCCGTCGGCGTAGAGCTCGTCGAGCTCCTTTTGCACCGCGGCGAGGGCGTCGGGGTGGCGCAGCATCTCGATCAGTGTCCACGCCGAGGTTCCGGAGCTGGTGTGGTGCCCGGCGAACATGATCGAGATGATGATCCCGGTGATCTCATCGGCGGAGAACCGCGGGTTGCCGTCCTCGTCGGGGATCGAGACCATGACATCGATCATGTCGCGGCGCTTCTTGTCGGTCTCCGGATTGGCGATCCGGCCGTTCATGATGCCCTGCACCAGTTCGACCAGCTTGACGCGGGCCTCGTCACGGCGCCGGAAGCTCTCGATCGGCAGGTACGGGTCGACGTAGCACAGCGGGTCGGTACCGCGTTCGAGTTCGTAGTACAGCTCGGCGAACCGGTGGTCGAGTTCCTCGCGGAACTTTCGCCCGATCAGGCAGGCCGTCGAGGTGTAGATGGTCAGCTCGGCGAAGAACTCCAGTAAGTCGATCTCGCCTTCGTCGCCCCAGTCGGCGATCATCTGGCGCACTTCGTGCTCGATGGTGCTGGCGTGGCTCTTCATGTGGTCGCCGCGAAGGGCGGTGTTGTGCAGCATCTCCGCGCGCCGTTCCGGTGGCGCGTCGAATACCACGCCGTTGCCGAAGATCGGCGTCATGAACGGGTAGGCGGCGGCCTGGTCGAGTTCGTCGTCGGTGGATCGAAAGAAGAACTCGTTGGCTTCGGCGCCGGTGAGCAGCACCACTTTGCGGCCGGCCAGATCGAACCAGCCGACATCTCCGCATTCGTCGCGGACCCGCTGCATCAAGCCGATCGGGTCGGTGCGGAACTCTTCGAGGTGGCCGTGCTCGGCTTCACCACCGGAGACCCGCGGAACCTCAGTCGTGACGGTCATGATTTCGGCATTCCTTCCTCGCCCAATTGCAGGTGCTGGCGGTCGGAGGCGGTGTCGTGCAGCGGGGCCTCCGGCTGCACCTCCATGT
Organism: Mycobacterium sp. NGS16; assembly: GCF_059813225.1. Lineage (NCBI taxonomy): Bacteria > Bacillati > Actinomycetota > Actinomycetes > Mycobacteriales > Mycobacteriaceae > Mycobacterium > Mycobacterium sp. NGS16. The sequence goes on from NZ_JCALEE010000001.1 coordinate 207,403, forward strand.
CGACGATGTGTGCGCCGCGAGGAGTTTCGGCGACGAACGCGATGGCGCGAGCCAGGTCTTGTGGCCGAAGAAAGTAGCTGTGCCGAGCCTGACCCCACTTGGCCCAGTCCTCCAGCATCGGCCCCACCTGCTCGGCCGACAGCTTCCAGCCCATCTCGGTCAGAGTCGGACCGGGGTGCACGATTGAAGCCCGAACCCCGGTGCCCTCCAACTCCATCCGCATGTTGTTCACCATGGCAACCAGCGCGGATTTGGCAGCGCCGTAGGCGCCCATGTGTGGGCGCTGCTGCAGTGCGACATCGGAGCCGACGAAGATCACGTCGCCGCGGCGGCGGGCCACCATGTCGGGCACCACTGCGGTGGCGAGCCGGTTGGCGCCGATCAGGTGAACCTGGATCTGGTCGTTGAACGCCTCGGTGCTCATCTCGTGGATACGGCCCGGGAACATGTCGCCGGCGCCCGAGACCAGCAGCTCGATCTCACCGAGAGCCTCGATACTCTGCGCCACAAACGATTTGACGGAATCGGCGTCGGTGACATCCAGCGGGAACGCAACCGCTTCACCGCCGTCGTCGCGGATCTTGGCGACCAGATCGGCGAGTTTGTCGGTGCGTCGGGCACCGAGCGCCACCGGGAATCCGCGGCTCGCCAGCTCTTCCGCGGTGGCCGCACCGATACCGGAAGACGCGCCGGCGACGATGGCGGGCCGGCGGGCCGGAGGTGGATCGAAACGTGGCATTTACGCCTCCTTGATGGTGATCGGGAGGTCGGCGAAGCCCCGCACGTTGGAGGAATGCACCCGCACGGCGTTGGCCTCATCGACCTGGTAGTCACTGATCCGGTTGAGCAGTTCCTCGAGCGCCACCCGGGCCTCCATCCGGGCCAGGTGCGCTCCGAGGCAGAAGTGGGCGCCGCTGCCGAAACTGAGCAGCTTGGAGCCGATGTCGCGGCCGATCCGGAATTCGTCGGGGTCGTCGAAGACCCGTTCGTCGCGGTTTCCGGAGCCGGGCAACAGCAGTACCACCGAATCAGCGGGGATCGTGGTGCCGTGCAGGGTGTAATCCTGCGCGGCGGTGCGTGCCAGGATCTGGCTGGGCGTGTCATAGCGCAGCGTCTCCTCCACCCACAGCGGGATCCGGGAGCGGTCGGCGAACACCGAGGCCAGCTGGTCGCGGTTGCGGTGGCCCCAGTAGACCGAGCTGCCCAGCAGCTTGGTGGTGGTCTCGTTGCCGGCGATCACCATCAGGAACAGAAACGCCAGGATCTCCTGGTCGCCCAAGCGGTCCCCGTCGACCTCGGTCTCCAGCAGCGCCGAGGTCAGATTGTCGGCCGGGTTCTTCTTGAAGTCGGCGATCATCTCGGTGTAGTAGGTCATCAGATCCACCGACGCCTGAATCGCCGACGGCGGGACGTCGGTCACCCCGTCCTCGCGGTGCAGCACCCCGTCGGCGAGTTCCCGGATCCGCGCCCGGTCGGCCTCGGGAACCCCCATCAGCTCGGAGATGACGTCCATCGGCAGCTTGCCGGCGAAATCGTTGATGAAGTCGAACGAACAGGTGCCGTCGGAGCCGGGCTGGATCGCGGCGTCGAGATGCTGACGCGCCAGCCGCACCACCTGCGGTTCGAGCTCGCGGATCCGGCGCGGGGTGAAGCCCTTGGACACCAGGGTGCGAAGCCGCAGATGCTGCGGATCGTCCATCGCCAGAAACGACATCACCAGCTGGGCATGTGGGCCGCGGGAGACCGGGTCCAGTGAGACACCGTCGCGGTTGGACAGCGCCTCGCTGTTGCGGAACCCGTGCAGCACATCGGTGTGCCGCGAGATCGCCCAGAAGTTCAGCTCTTCGTTGTGATACACCGGGGCTTCGTCGCGTAGCCGCCGGTAGTACGGGAACGGGTCCTCATGGAAGTCGTAGTCGTAGGGGTTGAGGACCGGCGGCGCGGTCTGAAGACTCATCGCGATGCTCCTGCTTCGAGGATCAGGCTGACCACGTAGGCCAGCCGATCGGTGATCTGGTGGTAGGTGACGGCGCCGCTGCCGGCATTGACCAGGGCGCCGAAGAACGTCATCTCCAAAGCCGAGACGGTCCGCGGATCTGCGCCCGGGCCGATCGCCGAGGTGATGCGACGGTGGATCTCCGCGCCGATCCGGTCGCGCACCGTGCGGACCGCTGGGTCGCCGCTGCCGCTGAGCAGCGCCGCCGTGCAGGCCGCGGCGACCTCGGGCTCGTCGGCGACCACCAGCGCCAGGTGCCGCAGCGCCTGGTTGACCCGACTCGGCATCGGCTCGTTGACGTCGGTGAAGTAGGGCACCTGACGGACCAGATCCAGGTAGACCTCGGCGATCAGGTGGTTCTTCGACGAGAAGTAGGTGTAGGCGGTTGCCGGAGCGACCTTGGCCCGTGCGGCGACCGCGCGGACGGTCAAGTCCGCATATGACTTCTCCCGCAACATCTCGACGCCGGCGGTCAGCACTTTGCGGAAGGTCTCCTCCTGGCGACGATTGCGGGGCGCGCCGTTCATCGATGTGACGGCTGCCACCGATTCACTGGACACCTGTCCAACGTAACTGAAGGTGGTTTGGTTAGGCAAGTCCGCTGGGGGAGAACGGTTTCTCGCCTTCCGGGTTGCGGTCCCGGCAAGTCTGCGGTTAGGGTTCCACCCAGCGATAACGGACAAGTGTCCAATTTGGCCGGGGCACCAAGCGTGGGAGTGACTGATGGCGCTGATTGACGGCACGAGCCGACTGCTCATCGACGGAAAGCTGACCTCCGGCGGGGCCGGCGGCTTCGCCACGGTCAACCCGGCCACCGAGGAGGTGCTCGGCGAGGCGGCCAACGCGGACGCCGCCGACATGGACCGCGCCATCGACGCGGCACGGCGGGCTTTCGACGACACCGACTGGTCGACCAACACCGAGCTGCGGGTGCGCTGCATACGCCAGCTGCGTGACGTGCTGCGCGAGCACGTCGAAGAGCTCCGGGAGCTGACCATCGCCGAGGTCGGTGCCCCGCGGATGCTCACCGCCGGCGCGCAGCTCGAAGGCCCGATCGCTGACCTCGGGTTCGCCGCGGACACCGCCGAAAGCTACGAATGGACCCAGGATCTCGGCCATGCCACCCCGCTGGGCATTCCCACCCGGCGCTCGGTGGTGCGCGAGGCGGTCGGCGTCGTCGGCGCCATCACCCCGTGGAACTTCCCGCACCAGATCAACCTGGCCAAGCTCGGCCCGGCGCTGGCCGCCGGCAACACGATAGTGCTCAAGCCCGCACCGGATACCCCGTGGGTCGCCGCGGTGCTCGGAGAGTTGATCGCCGAGCACACCGACATCCCGCCCGGCGTGGTCAACATCGTCACCTCCACCGACCACACCCTGGGTGCGATGCTCGCAGGAGACCCTCGAGTGGACATGGTCTCGTTCACCGGGTCAACGGCCACCGGCCGCAGCGTGATGGCGGATGCGGCCGCGACCATCAAGAAGGTCTTCTTGGAGCTGGGCGGCAAATCCGCCTTCGTGGTGCTCGACGATGCCGATCTGGCCGGGGCCTGCTCGGTGGCCGGGTTCTCGGTCTGCCTGCACGCCGGGCAGGGCTGCGCGATCACCACCCGGCTGGTGGTGCCGCGGGCCCGCTACGACGAGGCGGTCGCCATCGCCGCCGGCACCATGGGCTCGATCAAGCCGGGTGATCCCACCAAGCCCGGAACGGTCTGCGGCCCGGTCATCTCGGCGCGCCAGCGTGACCGGGTGCAAAGCTACCTGGATCTGGCGCTGGCCGAGGGCGGTGAATTCGCCTGCGGTGGTGGGCGCCCGGCCGACCAGCCCGCCGGCTTCTTCATCGAACCCACCGTGATCGCCGGGCTGACCAACGACGCTCGGGTGGCCCGCGAAGAGATCTTCGGCCCGGTGCTCACCGTGATCGCCCACGACGGCGACGACGACGCGGTGCGCATCGCCAACGACTCGCCCTACGGGTTGTCGGCAACGGTCTACGGTGCAGACGCCGACCGGGCCGCCCGGGTAGCGGCCCGGCTTCGCGCCGGCACCGTCAACATCAACGGCGGGGTCTGGTACTCCGCGGACATGCCGTTCGGCGGATACAAGCAGTCCGGCAACGGCCGGGAGATGGGTGTGGCCGGGTTCGAGGAGTACCTGGAAATCAAAGCCATTGCGACAGCGGCGAACTGACGAGCAACAAGGGAGATGCAGCAGATGGGGCAATTCGACGACAAGGTGGCCATCGTCACCGGTTCCGGTGGCGGGATCGGCCAGGCATATGCCCAGGCGTTGGCCGCGCAGGGGGCCGCGGTGGTGGTCGCCGACATCAATACCGACGGTGCGCAGAGCGTGGCCAAGCAGATCGTCGCCGACGGCGGCAAGGCGATCGCGGTGCGCGTCGACGTCTCCGATCCCGAGTCGGCGCAGGCCATGGCGGATGCCGCGGTGGCCGAGTTCGGCGGGATCGACTATCTGGTCAACAACGCCGCGATCTTCGGCGGCATGAAGCTCGACGGTCTGCTGACCGTGCCGTGGGACTACTACGAGAAATTCATGCGGGTGAATCTGGACGGCGCGCTGATCTGTACCCGCGCGGTCTACGAGCACATGACCAAGCGCGGTGGCGGTGCCATCGTCAACCAGTCCTCCACCGCCGCATGGGTTTACTCGAACTTCTACGGGCTGGCCAAGGTGGGCATCAACGGCTTGACCCAGCAGCTCTCCCGCGAACTGGGCTGGCGCAACATCCGGATCAACGCGATCGCGCCCGGCCCGATCGACACCGAGGCCAACCGGACCACCACCCCGCAGGCCATCGTCAAGCAGATGGTGCAGCAGCTGCCGCTGGCCCGGATGGGCACGCCCGAAGATCTGGTTCCGATGTGCCTGTTCCTGCTGTCGGATTCGGCATCGTGGATCACCGGGCAGATCTTCAATGTCGACGGCGGACAGATCATCCGGTCATGAACACAACTGATGCGCAACCCCGCCTCGGCTACATCGGGCTGGGGAACATGGGCGCACCGATGGCCAAGCGTCTTCTCGATTGGCCCGGCGGCGTAACGGTATTCGACCTGAGGGCCGAGGCGATGACGCCGCTCGCCGAGGCCGGGGCCGGCGCCGCCCACAGCGTCGCCGACGTCGGGGCGAGCGCCGACATCATCAGCGTCACGGTGCTCGACGACGCCCAGGTCCGCGAGGTGGTCGCCGAACTGGCGGCTCATGCCAAACCCGGCACCGTCATCGCGATCCACTCCACGATCGCCGACACCACGGCCGCCGAGCTGGCCGAGCAGCTCAAGCCGCAGGGTCTCCACGTCATCGACGCACCGGTCAGCGGTGGCGCCGGAGCCGCCGACCAGGGCCAGTTGGCCACCATGGTCGGGGCCGAGCGCAGCGTCTACGAACAGGTCAAGCCGGCGTTCAAGTGCTGGGCGTCGCTAGTCATCCACGCCGGTGAGCCCGGTGCCGGTACCCGAATGAAGCTGGCGCGCAACATGTTGACCTTCACCGGCTACGCAGCGGCCGGAGAGGCCATGAAACTGGCCGAAGCAGCCGGGCTGGATCTGCAGGCGCTGGGCCGCGTGGTGCGGCACACCGATGCGCTCACCGGCGGGCCGGGGGCGATCATGCTGCTCGACTCGACGGCGCCCCTGGCCGAAGACCACTTCCTGCGCGACGCGTTCACCCACACCCGCGGGCTCGGGGAGAAAGACCTCAGCCTGGCACTGGGGCTGGGGCGGGCCACCGGCGTGGACCTTCCGCTTGCCCAGGTGGCGCTGGCCGAACTCGCCGCCGGCCTGGGCGTGCCGCATACCAACGACTAGGAGAGATCTGATGGACGAACTGCGCCGCACCGGCCTGGCCAAGATGAACGAGGTCTACGCCTGGGAGATGCCGGACATGCCCGGCGACTACTTCGCGCTCACCGCCGACCACCTGTTCGGCCGGATCTGGACCCGACCCGGACTCTCCATGCGCGACAAGCGATTGATGACCTTGTCGGTGGTCACCGCCCTCGGACTCAAAGACCTGGCCGAGATCCAGGTCAATGCCGCGCTGCACAACTCCGAACTGACCGAGGACGAGCTGCGCGAGCTGCCGATCTTTTTGACCCACTACGTCGGCTTCCCGCTCGGTTCGGTGCTCAACGGCGTGGTCGAACAGGTGATCGCCAAGCGCCGCAAGGCCGCCGCCGCGGGCAAGCCCGAAGACAAGAAGGCCAACGTCGACGCCGCGCTCGGCAAACACGGCACCGCGTGAGAGGCACCAGAGCAGCATGACACTGGAGATCACCACCGCCGGGCGAGTGCGGACCTTGACGCTGGCCCGGCCCGATGCGCTCAACGCCTTCAACGAGGCGCTCTACGACGCCACCACCGAGGCGCTGCTGCAAGCAGCCGCGGATCCCGAGGTGGCGGTCGTGGTGCTCACCGGCACCGGGCGGGCCTTCAGCGCCGGCACCGACCTCAAGGAGATGCAGGCGCGCGTCACCGCAACGGATTTCACCCCGGGCCGACACGGCTTCCTGGGGCTGATCGACGCGCTCGCCGCGTTCCCCAAACCGTTGATCTGTGCGGTCAACGGACTCGGCATCGGGATCGGCGCCACGATTCTCGGATACGCCGACTTGGCATTCATGTCCGCGACCGCGCGGCTGATGTGCCCGTTCACCAGCCTCGGTGTCGCGCCCGAGGCGGCGTCGTCGTATCTGCTGCCGCAATTGGTGGGTCGCCAGAACGCCGCATGGCTGCTGATGTCCTCGGAGTGGATCACCGCCCAGCAGGCCCTCGAGATGGGACTGGTCTGGAAGGTCTGCGAGCCCGAAGACCTGATGCCGCAGGCGCTGCGGCACGCCGAGATCCTCGCGGCGCGCCCGCTGGCCAGCCTGATGGCGGTCAAACAGGCCATCACCGCACCGACGCTTCCCGACGTGGCGGCCGCCCGCGAGCGGGAGAACGCCTTCTTCGCCGAGCTCATGGGCGCCGGCGCCAACGCCGAAGCGCTGGCGGCCTTCACCTCGACGCCGTGACCGACGAAACCTTGCTCGCCGCACGGGGAGCCGTCGTGGTCGGGGGCAGCCGAGGCATCGGCCGGGCTGTCGCCGAAGCTCTGGCGGCGTGCGGCGCCGGAGTGGTGGTCAACGGGCGGGACCCGGCTGCGGTGGACAGCGCCGTCGAGGCGATCACCGGCTCGGGCGGACGAGCCATCGGCGTGGCCGGCGCCGCCGGCGACGAGGCGACCGCCGCGGCGCTCATGGCGGCCTGCCGCGACGAGTACGGCAGCGTCGACGTTCTCATCAATTGCGCCGGGGTCGCCGAACCCCCCGGCTCCTCGATCCTGTCGATATCCGGCGCGGAATTCTCCGAACTGCTCGACGCTCACCTCGGCACGGTCTTCCACACCTGCCGGGCCGCCGCCCCGATCATGGCTGAGCAGCGACGCGGGTCGATCGTCAACAGCGGTTCGGCTGCCTTCCTGGGCGACTACGGCGGCACCGGATACCCGGCCGGCAAAGGGGCGATCAACGCGTTGACGCTGGCGATCGCGGCCGAGCTCGCCGAGTACGGCGTACGAGCCAACGTCATCTGCCCCGGTGCGAAGACCCGACTGTCGACCGGCGCCGACTACGAACAACACATCCGCGACCTGCACGCCCGGGGCCTGCTGGACGAGTTCACCATGGCCGCGTCGCTGGACCCGGCGCCGGCCGGCTATGTGGCCCCGCTGTATGCCTACCTGGCCAGTGACCTGGCAGCCGGCGTGACCGGATCGGTGTTCCTGGCCTCCGGGGGCTTCGTCGGCCGATTCGACCGTCCCGTTCCCGCGGTGCTGGGCTACCGCGATCACCACGGCTCTTCGCCGTGGTCCATCACCGACCTGCACGCCATGGTGGCGGGTAAGCGGAAAGACCAGTAGCCGACACATATCAAACGATATGACGGACGACACGGCCGAGGTGCGAGACATAGGCCCTGCGGCGGGACTGACCCAGGACGAGTTAGCGCTGCGCTCCGGCGTCGCGCAACCCAACATCGCAGCGTACACCCGCAATATCGGCCACCGGTACGAGCAAATCGACTACGAGATCATCTGGAACGCGCTGGTGCACCGGCTACCTGCCGAAGCCGACCAGGTCCGCCGCATCCTCGACGGTGATGCGCCTGAACTAGGCTCCGTGGTCAGCGGCGAAGATGACGAGTGAGGAGCGGAGCCTGTGCGCGTTCTGGTGATCGGTTCCGGTGCGCGCGAGCACGCCTTGCTGCGGGCCCTTCGCAATGATCCGAAGGTCGACCACCTGGTGATCGCCCCCGGCAACGCCGGCACCGCGGCGGTGGCCGAGCAGCGTGACGTCGACATCACCTCCGGTCCGGCGGTCACCGCCCTGGCCCGCGAGGTCGAGGCCGACCTGGTGGTGATCGGGCCGGAAGTGCCGCTGGTGCTGGGCGTCGCCGACGCGGTACGTGCCGCCGGCATCGCCTGTTTCGGGCCGTCGAAAGACGCCGCCCGCATCGAAGGCTCCAAGGCGTTCGCCAAGGACGTGATGGCCGCAGCGGGCGTGCGCACTGCCCGCTCGGAGATCGTCGACAACCCCGCCGACCTGGATGCCGCGCTGAGCCGGTTCGGCCCGGACGCCGGCGAGGCGGCCTGGGTGGTCAAGGACGACGGGCTGGCCGCCGGCAAGGGCGTGGTGGTGACTCCCGATCGGGCTGCGGCACGCGCCCACGCTGCCGGGCTGCTCGATGCCGGGCACCCGGTGCTGCTGGAATCATTTCTCGATGGGCCCGAACTCTCGCTGTTCTGCGTTGTCGACGGCGAGACCGTGGTGCCGTTGTTGCCGGCACAGGACTTCAAACGCGTCGGCGACGGCGACAGCGGCCCCAACACCGGCGGTATGGGGGCCTATGCCCCGCTGCCGTGGCTGTCCCGGGAGGCCGCGGCGGGCATCGTCGCCGACATCGTCAAGCCGGTCGCGGCCGAACTGGTGCGCCGGGGCAGCCGGTTCGCCGGGCTGCTGTACGCCGGTCTGGCGATGACGTCGACCGGGCCGGCGGTGGTGGAATTCAACTGTCGCTTCGGCGACCCGGAGACCCAGGCAGTGCTGGCCCTGTTGGAGTCGCCGCTGGGGCAGTTGCTGTACGCCGCGGCCACCGGCGGACTCGGTGAATTCGGTGCGCTGCGCTGGCGAGACGGCGCGGCGGTCACCGTCGTGCTGGCCGCCGAGAACTATCCGGGCCGGCCTCGGGTCGGCGACGTGATCGTGGGCGCCGACGGCGACGACGTGTTGCACGCCGGGACCACCCACCGCGACGACGGGGCGGTGGTGTCCTCCGGCGGCCGGGTGCTGTCGGTGGTGGGCACCGGCGACGACCTGGCCGCGGCTCGCGCGGCCGCCTACCGGACGCTCGGCTCGATTCGCTTGCCAGGAAGCCACTTCCGCACCGATATCGGATTGGCCGCCGCCGAAGGCAAGATTCGGATCTAACCGGCCACACCGACCCCGGCCGTGACGGCCACGCCGACGGTAGGATTGCTCAGTATGTCTGACGAAAGCCAGCCGGACTCCGTGGAGTCGGCCCCCCAAGAAACCTCGACCGACCACGCGGAAGTTGCGAAAAGCCCGGCGGGCAAAGCGAAAAGACCATCGGACAAGGCGCCGGTGAGATCGGGCTGGCGGCCATTGGCGACGGCGGCGGCGGTGGCGCTGGTCACCGGGGCCCTCGGCGGTGCGGCGGTGGCCACCTGGTGGCATCCGGGAACCGGAACGTCGGCCAAGTCCGGCCAGCATGCCCACGAGGCGACAAAGGACGTGTGCGCCGCAGCAGTCCTCGCGCGTCAGGCGGTGGCCAACAATATGCACCTGAAGAACCCGGACCCCCAGAACCCGGTTGCCCAACTCGCGGTGGCCGCCAACGCGCGGTTGTCGCTGACTGCGGGTGCCGCATACCTGCGGGGCCGGCTGGAAGCCAACCCGGCCGCTCCGCACGAGGTCGTGAACGCTGCCCGCGCGATGGCCAGCGAACTTGAGCACCTGAACCTCAGTTACCTTGTCGGGCAACCTAATTCGGATCGGGAGCAGCTGGGGCGCGATCTCGACGCGCGGATCGCGGAACTGGGCAAGCTCTGCCAGTAACCGCCCCGGGCGTCCCGGTCAGAACCAGGTGCCCGGGTCGAAGAGGTCGAAGCTGGCCGCGGCGGCGCCGGCGACGTCGATGCCCGACACCGCATCGCCCGCGTCAAGCGGTGCGACGGCATCGAACATGCTGAACATGCTCGACAGGTCGATGTTGCCGAACGGTGTGATCAACGTGTCGGTGATGCTCGCTGCGCCCGTGCCGTCGGCGTTCGGGATGGCCTCGTAGACGTTGGTGAAGCCCCAGAGGTCGGTAACGCTGTAGACCGTGCCCAGCGTCGGCAGGTCGGCAAGCTGCGCGTCGCTCAGACCGGAGGCGGCGTCGACCGAGGTGACGGTGAACTGAGTGGTCTCGATCCCGAGAATGTTCGACATGTTCTCGCCGAAACTGACCGTGCCCAGGGCGGCACCGCTGTCGTCGTACACCGAGATGCCGTCCTGGGTAGGCAGGAATGCCCCCAGTGCGTTGACGCCGGCAATCTGCAGCAGCGGTGCGATACCGAACAGCGGATAGCTGGCATCGGTGCTGAACCCGTCGGCGCCCGGGTCGAAGGTGGTGCCGCCGATGGTGAACGCGTTGTCGCTCAGGGCGGCGCTGTCAGACGTCGCGGCGAGTGCCCCCAGCGGCGCAGCCGGATCCAGCGGTGCGGTCGCGTCAAAGGTCGTCGGAATATTGAGGTTGCCGAACGGGGTGACCAAGGTGTCGGTGATGGTGGCCGGCGCGCCGTCGGTTCCCGGGGCGGCTTCGTAGACGTTGGCGAAGCCACCGCCGAGGTCGGTGACGCTGTAGACCGTCCCGACGGTGGGCAGGTCGGCAAGGCTGATGTTGTTGAGCACGCTGGCGATTTCATCGTTGGTGATGCCGCTGCCGGCGAGGTTGAGGTCGCTGGGCAGAAGAGAGACGAGAACGTCATTGCTGGTGATCTCGCCGGTGCCGTAGTGCAGGACCGCGCTGTTGGCGGCCAGGGCATTCGCCAGGTCTTCTGCGGTGAAATCGGCACCGCTGAAGTCGAGGTTGGCGGCCAGGGCGCTTTCGAGTGCGGAGCTGGCCGGGGCGATGGCGCCGACGGTGAACTGTGTGCTGTCGATCCCCAGCACGTCGGAGTACCAGAGAAAGCTGTGGATGGTGCCGGCGTCGGCGCCGTTGGAGTACACCGCGAATTCCTGATCCGCTTGGGTACCTTCCAGGCCGCCACCGGAGATATTGATGGCGCTGGCTTGCAAACTCAGCAGCGGCGCAAAGCTGGACAAGGACAGCGGTGTCGGGAGGTCGATGCCGTCGCCGCCCGGGTCGAAGGTGGTGCCGCCGATGGTGAACGCGTTGTCGCTGAGCCCGCTGACGCCCGACGTGTTGCCGAGGGCCTCCAGGGGGGCGCCCGGGTCCAGCGGTGCGATGGCGTCATAGGGGGTCGGTAGGTCGAAGTTGCCGAACGGAGTCACGAACGTGTTGGTGATGCTGGACGCGGCCGTGCCGTCGGCGTTGGGCACGGCCACGTAGACGTTCGCGAATCCGCCGCCGAAGTTGGTGATGCTGTACACCGTGCCGTCGGTGGGCAGCTCGGCGGCTTGAGCGGCGGTCAGGCCGTCGGCCGCAGTGCTGCTGGTGACGGTGAACTGCGCGGTGACGATGCCCAGGAGATTCTGAACGTTGGTCGAGGTCAGCAAGGTGCCGAGCGTTTCACCGCTGCTGTCCTCGATGGTGAACTGCTGCGACCCGAGGCTGAAGAGACCCAGCAGGCTGTCGCTGCCGAGCGAGAGCAGCGGGGCGTTGGCGAACATCGGGGTGAGGGCTTCATACCCGTCGGTCTGCGTGCCGGTCAGCGCGTCGATCGCCACCGGGTCGGTGAAGCTGATATCGCCGATGGTGAAGCCGGCGTTGGATCCGCTGTCAGCGACCGCGACCGCCGCGTGCAGAAACGCTGCGGTCAGCAGCCCGCCACCGGCTGTGGCGGCAACGGCGGCCGCTTGGACACGTCGATTCATCGACACATACCTTTCAATCTGTTAGCGGGGACCGAACGTCAGAACCAGCTGCTCGGGTCGAAGAGGTCGAAACTGCCTGCGGCCGTTGACATTGCCTCGTCGAGACCGGTGAAGGCGTCGCCCGGGTCGAGCGGGTTGGCTGCGTTGAACATGTCGAACAGCGAACTCAGGTCGACGTTGCCGAACGGGGTGACCAGGGTGTCCGTGATGGTGCCGTCTTCGCCGGGGGTGGCGATGTAGATGTTCTGCCAACCGCCGCCGAAGTTGAGGACGTCGTAGACCGTTCCCTTCGCCGGCAGCAACGCGTCCTCCACACCGCCTGCGGCCGTGATGCTTTGGACGGTGAACTCGGTGTTGGCAAACCCCACCAGATTCGAGACGTTCACGCTGGCCCTGATGGTTCCGAGGTCGGCGTCGTCGGTCCCGCCGTAGATGGTGAAGTCTTGCGGCGCAAAGTTGATCGGCGTGGAGTCACCGAGACCGACGGTGGCGCCGCCGAGGCTCAGCAGCGGCGCGGCGCCGAGCAGCGCCGGGATGACGTGGAAGCCCTCGGTCATGGTGTCACCCGACCCGGTGAACGGGTCGAAGACGTAGCCTCCCAGGCTGAAGGCGTCGTCGCCCAGGCTGCTGTCGGCCACATGCAGGCCGGTGAAGGCGTCGCCCGGGTCGAGCGGGTTGGCGGCGTTGAAGCCGCCGAACAGCGAACTCAGGTCGATGTTGCCGAACGGGGTCACCAGGGTGTCGTGAACGGTGCCGTGCGTGACGGTGCCGTCTTCGGCGACGACGTCCGGGGTGGCGGTGTAGACGTTGGCCCAGCCGTTGCCGAGGTTGAACGCGTCGTAGACCGATCCCAGCACCGGCAGCTTTTCGGCGTCCACCCCGTCGGCCGCGGTGACACCCTGGACGATGAACTGCGTGTTGGTCATGCCCAACAGGTTCGTCACGTCCACCGCCGTCTTGACGCTGCCGAGCTCGGTGGCCTCCGATCCGGTGCCGCTGTAGACCTCGAAGTCTTGGGGAGCGAAGGCTTGCGGCTGGGCCTCGGGGAACGACGTACTGAGGGTCAATTGGCCGCCGCCGAGGTTCAACAGCGGCGGGATGCTGGCGAGGGAGTCCACCGGGGTGAAACCGTCGGTCACGGTGCCGTCGGTCCCGGTGCTGAACGGGTTGAAGGTGAAGCCGCCGATAGTGAAGGCGTCGTCGCCGATGCTGCTGTCGCCGGCCTGCAGCGCGGCGAAGGCGTCGCCGGGCTGCAGCGGGTTGGCGGCGTTCATGCCGGCGAACAGCGCGCTCAGATCGGTGTTGCCGAACGGGGTCACCAGCGTGTCGGTGACGGTGCCGTGCTCGCCGGGGGTCGCGACGTAGACGTTGTAGAAGCCGCCGCCCAGGTTGAGCACGTCGTAGACCGTTCCCTCCACCGGTAGCTGCGAGGCGTCGACGCCGTCGGCGGCGGTGCTGCTCAGCACGGTGAACGCGGTGTTGTGCAGGCCAAGCAGGGTCGAGACGGTCTCGTTGGTGTCGACGGTGCCGAGCGACGTGGTTCCGTTGTAGAGATCGAAGCTCTGCGGGGCGAGGTTCAGGATGCCGAGAGCCTTGCCGCCACCGAGCCCCAGCAGCGGCGGAGCCAGGTTGAGTGGTCCCACCAGGTCGAAGCCCTCGGTCTGGGTGCCGGTGCTGTCGGTGGTGAAGGGGTCGAAGGTGGTGCCGTCGATGGTGAAGGCGTCCGCACCGGGCGCGGCGGTAGCGACTGCGGCTTGCAGGAATGCTGCAGTCAGGAGTCCGCCACCCGCGGTGGCGGCAACAGCGACCGCCTGCATCCGTCGATTCGTCATCACAGTCTTCCAATCTGTTCGTGCCGGGCCCAGAAACAGGTGAGTTACTTATGAGTACGCTTGCGAATTTACGCCGAGTGTTCTTCGTCACACAAGGGATTTGCCACCAGTAAACCGGCCAAATGACTCCAAAAGACCGGAAAATGCGGCGGAATTGCGGACTGATTGGCGAATTCACGGGACGGTTCGACTGGATTACGGAACCCCGACAGGCGTTCTTGACTCCGTAACCTGAGAAATGCCCAATTCAGGTGGACTCGGGGCTCAGGCCGCCAGGAGTGGGGCGATCCAGGTCAACTCGGCCGGAAGTTGGGCACTCCAGAACGACCCATCGTGGCCGCCGGGGGAGAACCCGCCTGCCGGAGGATGGGGCAGCTGATCGATGAAGGCCTGGGTCGCCGACGAGAACGGATCAGAGGTTCCACAGTCCACCCGGATCGGGATCGACGCGTGAGCCGGCATCCCGAAGACCGAGTTAGCTGCGAAGTCCGTCGCGCCGTCGAACGCCCCGGGTGCGGTGGCGCCGGGCGACAGCCACAGTGCCGGGCTTACTGCGCAGATCGCCGCCGTCCGGCGTGCACCGAGGCGGCCCCCGAGCAGCAGTGCGCCATATCCGCCCATCGACCAGCCGATGAACGCTACCCGGGACGTGTCCAGGCCCTGGTCGGCCAGCAGCGGCAGCAACTCGTCGGTCACCATCGCGCCGGAGTCCTCCCCGGTGGCGCGCCGGTGCCAGTAGCTGCCGCCGCCGTCGACGGCCACCACCGCGAACGGCGGCAGCCCGGCCGCGACCGCCTCGGCCAGTCCCTGCTCCACGCCGCCGGCCATCACCGTCGCGGCGTCGCTGCCTTTGCCGTGCAACGCGATCAGCGGACGCAGTGGCTCGGTCTGTCCCGGTGGACGGGCGATCGCCCAGTTGGTGGTGATGCCGCCGCGCGCCGCAGACGGGAATGAGCCGGTTGTCATCGTTGGAAGCGCCGGGGTGGCCCGCGCGGGCCGAGCGCTGAGCAGCTCGCCCGCTCCCCAGGAAGAGAAAGCCCCCACCGCCGCCCCGAGGCGC
This sequence comes from Mycobacterium sp. NGS16, assembly GCF_059813225.1. Lineage (NCBI taxonomy): Bacteria > Bacillati > Actinomycetota > Actinomycetes > Mycobacteriales > Mycobacteriaceae > Mycobacterium > Mycobacterium sp. NGS16. Next base: position 222,408 of record NZ_JCALEE010000001.1, read on the forward strand.
AGCGCCGCCCGTCGGCTCAACTCCGGCATGGCGGTCATCATGCCAGCGGGGGCCGTTTGTGCGAAAAGGCGGAAACCCATGATGCGGCGATAGCTGTGCTGGCAGCATCTCTAGGCGTGATGACAGCGGTCACGCCCAAGGGGGAGCGCCGGCGGTATGCGCTGATCAGCGCGGCCGCCGAGCTCTTACGTGAGGGCGGGTTCGAGGCGGTGCGGCACCGCGCGGTGGCGCAGCGCGCAGGTCTCCCCTTGGCGTCGACTACCTACTACTTCTCCTCCCTGGACGACCTGATCGCCAGTGCGGTCGAACATATCGGGATGTTGGAGGTCGCCCAGTTGCGCGCCCGCATCGCCGGGCTGTCGCGGCGGCGGCGTAGCGCCGAGACCACCGCTGACATGCTGGTGGATCTGTTGGTGGGGTCGCAAGAGAACCCGGGCAACGGCCCGCAACTCACCGAGCAGCTCATCTCCCGGTATGAGCGGTCCATCATCTGCGCCCGGCAGCCCGCCCTGCGCGAAATCCAGCGCCGCATCCTGCACCAGCGGTCCGACGCCGTCACCGAAGCCGTCGAACGTTCCGGGCGGGTCGCCCGGGTGGAGATGGCATACGCCCTGGTCTGCCTCGTCGACGGGGCGGTGATGGCGGCCCTGGTCGATGATCGCCAGGGCCCGCGGACCGTTGCCCGCGCGGCGGTCATCGATGTCATCGACCTGCTCGCGCCGTTGGACCAACGCGCCGTGTCAGCCTGAGAAGCTCACACGGTATGCTGCGGCGACCCCTTTGTCGCCAGTTTGCTACTGGCGGGTAACCGAGGGTGTCAACACGCCTAGAAACGCCTACGAGAAGCGAATGCGGAGAGCTACGGCATGAATATCGGTGTCCTATCCGAGGCGCAGCCCGGGGAGACGCGTGTGTCGGCGACGCCGGCGACGGTCGCGCAGTTGACCAAGCTCGGTTACGACGTGGTGGTCGATGCCGGCGCCGGTGAGGCGTCGTCGTTCACCGACCAAGCGTATGTCGACGCCGGCGCGACCATCGGCGACGCCCGCGCCGCTGACATCGTCTTCGGGGTCAACGCACCCTCGACCGAGCAGCTGGACGGGATGAAGCCGGGCGCGACGCTGATCAGCCTGCTGGCGCCGGCGCTCAACCCGGACCGGGTGGAGGATCTGGCCCGCCGGCCGATCACGGCGCTGTCGATGGACGCGGTGCCCCGGATTTCGCGGGCGCAGTCACTGGACGTGCTGAGCTCGATGGCCAACATCGCCGGCTACCGCGCCGTGGTGGAGGCCGCCCATGTCTTCGGCCGCTTCTTCACCGGTCAGGTGACCGCCGCCGGCAAGGTGCCGCCGGCCAAGGTGCTGGTGGTCGGTGCCGGGGTGGCCGGGCTGGCCGCGATCGGTGCGGCCGGCAGCCTGGGGGCGATCGTGCGCGCCACCGACCCGCGTCCGGAGGTGGCCGACCAGGTCAAATCGCTCGGCGGGGAATACCTGTCGATCGAGGACCCCGAGGCGGAGGTCTCGGCGACCGGCTACGCCAAGGAGATGGGCGACGACTACAAGGCTCGGGAAGCGGAGCTCTATTCCGAGCAGTGCAAAGACGTCGACATCATCATCACCACCGCGCTCATTCCGGGTAAGCCCGCGCCGCGGATCATCACTGCCGAGATGGTGGCGTCGATGAAGCCGGGCAGCGTGATCGTGGACATGGCCGCGGCCAACGGCGGCAACGTCGAGGGCACGGTCGCCGACCAGGCGATCGTCACCGACAACGGGGTGACGATCATCGGCTACACCGATCTCGCCGGGCGGCTGCCCGCGCAGGCCTCGCAGCTCTACGGCACCAACCTGGTCAACCTGATGAAGTTGATGACGCCGGGCAAGGACGGCCAGCTGGTGCTCGACTTCGACGACGTGGTGCAGCGGTCGATGACTGTGGTGCGCGACGGTGAATCGACGTGGCCGCCCCCGCCGGTGCAGGTCTCGGCCGCGCCGGCCAAGGCCGCCGAGGTCCCGGTGGCCGCGCCGGCGTCGAAGGCGCCGATGTCGCCCGCGCGCCGGCTGGGATTGGTGGTCTCGGCGGCGGCGGTGTTGTTCGCGCTGGTGGCATTGGCGCCCGCGGCGTTGCAGGTGCACCTGACGGTGTTCGCGCTGGCGATTGTGATCGGCTACTACGTGATCGGGCATGTGCACCACGCGCTGCACACGCCGCTGATGTCGGTGACCAATGCCATCTCGGGAATCATCGTGGTCGGTGCGCTGCTGCAGATCGGCCACGACGACCCGGCGATCACGGCGCTGGCGGCCGCGGCGATCCTGCTGGCCAGCATCAACATCTTCGGTGGTTTCGCGGTGACCCGCCGCATGCTGGCCATGTTCTCCCGCAGCTAGAGCCTGCCCAAGACGCCTGAAAAGTTGGAGTAGACCCCGCTTATGTTCTCTGTTGACACCGCCGCCTCGGCGGCATACATCGTCGCGGCGCTGTTGTTCATCCTGGCGCTGGCCGGGCTGAGCAAGCACGAAACATCCAAGGCCGGCAACAGTTTCGGCATCGTTGGCATGGCGGTGGCGCTGGCAGCGACGATTGCCTTGGCCGTGCATCACGGCATCGGGACGGTCGGGCTGGCATTGTTGATCGGGGCCACCGTGGTGGGCGCGGCGATCGGGCTGTGGCGGGCGAAGGTGGTCGAGATGACCGGCATGCCCGAGCTGATCGCACTGCTGCACTCCTTCGTCGGTCTGGCCGCCGTGCTGGTCGGCTGGAACGGCTACCTGCACGTCGAGAACCGCCCGTGTGGTTCGGCGGCCCGGGAACTGGCCGCCTCGGGGATGTTCGGCATCCACTCCGCCGAGGTGTTCATCGGGGTGTTCATCGGTGCGGTCACCTTCACCGGTTCGATCGTGGCCAACCTCAAGCTGTCGGCGCGGATGAAGTCCAACCCGCTGATGCTGCCCGGCAAGAACTTCCTCAACGTCGGCGCCGTGGTGGCGTTCGTCGCGCTGACGGTGTGGTTCGTGTACTCACCGCAGCTGTGGCTGCTGATCGTGGTCACCGTGCTGGCGCTGGCGCTGGGCTGGCACCTGGTGGCCTCCATCGGCGGCGGCGACATGCCGGTGGTGGTCTCGATGCTCAACAGCTACTCCGGTTGGGCCGCGGCGGCGTCGGGCTTCCTGCTCTCCAACGACCTGCTGATCATCACCGGCGCGCTGGTCGGCTCCTCGGGTGCCTACCTGTCCTACATCATGTGCAAGGCGATGAACCGGTCGTTCATCTCGGTGATCGCCGGCGGGTTCGGGATCGAGGCCGGCCCATCGGACGACAAGGACTACGGCGAGCACCGCGAGATCACCGCCGAAGGGGTCGCCGAGCTGCTGGCCGGCGCCGACTCGGTGATCATCACCCCGGGCTACGGGATGGCCGTCGCGCAGGCCCAGTACGGTGTCGCCGAACTCACCCGCAAACTGCGCGAGCGCGGCATCAACGTGCGCTTCGGCATCCACCCGGTCGCCGGCCGGTTGCCCGGCCACATGAATGTGCTGCTGGCCGAGGCCAAGGTGCCCTACGACATCGTGCTGGAGATGGACGAGATCAACGATGACTTCGACGACACGTCCGTCGTCCTGGTGATCGGCGCCAACGACACCGTCAACCCCGCTGCCGCCGAAGACCCGTCCAGCCCGATCGCGGGTATGCCGGTGCTGACCGTCTGGGAAGCCGACAACGTGATCGTCTTCAAGCGCTCCATGGCATCCGGCTACGCCGGCGTGCAGAACCCGCTGTTCTTCCGGCAGAACTCGGCCATGTTGTTCGGCGACGCCAAGGACCGGGTCGAGGACATCCTGCACGCGCTCTAGGCTGATTGCCCGTGAGCATCCCCAACGTCCTGGCGACTCGCTACGCCAGCACCGCGATGACCGACATCTGGTCGCCCGAAGCCAAGATCGTCGCCGAACGCCGGCTGTGGCTGGCGGTGCTGCGCGCCCAGGCCGAACTGGGTGTGCCCGTGCCCGCACAGGCGATCGCCGACTACGAAGCCGTCCTCGAAGACGTCGACCTGGCGTCGATCGCCGCGCGTGAGCGGGTCACCCGCCACGACGTGAAGGCCCGCATCGAGGAGTTCAATGCGCTGGCCGGCCACGAGCACGTGCACAAGGGGATGACCAGCCGCGACCTGACCGAGAACGTCGAACAGCTGCAGATCCGCCAGTCGCTGCAGCTGGTGCACGACCACGGGGTGGCGGTGGCGGCCCGCCTGGCCCGGCACGCGGTGGCCTACCGCGAGCTGGTGATGGCCGGACGCAGCCACAACGTCGCCGCGCAGGCCACCACGCTGGGCAAGCGGTTCGCCTCGGCCGCCGAGGAAACGCTGCTGGCGCTGAGCAGGGTGCGCGAACTGATCGACCGCTACCCGCTGCGCGGCATCAAGGGGCCGATGGGCACCGCTCAGGACATGCTGGACCTGTTCGACGGCGACACCGCCAAACTGGCCGAGCTGGAACGGCGGGTCGCCGAATTTCTGGGCTTCTCAAATGTTTTCACCAGCGTCGGTCAGGTCTACCCCCGCTCGCTGGACCACGACGTCGTCTCCGCCCTGGTGCAACTCGGCGCCGGCCCGTCCTCGCTGGCCCACACCATCCGCTTGATGGCCGGACACGAACTGGTCACCGAAGGCTTCGCACCCGGCCAGGTGGGCTCCTCGGCGATGCCGCACAAGATGAACACCCGCAGCTGCGAACGGGTCAACGGCCTGCAGGTGGTGCTGCGCGGCTACGCGTCGATGGCCGCCGAGCTGGCCGGTGCCCAGTGGAACGAGGGCGACGTGTTCTGCTCGGTGGTGCGCCGCGTCGCGCTGCCGGATGCGTTCTTCGCCCTCGACGGACAGACCGAGACGTTTCTGACCGTGCTCGACGAGTTCGGCGCCTACCCGGCGGTGATCACCCGCGAACTGGACCGCTACCTGCCGTTTTTGGCCACCACCAAGGTGCTGATCGCCGCGGTGCGTGCCGGCATGGGCCGCGAAGCCGCCCACGAGGTGATCAAGGAACACGCGGTCGCCGTCGCCCTGGCGATGCGCGAACGCGGCGCCGAACCCGACCTGCTGGACCGGCTGGCCGCCGACGAGCGGCTGCCGCTGGACCGGGCCGCGCTGGAGGCCGCCATCGCCGACCGGCAGGCGTTCACCGGCGCGGCCGCCGACCAGGTCGACCAGGTCGCGGCCGCGGTGAGCGAACTGGCCGAGCGGTATCCCGAGGCGGCCGCCTACACCCCGGGCGCGATTCTCTAACCGGCGATGAGCGTCCAGCAGCTCGCGACGATCGACTTCACCGATCTGGACAACTTCGCGAGCGGCTTCCCGCACGAGCTGTTCGCGCTGCACCGCCAATTCGCGCCGGTGTACTGGCACGAGCCCACCGCGCACACCCCAGACGCCCAGGGCTTCTGGTCGGTGGCCAGCCACGCCCAAACCCTCGAAGTCCTGCGCGATAACCAGACCTACTCCTCGGTGACCGGCGGTTCCAGACCATTCGGCGGCACGGTGCTGCAAGACCTGCCGATCGCCGGCCGGCTGCTCAACATGATGGACGACCCCGGGCACGCCGAGGTCCGCCGGCTGGTCAGCTCGGGTCTGACGCCGCGGATGATCCGCCGCGTGGAAGAGGATCTGCGGTGTCGTGCGCGGCTGCTGCTGGACGCGGTTGAGCCGGGCGTGCCGTTCGACTTCCTGGTCGAGGTCGCCGCCGAGCTGCCGATGCAGATGATCTGCATCCTGCTCGGTGTGCCCGAAGCCGACCGGCACTGGTTGTTCGAGGCGATCGAGCCCAGCTTCGACTTCCGCGGTTCGCGCGCGGCCGTGGTTCCCCGACTGTCGAGCTCGGACGCCGACAACCCGGTCTACACCTACGGCCGAGAACTCATCGCGGCCAAACGGGCCGCGCCGAGCGAGGACATGCTGTCGGTGGTGGCCAACTCTGCTGACCCGCAGCTCACCGACCTGGAGGTGTATCTGTTCTTCCAGCTGCTGTTCAGCGCCGGCGCGGAGACCACCCGCAACGCCCTCGCCGGCGGCCTGCTGGCGCTGGCTCAGCACCCCGACCAATGGCATGCGCTGCGTGGCGATTTCGGTCTGCTGCCCACCGCCGTCGAGGAGATCATCCGCTGGACCTCACCGTCCCCGTCGAAGCGGCGCACGGCCACCCGGCGGGCGGTGCTGGGCGGCAAGATCATCCAAGCCGGCCAGAAGGTACTGGTGTGGGAGGGCTCGGCGAATCGCGATCCGGCCGTCTTCGACCGGGCCGATGAGTTCGATGTGACCCGAAAACCCAATCCCCACATCGGATTCGGTCATGGATCGCATTTCTGCCTGGGGGCGCATCTGGCCCGCCTGGAGATGCGGGTGCTCTACGAGGAGCTGCTGAGCCGGTTCGGCAAGGTGGCGGTGGTGGCACCGGTGGAATGGACCCGGAGCAACCGGCACACCGGCATGCGCCACATGATGGTGGAACTGCGGCCGTGACCAGGTTGCCGGCACCGGACGCGTTCGCGGTCGTGATGGCCACCGGCATACTCTCGATCGCCGCGCGTGACCACCACTATCGTTGGCTCTCGGACACTTTGGGGGTGCTGGCCACCGTCATGCTGGTGGTCCTCACGCCGGCCGCCGTGCGCGCCGCCCCGCGCTGGGATCTTCGCGACCCCGACGTGACGCTGCGGCTGTTCACCTTCGTGGCCGCGTGCGCCGTCCTGGATTCCCGGCTGGTCGCCCACCCGGTGGTGGCGCGCGGGCTGGGCGTAGTGGCGCTGACGGCATGGCTGGCGCTGGCCATCCTGACCGGCCGCAACATGGTTGCACGCGGGCTGGTCCCGTTGCGCGGCCATGCCCACGGGGCCTGGGAGTTGGCCAGCGTCGGGACGTCGGGGCTGGCTATCGTCGCCACGCAGGTCGCCCGGCACACCGGTGATCGCGGGTGGGCGCCTGCGGCGGTGGCGGCGTGGTTGCTGGCGATCGCGATCTACGCCGTGATGGCCTGGCTGATCTTGTGGCGCACCGCCGTCGAACGCCAGGACCGCGAGGGGTTCGCGCCCGACGACTGGATCCTGATGGGGGCGTTGGCGATCGCCACCCTGGCCGGCGACACCATCCACGCGGTGACAGCGGATTGGCTGGGCGGGCCGGTGCGTGCGGTCACGATCGTGACGTGGGTGGCAGCCAGCGGATGGATTCCGCCGCTGATCTACTTCGTGCTGCACCGGGTCAACCGGCGTCCGGCGGTGCTGCAACTCACCGGCGCGTGGTGGGCGCTGGTCTTCCCGTTGGGGATGTACTCGGTGGCCACCGGCGCGATGTCCGCCGAACTCCGGATGCCTGCGCTGAACACGGTGGCGCTGGTGTTCTTCTGGAATGCGTTGACGGCCTGGGTGATCGTGGTGGTCGCCGGGCTGCTGCGGTTCCGGCGCGATTTCTCCCGCGCGGCTATCGCGCAGGGGCGCGCCGGGCCAGGCCCGCCGAGCGCAACTCGAGGGCGGCCAGACCGCCGATCACGGCCGGGTCGGCGTGCCGCCACGCCCCGACCGGATCGGGACTGACCGCGGTGAGTTTACCCAGCGGCCGGTTGGTCAGCGCCCGCAACGCCAACAGCTGTTCACCGGCCGGGGTCGCGGCCAGTGTCAGCACCGCCCGCTTGCGCAGAAAGAACCGCAGCCGCAAGGTCAGCCAGGGCATCGCCACCGCCAGGATCGGCGGTGCGGCGACCGCGATCGCCAGTAGGTAGGCCAGCCAGCCGGCGGTGGTGTCCAGGCTGTGGCCGGCACCGGCGATGTCGACCGCCGCTTCCCCGGCAGCCGTGAGTGGCTTGCTCACCGCATCGCCCACCAGCGGTATGCGATCGGCGCTGTGCCCGGCCGAGGCCAGGCTCTCGGCCACCCCGTTGGCGCCCCGCTCGAACTGCCGCCCGACTCCGGCGATGGCGGCCACCGCCCCGTGCACCGCGAGGGCCACCAGCACCCACAGGAAGGTCCATGCCGCGACGACGGCGTCGCTGAACAGTTGGGCCAACAGGCGGCCGGGGGTAGTGGCGTAGGGCAGCAACCGGGAAGTCATGTCGTTGATCCCAGCACACGACCAGCGGTTAGGCTGGCCAGATGTCGCGTCCCGCGCTCTCCGATTACCAGCACCTGGCCAGCGGCAAAGTCCGCGAACTGTATCGGATCGACGACAAGCACCTGTTGTTCGTCGCCACCGACCGGATCTCGGCGTTCGACTACATCCTGGACAGCCAGATCCCGGACAAGGGCCGCATCCTGACCGCGATGAGCGTCTTCTTCTTCGACCTGGTCGATGCGCCCAACCACCTGGCCGGCCCCCCCGATGACCCGCGTATCCCCGAGGAGGTGCTGGGCCGGGCGCTGGTGGTGCGCCAGCTGCAGATGATGCCGATCGAGTGCGTGGCGCGCGGCTACCTGACCGGCTCGGGCCTGCTGGACTACCAGCGCAGCGGCTCGGTATGCGGCATCCCGCTGCCGCCGGGCCTGGTGGAGGCCAGCAAGTTCGCCAACCCGCTGTTCACCCCGGCCACCAAGGCCGAGATCGGCGAACACGACGAGAACATCTCGTTCGCGCAGGTGATCGAGCTGGTCGGACCGGTACGGGCCGGCCAGCTGCGCGACCGCACCATGCAGACCTATGTGCAGGCGGCCGACCACGCCCTGAGGAAGGGAATCATCATCGCCGACACCAAGTTCGAGTTCGGCCTCGACGAACACGACAATCTGGTGCTGGCCGATGAGGTGTTCACCCCCGACTCGTCGCGGTACTGGCCGGCCGACCACTATCAGGCCGGGGTCGTGCAGGAGAGCTTCGACAAGCAGTTCGTGCGCAACTGGCTCACCGGCCCGGAATCCGGCTGGGATCGGGCCGGTAGCCAACCGCCCCCGCCGCTGCCGGACGACGTCATCGATGCCACCCGTGCCCGTTATGTCGAGGCCTATGAACGAATCTCCGGTCTGTCCTTCGATGACTGGGTCGGCCCCGGGGCATGACCGACGTCACGCAGACGCTGCCGGATCCCCCTTCGGCCAAGCGGGTGGAAACCACCCGTGCCCACCATGGGGATGTCTTCGTCGACCCCTATGAATGGCTGCGTGACAAGTCCGACCCGGCGGTGCTCGCTCACCTAGAAGCCGAGAACGCTTACACCGACGCGGCGACAGCGCACCTGGAACCGTTGCGGCAGAGCATCTTCGGCGAGATCAAGGCCCGCACCAAGGAGACCGACCTGTCGGTGCCCGCCCGCCGTGGCGACTGGTGGTACTACGGGCGCACCTTCGAGGGAAAGCAGTACGGCGTCCAATGCCGCTGTCCCGTCCGGTCTCCCGACGACTGGGACCCGCCCCTGCTCGATGAGGCCACCGAGATCCCCGGCGAGCAAGTGCTGCTGGATCAGAACGCCGAGGCCGAGGGCCATGACTTCTTCGCGCTCGGCGCCGCCAGCGTCAGCCCGGACGGCAACATCTTGGCCTACTCCGTCGACGTCGTCGGTGACGAGCGGTACACGCTGCGGTTCTCCGACCTGCGCACCGGTGAGCTGTTGCCCGACGAGATCACCGGAATCGGCGCCGGAGTCACCTGGGCGACCGATAACCGCACGGTCTACTACGTCACCGTCGACGCGGCCTGGCGCCCGGACACCGTGTGGCGCTACCGGATCGGCGCCGGCCAACCCGCCGAGCAGGTCTACCACGAGACCGACGAACGGTTCTGGCTGTCGGTGGGGCGTACCCGCAGCGACGCCTATGTGCTGATCGCGGCGGGATCGTCGATCACCTCCGAGGTCCGCTACGCCGACGCGGCCGACCCGCAGGCGCCGTTCACCGTGGTGCTGCCCCGCCGCGAAGGCGTTGAGTACTCGGTGGAGCACGCCATCCTCGACGGCCGGGACCGGTTTCTCATCCTGCACAACGATGGTGCGATCAACTTCACCCTGGCGCAGGCCCCGGTGGACGACCCGTCTGCGCAGCAGATTCTGATCGCCGGACGTGATGATGTGCGGCTCGATTCGGTGGACGCCTTCGCGCACCACCTCGTCGTCGGCTACCGAGCCGAGGGGCTGCCGCGCCTTCAGCTGTGGCCGATCGGCAGCGACGGCGAGTACCTGCCGCCGCAGGAGATCACCTTCGATACCGAACTGGCTTCGTCGGGCCTGGGGGCCAACCCGAACTGGGATGGCCCGAAACTCCGGGTCGGCACCACCTCGTTCATCACCCCGGTGCGGATCTATGACATCGACTTCGCGACCGGCGAACGCACCTTGCTGCGGGAGCAGCCGGTGCTCGGCGAATACCGCCGAGAAGACTACGTCGAGTACCGGGACTGGGCCTATGCCGAGGATGGCACCCGAGTCCCGGTGTCGGTCGTGCACCGGGCCGGTATTGAATTGCCTGCTCCCGCACTGCTTTACGGCTACGGTGCCTATGAGATGTGCGAGGACCCGCAGTTCTCGATCGCCCGACTGTCCCTGCTGGACCGGGGCATGGTGTTCGCCGTCGCGCATGTCCGCGGCGGCGGCGAGCTGGGCCGGCTGTGGTACGAGCACGGCAAGCTGCTGGAGAAGAAGAACAGCTTCACCGACTTCGTGGCGGCGGGCCGGCATCTGATCGGGGCTGGCGTCTGCAAGCCGGCGCATCTGGTGGCGATGGGCGGCAGCGCCGGGGGGCTGTTAGTCGGCGCGGCTACCAACGTGGCACCGGAACTGTTCGCCGGCGTGGTGGCCCAAGTTCCGTTCGTCGATCCGCTGACCACCATCCTGGATCCGTCGCTGCCGTTGACCGTCACCGAGTGGGACGAGTGGGGAAACCCGTTGGACGACAAAGACGTCTACTTCTACATGAAGTCCTACTCGCCCTATGAGAACATCACCGCCCGGGACTACCCGCCGATCCTGGCGATGACGTCGCTGCACGACACTCGGGTGTATTACGTCGAGCCGGCGAAGTGGGTTGCGGCGCTGCGGCAAACCAAGACCGACGCCAATCCGGTGCTGCTCAAGACGCAGATGAACGCCGGCCACGGCGGCATCTCCGGGCGCTACGAACGCTGGAAGGAGATCGCGTTCCAATACGCCTGGCTGCTGGCGACGGCCGGCTGCGGGTAACCTCGCGGCCATGAGCCTCGCTGATATCCCCCTGACCACCCTCGACGGGCGCCCCACCTCGCTGGCGGATTACGCCGGCCGCGCGGTGCTGGTCGTCAACGTCGCCTCCAAATGCGGGCTCACCCCGCAGTACAGCGCCCTGGAGAAGCTGGCCCGCGACTACGCCGACCGCGGGCTGACGGTGCTCGGCGTGCCCTGCAACCAGTTCATGGGCCAAGAGCCCGGCACGCCCGAGGAGATCCAGACCTTCTGCTCCACCACCTACGGGGTGACCTTTCCGCTGCTGGCCAAGACCGACGTCAACGGCGATGACCGCCACCCGCTGTACGCGGGGCTGACCAAGACCGCTGACGCCGACGGTTCCGCCGGTGACGTGCAATGGAACTTCGAGAAGTTTCTGCTCGCCCCCTCCGGCGTGGTGGTCAACCGGTTCCGGCCCACCACGGTGCCGGACGCGCCCGAGGTGATCGCCGCCATCGAGGCCGTACTGCCGAACTGATGCGCACCCGCTCGGAGCGCTTCCCGAGTGTTAGGGCGTTGGCGCTGGCCTATAGGTTCCGCGAGAGCCTGTTCCTCCTGCCGCTGCTGATCGTGTTCGGCGGCATGCTGCTGGCCATTCTCTGCCGTGCGGCCGACCATCGTATCGGCCCGTCGCCCCGCTTTCTGCTGAAGATGGACAGCGGAGTGGCCACCACGTTGCTGTCCACGATCGCCGGCGCAACGATCACCACCGCCGGGGTCATCTTCTCGCTGACCATCGTGAGCCTGCAGCTGGCGAGTTCGCAGCTCTCGCCGCGGGTGATGCGCTGGTTCATCCGCGACCGGCTCAGTCAAGTGGTGATCGGCCTGCTGGTCGCGACATTCGTCTACTGCGTGCTGAGCCTGCCGGATCTGGACGGTTCTTCGCCGCTGCCCGCTCCGCCGGTGACGGTGACCATCGCCGTCGTGCTGACGATCGTCACCGTGATCACCATCATCGCCCACGTCGACCACCTGGCCCATCGGCTCGAGGTCGGTCAGGTGGTGCGCGAGATCGCCGCGGAGGGCTCGATGGTGATCGACACCGTGGTGGCCGCCGCGGCCGACGAGCAGCCGGCCCCCGACACCGACATGGAGGCTCCGCCGGAGGCGCTGCGGCTGACCTCGCCCGGCAACGGCTGGATCAGCCGGGTCGACACCCAGCGGCTGTTGGCCGCCATTCCACCGAACACCACGATCCGGTTGGACACCCGCGTCGGCGCCTACATCCACCTCGGCCAGCCGCTGGTCACGATCTGGCCGCCGCCGGCTCACCCGGACCGGGTGCGCCAGAAGCTGACCCGCGCGATCGCCGTCAGCGACAGCCGCACCATGCAGGAGGACATCGACTTCGCGTTCCGGCAGCTCGTCGACATCGGCCTGCGCGCGCTGAGCTCGGCGATCAACGACCCGACCACCGCGGTGGAGGCCACCCTGCGCGTCGGCAGCCTGCTGCGCCGACTGCTGGTCGTGCCGTTGCCGTTGGTGGCGGTGGCCGGTTCGGAGGGGCGGGTACTGCTGCGGCCGTGGGGTCTTAACGCCAAGGAGTACATCGCACACGGCTTCGATCAGCTCCGTCAGGTCGCACCGTCTCAGCCCCTGGTCGCGGCGACAATCCTGCGGGTGCTGCGGATGCTGGTCGTCCACGTCGAAGAACAGGGCCGCACCGAACACATTCCGGCACTGCGGGAGCAGGCCGACCTGCTGCTGGAATCCCTTGCCAAGGCGCCGGACCTGCATGCCCGCGACCTGGCGCGACTGCAGGCGATCGCCAACAGCACCGACCCGGCCAACCACAGCCGTCGCCGGATGACCCCGTAGGGCTAGCTGACGTCTTCCTCTATGTCACCGCCCGGACACCTGCACCGGCCACACTGGTGAGGTGACCGGAGAGCTGATCGTCTCCGTCTCGGGGATCGGCGAACGCACCCGCGCCGACACCGAGGCGTTCTGCGCGCAGCTGGACGCCCGCGGGGTACCGGTATCGCTGCTGGTGGCGCCGCGGCTGGGGGCCGACTATCGGCTGGACCGCGACCCGCGTACCGTCGACTGGCTGGTGCGCCGGCGGGTCGAGGGGGCCGCCATCGTCCTGCACGGGTTTTGACGAGGCCGCCACCAAAAGGCGCCGCGGCGAGTTCGCCACCTTGGGCGCCCACGAGGCCAACCTGCGGCTGCTCGGCGCGGACCGCGTGCTCGAGCACCTGGGGTTGCGCACCCGGCTGTTCGCCGCGCCCGGCTGGACCGTGTCAGCAGGAACAGTGCAGGCGTTGCCGCGCAACGGGTTCCGCCTGCTCGCCGGGCTGCATACGGTGACGGATCTGGTGTTGGACCGCACCGTGCGGGCCCGGGTCATCGGCGTGGGGGCCGGGTTTTTGACCACGCCCTGGTGGTGCCGGATGGTGGTGGCGACCAGTGAACGCATCGCACGCCGCGGCGGCGTGGTGCGGCTGTCGGTGGGCGCTCGTCAGCTGAGCGAACCGGCCGTCGTGGCGGCCATGCTGGATGCGGTCGATGCGGCGCTGGGACACGGCTGCCGGCCGGAGCGCTACCGGTGGCCGGTCGCGGTCGATGTGGCCTCCGGGCTGAGTGCCTGAGTCGTTACCCTGGAACGCCATGAGCGGTAAGGCGGACGCCGACGCGATCATCGTCGGGGCGGGTCTGGCCGGCTTGGTGGCGGCCTGCGAACTGGTGGAACGCGGCCAGCGGGTGCTGATACTCGACCAGGAGAACAGCGCGAACCTGGGCGGTCAGGCGTTCTGGTCCTTCGGGGGCCTGTTCTTCGTCGACAGCCCCGAACAGCGGCGGCTCGGCGTCCGCGACAGCCATGAACTGGCACTGCAGGATTGGTTGGGTACCGCGGGCTTCGACCGCGCGTGCGACCACTGGCCGCGCCAATGGGCGCACGCCTACGTCGACTTCGCCGCCGGTGAGAAGCGCAGCTGGCTGACCGCGCGCGGGCTGAAGGTCTTCCCGTTGGTCGGTTGGGCCGAGCGCGGCGGATACGGGGCGATCGGGCACGGCAATTCGGTGCCCCGGTTCCACATCACCTGGGGGACCGGGCCCGCCCTGGTCGAGATCTTCGCGGGCCGGCTGCGGGGCCGGTCGCGAGTCCGCTTCGCCCACCGGCACCGGGTCGACGAACTGATCGTCGAAGAGGGCCGGGTGACCGGCGTGCGGGGCAGCGTCCTGGAACCGTCGTCCGCGCCACGCGGTGTGGCGTCGTCGCGAACCATCGTGGGGGAGTTCGAGTTCCGTGCTTCCGCCGTGCTGGTGACCAGTGGCGGCATCGGCGGCAACATCGACCTGGTGCGCCAGAACTGGCCGGAGCGGATGGGCCGCGTCCCCGCCCAGCTTCTGGCCGGCGTGCCCGCCCACGTCGACGGCCGGATGATCGGCATCACCGAGGCGGCCGGCGGGCGGGTGATCAACCGGGACCGGATGTGGCACTACACCGAGGGCATCACCAACTACGACCCGATCTGGCCGGGCCACGGTATCCGGATCATTCCCGGCCCGTCGCCGCTGTGGCTGGACGCGACCGGCGCCCGGCTGCCCGGGCCGCTGTATCCCGGCTTCGACACCCTGGGCACCTTGGAGCACATCGCCCGCTCCGGGCAGGACTACACCTGGTTCGTGTTGAACCGCAGGATCATCGAGAAGGAATTCGCGCTGTCGGGTCAGGAGCAGAACCCGGACCTGACCGGACGTAGCCTGCGTCAGCTGGTCGCGTCCCGGGTACGGTCGGGGCCGCCGCCACCGGTGCAGGCGTTCGTCGACCGCGGGGTGGACTTCGTCCATGCCGATTCGCTGCGCGATCTGGTCTTGCGCATGAACGATCTGCCCGACGTGGTTCCGTTGGACTACGCGACGGTGGCCGCCCAGGTCACCGCCCGCGACCGCGAGGTGGCCAATCGGTTCAGTAAGGACGGTCAGGTCACCGCGATCCGCGGGGCGCGTGCCTACTTGGGTGACCGGCTGGGCCGGGTGGTGGCCCCACACCGGTTGACCGATCCGGCCGCCGGGCCGCTGATCGCGGTCAAGCTGCACATCCTGACGCGGAAAACGTTGGGCGGCTTGGAGACCGACTTGGACTCGCGGGTGCTGGGCGGCGACGGCAAGCCGATCGACGGGCTGTATGCGGCCGGCGAGGTGGCCGGCTTCGGCGGTGGCGGGGTGCACGGCTACCGGGCGCTGGAGGGCACCTTCCTGGGTGGGTGCATCTTCTCCGGGCGGGCCGCCGGCCGGGGCGCCGCCGCCGATATCGCTTAGCGTGGGCCCGCGCCAGCCGCACCCCCGCCGAGCGTGAAGGTAACTTCACGCTCGACGCCTCAGCGTGAAGCTAACTTCACGTTCGGCGGTAGGCAGGCACCTAGAAGGCGACGGCGCTCTCGGCGGGCAGTACCTGAAAGTCGGTGCGCCCCATCTCGGCTAGCCGGCCGTGGTAGATACCGCGGGCGTCGGCGGCGATGATGCCCTGGTGGATCGGCACCGCGGCGCGCGGCGCCACGGCGCGCAGGTAGTCCACCGCCTCGGAGATCTTCATCCAGGGCGCCGCGGCCGGGGCGGCCAGGACATCCACCGGCTCGTCCGGCACGAACAGCGCATCGCCGGGGTGCATCAACCGGGCCGGGTGCCCGGCGTCGCCGACGAGATAGGAGATGTTGTCGATCATCGGGATCTCCGGATGGATCACCGCGTGCTGGCCGCCGACCCCGCGCACCCGCAGTGAGCCGAGGTCGAAGGAGTCCCCGGCGTGCACAGCTCGCCACGGCGGTCCCAGCTGGGCGGCGGTCTGCGGGTCGGCGTAGAGCGCCGCGTCCGGATTGGCGTCGAGCAGGGCCGGCAGCCGCTCCACATCGACGTGGTCGGGGTGCTGATGGGTGATCAGGATGGCCGACAACCCGGTGATGCCCTCGAAGCCGTGCGAGAAGTTGCCGGGGTCGAACAGCACCGTGGTGTCGACGAAATCGGCGAGCAGGCAGGAGTGGCCGAAGTGGGTCAGTCGCATGCCTTCGATTGTGCGCTCCGGCGTCGCGGACGGGCATCGGTATTGTTGACGCGACCGATTCCCCGTCGACAGTAGGAGCGCGCGTGGCCCGGGTGGTTGTGCACGTGATGCCCAAAGCCGAGATTCTCGACCCGCAGGGGCAGGCGATTGTCGGGGCGCTTTCCCGGCTCGGGCACACCGGCGTGTCGGACGTGCGGCAGGGCAAGCGCTTCGAACTCGAGGTCGACGATTCGGTCGACGACGCCGCGCTGGCCGAGATCGCCGAGACACTGCTGGCCAACACGGTGATCGAGGATTGGACCGTCAGCCGGGAGACGCCGTGAGCGCCCGGGTCGGTGTGATCACCTTCCCCGGCACCCTCGACGACGTCGACGCGGTGCGCGCCGTCCGGTTCGTCGGTGCCGAACCGGTCAACCTGTGGCACGCCGACGCCGACCTGAAGGGGGTCGACGCGGTCGTCGTCCCCGGCGGTTTCTCCTACGGCGACTACCTGCGCGCCGGCGCGATCGCCCGATTCGCCCCGGTGATGGGGGAGGTCATCGCGGCGGCCGGCCGCGGTCTGCCGGTGCTGGGCATCTGCAATGGTTTCCAGGTGTTGTGCGAGGCCGGACTGTTGCCCGGCGCGCTGACCCGCAACGCCGGTCTGCACTTCGTCTGCCGCGACGTCTGGCTGCGGGTGGCTTCCACCGAGACGGCCTGGACGTCCCGGTTCGAGGCCGACGCCGACCTGCTGGTGCCGCTGAAGTCCGGCGAGGGGCGCTATGTGGCCTCCCGGCAGGTGCTCGACGAGCTGGAGGGCGAGGGCCGGGTGGTGTTCCGCTACCTGGACAACGTCAACGGCTCGCTGCGCGACATCGCCGGGGTGAGCTCGCCCAACGGCCGGGTCGTGGGCCTGATGCCGCACCCCGAACACGCCATCGAAGCCCTGACGGGTCCCAGCGACGACGGGCTGGGGCTGTTCTACTCCGCGCTGGACGCGGTGCTGGCGGCGTAGCCGCAGCGTCAATCAGGCATTTACTGGGTGTTTGCTGTGACCGCAGTCGGCCTGACCGCGCACAACCTGATCGAGTCCGCCGCATTGCCAAGAATTCGCTCAGTCATCTCAGGCTTTGATAATGTCCCACGTCGCGGAGATTCGGCGACGGGCGGGAGGGCACATGGCCGGCGGGAAACACAGCGCGAAGCGGCGCCGCTCGGTCGGTGGCGCGGCCGTGGCGGCGTTGCTGGCCGTGACGAGCACGCCCACCGCCCGCGCGGACGCGTTCGACCTCGACTGGTTCGCAGAACTGTTCGGCCCGGCGCCCGCGCCGACCGCCGGCGCCGAGCCGGACTGGGCTGAGCTCGGTATCGCGGCGGCGTCCTACCCGCCGGACTTCGCGGGGTTCTATGCCCAGTGGGTCTACACGCCACTGCACGAGGCCGTCGAGTCGTGGATCAACAGCCCCTTCGGTCTCGTCGCTGCCGGCTTCATCAACACCATGGCGGGCCAATTCCTGATCGGCGACGGTGCCGACGGCAACGCCCTGCACCCGGACGGCTTCAACGGCGGGCTGTGGCTCGGTGACGGCGGCGACGGCTACGACAGCCTGCTGCCGGGGGTGGCCGGCGGCAACGGCGGCAACGCCGGCCTCTTCGGTGACGGCGGGGCGGGCGGTCACGGCTACGACAGCCTGCTGACCGGCGTCAACGGCACCGCCGGGGGGAACGGCGGCGCCGGCGGATCGGTCATGGGCAACGGCGGTGACGGCGGCGCCGGCGGCAACGGCTACGACAACATCGTGCTCGGCCGGCCGGCAACCGACGGCGGCAACGGTGGTGCCGGCGGCGCGGGTGCGGGCTGGCTGTTCGGCAACGGCGGCGCAGGCGGCGCCGGGGGCCGCGGCGGCCATGGCTTCAACGGCTTGGCCGCGCTCGGTGAGCACGGCACGGCGGGCGGTCACGGTGGAAACGGCGGGGCCGGCGGGGCCACCACGTCGTGGTTCAGCGACGGCGGCGCCGGTGGTGCCGGCGGGGCGGGCGGTGACGGCGGCCACGGCGGCTCCGGGGTGCTCGGTGGCGGCGCGATCGGTGCCGGCGGTAACGGCGGCGGAGGCGGCAACGGAGGTGCCGGCGGCAAGGGCGGCGCGGCGGTGCTCGGTGTGGTCGGCGCCGGCGGGTTCGGCGGCGCGGCCGGCGACGGCGGCAACGGCGGTGACGGCTCTTCCGGCATCTCATCGGTGCAAGCCGATGGAGGTCGCGGCGGTTCCGGCGGTAACGCGGGGTCGGCCGGGGCCGGCGGCCTGGACGGCAACGGCGCTCACCAGGCCGGGTCCGGCGGTGCCACCGCCTCCGGCGGCAACGGCGGCAAGGGTGGAGACGGGTTCGACACGCTGACCGCTGTGGGCCATGCCGGAAATGGGGGGCGCGGCGGCGACGGCGGCACCGGCGGCACCGATGGCAACGGCGGCGCCGGAGGCGCGGGCGGCGCCGGCGGAGACGGCTCCAACGGTCTGACTGTCGGCGTCGGCGGGGCTGACGGCGGTAACGGCGGTGCCGGGGGTGCGGGCGGCGCCGGCGGTAGCCATTCCGGCAACGGCGGCGTGGGCGGCGCCGGCGGGAACGGCGGTCGTGGCGGTGCCGGGCATGAGGGCGCCGGGGGCATCCCCAACGCCGGAGTGGGTGGGGACGGCGGCGGTGGTGGCCATGGCGGCACCGGCGGTGCCGGAGGTGCGGGCGGCGCCGCCCAGTCCGGCGCCGCCGGCCATGGGGGCGCCGGCGGCAATGGCGGAACCGGTGGCGCCGGTGGTGCCGGCGGCGTCGGTTCGACAGTGGTTTCCGCCGGTGACGGCGGCAGCGGGGGCCACGGCGGCAATGCCGGCGCGGGTGGGCAGGGCGGTATCTCCGCCCACGGCACCGACGGCAACGGCGGCCGGGGCGGCACCGGTGGCGGCGGCGGCGTGGGCGGCAACGGTGCCGTCGGTGCCCGGGGCGCCGTGGTCAACCAGTCGGGTACCACCGGCGGCAGCGGGGGCACCGGGGGTGCCGGCGGCAATGGCGGCGACGGTGGGGCGTCAACCGGAGCGGTGGGCGGCAACGCCGGCGACGGCGGTAAGGGCGGTACCGGCGGTGGCGGTGGCACCGGCGGTGCCGGCTACGGGGGCACCCTCTTCCCCGGCGCGGGGGGTGACGGTGGGACCGGTGGGATCGGTGGCGCCAGCGGCGACGGCGGCAACGGCGGATCCGGGGTGACCGGCGGCAGCGCAGGCAGCGGGCCGCAGGGCGGCGCCGGTGGTGCCGGTGGCGAGGCCGGCAGTGGCGCGCACGGCGA
Organism: Mycobacterium sp. NGS16; assembly: GCF_059813225.1. Lineage (NCBI taxonomy): Bacteria > Bacillati > Actinomycetota > Actinomycetes > Mycobacteriales > Mycobacteriaceae > Mycobacterium > Mycobacterium sp. NGS16. Next base: position 241,888 of record NZ_JCALEE010000001.1, read on the forward strand.
ACCCGACGGCCAGACCGGTGCCCCGGGAGCCGGCGGCGCCCCGGGCCGGGCCGGCCTCCCGGGTTAGCAGGTCAAGGCGACCGCGGCTTCGGCGGTGTAGCACAGGAACGTACATGTCTCCTGCAGGTACAGCTGCACGTTCTCGGCGTCGTGCGACAGGTAACCGATCGACACGTCGGTGCCCAGGCGCAAGTCGAAGTCGCCGCCGCGGGTGGTCAGCACGAATGCGCCGTCGATCGCCGGCGCCCAGATGATGTCGCCGGTGACCAGCCGGCGCAGGTGCTCGCGGATCGGGTAGCCGTGATCGGAGGTTTCGCTGACCTTGGTGTAGGCATCGGCCGACAGCAGCACCGAATACGGGCCGTCCACCCCGGCCAGTCGCAGCGCCGACAGCGCCTGGCTGATCGCGTCCGGGATGTCCCGCGGATCCTCCGGCAGGGGCAGCGGCGCATTCGAACTCGCGTTGCGGATGCCCTCCACCGAAGCGGCCGGGTAGCCCCCGAAGATGATCTGGTCCTCGGCGAATGCCAGCTTCTTGGCCGCGTCCTTCACCGGGTCCCAGTCGGCGTCCTGTGAGCCCCGCTCGACATCGTCGATCTCCGCCCGCGACAGCGTGAACGGAACCCGCAGGCGTACCAGCGGTTTGCTGTCGCGCAGGTGCGCTTCCACCCCATCGGCCGGGGCGCCGATCCCGGTCAGCCGACCGGTGCCCACCGCGGCGGCCGTCGGACCGGCCGGTTCGCTCACGTCGACGACCCGGCGCCCGGCGATGTGCCGCTTGAATGTCCGGGCCGCCTCCTGCTCGATGTCGGCCCAGGCCGCGTCGGTGACCGGGGCCAGATCGCGATACAGGTTGTTCATTGCGAATTTCCTTTCAGGCTGCCGATATTCAGTGAGCCGTCAACGGTGGGCTCGACGGGCTCAGCCGGGGTCGGAGCCGCCGAGCCGGGGAGCGGCGGCGGATCGTCGAGGAAGTCGGCGGTGGGGGTGAAGAACAGTCCGCCGGTGATCGCGGTGGAGAAGTCCAGGATCCGGTCGGTGTTGCCGGGCGGGTCACCGAAGAACATGTTGCGCAGCATCTGCTCGGTGATCTCCGGGCTGCGCGCGTAGGCGATGTAGTAGGTGCCGGACCCGCCGTCGCCCACCGTGCCGAACGGCATGTTGTGCCGCACGATATCCAGCTCGTTGCCGTCCTCGTCGGTGATCACGTTCAGCGCGATGTGCGAGTTGGCCGGCTTCACCGCGTCGTCGAACTCGAGGTCGTCGGCCTTGGTGCGGCCGATCACCCGCTCCTGTTCGGTGACCGGCAGCGCTTCCCAGGCGGCCATGTCGTGCAGGTACTTCTGGACGTGCACGTAGGACCCGCCGGCGAAGTCCGGGTCCTCGTCGCCGACGGCGGTGGCGGCCAGCGCCTCGTCGCCGACCGGGTTCTCGGTGCCGTCGACGAAGCCGAGCAGGTCGCGATTGTCGAAGAACCGGAAGCCGTGCACCTCGTCGACCACGGTGATCGCACCGGCCATCGCCTTGACGATGCGGCCCGCGAGCTCGAAGCAGACGTCCAACGTCTCGCCCTTGACGTGGAACAGCAGATCCCCCGGGGTGGCCGGCGCGGTGTGCCGGGGGCCAACCAGCTCGACGAACGGATGCAGCTGCGCCGGGCGGGGACCGGTGAACAACCGGTCCCAGGCGTCCGAGCCGATCGAGGTCACCAGCGACAGCCGCTTGCTCGGGTCACGAAAGCCGATCGCCCGGGCGAAACCCGCCAGCTCCGGCAACGCCTCGTGGACGGTGGGCTCACCGCCCTCATCGATGGTGGCGACCAGGAAAATAGCCGCACAGGTCAGGGGAGCGGTGACGGGCTGAACGGACGGCACGGTATCGACCCTAACGCCCCCACCGACGTCCAGATGCGAAAGACTTGAGCCCATGGCGGCCACCGCAACCGGATTATGCGAGTTCATCGACGCCTCACCGTCGCCGTTTCACGCCTGCGTGACCGTGGCCGAACGGCTGCGCGCCGCCGGCTACACCGCGGTCGCAGAGACCGACCGCTGGCCGCAGCAGCCCGGGCGGTACTTCACGATCCGGGCCGGGTCGGTGGTGGCCTGGGACAGTTCTGAGCAGGGTGGCACCGATGCCGCGTTCCGGATCATCGGCGCGCACACCGACAGCCCGAACCTGCGGGTCAAGCAGCATCCGGCCCGGGAGGTGGCCGGTTGGCAGCTGGTGGCGTTGGCGCCGTACGGCGGTGCCTGGCTGAACTCCTGGCTGGACCGCGACCTGGGCGTCAGCGGGCGGCTGTCGGTGCGTGACGGGTCTCACCAGCTGGTCCGCGTCGACGAGCCGATCCTGCGGGTGCCGCAGCTGGCGATCCACCTGGCCGAGGATCGCGCAGCAGTCAAGCTGGACCCCCAGCGGCACCTGAACGCGGTCTGGGCCGCCGGCGGCGCGCCCCGGGACTTCCTGGGCTACGTGGCCGAACGCGCCGGCGTGCAGCGGCGCGACGTGCTCGGGTTCGACCTGATGACCCACGACCTGGCGCCGTCGGCGGTGACCGGGGCGGGCCAGGACTTCGTCAGCGCGCCGCGGCTGGACAACCAGGCCAGCTGCTACGCCGGCCTGGAAGCGCTGCTGTCCGCGCGGGGCGGCCGCTACCTGCCGGTGCTGGCGCTGTTCGACCACGAGGAAGTCGGCTCGACGTCGGATCACGGCGCCGGCTCGGAGCTGCTGCTGACCGTGCTGGAGCGGATCACGCTGGCCGCCGGCGGGGATCGGGAGGACTTTCTGCGCCGGCTGGCCGGCTCGACGCTGGCGTCGGCGGACATGGCCCATGCCACCCATCCCAACTACCCGGACCGTCACGAACCGGGCCATCAGATCGCGATCAATGCCGGGCCGGTGCTCAAGGTGCAACCGAACCTGCGCTACGCCACCGACGGCCGCACCGCCGCCACCTTCGCGCTGGCCTGCGACCAGGCCGGAGTGGCGCTGCAGCGCTACGAGCACCGGGCCGACCTGCCGTGCGGGTCGACCATCGGTCCGATGAGCGCCGCGCGCACCGGCATCCCCACCGTCGACGTGGGCGCCCCGCAGTTGGCCATGCATTCGGCGCGCGAGCTGATGGGTGCGCACGACGTCGCCTCCTACGCGGCCGCCCTGACCGCCTTCCTGGCGCCCGACTGAGCCGAAATCGGTGCCATACACTCATGCCTGTGACGTCCCCGACCACGCTCGACACCGTCGAACACGCCGCGGCCACCCCCGATCACCCGCAACCGTTTGCCGAGCTGGGCCTCAAAGACGACGAGTACCAGCGCATCCGCGACATCCTGGGCCGCCGTCCCACCGACGCCGAGCTGGCCATGTACTCGGTGATGTGGAGTGAGCACTGCTCCTACAAGTCGTCCAAGGTGCACCTGCGCTACTTCGGTGAGACCACCACCGACGAGATGCGCAAGGCCATGCTGGCCGGCATCGGGGAGAACGCCGGCGTGGTCGACATCGGCGACGGCTGGGCGGTGACCTTCAAGGTGGAGTCGCACAACCACCCGTCGTATGTGGAGCCCTATCAGGGCGCGGCCACCGGGGTGGGCGGGATCGTGCGCGACATCATGGCGATGGGCGCCCGCCCGGTAGCGGTGATGGACCAGCTGCGCTTCGGCGCCGCCGACGCCCCCGACACCCGCCGGGTGCTCGACGGGGTGGTGCGCGGCATCGGCGGCTACGGCAACTCCCTGGGGCTGCCCAACATCGGCGGCGAAACGGTCTTCGACGCCTGCTACGCCGGCAACCCACTGGTCAACGCGCTGTGTGTCGGTGTGCTCAAGAAAGAAGACCTGCATCTGGCGTTCGCGTCGGGCACCGGCAACAAGATCATCCTGTTCGGGGCGCGCACCGGCCTGGACGGCATCGGCGGGGTCTCGGTGCTGGCGTCGGACACCTTCGGCGGGGATGAAACCGGTTCCGGCAGGAAGAAACTGCCGTCGGTTCAGGTCGGCGACCCGTTCACCGAGAAGGTGCTCATCGAGTGCTGCCTGGAGCTGTACGCCGCCGGGCTGGTGGTCGGTATCCAGGACCTCGGCGGCGCCGGATTATCCTGTGCCACTTCCGAATTGGCGTCCGCCGGTGACGGCGGCATGGCGATCGAGCTGGACAAGGTGCCGCTGCGCGCGGCGAACATGACCCCGGCCGAGGTGCTCTCCAGTGAGTCGCAGGAGCGCATGTGCGCGGTGGTGGCCCCGGAGAACGTGGAGGCCTTCATGGCGGTGTGCGCCAAGTGGGATGTGCTGGCCACGGTGATCGGTGAGGTCACCGACGGCGACCGGCTGCAGATCACCTGGCACGGCCAGACCGTCGTCGACGTCCCGCCGCGCACGGTGGCCCACGAGGGCCCGATCTATCACCGCCCGGTGGCCCGCCCGACCACCCAGGACGCGCTCAACGCCGACCGCTCGGACAAGCTGCCGCGGCCGGTCACCGGTGAGCAGCTGCGCGCGACGCTGCTTGCGCTGCTTTCCAGTCCGCACCTGTGCAGCCGGGCGTTCATCACCGAGCAGTACGACCGCTACGTGCGCGGCAACACTGTGCTGGCCGAGCACGCCGACGGCGGGATGCTGCGCATCGACGAGGAATCCCGGCGCGGAATCGCCATCTCCACCGACGCCTCGGGGCGCTACACCAAGCTGGACCCCTACACCGGTGCCCAGTTGGCGCTGGCTGAGGCGTACCGCAACGTGGCCGTCACCGGCGCCACCCCGATCGCTGTCACCAACTGCTTGAACTTCGGGTCCCCGGAGGACCCGGGGGTGATGTGGCAGTTCGCCGAGGCGGTGCGCGGGCTGGCGGATGGCTGTGCGGCCCTGGGGATTCCGGTCACGGGCGGCAACGTGAGTTTCTACAACCAGACCGGCGCGACGCCGATCCACCCCACCCCGGTGGTCGGGGTGCTCGGTGTCATCGACGACGTGGAACGCCGGCTGCCGTCGGCGTTCGGCGTCGAACCGGGTGAGACGCTGATGTTGCTCGGTGACACCCGCGACGAGTTCGACGGCTCCATCTGGGCGCAGGTCACCGCCGACCACCTGGGCGGGTTGCCCCCGAAAGTCGATCTGGAGCGCGAGAAGCTGCTCGCCGAGGTGCTGTGTGCGGCATCGCGCGACGGATTGGTCTCCGGGGCGCATGATCTGAGTGAGGGCGGCTTCATCCAGGCCGTGGTCGAATCGGCGATCGCCGGCGAAACCGGTTGCCGCATCGTGCTTCCCGAAGATGCAGATCCGTTCGTCTTCTTGTTCTCCGAGTCAGCGGGGCGGGCACTGGTCGCGGTGCCCCGCACCGAGGAGAGCCGGTTTACGTCGATGTGCGAGGCCCGCGGGCTGCCGATCACGCGCGTCGGCGTGGTCGACCATGGCTCCGCGGAGGTGGAGGTTCAGGGCCAGTTCAGTGTGTCGCTGGCGGAACTGCGCAGCACATCCGAGGCGGTGCTGCCGGGGATCTTCGGATAGCCGCACCGGCATGGGGACCACGGTCGCACCGCGGGGCAGGCACCCGCTGCTGGTGTGGGCGTGGGGGCTGCTGCGGCTGAAGTTCGTCGGGGTGGCGTTCGGCGCCTTGTTCTTCTGCCTGTCGCTGACTCCGTCGCTGTTGCCGCGCGACTGGCTGTTCCAGGGGCTGATCGGCGGCATCAACGCTGCCTTCGGGTACGGGCTGGGCGTGGTGATCGGGGCGGTGGTCGACCGGCTCGTGCTGCGCGGTGCCCGGTGGTGGCCGCCGTCGCAGCGGGTGTTGTTCGCCCTGAAGGCGGCCGTGGTGGTGGCGGCGCCGACCGCATGCGTGCTGATGGTGCTTCCGGCCGCCGGCTGGCAACGGCAGGTGTCGGAGCTGCTGGGCATCGAGGGCCCGGCGACGCTGGGCTACCTGCGCACCCTCGGTCTCGCCATCGGTGTCGCCGCCGCCCTGGTGTCGGCGGTCCGCACCCTGATCGACGCCAGCCGGCTGGTGGCGCGCGCATTGATCCGGCGCTGGCACCTGCACAGCGAGGTCGCCCTGTTCATCGGCACCGCAATCGTCGTCGTCGTCCTGATCACCCTGATCAACGGGGTGCTGATCCGCGGGTTCTTCGCGGGTGCCAGCGCGGTGTTTCAGCCGGAGAACAGCGCCACCCAGCCCTGGGCTATCCAGCCCCAGCAGCCGGAGCGCTCCGGCAGCCCGGCGTCGCTGGCGCCATGGGAGACCCTGGGCAGCCAGGGCCGCAGCTTCGTCTCGGGGGGAGCGCACGCTGCCGAACTGAGCCGGATCAACGGGCGGCCGGCCCGCGAACCCATCCGCGTCTACGCCGGGCTGCACAGCGCCGGCGACGACCAGGCCCGGATGGAGCTGTTGGTCGACGAACTGGAACGCACGCACGCCTTCGACCGCCAGGTGCTGGTCGTGGTGCCGACCACCGGCACCGGTTGGGTCAATCCGGCCGCGGCCGACGCGCTGGAGATGCTCTACAACGGCGATAGCGCGATCGTCGCTGTGCAGTATTCCTATCTGCCGAGCTGGATCTCGTTCCTGGCCGACCAGCGCAAGTCGATGGACTCCGGCCGGCTGCTGGTGCACACCATCGCCGAACGCTGGCAACGTCTGCCCGCCGAGCACCGTCCCAAGCTGGTGCTCTATGGGGAAAGCCTGGGGGCGATGGCCGGTCAGGCCGCGTTCGACTGGCTGCCCGACATCGCCGAGATGGGGTTCGAGGCGGTGTTGTGGGTGGGCCCCCCGCAGGCCAGCCCACTGTGGCACGCGCTGCTGGTGCGGCGCGATCCCGGCAGCACCGCAACGTTGCCCCGTTACGACAACGGCCGTACCGTCCGGTTCTCCCAGGGCACGTTGCCCGCTGAGATCGCCCGGATCGCCGCGCCGCCGTGGCTGGGCACCCGGGTGCTGTTCCTACAGCACGCCTCCGACCCGGTGGTCTGGTGGTCGCCGGACCTGCTGTTCGCCCGGCCGGACTGGCTGACCGAGCCGCCCGGCCCGGACCGTACCGCGTCCATGCGCTGGTATCCGGTGGTGACGTTCTGGCAGGTCAGCGCCGACCTGGCGCACGGCGAGTCGATGCCGACCGGGCACGGGCACAATTACGCGGACACCATCTTGGACGGCTGGGTGGCCGTGCTGCCGCCGGACGGGTGGCAGCCGCAGGACACCGAGCGGATCCGGACCGCGTTGCGTGCGGCCCGGGGAACCGAAGGCCCGGTGTCCTAGGCGGCCCGGCATACCCTGAGGCACATGCCCGCAGCAGTCGACCCGGCGCAGACCCGCCAAGCCGTCCTGGCGCTCGCCGAGTGGCTGCGCGACGAGCGCCTGCCCGCCCCGGACCGCCCCGCGCTGGCCGCCGCGGTCCGCCTGACCGCGCGCACCCTGGCCGCGCTGGCCCCGGGCGCCAGCGTCGAAGTGCGGGTGCCGCCGTTCGTGGCCGTGCAGTGCATCGCCGGGCCGCGACACACCCGCGGCACCCCGCCGAACGTCGTCGAAACCGATCCGCGCAGCTGGCTGCTGTTGGTCGCCGGGCTGCTTTCGCCGGGCGCGGCGACCGCCGCCGGAAAGCTGCGGTTGTCGGGCTCGCGGGCCGGCGAGATCGCCGAGTGGCTGCCGTTGGTGAAACTCGGCGCAGATTGACCGTAGACTGAACGCTGTCATCTACGCGCGCCCCCGGGAGCAGACACAACGTGCTTGACCAGCAGGCGGAAGACCCTGAAAACCCGCCCCGCGAAGAATGCGGTGTCTTCGGTGTCTGGGCTCCCGGTGAAGAAGTAGCGAAGCTCACATATTACGGCCTGTATGCGCTGCAGCACCGCGGCCAGGAGGCCGCCGGGATCGCGGTCGGCGACGGCTCGCAGGTGCTGGTGTTCAAGGATCTCGGCCTGGTCAGCCAGGTATTCGAGGAGCAGACGCTGGCGGCGATGTCGGGCCACGTGGCGATCGGACACTGCCGCTATTCCACCACCGGCGAAACCACCTGGGAGAACGCCCAGCCGGTGTTCCGCAACACCGCGGCCGGCACCGGGGTGGCGCTGGGCCACAACGGCAACCTGGTCAACACCACCGAACTGGCCGGCCGCGCCCGCGAACTGGGCCTGCTCGACACCCGCCGTCCCGGCGTCGCCACCACCGACTCCGACATCCTGGGTGCGCTGCTGGCGCACGGGGCCGCCGATATCACCCTGGAGCAGGCGGCGCTGGAGCTGTTGCCGACGGCGCGCGGCGCCTTCTGCCTGACGTTCATGGACGAGAACACCCTCTACGCCGCCCGTGACCCGTGGGGGGTGCGGCCGTTGTCGCTGGGGCGGCTGGATCGCGGCTGGGTGGTCGCCTCCGAGACCGCCGCGCTCGACATCGTCGGCGCCTCGTTCGTCCGGGACATCGAGCCCGGTGAGCTGCTGGCGATCGACGCCGACGGGGTGCGCTCCACCCGGTTCGCCAACCCCACCCCCAAGGGCTGTGTGTTCGAGTACGTCTATCTGGCCCGGCCCGACAGCACCATCGGTGGCCGTTCGGTGCACGCCACCCGGGTGGAGATCGGCCGGCGGCTGGCCCGCCAGCATCCGGTCGACGCCGACCTGGTCATCGGGGTGCCGGAGTCCGGCACCCCGGCCGCGGTCGGATACGCCCAGGAGTCCGGCATCGCCTACGGGCAGGGCCTGACCAAAAACGCCTATGTCGGACGGACGTTCATCCAGCCGTCGCAGACCATCCGCCAGCTCGGTATCCGACTCAAACTCAACCCGCTGCGGGAGATCATTCGCGGGAAGCGGCTCATCGTCGTCGACGACTCGATCGTGCGGGGCAACACCCAGCGGGCGCTGGTGCGGATGCTCCGGGAGGCCGGCGCGATCGAGGTGCACGTGCGGATCGCCTCCCCGCCGGTGAAGTGGCCGTGCTTCTACGGCATCGACTTCGCCTCGCCCGCCGAGCTGATCGCCAACGTCGTCGAGGACGAGGCCGAGATGCTCGAGGCGGTGCGCCGCGCCATCGGCGCGGACAGCCTGGGTTACGTCGGGCTGGAAGACATGATCGCGGCCACCGAGCAGCCCCGCTCGCGGCTGTGCAGTGCCTGCTTCGACGGCAACTATCCGATCGAGCTGCCCGGCGACAGTGCCCTGGGCAAGAACGTGGTCGAGCAGATGCTGGCCACCACCGCATTGCAGGCCGAGAGCGGCAACGATCCGGCGCTGAGCCAGCCCTAAAGGCCGAACTTCCTTTCCCGGAGCCCCACGAGGCGATACCGCCGCCAGTATCAACTACTTGACATTGAACGGGGTAGTCGATAGCGTCGGCGCCATCGAGGCTCGTGAGCTGAGTCGGCTAGGACAGGAGTGGTTGTGGCGCGTTTTCCGAAGCCGCCCGAGGGCAGTTGGACCCAGCACTATCCCGAACTCGGTACCGGACCCGTGTCCTACCGGGATTCCGTCACGCCGGAGGTCTACGAGAAGGAGCGGGCGGCGATCTTCCGGCGGGCCTGGCTGAATGTCGGTCGAGTAGAACAGCTTCCGCGAAAGGGCAGCTACTACACCAAGGAACTCAAGGTCGTCAACACCTCAATCATCGTGGTGCGCACGGCATCTGACGAGGTCAAGGCCTACCACAACGTCTGCCGTCACCGCGGCAACAAGCTGGTCTGGGACACCATGCCGCTGGAGGAGACCAGCGGGAACTGCCGCCAGTTCACCTGCAAATACCACGGCTGGCGCTACGACCTCGACGGCAACCTGACCTACGTGCAGCAGGAAGAGGAGTTCTTCGACCTGGACAAGAGCCGCTACGGGCTGGTCGGCGTGCACTGCGAAGTCTGGGAAGGCTTCATCTTCGTCAACTTCGCGCGGGAGCCCGAACAATCGCTGCGCGAATTCCTCGGGCCGATGGTCACGGCATTGGACGGCTACCCGTTCGGGATGATGACGTCACGGTGGCAGTACCGATCGGCCGTCAACTCCAACTGGAAGCTGTTCCTGGACGCGTTCCAGGAGTTCTATCACGCGCCGGTACTGCACGGGAACCAGACGCCAGTGGCCTTCCGGGTGGCCGCCGAAGAAGCCGGCTTCGAAGCACCCCACTACCGTCTGGAAGGGCCGCATCGGCTGGTGAGCACCTCGGGGGTGCGGGCCTGGGAGATGTCCGCGGAGATGCGCAAGCCCATCGAGGAGATCTGCCAGAGCGGGTTGTTCGGCCCATGGGACGCGCCGGACATCGGGCCGATGCCGGAGGGCCTGAACCCGGCGAAATGCGATCCCTGGGGCTTGGATTCGTTCCAGATCTTCCCCAACTTCACCATTCTGTTCTGGGGCCAGGGCTGGTATCTGACCTACCACTACTGGCCGACGTCGCACGACTCGCACATTTTCGAAGGCACGCTGTACTTTCCGCAGCCTCGTACGCCGCGCGAGCGGGTCGCCCAGGAGCTCGCGGCGGTGTCGTTCAAGGAGTACGGGTTGCAGGATGCCAGCACCTTGGAGGCGACCCACACGATGCTCAGCACCGGCGCGGTGGACCGCTTCCTGCTCAACGACCAGGAGGTGCTGATCCGGCATTTCCACTGCGAAACCGCCAAGTGGATCGCCGAATACGAACAGGCGAACGCGAGGGTGTGAGTGTTGATGACCACTATGCTGCCGAGAGAATTCGGCGACCTCGAGCCGTTCAACGACTGGTGTCTCGGCACTGAACCGGAGCGCTACGCCAAGCGCATGAACAGTTCCATGGCCGACATGCAGGCCTTCTACGACGCCATCACGGCCCGCGCCGAAGATGCACTCGCCTACTGCGACAAGTTCAGCCTCGACGACATGCCCGAGGATGTGCTGAACCTGATGCACCTGTTGTACTCCATGATCACGGTGGCGTTTCCGGCCGAATCCTGGAAGCAGCCGCGAGTCCCCGACTCGGGTGCCGCTGTCATCGAGTGCGTCTCCGAGCCGTTCCCGTGAGCATGACCGAAACCACCGTGCTGCGAGCCGCCCGGTGGCTCGACATCGACGCCGGGATGGTGCGCTCACCGGCCGTCGTCGTGATCGAGGACGGCCGGATCACCGCGATCAATTCCGAAGCACCCGTAGACGTTTCCGCCGACGACATCGACCTCGGCGACGTCACGTTGCTGCCCGGCCTGATGGACATGGAGCTCAACCTGCTCATCGGCGGCCCGGGCAGCCCCGAAGGGCTTCCCACGCCGCTGCACGGGGTGCAGGATGACCCGGCCTACCGCACGCTGCGGGCCGCGGTCAATGCGCGGACCACCCTGGAAGCCGGGTTCACCACCGTGCGCAACCTGGGCCTGATGGTCAAGACCGGTGGGTACCTTCTCGATGTCGCCCTGCAGCGCGCCATCGACCAGGGTTGGCACGTCGGTCCGCGTATCTATCCCGCCGGTCATGCCGTCACCCCCTACGGCGGGCACCTGGATCCGACGGTCTTCCAACGGCTCGCGCCGGGTGTCATGCCGCTGTCGGTCGCCGAGGGCATCGCCAACGGCGTTCCCGACGTGACCGCCTGCGTGCGCTACCAGATCCGCCACGGCGCCAAGCTGATCAAGGTGTCGGCCTCGGGCGGGGTGATGTCGCACAGCACGTCTCCGGGAGCCCAGCAGTACTCCGATGCCGAGCTGGCGGCGATCGCCGACGAGGCGCACCGTGCGGGGGTGCGGGTGGCCGCCCATGCCATCGGCGACAACGCGATCCGGGCGTGTATCCGGGCCGGCATCGACTGCATCGAGCACGGCTTCCTGGCCACCGACGCCACTTTGGAGATGATGGTCGAGCACGGTACGTTCCTGGTCTCCACCACCTACTTGACCGACGCGATGGCCGTCGACCGGATTGCGCCCGAACTGCGCAAGAAGGCCGCCGAGGTGTTCCCGCAAGCCAAGGCCATGTTGCCCCGGGCGATCGAGGCGGGCGTACGCATCGCGTGCGGCACCGACGCGCCGGCCATCCCGCACGGCCAGAACGCCAAGGAACTGTCCGCGCTGGTGCAGCGCGGCATGACACCGCTGCAGGCACTGCGCGCGGCGACCGTCACCAGCGCCGAGCTCATCGACGCCGCGGACGAACTGGGGCGGCTGGCGCCCGGCTACCGCGCCGATATCATCGCGGTACCGGGAGATCCGACCCGGGACATCGGCACCACCGGTGACGTGCGTTTCGTCATGAAGGACGGCCGAATCTACAAGCGCAGCTGATCGGAGGGGCATGGATCCCACCCGCAATACCCTGTGGCTGCTCAAGCAGGCCTTCTACTATTCGCTGACGACGGTGAACGAGGCGATCAGCGATCACGGGGTGAGCACCGCGCAGATCGGGTTGTTACGTCAGCTGTCCGGTGAACCCGGGCTGTCCGGCGCCGAGTTGGCCCGCCGGCTGCTGATCACCCCCCAAGGGGTGCAACTGGCGTTGAGTGCGCTCGAGGGCCGCGGTCTGGTGGAGCGCAAACAGGATCCGCGGCACGGCCGGATTCTGCGGGCGTATCTCACCGACGAGGGGCGCTCGGTGGCCTCGGAGGTTGTCGCCGACGCGATCGCCGCGCACGACAAGGTCTTCGGTGTGCTGACACCAAAGGAGCAGGAGACACTGCGCGCGCTGCTGACCCGCGTGGTCGAGCAGGGGACCGGTCATACCCTGTTCGGTGACCACGTAGACCCCTGACCGCCGCTCTCACCGGGCCGGCTTCGGCGCGGCGAGTTCGGCGAGCGCAGCCGAGAACAACTGGTCCATCTGCGGGCTCAACTCGGCCAGCGTCATGGCGCTGGCGTGGCTGGCAGCGCCGAACACCTGCCGACTGGCCTCGGCGGCGCCGATGGTGAGGCAGAGGCAGGCCACGCCGTCTGCGCGGAGTTCCTCGATGGCCTTGCCGACATCGGCTTGCGCGTAACGGCCTTCGTAGCCGACGTCGTAGGGGAAACCGTCCGACAGGACGAGCAGCAGACGGTTCGGGGTACCCGCCTCGGCCTTGAGAATCTGTCCTGCGCCGCGGATTCCAGCGCCGAGCCGGGTGTAGCCCGACGGTTGAAGGCCGTTGAGTCGGGCTCGCCCGAGGGCGCCGAAAGGTTGCCCGAATGTCTTGATCGCCGGCAGCTGAACCAAGTGCCGGCCCTGTGACCGAAATGCGTAGACGGCTACTCGATCGCCGAGCTCTTCAAGCGTGACGGCCAGGGTGGCCGCCGCCCGTCGCTGATGGTCGTGTACCGCCAGGCCACCCGGATCGGTATCGGTCGCCGACCCGGAGGCATCCAGCAGGATGAGCACGCCGAGATTGCGGGCCAGCTTGCGGCGTTCGGTGTAGATGTGTTCGGGCGGCGAATAGCCGGAGCGCAGGTCGACGACCAACTCGATGAGCGCCTCGAGGTCGAGCTCGTCGCCGTCAGCGCGGCGACGTAACGCCTTGGGGCCCAACCCGACACGCGCCAGACGTCGCCGGAGCACCTCATCGTGGAGCACACCGGCTTCGGCGGCATCGGCAGCAACAGTGAACGGGAAATCAACCACCCGGCACCAGTTGGGCCGGTAGGTGTTGTTGAAGACATCCCACTCGGGATACCAGGCGCCGCCGACGCCTACCGTCGCGGCGGGCCTTCCGTCGTCGCTGAATCGGATCCGCGTCGGCAGCGGCCGGGCGGTCGCACCCACTGAGTGCGACCGCCGCAGGGTGCGCACCGGCATCTCTCCGCCGGAGTTGCTGTCCCCGGCCGAACGCGAGGCGCCGAGAAGCTTTCGCAGAAAGTCCGAGAGCGCTGGCGAATTGAAGACCGGATTGTCGAAGAGTTTGAGAATTCTGCTGTCGCCCGACCCGTCGCCGTCGGCGTCCTCGGGCGCCTCGGCGAAGTCGAGTTCCGCGCGCAGGTCCGCATCGGTGGCCTTCGCGCCAGACGGTGACGTCAACAGCTGCGAGGGTTTGATGACACCGAACCACTCCGGCGGATCGTCGACCTTCACCCGGCTCCTGGCCGCCTGAAGTGATTCTTCGGAACACGCCGTACGCGGGCGCGGCCCGGAGCGCAGTGTCGCTGCCAGCGGAAGCCGGTCGGCGAGTTCGGCCAGCACCCGGTCGCCTTCGAGTGCCAGGTAGCGCCGGGCCACCGTCGGGCGCGCCCGTAATGCCTTCACCAGCCGCGGATTCAGGCTTCCGGCACCGAGCAGAGCGGCTTGGACGAGCATCTCGCGGCGCTGCGTCGCCAAGCCGGCTCCCGCCGACACGAAGACGGCGCGGCCGTTCGTATAGGCGGCTTCACCCGCAGGCGCCTGCGAGACGTCGAGGGCCCGGCCCGCGACGTAGCTGGCGATGAACCTGAGGCGGTCCGGGGTTTCGGTCACAGCGGGGGGAGAACGGCGTCGACGAGTTCCCCCAGCGCGCGGATGACGTCGGCGTCGTCGGAGAGAATTTCGACGATGGCGGACTGGACGGCACTGCGCAGGCCGAGCCCTTCGGCGACGAGACCGCCGGCCAGGATCAGCATCCGGGTGGAGGATCCTTCCCGCAGCGGTGAGCCGTCCAGGTTCCGGATGGCGTTGCCGAGCGCGACCAGCGCACGTGCAGTCTGCGGGTCGATCCCGGCTTCGCGTGCAACGATCTCGGTCTCGATCTCGGCGGGCGGAAAGCCGAGCTCGATGGCGACGAACCGCTGGCGGGTCGACTCCTTGAGGTTCTTCAGCACGCTTTGGTATCCGGGGTTGTAGGAGATCACCAGCTGAAACCCCGGTGCCGCAGGCACCGTCGTACCGAGTCGATCGACCGGAAGCTCACGGCGGTGATCAGCCAGGGGATGGATCACCACGGTGGTGTCCTGGCGCGCCTCCACCACCTCGTCCAGATAGAAGATGGCTCCTTCGCGTACGGCGCGGGTCAACGGCCCGTCCACCCAGACCGTCTCTGAACCTTTGAGCAGGAACCGGCCTACCAGATCCGCCGACGTCATGTCCTCGTGACCGGCGACGGTGATCAGGTCGCGGCCCAGCTGATGGGCCATGGCCTCCACGAACCGGGTCTTCCCGCATCCGGTGGGCCCCTTCAACAACACCGGCAATCCGCGACGTGCCGCGGCCCGGAAGACCTCCACCTCGTCGCCGACCGCGCGGTAAAACGGCGCCGCAGTGGGACTTTCGACCGCCGAAGAATGACTGTTGGGCCGCACCTTCTCAGTTCCCGGGCTCGAACGGTACGATCGGGGGCACCGAAACGCCCTCGGGCATCACCAGTTGGCCGTCGACATTGACGTAGCCGGAGCGATTGGTCGGCATCGGCAGAACGGGATGCGGGCACGGCTTGTCGGTGCCGTCACCGCAGATGCCGCCGGTGAAGTAGGAGCGCTTCTGGTGGTCTTGTGGCCACGGATCGGCGTGCAGGGCGATCCATTGCGCGGGCCCCATGTAGAAGGCGAAGAAGCACGCGCTGACCCCGGCGAAGATCGCCAGGAACCGGGTGAACTGCTGCCGCGCGAACCCGCCTCGGACCTGATCGAGTCCGCGCTCGACGACGGTGCGGCCGCGGTCGTCGGTGAAGTAGCGCAGCGAACACAGCGCCGCCTGCACGGCTCCCCACATCAGTCCCTCGTAGACGGGCCATTGGTAGTAGGTGTCGGCATTGATCGACACCGAGCGGATCGCCCCGGGGTAGGTGTACAAGCCGGTCGGCAGCAGGACCAGACCCTCCATGACGAAGTCGAAGACGAACGAGATCGCATAGGTGACGGCGATCAGGCGAAGATTGCTGATGCCCGGCCAGCGCGCCTTGATCTTGCGCATCACCGCGCATCCGACGATGGTGATCAGCAGCACCCCGTAGGCGTAGCCCGGCACGTTCGTCAACAGCGGCTCGGCGACCTGGCGGCCGGGTTCCTCGGGTGACACCCATCCCGGAATGTGCGACGTCCACGAACCCCGGTTGAACAGCCAGGTGTTGTAGGTGCACCAGGTATTGAAGTAATTGAGCAGCGGGTCCTGGAAGAACATCAGGCCCATCGATGCAAACAGCATGCCGTCCAGCGTGATTCGCCGCTCGCGGCGCCAGGGCCGGATGAAAAACCACCAGATGGCGAACGGCAGGCCGACCCACAACACGACGGCGTTGGCGATCAGGGGCACCTTCATGTACATCGGCGGATCGTTCGGCCCTACCGGGACTCGTTCGAAGAACGGGCCGGTGATCCACCGCGCCCACACATACAGCTGTAGCGCCAGCAGCGCCCCGCCCACGGCCGCCCAGATCCGGATCGCCCCGCCGCCGGAGCGGACCGGCGATTTCGGCTCGGCGACAACGTTCTTCTGACTCGACACGCCGCTACTCATAATGCGGTCCCCTTCCCGATGGCGCAGTGGAGCAAAATATACTCATCGGTATCTCAGCTGCCAAGGGGTATCGAAGATTCTGTGGGATAATCTCGACCATGGTGGAGCGGTGGACCCGGGAGCGAAGGCTGGCCCACACCCGTTCGCTGCTGCTGGATGCCGCCGAGGAAGTATTCGCCGAAAAGGGCTTTAATACAGCGACTCTCGATGACATCGCCCAGGCCGCCGGGTACACCAAGGGCGCCATCTACAAGCACTTCGCCGGCAAGGAGGAACTCTTCCTGGCTGTCAGCGACCGGTACTGGCGCCGCTATTTCGACAATTTCGCCGAGGTGATGACGAACGCGAGCCAGGTCGGGGAGCGCGAGCTCGACGACATCGCCGAGCGTTGGCGCCAGCTGAGCCAGGACCGCGGCGCAGAGCACGCCGCGCTCGGGCATGAGTTCGCGCTGTACCTGCTGCGCAACCCCGAAGCCCGCGAGCGGGTCGCCGGCAAGCGGGCCGAGGTCGTCGAGCAGCTGGCGAAGTTCATCGTCGACGGCGTCGAACGGCTCGGCGGGACCCTGCTGATCCCGGCGCGCACGCTGGCCCAGGTGCTCGTCGCCACCAGCGATTCCGCCGTGCTGGCCAGCCAACTCGACGACATCGACCTCTACCGGCCGGTGGTCGCGATGTACGTCTCGATGATCAAGCTGCCCTGACCGGTGGTCACCGGCGTCGATAACCAGTACTTGAGATTAATGACAAGTACTTGATAATATCTCTGGGATGGATGCAACCACAGTGGTGTCGCCGCGGGTCGCCGTCGTCACCGGCGGGGCCTCGGGCATGGGCGAGGCCTCCTGCCACGAGCTGGGCCGGCGCGGTTATCGGGTCGCCGTCCTGGATATCAATGACCAAGCCGCACAGCGGGTCTCCGATGACCTGCGCGGCGTAGGCGTGACTGCGCTGGGCATCGGCGTCGACGTCACCGATCGCGCCATCGTCGACGACGCCTTCGCCAAAGTGCGCAGTGAGCTCGGTCCGGTCGCCGCCCTGGTCACCAGCGCCGGCGTCTTCGGCTACTCCGCCTTCGCCGACATCACCCCGCAGGAGTGGGCCCGAATCCTCGACGTCAACCTCACCGGTACCTTCCACTGCTGTCAGGCCGCGTTGCCGGACATGGTCGACGCCGGCTGGGGCCGCATCGTGATGATCTCGTCGTCGTCTGCCCAGCGGGGAACGCCGTTCGCCGCCCATTACGCCGCATCCAAAGGCGCGGTGATCACCTTGACCAAGTCGCTGGCCCGCGAGTACGCCGTGCACGGCATCACGGTCAACAACATTCCGCCCTCGGGTATCGAGACGCCCATGCAGTACCAATCGCAGGCAGCCGGTTACCTGCCGCCCAGCGAACAGATCGCCGCCAACATCCCGCTGGGCCGGTTGGGCACCGCCGACGACATCGCCGCCGCGGTCGGATTCCTGTGCTCACAGGAGGCAGGCTTCATCACCGGGCAGGTGCTGGGCGTCAACGGCGGATCAGTGATGTGACACAGCGAATTTCGCCGGCGCCAGGCAAACAGGGAGGTTCAGATGCAACGATCCGGTAGGCCCGCGGAGGGTTCGTGGACCGAGCACTACGATCTCGGCACCGGGCCGGTCTCGTTCGCCGATTCCACGTCGCGCGAGTTCTACGAGATCGAGCGTGAGGCGGTGTTCAAGCGCGCCTGGCTCAACGTCGGCCGCGTCGAGGAGGCTCCCGACCACGGCAGCTATGCCACCAAGGAAATCGAAGCGGCCCGGGCGTCGGTCATCCTGGTCCACGCGGACTGCGGGATGCGCGCCTTCCACAATGTCTGCCCGCGGTGTGCGACGAAGCTGGTCTGGGACGACTTCCCGGATCGCGAGACCGCCGGGCAATGTCAGGAGTTCACCTGCAAACGCTGCCGCCGCAGCCACGGATTCGACGGCACCGACCCGGACCTGATCGCCGTGCACTGCGACATCTGGAACGGCTTCATCTTCATCAACTTCGCACGCGAACCACGGCAGGGCCTGCGCGAATTTCTCGGGCCGATGATCACCGGTCTCGACGACTACCCGTTCGCCAAACTGACCGAACGCTACGACTGGGTGGCGCACAACAACAGCAACTGGAAGATCTTCGCCGACGCCTTCCAGGAGTACTACCACGTGCCGGCGCTGCACTCCCAGCAGGTTCCCGCTGCGGTGCGGGTACCCGGCGCCGGCTTCACCTGCGGTCACTTCCAGCTCGACGGGCCGCACCGGTTGGTGTCCACCGCCGGCCGGCGCCGCTGGCTGCTGCCCCCGGAGTACATGTACCCGATCGAGCGGGCAACCCGCAGCGGGCTGGTCGGCCCCTGGCAGACCCCCGACATCGGCGAGCTGCCGGCCGGGGTGAATCCGGGCGGTATCGAGCCGTGGGGGATCAGCAACTTCCAGATTTTTCCCAATACCGAGATCCTCATCTACGGCGGCTGGTACCTGCTGTACCGGTACTGGCCGACCTCGCACAACACCCACCGGTTCGAGGCCCATACCTACTTCCATCCGGCCCGCACCGTGCGCGAACGCATCGAGCACGAGGTCGCGGCGGTGGTGCTCAAAGAGTTCGCGCTGCAGGACGCCGGCATGCTCGGCGGCACCCAGGCCGCGTTGGAGTACGGCATCGTCGACGATTTTCCCCTCAACGATCAGGAGATCCTGGTTCGCCACCTGCACAAGGTGGTCGTCGACTGGGTGGACGACTACCGGAAAGACCCCGCCGGCGCAGGAGCGATCCGATGACCGTCAAGAGGCTGCCCAGCGCCTTCGCCGAACTGGAGAAGTTCACCGAAACCTGGTGTCTACCAACCGAAACCGAACGTTTCAACCAGAGGCTGGCCAGCACCATCCCAGAGCTGCGGGTCTTCTACGACGCGTTCTTCCCGCGGTTGGAGGAAGCGATCGACTACTGCGACAAGTTCACGCTGGACGAGCTCCCCGAGGACGCCCTCAACCTGCTGCAGCTGATCTATTCGCTGGTCATGGTGGCGATGGCGGTGGAAGTCATGGGCCAGCCCGCTCCCGTCGACGCTGCCGACGCCGTCATGATCCGCACCGGCTGGCCGGTTCCGTGACCACCGGAAATCCATCGCCCGAAAGGACGCAGCCGATGAGTCTGCTCACGATCAACAAACTCACCTCCTCCGTCGGCGCCGAGGTCGTCGGCGTCGACCCGCAACGGCTGGTCGACGACGATGAGCTCGCCGCCGCGGTGCTCGACGCACTCGAGGACAACGGGGTGCTGGTCTTCCCCGACCTGCAGCTCAAACCCCGGGATCAGGTGGCGTTCTGCACGCGGCTGGGCAGCGTCGACTTCTCCTCGGACGGCCACCACGAGGTCGCCGGCATCTATCCGATCACGTTGAACACCGCGAAGAATTCCGCGGCGAGCTACCTGCGCGCCACCTTCGACTGGCATATCGACGGCTGCACGCCGATGGGCGACGAGTGCCCGCAGAAGGCCACCGTGCTCTCCGCGGTGCAGGTGGCCGAGCGTGGCGGCGAGACCGAGTTCGCCAGCTCCTACGCCGCCTACGACGTGCTCACCGACGACGAGAAACAGCGCTTCGGCTCGCTGCGGGTGGTGCACTCGCTGGAAGCGTCCCAGCGCAGGGTTACACCCGACCCGACACCGGAAGAGCTGGCCCGGTGGCGGGCTCGGCCCACCCACACCCACCCCCTGGTGTGGACCCACCGCACCGGCCGGAAGTCGCTGGTGCTGGGCGCCTCCACCGACTACATCGTCGGGATGGATCTCGACGAGGGCCGCGCACTGCTGGCCGAACTGCTAAGGCGCGCCACGGTGCCCGACAAGGTCTATCGGCACAAGTGGTCGGTGGGCGACACCGTCATCTGGGACAACCGGGGTGTGCTGCATCGCGCCGCCCCGTACGACCCCGGCTCCCCGCGGGAAATGCTGCGCACCACGGTGCTCGGTGACGAGCCCATCCGGTGACCCGCCCCGGACCGCTGCCGCAGAACGGTTGCGGCGATAGCCTGCCGGTCAAGGCGGTCAACGCCGTTGGCGTCCAGAAGGAGACTCTATGACCGACTTGTCCACAGAGAGCGAGCTGTTTGTCGCCACGGCCCGCGCGTTTCTCGACAAGACCGCGCCGCTGAGCGGGCAACGTGACCTACACGCCCAGGGCCGCTCCTACGATCCACAGTGGTGGACGCAGGCCGCCGAACTGGGGTGGGCCGGCTTGTTGGTGCCCGAGGAACTCGGCGGGGGCAGCGTCTCCGACAGCGGCCTGCACGACCTCGCGGCGCTCGCCGAAGCGATCGGGCGCACGGTCGCGCCCGGGCCGCTGTACCCGGTGAGCACCGTGCTGGCCGGCTTGGTCGACGCCGACAACCGCGCCGACCACGCCGCGACCATCGCCGCACTGATCTCCGGTGAGCAGGTAGCGACCTGGGCGGCCGACGAGCCGGGCCGAGGCTTTCGGCCGCACCAGTCGGCCGTCGCCGCCACCGGAACCGGCTACCGGCTCAACGGCGTCAAGGACCGGGTCGAGGCAGGTGCGCAGGCCGATCTGATCCTCGTCGGCGCCCGCACCGACGACGGCGCGCTGCGGCAGTTTTTGATCCGCGCCGACGCCCCGGGCGTGACGGTGCACCCGCAGCCCTGCATCGACCTGGTGAAGCAGTACGCGCGCCTCGAGCTCGACGACGTCGAGGTCGAGGCAGTCGTGGGCAGCGCCGCGCAGACACCGCAACTCATCGACCGCCAGACCGAGGTCGCGATCGCCCTGACGTGCGCCGAGACCGTGGGAATTCTGGACGCCGTACTGGCGATGACCCTTGCATGGACCCGGGACCGGTACAGCTTCGGCCGGCCGCTGGCGTCCTACCAGGCGCTCAAACACCGGCTCGCCGATATGACCATGTGGATGCACGCCGGCCGCGCGATCGCCGCCGGCGCCGTGGATAAGGTGGCCGCGCGCGCCCCGGACGCCGGGATGTGGGTCAGCGCCGCCAAATCCTATTTGGGCGAACACGCCGGGTTGCTGGTCCAGGAGTGCGTCCAACTGCACGGCGGCATCGGCGTCACGTGGGAACACGACCTGCACGTGTACCTGCGCCGGATCACCTTGTATGCCGGCCTGTTCGGCACAGCGGGCGAACACCACCAGGCCATCGTCCGGGCCGCGACCACCACGGAGCCGGCCGCATGAGCCAGACCACCGCGACCGAAGAGTTCACCGTCACCGAGTTCGCTGCCCGGGCGCGCAGCTGGCTGGCGGCCAACATGCCGCGTCTCGATCCGCAGCACCCGCCGCGCAACGGGCGCGACGACGAGGGCGCCTGGCAGCGGGCGCGGGAGCTGCAGCGGCGCCTGTATGACGGCGGATTCGCCGGGATCTGCTTCCCGCGCGAATACGGCGGCCTGGGCTTGGACACCCGCTATCAGAAGGCCTTCGACATCGAATCCGACGGCTACGAGATGCCGTTGATACTCAACGTCCCGACCTTCACCATCTGCTGCGCGACGCTGCTCGACACCGGCAGTGAGGAGCAGAAGCGCCGGCACATCCATGCCGCGCTGCGTGGGGAGGAGGTGCTCGTCCAGCTGCTCTCGGAACCCAGCGGTGGGTCCGACCTGGCGGGTCTGATCACCCGCGCCGATCGTAACGGGGACAGCTGGGTGATCAGCGGCGCCAAGACCTGGAGCACCAGTGCCTTCGCCGCCGACTACGGACTATTGCTGGCCCGCACCGATTCCACGGTGCCCAAACACGACGGCCTGACGATGTTCCTGATGCCGATCGACGCTCCCGGCGTCACACTGCGGCGTATCGAACAGGTCGACGGCACCAACGAGTTCTGTGAGGAGTTCTTCGACGGCCTGCGCCTCGGCGACGACGCGGTCGTCGGCGAGGTCAACAAGGGCTGGGACGTCGCCTCCCGCTTGCTGTTCCACGAGCGCCGCGCCGTCGGGCAGGGCTCGGAGTTCGCCAGCGGACGCGGCCCCGAACGCGCGGAAATGGCCGCCGGTGACTTCCTGGTCCTGGCCGCCGACGCCGGAACCGTCGACGACCCGCTGATCCAGGACAAGATCGGCCGGGTGCTGGCCCGGCGGATGGTGCGCGATTGTCTCGTCGACTATGTCGGACGCGCCATGCGCACCGGGGCGCTGCCACCGGCGGCCGGCTCGCTCATCCGGCTGTTCCACTCCGATGTGACTTTCCTGGAGGTCGATACGGCCACCGAGGTCGCCGGGCCGCTCGGGGTCGTCGACGGCGACGCACAGCTGCTCAAAGTCGGAAAGCGGTACCTGTCGCGCCAGACGGTGGCCCTCGGGGGCGGCAGCAATGAGATGGCCCGCAATGTCATCGCCGAGCGCGTGCTGGGCCTGCCCCGCGAATACGCCGCCGACCGGGGTGTCCCCTTCAACCAGGTGCGACACAACAGGGCCTGACCGCGCCGGCCCTGAGCACGGTAGCCTTTACCGCGATGACGGAACCCGCAGCACATTCGAGCGCCCAGGGCGTCACCTACGCTTCGGCAGGTGTGGACATCGACGCCGGTGACAGGGCCGTCGAACTGATCAAACCGCTGGCCGCCCGGGCCACCCGGCCGGAGGTGCGGGGCGGCCTCGGCGGATTCGCCGGGCTGTTCGCCCTGCGCAACGACTATCGCGAGCCGTTGCTGGCGTCGTCCACCGACGGCGTGGGCACCAAGCTGGCGATCGCCCAGGCGATGGACAAGCACGACACCGTGGGCATCGACCTGGTCGCGATGGTGGTCGACGACCTGGTGGTGTGCGGTGCCGAGCCGCTGTTCCTGCAGGACTACATCGCCGTCGGCCGCACGGTGCCGGAACGGGTCAGTGCGATCGTCTCCGGCATCGCCGAAGGGTGCGTGCAGGCCGGCTGTGCGCTGATCGGCGGCGAGACCGCCGAGCACCCGGGCCTGATGGAACCGGACCACTACGACATCTCGGCGACCGGTGTCGGTGTGGTGGAAGCCGACGACGTGCTGGGGCCGGACCGCGTTCGCCCCGGTGACGTGCTGATCGCGATGGGCTCCTCGGGGCTGCACTCCAACGGCTACTCGCTGGCACGGGCGGTGTTGCTCGACATTGACCGGATGAATCTGGCCGGCCATGTCGAGGAGTTCGGCCGTACGTTGGGGGAGGAGCTGCTGGAGCCGACCCGCATCTACGCCAAGGACTGTCTGGCGCTGGCCGCCGAGACCCAGGTGCGGACTTTCTGCCACGTCACCGGCGGCGGCCTGGCCGGCAACCTGGCCCGGGTCATGCCGGACGGGTTGATCGCCGAGGTGGACCGCGGCACCTGGACTCCGGCTCCGGTGTTCGCGATGATTGCGCAACGCGGCCGGGTGAGTCGGGCCGAGATGGAGAAGACGTTCAACCTCGGTGTCGGCATGGTCGCGGTGGTCGCGCCGGAGGACACCGACCGGGCGCTGGCGATTTTGACCGCCCGTCACGTCGACTGCTGGCCGCTCGGCACGGTGGCCAAAGCCGGCAAGAACGCCCAGGGTGAGGCGGGCGCGGGCGCCAAGCTCGTCGGGCAGCACCCGAGGTTCTAGCCCGGGGAGAGGCGAAGCTGGGACCGCCGCATAGACCCGGCGGTTCAGCGAGGCTCGACGAAGGAGAGGCGAAGCTGGGACCGCCGTATCAAACCCGGCGGTTCAGCGAGGCTCGACGGAGGAGAGGCGAAGCTGGGACCGCCGCATAGCTGGGCCCCGCGGTTCAGCCCTCAGCGCTCAGCGGCGCCAGTCGTCGTCACCGTTCCACGAGTCGTCACCGTCGGTGTCGTTGACATCAGCCCCAGCCAGCTCACGTTGGAGCTGGGTGAAATCGGTCGACGGTGAGCTGTACTTGAGCTCTCGAGCAACCTTGGTCTGCTTCGCCTTAGCCCGGCCGCGGCCCATGGGGGGACCCCCTCGCGCAATAACGGAGCGGCCCCACGAGCAGGCGGCTCCGATCTGAGTGTGTTTATTGTCCTGCCGACAGCTTACCGTGCCGTCCGCTCGGCTGCCGAGCTGGCCTGTGCGGTGTGACCACCATCAAACCCGGCCCCGCAGCCGGTCGACGGCGACGCGGCCCGCGCCCCGCACGTCCGGCGGCGGCAGGGATTCGGCGTCGATCACCGCGCTGACCTCCGCGCCGGGGCCGGTCGACAGCGGGGTGTCGGCCGGTAGCCCGCGCTTGAGCAGCGCCAGGGCGATCGGGCCCAGTTCGAAGTGGTCCACCACGGTGCCCAGCCGGCCCACCGGGCGGCCCCCGGAGCTGATCGGATCGCCGGTGGCGGGACGGTCCACCGACCCGTCCAGGTGCAGCAGCACCAGCATCCGGGGCGGCTTGCCCAAGTTATGCACCCGCGCCACCGTCTCCTGCCCGCTGTAGCACCCCTTGTTCAGGTGCACCGCGCCGACGCCCGGTCCGCCGATCCAGTTCACCTCGTGCGGGATGCTGCGCTCGTCGGTGTCCAGGCCCAGCCGCGGCCGTCGCGCCGCCACCCGCGCGGCCTCGTAGGTCCACACCCCGGCCGGCCTCACCCCGGCCTGGGTCAGCCGGCGCTGCCAGCCGCCCTTCTCGGCGGGCGGCACCAGCAGCTCCAGGGTGTGCCCACCCGGCCCGGGTCGCAGGAAGGCACCGGAGTCTCCGATCGCCACCGCCTCGGTGTCGGGCAGCGCGGCCACGCCCAGTGCGTCGCGCACCGCCGGGTCGGCGAGGCGCGGCCCCAGCAGTGACAGCACCGCGAGGTCGGCCGGTTGGATCGTCACGTCGGCCCAGAACACCATCTTGCGCAGGTGTGCGGTCAGCGGTTCGCCCCGCCATGGCTCGGTGTCGAGGTAGGTGGTGCCGTCCAGTTCGGTCTGGACCCAGTGATCGGTGATGTGGCCGTGGGCGTCCAGGATCAGGTTCTCGGTGCTGGCACCGTCGGGCAGTTCGGCCACGTGCTGGGTGCACAGGGTGTGCAGCCACGTCTTGCGCTCCGGGCCGCCGACGGCGAGCACCGCCCGATGGGATCGGTCCACCAGCACGGCTTCGCTTTGGGCACTTCGCTGTTCGCCGAACGGGTCGCCGTAGTGCCAGACGGCGCCGGCGTCGGGACCGGGATCGGGAGCGGGTACCGCGGACACAGGTCAACTCTACGGAGCCGCTACGCTCAGGGTCCATGCCCGCCGATCACCCCGTGACGATCGTCACCGTGGGTGGCGGGCCGGCGGAGCCGAACGTCCCCCTGGTCCATGCCGACGATCTGGGCCTGCTGCGCGGTGACGGGGTGTTTGAAACCCTGTTGGTGCGCGACGGCCGAGCGTGTTTGCTAGCGGCGCACCTGCAGCGGCTGGCCCGCTCGGCGGAGTTGATGGATCTGCCCGCCCCGGATCTGGACCAGTGGCGGCGCGCCGTCGATACGGCGGTGCGTCAGTGGCCGGCGGCCGGCGAAGGTGCGCTGCGGATGATCTACAGCCGGGGCCGGGAAAGCGGTTCCCAAACCGACCCGCAGCCAACGGCATACGTGATGATCACGCCGTTGCCGGTGCGCATCGCCGAGGCCCGCCGGCACGGCGTGGCCGCGCTGAGCCTGGACCGCGGCATGCCGGCGCAGGGACCGGCGATGCCGTGGCTGCTGGCCGGCGCCAAAACCCTGTCCTACGCGGTCAACATGGCGGCATTGCGTCACGCCGCCAAGCACGGCGCGGACGACGTGATCTTCCTCAGCTCCGACGGCTACGTCTTGGAGGGCCCGCGCTCCACCGTCGTCCTGGTCGAACCGGGGCGCATGGTCACGCCGCCGTCGTCGCAGCCGATCCTGCGTGGCACCACCGCCGAGGCGCTGTTTCAAACCGCTCGCGGCGCAGGTTACCGGTGCGAGTACACGCCGTTGCGGGACACCGATCTTGCTGCGGCGCAGGATATCTGGCTGATCTCCAGCATCACCTTGGCGGCGCGGGTACACACCCTGGACGGCCGGGTACTGCACCCGCGGGTGCCCGACGCCGAGGTCACCGCCCTGGTGGATGCCGCCATAGTCAACGCGGGGCCGTCAGCCGACGAAGCGGGCCAGCCGGGCTGACAGGTGCGGCACCAGTTGGCCGTCGGCGTCCACCCGCTCTTCGACGTAGGCCAGGTCGCCGTCCTCGACGATCCCGTAGAGCCGCTTGGCGCCGCCGATCAGCGCCCCGGACTTGCTGCGCGCCAGGGCGTCGGTGACCAACTCCCACGACGCCGGGCCGTGTGGCCGCCCGTAGAACAGCTCCACATAGCCGCTCGCATGCGCCAGCAGCAGCTCGATGGCCTGCGTCTCGTCTGGATCCTCAGGGTCGTCGATGAACCGCCAGAAGCCGGTCTCGCGCAGCGCCGGACCGGTGACTTCGGCGGCCTCCTCGAGCGGCCAGGAGCGCGCTTCCCAGTTCAGGTAGTCGCCGCCGTCGTGGGAGACCACGATCTGCTGGCCGAACCGGTAGTCGCCGTGCGCGCCGTGGCCCACACCTTCCCCGCGCCACACCCCGACCAGCGGCAGCAGCGCCAACAGGTCGTCGTGCAGGTTCGGGCCTTCACGCAGGTTGGCGGTGTCGCGGATCGGCAGGTCCGCAGAGACCGGGAAGACCGGGATGTTGCGCGCCGCGGTCTGTTTGGCCCGTTCCGCGGCGGCAGCTACCGCGCGGTCACCGGATCCCGGGATGACCGGACGGTCACCGCCGCCCGGCGCGCCACCGTCGGGGGCACTCACATCTCGTCGGTGATCAGCCGATACAGCGTGTACAGCGCGAACCAGGTGATCAGGCCCGTAGCCGCCACCAGCATCAACTCGAAGAACAGCACCACGGGGGCAGTCTATCGCGAACCGTCAGGCGACTTTGATGTCGACCTCGTGGATGCCCGCCCCGGACGGCGTGACCACCGCATCGCCGTTGCCGGCCGACGACAGCGCCCGCACCGTCCACGATCCGGGGGCGGCGAAGAACCGGAAGTCACCGGTGGCCGAGGCGACGACCTCCGCGGTGAACTCGTCGGAGGAGTCGAGCAGCCGCACGAACGCGCCGCCGACGGTCTGACCGGAGCTGTCCACCACGCGGCCGGTGATCACCGTCTCCTTCTCCAGGTCGACGTTGGCCGGCAAGGCGAGTCCTTGTTTCGGTCCAGAGCACATATCAGCTTCCCAATTCGATCGGGGCGCCCACCAGGGAGCCGTATTCCATCCAACTGCCGTCGTAGTTCTTGACGTTGCGGTGTCCGAGCAGCTCGCGCAGCACGAACCAGGTGTGCGACGAACGCTCACCGATCCGGCAGTACGCGATGGTCTCCTTCTCGCCGTCCAGGCCGGCGTCGGCGTACAGCTTGGCCAGCTCCTCGTCGGATTTGAAGGTGCCGTCCTCGTTGGCGGCGCGGCTCCACGGCACGTTGATTGCGCTGGGGATGTGGCCGCGCTGCTGGCTCTGCTCCTGGGGCAGGTGCGCCGGCGCCAGGATCTTGCCGGAGAACTCCTCCGGGGAGCGCACATCGACGAGGTTCTTGGTGTTGATCGCCGCGATCACCTCGTCGCGCCGGGCCCGCAGCGACTCGTCCAACGGCTTGGCCGTGTATGACGTCGCCGGCCGGGTGACCTTCTCGCTGGACAGGGGGCGCCCGTCGAGTTCCCACTTCTTGCGCCCTCCGTCGAGCAGCTTTACGTTCTCGTGCCCGTAGAGCTTGAAGTACCAGTAGGCGAACGCGGCGAACCAATTGTTGTTGCCGCCGTAGAGGATCACGGTGTCGTCGACTGAGATACCGCGCTCGGAAAGCAATTTGGAGAACGCGGCGGCGTCGATGACGTCGCGCCGGACCGGGTCCTGCAGATCCTTGCGCCAGTCCAACCGGATCGCGCCGGGGATGTGGTTGGTGTCGTAGACGCTGGTGTCCTCATCGACTTCGACGAAGACGGTGTCGGGTGCGTCGAGATTGCGCTCGGCCCAGTCGGTGGAGACCAGGACGTCGGAGCGGGCCATGGATGGAATCCTTTCCGATTACTTCGAGGCGAACGACTTCGTAGCGAGCTCAGCCGCGGGTGCCGGGCGCAGCCGCACGACGAGCGGGTAGAGCTGACAGCCCAGGCAGATGCCGAAGGCGGCATTCAGGAAGGCCGCCGCCAGCGCGGCGGCCGTCGCGGCCAGCCCCACCGCCGGGGCGGCGGCGAAACCGGCGATTCCGGTCACCGCGAACACCAGGCCGACGAGCTGGGCGAAGCGCAGCGGCGCCACCGGCTCGCGCACGCTCACCGGACCGAGTCGCGGCGCCAGCAGGCGCGCGTAGAGCATTCCGTAGGGGTGGCGGCGGGGGCCCAACGCCGCGCCGACCGCGAACACCACGGCCTGGCCCGTCAGCACGACGGTGGCGGCGCCCGGGCTGAGCTCGGACATGAGCAGGACGGCCACCAGAACCGCGGTGGTAACCCAGGCGGCGAAGCGGGGGCCCCGGACGTCTACCGGCGCGGTGCTGGTGTCGGGGTTCGACATCTTTGCTGCTCCCTGGCTGTCATGGAAATCGGCTGGTGGAGACATGCCACGGATTCCGTCCGGGCGACTCCTCGAGCGACGCGAAAACGCGGCGACTCAGCGACAGCGACAACAGCAGCAGCCCGCGGTGCGGCACAGGTCGACTGTGCGGCGCTTGGTGAGCACAAGCTCAAGGCGGGCGAACACGCCGTACAGCGTACCCAATGCGGAGGTGTTCAAGCCAATAGCGGCGCCAGCGCCGACCGCAGGGCAGCGGCCGTGGGGACCCCGGAAGCCCGATAGCGCTGCCGGCCGTCGGCATCGAAGATCAGCGTGGTGGGCAGCGACAGCACCGAAAACCTCCGCGCAGCACCCGGATCGGCGTCGATGTCGATCTCGCGGTGCGCGACGCCGCCGAGCTCGCCGCAGACCTGCTCGACGACCCGGCGCACCCCGGCGCACGGTCCACACCATGGCGCGGAGAAGTGCACCACGGTCGGCCCGCCACGGGCCAGGCCCAGATCGGCGGTGTCGGGTCCGGCGCCGTCGGGCGTCTCCCGCAGCACCCCGGCCCGGCGGTTGAGCCACCACCCGACCGCGCCCGCGAGCGTCAGGCCGGCGACGATCGCGATCACGCTCATGGCTGGCGGAATTCGGGCAGGGTGATGGTCATATCCCCGGCGATGCCCTCGATGATCACGTCGGAGCCGCGCGCCCCCTGGCTGGTGGGGATCAGGCCGAACGGGAGCCGTTGTTGGGGCAGGCTGCCGCCGAAGGCCGCCAGCACCGCCGCCCGCTGCTCATCGGGAACGTGCTGGTTGGCGGTGTCCGGCCCGGTGAGCACCCCGGTCGGGGTGATCACCAGCGTGCTGTGGTCGGCGCCGGCGATCGACAGGTCCACCGCGACGCTGACCCGCTTGCCGTAGCCGGCCGGTGTGCCGGTGAACACCAGGCCGTGACTGCTGGAGATCCCCGACTCGGTGGTGCCGCCGGTGGCGTCGTTGGTCTCGCTCGGTGGTGCCTCCACCATCAGATCGCGAATGCCCAGATAGCGGCCCAGATACACCGAGCCGATGATGATCCGGCTCTCCAGTTTGGCGACCGGGATCTTGGCGCCGGGGCGGAACCGCCAGGACGCCTCGCTCAGGTCGACCGAATGCATGGTGGCCTCCAGCATCGCCTTGCCGATCATCGGCTGCTCGACAGCCGGGGCCTTGATCTCCACTTCGTCGTAGTGATCGCGGCGTGCCTGCGGGAGGAACGGGAACCCCAGGATCGCCACGAAGGGGTCCGAACCGAGGTCGGTGGCTCGCCGAACCGCCCGGGACAGTTGGTATTCGGCGTAGACGCTGGTGCCGAAATCGACCCCGGCTGCTGCGACGATCAGAGCCGCGATCACGGCCGATATCCCGATAAGCACCCTGCGCACCCGGCCATTCTGGCAGGTCGCACGCTATCGTTAGATCACCTGGGACGCTGGAGGGCCTCGTTGGAGCTACTGCTGTTGACTGCTGACCTGCACCCTGAAGCGGTGCTGCCGTCGCTGTCGCTGCTGGCACACACCGTGCGGACAGCGTCGCCGGAGGTCTCCGCGCTGCTTGAGGCCGGTTCGGCGGAGGTGGTGATCGTCGACGCGCGCACCGATCTGGCCGGGGCCCGGGGGTTGTGCCGGCTGCTGAGCACCACCGCAGGATCGGTACCGGTGGTGGCGGTGGTTACCGAGGGTGGGCTGGTCGCCGTCAATGCCGAGTGGGGCATCGACGAGATCCTGCTGCCGGGGACCGGGCCGGCCGAGACCGACGCCCGGTTGCGACTGTTGACCGGCCGTCGGGGCGCTCCGGCTGCCGAACAGGCGTCCGGCCAGACCAAACTCGGTGAGCTGGTCATCGACGAAGGCACCTACACCGCGCGGCTGCGGGGGCGGCCGCTGGACCTGACCTACAAGGAATTCGAGCTCCTCAAGTACCTCACCCAGCACGTCGGGCGGGTCTTCACCCGCGCGCAGCTGCTGCAGGAGGTGTGGGGGTATGACTTCTTCGGCGGCACCCGCACCGTCGACGTGCACGTCCGGCGGCTTCGGGCCAAGCTCGGCCCGGAATACGAGTCGTTGATCGGCACGGTACGCAACGTCGGCTACAAGGCGGTCCGGCCGGTGCGGGGCAAACCGGCGGGCGCGTCCGACGAGGGGGACGGCGAGGACGAGGCGGTCGATGACCTCGACGGTGCCGACGGCGGTGCGCCCGAGTCGCTGGCCAGCCAGTGACCGTCCCGCAATGGCGCGCCGCACTCACCGACGACGAGCAGCGGCAGATCCGGGAGCTGATCACCGCCGCCACCGAGTACGACGGCGTCGCCCCGGTCGGTGAGCAGGTGGTGCGCGAGCTCACCGGTGATCGTGTCGGGCACCTGGTCACGGCGGACGGCGGTGCGGTGCTGGGCTACCTGCAGCTGAGCGCACCGCCGGATGGCACCGCGCCGATGGCCGAGCTGGTGGTGGCGCCGCAGGCCCGCCGGCGCGGCATCGGATCCGCGATGGCCCGCGCCGCATGGGCGAAAACCGAAGGACACAACCGGTTCTGGGCGCACGGCACACTGCCCGCGGCCCGGGCCACCGCCGCGGCGCTGGGCTTGACCGCGGTGCGCGAGCTGCTGCAGATGCGCCGGTCGCTGCGCGGGGTGCCGGAGCCGTCGCTGCCGGCCGGGGTCTCGATTCGCAGCTACGCGGGGCAGGCCGACGACGCCGAATTGCTCCGGGTCAACAACGCGGCCTTCGCCTGGCACCCGGAGCAGGGCGGCTGGACGGCCGCGGACGTGGCCGAGCGGCGCGCCGAGGGGTGGTTCGATCCGCACGGGCTCTTCCTGGCGTTCGACGAGCTCCACGGGGCCGCCGAGCCGCATCTGCTGGGGTTCCACTGGACCAAGATCCACCCCGGCGCGACACCCATCGGCGAGGTGTACGTCGTCGGGGTCGATCCAGCCGCTCAGGGCCGCGGCCTGGGGCGGGCG
Source organism: Mycobacterium sp. NGS16 (assembly GCF_059813225.1). Classification (NCBI taxonomy): domain Bacteria; kingdom Bacillati; phylum Actinomycetota; class Actinomycetes; order Mycobacteriales; family Mycobacteriaceae; genus Mycobacterium; species Mycobacterium sp. NGS16. Next base: position 273,699 of record NZ_JCALEE010000001.1, read on the forward strand.
CTGACCGAAGTGGGTCTGGCCTACCTGGCCGACCGGCTCGCCGACGTCGACTCGCCGACCGTGCTGCTCTACGTCGAAGCGGACAACACCGCGGCGTTGCGGACCTATGAGCAGCTGGGTTTCACTGTGCACAGCGTCGACACCGCCTACGCCGCGGTTGATCGTGGCTGACTGGCGGGCGATCTATTCACCACGCGTTCACCTGCCGGGTGGATGCCATCCATAAGTGCCGCATACGTTCCGGGGGGATTCGTACCGGAACGAGCGTGGGAAAGCGAGAAACGATGAAGCCCAAAACGGCGGGCCTTGCACTGTTGGCGGCGACCTTGGGTCTGGCGCTGAGCGGCTGCGGCAGCGACGACAACACCGGCGGCTCGGCCGGCGCCGCCGGTTCGGGGTCGGCCGCGTGCGCCGGGAAGAACACCCTGACCGCCGAGGGGTCCACGGCGCAGCAGAACGCGATCGCGGTGTTCAACCAGGTCTGGGGCCAGGAGTGCGCGGGCAAGAACCTGTCCTACAACCCGACCGGATCGGGCGCGGGCCGCGAACAGTTCATCGCCGGGCACGTCGATTTCGCCGGATCCGATTCCCCGCTGAGCGAGGCCCAGGTCGCCCAGGCGGCCGCCCGCTGCGGCGGCGGCAACCCGGCGTGGCACCTGCCGCTGGTCTTCGGCCCGGTCAGCATGGCCTACCACCTCGACGGGGTCGAGCATCTGGTGCTCAACGGCGATGTGTTGGCGCGGATCTTCAGCGGAGCGATCACCAGCTGGAACGACCCCGCGCTGGTCGCCCTGAACCCCGGTGTGGAGCTGCCGGCCACCGCCATCACGCCGATCTACCGATCGGACTCCTCGGGCACCACCGACAACTTCCAGAAGTACCTCAGTGCCGCCGCGCCGCAGAGCTGGACCAAGGGCGAGGGCAGTGAGTTCCAGGGCGGTGTCGGAGAAGGCGCGCAGAAGTCGGCCGGGGTGGTGCAGGCGGTCCAGAGCACGCCCGGTGCCATCGGCTACGTCGAGAAGGGCTTCGCCGACCAGGCCAATCTCCGGTCGGCGATGATCGATTCGGGCGCCGGAGTGGTCGCCGCCACCGACGAGGCGGCCGGGGTGGCCATTCAGTCGGCCGGGTTCGTCTCCGAGGACAGCAACGACATGCGCCTGGACCTGAAGTCGCTCTACGGCACCAGGCAACCGGCCGCCTACCCGCTAGTCTTGGTGACCTATGAGATCGTCTGCTCCAAGGGCTACGACCCGGACACGTCGGCGGCCGTGAAGTCCTTCCTGAAGTCGGCGTCGACCGGCGGTCAGGACGGCTTGTCCGGTGCGGGATACGTCCGGCTCCCCGACCAGTTCCAGCGGCGCCTGAGCGCTGCGATCGACGCGATTCAGTAGCCGCTGTGCCGCACGCGATGGGAGGTGTCTAACGTCGCCGAGTCGTTTGGTACCACGTCGTCGGAGTCGTCGAAGTCATCCGGCTTAGCCGGGCCACTGGTCAGGCCGGCGGTGACGCGTTCCACCGGAAGCCGCCTGCCCGACCGGCTGTTCCGCCTGGTGGCGGAGGGCTCCGGTGTGCTGATCATCGTCTTGATCACCGCTGTCGGCGGCTTCCTGCTGCTGCGGGCGATTCCGGCGTTGCGGCGTAACCAGGAGAATTTCTTCACCTTCGCCGGCAGCTGGGTGACCACCGACACCTCCGCCATGCATTTCGGCATTGCCGAGATGCTGCGGGTGACGGTGTTCGTCTCGGTGTTCGCGCTGCTGCTGGCCATGCCGGTGGCCCTCGGGGTCGCGATCTATCTCGCCGAATACGCCCCTCGACGGCTCGTCGGGCCGCTCGCGTACATGGTCGAACTTCTTGCCGCCGTGCCGTCGATCATCTATGGGGCATGGGGGTTATATGTGCTGGCGCCGCAGTTGCGTGGCACCGCGCAATGGCTCAACGAGCACCTCGGCGGGTTCTTCCTGTTCGCGACGGGCAACGCATCGGTGGCTGGCGGCGGCACCATCTTCACCGGCGGGATCGTGCTGGCGGTGATGATCCTGCCGATCATCACCGCGGTCACGCGCGAGGTGCTGGCCCAGACGCCCCGCGGCCAGATCGAGGCGGCGCTGGCGCTGGGAGCGACGCGGTGGGAAGTGGTCAAGACAGTGGTGTTGCCGTTCGGGCGGTCCGGATACATCAGCGCCGCGATGCTTGGCCTGGGACGTGCCCTCGGCGAGACGGTGGCGCTGCTGATCATCCTGCGGGCCACCCAGAAGGCGTTCAACTGGTCGTTGTTCGACGGCGGCTCCACGTTCGCCACCAAGATCGCCGCCACCGCATCGGAGTTCAACGACCAGTACAAGGCCGGCGCTTACATCGCGGCCGGGCTGGTGCTGTTCGTGCTGACGCTGGTGGTCAACGCGTTGGCGCGCGCGGCTATCACGAAGAAGGTGCACTGATGACCGCCCTGCTGGACCGGCCGGTCAAGGAGCGCACGTTCGCGGCGGTCAGCCTGCGGCGCCGGGTGGCCAACGCCGTCGCGACGGTGCTGGTCACCCTGGCGATGGCGGTGGCGCTGGTCCCGCTGGTGTGGGTGATGTATTCGGTGATCGAACACGGGTTCACCGCGATCAGCTCCAGCGCCTGGTGGACGCACTCGCAGGCCGGCATGACGGCGTTCGTGGCGGGAGGCGGCGCCTACCACGCGATTGTCGGGACGCTGCTGCAGGGACTGGTGTGCGCGGCGCTGTCCATCCCGCTCGGCATCTTCGTCGCGATCTACCTGGTCGAATACGGTGCCGGGACCCGCCTCGGCAAGGTCGCGACCTTCATGGTCGACATCTTGACCGGGGTGCCCTCGATCGTGGCGGCGCTGTTCGTCTATGCCCTGTGGGTGGCCACCCTCGGTTTTCACCGCTCCGGCTTAGCGGTGTCGTTGTCGCTGGTGCTGCTGATGGTGCCGGTGATCGTGCGGGCGACCGAGGAGATGCTCCGGATCATTCCGATGGATCTGCGGGAGGCCAGCTACGCGCTGGGCGCGCCGAAGTGGAAGACCATCACCAGCATCGTGATCCCGACGGCGCTGTCCGGGATCATCACCGGGATCCTGCTGGCGCTGGCACGGGTGATGGGCGAGACGGCGCCGCTGCTGATCTTGGTCGGCTATTCGCAGGCGATGAACTTCGACATGTTCCACGGTTTCATGGGGTCGTTGCCGGGCATGATGTACGACCAGACGTCGGCGGGCGCGGGCACCAGCGCCGTCCCCACCGACCGGCTCTGGGGTGCTGCCCTGACGCTCATCATCCTGATCGCGATCCTCAACATCGCGGCCAGGTTCGGAGCGCGCCTGTTGGCGCCCAAGAAGTTCTAGTCTGTCGGCAATCCAGCGTGCGCGAAGCGGTGGGTGTGAAATTTCGATGAGGTTTAGAGGAGTGCTGCACGGTGGCTAAAAGGTTGGACCTAGCCGACCTGAACATCTATTACGGGTCGTTCCACGCCGTCGCCGACGTGACGCTCTCGGTCGCGCCGCGCAGTGTGACCGCGTTCATCGGTCCGTCCGGATGCGGCAAGTCGACCGTGTTGCGCACCCTCAATCGGATGCACGAGATCACCCCGGGCGCCCGAATCGAGGGTTCGGTGCTGCTCGACGGCGAGGACATCTACCGGCCCGAAATCGACCCGGTGGGCGTACGCAAGGCCGTCGGTATGGTGTTTCAGCGCCCGAATCCCTTCCCCACCATGTCGATTCGCGACAACGTGGTGGCCGGGCTCAAACTGCAGGGCATCCGCAACCGCCGCACCCTCGACGAGACCGCCGAATTCTCGCTGCGCGGCGCCAACCTGTGGAACGAGGTCAAAGACCGGCTGGACAAGCCGGGCGGCGGCCTCTCCGGGGGGCAGCAGCAGCGCCTGTGCATCGCCCGCGCCATCGCGGTGCAACCCGACGTGCTGTTGATGGACGAACCGTGTTCGGCGCTGGATCCGATCTCGACGATGGCCATCGAAGAGCTGATCGCCCAGCTCAAGCAGCAGTACACCATCGTCATCGTCACCCACAACATGCAGCAGGCGGCCCGGGTGAGTGATCAGACGGCGTTCTTCAACCTGGCCGATGTCGGCAAACCGGGCCGGCTGATCGAGATCGACGGCACCGAGAAGATCTTCTCCAATCCGAGCCGCAAGGAAACCGAGGACTACATCTCCGGCCGCTTCGGCTAGCGGGCAGCGCGAGGCCGGCGGAGTCGATTGAAGCGGCTCGCCGCCATTGGGTGAGCCGGTGCTACCCGGGTGAGGGCAGCGTGTTCTCGTCCGGGAACTTGCCGGTGGCCTGGAAGATCACCCGGCGGGCGACCTCCACGGCGTGGTCGGCGAACCGCTCGTAGAAGCGGCCGAGCAGTGTCACATCGACGGCCGCCGCGACGCCGTGCCGCCACTCCTTGTCCATCATCACCGAGAACAGATGCCGGTGCAGGTCGTCCATCGCGTCGTCTTCCTCGCGAATCCGGGCGGCCTTCTCCGGGTCGCGCGACAGCAGTACCTCCTGTGCACTGTTGCCCAAATCCACTGCCACCCGGCCCATTTCGGCGAAATATCCGTTGACCTCTTCGGGGAGTGCGTGTTGCGGGTGGCGGCGGCGGGCGATCTTGGCGACGTGCAGCGCCAGCGCGCCCATCCGGTCGATGTCGGCGACCATCTGGATGGAGCTGACTATCGCGCGCAGATCCCCGGCGACCGGCGCCTGCAACGCCAGCAGCACGAAGGCGCTCTCCTCGGCACGGGCGCTCATCGACGCGATCTTCTCGTGGTCGGTGATCACCTGCTCGGCGACCACCAGGTCGGCCTGCAGCAGGGCCTGAGTGGCACGTTCCATGGCGATCCCGGCCAGGCCGCACATCGTGCCGAGCTGTTCGGCCAAGTCCGAGAGTTGCTCGTGATAGGCGGTTCGCATGCCCTCAAGACTAACCTGGGCGGCGCCCGACGGCGCTGCGGCGACTACTCGCAGGTGGTGTCGGCGGCGTTGGTGACCGTCAGGTCGGCGGGCAGCTCGGTCGGCTCGACGCTGGCGCCGCGGTTGAGCTGCACGGTGACCTGGGAGCCGACGGCGGCCGGCTTGCTGACGCTCCGGAAATCCGAACCCAGCACTACCCGCACGATGTTGCCCAACCCGGTGACCCGCTCGATCGGCGCGCCGGACAGTGCTGAGGCAACGGTGGCCGCGGCCTGTTCGTTGCCCGGGGAGAACAGGACTTTGGTGGCCTTGACCGTACCCGGGTAGTCGTCGGCGCTGTCGACGTCAAAACCCCACCGCTGCAGACCTGCCGAGGTGGAGGCGGCCAGGCCCGAGACGTCGGTGGCGTTGGACACCCGCACGGTGACCTCACCGGGGGAAGTGGTGACCGCCCGCACCTGCTCGCTCTGCGGCTTGGCGGCCGGGCTGGCGGCGTTGGTCGAGGACTGGGCGGGGGACTGCGTGGTGGGGCTGGCCGTGGTGGTCGAGATCGTCGTGGCGTTGTGGTCGTTCTCGCCGGGCAGCGGGTCGTCGTTGATGATGGCGTCGAACAGCGCCCGCATGTCGTCCAACCGCGGAACCTCGTCGCCGTTCTCGTCGGTCTCACTGGTCGGTACGGTCACGAAGGTGATGTGCCCGGCCGCCACCTTCTGCAGCGACTGCCCGAGGTTCACCAGGTCCTTCGTCTTGACGTTGTCGACGTAGCTGTCGCCGATGAACATGTTGACCACGTTGTTGAGCTTGGTCGGCGAGAAGAAGGTGTTCGTGGAGATCAGCGAGCGCAGCAGCGACGACAGGAACAGCTGCTGGCGTTTGATGCGGCCGTAGTCGCCGTTGTCCTCGGTGGTGACGTTGCGCGCCCGCACGTAGCTCAGCGCTGTCGCACCGTTGACCCGCTGCCGGCCGCTGTGCTCCAGCACGCTGCCCAGCTCGAGGTCGTAGAGCGGGCTGGTGGTGCACACCTCGACGCCGCCGAGCGCGTCGACCATCTTGCCGAAGCCGACGAAGTCGACGGCCATGAACCGGTTGACCGCCAGCCCGGACAGCTTCTGGATCTCTTTGACCAGACACTTCGGGCCACCGAAGGCATATGTCGAGTTGAGCTTGGTCTCGGTGTAGACGGTCTCGGCGCTGTAGGAGCCGGTGTCGGGGTCGTAGATCCGGCCGTAGGCACCGGTCTCGGGATTCCAGACCTCACACTGGATCGGCGTGATGGCCAGGTCGCGAGGAAATGACACCACCACCACGCGTTTGCGGTTGGCCGGGATGTTGACCAGCATGATCGTGTCGGATCGGGCACCTTCGGCGTCCTCGGTGGTGCCCGCACCGATGTCGCTGTTGGCGCCGGCGCGGGTGTCGGCGCCCACGATCAGGAAGTTCTCGTCGCCGTACTGGCCGGCTGCGTCGAGGATGTCGTGCGAATCGGGGTCTAGCGCGTTGACGTGGTTGAGGCTGCGGTTCTTCGACGTGCTCCACTGCCACGCCGAGCCGGTCAGCACCAGGGCCAGAACCGCCAGCATGGCCGCCACCATCCGGCCCGCCGCCATCGCCCGGCGGCGGGTCTTGCGCGGGTACGGCTGGTCGGATTCGCTGTCGGTTTCGTCGTCGGTGCCCGGCGCGTCGATGCGCACCATCTCGCCCGCCACGTCCGGCAGTTCGGTGGTGGGCTCGAACCCGTCCCAGACACCCCAGTCGATGTCGTCGGCGTCGGCCAGCTCGGTGCCGTGAATCAGGTCGAGATCGGGCAACTCCGACGGATAGGCGACCTCGATGTCGGTGGCGTCGAAAGCCGGTGCGTCCACGACTTCGAAGGCCGGCCACGATTCCGGCGCGGGGTCCGCGGGGTCTTCGGCTGCTGGGGGTTCTGCGGGCTCCGCGGCCGCCGGGGCGGCGCGGCGCCGGCTGCGGCCGCCAGACGGCGGGACGCCGCCGTTGACCTTGGCGATCAGGTCGGCGACGGTCACCGACCCGTCACCGCCGTTGCGGCGGCGGGACGACGCCGAACGGCGGGGGGCCGGTGCTGCATCCGGGGCCGGGGTCTGCCAACGCTCCCAGGGCGCGGGTCCGGGCGGGGTCATCGTCATCAGCTGATGGTCACCGTCGTCCCCGCCGTCTCCAGGCCAGTGACCAGGAGTGGCGTTGTCGCCGTCACTCATGTCTTCACGGGCCTCCGCGTCTTCGGACTGACGGGCGTCGCTCGCACGTCAGCGTGCACGGATGATCACCGTTGATTCTCCGTACCGTTCCGCCCCCGCAGGGACGAACCCACCTGGGGCAACAAGCTACTTATTCTACTGAGAAGTTTCCAGACACGCGATGTCGAGAACGTCTCATTTCAGCCACCTGAGTGCATAATGTCAGCCCCGGTCGGCACCGCGCAGTCGTCCGGGTCGGTCAGCCATCCTTCAGGAAGAGCAACCTTGGCCGCTGACCCCTGTCGGCCGCGCGGCCCGGTCGCGGCGGCGGGGAACGGGATGGACCCGTCGAGCTGTGTGAGCAGCGTGTCGAGTTCGGCCAGTGTGGTGACCATGGCCAACCTGCGGCGCAACTCCGACCCGGCCGGGAACCCGTGCAGATACCAGGCGACGTGCTTGCGGATCTCCCGCATGCCCTTGTCCTCGCCGAAATGCGACGCCAACAGCTCGCCGTGGCGGCGGATGATGTCGGCGACTTCGCCCAGCGTGGGCGGGGTCGGGGCCGGACGGCCGGCGAAGGCCGCGGACAGCTCGGCGAACAACCAGGGCCGGCCCAGGCAGCCTCGGCCGATGACGACGCCGTCGCAGCCGGTGGCGGCCATCATGGCCAGCGCGTCACCGGCTTCGAAGATGTCGCCGTTGCCGAGCACCGGAATCGAGCGCACCTGCGCTTTGAGCGCGGCGATCTGCGCCCAGTCGGCGGTACCGGAGTAGCGCTGCGCGGCGGTCCGGGCGTGCAGGGCCACCGCGGCCGCGCCCTCGGCCTCGGCGATGCGCCCGGCGTCGAGGTGGGTGTGGTGGGCGTCGTCGATGCCGATCCGGAATTTCACGGTCACCGGAATATCGGTGCCGGCGGTGCCGCGCACTGCCGCGGCGACGATGTTGCCGAACAGCCGGCGCTTGTAGGGCAGCGCCGAGCCGCCGCCGAGCCGGGTCACCTTGGGCACCGGGCAGCCGAAGTTCATGTCGATGTGGTCGGCCAGGCCTTCGTCGGCGATCATTTTCGCCGCGGCGTAGGTGGTGTCGGGGTCGACGGTGTAGAGCTGCAGCGAGCGCGGGGACTCCTCCGGCGCGAACGTCGTCATGTGCAGGGTGGCCGGGTGCCGTTCGACGAGCGCCCGGGCGGTCACCATCTCGCACACGTACAGTCCGCTGACCGTGCCGGCCCGGGCCTGCTCCAGCTCGCGGCAGAGGGTGCGGAAGGCCACGTTGGTGACGCCGGCCATCGGGGCCAGCACCACCGGGCTGGCCAGCCGGATCGAACCGATCTTCAGCGCGGACTGCAAGCGCGGCGGAGCTGGGCGCCGCAGTTCGCCGCTGCCGACTACGGCGCTGATGGCTCCAGCACCTTCTTGGCGGCGCGCTTCTCGGCCATCTTGGCCTCCCGCTCGAGCCGGCGCTGCTTGGCCACCTCGAACTTCTCGCACGTCTCATCCAGCTCGGCGACGATCTTGCCGATCTCGTCCTGGTAGCGGGCCGCCTCGCCGCTGAACTCGCGCTCGAGGATGCGCCACTTCTTCAGCACCGGCATCACCACGTCGTCGCGGTGGATGATCGGGTCGTAGACACCGCCGACGGCGATGATGACCGCTTTGCGGCGGAACTCCGGGACCACGAATCCGGGCATCTGGAAGTTGGCCAGCACCCGGTGCAGCGAGTACATCGCCCGGTCCGGCGCGATGTCGAACCCGACCGCGCTGATGTCGCGGTAGAAGATCATGTGCAGGTTCTCGTCGGCCGAGATCCGGGCCAGCAGCTGATCGGCGACCGGGTCATTGCAGGCCCGGCCGGTGTTGCGGTGCGAGATCCGGGTGGCCAGCTCCTGGAACGTCACGTAGATGACCGAGTCGAACAGGCTCTCGGCGAACAGATCGTCCTGGACCTGGTGGTTCTGCCCCGGGCTGAAGCCGCGGTTGACGGTCTCCATCCGCAGGGTCTCCAACTCGATCGGGTCGCAGTTGCGGGTGACGACGAGGTAGTCGCGCAGCGCGATGCCGTGGCGGTTCTCCTCGGCGGTCCATCGGTTGACCCAGGTGCCCCACGGGGCGTCCATGGTGAAGTTCATCGCGATCTCGCGGTGATACGACGGCAGGTTGTCCTCGGTCAGCAAGTTCTGCACCATGGCGGTGCGCGCGACCTCGGAGAGCTTCGACTGCTCCGGGTCCCAGTCCTGCCCGCCGAGGGCGTAGTAGTTCTTGCCCTCCGACCACGGGACGTAGTCGTGGGGATTCCAGTCTTTGGTCATGGAGAAGTGGCGGTTGACCGCGTTCTCGACGACCGGCTCGAGCTCGTGCAGCAACTCGAGGTCAGTCCACTCACGCGTCATAACAGCTCCTGAGTATCTGTGTCCGCTAGTTGCAGGCAATATATCTGTGTATGCCGGTAGCAGCAAGTTCGCGGGGGCGTGTTGTGCTAACCATTGTCCGCATCTTCGACCCGGCCGGTGTTGAGCAGCATGTCGACGCAGAAGTCGATGAACTGTGTCCGGCTGGCCACCAGCCGCCCGTTGAGATAGGCGGTGAACAAGGCGGTCAGGGCGCCGATCAGCCCGGTCGCCACCATGTTCTGTAGGCCGGGATCACCGATTCGGGTGAGCTTGCGCTGCAGCATCTCGATGAACGTCGGCATCCATTGCGCACCGGAGTGGGTCAGGACCGGCTCGGTCTCCGGAGCCAGTAGCAGCACCCGGCCGCGCACCGGGTCGTCGACCATCAGGGCAACGAAGCCTTCCACGGCTTCCCGCGGCGTATGTGCCGACAGCAGGGCCGCCATCGCGCGGGTACACACGTCGTCGTAGACGGCGCGGACGAATTCATCGCGGTCGGCGAAGCTTTCGTAGAAGTAGCGCTCGGTCAGCGCCGCAGCGCGGCAGACCGACCGGATGGTCAGCGTGGGCCCGTTCTCGCCGCCGAGCAGTTGTACGCCGGCCGCGATGAATGCGTCGCGGCGCAGGGCCTGACGGTCTTTCAGGGGGACCCCGGACCAACGGCCCCGGCGTTGACCGGACGGCACTTCAATCTCCTAAGGTCCAGTTTGACAACGATCGTAGCCCCTGGCGCACGCCTCGGCGCGTGCGCTTCCGCTGTTCGACAAGCGTGACGTGCTGACCGCCGCGACGACGAGCCCGCTCCCGTGGCGCAGTGCCACTGCCCGCGTTAGTCCAGACAATAAAACCGCCGGGGCGCCCCGATGCGCCCTTGACTGCGCGCACAGTGCTGCGGAATAGTGTTCTTCAGAACGAAGAATGACGTATGTTGTCCGGACAAATCGGCATATCCCGTCTGACGGGCGTGCCGATCTGCTGCCGGTGCCAGGAGAAAGCGGGTCATGGCGGATCACTCCAGCCTCCTGGGCCACTCGGACCTCCTGGGCCTTGATGGCCGTGTCGTCGTGGTGTCCGGGGCCGGCGGCGGCGGCATCGGCACCACGATCACCGCGATGGCGGCAACCGCCGGAGCCACGGTGATCGCGGTGAGCCGGTCCGCGGCCAACCTCGCCGAGCATGTCGCGCCGCTGGCCGCCCAAGGCCTGTCGGTGCTGCCGGTGGCGGCCGACGCCGCCACCGACGAAGGCATCGCTGCGGTGCTCGATGCGGCGCGGCAGGCCGACGGGCCGCTCTACGGGCTGGTCAACGTCGCCGGCGGGGCCGCGCCGGCGACCTGGATGCCCGCTACCCGGGTCGCCCGCTCCGATTGGCGCGAAATCTTCGCGCAGAACCTCGAGACCGCGTTCTTCATGAGCCGGGCCGTCGCCGCCGAACTGGTGTCCCAGCGGCTGCCGGGCTCGATCGTGTCGATCTCCTCGATCAGCGGCATGAACACCGCGCCGTTCCACATCGCCTACGGCACAGCCAAGGCCGGCATCGCCGCGATGACCCGCACCATGGCGCTCGAACTTGCGGCGGCCGGGATCCGGGTCAACGCGGTGGCTCCGGGGGTCACCGAGACCGCGGCGTCGGGCACCTATGTCGACGACGATCCCGATCGCGACCGGCGGGCGATCGCCATGGGGCGCCGGGGACGGCCCGACGAGCAGGCCGGGCCGATCCTGTTTCTGCTGTCGGATCTGTCCAGCTACATCACCGGCCAGACGCTGCTGGTCGACGGCGGGCTCGACCTCAAATGGAGTCACCTCGCCGACGACAACACCTCGCTGTTCCTCAAGGACGAAACCTTCCGCGCGGCAATGAGGAGGATGTGATGACCGATCCGGCGCGCACCGCCGATCCGGCCGAAGAACTGTCGCAACCGATGACGATCGGCGTGGAGGCCTACACCTGCGGCGACTATGCCCGCGCCGAACGCGACAAGCTATGGCGCAAGGTGTGGCAGCAGGTCGGGCGAGTCGAGGACTTGCCGGAGATCGGTAGCTACCTCACCTACGACATCCTCGACGACTCGATCATCGTGGTGCGCACCGGCGCGGAAACCTTTGCGGCTCACCACAACGTCTGCATGCACCGCGGCCGCCGGCTGATCGACACCCCGACCGGGGCGAAGAACGCCTGCGCGCGCACCCGCAAGTCTTTCGTCTGCGGCTTCCACGGGTGGACCTACGGGCTGGACGGGGCGTGCACCCACATTCGCGAACAGGACGACTGGCAGGGCACGCTGACGCCGGCGAACACTCACCTGCGGCCGGTGCGCGTCGACACCTGGGGTGGCTGGATCTGGATCAATATGGATCCGGACTGCGAATCGCTGGCCGACTACCTGTTTCCCGCGGCCAAGATCCTCGACCCGTTCGGGCTGGAGAACATGCGCTACAAGTGGCGCCGGTGGCTGGAATTCGACTGCAACTGGAAGGTCGCCATGGAGGCCTTCAACGAGACCTACCACGTCTATACCACCCACCCGGAGTTCAACAAGTTCGGCGAGTTCAAGGGCTGGGCCAAAGTGCAGGGCAAGCACAGCAACATCGGCTACGACGCCCCCGATGACCTGGAGACGACGAAGTCCAAGATCCGCCTGGGCACCGGCGCCGACCCACGGGTGTCGACTGCCGAGATGCAGATCTACACCATGGAGGAGACCAACGCCACCACCACGACGACCCTGGTGAACGCCGCCAAGCGGCTGGTCGACGAGCTTCCCGAGGGCACTCCGGCCGACCAGGTCCTGCAACACTGGCTGGCATCGGCACGCCGCGACGACGCGGCCCGCGGCGTCATCTGGCCGACGATCCCCGCCGATGTGCTCGGCCAGGCCGGCACCGCGTGGCAGATCTTCCCGAACTTCCAGATCGGCCAGGGCCTCACCAGTGCGCTGTGCTACAGCGCCCGGCCGCACCCGAGCTACAACCCCGACAAATGCATCTTCGAGGTCTCGGTGTTCGAGCTCTTCCCCAAAGGTGAAGAACCGCAGACCGATTGGGAGTACACCCCGGTCGGCGACCCGGGCTGGCGCTCGGTGCTGCCGCAGGACTTCTCCAACATGGCCGCGGTTCAGCAGGGCATGAAATCCCTTGGCTACCAGGGTGCGAAGCCCAACCCATATCGGGAGCGCGCCATCGTCAACCTGCACCACCAGCTGGCGAAGTACATGGGCTCCGGTGAACCGCAGGAGCTCCCGAAAGGAAACAATCGATGACGGAGTGCCCGCCGACCCACACACCGGACGATTTCGACATCGACGCGCTACGAGCGAAATACGCCGCTGAGCGGGCCAAGCGGCTGCGCACCGACGGCTCCCGTCAATACATCGAGGTCGAGGATGACTTCGCCGACTACTACGAGGTCGACCCGTACACGCCGGTAACACCGCGCGACCCGATCGTGGAGGACATCGACGTCGCGGTGCTCGGCGGCGGGTTCGCCGGACTGCTGTCGGCGGCGCACCTGAAAAAGGCCGGCGTCGACGATGTCCGGGTCATCGAGCTCGGCGGCGACTTCGGCGGGGTGTGGTACTGGAACCGCTTCCCCGGAATCCAGTGCGACAACGAATCCTATTGCTACATCCCGCTCCTCGAAGAGCTGGACTTCATCCCGAGCAAGAAGTTCGCTGACGGTCCGGAGATCTACGAGCACTGCCGGCGCATCGGCAAGCATTTCGGCCTGTACGACTCGGCGATCTTCTCCACCCAGGTCCGTGAGCTGCGCTGGCAGGAACAGACCTGCCGCTGGCAGATCACCACCAACCGGGGCGACGACATCCGGGCGCGCTTCGTGGTGATGGCGTCGGGGCCGTTCCACCGGCCGAAGCTGCCCGGCATTCCGGGCATCAAGGAGTTCACCGGCCACAGCTTCCACACCGCGCGCTGGGACTACGCCTACACCGGCGGGGACAGCACCGGGGGACTGCACAAGCTTGCCGACAAACGGGTCGCGCTGGTCGGCACCGGTGCCACCGGGGTGCAGGTGGTCCCGTTCCTGGGCGAATATGCCAAGCATCTGTACGTGTTTCAGCGCACGCCTTCGACCGTCGACTTCCGGGGCAACAAGCCCACCGATCCGGAGTGGGTGAAGACGCTGAAGCCCGGCTGGCAGCGGGAGCGGCAGCGCAACTTCCACGCCTGGACGTTCGAAGGCATGGCGCTGGGACAACCGGACCTGGTCTGCGATTTCTGGACCGAGCTGGGCCGCAACACTGCTGAGCAGGTGCTGGCCCTGGAAGACCCGGCGGCGATGACCCCGGAGCAATTCATGGCGATCCGGGAGGTCGAGGACTACAAGATCATGGAGCGGTTGCGCCGCCGCATCGACGACATCGTCGCCGACCGCGCGACCGCCGAAGCGCTCAAGCCGTACTACCGGTTCCTGTGTAAGCGTCCCTGTTCCAACGACGACTATCTCGATACGTTCAACCGGCCTAACGTGACACTTGTCGACGTCTCAGACGCCAAGGGCGTGGAACGGGCCACCGCCACGGGGCTGGTCGCCGGCGGCGTCGAGTACGAGGTCGACTGCATCATCTATGCCAGCGGTTTCGAGATCACCACCGATATCAGCCGCCGCTACTCGATCGACACGATCGAGGGCCGCGATGGGCTGTCGCTGTACGACCACTGGCGCGACGGTTACCGGACGTTGCACGGCATGACCAGCCGGGGTTTCCCCAACCAGTTCTTCACCGGCTTCACCCAGGTGGGCATCTCGGCCAACATCGCGGCGAATTACGAGCTTCAAGGTGAACACATCGCCTACATCATCGCCGAAGCGCTGGCGCGGGGAGCGAGCACGGTGGAACCGGAATCGGAGGCTCAAGAGGACTGGTGCCGCACCATCCGGGAGACCGCTGTCGACAATTCAGCGTTCGAACAACAGTGCACGCCCGGCTATTACAACAACGAGGGCGGCGGGGGCGGTGAGAAGATCCGTTCGCATCTAGGTGAGCCCTACGGCCCGGGTTTCTATGCGTTCGAAGACCTGCTGCGCGATTGGCGCGCGGCCGGCGATTTGAAGGGTCTGGTTCTGGAGTAGATGACCGCGATGACGCTGACCACCCGCGATCTCACCCCGCGGATCGCCACCGAGATCCGCGCCGACAAGGACGCGCTGCTGTCCGGTGACCATGCCGGGGCGATCCGTGAGCTTCTCGAACAGCGCGGTGTCCTGGTGTTCCCGCAGATCGGGTTCACCGACGCCGAACAGGTCGCCTTCACCGAGACGTTGGGCACGCTGGCGCCCGAGCGCGACGGTGCGGCCGTCTACGACGTCACGTTGGACACCGAGATCAACAAGCAGGCCGATTACCTCAAAGGTTCCTTCTACTGGCACCTGGATGGCACGATGAACCAGGTGCCGATCCTGGCGTCGCTGCTGCTCAGCAAGGTGCTGCCGGCCGGTGGTGGCGGCGACACCGAGTTCTGCAACACCTATGCCGCCTATGAGGAGCTGCCTGACGAGGACAAGCAGCGGCTGGAGTCGCTGCGGGCGATGCACTCGGCGTGGAATTCACTGTTGTACTACGACCCCGAGCCGGACGCCGCTACGCTGCAACAGATGATGGCGATCGGCCAGTGCGAGCTGCCGCTGGTCTGGACGCACCGCTCCGGGCGCAAGTCGTTGATCCTCGGCTGCACCGCCAGCCACATCGTCGGCATGGACTACTCCGAGAGCACCAAAACCCTGGTGCGACTGCGCGACTGGGCCACCCAGCCGCAATTTGTCTACCGGCACCAGTGGTCGGTCGGTGACCTGGTCATGTGGGACAACACCGGCACGATGCACCGGGCCCGCCCCTACGATGCGGCCTCGGGCCGGATGCTGCACCGGACCAAGCTCGCCGGTGAGGAACCCTTCGCTTGAGCGGATCTGACGACCTCGGGTTCGACGGCCGGGTCGCCGTCGTGACCGGTGCCGGGCGGGGGCTGGGCCGCGCCTACGCGCAACTGCTGGCGGCGCGGGGGGCCCGCGTCGTCGTCAACGACACCGGGGCCGACCTCACCGGCGACGGCATGCGCGTGGACCCGGCCGAGGAGGTCGCCGCGGCGATCCGGGCGGACGGGGGCGACGCGGTCGCCTGCACCGCGTCGGTCGCCACACCGCAGGGCGGGCAGGACATCATCGGGTCCGCGCTGGAGCACTACGGCCGACTCGACGTCGTGATCCACAACGCCGGAAACGTTCGGCGGGCCTCGTTGCGGCAGATGAGCTATACCGATTTCGATGCCGTCCTCGACGTGCATCTGCGCGGTGCCTTCCATGTCGTGCGTCCGGCCTTTCCGGTGATGTGCGATGCGGGTTACGGTCGCATCGTGTTGACTTCGTCGATCGGCGGCTTGTACGGCAACTTCGAGGTGGCCAACTATGCGGCCGCCAAAGCGGGTGTGATCGGGCTGAGCAACGTCGCGGCGCTGGAGGGCGCAGCTTCCGGTGTCAGGTGCAATGTCGTGGTGCCGGCGGCGGTGACGCGGATGGCTGAGGGCATCGACACCTCCGGTTATCCGCCGATGAAGCCGGAGCTGGTCGCACCCGTGGTGGGCTGGCTTGCCCACGAATCCTGTTCGGTCACCGGCGAAGTGCTGATCGCACTGGCGGGCCGGGTGGCCCGGGCGGTGGTGGCCGAAAGCCCGGGCGTGTACCAGCCGCGGTGGACCATCGGCGAGGTCGGGGAACGGATCGCACAGATCCGGGATATCGGTGCGCCGGTGATCTTCCCGGTGGTGCCGGACGGTCATGCCGACCACATCCGATACAGCTTCGGCCTGGCACACGCCGGCCGCCTTCGGCGCCAGCCCGAGGAAACCCGGTAGCACAAAGGAGTGTTGTGATGCGCGAATACGTCAAGTTCTACATCGACGGGCAGTGGGTGGATCCGGCCGAGCCGAAGACCCTCGACGTGGAGAACCCGGCCACCGAGCAGGTCTGCGGCAAGATCGCCCTCGGTTCCGCAGCCGATGTCGACCGCGCGGTCGCGGCGGCCCGCCGGGCATTTGGCGGCTGGTCGCAGACCAGCCGCGCCGAGCGCCTGGACCTCATGCAGGCGATCCTCGCCGAATACCAGCGTCGCAGCGGCGATCTCGCCGACGCGGTGCACGAGGAGATGGGTGCCCCGCCGGCGCTGGCCGCCGGGGCGCAGGTGCAGTTGGGCATCGGCCACATGGTCACCGCGATCGACGCGCTGAAGAACTTCTCGTTCGAAGAGCAGCGTGGCCAGACGCTGGTGACCAGGGAACCGATCGGAGTGTGCGGCCTGATCACACCGTGGAACTGGCCGTTGAACCAGATCGCGGTGAAGGTCTATCCGGCATTGGCGACCGGCTGCACCATGGTGCTGAAGCCCTCGGAGGTGGCGCCGTTCTCTGCCTACATCTTCACCGAGATCATGGCCGCCGCAGGCGTTCCGGCCGGTGTGTACAACATGGTCAACGGCGACGGCCCCGGGGTGGGGGTGGCACTGGCGCAGCACCCCGACATCGACATGGTGTCGTTTACCGGGTCGACCCGCGCGGGCGTCTCGGTGGCCGAGCACGCCGCACCCACGGTGAAGCGGGTGACTCAGGAGCTCGGCGGTAAGAGCCCCAACATCGTGCTCGATGACGACGCGTTCGTCGACAGCGTCACCGCCGGCGTGGCGAACATGATGGTCAACTCCGGGCAGAGCTGCAATGCGCCGTCGCGCATGCTGGTGCCGAACTCGCGGATGGAGGAGGCGATCGCGATCGCGAACGCGGTGGCCGGACAGGTCAAGGTGGGCGATCCGGAGGATGCGCGCGCCATCGGGCCGGTGGCGTCGAAGATGCAGTTCGAGAAGGTGCAGGGGCTGATCGAGAAGGGTATTGCCGAAGGCGCGACGGTCGCCGCCGGCGGACCCGGACGTCCGGCCGGGCTGGACACCGGTTACTACGTCAAACCGACGGTCTTCGCGCACGTGAACAACCAGATGACGATCGCGCGCGAGGAGATCTTCGGGCCGGTGCTGTGCATCCTGGGCTACGACGACGTGGACGAGGCGGTGGAGATCGCCAATGACACCGATTACGGCCTGGCGGGCTACGTCTCGGCCGCCGACGTGGAGGCGGCGCGTGCGGTGGCCCGGCGGATCCGGGCCGGCTGGGTGACCATCAACCACGCTTTCGACATGAACGCGCCGTTCGGCGGTTACAAGCGCAGCGGCAACGGCCGGGAATGGAGCGACGCCGGGTTCCAGGAGTACCTGGAGACCAAGAGCACGCTGGGCGCGGCGGCGGGCTGAGGCGGCGAAACCTACTCGTAGTGCACGGTGATCGAGCCGCCTTCGGGAACACCCTGACAGGTCAGGATGTAGCCGTCGGCGACCTCGTCATCGTCGAGAGCCGTGTTGGCGATCATTGTCGCGCTGCCCTCGCTGATGTGGGCGATGCAGGTTCCGCAGTTGCCGGCCTCGCACGAGAACGGCGGGGCCAGCCCGGCCCGCCGGGCGCTTTGCAGCAGGGTCTCGCCGGCGACCCGCGGCACCGACGCCTGCTTGCGCCCGAGGTGGATCGTTACCGTGCCGCTCACCTCGGTGGCGGTGTCGATGGCAGGTGTCGCCGGTGCCGCTGGGACGGCCATGTCGAAGTCCTCGACGAACAGCCGGCCCGGGCCCGGCCAGGCCTGCCGCACCACCGCCATGAATCCTTCCGGGCCGCACAGATAGCAGTCGGCGCCGGTGTCGTCGCCGACGAACGCGGTGACGGCGGCGGCATCCAGCAGGCCGTCGGTGTCGTCGCGATGCCGCTGCACCGACAGCCGGCCCGGATATCGGTCTGCGAGCCGGTTCAGCGCCTCGTCGAAGATCGCCGACGCGGCATCCCGGTCGGCGCAGAGCAGCCGTACCGGGCGGTCGGTGGCCGCCAGCGCGCTCTTGGCCAGCGACAGGATCGGGGTGATCCCGCTGCCGCCGGAGAACCCCAGCAGCGGAGCGTCCGAGGAATCCAGGCAGAAGGTCCCCGCGGCGCGGGTCATCGTCAACTGGTCGCCTTCGGCGACGTTGTCCAGCAACCAGTTCGACACTTTCCCGCCGGGAACACGTTTGACGGTGGTCATCAGCTCGGAGTCGGTCTCCGGCGCGCTCGACATCGAGTAAGACCGGTACAGCTCCTCGCCGCCGACCTTCACCTGAAACGTCGAGTACTGACCGGCCCGGTAGGGAAACGCCCCCCCGTGCGGCGCCAGGACGAACGTGTACGCCTCGGCGGTCTCCTTGACGATGCGGGTCACGGTCGCCCGCTGGAAAACATGAGTGACCGCCATGACCACCCCTTCCGGTTTGCGTTCTTCGTTACAGAGAATACTATTCTCTCAAACCGATAGGATCTTCTCAAATGTCGTCTGGGTCGCCTGCGTCATCCACCGCGGTGGTTGCGTTCGAGGACCGGCAGTTGTCGCTGCCGGACATCGACGCAGCGGCCGGCGCGCTGGCCGCTGCCCTTGCCGCCGACGGCGTGGCCGCCGGTGACCGGGTGGCGCTGATGGCGTCGAACCGGCCGGAGTTCGTCGTCGCCGTGCACGCCATCTGGCGACTGCGTGCGGTCGCCGCCCTGATCAGCCCCGCCTGGAAGCGCGCCGAGGTGGCGCACGCGCTGGCGCTGGTCGAGCCCCGCTACGCCCTGGGTGACCATCCGGTGCTGGCCGAGCTGATGCCGATGCGGCACCTCGACGAAACTACGGCCGCGCTACCCGACGGAACCTGGGGCGGCGATCCGCCGCCCGCCGACGCCGACGCCCTGTTGGTGTTCAGCTCCGGCACCACCGGTTTGCCCAAAGCGGTGCGGCACACGCACGCCTCGCTGGCCGCGGGGGTGCGGCACTGGCGGGATGCGTTGGGGCTGACCGCCGCTGATCGGATCCAGGTCATGACCCCGCCGTCGCACATCCTCGGCCTGCTCAACATCCTGACCGCGCTGAGCGTCGGAGCGCGGGTGCGCCTGCACCGCCGGTTCGACGTCGACGTGATGCTGCGAACGATCGGCGACGACCGGATCACCGTCGAGATGGCGGTGGCGCCGATCGCGCTGGCCATCGCCGGGCATCCGGACCTGGAGTCGTTCGACTTGTCGTCGCTGCGTTTCATCATGTGGGGCGCCACCCCCGTCACCGTCGCCGTCGCCGAGCAGGTCACCCGGCGCACCGGGGTGGGCTGGGTACCGGCCTACGGCACCAGCGAACTGCCGGTGATCGCCTGCAGTCCGCCCGACGGCGCCGGCTCGGACGAGGCGGTGTTGTCCACCGTCGGGCGGCCGGTGCCCGGAGTCGAGGTTCAGGTGGTGGATGTCGATACCGGCGAGCCGCTGCCCCCAGGCGCCCCGGGTGAGATCCTGGCCCGGTCCGATTCACTGATGGCCGGTTACCTTCCCGCCGAGGCGAGCTCGGAAGTGTTGCGCGGCGGCTGGTTTCACACCGGGGATATCGGCTACCTCGACGCCGACGGTCGGCTGCGGATCACCGACCGCTGCAAGGAGATGATCAAGGTCCGCGGCTTTCAGGTCGCCCCCGCAGAAATCGAGGCGGTGCTGCACGAGCATCCAGCCGTCGCCGACTGCGGCGTGTTCGGGGTGCCTGACCGGGGCGACGGGGAGGCCATCGTCGCGGCGGTCGCACTGCGCGCGCCGGTCAGCGACGCCGAGCTGACCGCGCTGGTGGGCGACCGCCTCGCGTCCTACAAACGCCTCAGCCGGGTGGTGGTCGTGCCCGAGATCCCCCGGTTGCCGTCCGGAAAGCTGTTGCGTCGACTACTGAAGGAGCGCCTATGGATGTCCGGCTGAATGCTGAGCAGCGACAACTGCGGGATGCTGCAGCCAAGCTCGCCGACGACCTGGGGCCGGGCTCGGTCGCCGAACTCGACGATGCCGGTCGCGTGACGCGGCTGGAAAAGGCTGTCGCCCAGACCGGTTGGCGCTCGCTGCGCTCTGACGGGGCATCCGGGGTGGAGGTGGCGATCGTCGCCGAGGAGTTCGGACGCGGCCTGGTCGACGTGCCGTTCCTCGGCCCGGTGCTCGCCGACGATCTGGGCCGGCATGTGGCACTGGGCGCGGGTCCGGCCACGGTGGCGTTCCAGCAGGTCGCCATCGACGCCCGCGGCGCGGCGCACGCCGCGACGGTGCACGAGCACGCGGTGCTGACCGCCCCGGTCGGCGCGGCGCGCACCGGCGCCGACCTGACCCGGCCCGGAGCCGAGCTGGCCGGTGCGCTGCAGCAGGCCGGCGAACTCGGCGCCGAGGATGTCGCGGCCTGGCAGGCGCTGGCGCTGGTGACAACCTGTGCCGATCTGGTCGGCACCGCGCGTGGTGCGCACGCGCTGGCGTGTGACTACGCCAAGCTCCGGGAGCAGTACGGCAAACCCATCGGCAGCTATCAGGCCATCGCCCACCTGCTCGCCGAGGGACTGGCCCTGATCGAGGGCTCGGTTAGCGTGCTGCGGCACGCCGCGTGGGCGGTCGATGAAGCAGCCCCGGCCGACGCGGTGCGCGCAGCGCGCATCGCCAAGATCTATTGCGCCCGCACCGCTCGGACCGTCTGCGAGACCGCGATCCAGGTTCACGGCGGTATCGGCAACACCTGGGAATGCCTTGCGCACGTGTACCTGCGGCGCGCACTGACCTCGACCGGCCTGTGGCCCGTGACGATTAGGGAGATCGCTGATGGACTTTCGTGACTCGCCCGCCGAAGCCGACTTCCGCAGCCGGCTTCGGGCCTGGCTGACCGAGCGGGCCGGGACCTTCCCCGCGGCCGGAGACGACGAGTACTGGGCGCGCCAAGGCGAATGGCATCAAGCCCTCTACGGTGCCGGCTTCTTCGGCGTGTCCTGGCCGCGCGCGTACGGCGGCCAGGAGCTGCCGCCGGTCTATGACGTGATCGTCGACGAAGAGTTGGCTGCCGCCGGGGCTCCGCCGCGGCCGAGCCTGGGCTATCTGGTCGTGGGCCTGGGCCGGCACGCCAGTAAAGAACTGCAGCAACGATTTCTGCCGGGGATGATCGACGGCACGCAGCGTTGGTGCCAGGGCTTCTCCGAGCCCGGGGCCGGGTCGGATTTGGCGTCGCTGACCACCACCGCGACCCGTGACGGCGACAACTACGTCATTGCAGGGCACAAGATCTGGACCAGTTACTCCGATGTCGCCGACTGGTGTCTGCTGCTGGCTCGCACCGACAAGGACGCCCCCCGGCACCGGGGCATCTCGGCGTTCATCATCTCCATGCACCAGCCCGGTGTCGAGCAGCGGCCATTGCAGATGATCAACGGTGTCACCACCGAATTCGGTCAGGTGCTGTTCGACGGCGCGACGGTTCCGGCGAGCCAGATGGTCGGTGCGCCGGGGGAGGGTTGGGCGCTGGCGATGACCGTCGTCGGCCATGAGCGTGAGCCTTCGACCCTGGGCTATTCGGCGCGCTACGGCAAGCTGGTCCGCCAGATGGCGAAGCGCGTAGCTGGCGACGTTCCGGAGGAATTGGCCTGGGCGGCAGTGGAAACCGAGATGCTACGGTTGCATGTGCGCCGTCGGCTCTCCGAACAGCTCGACGGGCTGTCGCACGGCCCGGAAGGCTCGCTGGACAAGTTGCTGATGACATGGGTGGAGCAATCGGTGGGCCACGCCGCACTGGCCGTCGGCGGTGTCGACGATCCCGATCTGCTCAGCGCTTACCTTTACAGTCGCGCGCAGAGCGTGATGGGCGGGACCTCGCAGATCCAGAAGAACATCATTGCCGGCCGAATCCTGGGATTGGGAGCTTGAAATGTACGACATACCTGCTGAGATCGACGTGCGCGCCGACGGTCCGCTGCGGATCATCACGCTCAATCGCCCCGAGGCGCTCAATGCCGTCAACGACGCGCTGCACACCGGTCTGGCGAGACTCTGGGCGCAGCTGGACGAAGACCACGACGCCCGCGCGGCGGTGTTGACCGGAAGCGGGCGAGCATTCTCCGCCGGGGGCGACTTCGCCTACCTCGACGAGCTGCGCCGTGATGAGACGCTGCGCGCCAAGACGATTCTGCACGGCCGCGAAATCGTGCTGGGCATGGCGCGCTGCCGCAAACCGGTCATCGCCGCCGTCAACGGGCCCGCGGTCGGGCTGGGTTGCAGCCTGGTGGCGCTCAGCGACATCGTCTACATGGCCGAATCCGCCTATCTGGCCGATCCGCACGTGCAGGTGGGCCTGGTCGCCGCCGACGGCGGCCCGCTGACCTGGCCGCTACAGATGAGCCTGCTGCAGGCCAAGGAGTACGCGCTGACCGGGGCGCGCATCCCGGCCGCGCGGGCGGTGGAGCTCGGCTTGGCCAACCACGTCGTGGAAGACCCGCTGGCCGAAGCGATCTCATGTGCCAAGCGCATCGCCGAGCTGCCCCGCCAGGCCGTCGAGAGCACCAAGCGGCTGCTCAACATCCACCTGGAGCGCTCGGTGCTGGCCACCCTGGATTTCGCGAACATGGCCGAAGACCAGTCGTTTCGAACCGAGGACTTCGCCCACATCATCGATCGGCTCACCGCGAACAAGAACTGATGGGCCGATGACGATCGCCGAGTTGCTCGCGGCGGCCCGGGACGGCTCGATCCGCGCCACCGGGCGACTGCTCAGCCTGGTCGAAAGCGGCCGGCGGGTCGAGGTGCTGTCCGCCGTCGGCCCAGCCACCACCCGGGTCATCGGGGTGACCGGCCCGCCCGGCGCGGGCAAGTCCACCACGATCGCGGCACTGGTCGGGGCGTATCGGGCCCGCGGTATGCGGGTGGCGGTACTCGCCGTCGACCCGTCCTCGCCGTTCAGTGGCGGGGCCCTGCTCGGCGACCGCATCCGAATGGCGGCGCACATCAACGATCCGGCGGTGCTGATCCGTTCGGTGGCCTCCCGCGGCCACCTGGGCGGGCTGGCCGAAGCGGTGCCCGCGGCCATCCAGCTGTTGGCCGGGCTCGGCTACGACGTGCTGTTGCTGGAGACGGTCGGCGTGGGGCAATCCGAGATCGAGATCGCCGCGATCGCCGACCCGACGGTCGTCGTGCTCAACCCCGGTGCCGGCGATGCGGTTCAGGCCGCCAAGGCCGGGTTGCTGGAAGTGGCCGACGTGGTGGTGGTCAACAAAGCCGACCGCGAGGGTGCCCAGCAAACCGTTCGCGAGCTTCGGGTCGAGTTGAAGCACACCGGCGCACCGATTCTCACGCTGATCGCCGCGCAGGGTGTGGGTCTTGGTGAGCTGGTGGACACCATCGAGGCGCACCACCGCGCCGACAGTCGGGAGCGCCGATTGGCACGGGCGCGCTCCCAGATCCTGTCGCTGGCCCAGACGCGGCTGCGGACCCACCCGGCGCTCAACAGACTCGCCGAGCTGGTGGTCGACGGGAGCGATGACCCGTACTCGGCGGCCGAGCGGCTGCTGTCGCCGGGCGACACGGGACAGCGCTAGCGTTTCCGAGCCGGCCAGCGGGGCAGGTTCAGCGGCAGATCGTTGTAGGTAGCGATGCCGGGTTCGGCGGCCACCACGGCCGGGATGGCGTTGATCGGCGGCATCGCGGTCATGATGTGGCCGAGCTCGAAGAAGTCGTCGAGAGACTTCGCCGAGGCGATCATGTCCGGCGGCGGGGTGAACCCGACCTGCATGTTCACCGTCGGGCGGCCGTCGATGGTGATCTTCCACCCGTCGCCGTCGAGCTGCCAATCCGGCTGCAGCGTCTGGCCTTTGCGCCACCGCACGTTGATGTCGATCACGGGCTCGCCGGCCGCGATTCCCCGCCAGCTGGCGAACACCCCGGCCACGTGCCCCGCCGGGATGGTCCACGACGCCATGGCCAGGTCTTCGGTGGTCTGGGCGTATTCGGACACACAGGTGATCTCGTCGAGCTCGACGCCGATCGCGTCGGCGACCAGCTGCACCGCCTCGGCGAACACCGCGGTGCCCTTGGCGGCCATCGGCGCCAGATCCGGGTCGTCGATCGCCGTGCCGAAGCCGACCGGGCGTTCGGTGTCGGGTGAGTCATACAGCGTGGTATCGGCCGTTTCGGTGATGGTGATCTTGTCGATCCGGTCGCACGCCGTCGCCGCCACGATGGCCAGCAGCTCGGCGAAGCCCGGACTGACCCCGGAACCGAACAGGGTGGCGCCGCCCTTGCGGCAGGCCTCGTCGAGCCGGGCGCGATCCTCGCCGAGATTGTGCCCGGTGATGAACGATGCCGAGGTCACCACGTTCACGCCCGCCGACAGGATCGCCACCAGCTCATCGACGTTGATCCACATCGGGTTGTAGACGATGCAGTCCGGTTTGAGCGCCAGCAGCGCCGCGGTGTCGTTGGTGGCGGTGACGCCGAGCGGGTCGATGCCGACCAGCTCGCCGACGTCACGACCGACCTTGTCGTCCGACCACGCGAAGAGTCCGACGAGTTCGTAATCCGGATTGGCGGCGATCGCCCGGACGGAGCTCTTCCCGACGTTGCCGGTCGTCCATTGCACGATCCGGTAGGGGGCGGTCGGCATGCGCATCACCTCTGTCTGCACCGACATGGATAATCAGCTTCTCTGATTCCGATAATTGCGTTCGCTGAATGAGATTATGCGTTTCGACAGGGGAAGTCCAGGGTTCGGGGCGAGCGTGCGAATCGGCGGTCACCCGCCCTGCGGCCGGTCAGCTGCGGGCGAAGCCGTGTGCGCAGAAGTCCCAGACCTCGTCGGCGGTGAGCGGGTTGGCCGCCGGATCGGTTGAAGCCGGACTGGATTGAGCGTTGAACATGACCGTCTGCATGATCATCGCGGCCGCCCGCCGGGGGTTGGGCCCGGCGCGCAGCTGTCCGGCGGCCGCCGCCTGTTCAGTCAGCTCGGTGAGCAGCGCCAACAACGGCGTGTGGGCGACCTTGACCTCGGCGGGGTGGGTCAACAGCAGGGTCGGGGCGAAATCGGTGAACAGCGGCCGTTTGGCGGCCGGGTCGGGGCGGGACGATTCGAACAGCAACTCGACGGCGACCTTGAGGCGTTCCAGCGGATCGGCGTAATTCGCTGTCGCGGCGCGAATCTGTTCAGCCGCGCGGCTCAGGGCGTCCTCGAAGAGCGCCAGCAGCAGCTCGTGTTTGCCGTCGAACTGCAGGTAGAAGCTGCGTAGCGACTGCCGCGAGCGGTCCACGACTTCCTGGACGGTGAAGTCGGTGCTGCCTTTTTCGATGATGATCGACTGCGCGGCATCCAGAAAGCGCTGAACACGTTGGGCCGCGCGGATTTTCGCGGTCTTGATGGAGCGTTCGACCGCACGCTGCTTCCACGCGGGTTCTTCGCTCGGGCTGGTCACCGGCACTCCGGGCTGGTGTGCGCTAGGCGGGGCACAGCGCAACTGTACTGGACGGTAACCCGCCGGCGGCGCGCGACACCGGCAAGGGGATGACGATTCAGAGATCGTAACTTCTCCATTCGAGAATGATATTCTCATATGTGCGTCTATGGAAGTGGACTGGCAATATCCGGGCCGGTCCGCCAGCCGGAGACCCCGGGACGCCCGAACCGAGGAGTGTCGGTGCAACTGGCCTTTGATTCCGACGTCGAGAGCTTCCGCGCCGAGTTTTCGGCATTCCTGGACGAGCATCTGCCCACCGAGGCCGAGGCGCTCGAGCGGTCCCGCTCCTGCTCGCACGTCCCGGACTGGGCGCGGCGCTGGCAGCGACTGCTGTTCGACCACGGCTGGCTGCTGCCCGGGAATCCGCCGGAATTCGGCGGCCGCAACGCCACCATTCTGCAGCAGTATGTGCACTCCGAGGAGCTGTCTCGCCGGCGGATCTACCCCAGCTTCAACCCGCAGGGGGTCGGCATCATCGCGGCGTCGCTGCTGTCGTTCGGCACCGAAGAGCAGAAGCTGCGGTGGGCGGTCCCGATCCTGCGCGCGGAGATCACCGCCTCGCTGGGGATGAGCGAGCCCGGCGCCGGTTCGGACCTGGCCGGATTGCAGACCCGCGCGGTGCTCACCGGCGATCACTTCGTGGTCAACGGCCAGAAGGTCTGGACGTCGGGGGCCCACGATGCCGACGTGCTGTTGACCTTCGTGCGCACCGACCCGGATGCCCCGAAGCACAAGGGCATCAGCGTGCTGCTGATACCGACCGATACCCCGGGTGTGGTCCGGCGGCCGTTCGCCTCGGCGTGTGGCCACGACGATGTCGATTTCAACGAGGTCTTCTTCACCGATGTGAAGGTGCCCGTCGAGAACCTGGTGGGTCCGCTCAACGGCGGCTGGGGGGTGGCCAACGGCTCACTCGGCCACGAACGCACCCTGCTGTGGATGAGCTTCGCCGACCGATTGCGCGACCTGATCCATGACTTCCGGCCGGTCGGGGCGCTGAACCGTGACCGCTTCGCCACCTTGGTGATGGACAACCAGGCGCTGCGGCTGCTCGGTTCGGTGGCCTTGGCTCAGGCGGCGCGTGGCGAGCAGGACGTCCCCGCGCTGTCGGTGCTCAAGCTGCTGGGCTCCGAGGCGGTGCAGACCGCCGCCGAGCACGCGCTCGACGCGGCCGGCATTGGTGGCCTGAAGCACCCGGCCAACTCGGGGGCCTACACGCCGATGAACGAGGACTACGCGACGTCGAGCTGGTTCGATCGCTACCTGCGCAGCTTCTCCGGCACCATCGCCGGTGGCACCTCGGAGATCCAGCGCAACATCATCGCGCAGCGGGTGCTAGGCCTGCCGCGCGGTTAGCCCCAGGCGATTTCGGCGCGGTTATGCCCGCGTAGCGGTGGCAGCCGTGCCGAAATTGCTACAGCTGCACCAGTCGCGGTGCCGACCGGCGGGCCCGCAGACCCCCACCCACCCGGCGGGTCAATTCTCGGGCGGTGCCGAGCAATCCGTCCAGAACCAGTACGCGCTCGATGTGGCGGTGCAGATCGTGTTCTGCGGTGAAGCCGACGCCGCCGAGCACCTGCTGGCAGTGCTTGGCCGCGGTCAACGCGGCCTTCCCCGCGGCGGCTTTGGCCAGCATGGAGCTCAGGTCCGGGCTGCCGACAGCGGGCGCGGTGAGGGTGGCCTCGGCGCCCTCGATGGCAACCAGCGTTTCGGCGAGCCGGTGCCGAACGGCCTGGAAGGCGGCGATCGGTTTACCGAACTGCACCCGGTCCACGGCGTGCTGGCGGGCCAGTGCCAGCATGGCCCGCGCCGAGCCGACCAGCCACCACGCCAATGCGCGGCGCGCCTCACCCACGCGCATCAGTTCGCCGCCGGGTACTTCGCGCAGCGGAAGCCCGCCAAGAACGGGATTGCCGTCGCGTTCGCTTCGTTCCCAGATCACCCAGCTGCCGCCGGTATAGGGCATCGGGGGAGTGCCGCCGGGCAGGCCGCCGATGGTCTCCAAGATCACGTCGTTGAGCACCGAGGCGTGCGACCCCGTCTCGCCGAGCAGCCGGAACACCAGCGGGATCGCCAGGTCCGGATCCTCGGAAAGCATTTCCGCCCAGCCGAGTTCGGCCAGGGCGCCATCCAGCTCGGCGCCGGAAGTGGTCGCCATGGTCTTGCGCAGGGTCTCTTCCAGCAGCGCGATCGACGCAGCATCCATCGCGGTGGTCATCGTCATTCCTTCCCGAGGTCGAGCAGGCGGCGGGCGATGATGTTGCGCTGGATCTCCGAGGTGCCGCCGTAGATGGTCGCCGCGCGCGAGTACAAGAACTCGGTGCGCCAGGACGACTCGTCGAGCTCGATGGTTCCCGGCAACAGGTCACGCGCGGTATCGAAGAGCTTCTGTTCGGCAGTGGCCAGCAGCACCTTGTCGATCGAGGTGTCCGGGCCCAGCCGCGTGCCGCCGGCCAGCCGGTGCTGGGTGGCGCGCGAGCGGCAGCGCAACGTGTGCAACGCGAGATAGGCTTCGCCCAGCGCAGCATCATCGACCGCGGTCGTCTCGGCGATGAGCCGATCCAATCGCGAATACAGATAGGCGATTCGCTGCCAGAAGCAGGTGGAGCGCTCGAACGGCAGCAGATCCATGGCAAGTTGCCAGCCGTCGCCGGGCCGGCCGAGCATCCGCTCGGCGGGAACCACCACGTCGTCGAAGTAGACCTCGCAGAACTCGTCCACGCCGTGCATCGTCCGTAGCGGACGCACGGTGATGCCGGGGGCGTCCATGTCGACGAAGAACGCGGTGATGCCGTCATGCCCGGGAGCGGTGCGGGTCAGCAGCACGCAGCGCGTCGAATACTGGGCGAAGCTGGTCCAGACCTTCTGGCCGTTGATGATCCAGTTGTCGCCGTCGGAAGTGGCGCGGGTGGACAGCGACGCCAGATCGCTGCCGGAGCCCGGCTCGGAGAAGCCCTGGCACCATTGCTCGCGGCCGGACAGCAGCCGAGGCACCATCTCCGCGGCCAGCTCCGGTGGCGCGTAGTCGATCATGGTCGGCGCCAGGACTTCCAGCATCGAGTAGGGCCCGGGCTCGGCCAGCCCGCGACCGACGACCTCTTCGCCGACGACCGCGCGCAGCATCGCCGGACCGCCCAGCCCCCCGGCCGCGACCGGCCAGCCGTACCGCATCCAGTCGGCCTCGTACAGCGCGGCGCAGACCCGGCCGAATTGCTGGACGTGGCCCTCCAGGGAGTGATCCGGCCCAGGGGTCAGGTCGTTCTCGTCGAGCCAGGCGCGCAGATCTGCGTGGAATTCAGAGACATTCATTTCGATGAGGGCCGACCGATCGCGTGTGGGCGGCCGGAGTCGTGTGCGCCGCTGCGGCGGATGAACGTCATCGCCCGGGTCTTCAGCCGCCACCCGTCCGCGGTGCGCACATAGGTGTCGTTGTAGTAGCCGATCCGCATGTCATGGCTGGCATGGTCGATGAAGCACAGTGGTTGGGTACCGGTCGCGGTGTCGCCGTCGAGCTCGATCACCGGGGTTCCGGTCATGAACAGGCCCTTGGGGGCGGCGTCCACCAGCACCGGAAACCGGTCCAGCGAATAGGTCTCGCCGAATGCACTGTAGGTGCCGTCCGGGGTGAACACCGCCACGAGTCCGTCGATGTCGCCCTGGGTGATCGTCACCGCGTAGCGGGCGAGCAGCTGCTGGATCTCGACGAGCTCGTCAGTTCTTGTTGACATAGACCTGACCGCCTTTCATGACGAACTTCACGTTGCGGGTAACGGTGATGTCGGACAACGGGTCTCCCGGCACCCCGATGATGTCCGCGAGTAGGCCCTCGGCCAGCCGGCCCCGGTCGGCGACGTTGATCAGCTCAGCCGCGGTCACCGTCGCGGCCCGCAGCACTGCCGCCGGCGGCAGGCCCCAGTCCACCAAGGTGACCAGTTCGTCGGCGTTGCGGCCGTGCGGGATGGCGGGCGCGTCGGTGCCGACGGCGATCTTGACTCCCGCCTCATAGGCGGCCTTGACCGAGGTGCGCGCCTTGGGGAACATCTCGGCAGCCTTGGCCTGCAGTTCGGGCGGGGCCTTGGACACGTCCATCGCCTCGGCCAGGCGTCGGGTGGTGACCAGGAAGCGGTCGTGTTCGACGAGCATCGCTATCGCCTCATCGTCCATCAGGAACCCGTGCTCGATGCAGTCGATGCCGCAGGCAACCGCGTGCTTGACGGCCTCAGCGCCGTGGGTGTGCGCGGCGACCCGCAGCCCGCGCCGGTGTGCCTCGTCGACGATGACGCGCAGCTCTTCATCCGAATAATGTTGGGCGCCAGCCTCTCCGGTCAACGACATCACGCCGCCCGAGCAGCACACCTTGATCAGCTGTGCGCCGTGCTTGATCTGGTAGCGGACTGCCTTGCGGATCTCGTCGACACCGTTGGCGATGCCTTCCTCGACGGTCAGCTCCAACACGCCGGGCATGAACGCCGCGAACATCGTCGGGTCCAGGTGGCCGCCGGTCGGGGTGATCGCATGACCGGCCGGCACCACCCGCGGCCCCTCGATCCAGCCGGCGTCGATCGCCTTGCCCAGCGCCACGTCGAGCAGATACCCGCCGGTTTTGACGAACAGCCCGAGGTTGCGCACCGTGGTGAAGCCGGCCCGCAGCGTGCGCCGCGCATTGCCCACCGCGCGCAGTACCCGCGTCGGCGGATCGTCCTGCACCTGGGATAGGCCGGGGTTCTCGCCCCGGCCGCCCATCAGCAGGTTGACCTCCATGTCCATCAGTCCGGGCATCAGGATCAGGTCACCCAGATCCAGCACCTCGTCGTCCGCACCGGACGCCGGAGATCCGCCGATGCCGACGATTTTGTCCCCCTCGACCCGGATAACACCGGGCCGGATGATCTCTCCGGAGTCGACGTCGAGCAGCCCGGCTGCCTTGAGCGTCAGCACCTTTAGACGACCGGTTCCTTGATCAACTGCACCCACGCGGCACCGCTGTCGGGCACCCGCGGCTGCTTCCAGGCCTCGATCGGGAAGGACACCATCACCAAAGACTGCATGATGTGCATCAGCGAACGGGCTTCATCGGGCAGATCATGGAGGTCGAACTTGTCCAGGTAGGTGATCGCGTCCTCCAGTCGGCCGAACGCGGCGTCATAGAACTCCTGCATCTCGCCCATGGTGGAGGCCAGCCGTTTGGCGTAGCGCTCAGGCTCGGTGGCGAGATCCCAATCGGCGTAGGGCTGCAGGTCAGCGAAGTCAGACGGTAGCGCCATTGGCGTGCTCCTTCTTGTACTCGGATACGTAGTCACGGGCGGTCTTGTGCAGGTGTCGAATCAGGATCTCCTGGTCGCACAACAAGAAGTCGTCCACGACCTTCGTGCCGATCATGGTCTGGGTTGCTTCCAGGGTGTTGGCGTCCTGCAGCGCGTATTCCTTGAACGTCACCGCGGCCAGTTCCTGGGCCAAACGTTCCCGGGCATTGCGCGGCGGCACGAAGTACAGGCTCGCTTCGAAGGTGTGCTTGTCGGCAGCGGTCGGCCAGTACTGGTAGGTCAGGTACCAGCCCGGCTCCCAGATCAGAATCATGAAGTTGGGGAAGAACACGAAGGAGTCGATGCCCCACTGCGGCACTCGTTTGATATTCACCGACGGTGGCAGTTCGAGGTCGGCAATGAGATCCGGCTTGTCCCAGGGGCCGAACAGTCCGCTGCGCAGCGCCCGGTCCAACGGCTTGACCATGTTGAGGTCAGCCGGTGGCGACTGACCACCCCACGTCGATTGCAGGCTGTGCGGTCCGGCCAGCTCGTAGTGCAGCGCTTCGTAGCCGAATTTCTGGATCTTGGCGGCTTCTTCCTTGGTGTACTGGCCCTGGTGCAGGATCGGCGCGTGGTAGAACTCCACGAACGCGTCGAGGAACAGCTTCCAGTTGCTGCCGATCTCGGCCTTGTAGGAGTAGACCTCGGTCATCTCGCCGAACGGGTAGCCCTCGATGCCCTTGGCCAGTGAACCCAGGTACTCGTTGAGCGGGCCGGCGTTGTCGTCGAAGTTGACGAAGATGAAGCCCTCCCACACCTCGCAGCGCACCGGCACCAGGCCGTACTGGCTCTTGTCGACGTCGAAGAACTCGCCTTCCTGCTGGATGAAGGTGAGGTCGCCGTCCAGGCTGTAGCGCCAGGCGTGGTATTTGCAGGTGAACTGGCGGCAGGTGCCTTCGGTCTCCTCATTGGGAAAGTCGTTCCACACCAGCTTGTTTCCGCGGTGCCGGCAGATGTTGTGGAACGCGCGCACCACGCCGTCTTTGCCCTTGACGACGATGATCGAGGTGCCCTTGCATACCGAGGGCAGTTCCCGGGTGAAGTAGCTGCCGGTTTTGGGCAGCCGCTCGACACGCCCGACGTGTAGCCAGGTGCGTTTGAAGATCGCCTCCTGCTCGTCGGCGAAGTGCGCCGGATCGAACGAGTCGCTGTAATCGACCGGTTCGGTGCCGAGTTCGGGATAGGCCTGTGTCCAGCTGCCTGCAGCCGGCTTCGGGAAATGGGGCACGGTGTTACCTCTCTGATTCGGGTTCTTCGTCGAGTTCAACGCCAAAGGTGTTGAAGGCCATGGCCAGCATGCTGTAGCAGCCGACCGTGAAGACGAGTTCCATCAGTTGTTTCTCGTCCAGGTGTTTGGTGAGGACCGCCTCGGTGGCGGGGGAGAGCCGGGAGGTCTCGTCGAGTTCGTCGGCGGCGGTCACCACGGCCTGGTACAGCTCGTCGCGTCCCGCGCCGTGCTGCAGGTCTTCGATGTCGGCGTCGGTGAGGCCGGCTTCCTTGCCGATGGTGATGTGGTGCACCCACTCGTATTCGCAGCCGCGCCGGTGGGCCGCCCGCAGGATGGCGAGCTCGCGAAGATTGCCCGGGAGCGTCCCGCGGTACAGCAGCTCGACATTGAATTTGAGGAATGCCCGGGCCAGCTTCGGGTGATGAACCAGCATGGTCATCGCCGAGCCGGCGCCGCGGGAGTTGCGCCGGTCGGCGGTCAGCACCTGGGCGAGAGCACGCTGGACCGCCTCATCGTCCCACTGGGACTCCGACAGCGGGGTCAGGCGCATGGTTCCTCCTCGCTAGCGAGAATCGCATTCTCATATTTGACCAACAGATTTCCATGTTTCTCGCGTTTGGTCAATACGGGGGCGTCAGCGCAGGTAGCGCGGCGGGGCGAGCCGCCCGTCGGTCGCGCCGGGCCGAGCGGCCGCGCCCGCAACCACCGGATCGGCAGAAGGTTGATTCTCTGAAAAGGGGAAGCTAGTTTTCATTGAAGACGTCATAAGGCCGGCCGTCGCGCCGGACCCGGATCGGAGGATGGCCGTGAACAAGGACGACATGATTCTGATCAGCGTCGATGACCACACCGTCGAACCGCCGGACATGTTCGCCAACCACCTGCCGCGCAAGTACCTCGATGACGCGCCGCGCCTGGTGCACAATCCCGACGGCTCCGATACCTGGCAGTTCCGTGATGTGGTGATCCCCAATGTCGCACTCAACGCGGTCGCGGGGCGCCCCAAGGAGGAATACGGCCTGGAGCCTCAGGGCCTCGACGAGATCCGGCCGGGCTGCTACAACGTCGACGAGCGGGTCAAGGACATGAACGCCGGCGGCATCCTGGGCTCGATCTGCTTCCCATCGTTCCCCGGCTTCGCCGGCCGGCTGTTCGCCACCGATGACCCGGACTTCTCGGTGGCGCTGGTGCAGGCCTACAACGACTGGCACATCGACGAATGGTGCGGGGCCTATCCCGCACGCTTCATCCCGATGGCGCTGCCGGTGATCTGGGACGCCGAGAAGTGCGCCGCGGAGGTGCGGCGGGTGTCCAAGAAGGGCGTACACGCGCTGACCTTCAGCGAGAACCCGGCCGCGATGGGATACCCGAGCTTCCACGATGAGTACTGGAACCCGTTGTGGCGGGCGCTATGTGACACCAACACCGTGCTCAACGTGCACATCGGGTCGTCGGGGAAGCTGGCGATCACCGCACCCGACGCACCGATGGACGTGATGATCACCTTGCAGCCGATGAACATTGTGCAGGCGGCGGCCGACCTGCTGTGGTCCCGGCCGGTCAAGGAATACCCGGATCTCAAAATCGCCTTGTCCGAGGGCGGGACCGGGTGGATCCCCTACTTCCTGGAGCGGGTGGACCGCACCTACGAGATGCACTCGACCTGGACCGGTCAGAACTTCGGCGACAAGCTGCCGTCCGAGGTCTTCCGGGAGCACTTTTTGACCTGCTTCATCTCCGACCCGGTCGGTGTCAAGCTGCGTCACGAGATCGGCATCGACAACATCGCCTGGGAGGCGGACTATCCGCACAGCGACTCGATGTGGCCGGGCGCGCCCGAAGAGCTGTGGAACGTCTTGTGCGCCAATGATGTCACCGACGCCGAGATCAACAAGATGACGCACGAGAACGCCATGCGCTGGTACTCCTTCGACCCCTTTGCCCACATCGCCCGCGAGCAGGCCACCGTGGGCGCGCTGCGCAAAGCCGCCGAGGGGCACGACGTTCAGATTCGCGCGCTGAGCCAGCACAAGCACGGTGATCGCCAGGCCAACGCGTTGATGGACGCCGCGCGGTCCAACAGCTGATCTGGCCCGCCGTTGACGGGCCTCCGCCCATATGAAAGTCTGTTGACCACCTATGAGAATGGGATTCTCGCTTATGAGAGTGTTCCTTGGAGGGAGTGGAGCCGGCTCGTGATGGATCCAGACACGATTGACTTCTTTCAGGACTCCGCGGTGGTTGCCGACCCCTACCCGTATCTGCGTGCACTGCGGGAACGCTCGCCGGTCACCCGGGAGCCGCACCACGGCGTGATGATGGTGACCGGCTGGGACGAGGCGTGCGCGGTGGCCGGCAATGCCGAGGTGTTCTCCTCATGCATCGCGGTGACCGGCCCGTTCCCCGGATTCCCGGTGCCGCTCGATGGTGACCTAGGCGGTCAGACCGTGTCCGGTCTGATCGACAAGCACCGCGATGAATTGCCGTTCAGCGACCAACTGCCGACCCTGGACCCGCCGACGCACACCAACCACCGGGCGTTGCTGATGCGCTTGCTCACCCCCAAGCGCCTCAAGGAGAACGAGGACGCCATGTGGGAGCTCGCCGATGCGGTGCTCGACGGCTTCCTCGCGCCCGGCACCGGCGAGTTCATCAGCGGCTTCGCGGCGCCGTTCACCCTGCTGGTCATCGCCGACCTGCTGGGCGTCCCGGCGGAAGACCGCGACGAGTTCGTCAAGAACATGCACCACAACGTCGGCGGCGGGGTCGGCAGCACCGATGCCAAGGCGCTGGCGCACAGTCCGCTGGAGTTCCTCTACGCCACCTTCGCCGACTACGTCGCCGAGCGCCGCAGCACACCGCGCGAGGACGTACTCACCGGCATGGCCGAGGCGACCTTCCCCGACGGCTCCGTCCCGGACCCGATGGACGTGGCCCGGGTGGCGGCCAACGTCTATTCGGCGG
The DNA here is from genome assembly GCF_059813225.1 of Mycobacterium sp. NGS16. Taxonomy (NCBI): domain Bacteria; kingdom Bacillati; phylum Actinomycetota; class Actinomycetes; order Mycobacteriales; family Mycobacteriaceae; genus Mycobacterium; species Mycobacterium sp. NGS16. Next base: position 309,089 of record NZ_JCALEE010000001.1, read on the forward strand.
GGCAGGAGACCACGGTGCGCCTGCTCGGCTCCGCGCTGAAGATCATCGGCGAGCAGCCCGACATTCAACAGCGCCTCCGTGATGACCGTAGCCTGATCCCGAACTTCATCGAGGAGGTGCTGCGTTTCGAGAGCCCGGTCAAGGGCGACTTCCGGCTCTCCCGGGTCGACACCGAAGTCGGTGGCGTCGAGATCCCGGCCGGCACCACGCTGATGGTGATCAGCGCTGCCGCGAATCGGGATCCGCGCCGCTTCACCGACCCCGACACCTTCGATCCTGCCCGCACCAACGCACGCCAGCACATCACCTTCGGGCGGGGCATCCACAGCTGCCCCGGCTCGCCGCTGGCGCGGGCCGAAACGCGGATCGCGATCGAGCGCCTGCTGGACCGCACCGCCGAGATCAGGATCTCCGACGAACTGCACGGTCCCGCCGATGCCCGCCGGTTCAGCTACATTCCGACCTACATCCTGCGTGGTCTGATCGATCTGAATCTGGAATTCACCCCGGCCGGGGAGGCGGCGCGATGAAGGCGTGGGTCGACCCGGATCGCTGTGCCGGGCACGGTATCTGCACCACGATCTGCCCCGAGGTGTTCGCCATCAACGACGACGGGTATTCCGAGGCCATCGTCGACGAGGTGCCGCCGCAGTTTCAGGGCGCCGTGCGCGATGCCATCAAGCAGTGCCCTGAACACGCCATCGACGATGTCACCGATTCGCAAGAGGAGAACTGATGACCAACGGGCCCAAGGGATATGTCATTTTGACCGAGGCCATCAACGACCCGGCGGGCATGATCGCCTACGGTAAAGCCGCTCAGCCGACGATGGCTTCGGGTGGCGCGACTATCCTGGCCGTCGAGACCCAGCCTGAGGTGCTCGAAGGCGACTGGCACGGAAATCAAACCGTGGTCCTGGAGTTCGAGTCGGTGGATGCCGCCCGGGCCTGGTATCACTCCGAGGGCTATCAGCAGGCGGCGAAGCTGCGCCAGGCCGCCGCCGACTGCAACGCGGTCATCCTGTCCGGGTTCCCGGCGCGCTAGATCGCCCAGGCGGCGACCCGCTTCGCCCGGCTCCGCCGCGCGCTTGCGGTCGCCTAGTCACCCTCCTCGATGATCGACAGCGCCTGCCGGGGGCATCTCCGGATCGCTTCGTGCACATCGCGTTCGGTCTCCGGGGTGATGTCGGGCTTGAGGATGTACAAGTTGTCCTCGTCATCGACATGGAAAACCTCGGCGTTGATGCCCATGCAGATCGCATTGGCCTCGCACAGCCCGTAATCGACTACGACCTTTCGCGTGGTCATTCGTGGCATCCCTACCGGACCACACGCACCGGCACATTAAGCCAGCCCGAGACGTTTTGCATGTGCACCCGCTGCAGCCCGTCCCAATCCACTTCGTAGCGGGGCATGAAGTCCAGCAGCTTCTCCAGCGCGATCGCGCTCTCCATCCGGGCCAGCGCCGCGCCGAGGCAGCTGTGGATCCCGTACCCCAGGCCGAGGTGCTGCGCCTCAGTCTGATCCCGGTCGATATCGAAGGTGTCGGCGTCGGTGAACGCCTCCGGGTCCCGGTTCGCCGCGGCATTGAGCAAGAACACCGGCTTGCCCGCCGGAATCGTGCCGCCGCTGACGTGTGCCTCTTTGAGGGTGTAGCGCACGTTGTACTGCACCGGACCCTCATAGCGCAGCAGTTCCTCCACGGCGGCCGGAACCTTGCTGCGGTCGGTGAGGAGCTTGCGCCACTGCTCCGGGTGACGGGCGAAGGTCACCGCCGCGGTGCCGATCAGCTTGGTGACGGTCTCGGCGCCGGCACCGCCCAGTAGCGTTGCGAACGCGGTGATCTCGATGTCATCCAGCCGCCGCAGCTGGCCGTCCTCGCCGGGGATCTCGGCGGCGATCAGCCTGCTGAGCATGTCGTCCTGCGGGTCGGCGCGCCGCTCCTGAACCAGACCGTAGTAGTACACCGCGGTCTCCATGTTGGCCTGCATGCCCTCGGCACTGGTCTCGATCTGCCCCGGCTCGCGGTGCAAAGAGGTGTCAATCCAGTGCCGCACTTGCTGGCGGTACTCGTCGGGAACGCCGACCATCCGGGTGATCACTTCCACCGGGAAGGGCCCGGAGAAGTCTTGCACCACGTCGAAACGTTCCGGGTCAGCGGCGCGCAGGAAACGCTCGACCTGCTCGACGATGGTCGCACGTTGCGCTTGGATCGCCCGGGGGGTGAACGCCTTGTTGAGCAGGCTGCGCAGGTGTCGGTGTTCGGGCGGGTCCATGAAGATAATGGATTTCTGCGGCGGTTCGCCACCCCGCACCATCGCCAGGTCACAACCCCGGGCCGACGAGTAGGTCTCGAAGTCCTTGAGCGCCGCCGCCACATCCTCGTGGCGGCTCAGCGCGTAGAAGTCCTCCTTCTCGTCGTAGTAAAGCGGAGCTTCGACGCGCATACGGCGATAGATGTCGAACGGGTCGTTGAAATACTCTTCGGAGAACGGGTCGAAGACGAGCTTCGGCTTGGTCATTGAATCCTCCTCAGCGGCACGAAGCGGCTGGAAAACGCCGTGACCGGCAGTCAGACCGTAGGCCCAACTGTAAGGCATACGGGTTGATACCGGAAGGGGATTCGCCAAAGTCTCCCCGTTATCGCGGGTGATCCATCAACGCAAGTGCGGCATCGGCGGCGTCGAGAACCGCACCGGGGGTCGCCGCGGCCTGCTGCGCCAAGTCGGCCACCAGCCGCACATCCTTGCGCAACAGCGCCCCGGCCATCCCGGCGAGACGATCCAGCGTGCCTCCGGACCCGCGGATGCTGTTGAGCGCAAAGCTGTTCGAACTTCCGCGGCACACCACCTCGGCGAGTCGCCCCGCCGACACCCCGAGTTGCTCGCCCAGCGCCAGAGCGGTCGCGGCGGTGCCCAGATTGGCCGTGAACAACAGGTTGTTGAGCAACTTGGTTACTTGCCCCGATCCGATCCCGCCGAGGTGCACGACGGGGTCGGCGTAGGTGTCGAACACCGGCCGGCACTTTTCCACCGCGCCCTCCTCACCGCCGACCATCACCAGCAGCGTTCCGGCCTCGGCGGCCGGGCCTCCACCGCTGACCGGCGCGTCGATCACCGAAACGCCCTGCTCCGCGCAGTGTTCGGCCAACCGGCGGCAGGTGTCGGGGTGCACCGTGCTGTGGATCGCGATGATGCCGCCGGGCTGCATTCCGGCCAGTACGCCGTTCTCGCCGCGAACCACTTCGTCGACGTCGGCATCACCGACCACGCACAGACAGACCAGGTCGCTGGCCCGGCCCAGCTCCGCGGGGCTGCCGGCGACGCCGGCCGCGGTATCGGCGAACGGTTCGAGCGTCTCGGGCCGGCGGGCCCACAGTGTGGTGGCGTACCCGCCCTCGACGATGCGTCGCGCCATCGGCGCGCCCTGGCTGCCCAATCCGATGAAACCGACCCGCATCAACTGACCTCCGAATCCTGTGCGGCGCCGACGCTCGCGGCGCAATCCTCCACGAATGACAGCACCGACCGGTGATAGCGCTGCGCGCCGAAACCGACACTGAGATTGTGTCCGGATCCCGGCTCCTCGTTGCTGGTGAAGCTTGGAGTGGCGGTAAAGATTTCGCGGATCTCGCGCTGTGCCGCCGAGTCGGATTGCCAGATCCTCTCGTGTTCGGCGAAGGTGAAGCGCACCGGAACCCCGACCCGAGCGGCCAGCGCCGGGAAGTCGGTGCGCGGCCAAGCGGTCACCATGGCGGCCTCGTATTGTGCCCCCGGGGAAGCCTGAAGGACTCCGCGCAGCACCTCGTCGGGGTACAACGAGGCCGGCTCCCAGAGCAGTTCGCGCAGGCCGACCGGCCGCTGCCCGGGCCCGGCGGTGCTCAAGGCGTCGCGCGCTGCGGCCTGGTAATGCAGCCCGGTGCCGGCCAGTTCCAGGCCGAGCAATTCGGCGCCGCGTTCGTCGACGGCCATCCGCAGCGCCAGTTCGCAACCGTTGGAATGGCCCAGGACGAACAGCCCGGCACCGCGAGCCCGGTCGCCGAGAATCCGGTCGAGCGCCCGGTAGGCGAGCCGGACACGCTGCTCCGGAGCGTCCATCGCCTCCGGATACAGCGCCGAACTGCCGTAGCCCGGCCGGTCCAGGGCGATCACCGTGTAGCCCAGCGCGGCACCGGTTCTCAGCAGGGACAGTTGAGGTTGGCCCGGACAGTCGAAATACGCAGACGTAGTGCCGCCGCCGTGCAAGGCGACCACCACGGCGCGCGGCTCGGGGACTTCGGCCAGCAGCGCCGACATCGGTACGCCGTCGGCGTTGACCGTCCGTGGGCGAACGTCTGGGCTCATGTGTCGGTCCGCAGCAACAGCACCCCGCTGGGTGTCAGCCCGCCGCTGCTGGCCACCGCGACCCGGGCGCCGGGCACCTGGCGTTCGCCGGCGTCACCGCGCAACTGGGTGACGGCTTCGTGGATCAGCCCCATCCCGTGGGTGCGCCCGTGCGAGAGCTGACCGCCGTGGGTGTTCAGCGGAAGCACGCCGTCGCGGGCGATGTTGGCGCCGCCGTCCAGAAAGCTCTTGGCCTCGCCGATACCGCAAAAGCCCAGCGCCTCAATCCAGGACAGGCAGTTGAAGCTGAACCCGTCGTAGAGTTCTGCGACGTCGACATCGGCCGGACGCAGGGTGGTGCGCGACCACAAATGCGCGGCCTGACCCAGCACCTGCGGCTCGTGGGTCAACGTGCTCTGGTCCCAGTCGGTCCGCTCGATGATCTGGGTGCCGACCGCCTCCACGCGCACCGGCGGCTTGGCCAGATCACGGGCGGCATCCACCGCGGAGACGATCACCGCCACCGCGCCGTCACAGGGGACGTCGCAGTCGTAGAGCCCGAACGGTGTGGTAATCGGGCGCGCGGACAGGTAGTCGTCCATGGTCATCGGCTCGCGGTAGATCGCGGTCGGGTTGAGCGCGGCATTGGCCCGCTGGTTCAAGGCGATCCAGCCCAGCGTCTCGCGGGTGGTGCCGTAGCGGTGGAAGTGCCGTTGGGCGTTGAGCGCCAAGGTATGCGCCGCCGAGGTGGCGCCGAACGGAATCTGCCAGCTGTTCGTGCGCCTTCCGCCCGGGGGTGAGGCTTTGCCCGCTTTCAGCAACTCGTTGAATGTTGATTCCCAGACAGTTCGGAAACACAACACGTGGCGTGCCAGGCCGGTGGCCACGGCCATCATCGCGGCGATGACGGAGCCGCCGGGGCCGAAGGTGTCCATGCCCCCGTTGATCCATGTCGGGCGCAATCCCAAAGCGCCCTCCAGGGCGGTGACGCCGCCTTCGCCCATGCCCGCGACATCCAGGCTCGGATAGGTGGAGAGCCCGTCGATGTCATCGAAGGTCAGCCCGGCGTCGGTGACGGCCGCTCGGCAGGCCTCCACTGTCAGCGCCAGCGGCGCGACCATGAGCCGGCGGCCCAGCCGGGAGGCGCCGATCCCGGTGATAGCCGACTTGTCCTCGAACTTGCCGGCGCTGACCATCGGGCGCACGTGCTGCGCGAAGTCCTCGGGGGCGATCTCGTCGGATGGTAGTGGCTTGGTTGCGGAGTCGTGCGCGCTCTGGGCCGCCGGCCGGAACAGCGGCAGCCACACATCCTCGATGTTGTCGAAGACGACCTCCACCTGCTGGCCGAGTTCGAGCCGGTCCGGATCGCAGTCGATGATGTTGGTGGTCAGTCGAACCCGGGGATCCTCGTCGATCGCCACCTGCGCGACCACGTAGGGTGCCGGCAGCCCGGGCAGGCTGAACCGGTGGTTGATGGTGAACCCGGCCAGGGTGGCCCGCCCGGATACGTCGCGCACACCCATGTTCTGGCCGCGGCAGTACCGGCACACCGGAGCCGGCGGATGGATCAGCGCCGCGCAGTCCCGGCACTCCTGGACCCGTAGCACGCCGTCGGCGCCCGCGGTCCAGAAGAACTCGTTCTCCAGGCTGATCGCCGGCAGAGGACGTCCCGGTGCGCTCATAGGTCGTCGTCCTCCTCGGTGATCTCGATGATGGCGTGCACCGGGCAGTCCAGCAGCGCACGCATGACGTCACGCTCGTCTCCCGCGTCCACCGAGCCGTCACCGGTCAGCGACGCATAGCCCCAATCGTCGAGGGAGAAGTACTTCGCCGCGTGTTTGGCGCAGAAGCCGAACCCGTCGCACATGGTGCGATCCAGCCGGATCTTCATGCCGTGACCTCCTCGACCGCGTAGGGACGTTCGGCCCGGAAAGCACCCCCGCGGCAGGTCGCGCAGGCGCCGGCCAGATGGTCGGCTACCAGGTCGGGGAACCGGATCAACAGGCTCGCCGCCACATTGGTGGCGCCGTCCAGCGTGCCGCAGGCGCCGCGTCCGGGCAGCACCCCGGCCCAGCGCTGTAGCCGCTCGACCTCCTCGGCCGTCGCGACCCCGTCTCGCAGTGCCTCGGCCACCGCCGCCATCGCCGCGGTGCCGTTGAAACACGACCCACACTGCCCGGCGTTCTCCCGGCCGAAATAGGCCAGCACCGAGGCCGCCGCTGCGACGGGGCAGTCGTCGGTGAGCACCGCGATCGCCCCGCAGCCCAGTCCGCTGCCGCCGGCGCGCAGTGTCTCGTGATCCAGGGTGGCGTCCAGCCCCTCGCGGTTCAGCAGGCCGGCGAAGTAGCCGCCCATCAGCAGCCCGCGCACTTGATCGAGCGGAATTCCATGCAACTGCAGCAGTTCGGCGACCGCGACTCCGTGCGGCAGCTCGTAGAGCACGGGTGGGCGGGCGCCGCCGGTCACCGTCGCCAGGAAAGTTCCCGGTGACAATGCGGTCCCGGCCGAGCGGAACGCTGCCGCGCCATGCCGCTGCAGATACGGAAGATTGGCCAGCGTCTCGACATTGGAGACCAGGGTCGGGCGCTCGTCGACGCCCTGCTGGTAGGGGCGGGGTGGCTTGTCGGTCGGTTTGGCCGGGCCGCCGTTTAGCGCCCGTACCGCCGCGGTCTCCTCACCGGCGACGTACCCGGCGTCGACGGCGAACACGCTGAGCGCCAGTCCGCCAAAGACTTCCGGGCCGACCTCGGCGAGCGCATTCTCGACGCTGCGGGCCGCTGCGGGATCCGAGACGTAGACGTAGCCGCGGGTGGCGCCCACGGCCGCGGCCGCCAGCCGCAGTCCATCAAGCACCAGGTGCGGGCGGTTGCGCAGCAGCCAGCGGTCCTTGATCGAGGCCGGTTCGCCCTCCTCGCCGTTGGCGACCACGACCGGGCCCTGGCCACGGCGGACGGCGGCGGCGCGTACCGAGGCCATCTTGACCGCCAGTGGGAACGCCGCGCCACCGCGCCCGAGTAGCCCGCTGCGTTCCACCTCGGCGAGGAACTCCTCGGCGTCAGGGAGCGCACCATAGCCGCCGGCGGCGAGATAGCTCGCACCGTCCTCGGCGGCGCCGGTGAGCAGGCGCGGCGCACAGCCGGGCCAGGCGGCGACGGTGATCTGCGGTGTCGCGGCAGTTGTCGTCATTGCCACCTCGTTTGGTTAGGCTCGCGGACGTGAGAACGGCGGTGGTACGCGTCGATGTGGACCCGACCGGGCGGCTGACACCCGAGCAGTTGACGGCTGGAATGGCGGTGCTGCGTGACCTGGCCGGTCAGGTCGGCATCGAGCTGGTGGCGACCGACGTTGCGGCCATGCCGGTGGGTCGGCGACAGGTCCGGCTGCTGATCACCGGAGCCGACACGGAAATGGTCGATACCGGAACACAATTGTGCGCCAAGGCATTCGACACGACGCCGGTGCCGGGGGTGGTGACCTACCTGAGCAGGGGCACCGACGATGACGCGCGCGGGGTGCTGGCCGGGCTGGGATTGACCGGCGAGATCGGCCGCACGACCGGAGGCCATGGTCTCGACGTCGTCCATGTGACGCTGGACGAACCAGACGTGGCGCGGGTTGGAGAGAGCCGCATCCACACCGCGTTGGAGGCGTCGCTGAACTGCGAGGTTCATATCCACACCCGCTGACCCCGTCAACGACCCAGGAATTCCAGGATAGCCGGGGCGGCCTGCACCCAGGTGTCGAACATGTTGAAGTGACTCACTTTTCCGGCGGCACGCTCCTCGCCCGCGCGCTCCCAGGCATCCTCCGGCCACGGCGGGTCGATCAGCTCGGACCCTTTGATCAGACAGTTCACCTCCAGCGAAGTGCGCTTCGGGTGGTCCCAGTCGTTCTCGCCACCGCGGATGATCAGCGTGGGAACCTTGATGCGGTCGAACATTTCGTCGTCGACGCCGGGAATCGTCTGTCCCGGCTTCGACACGAAGGCGCCCAGCCAGCGCAGCATCACCTTGAGGAAGTCGTCGCGGTCCAGGTCCAGCAGCCGCTGCTTGTTGGCCGGGTTCTCCTCGATCCGTTCCTGCCATTCGCGCAGGCCCAGCAGCGCCTCGGTACCCCCACCGCGGACCGCCAAAATGTTGGGCACCACGTAGTAGGACCCCAGCACGAAAGTGCCGTACACGCCGCCGACGATGTTCCACAGCACCAGCTTTGTGGCCAGCTCCGGGTAGAGCATGGTGGTCAGCATGGAGTCGCGCGCTCCGCCCGAACCGCCGGCGATGATGCACGGCCCGGTGTCCAGAGCGGTGAGCAACCCGTGCAGCGTTTCGGCGCGCATATGTGATTCGGACTGGCCGTAGAACTGCACGTCGGAAGCCCCGCAGTTGGGGCGGTCCCACAGCAGCACCCGGTAGCCGCCCTCGACGAGTTTGTCGGCCAGCGGACGCAGCCCCGGAATCTCTTTGGAGAACCGGCCACCGGGAGTCAGGACGATCAGATCACCTGCCGTACCAAGAATCTCGTAGACAACGTTTCCGCCGTTGATTTCGACAGAGGGCACCGAATACTCCTGTGTGCTAGGCCTGGACCAGGACGTCGTTACCGACGACCCGCACCGGGTAGGTTCGGATGCTCCACTCGGGTTTGACCGCGGTGGTGCCGGTGGCTAGTTCGAAACCCCATTGATGCCACGGGCAGTAGATGTAGTCCAGGTCCCGGACCATCGTGGCGTCACCGGGCGCGGTCTCATCGACGACGGTGCGGCCGCGCAGTCGCCCGGCGCACAGCGGCCCGCCTTGATGTGGGCAGAAGTTCGCGATCGCGTAGAACGTCCCGTTGATGTTGTAAACACCCACGCCGTGATGTCCGATCGGCACGAGTTTGTGTGTGCCGGGAGGGATTTCGTCAACGGTGGCAACGATGTGCTCGCGGCCCTGGGCCAGCCGGGGCCGCTGGTCGTCGTGGCTCATGCTAAAACACCCGAACCTGACCCTCGAGGGCCGGGACCGTGTCGGGAAGGTGGTAGGTCTGCAGGCCGTTTTTGAACATCACCGCTTCCCGGGCCGCCTTGGGCAGGTGTTTGACCAGCCAGCGCGGGTCGTCGAACGTCCAATGCGGGTAGTCGGAGGAGTACAGCAGGATCTTCTCGCACTCCATCCACTCCAAAGCGCGGGCCAGCTCGGTCTTGTCCTCCGGGTAGTCCAGCGGCTGGGTGGTGAATTTGATGTGGTCCTTGACGTAGTCGCTGGGCTTGCGCTTGATGTCCAGCCATGATTTGCGCGCGGCGTAGATCGCGTCCATACGCCACATCAGGGGCAAGATCCAGGTGAAGGCGTGCTCGACGAGCACGATGCGCAAAGTCGGGAAACGGTCGAAGACACCGTCGAACACCAGGCTCATCACCTGATTGGCGGCCAGCAACGAGTAGGTGACCATGAAGTCGTGGTTGTAGCTGGGCATGCCCACCGGCGGCATCGGCAGCTCTTCGTGGTGGCTGCGGGACAGGTGGCAGCTGACGGTGATGTCGTGCTTGGTGGCCGCCGCCCAGATCGGGTCGTATTTGGGATCGCCCCACGACGGCCGCGGTTCGGCCTTGATCAGAACCTGCGCCATGTACGGGTGGCCGGCCCACCTCTCGATCTCGGCGGCGGAGCCGAACGGGTCCTCGATCGCGACGCAGATCGAACCTCGCCACCGCTGATGCCAGTTGTTGTGGCTGTCCAGCCAGTGGTTGGCCTGCCAGTCGTTGAGCGCACACGACATCGCATGCTGTGCTTCGGGGGTCCGCGCCGGGTAGGCGGCGGGCTCCAGGATCGCGTAATCGGCGCCCGCCTCCATGATCAACTGCTTGAACGCCAACTCCGGGCTGCTGCCCGGGAATTCGCCATCGGCCGGGAAGGCGTCCACCCGCATGGCGAAGGCGTGAGCGTAGTCGGGGGCGTCGTAGTAGATCTGCTCGCCGATCCGGCGGGCCAGAAAGTACTTGCTGCGCCACGGCTCGGGGATGTACTGGGTCAGTTCGCCGCGCCGCGGCACCGGATGGACATCGGAGTCCACACATCGCACGGCGACACGCTCGGCCGCCGGCTTACGCTCTGTGGCTGTCACAGTCATGGTGCTCTCCCTTGATCCCAGCTGTTCTCTAGTGTGCGCCCGCGGCGGCCGGAACTTCTATGCCGTAGAGCGCACTGGCATTGCGCCAGCACAACTTGTCGCGCTGTTCGGCGCTGAAGGTGCTCGGTACCGACAATTCGTTGCGCTGCCAGTGCGGATAGCTCGACCCGTACATGACCATGTCGTCCTTGCCGGTGTAGCCGAACCACTCCCCGGCGAACTCGGTGTCCCCGGGGCCGTCCATGGCGCCCTGGACGAAGTACACGTGATCGGGCAGGTAGTCGCTGGGCATCTCCGGCGCCCACGGAGTCTGTTCGAGGTGCGGTCTGCCGAAGCAGTCCATCCGCCAGATGAACGGGGTCAGGAGATCCGCACCGCCGTCCGCCCAGACGAACTTCAGCGACGGCATCCGCTCGAAGACGCCCTCGGCGATCATGTTCATCAGATGGTAGAGGTAGTTGCACGCCATGAAGCTGACGTACTGCTCGTAGGTCCGGGTGCCGCCCGACGGCGTCGGCGAGGCGGCGATGCCCGATCCCACCTCGATGTGTGCGGCCACCGGCAAGCCGGCATCGATGGCCGCCTCCCACAGGGGCCAGAACTGCGGTTTGCCGAACAACTCGCGCGACTGCAACGGGACACCGATCTGCACCACCCGGGGATGGTCCTTCCACCGGTCGATCTCCTTCAGTGCTCCGGCGATGTCGTCGGGGTTGACCCGGATGGTGCCGCGGAAACGTTGGCCGTGCTCGGGGTGGTCCAGCCAGCGTGACACCAGGATCTCGTTGTGCGCCGCGGCGATCGCCGACCCCAGGTGCCGATCCGGCATGACCCCGCGCGTCATCGGATGCAGCACGGCCACATCGACACCCCGGTCGGTGAACAGGTGCCCGGCAACCACATCGGGGTCCGAACCCGGGTATTGGCCTTCCGGGCCCTCGGTGCCGGGCGCGTACTCGCCCCCCGGCGCGCCGTACCAGTCCATCTCGTAATCGGGGAAGCCGCGGCTGCGGTAGGGCTCCCGCAGGAAACTGCGCAAGTCGGCGTTCGACGCCGCGAAGATGTGCACGCTGGCATCGATGACGGGCGTACGGGTGCCGTCCGGGTGTTCGATCATCAACGCCGCCCTTCGCCGTGTCGCCGGACCCTGCGCCCGCACCGTAGGCCGACCCTCATTGTATAGCTGTATTCTTTGCTTGCAAGAACTGGATTCTCATCCGGGAGGTCCCCTGCCGATGCAGGCAGGTGGCGCAGCGACCGCCTTCACCGCGCGACACGGTGTGACAACACGGTAACTCCGTTCGAGATCGTTACATTCGCTAACGAGAATGTTATTCTCAACGCGCGTGTCGAGGAGGTGACGCAATGCTGTTGGAGTTCGATGAGGATCAGCGACTGTGGCAGGGCACAGTGCGCGACGTGGTGGGCAAGCAGTGCTCACCCTCGTTGGTGCGCAGTGTCGCCGAGGCCGACGGCGACCCGCACGAGGCGATCGACTCGTTGTGGAAGGTCTACGTCGACCTGGGCTGGACCGAGCTGCACGAGCCGGAGACCGCGGTCGAGCTGGCGATCGTCCTCGAGGAACTGGGCCGCGCGACCGACCCCACGCCGTTTCTGGCGACGATGACACAGTTCGCCCCGTTGGTCGGCGAACACCATCGCCCCGACGGCTCCACCGGCGCGGCCGTGTTCAGCGGCGTGACCGCGCACCGTAACGCAGCCGGCTGGGTGCTGGAGGGAACCGCGCTGAACGTGCTCGACGGCGATCGGGCCGACCGGCTGGCGGTGGTCGCCGAGGCCGGGGTGTTCCTGGTCGACGCCGCGGCGGTGACGACGCGGAAGGCCTCGGTGTTCGATCCGACGTTGCATGTTGCCGATGTGACCTTCGCCGGAGTCGAGGTAGCCGACACCGCGCGGATGCGCGTCGATGTCCACCGGGCACGCCACGTCGCGCTCACCGGGATGGCGATGACGATGGTCGGCGCCTGCCAGCGCATCCTCGATCTGGCTCTTGAGCATGTGCGCAGCCGGCAGCAGTTCGGGGTGCCGATCGGCTCTTTCCAGGCCGTCCAGCACAAGGCCGCCGACATGCACGTGGCGATCGAGCGGGCCCGTGCCCTGGCGTATTTCGCGGCCCTGACGATCGCGGCTGACGATCCCCGGCGGCGGATGGCCGCGGCGATGGCCAAGGCCGCGGCCGGAGAATGCCAGTCGGTTGTCTTCCGGCACGGCCTGCAGCTTTTCGGCGCGATGGGCTTTACCTGGGAGAACGACTTGCAGTTCGCGCTCAAGCGGGCCAAAGCCGGTGAGCTGATGCTCGGTGGCGCGGCGGAGCACCGCGCGGCCATCGCCGAGGAGTACCTTGCAACTCACATTTGACGCCGAGGTCGAGGACTTCCGCGCCGAGTTCGCGGCTTTCCTCGAAGCCAATCTTCCCGCCGAGGCCGACACGTTGGAGCGCCCGCGGTCGGTGTCGCACATGCCGGGGTGGGCGCGGCGCTGGCAGCGGTTGCTGTTCGACAACGGCTGGCTGCTGCCCGGTAACCCGCCGGAATTCGGCGGCCGCAACGCCACGTTGCTGCAGCAGTTCGTCCACCTCGAGGAGCTGTGCCGGCGCCGGATCTATCACAGCTTCAATCCACAGGGTGTGAATATCATTGCGGCGTCGCTGCTTTCGTTCGGAACGGACGAGCAGAAACAACGCTGGGCGGTGCCGATTCTGCGCGCCGAGATCACCGCGTCGCTGGGGATGAGCGAACCGAGCGCCGGCTCGGATCTCGCGTCGTTGCGCACCAGGGCGGACCGCGACGGAGACGACTACATCGTCAACGGCCAGAAGGTGTGGACCTCCGGTGCGCACGATGCCGACGTGCTGCTGACGTTCGTGCGCACCGATCCGGATGCGCCGAAGCACAAGGGCATCAGCGTGTTGCTGATCCCCACCGACACTCCGGGAGTGGTGTGTCGCCCGTTCCCAACCATCTGCGGAATCGACGACAAAGACTTCAACGAGGTGTTCTTTACCGATGTGCGGGTGCCGGGCGAGAATCTCGTCGGCCCGCTCAATGGTGGTTGGCGGGTGGCCAACGGATCCCTCGGGCATGAGCGCACCATGATGTGGCTCGGGTTCGCCGACCGACTGGACAACGTGATCGCCGACTTTCGCCCCGATGGCGCGTTGGAGCGCGACCAATTCGCCACCGCCGTCATGGATTATCAGGCGTTACGCCTGCTGGGCTCCCGAGCACTGGCTCGGGCCGCCCGCGGCGAAGAGGATGTGCCGGCGCTGTCGGTGCTCAAGCTGCTCGGCTCAGAAGCCGAGATGGTTGCATCCGGTCATGCGCTGGACGCGGCCGGGTCGGCGGGCCTGGTCCATCCGGCGAATTCAGGCCCGTATGCGCCGATGAACCTCGACAGCTATTTCGCCAGTTGGTTTGAACGCCATGCCCGTAGCTTCTCGGGCACCATCGCCGGGGGAACCTCGGAGATCCACCGCAACATCATTGCTCAGCAGGTGCTGGGTCTGCCGCGAGGCTGACCCGGCCCCGCCGGCTGTGCGGTTTCGTACGCAACCCGCCGCCCAGCGCGTACGAAACCGCACAATGGGCGTTCGCGGTCTCAGTCGATGACCACGCTTTCCTTGCGCTCGGTGATCGGGCGGGCGCACTCCTGCTCGTCGCAGATCCGCTGCAGCTTCTCCAGCGTCTCGTCCAGACCCGGCCCGATCCGCTTGCCGGGGGTGAACGTGGCCGGCAGGTGCCGCATACCCTGGATGACACCGATGGTGTCGTAGTGCACCGTTCCCTCCGGGTCGCACCGATAGTCGGGCATCCGGTCGAGTACGGCGGTCAACATCGACTTGAAGACGGTGCGCGCCACGTTGGAGCCGACGCAGCGGTGCACCCCGAGGCCGAAGCTGAAGTGCCGGTTGCCCTTCCGGTCCATGATGAGTTGGTTGGGGTCATCGAAGATCGAGGGGTCCCGGTTGGCCATCGCCCAGGAGAGCCACAGTCGCTCACCCTCCTTGAATCGGGTGCCCACCAATTCGGTGTCAGCGGCGAAGGTACGTCCGTCGCCGGGAGCCGGGGTGAAGTAGCGCAGGAACTCCTCGGTGGCCGGGTCCAACAGGGTGTCCCGGTCTCGGCTGAGCCGTTCACGTTCCTCGGGGTGCTGCGACAGCCACTCCAGCGAGTGGGCGGTCAGCGCGGTGGTGGTGTCGAAACCGCCGCCGATCACCAGGCCCACCATGCCGAGCGCATCGATGTCGGGTACCGGTTGCCCGTCGATCCGCGCCTGCGCCAGCGCGTTGACGATGCCGGGGCGCGGGTTCTCTTTGATCTCAAAGTAATTGGTGAGCAGATCTAGGCCCATCTGGCGGTGCAGCTCGGCGACCCGCACCGAGTCCGGATCGTGTTCGGGGGTGTAGACCGCCGCATGGACCGGCTCACAGTAGATCGTCCAGTTCTTCAGCGGAATACCGAGCATCGCCAGCGTGAAGACGGCCGGCGCGATGTTGGCCAGGTCATCGACGAAGTCGATGTGGCCTTCTTCGATCTTCTCGTTGATGCAGGCGCGGACGATGTCGTGAATGAAGGGCTCCCACCGCTTGATCGCAGCGGGGGACAGGTAGGGGTTGACCACGTTGCGGTAGAAGCGATGTTCGTCGCCGTCCATTTCGAGCATGCCGCCGCGCACCCCGACTGCTCGCTTGGCCGGCGGGATGGAGATTCCCTTATAACCCCGCCGTTCGTTGTTGACGTCGTGGTCGTTGGAGATGTGCGGGCACCGGGCCAGCTCAAAGACCTCGTTTCCGCCGGCGGCAACCCAATGCCCGTCGTAGGCCTCGGTCCAGGCCATCGGACACTTGGTGTGCATCTCCGCGGTGATCGACTCGAAGTTCAGCCGGTACTCGGCGGTGTGCCGGTCGAAGTGATATGGCTGGTCCTTCTTGGGATCACTGTTGGTGACTGCTTCGTCGATACTCAACGCGTTGTCTCCCTTGTCATTGGCTGTCGTCGTCAGTGAGGATGATCGCCTGCTCCGGGCAGGAGCGGGCGGCTTCCCGCACCAGGTCGTGTTGGTCGGCGGGGACGACTTCCTTTGCCGCCGTGGAGTGACCGTCGATGTCGTCGAGGTCGAAGGAATCGGGCGCGATCATCTTGCACAGACCGTGGCCCTGACAGCGCTCCGGGTCAACCCAAACTTTCATGCTGCTCCTATCGAACGTGCCGAATCCGCCTCAGCCGCAATCAGACGTGGTAGTCGTACCACTTGAGGTATCCGCCGGCGTCGACCCGCAACTGCATGCCGGTGACGTACCGGGCCTCGTCAGACGCGAGCCACAGAACCGCGTTGGAGATGTCCTCCGGTTCGATGAACGGCACCTTCATCGCCTGCTGGACGTAGAAGACCGGTTCGGCGTCGGCGCGCGTCGGGTGTTCCAGGTCGGGGCGGAACGACCGGTACATCGGCTCGCTCTGCAACATATCGGTGTTGCAGTTAGTCGGGTGGATGACGTTGGCGCGGATACCGCGCACCGCCACCTCGGTGGCCAAGTCGTGAACGTACTGCGCGATAAGGCGTTTGGAGGTCATGTAGGCCATTCCACCCGGGTCGTTACCGGGATTGGCCTTCTGGTGGGCGTCCATCAGCGCCGCCGCTGAGGAGGTCGCGATGATCGATGCGCCCTCGCCCAGATGGGGCAGTGCGACCTGGATGCCGTTGATGGTGCCTACCAGGTTGGTGTTGATGACGTCGGTCCACGCCTGCAGCGGGGGGTTACCCTTCATGCCGGCCACGCCGGCTTGGGCGACGACGATGTCGAGCTTGCCGAATTCGGCGAGCCCGGCGTCCAGTGCGCTCTTCAGCGCCGCCGCGTCGCGCACGTCGGCCTGCGCGGTGACGATGCCGCGGCCGGTCTTCTCGACCAGCTTGGCGGTCTCCTCGAGGTCCTCGGGCCGTGCCATCGGATAGCCGATCGTCTCGATGTCTTGGCACAGGTCGACGGCGATGATGTCGGCGCCTTCTTCGGCCAGCCGCAGCGCGTGGCTACGGCCCTGTCCGCGGGCTGCGCCCGTGATGAATGCGACCTTTCCGGCAACACGTCCCACAACTGTTCCTTTCGTTGGTGCACACCGTCGGTGCGGCGAGTGTCAGGTGTTGCGACCGCCGTTGACGCCCAGGATCTGCCCGGTGATGTAGCCGGCCTCCTCTGACGCCAGGAACGCACACGCGGCGGCGATGTCTTCGGGCCGTCCCATCCGGCGCACCGGGGTCTTGGCGATGTTGTCCTCGATGTCGCCGAGGAACCCGTGGTCCGCGGCGTTGCGCAGCATGGGGGTGTCGATGAAGCCGGGCGGCACGGCGTTGACGGTGATTCCGCTGGGGCCGTACTCCAGTGCCAGGGTCTTGGTGAGTCCGTTCACGGCGGATTTGGCCGCCACGTAGTGCGCCATATAAGGAGTGCCGGAGTGCGTGCTCGACGAGGAGATGTTGATGATGCGTCCCCAGCCGGCCTCGACCATGTCGGGCAGCACCGCCTGAATGGTGTGGAAGACGCCGTTGAGGTTGATGTCGATGATCTGCTGCCAGTCCTCGAAACTGATGTGGCTGAACTTCTTGAAGCCGTCTTTGCCGGCGGCGTTGACGAGGATGGTGACCGGCCCCAGCTGCTGTCGGATCTGGGTCAACGCGGCGTCGATCTGGCCGCGATCGGTGACGTCGGCGGCGAAGGCGAGATCCTGCTCGCCGTGCCCGTGCGGCGCTCCCAGCTTCGCCTCTCCTCCGTCGAGGCTCGCTGAACCGCCGGGCTTCAGATCGATGACCGCCACCCGGTGGCCGTCGGCCCGCAAACGGTTCACCACGGCCGCACCGATGCCCGAGGCGCCCCCGGTCACAACAGCCGTTCTCACGAGGCCCGTCTCGGTCACAAAGAATCCCCTTTCCAAGGTGTGAGAATCGTACTCTCGTACAACTGTTTCTGGCAAGGTTCGGCTGAACCGGCTCCCAGCAGGGGCGATGCCGAATCGCCGCGCAGAGGCGTTGCCCAGCGGTCGGGCCGACAAGCGGCCAACCCCGCTTGAGTTCTCCCTGTCGAGATGTATGATTCGCCGCACATGAGAATGTAGTTACCCGGCGGGAGGCTTGCATGGGTTCGCAGGAAACGGCAGCGATCGTCGCCGGCGGTTCAGCGAGGCTCGACGGAGGAGAGCCGAAGCTGGGACCGCCGAATGATGCAGATGGTTCCGGCGGTGCGAAGGCCACCGAGCAGGTTGCCGCCCGGCAGCTGCTCATCGACGGCAAGCTGGTGGGCGCGGACCGTACCTACGCATCACTCAATCCGGCCACCGGAGAGGTCCTGGGCTATGCGCCGGACGCCGGCGTGGAGCAGGCTGCCGCCGCCGTCGCGGCCGCACGGCGCGCCTTCGACGCCGGCGACTGGGCGACCGACACCGCGCTGCGGATCCGCTGCCTCGATCAACTGCACCGCGCGCTCGTCGAGCACCGTGACGAACTCGCCGACCTCACCATCGCCGAAGTCGGGGCCACGGCGGCGCTGACCCAGGGCGCCCAGCTGGACCAGCCGATCGCGATCGTGCGCTACTACGCCGATCTGCTCCGCGACTATCCGATGACCGAAGACCTCGGCAACGCCGAGAGCCGCGGGATGCTGCACCACCGTTGGGTGGAGAAAGAAGCCGCCGGAGTCGTCGCCGCGATCATCGCGTACAACTACCCCAACCAGCTGGCCCTGGCGAAGCTGGCCCCGGCGCTGGCGGCCGGCTGCACCCTGGTGCTCAAGGCCGCGCCCGACACCCCGCTGGTGACGCTGGCGCTCGGGGAGATCATCGCCAATCACACCGACATCCCGGCCGGCGTGGTCAACGTGCTCAGCTCGTCGGACGCGGAGGTCGGCGCGGTGCTGACCACCGACCCGGACGTGGACATGGTCACCTTCACCGGATCCACCCCGACCGGGCGGGCGATCATGGCCGCCGCGAGCGGCACGCTCAAGCGGGTCTTCTTAGAACTCGGTGGCAAGTCGGCGGCGATCGTGCTCGACGACGCCGACTTCAACATGGCCGCGGTCTTCGCCGCGTTCTCGATGGTCACGCACGCCGGCCAGGGCTGTGCGCTGACGTCGCGGTTGCTGGTGCCCAACAGTCATCACGACGAGATCGTCGAGTTGATCAAGACCAACTTCTCGCATGTGCGCTACGGCGACCCGACGGACCCGAAGACCTACATGGGCCCGCTGATCAGTGCCAAGCAGCGCGACAAGGTCGACGGCATGGTGCAACGGGCGGTGGCAGCGGGGGCCACCCTGGTGACCGGCGGGGAAAAGGTCGATCCCGGCTTCTTCTACACCCCGACGCTGCTCACAGGAGTCGATCCGGACAGTGAGATCGCCCAGGAAGAGGTCTTCGGGCCGGTGCTGACGGTGATCGGCTACGACGATGACGACGACGCGGTACGGATCGCCAACAACTCGATCTACGGACTGTCGGGTGCGATCTTCGGCGGCCAAGACCGGGCGCTGGCACTGGCCCGCCGGATCCGAACCGGAACGTTCTCGATCAACGGCGGCAACTACTTTCATCCGGACGCCCCGTTCGGGGGATACAAGCAGTCCGGGATCGGACGGGAGATGGGCGTCGCCGGGCTGGAGGAGTTCCTGGAGCGCAAGACGTTTGCCGCACCCGTTGGAGCGGCCGGATGAGGCCGCTGGAGGGCATCCGGGTGCTCGAGGTCGCGATGTACGGCTTCGTTCCGTCGGCCGGTGCGGTGTTGGCCGAGTGGGGCGCCGAGGTCATCAAGGTCGAGCACGCGGTCACCGGAGACCCACAGCGCGGGTTGCGCCAAACCGGCCAGCTGAAGGTGGAGGGTGACCCGAATCCCAACATCGAACACGCCAACCGCGGCAAACGCAGCATCGGCCTGGACATGGCGGTGCCCGAAGGGCGGGAGGTGCTCTATGAACTGGCCCGCCGCGCCGATGTGTTCCTGACCAGCTTCTTGCCGGCGCACCGGCGCAAGTTCGGCATCGACGTCGACGACATCCGGGCGATCAACCCGAAGGTCATCTATGCCCGCGGCAGCGCACTGGGCCCGCGCGGGGCCGAGGCCGAAAAGGGCGGCTACGACATGACCGCCTTCTGGTGCCGGGCGGGGACCGCGGCGACCATCACCCCGCCCGGGACCGAGGGCATGATCGCGCCGCCGGGGCCCGCCTACGGCGACACCATCTCCGGCACCAACCTGGCCGGCGGGATCGCGGCGGCGCTGCTGAAAAGGGAACGCACCGGTGAGCCGTCGGTCGTCGACGTGTCGCTGCTGGGCAGCGGACTGTGGGCGATGGGCCACACGGTGGCCCTCACCAAACACCTCGGTCAGCGGCTGGAAGCGCCGGTGCCCGGCGTGCACGGCTCGCCGGTCAATCCGTTGACCGGTCTGTACGCCACCGCCGACGGGCGCTACATCTCGTTCGTGATGATGCAGCCGACCAAGTTCTGGGCCGACGTCTGCCGGCACATCGACCGCCCCGAGCTCATCGACGACCCGCGGTTCGCCACCGCCGAGCAGATCGCAGCCAACACCGCGGAAGCGGTCAAGATCCTCACCGAGGCGATCGCCGCCCGCTCCTTGGCCGAGTGGAGCGAACGCTTCGCGACGCTGGCCGGGCCGTGGGCGCCGGTCCAGGACACCCTGCAGGCGGCCGAGGACGCCCAGATCCGCGCCAACGACTATGTCATCCGGGCGGGTGAGCTCGAATTGGTCGCCAGTCCGGTGCAGTTCGACGTCACCGCCGCCGAAACCGGCCCGGCCCCCGGCTTCGCCGAGCAGACCGACGAGATCCTGACCGACCTCGGCCTGGACTGGGACCGGATCATCGAACTGAAGACCGTCGGCGCGGTCACCTGAAAGCCTGGGATCGAGATGCCGCACGTAGCTTCGATTGGCACCTACTTGCCGTGCTGGGGAACCGCCCTGCGGCGGCTGGCCGGTGACGACGAGGACGCCATCACCCTGGCGGTTGAGGCCGGCCGTGCCGCGCTGGCCGAAGGCGGGGCGGTGGAGCGGCTGGTGATCGTGAGCCGCGACCTTCCGTTGACCGAGAGCAGCAACGCCGCGGTGCTGCTGGCCGGGTTGGGCTTGGATCCCGAACTGGAAGTGGTCGAGCGGCTCGGCGGTGCGCCCGCCGCGCTGGACGCCCTGAGTTCGGCGCGGCCGAGGACCCTGATCATCGGCGTCGATGTCGTCCCGGCCGACGGATCAGCAAGGCTCGACGGAGGAGAGGCGAAGCTGGGACCGCCGTATGGGAGCGGCGCCGTGGCGGTCCTCACCGCCGAGAACGGGCTGCGGGTGCGCACCGCGGCCCGCATCGCACGCAGCCTGCCGGTGCGTACCCGCAATGACGGGGTGGTGCACGACTACGGCGACCCGCGGTTGCTGCACGAGCGGGGAGTGGTGGCATCGCTGGCCCAGGCCTGGGCCGACACCCCGGTGATGCTGGCCGGGGTCGAGCACGAGCGCGCCGTCGCCTTGTGCAGCGGCGAGCCGGCGCCGCTGCCGACCAACGGCGCCAGCTCGGGGCTGTTCGCACTGGCGGTGCTGGCCGAGACGCAGACCGAGGGACCGCTGATCGCGGTCGAGCAGGCCAACCTGTCCGGCATCAACGTGTCCGGCGGTGAGGTCACGGTGCACCGCCGCGAACCGGTCGCCCGGCCGGTACCGCCGAGCGTGCTGACGCCGGGCGCGGACCTGCCGATCTCGCTGGCGGCCTACGAGCGTGCCTTCGAGGCCAAGGTGCGCTGGGAGGCGGGCAAGCACCCCGACAGCGACGAACTCGACTTCCCGCCGCGCTACCGGGTCGGCGCGGACAGCACGCTGAGCACCGACTACGAGCTGGTGGAACTCCCTCGCACCGGCACCGTCTACACCGAGGTCAGCGTGCACCTGCCGGTCCCGGGTCTGCGGACGCCCTACTCGCTGGTGATCGTCGAGCTCGATGACGTCGCGGTCCGGGCCCTGGTGAAGGTGACCGGAGCCCCGGCCGGCAGCGCCTGGATCGGCGACCGCGGCCGGCTGGTGCTGCGCCGGATCGCGGTGCGCTCCGGGGTGCCCGACTACGGCTACGCCTTCGAGCCGTTCGACCCGGCGGATCAACCGGAGGCGGTCGCATGAGACGCGTGGCGATTGTCGGCGCCGGGATGACGCCATTCCGGGAGCATTTCGCGCTGGGCATCAAGGACCTGTTGCCGATGGCTTTCGCCGAGTGCGCCGCGACCGTCGACAAGGGACTGGCCAAGACCGATGTCCAGGCGGCCTGGTTCGGGGCGCTGGGCACCACCGACGGCTTTCCGTCCGGGATCCTGGCCGACACACTGGGGCTGCCGGACCTGCCCGTCACCCGGGTGGAGAACTCCTGCGCCACCGGCAACGACGCGGTCCGCAACGCACTGTTCGCGGTAGCCTCCGGCGCGCTCGACGTCGCCCTGGTCATCGGCGCGGACAAACTCCGTGAGATCGCCACCAAGGACATGCTGTGGGCCTGGGAGGGGGCGGTGGGCAACATGGCGTGGGACTATCCGCTCGGCTTGGTGGCCCCCGCCGGTTTCGCCTTGCATCTGCAGCGCTATCTGCACGAATCGCCCGCCACCCGGGAACATCTGGCGATGGTGGCGGTGAAGAACCACCGGCACGGAGTGGCCAACCCCAAGGCTCGGCTGCGCTTCGAGATCACCCTGGAACAAGCCCTCGAAGCCCCCATGGTGGTGTCGCCGTTCGGCGTCTATGACTGCGCGCCGCAGAGCGACGGCGCGGCCGCTTTGGTGCTCGCCGCCGAAGACGTGGTCGACCGCTTCACCGATCGACCGGTGTGGATTCGCGGGGTCGGGCTGGGCCTGGACTCGGTGATGCACCAGCACAAGCGCGACATGACGACGTTTCCGGCGACGGTGCGCGCCGCCAAGCAGGCGTTCGCCATGGCCGGATTGACGCCGGCCGACATCGACGTCGCCGAAGTGCACGACTATTTCACCGGGGTGGAACTGATCAGCTACGAAGATCTCGGGTTCGCGGAACGGTTCGAGGCTTACAAACTGCTGGAAACCGGGGTGACCAGCGTCGGGGGCGCGCTGCCGGTGAACCCCAGTGGCGGTTTGAAATGCAAAGGCCACCCCCCGGGTGCCACCGGTGTGGCACAGTGCGTAGAACTCTTCGAGCAGTTGCGCGGTACGGCGGTCAATCAGGTCGATGGCGCCCGGATCGGCTTGGCGCACAACATCGGCGGTCCGACTGCGGTATCGGCGGTCACCATCGTGGAAGGGGGCGGCGATGGATCACGCTGACGGCAGGGTGACGGCGGGGTAATGGTTCTCGGGGCGACCGCAGATCCACCGTTGGGACGACAAGTCGACGACTCGGACCAGCGGGGTTCCACCGCGCGGAGACGTCGGGCCGTCGGTCAGCGCCGGGAGCAGCCGGCCTACCTGCGGCCCCTGGTCGGGCTGGTGACGATCGTGACGATCGCGGTGGTCGTCGGGCTGGCGATCGGCTTGTTCCGCGGCAGCTTCACCGGCACGGTGCCGGTCACGGTGGTCTCGCAGCGGGCCGGTCTGGTGATGTATCCCGACGCCAAGGTCAAACTGCGCGGGGTTCAGGTGGGCAAGGTCGGGGCCATCGATCCTCAACCGGACGGCACCGCGGTCCTGCGGCTGGAGATGCAACCGGAGCAACTGCGGTTGATTCCGGCGAACGTCACCGCCCGGATCGCCTCCTCGACCGTGTTCGGCGCTAAGTCGGTCGAGTTGGTGGCGCCGCCGGATCCGGATGCAACCAGGCTGCATGCCGGCCAGGTGCTGGCGGGCGAGCATGTCACCGTCGAGATCAACACGGTGTTCCAGCAACTGGTGCGGGTGTTGGACAAGATCGATCCGAAGAAGCTGAACGAGACCCTGAGTGCGGTCTCGACCGCGTTCAACGGACGCGGGCAGAAGTTGGGGCAGGCGCTCACCGACTTCGACAAGCTGCTGGCCGAGATCGAGCCCAGCCTGGGCACCCTGGAACACGAGGCCGCCACCATGGCACCGGTGTTCCGGTCTTACGCCGACGCGGCGCCCGATCTCACCGCCGCGCTGGGCGCCACCAACACCATGAGTGAGAGCATCGTGGCCGAGCAGAACAGCCTGGACACCTTCCTGATGGCCGCGATCGGTCTTGCCGATACCGGCAACGAGGTGCTGGGCGAGAACCGGCAGGCCCTGACCGACCTGACGCACGTGCTGGAGCCGACCGCGCAACTGTTGGATAAATACCACGAGGAACTCGGCTGCTCGATCGGCGGCTTGGTGCCGTTCGCCAAGTCCGTGCCGTTCCATGTGCCCGGCATCATCATCACGGCCAGCTTCACCTTGGCCAAGGAACGCTACCGCTACCCCGATCATCTGCCGAAGGTGGCGGCCCGCTCCGACCGTTCCTACTGCACCGAACTGGGCCTGCCCGACGTACCGCCGGAATACCGGGTGCCCGCGTTGATCGCCGACACCGGAGCGAACCCGTACGAATACGGCAACCAGGGCATCCTGCTCAACTCCGATGGCCTCAAGCAGGCGCTGTTCGGACCGATCGGTGGGCCGCCTCGCAACAGCGCCCAGGTGGGGATGCCGGGATGAGAAGAGAACTGGGACCCCTGGTCAAGTTCGGCATCTACGCCGCGGTGATGGTGCTGGCCACGATATTTCTGTTCGCGATCTTCGCCGAGGTCCGGACCGGACCGACGGCGGGCTACCAGGCGGTCTTCTCCGACGCCTCCCGGCTCAAGGCCGGCGACAGCGTGCGGGTGGCCGGAGTCCGGGTCGGCACGGTCGGTCGCGTCTCCCTGCGTCCGGACGGCACGGTGCTGGTCAAATTCCGGGCCGACCGGAACATTCCGCTCACCACCGGCACACAGGCCTCGGTGCGTTACCTGAACCTGGTCGGTGACCGCTATCTGGAACTGACGGACGGGCCGGGCTCGACCCGGCTGTTGCCGGTGGGTTCGGAGATCCCGCTGGAGCGGACTGCGCCCGCACTGGATCTGGACCTGTTGCTCAACGGCCTCAAGCCGGTGATCCGTGGACTCAATCCCACCGACGTCAACTCGCTCACGGCCTCGTTGATCCAGATCATGCAGGGCCAAGGCGGCACCATCGACTCACTGATGTCGCGGACGTCGTCGTTCTCGACCTCCCTGGCCGACAACAACCAGGTGATCGAGTCCCTGATCGACCAACTGCGCACGACGCTGGCCACTTTGTCCAACGGCGACAAGCGGTTCTCCGGGGCGATCGACCGGCTCGGCAAGCTGGTCGCCGGGCTGGCGGCCGACCGCGACCCGATCGGGACCGCGGTGACGGCACTGGACCGCGGCACGGCGTCGCTGGCCGATCTGCTCGGCAACGCGCGGGATCCGTTGACCCACACCATCACTCAGGTCGATCGGTTGACCACCGCGATCAACGCCGACCTGGCCGGCCTGGACATGTCGTTGCAGAAGGCGCCGGAGAACTACCGCAAGGCCATCCGGCTCGGCGCTTACGGCGGGTTCATCCAGTACTACCTCTGCGCGGTCCAGATCCGGGTCAGCGACACCCAGGGACGCACCGCGGTGTTCCCGTGGATCAAAGCGGAGGAGGGCCGATGCAGCGACACCGAGTGAGCAGCACGCTGCCCGGTCCCGCGCCGGCACGGCGGGGGGCCCGCTGATGCTGAAGTATCGCGGCGGCCATCTGAGCAGGATGGGCTTGATCGGCATTGTGGTCGTGGCCTTCGTGGTCGCGATCGGGCTGCAGCCCGAGCAGTTGATCCAGTGGGCCACCTGCGTGCGCTACCAGGCCCGGTTCGCCGAAGCCGGTGGCCTGAGCACCGGTGCCGACGTCACGCTGTCGGGGATCAAGGTCGGCTCGGTCACCGATGTCGCCCTCGACAACGGCGACGCATTGGTGACGTTCACCTTGGCCGGCAAGTACCCGCTGGGATCGCAGACCACCGCGCACATCCGCACCGGGTCGCTGCTCGGCGAGCGAGTGCTGACCGTGGAGCCGGCCGGCAGCGGCAAGATGCGTCCGCTCGAGGCCATCCCGCTCACGCGTACGTCGTCGCCGTACTCATTGGTCGACGTCGTCGGCGAACTGACCTCCAATACCGCCGGCACCGACACCGAGTCGCTGAACCGGTCGCTGGACACCCTCTCGGACACCATCGACCAGATTGCTCCGCAGTTGGGGCCGACGTTCGACGGACTGAGCCGGCTGTCCCGGGCGGTGAACAGCCGCAACGAAGGCCTTGCCGACCTGCTGAAGTCGGCCGCGGATCTCACCGGTGTGCTCTCCGAACGCAGCAAGCAGATCAATTCGCTGATCCTGGACGCCGACAGCCTTGTCGAAGTGCTCAACACCCGACGGCAAGCAATCGTCAACCTACTGGTGAGCACGTCGGCGGTGTCGCGGCAGCTGTCCGAACTGGTCGCCCAGAACAACGAACAGCTCAAACCGACGCTCGACAAGATCATCGAGCTGAACAAGATCCTGGAGAAGAACCGGGACAACCTCGCCAAGGCGCTGCCCGGCCTGGCGAAATACGAACTCACCCAAGGCGAGACGGTGTCCAACGGGGCCTACTACAGCGCTTACGTGCCGAACATCTTCCTGCCGCAGCTGCTTCAGCCGTTCATGGACTACATCTTTGGCTTCCGGCGCGGCGTCGATGCTGGGCAACCGCCGGACAATGCCGGGCCGCGTGCCGAACTGCCGTTCCCGATCAACGGGATTCCGCAACCAGGAGACTTGCCGCCCCGATGAAGACTCGTAAACCTCTGCAGATGGCGGCGGCCGCCCTCGTGGCACTGCTGCTGCTGGCGGGTGCGGGCATCCTGGTCCGCCAAACCATCTTGAAACCGACCCGGATCACCGCGTACTTCTCCTCGGCGACCGCGATCTATCCCGGTGACGAGGTCCGGGTCGCCGGGGTGAAGGTCGGCACCATCGACCGCATCGAACCGCAGGGTACGCAGGCGAAATTCACCCTGCGGGTCGACCGCAAGGTGCCGGTCCCGGCCGACGCGAAAGCTGTCATCGTCGCGCCCAACCTGGTGGCGGCGCGGTTCGTTCAGTTGACGCCCGCCTACCATCGCGGTGACGGACCGACCTTGCCTGATGGCGCAGTGATCCCGCGAGAGCACACCGCGGTCCCGGTCGAGTGGGACGAGGTCAAGACCCAGTTGAATCGGCTTGCCGCCGAATTGGGGCCGCGCAGCGGCGTCTCGGGAACATCGGCGTCGCGCTTCATCGACAGTGCGGCCAACGCGATGGACGGCAACGGCGCCAAGCTGCGTGAGACGTTGGCGCAGCTGTCCGGCATGGCCCGGATCTTCGCCGAGGGTAGCGGCAACATCGTCGACATCATCTCGGGCCTGCAGACCTTCGTGACTGCGCTGCGCGACAGCGATCAGCAGATCGTGGTGTTCGAATCCCGGCTCGCCACCTTGACGAGCGTGGTCAACGACAGCCGATCCAACTTGGATGCAGCTCTCACCGATTTCGCCGGCGCGATCGACACGGTGCGGGATTTCGTGGCGGGCAGCCGCGCCGAAACCGCCGAGGCGCTGAAGGGTGTGGCCAATGTCAGCCAGACGCTGGTTGATTCGAAGAACGCGATCCGCAACATCTTGCATATCACCCCGAACGCGATCGCCAATACGCTCAACATGTACAACGTGTCCAGCGGGACCCCGGTGGGTTCGTTCGCGTTTGCCAACTTCAGCAACCCGGTTCAAGCGATCTGCACGATGACCGGCGCGATCGGCAACGCGACGTCGACCGAGACCGGCAAGTTGTGCGAGCAATACCTCGGGCCGGCCCTGCGGCTGCTGAATTTCAACGGGCTCCCGTTGCCGATATCCCCATATCTGACCAAGGCGGCCAGCCCGGAGAAGTTGATCTACACCGACCCGGCGTTGATGCCGCACGCGGAGCACCCGGGCAACCTGCCCGAACAGGAGCCGTCGATCTCGGCCTACACCGGATTGCACGGTGACGTCCCCCCGCCCCCGGGCTGGACGGATCCGCTACAACCACGCGGCTCCTTGGCACCGGACGGACTGCCCGCCGCAGCGACACCGCCGCTGATCCCCGGGGTGCCGCTGCCGAGCCCGACCACGTTCGACGGAATGCTGCTGCCGGGCGGCCCGCCGCTACCCGGCCCGCCGCCCGGACCGCCGGGACCGCTGCCCGCAGAAGGGGGACCCACGCCATGATCGGTCTGCACTCACTGCGGCGTGGCGCGGCGGTCGCCTTCCTGGTCTGCTGCACTGCGACCGGCTGCGCCTTCGGTGGGCTCAACTCGATGGCTCTGCCGGGTGTTCAGGGCCGCGGAGCCGGGGCGCAGCATTTCACGGTCCAGCTGGCCAATGTCGGGACACTGGAATCCAATTCGCCGGTGATGCTCTCCGACGTGGTGATCGGCAGCGTCGGCAAGATGACCGTCAGCAACTGGCATGCCAACGTCGACATCGCAGTCAACCCCGGCGTCGAAGTCCCGGCCAATGCGGTGGCGACCGTCGGGCAGACCAGCCTGCTCGGTTCGATGCACCTAGCGCTCAATCCGCCGATCGGGCAGGCGCCGACGGGGCGGCTGATGTCGGGGGCCACCATCGGTTTGAGCGACTCGTCGACCTATCCGTCCACCGAGCAGACCCTCTCGTCGCTGGCGGTGCTGGTCAACGGGGGCGGGCTCGGTCAGATCGGTGACATCATCCACAACTTCAGCGCCTCCATGGCGGGACGCGAAGCCGACATTCGCGATCTGATCGTCCGGCTGGACAACTTCACCGGCGCGCTGGACCGGCAGCGGGACAATATCGTCGAGGCCATCGGCGAGATGAACCGGGCGGCCACGACTTTTGCCGGGCAGCGCGACACCATCAACCGTGCGCTGAACAAGATCCCCCCGGCCATCGACGTCTTGATCAGGGAGCGCCCCAAGTTCGTCACGGCGATGACCAAGCTGGGGCAGTTCAGCGACCTATCGGCCGGTCTGGTCAACGACTCCGGGCATCAACTGGTCTCCGACCTCATCCACATCGAACCGGCGTTGCGTTCGCTGGCCGACATCGGACCGGAGCTCAACTCGGCAGTGGCTTACGCCTCGGCCTTCCCCTACGGCCCCAACGCGATCGAGCGCGCCGTGCGGGGCGATTTCTTGAACCTGTTCGCCGTCTTCGACCTCACCAAACCGCGACTCAAGCGGGCCATGTTCGCCGGCACGCAGTGGGGCGACGAGGACGCAAAACTGGTTCCGGCGCCGGGTGATCCCTGGTACCTGAACTATTCCTACGATCCGCTGCAAGAGCCGATTCTGCGGTCATCGGGTCAGGCCCCGCCGGGAGCGGTGGCCTCGGGAGGCGGTGGCTAGATGCTGACACGCTTTGTCCGGATTCAGCTGATCCTGTTCCTGGTGGCGTCGGTGATCGGCGTGGCAGCCATGCTTTTCGGCTACATGCAGGTGCCGACCATGCTCGGGATCGGCCGGGTGGTGGTCAAGCTGGACCTGCCCGAAACCGGGGGGCTTTACCGATTCTCCAACGTCACCTACAACGGGGTGCAGGTCGGCACGGTCACCGATGTCGCGCTGACCGGCAACGGTGTGCGTGCCACGCTGTCGCTGGATCGGTCGCCGAAGATTCCGGCCGACCTGGTGGCCGCGGTCCGCAGCGTGTCGGCGATCGGCGAACAGTATGTCGACCTGCAGCCGCGCAGCGACGGCGGTCCGTACCTGCAGAACGGTTCGGTGATCGCGGCCTCCGACACCCAAGTGCCCCAACAGGTCGGTCCGATGCTCGATCAGGTCAGTGCCCTGGTCGACTCGATCCCGAAGGACAAGCTCAGCAATCTGCTCGACGAGACCTTCCAGGCGTTCGACGGTGCCGGCTACGACTTCCAGTCACTGCTCGACTCGGCGACCACCATCAGCGGCGACGCCAACCGGGTCTCGGACAAGGTACGCAGGCTGGTCGACGACGGTGCGCCACTGCTGGACTCCCAGGAACGAAGCACTGATGCGATCCGGACCTGGGCGCGCAGTATGGCCGGGATCTCCGAACAGGTAGCCGCCAACGACCCACAGCTGCGCGCGATCCTGCAACGCGGCCCCGGATTCGCCGACGAAGTCTCGGGCCTGATGCAGGATCTCAAGCCGACGCTGCCGATCCTGCTGGCCAACCTGCACACTCTCGGGCAGGTGCTGATGGTCTACAACCCATCGCTGGAGCAGTTGATGGTGCTGCTGCCCGGATACATTGCGGCCCAGCAGTCATTCGGTCTGCCCAAGAACAACCCGACCGGGCTGCCGCAGGGCGACTTCACGCTCACCTTCGGTGACCCGAATCCCTGCACCGTCGGGTTCCTGCCGCCGTCATCCTGGCGTTCGCCGGCCGACACGACCACGATCGACACCCCCGACGGTCTGTACTGCAAACTGCCGCAGGATTCACCGGTATCGGTGCGCGGCGCCCGCAACTTCCCCTGTATCGAGCACCCGGGCAAGCGCGCGCCGACCGTCGAACTCTGCGACGACCCCAAAGGGTTCGTCCCGATCGCGATGCGGCAGCACCTCACCGGCCCCGGGGCGTTCGACCCGAACCTGCTCAAGCAGGGCATCCCGGTCGATGACCGCGTCGACTTCAGTGACCGGCTCTTCGCTCCCGTCGTGGGCACCCCGCTGCCGCCGTGGGCCACCCCGTCGGGCACGCCGCCCGATTCCCCGCGGCCGGTGGTGCCGGCGCCGCCGCCGCCGTTCGCCGGGCACGACGGGAGTGCTGACCAGACGCCCTCGGTCGCCGTGGTGCCCTACGACCCGAACACCGGCAAGTACATGACCCCCGACGGGCGCTACGAGCAGCAAACCAACCTGGTGCCCGGTTCCGGACCCAAGTCGTGGACCGACTTGATGCCATCTTGAGTGCCGAAGGAGGACGTATGCGCGCACGTGAATTATTTGTCGCCACAGCGGCTTTCGGACTGGTCGTAGCGGCGACACCCGCACCGCCGGCGCAGGCGGGCCTGGGCTTCGAGCTCAACGGCCCCTACCGGGTCATCTCGAAGGGGGACTGGGCCAAGACCAACGAGGTCTTCATGAACGAGGCCACCGTCTCGTCGGTGTGGATGTTCAGCTCCAGTTGCGAGAATGCGCATGTCTGTACCGGACAGGTGAGCAGCGACCAGGGCTGGACCGCTCCGCTGGAATTCCGCACCTCGCGTTGGATCGTCGACCGGTTCCACGAGAACTGGCAGACCTGCCCGGATGGCACCACGTCGCCTGGCCGGCAGCGCTACCAGTTCCAGGGCAGCGACCTCAACGGCCAGTACGACAAACGCAATATCGACCTGCTGGTCGGCTACGACCGGACGATCGGCGTCTCCGGGGCGTGCGGACGCAACCAGCCCACGGTGATCCTGATGCCGCTGAGCGTGCAGCGGCTCTAGGTGTGAGGGAAGAAACCATGCAGGACACCCGGGTGATGATGGCGTTCGCGGCGGCAGCTGTCGCCGCCGGGGCGGCAGCCGCGGTGACCTCGGCTGCGCCGACGGCTGCCGACCCGTACGTGCCGATGTGCGACGTCCCGGCGTGCACTCCCGGAATCATGCCCAATGTCGTGCTGGGTGCGCCATGCTCCAACACCACATATTTCGTCTTCGGGTCTGCGGTCGCAGGGCCGTCGACCCTGCCGGGCCGGCTGGTGTACTGCGCGTCGCCGCGACGCTACGAACCGCGCTGGTTCCGGTCGCCGGAGATGCACGGCATCAAGGAGGAGGGCAGCAAATGTGACTCCTACGACGGCGAGGTGGCGCAGGCGCCGGATGGGCTTTTCCTGACCTGCGTCGCCGACGGCGAAACGTTGTGGCGTCGCGGTGATCTGTAGCAGGACAACGCTTCTGGTCGAGGGAGTTCACCCATGATACGAACCACTGTCGGTGTGGCGCTCGGCGCGCTGGCCGCGGCAGCCGTTGCCACAGCCGTGGCGCCGGTGGCCGCAGCCGACATGCGCTACGGCAACTATGAGGTCCTGAGCAACCGGTGGACGGATGCCACCTGGGTGTGGGCGGCCTACCCCTGCGAGACGATGGGCAAGTTCGATGACCTGCCGGCCGGTTGCGTGACGGTGAGTGCGATCGACCGGCCGCATTTCTTCGGCCGTGGATACTACGGCGGGACCGCCAGACTGGTCGACGGCCAGTACTCGTTCACCTCGGATTACCCTAACGGCCTGAACTGTCCGTTCGGGCCCTCGATGCCGACGCGCGACACCTACACCTGGGATGCGAACACGCTGACCGGGGTCGTCGAATCACATTTCGACGTGGGCTGTATGAATGGCCCGGGCGGGGTGAACACCTGGACCTTCGCCCTGGTGCGCATGTAGCGCCGCGGTCTGCGCACCCGGTCGGCTACACCGGGTCGAATGAAGAGATCAGCCAGCGGTCGCCGTGCTTCTCCAAGCCGACCTTGACGCTGCTCATCGCGAACGAGCCGTCCGGGTTGGTCTTGCTGATCGTGGTCTGGTTGAGATAGATCAGCACCTCGGCGGAGCTGGGATGCAAAGACACGATGCCCTTGCGAACCACCGCGGCCACCGTCTGTACTTCTTTCTCCTTGACCGCCGGGGTAACGACCTTCTGGGTGAAATCGGTGTAGTGCGAGAGGAAGTCGCCGGTGAGGTGGCTCTCGGCGGCCGCGAAATCCTGCTCCATCGTCTTGGGCGCATACGTCAACACCGCGACCGCGCCGTCGGCGGCGGCAGCCATCACGGCCTGCTCGGCCGCGGGCCCGAGTTGCTGATCGGCCCGAAGCACCCCGAAGTACAGCCAGCCGGCCAGTGCCGCCGACGCCAACAGCAGCCCGCCCAGCGTGGCCGCGACCCAGCGCGCCGTTGAGACCGTCGGGCCGGCGTGGGGTTGCTCGGTCGGTGACTGCTCCGCCGACGGCTCGCCACGCTCCGGGGCGTCGTCCGTCTCGGCAGTCACCGATTCGTCCCGGGCCGCCTCGGGTGTCGGGTCATCCTTGTCGGATTCGCTCATGCTGCGAAGTCCACCTTCGACATCTTGACCTGGTCGCCTTCCCGGGCCAGGTGCACGGTTAGGCGCCAGCTACGCGGTTCCTCTTTGGCTCCGGCGGTATTGGTGACCTTGGTGTTGGCCGCGACCAGCACCACCGCCTCGTTGTCCGACATCGACTCCACCCC
This sequence comes from Mycobacterium sp. NGS16, assembly GCF_059813225.1. NCBI lineage: Bacteria > Bacillati > Actinomycetota > Actinomycetes > Mycobacteriales > Mycobacteriaceae > Mycobacterium > Mycobacterium sp. NGS16. The sequence goes on from NZ_JCALEE010000001.1 coordinate 341,797, forward strand.
CGCGACCGCGGTGTCGACCGTGGTGACGGTTTTCGACTCGCGGGCCACCTTGGTGAAGTCGCCGGCGTGGGCTTCGAAGTCCTTCTTGAACTCGCCGGTCGAGTTGTCCAGGATCGCCTTGACGTTGTCATCGACGGTTTCGTAATTCAGCGTCATCAGCGTCACCACGCCCTGACGTGCGGCCGCGGCGTACTCGGCGGATTGACGTTGGCGCTGGGCGACATCGCGATGATGGGACAGCATCAGCACATCGACGGCGAGAAACGCCCCGATCGTGAGCACGGCCAGCGTCGCGGCCACCCACCGCAGCCGCCTCCAGATGCCCACGACCTTGCCGGGCTGCTCAGCCGGTTCCTCGACGGCACCCGCATCGGCGCCCGAGGCCGGCTCACCGGCTTCGGTGTCCGCGGGTTCGACGTCCGGTGCGGCCTCCGGCTCAACCGCGTCGGTGGATTCGGGCTCGGCCCCCCGCTGAGCCTTGAGCAGCTCCGCGCGGGCGCGGGCCAACTCCGCCGCCGCCTCGGCGGCCTTCGCCTCCGCTTCGGCCAGCGTCAGCGCGTCCTTCGATGCGCGCTTGGCGGCGTGCTTTCCGCGGCCGTCCGGTTTCGCCGGATCACGCGACGGCATACGCCCTCCTGTCCGATGTCCACCCAGCTCCCACGAGTTCAGGCACCCTCGCAAGACCGCTTCGAAACGGTAGCACCAGGGCCCCTCACCAGGTGCGCAGCGAGCAGAGCGCGCCCTTGGTGCCCGCGTCGGTGGCAACGACGACGTCGTCGACGCGCAGTTCGCAGACGAACCCGGGCGAGGCCAGCTCGGGATGCATCCCGGGCAGCGACACCACCACCATCGCCCAGTCCTGCGGGTCGGCCAGCGTCGTCTCGAATATCCACGGCTGGTTCGGTCCGACGGTGACATCGGCACGCGGGCTGTACTGGTACGGATTGTGGCTGTACTCGCCGAAGTTGGGCGGCTGAACCTCGCGGTAGTAGACCAGCGCCTGCGCGGTTTGTGTCGCACTGACCAAGTAACGGACCCGGTGCGGTGCCGGATCGTCGGCGCCCGCCGGCGTCGCTGTCGCCAGCGCAGCCACGAGCGCAACGCCACCCAGCAACGACTGCGTCAACAGGGTTCTCACGGACTCCTCCACTGCTGCGCGCCGGCCGGAGCGGCACTGCCAAAGATCCGAATTCTTTGCCAGGAAGAATAACATTTCCGTCGGTTTGGCGCTGGACGAGCGCAGCGCCGGCGGCGAATCAGCCTTCCGGGCCGCGCCGAGCGTGTAGTCAGTGCGAAAAATCGCGGGAAAAATCGCCGTGCGTGCACGTTGGGCGCAGCCGTGCCGGCGCCGTTGCTCAGATCTCCGGAGCCCTGGTGGCCGCCGCTCGTCCGGCGCGAAACCCGAAGACCATCGCGGGGCCGATGGTGCCGCCCGCCCCGCCGTAAGCACGGCCGGTCGCCCCGGCCATCGCATTGCCCGCGGCGAACAAACCCGCGATCGGCCCCCCGCTGACGTGCAGAACGCGGCCGTCGTGGTCGGTGCGCGGGCCGCCCTTGGTGCCCATCGCCCCCACCGACAGCGGCACGGCGTAGTACGGGGCGGCGTCGAGCGGGCCGAGGGTGCGACCGGCCGGGGTGTCGGCGTGATCGTCGCCCCAGTAGCCGTCGTAGGCGCTGGCGCCCCGCCCGAACTCCGGGTCCGCACCCGCGGCCACATCGCGGTTCCAGGCCGCAACCGTCCGTTGCAGACCGCCGGCATCGATGCCGGTCCTGGCGGCCAGGCTGGGCAGGTCGGGCGATTCGCAGAACCAGTCCGGTGCGCTGCCGCCGGGTTCGACGCCGAGGAATCCGTAGCGCTTGAGGTGCACCGAGTCGAAGACGATCCACGCGGGATCGTTGACGTAGCCGCCGCGCGGCTCCAGGTAGTGGAAGGCGCCGGCCATCGAGTTGTAGTCACAGGCCTCGTTGACGAACCGGCGCCCGGACCGGTTGACGATGATGCTGCGTGGCCGGGTGCGCTCCAATCGCACACTGCGGCTGCGCTGTTCGCCATCGATGGTGTCACCGGGGATCCGGACGATCGGTACCCACCACGCTTCGCCCATGTTGGCCAGGTCGGCGCCGTGCGCCATCGCCATGCGCAGGGCGTCGCCGGTGTTGGTCGGCGGTGACACCGCGCCGTGCATGGGGCCGCGCAGAAACGCCTCCACCAGGGCGGTGTCCCATTCGAACCCGCCATTGGCCAGGATCACGCCCCGCCGGGCACGCACCCGGCGCGAGGTCCCGCCACCGTCGACCCGCACACCGGCGATGCCGTGTTCGCCGGCCAGCAGTTCGACGCCGCGACAGCTCGTCGCCGGCGTCACGCCGGCATCCAGCAGCCCCTTGAGCAGCCCGGCGATGAGCGCGGTGCCGGCCACGCACAGATCGCCGTCGGCGGCGTCCTCGATGTCGGCGTGCAGCCGGGCGCGGGTCTCGGCGTCGAAACCCACGTTGCTGTAGTCGGCCGGGAACGCAGTGATCCGGTCCGCCCAGTCACCCAGCCCGGTCAGGTCATAGGGCAGCGGGCTCAGCGAGCGTCCCCCGGACGGCCGCCCACCGGGCAGCTCCGGCTTGTAGTCGGGGAAGCCCGAGGCCACCTCGAAGCGGACGTCGCTGTGCTTTTCGACGAAGTCGACCATCTCCTGGCCGGTTCGCACGAAAGTCGCGACCAGTTCGTCGTCCATCGCGCCGAACGACTGCGCCCGCAGATAGTCCAGCGCGGCGTCGACGGTCAAGCCGGGAACCCGGTTGTGCGCGGGGATCCAGGCGATACCGCCGGAGACCGCGGTGGTGCCTCCCACGGTCGCAGCCTTCTCATATACGGCGACCGACGCGCCGTTGACCGCCGCGGTGAGCGCCGCGGTGAGCCCGGCGGCGCCGGTGCCCAGCACTACCACGTCGACAGTGTCGTCCCAGACTCGCGCACCGGCCGGCATTGACGTCTTCCTTTCGGGGGCAGGAGATTTCAGCTGAGGATCCCGGACAGCCGGTCGGCCGCCGCCAGTACGGCATCGCGGCCCCGCAGCACGACGTCCTCGCGGTGCGAGATCAAGTTGATGCAGGTGGGCGGTGCAGGCGGGCGGCGGCGGACCGGTACCGCCAGCCCGAAGGTCCCGGGCTCGATCTCGCCGTGGGTGATCACCCAGCCGCGCTCTCGGGTCTGCGGAACGATGTCGCGTTCGTCCGGGCGTCGCGGCATGGCGGCCAGTAGTGCGATCCCAGCCGCGCCGAGGCTGAGCGGATGACGACTGCCCTCGTGGAACGCCAGTTGGTAGCCGACCTGGGTGGGCACGATGACCGCGACGGCCACCTGCTCGTCGCCCTCGGCCACCAGCAGCGAGACCGTGGTCCCGAGTTCGTCGGCGAGCACCCGCAGGGTCGGCAGGGCCAGCTGGCGCAGATTGTTGTCGAACGAGGCGCCCAGGACGGCCAGGGCGGCTGCCGAGCGGAACCGGCCGTCTTCGCCCTTGGCCACCAGCCGGTAGCTGGTCAGCGTGTTCAACAAGCGGTAGGCGATGGTCCGGTGCACACCGATCTGGTCGGCGATCTGCTGGATCGTCAAGCCCTCGGGCGTGGCGGCCACCGCCTGCAGTGCGGCCAGGCCGCGGGCCAGAGTTTGCGACCCGGGCGCGGTGTCGGCGGCAGCGCCGGGCTTCGGCTTGGTCATCCCCACGGCCTCCTTGACATCCACCCATCCGAGAGTGATGCTCTTCAATATAACGTACATCGATGTGCGATAAAAGCACGTTAAATATGCTGAAAAATGAGAATCATATTTCCGCGCTGTAGGGAAAGAGGTGGCCGGTGCCGGAGTTCGAGAGCATCTGGAGCGATCTCCAGGGCGTTGCGTTCGAGCAGGGCTATCTCGATGCGGGCGGTGTCCGCACCCGCTACCTCCGGGCCGGTGATCCGGCCAAGCCGGTGCTGGTGCTGCTGCACGGCTCCGGCGGCCACGCCGAGGCCTACGTCCGCAATCTGGCCGCGCACGCCGAGCACTTCTGGACCTTCTCGATCGACATGCTCGGTCACGGCTACACCGCCAAGCCCGGCCATCCACTGGAGATCCCGCACTACGTCGCGCACCTGACCGCCGTACTGGACACGATCGGCGCCGATCAGGCCAGCATCAGCGGCGAATCGCTCGGCGGCTGGGTGGCCGCGCGTGCCGCGATCGACCACCCGGACCGGGTCGATCGCCTGGTGCTCAACACCGCCGGCGGCTCCCAGGCCGACCCGGAGGTGATGAAGCGGATCATCACCTTGTCGATGGCCGCCGTGGAGGACCCCAGTTGGGACACCGTCCAGGCCCGCATCAAGTGGCTGATGGCCGACAAGTCCAAGGACTACGACGACATCGTGGCAAGCCGGCAGCGGATCTACCGCCTGCCCGGATTCGTCGACGCGATGCGCGACATCATGGCGCTGCAGGATCCGCAGATCCGGGCCCGCAACCTGCTGGGACCCGAGGAATACGGCAAGATCACCGCGCCGACGCTGGTGGTCTGGACCAGTGACGACCCGACGGCCGACGTCGAGGAGGGCAAGCGGATCGCTTCGATGATCCCCGGCGCCCGGTTCGAGCTGATGCCCGGCTGCGGCCACTGGCCCCAGTACGAGGACCCCGCGACCTTCAACCGCCTGCACCTGGATTTCCTGCTGGGGCGCTGAGGTGACTGCGCTCAATGATGTCGACGTCGTCGTGGTCGGGGCCGGTCCGGTCGGCCTGACCCTGGCCAATATCCTCGGGCTGCAAGGGATCCGCACCCTGGTCATCGAGGAACGCGACACACTCATCGACTATCCCCGGGGGGTCGGGCTCGACGACGAGTCATTGCGTACATTCCAGGCGATCGGCCTGATCGATGCCGTCCTGCCGCATACGGTTCCGAATCAGATCCTGCGGTTCTTCGACGGCAGGCGACGGTTGCTGGCCGAGATGGCACCCGCCGACGCCTGTTTCGGCTGGCCCAAGCGCAACGGCTTCGTGCAACCGCTGGTCGACGCCGAACTGCTGCGCGGCCTGGAGCGCTTCGACCATGTTCGGGTGCTGTGGGGGCGTCCGATGACCGGGTGCACTGAGAAACCGGACGGCGTCACAGTGCAGCTGGGCAGTGCTGAGGTGAATGCGCGCTATCTGGTCGGGTGCGACGGGGGACGCAGCGCCACCCGCCGGTTGATGGGCGTGTCCTTCGAGGGCACCACGTCCTCGACCCGTTGGCTGGTCGTCGATGTCGCCAACGATCCGCTCGGGCACCCCAACAGCGAGGTCGGAGCCGACCCGGCGCGCCCGTACGCCTCCATCTCGATCGCACACGGGATCCGGCGCTTCGAGTTCATGATCCACGCCGACGAAACCGACGAGCAGGCCGAAGACCCGGAATTCGTCGCGGCGATGCTGGCCCCCTTCGTGCCGCATCCGCACGACGTCGATGTGATCCGGCACCGGGTCTACACCCACCATTCCCGGATCGCCGGCGCATTTCGCCGCGGCCGGCTGCTGCTGGCCGGCGACGCCGCACATCTGATGCCGGTCTGGCAGGGGCAGGGCTACAACAGTGGGATCCGCGATGCGATGAACCTCGGGTGGAAGCTCGCCGCCGTGGTCGGCGGGCAGGCGCAGCCGAGTTTGCTGGACAGCTATGACAGCGAACGGCGCAAGCATGCCCGAGCCATGATCGACCTGTCCACGATGGTGGGCCGGGTGATCTCCCCGACCAATCGCCGCGTCGCCGCCATGCGCGACCGGGCGATCCGTGCCGCCTCGGCGGTGCCCACGCTCAAGCGCTACGTGCTGGAAATGCGGTTCAAGCCGATGCCGCGCTACGACCACGGCGCGGTTGTCCACGACCAGCCCCGCCGGCCGGACTCGCCGGTGGGAACGCTGTTCATTCAGCCCCGCGTCGACACCCGCACCGGGACCGAGCTGCTCCTCGACGACGTGATCGGCACCGGATTCGCCGTGCTGGCCTGGAACAACAACCCCCGGGTCCTGCTCGGGGAAGCCGCCTTCGGGCGGTGGAAAGCGCTGGGCGCCAGCTTCATCGCCGTTCGGCCATCGACCCAGCTGCACTGGACCCCGCCCGGCAGCGAAGACGACCCCGAGGTCACCATCGTCGGTGACCGCACCGGAGAGCTGAAGTCCTGGTTCGACCGACACAGCGAGTCGGTGCTGTTCCTGCGCCCAGACCGCTGCATCGCCGCGGCGTGCATCGCCCAGCGCGCAGCGGAGGTCAGTGCCCGGCTCTTCGACGTTCTGGGTCTCATCGCGGAAGGGGGTGATCACCGCGATGGCACTGGCCCTGTGCTGCATGTCCCACAGCCCGCTGCTGAATCTGCCGGGACCGCCCCCTGAGTTGATGGACGACGTCGAGGCCGCGATCGCTCAGGCCGCGGCGTTCGTCGCCGGCTTCGACCCCCAGCTGACGGTGGTGTTCGCGCCGGACCACTACAACGGCTTCTTCCTGCGGCTGATGCCGCCGTTCTGCATCGGCACCTCCGCGCGGGGGGTCGGGGACTACGGCACGTATTCCGGCCCGCTGAACGTCGCCGCGGATCTGGCCGCTGACTGCGCCGCGGCGGTGCTGGATCATGGTGTGGATGTGGCCGTGTCGGCCGGTATGGAGGTCGATCACGCCATGGTGCAGCCACTGGAGCGGCTGTTCGGTGATGCCACCGCATGCCCGGTGATCCCGATCTTCATCAACGCCGTCGCCGCCCCGCTGGGGCCGATCCACCGTGCCCGCGCCCTGGGGACCGCGGTCGGTGAATTCCTGGCCAGCCTGGATCTGCGGGTGCTGGTGTTGGGATCCGGTGGGCTGTCGCATGATCCGCCGATCCCCACGCTGGCGACTGCGCCGCCGGCGATCCGAGACCGGCTTGTGCACGGCACTGCGATGAGCGCCGAGCAGCGGCAGGCCCGCCAGGACACGGTCATCGCGGCGGCGCGCGACTTCGCGGCCGGCGTGAACGAGCTGGCCCCGCTGAACCCGGACTTCGACCAACGGTTCCTGTCGATCCTGGACAGCGGCCGGCTCGATGACCTCTGCGGCTGGTCGAACTCGTTCATCACCGAATCGGGCGGGGGCTCGGCGCACGAAATCCGAACCTGGACAGCAGCGTTCGCCGCCTTGGCGGCCCAGGGCGGCTACCGCACGGTCGACCGTTACTACCGCCCGGCCCCGGAGCTGATCGCGGGCTTCGCCATCCGCACCGCAATACCTGCGGGGGTCAGCCGATGACCGATCACATCGTCGACGTGCTGGTGATCGGATCCGGCGGCGGCGGTATGACCGCAGCGCTGGCCGCCGACGCCCGCGGGCTGGACACCCTGGTGGTGGAGAAGTCGGCGTACTTCGGCGGATCAACCGCCTTGTCCGGCGGCGGTATCTGGGTGCCCGGTGCGCCGGCGCAGCGCCGCGAGGGCTACGCCCCGGACCCCGAGGGTGTCGTCACCTACCTGCGCGCCATCACCGACGGCCTGGTCGATGAGGCGCGCTTGCGTCAATACGTCGATGCCGCACCGCGGATGATGGAGTTCCTGGAGCAGACCAGTAACTGGTTCGAATTCGTCTGGAAACCCGGCTACGCCGACTACTACCCGGAACTTCCGGGCGGGTCGGAGCTGGGTAGCACCATCAACGTCCCGGCCATCGACCTGCGCAAACTCGGCGACGAGGAGCAGCACCTGCTGGCCCCGCTGGCGTTGGCGCCCAAAGGAATCTGGCTGGGGCCCAAGGACCTCCGGCTCTTCTACCAGGTGCGCCAGTCGTGGCGCGGCAAAGGCGTGCTGGTCAAACTGTTGTGGCGGATGTTCCGCGCCAGGGTGTTCGGGGACCGGATGGCCGCCATCGGACAATCACTGGCGGCGCGGCTGCGGCTGGCCATGCTCGAACGCGACATCCCACTGTGGCTCGACACCCCGATGACCGAACTCGTCACCGACGGCTCGGGTGCGGTCACCGGGGCCGTGGTGCAACGCCACAGGGCATCACAGCGCATCACCGCCCGTCACGGTGTCATCCTGGCCAGCGGCGGGTTCGACCATGACATGGCCTGGCGCAAGCAGTATCAACCGGTGCTGGAACATGATTGGAGCTTCGGCAACCCGCTGGCTACCGGTGACGGCATCCGCGCCGGCGAGCGTGTCGGAGCCGCCACCGAGCTGCTCGACGAGGCGTGGTGGTTCCCCGCGCTGTGCTGGCCCGACGGCCGCCTGCAGTTCATGCTCAACGAACGCATGATGCCGTCGCAGTTCATCGTCAACGGCAACGGGGAGCGGTTCGTCAACGAGGCGGCGCCCTACATGGACTTCGCGCACGCCATGATCGCCGGCCAGCAATCCGGCACCACCCACATCCCCTGCTGGCTGATCACCGACCAACGATCCTTCCATCGCTACGTCGTCGCCGGGCACCTGCCGATCCCGAAGGTACCCGGCGCGCCGGTGCCGACCGGGCGCCGGGTGCCGCAGTCCTGGCTGGACTCCGGTGTGGTCAAGGCGGCGAACACCTTCGAGGAGCTGGCCACTGCGATCGGGGTGCCACCCGAGCGGCTGCGGCGCACCGCGGAACGGTTCAACGAGTTCGCGGAAGCCGGCCACGACGACGACTTCAACCGCGGCGACAGCGTCTATGACAACTACTACGGCGATCCCACCCTGCCCAACCCCAACCTGTATCCGCTGGGCAAGCCGCCCTACTACGCGTTCCAGATCATCCTCGGCGACCTCGGTACCTCCGGTGGCCTGCGCACCGATGAGCACGCCCGGGTGCTGCGTGCCGACGACTCGGTGATCGAGGGCCTCTACGCGGTGGGCAACACCGCGTCGCCGGTGATGGGCCGCAGCTACGCCGGAGCCGGAGCCACTATCGGCCCGGCGATGACCTTCGGTTATGTGGCAGCCCAACATATTTCAGACAGTCGTCGAACGCTCGGCGCGCAGACTCCCAACCAATCAGGAGGTAACCCGTGAAGATCTCACTGTTCTACGAATTCGCGCTGCCGCGTCCGTGGTCCGATGACGATGAGCATGTGCTGTTCCAGGACGGCCTCGACGAGGTGGAGGCGGCCGACAAGGCCGGGTTCTCGACGGTGTGGCTGACCGAGCATCATTTCCTCGAGGAGTACTGCCACTCCACTGCGCCGGAGATCTTCCTGGCCGCCGCCAGTCAGCGGACCAAGGACATCCGACTCGGTTTCGGCATCATGCACCTGCCGCCGGTGGTGAACCACCCGGCGCGGGTGGCCGAGCGCGTCGCCACCCTGGATCTGCTCTCCAACGGGCGCGTCGAGTTCGGCACCGGTGAGTCGTCCTCGGTCGGCGAGCTCGGCGGCTTCGGCATCGACCCCGCCGACAAACGCGCCCAATGGGAGGAAGCCCTCGAGGTGTCGATCCGCTGCATGACGGAGGAGCCGTTCACCGGATTTCGCGGCGAACACGTGCAGATGCCGGCCCGCAATGTCGTCCCCAAACCGCTGCAGCGGCCGCACCCGCCGGTCTGGGTGGCGTGCACCCGGCCGGCATCGATCCAGATGGCCGCCGAGAAGTGCATCGGCGCCCTGAGTTTCGCCTACACCGGGCCCGGCCCGCTGGCCGAGCGGGTCAATGGCTACTACAAAGAACTCGAAGAGAACGGTGTCCCGGTCACCCCGCAGGTGAACCCCAACATCCTGGCGATCGGCGGTGACCTGTCGATGATGGTGGCTCCCACCGAAGCACAGGCCCTCGACCGGCTCGGGAAGGGCGGCGGCTTCTTCTCGTTCGGGATCATGCACTACTACATGACCGGTCAGCACACGCCCGGCCGGACCGGGGTGTGGGAACGCTACCTAGACGAAGTCGAGAAGGACCCGACGCTGGCTTACGGCCCCGGCCGCGGCGCGATCGGTACTCCGGAGATGGTGCGGGAATTCCTGCGCGGCTACGAGGAAAGTGGCGTCGACGAGATTATCCTGCTGCTGAATCCGCGCAGCCACGAAGCGACCATGGAGGCCATCGAACTGATGGGTAGGCAGGTCTTGCCGGAGTTCATCGAACGCGACGAGAAGGCGGTGGCCGACAAGGCCAAGAGGCTTGCGCCCGTGCTGGAGAAGCTGGAGGCCCGGCGGCCGAAATCCACCGCACCCGAGTTCGATGAGGGTTACTCGTTCGGTGGTCTGCCGACCGGCCGCGACAAGTTCACCGCCACCGAGATCCCCGAGGCCATGGCCGAAATCAATGAGGGTCGGGTCCAGGCCGCGCAGCGCGCGAAGGAAGAGCGGAACCGCGGTCAGCAATGACCGCATCCCCCGGGCTGTGGCGCTACGACGGTCGACGGGCCGTGGTCACCGGCTGCGCGTCGGGAATCGGTGCCGAGCTGGTGCGACAGCTCGGTGAGCTCGGGGCGACCGTTACCGGCCTGGACCAGACCGAGCCCGCGGTGCACGTCGACGAGTTCCACCCGCTGGATCTGGCTGATCCGTCATCGATCGACCGGGCAGTCGAGGCTATTCGGGCGCCCGTCGATGCGCTGTTCAACGTCGCCGGCGTGTCGTCGGGCATTGGGGATCCGCAACGCGTGGTGGCCATCAACTTTCTCGGCATGCGCCACCTCACCGAGGCACTGTTGCCGGCGATGCCGGCAGGATCGGGCATCGCCAACGTCTCGTCGCTGGCGGCCGCAGCCTACCGGGAGAATGCCCAGACTACGGCCGGCCTGTTGAACTCCGCAGGCGTGGCCGGCGGATTGCAGTGGTGCCGGGCGCATCCCGACGCGCTCGCCGACGGCGGCTACCGGCTCTCGAAGGAGGCGGTGATCCTCTACGTCATGCTCACCGCCGATCGGCTGGCGAGTCGCGGTATCCGGATCAACTGCACCGCACCGGGAGTCACCGAAACACCGATCCTCGACCAATTGCGCAGCAGCTACGGTCAGGGCTATCTCGATGAGATTCCCAAACCGCTGGGGCGGGTGGCCAGCCCGGGCGAACAGGCCGCACCGCTGGTGTTTCTCAACAGCTCGGCAGCCGGCTACGTCACCGGTCAGGTGCTCTGGGTCGACGGCGGTAACCTCGCCGGCCGAACGGCCGCCATGTTTGCGAACGGAGGGTGTCCGTGGCCGGCCTGACCGAGTTCCGCCGCGTCGGCGAGGCGGTGCGCAACTGGGGGCGCTGGGGCGACGACGACGAGCTGGGCACGCTGAACCTGATCACGCCGGAGAAGGTCGCCGAGGCCGCCGCGCTGGTGCGGCACGGCAAAGTCTTCCCGCTTGGGGTGGACTTCGGCTCGTCGGGCCCGCAGGGCGCCTTCCAGTTCCGGCACAATCCGATTCACGTGATGACCGTCGATGGCGGCGATGTGAGCACGCTGGCGCGCTACGGCCCGGACTGGCACCGCAACGTGGTGGCGCAGCAGTTGAGCGAATTCTTCACTGACAACCCGTTCCGCTTCAACGACGACATGATCGTCATGCCGCTGCAGGCGGCGACCCAGTGGGACGCGCTGTCGCACGTCTACTACGACGAAAAGCTCTACAACGGCTTCCCGGCGAATTCGGTGACCAGCCTGGGCGCCTATCACTGCGGTATCGACAAAGTCGACGGCAAGGGCATCACCTCTCGCGGGGTGCTGCTGGACGTGGTCGCCCACCGCGGTGTGGACACCTTCCTGCCGCTGGGCACCCCGATCACCCCCGACGAGCTCGACGAGGTGGCACGCGCCCAGCAGGTCACGGTCGGCCCCGGCGACATCGTGTTGGTCCGAACCGGGTGGTGGACACGGTTTACCCAAACCGGTGACGGCGCTGAACCGGGCGCCGGGCTGGATTGGCGGTGTGCGGTGTGGCTGCACTCCCATGACGTCGCCGCGGTGGCCGCCGACAACCTCATGGTCGAGAACCCGGTGTCCGGCGTCGAGGGCACCTTCCTGCCGCTGCACATGCTGTGCCTGCGGGACATGGGAATGATGCTGGGGGAGTACTGGGATCTGGGCGCACTGGCCGCCGATTGCGCCGCCGACGGGGTCTACGAATTCCAATTGGTGGCGCCACCGTTGCGGGTGACCGGTGGGGTGGGGTCGCCGGTGAACCCGATCGCGATCAAGTAGCCACGGGCGAGGAGCTCATCATGCGATTCGTATTTGTCCACGGTGGGTTTCACGCCGGTTGGTGCTGGAGCCGGACCGTCGCCGAGCTGGAGAGGATCGGCCATACCGGCATCGCGATCGACCTCCCCGGTCATGGCGCCCGGCTCGACGAGGAATCGACCCTGGCCAACCGGAGGGAGGCGGTGGCGGCGGTGCTGCAGCACGGCGACGTCCTGGTGGGCCACTCCGGCGGTGGTTTCGATGCGACGCTGGGCGCCGACAGCGCACCGGAGCTGGCGAGCCACATCGTCTACCTGGCGGCGGCCCTGCCCCGGGAGGGGCACAGCTACACCGATGCGATGACGATGGGCAGCGAGGGAGCCGAGTTCTTCGACACCGCCGCCGCTGACATGCTGTCGCATCTGCACTTCGCCGACGACGGCGCGATGACCTTCGCGAACATCGACGGTGCCCGGCAGTACTTCTACCACGACTGCGATGACGACACCGTGCGGTGGGCCTTCGAACGGCTGGGGCCGGAACGGTTCGGCGACACCACGGTGGCGCCGGTGTCGGTGCGCAACTTCTGGGCGGCCGACATCGGCCGCAGCTTCATCCGCTGCGAACAGGACCGCGCCTATCCGCGCTGGCTGGCCGACCTGGTCTGCCGGCGGCTCGGTGTGGAACCGCTGACCATCGACGCGTCACACTCGCCGTTTCTGAGCCGACCCGCCGAACTGGCCGAGCTGCTGGTGCACGCCACCACCACCCGCCCGATCGGCCCGCTGATCCCGAACTAAAGGAGCCGACGTTGCTGGTCGCGCGCAAGACCGTCCTGGTGGACGGGCTGAGCACCTCCTACCTCGAAGCCGGCGATCCGGCTCGGCCTGCCGTGGTCCTGCTGCACGGCGGAGAGTTCGGCGCCGGCGCCGAAATCGGTTGGGAACGCAATATCACCGCACTGGCGCAGCGCTATCGGGTGCTCGCGCCGGACCTGCTCGGATTCGGGGAGTCGGCCAAGGTCATCGACTTCAACGACGGCCGAGGTATGCGGATCCGCCACGTCGCGCGGTTCTGCGCCACCCTCGGCGTCGAATCGGCGGACTTCGTGGGCAATTCCATGGGTGCGATCATGCTGCTGGTCGACACCACTTCGGCGGCGCCGCTGTTGCCGGTGCGCCGACTGGTCGCCATCTGCGGCGGCGGCGAGATCCAGCAGAACCAGCACATGGCCGCGCTCTACGACTATGACGCCACGCCGGCCGCGATGCGCCGCATCGTCGAGGCGCTGTTCCACGACCCGGCCTATCCCGCCGACGAGGACTATGTGCAGCGCCGGTATGCCTGCAGCACCGCGCCCGGCGCCTGGGAGGCGGTTGCCGCAGCGAGGTTTCGCCGGCCTGGCGCCGAGCCGCCCCCGCCCGCGTCGAGCGACCGGCGCTACGACCGGATTTCGGTGCCGGCGCTGGTGATCGAGGGCGGCTGCGACAAGCTGCTACCGCGGGGCTGGGCGAAACAGATCGCCGACCGGATTCCGGGTGGCCGGGCGGTCGTCGTCGACGACGCCGGGCACTGCCCGCAGATCGAGCAGGCCGAGCAGGTCAACGGATTGCTGCTGGACTTCCTAGCCGGTTGACCGGCCCCCGTCGGTGCGTGCCGGACCGTAGATTTGCTCGATCCGATTGTCGCAGGCAATGCGATCGAAACATTGCACTTAGTTGGTGTTCGGTGGTGTTCGGTGAGTTCGCCGGTGGGGCCGGGGTAGGGCTCGACCGCAGGTGGGGGTCGCTTGGGTGGTCGGGTATTCAGCGCCGTTGGTCAACCGACGGCTTGGCGGCCCGGCGGATTGGTGAACCAGACGTTCTCCTCGCGCAGGTTGCGGCTACGCCAGCCCTCGGCCGTGCGCACCAGCTCGTGGTGGTAATAGCCGCCGCAGCAGCTCAAGTCGGCCATGCTCGGCAGCTGCATCGGGTTGTAGAACATGGCCCGCACGGTCGCCGAATCACCGGCGTGTTCCAGGATCTCGATGTTGGTGATGTAGTGCATCGACATCGGGATCGCGGTAAAGCCGACGGCCAACCAATCGGTCACTTCGTCGCGGGTGCCGCAGATGGCGCCGGCCGAGGTGTAGTCGATCAGGGCATCGTCGGTGAACACCGACCGGTACAGCGCCCAGTCCTTGGTGTCGACGGCGCGGGCGTAGCGATACAGCAGCGCGGAGATCTCCAGCTGATCCTCGATCGGCACCGTCATGCCGGCATCCCGATGGTCTTGATGTGCAGGTATTCGGTGAAACCGACTGTGCCGTTGCGGTATCCCAGGCCGCTCTGCTTGGTGCCGCCGAACGGGCTGTCGATACCGAAGTGGCTCTTGCCGTTGATGCTGACGTTGCCGGTGCGCATCCGGGTCGCCACCGCCATCGCCCGGTCCACGTCGGCGCTGCTGACCTCACCGGAGAGCCCGTAGATCGAGTTGTTGGCGATCGCGACCGCGTCGTCGTCGGTGTCATACGGCGTGACGGTCAGTACCGGGCCGAAGATCTCCTCCTGCGCGATCTTGCTGTCCGGATCGACGTCGGCCAGCAGGGTCGGCTGCACGTAGTAACCGGTGGGCAGCTGTTCCGGGATGCCGCCGCCGGTGACCAGCCGTGCGCCCGAATCCAGGCCGGAGGCGATCAGCCCCAGCACCTTGCGCCGCTGCGTCTGGCTGATCTGTGGGCCCTGCATATTGCCGGGCGTCCACGGGTCGCCCATCGGGAAGTTCTCCATCGACGCCTTCAGCACCGCCAGGCCCTCCTCATAGCGACTGCGGGGCAACAGGATTCGCGACGGCAGGACACAGCTCTGGCCCGACATCACACAGGCCATCATCGCGGCCATCGGCAGCGCCGAATTGAAGTCGGCGTCGTCGAGCACGATGTGTGCGGATTTACCGCCGAGTTCCAACAGCGTCTTCTTCACCGTCGGTGCGCTCGCGGCCAGGATGGCCCGGCCGGTCGCGGTGGAACCGGTGAAGGTGATCATGTCGACGCGGGGATCCGCCGACAACGCCGCACCGACTTCGTTGGCGTTCGAGGTGACGACGTTGAACACCCCGGCGGGAATATCGGTACGTTCGGCCACGATCCGGCCCAATTCGCTGCCCGACCACGGGGTGAGCTGGGCCGGCTTGAGCACGACGGTGTTACCGGCCATCAACGCCGGCACGGTCTCGGCGATGTTGAGATACAGCGGCACATTCCACGGGGTGATCGCGCCGACCACGCCGAGCGGCTCGTAGTGCAGCTTGCGGCGCGCCGGGCCCAGCGGGGTGTCGTGCAGCCCGGTGTCCACCAGGTAGTCGAAGGCGCGGGCGTGATCGGCCCAGTGTTTCACCTCGGCGATCGGACTCTCGATCTGGCTGCCGGTGACGGTGATCGGGCAACCCACCTCGGTGATCAGGATGCGGCGCAGCCGCTCCTTCTCGTCCTCGAGTGCGGCGTGCAGCTGCATCAGGCAGTGGTGGCGGAACTCCACATCGCGGGACCAGTCGCTGGTGTCGAACGCGCGGCGGGCCGCGCCGACTGCGCGCGCCATGTCGTCGACCGTGCCGTCGGCGGCGGTTCCGACCACCTCTTCGCTGGCCGGATGCACGACGTCGAACGTCGCTCCGCTGCTGGTTCCGGCGAGCTCGCCGTCGACCAGCATGCGGGACTCGCCGGCCAGCACCCCCGAATCTCCTTGCACCGCAGTCATAGCAGATCCTTCCGTATGCCGGGTAACGCTACTCTATTAACGTAGAGAGAAGGAAGAGCCGATTCCGGCGACAATGCCCGAGATGAGCGCGTCCAGTTCCTCGGCGCTGCCGATCCTGCGATCCCCGCTGGCGAACGCCTGCAGCACGCCACTGATGAACATCATCACGACATAGGCCTGCCGGTCGGCCAGTGCGTCGTCCGGCTCGCCGGGCTGCAATCGCAGCACCACGTCGCGGATCAGAGCGTGGAACTGGTCGCCATAGCTGCGGAATGCCTCGTCGAGCAAGGGATCACGCACGGCCTGCAGCGCGAGTTCATAGCGGGCCTTGGTGCGGATCAGCCGCGCACCGGTTGTCGAGCGCATCACCAGGGTGGCCAACCCGGACGGTTCGCCGGTGTCGGCGGACGGCTGGGACCGGGTCGCCGCGGTCAGGTCTTTGAGGTCCAGCTCGGAAACCCTGACCGCGACCGCCTGCAGCAGTGCTGACCGGGTGCGGAAGTAGAACGAGGTGGTCCCGTCCGGAACACCGGCCTTGCGGTCGACCTTGAGATGGCTGACCCCTTTCACGCCGTCATCGGCAAGCAGCCGGATGGCGGCGTCGCAGAGTTCCCGCCGGCGCTGATCTGGATTGGGCTTTCGTCGCATGGTTCGACCGAGTCTAGTCTGCAGCCTTCTCTACTGTTGTAGAGTCGCGCGAATGAAGCTGGTGTTCGGCCTGCCCCACATGCTGCGGTTGAAAGCGATGATGCAGCCCTGGGAGGCCGGGGTCACCGGAGCCGAGCAGACCCGGATGGCCAAGCGCGCCGATGAGTTGGGCTACGACATGATCGCGGTCCCCGAGCACATCGTCATCCCGGCCGAGCACGTCGAGCTCTCCGGGCCGCACTACTTCCAGTCGACGATCGCCCAGGCCTACCTGGCCGGTGCCACCGAGCGGATCATGCTCAACTCCTGCGTCACGGTGCTGCCGCTGCACCAGCCGATCGTGCTCGCCAAAGCACTCGCCACCGCCGACTGGCTCAGCGGCGGCCGGATGATGGTGACGTTCGGGGTGGGATGGCTCCAACGCGAATTCGAGGTACTCGGCGTGCCATTCGGTGAGCGCGGACGGATCGCCGATGAGTTTCTGGCGGCGATCATCGAGCTGTGGACCTGCGAGTCGCCGCGGTTCGAGGGTCGCTACGTCTCCTTCAGCGACGTGGCGTTCGAGCCGAAACCGGTGCAGCGGCCCCATCTTCCGATTTGGATCGGCGGCGACGCCGATGCGGCGTTGCGCCGGGCCGCCAAGTTCGCCTCGGGGTGGTGGAGTTTCCTGACGCCGCCGGAGCAGATCGCCGAGCGGGTGGACTTCATCAAATCCCAGCCGGAGTACGACGGGCGCGCCTTCGACGTGGTGCACGGAATGGCGACCACGCGCGTCGGCGAAGGCCACGTCCGCCGCCACGACCCGCACGCCCGCTCTGGCATGAGCGGCCAGGAGATCATCGACCGGCTGAGTTGGCTGGGCGAGCAGGGGGTCACGGTGAGTTCGGTACCGCTGCCGGCGGTGCGCGGCGTCGACGAATACCTCGACTATGCCCAGTGGGTGATCGAGGAGATCAAACCGAAGGTCCGGTGATGGCGCCGGCGCTCAAACCGTAGGCGGGTCCCGAATTAATTCAGTCGCTTGACTGAGCGGGCTGAAGCGGGTTGAGTCGAACCGCTGTGATGTTCCGGGCGGAGGGTGGTCGATGGGCAACGAGCTGGCGGGCAAGACGGCGATCGTCACCGGGGGAGCATCGGGTCTCGGCCGCGGCATCGCGGAACGTTTTCTCGCCGAGGGGGCACGAGTGGTCATCGCCGATCTGGATCCCGAGCGCGGCGAGGCGCTCGCGGCGGAGCTCGGTGCCGAGGCGACGTTCCGGGCCGCCGATGTCGCCGACCCGCAACAGGTCGGCGCGCTGGTCGAGTTCGCCGTCGAAACGTTCGGCGGGCTGGACATCATGGTCAACAACGCCGGTGTCTCGGGAACCATGCACAACCGCTTCCTCGACGACGACCTGGCCGATTTCCATCGCATCATGGCGGTCAACGTGCTCGGCGTGATGGCCGGTACCCGCGATGCCGCCCGGCAGATGTCCAAAGCCGGCGGCGGGGCGATCATCAACTTGACCTCGATCGGCGGCATCCAGGCTGGCGGCGGGGTGATGACCTATCGCGCCTCCAAGGCCGCGGTCATCCAGTTCACCAAGTCTGCCGCAATCGAATTGGCGCACTATGACATCCGGGTCAATGCCATCGCCCCCGGCAACATCCCGACACCGTTCGTGGCGTCGTCGGCTGCGGCGAATCTGGACTCCGAGGCCGTCGCGCGCTATGAAGCGGCGATCCGCGAGACGATGCGCGCCGATCGGCCGCTGAAGCGCGAAGGCACCGCCGACGATGTCGCCGAAGCCGCGCTGTATCTCGCTGGTGAACGATCCCGCTATGTCACCGGCGTCGTGCTGCCGGTCGACGGTGGGACGGTCGCCGGTAAGGCGATTCGCCGCCGCGCGAAGCCGGCCGAGCCGAATTAAATCAATCGCTTGACTTAATGGCCGCCTCGCGGTTGACTGACCCGGTGACCACCGCTGATAGGGCTGTGCGGGCCGAACGGGCGAACTCCACCCGGGAAGCCATCTTGACCGCCGCCGAACGGCTGTTCGCCGAACATGGGGTGTTCGCGGTGTCCAACCGCCAGGTGAGCGAAGCCGCCGGCCAGGGCAACAACGCCGCGGTCGGCTACCACTTCGGCACCAAGACCGACCTCGTCCGCGAGATCGAACGCCGCCACCGCTTGCCCGTCGAGCGCCTGCGCGAAGAGATGGTGGCTGCGGCGGCCGATTCCACCGAATTGCGGGACTGGGTGTCGTGTCTGGTCCGACCGCTGACCGATCACCTTGCCGCGCTGGGCAATCCGACCTGGTACGCGCGATTCGCCGCACAGGTGATGGCAGATCCGGCCTACCACAACATCGTCGTCAAGGATGCGCTGAGTTCACCGTCGCTGGTCAAGGTGGTCGACGAGATCAGCCGTTGCCTCCCGGACCTGCCGGCCGACGTCCGGGCCGCCCGCAACGTGATGGCCCGCAACCTGCTGATGCACACCTGCGCCGACTGGGAACGCACGTTGGCCGCCGGCGGCAAAGCGCGAACCAACTGGCAACAAGCCAGCTCGAACCTCATCGACGCCATCGTCGGATTGTGGCGGGCCCCGGTTACCGGAGGTGCGGCGTGAAAGTCACCGCCGACCAGAACATCTGCGCCTCCTCGGGCCAGTGCGTCGGACTGGCCCCCCGGGTTTTCGACCAGCGCGACGAAGACGGCGTCGTGGTCGTGCTCGACGAGAACCCCCCGGAAGAACTCGCCGAAGCCGTTCGCCAAGCGGCCGCCGTCTGTCCGTCCCGAGCCATCACAGTCGTTGAGGAGTAAAGCGTGACCGACGCATCCACTATGGCGGCCACCGCAACGCCGGAGTACCCGATGAGCAGGGACGGCCGGTGTCCGTTCGCCCCGCCGCCGGAGACCATGGCGCTGGCCGCCGAGCGGCCGCTGAGCCGGGTGCGGATCTGGGACGGCAGCACCCCCTGGCTGGTCACCGGATACGAAGCGGTGCGGGCGTTGTTCTCCGATCCGCGGGTCAGCGTCGATGATCACCAGCCCGGCTTCCCGCACTGGAACGAGATGATGCGCGCCAGCGTCGATCACCGCCCCAAGTCGGTGTTCACCACCGACGGCGCCGAGCACATCCGCTACCGGCGGATCCTGTCCCCGGCCCTGACCATGAAACGTGTCGAGGCGCTGACCCCGGTCGCGCAACGGATCACCGACGAACACCTCGACGCGATCCTGGCCGGCCCGCAACCGGCCGACCTGATCGAAGGATTCGCGCTGCCGATTCCGTCTCTGGTGATCAGCGAACTGCTCGGCGTTCCGTATGAGGACCACGCGTTCTTCCAGCAGCACGCCACCATGGGCGTGGACCGCAACGCCACCTCCGACGACCTCGCCGAGGGCGCCAGCGAACTGTCGAAGTACCTGGTCCGGCTACTGGAGACCAGGATGGCCGAGCCGGCCGACGACATGGTCTCCGCGCTGGGCCAGCGAGTGCAAAACGGGGAGCTGTCGATACGCGAGGCCACCCAACTCGGCACCGGGATGCTGATCGCCGGCCACGAGACCACCGCGAACATGATCGGCCTGGGCATCGTGGCGCTGCTGCACGAGCCTGACAAGATCGCCGAGAAGACCGCGGTGTTCCGCGCCGACGACGATGCCGCGATCGCCAACGCCGTCGAGGAATTGTTGCGCTACCTGTCGATCATCCACACCGGCCAGCGCCGGGTTGCGCTGGACGATATCGAGATCGCCGGTGAGACGATCCGGGCCGGCGAGGGCATCATCATCGACCTGGCGCCGGCCAACTGGGACGCGTCGGTCTTCCCGGAGCCAGAGGTGCTGGACCTGTTCCGGCCGGCCCGCCAGCACATGGCGTTCGGATTCGGGCCGCACCAGTGCGTCGGGCAGCAGCTGGCCCGCGCCGAGATGGTGATCGCCTTCCGCACCCTGTTCCGGCGCATCCCGACGCTGAAACTGGCGGTGGGCATCGACGAGATCCCGTTCAAAAACGACCGACTCGCCTATGGCGTCTACGAGCTCCCGGTCACCTGGTAACCCGCCCGATTGGAGTGGATCGACATGTCAACGAGCGCAACGCGAACCGCTGAGTTCTATCCGCCGGGCGGATACGGTGCACCCAAGGATCGTCGCGGCCAAGCCCGCCGTGACGTCGGCCTGCCCCCAGGAACTGAGGTGTTCTCCGCCGACAACCACATCTCACTGGCCGACGACATCTTTTATCAGAAGTTCCCCGAGGAGCTGCGCGACAAGGCGCCGCGGATCTGGTACGAAGACGGCGCATACATGGTCGGGCGCAAGGGGCAGACCTTTTTGCCGGGTGACTTCTCGGCGGTGCTGATGCAGTACGACGACCTGGCCGGCGCCGCCAGCAGCAACATCGAGGCCCGCATCCAGGAATTGGCCACCGACGGCGTCGACAAGGAATTGGCGTTTCCGAACGCTGTACTGGCATTGTTTCATTTCCCCGACAAAGAGCTGCGCGAGCGAGTATTCCGCATCTACAACGAGCACATGGCCGAGCTGCAGGAGCGGTCGAATGGCCACTTCTACGGGGTGGGCCTGATCAACTGGTGGGATCCGGCCGGCACTCGCCGCACCCTGGCCGAGCTGAAATCCCTGGGACTCAAGACCTTCCTGTTGCCGCTCAACCCCGGCAAAGACGACGACGGCGGGGTGATCGACTACTCCAGCACCGCGATGCGCCCGGTGTGGGACGAGATCGAGGCCGCCGGGCTGCCGGTGACCCACCACATCGGCGAGACGCCGCCGAAAACCCCGTGTGAGGTCAACAGCGTCGTCGTGGGCATGATGATCAATGTCGACTCGTTCCGGGAGATGTTCTCCAAGTACATCTTCGGCGGCATCCTCGACCACAACCCGGGCCTGCGGGTCGGCTGGTTCGAAGGTGGCATCGCCTGGGTGCCGTCGGCGCTGCAGGACGCCGAACACCTGCTCGCCTCCTACCAGCACATGTTCAACCACCAGCTACAGCATCCGATCCAGCACTACTGGGACACCAACATGAGCGCATCGTTCATGGTCGATCCGCTGGGTCTGCGGCTGATCGACCGGATCGGGGTGGACAAGGTGATGTGGTCGTCGGACTACCCGCACAACGAGAGCACTTTCGGCTATTCGGAGAAGTCGTTGGCCCATGTCGTCGAAGCACTCGGACCGCAGGATGCGGCGAAAGTGGTGAGCGGCAATATCAAAGCGTTCCTGGGGGTGTGATGGGTGCGTTGGCCTCGGTGTCGCAAGCCGCCGGCAGCATCGCGATCCCCGACGTCGTCGACCGGGCGAGGCTGCGCCGGGAAACCGGCACCCGGCTCCGCGCGGCGATGGCGGACCGGGGCGTCGACGCCCTGGTCCTGCTGGGCAACAATGCCGTCACCTACGCCACCGGGACCAGTTGGCGCCTCGGTGATGCCGGGTTGTCCCACGTCGAGCGGCCGGTGGCCGTCGTGCTGGCCGACGACGAATGGCCGCATCTGTTTCTGCCGTTCCGGGAAGGTGCATCCGGGGAGTCCGACCTGCCCGCCGATCATGTGCACGGTCCGGTTTATCTCGAATTCGACGAAGGCGTAGAGCATTTCGCCCGGGTGCTCGGCGAGTTGATTCCCGGCAACGCGGTGGTCGGCATCGACGAGTACACCGGTGCGATGCGCCGCGCCCAGCAGCTGCTGTTTCCCGGCGGCCGGCCGGTGGATGCGGCGCAGGTGGTCAGTGCGGCCAAGGTGATCAAGACCCCCGATGAGCTGGCCTGCATCCGTACCGCGTGCCGGATCACCGATGAGGCCATGGTCGACGTGCAGGCGGCGCTGGCGCCCGGTATCCGCCAGATGGATCTGTCGGCCCAATTCCTGCGGCACGCATTCGAATTAGGTGCCAGCGCCAGCATGTTGGAGCCGATCTGGCAGGTGATGCCCGACAGCAGGGCCTCTGGGGTGTGGACCACCCACGGTGACCTGGCGCTACCGCTGCTGACCACCGAGCGCGAGCTGACGGCCGGTGACGTGCTGTGGACCGACGTGTCGATAACCTACGGGGGATACTGCTCGGACTTCGGTCGGACTTGGGTCACCGGCGCCGATCCGACACCTCGGCAGCAGGCGCAGTACCGGCGCTGGCGGGAGATCCTCGACGCCGTGCGCGGGGTGCTGCGGGCCGGGGTGACCTCCGGCGATCTGGCCCGCGCGGCCATCGCCGCGAACGGCGATGGCACCCGGCCCTGGCTGCCGCACTTCTACCTCGGCCACGGTATCGGCGTGAACGCCGCCGAGATGCCGATGATCGGCACCGACTTGGGCGATGAGTTCGACAACAACTTCGTGTTCGAGCCGGGCATGGTCCTGGTGCTCGAGCCGGTGGTGTGGGAGGACGGCACCGGCGGGTACCGGGGTGAAGAGGTGGTCGTCGTCACCGAGGACGGCTGGATCTCGTTGAGCGACTACCCCTATGCCCCCTATGGCGAAGGATCATGACGATGACGACTGAGGTTCTGCCGGACCGCCTCGCACTGCGCGGTGGGCGCCGTGAGCGGGCGCTGGCGCAGATGGAAGCCCACGATCTCGACGTACTGGTGCTGGGCCGGCAGGCCAATGTCCGTTATGTCACCGGGGCGCCGCAGCTATGGGTGGCGGGCACCCGCCCGTTCGGCCCCACCTGTGTGCTGGTGCGCGAAACCGGTGCCATCCATCTGCTCAGTACCTGGGATGAGGGGATTCCGGAGGACATCCCGCACGACAATCTGTACGGGATCTCCTGGAATCCGACCAACACCATTGCGGCGCTGGCGCGTATCGAAGGAGCCGGCACCGCGCGGCGGGTCGGAACCGACGCCATGTCACCTTTGTTCGCCCAGCTGCTGCCGATGGCGTTTCCCAACGCGGACTTGGTCGATGGCGAGCTGGCCATGCGGGCGGCCCGGGCGATCAAGACCGCTGAGGAAGTGGCGGCGCTGCGGTCCTCGGTCGCGGTGGCCGAGTCGGCGCTGGCGGCGGCGGTGGGCGCCCTGCAAGACGGCGTCAGCGAACAGACGTTGACCGGGGTGCTGATGGAGGCGATGACAGCAGGTGGGGTCAGCACCCCGGCCAACCAGGACGTTGCCTGGGTGACCTCGCGGGAACACCCGTGGCGGCGCGCGGTCGGCGACGGGCGGGTGCACACCGGTGACCTGGTGGCGTTCTCGGCGGGCGTGCTGGCCGGCGGCTACGTCGCCGAAGTGGGACGCACCTACCCGGTCGGTACTGTTCCCGGCGCCGCTGGGCTGTACCAGCGATGGGACACGTTGTGGGAGAGGCTGGCTGGTGCCTGCCGGCCCGGCGCGACGTGCAGTGAATTGCTGTCCGCCTACGCCGACGCCGGCGAACCCCTGCCGCCGGTGCCGGTAGCTCACGGCCTGGGACTGGGATTCGATCCGCCGGTGGTGTCGCCTCAGCTTCGCAACACCGCCGCCGCCGAGCGGCTGGAGCCCGGGATGGTGCTATCGGTCACCGGTTATGTGTTCGAGCCCGGCGTGGGCGCGGTCTTCGGGCGGGAGGCGGTGCTGATCACCGACGGTGGCCACGAAGTCTTGACCACCAGCCCGTTCGCCACCGGTTGCTGAAGGAGCAGATCGCCAATGTCTGGCACACCAGGTTCATCGCCACGGCCTTCCGCCGACGAGATCATCCGCTACCACAAGGACCCGGCCACCAAGATCGCCACGATCACCTTCGACCGGCCGGAATACCTCAACGCGCCCACGTCGGCGGCACGATTGCGCTACGCGGACCTGCTGCGCGGGGCCAGCGTCGACAACGACGTCAAGGTGGTGGTGATCCGCGGTGTCGGCGATAACCTGGGCAGCGGAGCTGACCTGCCGGAGTTCATGGAAGGTGTTGACGAGCCCGAAAAGCGCTTGGCGGAACTGCGTTTGGAAGGCATGGATGTCACCTATCCGCCCCAGGGCACCTTCCGCAACGGCGCCACCATCAGTGCCTGGTATGCCAACGTGCAGGCCGGTAACCGGCCGCTGCAGGAGCTGAAGAAGATCAGCATCGTGGAAGCCAAGGGGTACTGCTATGGCTGGCACTTCTACCAGGCCGCCGACGCCGATCTGGTGATCTCGTCCGACGATGCGCTGTTCGGCCACCCGTCGTTCCGCTACTACGGCTGGGGGCCACGGATGTGGACCTGGGTGCAGATGATGGGGCTGCGCAAGTTCTCCGAAATGGTTTTCACCGGACGCCCTTTCACCGCCGCGGACATGGAGAAGTGCAACTTCCTCAACAAGGTGGTGCCCCGCGATGAGCTCGAAGCCGAGGTCGACAAGTACGCGCTGGCCTGCGCGCGTAACCGCCCGGTCGACACGGTGTTCATGCAGAAGATGTTCTTCGAGGTGTACAAGCAGCATCAGGGCGAGTACATGGGCAGCCTGTTGTCGGCGTTCTTCGAGTCGATGGGCTCGGGGGTGGCACCGGACTCCGACGACCTGATGCTCGACGACGCCATCGATTCCGGGCTGTCCGGCGCGGTCAAGGACAACGATGCGAGGTTCCCGCCCGATTTCCGGCTGAGCAAGTCCAGCCGCGACGAGGACAACTAGCCCGTGCTGCCGCTGGACGGTTTCACCGTCGTCGATGTGTCCACCGGAATCGCCGGCGCCTACTGCACCAAGTTGCTGTCCGACGGCGGCGCTGAGGTCATCAAAGTCGAGCCGCCACAGGGGGATCCCCTGCGGTACTGGTCGGCATCCGGGGCCGCCACCGGCGCGGATGGCGCATTGTTCAGCTTCTTGGCCGGCGGCAAACACAGTGTCGTCACCGATCCAGCCGACTCCGACGACGATTTCGTCGGCGCCCTGCTGGCCGGGGCGGATGCGGTGGTGTGGTCACGCGGCTCGGCGGTGGCCGAACGCTTCGCCCCCGAACGGATGCGCCGCGACCACCCGCACCTGATCGTCACCGCGATCACCCCGTTCGGGCTCGACGGGCCGTGGCGCGACCGTGCCGCCACCGAGTTCACCCTGCAGGCCTGGTCGGGCGGGATCTTCGGGATCGGCCGCGGATCACCCGACCTGCCTCCGGCTTTCGTCGGCGGACAAGTCGGCGAGTACCTCGCCGGCGCGTACGCGAGCGCGATGACACTGGCCTCGTGGTACGCGCGACGCAACGGCGCGGTCGGGGATCTACTGGACCTGTCGATGCTGGAGACTCAGATCCTGGGTCTGACCTACTACCCGGTCAGCTACTTCGAGATGCTCGGCCGGCCTTGGCGCGACGCCCGCAAGGTCACGGTCCCCGGAATCGCCAGCGCCAAAGACGGTCTTGTCGACGTCGGGTGCGGCACCGCTCAGCAGTGGTTCGATCTGTGCGCGATGACCGGACACCCAGAGTGGATCGACGAGGACTCGCCGCTGTCGATCACCCAGCAGGCCAACGAGAAGGCCGAGGCGATCTACGCCTGGGTGAAAGAGCAGACGGTCGAGGAGATCCGCGACCTGGCCACTGCGTTCCGGATCCCGAACGCCCCGGTTGCCAACGGCGCCAATGTCACCGAGCTCGACCACTTCCAGTACCGCAGCTCTTTCGTCACCAACCCCCGCGACGGCTTCACCCAGCCGGGCCATCCCTACCGGCTGACCCCCGCCTCGCTTCGCCCGCCGCAGCCCGCACCACGTCTCGGTGAACACACCGAGGCCTACCAGATGTCGGTGATGCCGGCCCGCCCGGCGCCGGCTCAGGACCGGCCGGAAGTCCTGCCGTTCAGCGGCCTACGGGTGCTCGACCTGACCACGTTCTGGGCCGGCCCGAGCTGCACGCATCCGCTGGGGATGCTCGGCGCCGACGTCATCCATGTGGAGTCGACCCGCAGACCGGATGGAACCCGCTTGATCGCCGGGATCCCGGTCAGCGAACCGCAATGGTGGGAACGCTCGCCGATCTTTTCGGCGCTGAACACCAACAAAAGGGGCCTCACCGTCGACCTGCAGCACGAGGCGGGCCGCGAGGTGCTGCGGAAGCTGATCGCGACCGCCGACGTGATCGTGGAGAACTTCACCCCGCGGGTCCTCGAGCAGATCGGGTTGGACTTCGACACCGTCCGTGCGGTGCAACCCACTGCAATCATGCTGCGAATGCCCGGTTTCGGGCTGGACGGTCCCTGGCGAGACAACCCGGCGTTCGCCTATGTCATCGAGGCCGCATCCGGGGTGAGCTGGCTGACCGGTTTCCCCGAACGCAACCCCTACGAGCCGTACTCGATCGGTGACCCGAACGCCGGAGTCCACGCGCTCAACGCGCTGCTGCTGGCCCTGGAACACCGCAACCGCACCGGGCAGGGTGTGTTGGTGGAAGCGGCGATGGTCGATGCCGCACTCAACATCGCCGCCGAGCAGGTGATCGAATATTCGGCCTACGGAGCGCTGCTGCAACGCGACGGCAACCGCGGGCCGACTGCCGCCCCGCAAAACCTCTACCGCACCGCCGATATCGACGAATTCGGCCGGCTGGACTGCTGGGTGGCGATTGCGATCGCGACCGACGGACAGTGGGAGGCGCTCCGCGACGCGCTGGGCCGACCGGGCTGGGCGATGCAGCCGGAGCTGGCGAGTGTCGCCGGGCGCCGCGCCCAGCACGACCTCATCGACGTCCACCTCGGTGCCTGGTGCGCCGAACGCGGGGGTGACGAGATCGTCGAACTGCTGTGGCCCCTAGGGGTCCCGGTGGCCAAGGCGGTGCAGCCGCACCGGCAGGCCGAGTTGCCGCAGCTGTGCTACCGGGGTTTCTTCGAAGTGGTCACTCATCCGGTCAACCCGGCGGTGCGGCACAGCACCCTGCCAGTGCGGTCGACACACGGGCCCAATCGATTCCATCGCCGGCCGGCTCCGTTGCTCGGCGAGCACAACCACGAATTGCTGTGCGAGCTGGGCCTGTCCGACGCCGAGATCGCGGCGCTGGAGGCGCACGGCGTGATCGGCAGCGCACCTACTCGTTGAGTCAGCGCCCAGGGCGGGCCTGCTCGCGCTACTTCAGGCAGCTTCCGGCATCGACCGGCAGCGTGACGCCGGTGACGTACCGCGCCTCGTCAGAGGCCAGGAACAGCACAGCGTTGCTGATGTCCACCGCATCCACCCACGGAATCGGCAGGGTGTGGAACATCTGGCAGATCGGGGCCATGTCGTCGGGACCCGGGTTCTCCAGGTCGGGGCGGAACATCTTCCAGGTGCCCTCGTTCATGATCATTCCGGTGCTGACATGGGTGGGGTGCACCGTGTTGACCCGGATCATGTGCTGGCCCAACTCGACGGCGAACGAGCGCATCAGGCCCACCACGCCGTGCTTGGCGGCGACGTAGTTGCCGCAGTGCGGATAGGCCTTCAACCCGCCGACCGAGCTGGTCAGGATGATCGAACCACCCTTGCCTCCAGAAATCAGGTGCGGCACACCGGCTTTGACCGTCTTCCACACGCCCGACAGGTTGATGTCGATCATCTCCTGCCAGTCGTGTTCGCTGCACTGGTCCAGGGTGTCGCCACCGTTGCCGATGCCGGCGTTGGCGACGATGATGTCCAGGCCGCCCAGCTCCTCGACTCCGGCGTCCACTGCCGCCTTGAGCCCATCGAAGTCGCGCACGTCGACTTGCGCGGTGAAAATCCGGCGGTTGCGCGCCTTGACCAGATCGGCGGTCTCGGCCAGTTCCTCCGGGGTGGCCGGGGGAATGGGCGAGTTCTCGACGATCGGCTTACAGACATCGATCGCGATGATGTCGGCGCCCTCCTCGGCCAACCGGACCGCGTGGCTGCGGCCCTGACCGTGAGCCGCCCCGGTGATGAATGCGACCTTGCCTTCAACACGTCCAGCCATGGAAACCTCACTTCTTTCAATTACCGGAAAACCTTGGGGTACATAGGGGGATCAACTCACGGAATGATCGCCGGCATGGAGACCCAGCCCCGCACCGTCGACGTCGGGGAGATCTGCGTCGCCGACAGATCGACCTCCCACTCGGGGAAGCGCTTCAGGATCTCCTCGAGGGCGATCCGCGCCTCCAACCGGGCCAGCGCGTTGCCGACACAGAAATGGGTGCCGTGGCCGAAGCCCAGGTGCGGCCGGCGTTCCCGGTGGATGTCGAACACGTCGCCGTCCGGCGGGAACCGGCGGTGGTCCCGATTGGCGGCACCGATCAGCAGCAGCATCGCCGAGCCTTCCGGCACGGTCTGGCCGTAGTACTCCACGTCGCGGGTGACGTAACGGGCTGCGTGTGGTGCCGGCGGCTCGAAGCGGACCAGCTCCTCGACCGCCCGCGGGATCAGGGCCGGGTTGGCCGCCATCTCCGCCCGCTGGTCGGGGTGCTCGGCCAGCACCTTGCCGCTCCAGCCGATCAACCGGGTGGTGGTCTCACTGCCCGCGGTCGCCAGCACGGTGAGAAACAGGTGCAGTTCCTCCCGACCCATCTTCCGCCGGGTGCCGGTCTCGTCCTCGAACTCAGCGTTCATCAGCTCGGTGATCAGGTCGTCGGAGGGATGCTTCGCCCGCCAGTCGATGTAGTCGGCGAACACGTCGCCGGTGGCGATCGGCCCGTCGGGGTTGTCGGTCATCTTCTGACCGGGCGCGGTGCGAATGGTGGCATCGCCGTGCTCGGTGACGCGCTTCTGGTCGTCTTCGGGGATACCCAGCAGCATCCCGATCACCCGCATCGGCATCTGGGCCCCGAGGTCGTTGACGAAGTCGAACCGCCCGGTGCCCACCAGCGGGTCCAGGCAGCGCGCACAGTACTCCCGGATCTGCGATTCCAGCGCGTTCATCCGGCGTGGGCTGAACATCCCCGACATCAGGTTGCGGTGGATGTCGTGGATCGGCGGGTCCTCGAATATCAGGATCCCCGGCGGAATCTGCATGCCGGACTTGATGATCTCCAGAACGGCGCCCTTGGCCGAGCTGAACGTCTGGTAGTCGGCGAACGCGGCGTGCACGTCATCGAACCGGCTCAACGCGTAGAAGTCGTGCTCTTCGTTGTAGTACAGCGGCGCCTCTTCGCGCAGCCGGCGAAACATCGGGTACGGATCGTTGTTGAGTTCGACGTTGTACGGGTCGTAGTGCGCTGCGCTGGTGGTTGTCACCGTCATGGTTATCCGTCCTTGGTCGCTGCGGTCAGAGGCCGGCGGGGACGGGAGCCGTTACCGGGGTGAATTCCAGGTGCAGTTCGGTCAGGCCGCGCAGGATGAACGTCGGCTCGAAGGTGAATCGGCGATCACCGGCCGGGCCGTGCTGCGACTCGTCGAGCCGGATGTCAGTCATCCGGTCCAAGATGCGTTCCAGCGAGATCCGGCTCTCGGCGCGGGCCAGGGGAGAGCCCGGACAGGTGTGGCTGCCGCGGGCGAACGCCAGGTGCTCACGCACATTGGGCCGGTCGATGCGGAACTCGTGCGGGTTGTCGAACTTGCGGGGATCGCGGTTGATCGCCCCGGGGAACACCACCACGACGGTGCCGGCCTTCAGCTCGACCCCGCCCAGGGTGGTGGTCTTGCGCACCAGTCGGGGGTCGGTCTTGACCGGGCTTTCCATCCGCAGGGTCTCTTCGAGGAAGTTCGGGATCTTGCTGCGGTCCGCGCGCAACTGGTCCACCAGGGCGGGGTCCTCGGCCAGGAACCGCAACGCCGCGCTGAGGAGCTTGGTGGTGGTCTCCTGCCCGGCGGCGAACAGGAAGGTGGCGCTTTTGACCACGTCGGCGATCTCGGGGATCGACCCGTCCTCGTAGGTGGCGGTGGCCAGGTCGGTCAGCACGTCACCGCGCGGCGTCTCGCGGCGGTCGGACAGGTAACGGCTGAACTTGTCGTCCAGCCAAGCCAGCGGGTCGTGGGCCAGTTCTTCGTGATCGAGCGCGCCGATGCGCGCACCAGGCTGCGGCGCGCCCAGCACCTCTTGGAACACCGGCCGATCTTCGTCGGGGACACCGAGCAGGTCGGCGATCACCAGCAGCGCAAAAGGCCTGGCGTAGGAGGTCAGGAATTCGCAGCTGCCGCTGTCGATGAAGTAGTCCAGCTGGCGATCGGCCAACTGCCACATGAAGTCCTGGTTCTCCTTGAGCCGCTTGGGGGTGAGCAGCCGGCTCAGCAACGACCGGGCCTTGGTGTGCGTCGGCGGGTCCATGGTGACCATGTGCTCGCACATCGGCATCAGGTGGCGGTGCGCCTCGATCTGCTCGCTGATGTCGTCGCCCTCGGGGGTGAACGGCAGCGGCGGGAACGGTCCGCCGACCGCGACCAGGTTGGAGTAGGTGTCGGAGTCGCGGTAGATCTCGTTCGCTTCTTCATGACCGGTCACCGCGACCACGCCGTAGACGTTCAGCGGGGTGACCGGGCTCTGGGCCCGCAAGTAATCGAAGTACGGGTGCGGGTCGGGAATCAAAGACTGGTCGGTGAAGAAGTCGATGGTGTCGAAGTCGGTCAACGTGGACCTCTCTGCAGAATGGGCTGACAGGTGCTGAGCATCTGCTTAGCATGGGTGGGACCGGGGGTCAAGGGTTGGCGCGGCATTACTATGGCCGCCGGACATGTAAAGGTGGATGACGACGATGCGGAGCGCACGGTATGGCCGAATCGGCTAAGGGGCAGCGCAGAATTGGCGCCCCGGATGCGAAGAACCGGACCCTGCTGCTCGATGCCGCAGAACAGCTGTTGCTGACCGCCGGTCACGGCGCGGTGAGCTCCCGCCGGGTGGCCGAGCAGGCCGGCCTCAAACACCAACTCGTGCACTACTACTTCCGGACCATGGACGACCTGTTCCTGTCGATGTTCCGCCGACGTGGCGACCAGGGGCTGATCGAACAGGCCGCGGCACTCGCGTCGCCGCAGCCGTTGTGGGCGCTGTGGCGATTCAACACCGACTCGGCATGGACGGCGCTGACGATGCAGTTCATCGCGCTGGCCAACCAGCGTGAGGCCCTGCGGGCGGAGATCGCGACCTACGCCGAGCGGCTTCGCGCCGAACAGATCGACGCGGTGGCCGGGCTGCTGGCGCGCTACGGCATCGACGCCGAGGAGTTTCCCGCGACGGTGCTGATGGTGCTGATGACCAGCGCGTCGCGGATGCTGATCATCGAGCACGAGGCGCTGGGCATGACCCTCGGCCACGCCGAGACGGTGGAGTTCGTCGAGCGCTGGCTGCACCGTCTCGAGGGCGAACCGGGAGCCCCGCGGACCGGCGTCGCGGTGTCGTCGGGGCACGCGCCGCACTAGCGTTGCGCCCGGTTCTGCTGCAGCCGATCGGCGGCCGCCCAGTGCTCGTCGGCGACCCACAGCCGAGCGAACGCCGCCACCGCCTCGTCGGCCGACGCTCCGGCGAGCACCCGCTTGATCTCACCGGCCGACGGATTGGCCAACGACCGTGCCAGCCCGCGCCATTCGGCCTCAAACGACTCCCGGGGCACCACCCGGTTCACCAGCCCGATCCGTTCGGCCGCTGCGGCGTCGAGCATGGTTCCGGTGCCGGCCAGCAACAGCGCCTGACTGTGGCCGACCAGTGCGGCAAGCCGCTCGGCGCCGCCCCAGGCCGGCATGATCGCCAGCGAAACCTGGTTGAAGGCGATCTTGACGTCGGCGGCGGCGATCCGGATATCGGCGGCAACCGCCACCTCGGCCCCGCCGCCGAGTGCGTGGCCGTTCAGCGCCGCGATCACCGGTGCCGGGAAAGCCGCGATCCGGTCGCACAACAAGCGCATCCGCCACGCCATGACTTGCGCCTCGGGCTCGGTTCGGATGGCCGCGAGTTGCTTGAGATCACCGCCGGAGACGAAGGCGCGGTCGCCGCCGCCGGTGATGACCAGCGCCCGTGCCGCGGCTACTGCGTCAAGCGCACGATCCAGCTGATCCATCGTCTCCGGCGCGATCGCGTTGCGTGCCTGGGGACGATCGATCGTGATGACCGCCAATCCTTCATCCAGCTCGACATCAACCATGACTCTCCAATGAAGATATTGGCATTCTCGGATTAGGAGAATAACATCACGGGCGTCATGCGAAAGATTCCGGACGACTTGGCGCGGCGCTACGAGGCCAACGGCTGGTGGACCCAAGAGACCCTCGGTGACCTGCTCACTTCGTGTCTCGCCGCAACGCCGGACGGCCGATTCGAGGTGCACTCGGCGGTCCGCCCATGGCTCGGCACCTTCGGTGAGGTGGAGCGCACCGCGCGCCGCTTGGCGGCCGGGCTATCTGCCCGCGGCGTCGGCCCCGGTGACGTGGTGGCGTTTCAGCTGCCCAACTGGATGGAGGCCGCCGCGACCTTCTGGGCGGCGGCTTTCCTGGGGGCGGTGGTGGTGCCGATCGTGCACTTCTACGGGCCCAAGGAAGTGGGCTACATCCTGGCTGCCAGCAAGCCGCAGGTGTTCATCAGCGCCGATGAGTTCGGGCGGATGAGGTTTGCGCCCGAACTCGTGGGCGATGTTCCGATAGTGGGGATAGTGGGCGCGCCCGTCACCGGACCGAACTTCGAGGATCTGCTGGCCGCCGAGCCGATGGCCGGGACGCTCGCCACCGATCCGGGCGCACCGGCGCTGATCGCCTACACCTCCGGAACGACGCGAAACCCCAAGGGAGTCATCCATTCTCACCAGACGCTGTGCTTCGAGACGCGCCAGCTGCTCGCCAATTACCCCAAAGACCGGGGCCGGCAGCTGACCGCAACCCCGGTCGGGCACTTCATCGGCATGCTGGGAGCGTTTCTGATCCCGGTACTGGAGGGCGCGCCGATCGACCTCGCCGATACGTGGGATCCTGCGGCGGTGCTGGCCTTGATGGCCGATGAGGGCGTGTCGATCGGCGGCGGGCCACCGTATTTCGTCACCAGCCTGCTCGACCATCCGGATTTCACCGCCGAACACCTGCGCCATATCCGCCACGTCGGCTTGGGCGGATCGACGGTGCCCGCCGCGGTCACCCGCCGGTTGGCGGATCTGGGGATCTTCGTCTTCCGGTCCTACGGCAGCACCGAACACCCGTCGATCACCGGTTCACGGCCGGACGCCCCGGAGGACAAGCGACTGTTCACCGACGGCGACGCGCGGCCCGGTGTGGAGATCCGGTTGGCCGCCGACGGCGAGATCCTGAGCCGCGGCCCGGACCTGTGCCTTGGCTACACCGACGACGCCTTGACCGAGGCGGCGTTCGACGCCGACGGCTGGTATCACACCGGCGACGTCGGTGTGCTCGATGCCGACGGCTATCTGACCATCACCGACCGCAAGGCCGACGTGATCATCCGCGGCGGCGAGAACATCAGCGCCGTCGAGGTCGAAGAGGTGCTGTTGGCACTGCCGGCCGTCGCCGAGGCGGTAGTGGTCGCGGTGCCCGACGCCCGACTGGGAGAGCGGGCTGCGGCGGTCGTTCGCCTCAGACCCGGGTGCGCATTGCCGACCATGCCGGAGCTGCGGGCCCATTTCGAGCGCACCGGCGTGGCGCCGCAGAAATGGCCCGAGGAGCTGCACGAGGTCGGCGATTTCCCGCGCACCGCCAGCGGCAAGGTGCAGAAGTACGTGGTGCGCCAGCACCTGGCCGACAAGGTTGCACCGACACGCTTGTGAGAATATGATTCTCACAAGCTGAAAAGGAGCATTTCATGGGTCAACTGTCACACCGCGTCGAGATTCCTTTCCCGTTGTTCGACGCCGACAACCACCTGTATGAGCCGCCGGAGGCGATGACCAAGTACTTGCCCAAGGAGTACAAGGACATCGTCCAGTACGTGGAGATCAACGGGCGCACCAAAATCGCCATCCGCGGCCAGATCAGCGAGTACATCCCCAATCCCACCTTCTCGGTGGTGGCCAAGCCGGGCGCCTGGGAGGAGTACTTCAAATTCGGCAACCCCGAGGGCAAGAGCAAGCGTGAGCTGTTCGGCGAGCCGATGAAGTCGATTCCGGCGTTCTTCGAGCCGGGGCCGCGCCTGGAGCTGATGGATGAGCTCGGCGTCGACCGCTCGCTGATGTTCCCGACCCTGGCCAGCCTGATCGAGGAGCGGTTGCGCGACGACCCGGTCGCGATCCACGTCATCATCCACTCGCTCAACCAGTGGCTGGACGAGGTCTGGGGCTTCAACTACAAGAACCGGATCTTCACCACGCCGGTGATCACCCTGCCCATCGTCGAGAAGGCCATCGAGGAGCTGGACTGGGTGGTCAAGCGCGGCGCTCGCGCGATCTTGATCCGCCCGGCGCCGGTGCCCGGTTTCCGTGGGCCGCGGTCCTTCGCGCTGCCCGAGTTCGACCCGTTCTGGGAGAAGTGCGTCGAGTACGACGTCTTCGTGGGCATGCACTCGTCCGACAGCGGCTACTCGCGTTACACCTCCGAGTGGGACGGTGCCGCCCAGGAGATGCTGCCGTTCCAGACCAACGCCATGGCGATCCTCAACGAGTGGCGCCCGATCCAGGACGCGGTGGCCTCCTGGGTGATTCACGGTGCGCTGTTCCGGCACCCGAAGCTCAAGGTGGGCATCGTCGAGGCCGGCTCGAAGTGGATGTTCCCGCTGTTGGACTCCATGGCCGAGGTGTACAAGAAGGCGCCGGAAGCCTTCGTGGGCAACCCCATGGAGGAGATCAAGAACCGCATCTACGTCAGCCCGTTCTACGAAGAGGGCATCGACGACCTGATCAACCTGATCGGTGTGGACCAGGTGCTCTACGGCTCCGACTGGCCGCACCCGGAGGGTCTTGCCGAACCGACCCACTATGTGACGGCGCTGCAGCACCTTCCGGTCGAAGACCAGGCCAAGATCATGGGCGGCAACCTCGGTCGCCTCGTCACCGTTTAGGGTGACCCGCTGGCAGACCATTCCCGAGATGGTCTTGAGCGTCGGCGATCGCTTCGGAGATGCCGAAGCGATCGCCGACGGTCCGTTACGGCTCACCTTCGCGCAGCTGGCTGACCGGATCTTGTGCGCCGCAGGAGCCTTCGCCGATGCCGGTATCGGCAGAGGTGACCGGGCGGCGATCTGGGCGCCCAACTCGGCGGAGTGGATCATCGCGGCTTTCGGGCTGCTGACCGCCGGGGGAGTACTGGTCCCGGTCAACACCCGATTCAAGGCGGCCGAGGCAGACGACGTCATCCGGCGCAGTGGAGCCAAGCTAGTGCTGGTCGAAAAGGGTTTCCTGGGACTGGATTTCACTGCGCCGCCCGGCATTCCGGTGATCGACCTCAAATCAGGCTTCCTGGGTTCCGGTTCGCCCATGCAGCGCACGGTCGACGGTGATGATATCGCCGACATCATCTTCACCTCGGGTACGACCGGCCGGCCCAAGGGCGTGATGATGAGCCATCGGCAGAATCTGCGGCTCTACGCCGAATGGTGCGACCTAGCCGATCTGCGGGAGGGCGACCGCTATCTCATGGTCAATCCGTTCTTCCACACCTTCGGCTACAAGGCCGGCTGCATCGCCGCGTGCATCCGGGGAGCCACGATGTTTCCGGTCCGCGTCTTCGACGTCGATGCCGTGCTGGAACTCATTGAAACCGAACGCATCACCATGCTTCCGGGACCGCCGACGCTGTATCAGTCGCTGTTGGACGCGCCGTCGGAGCGTGACCTGTCATCGTTGCGCGCGGCGGTCACCGGCGCCGCGGACATCCCGGTGGATCTGGTGCGCCGGATCCGCAGCGAATTGCCGTTCCAGTCCATCATGACCGGCTACGGGCTCACCGAAGCCGGCACGGTGACGGCCTCGCGCCGCGGTGACTCATTCGAGGACATCGCGACCACGGCCGGTCTGGCCTGCCAGGACATCGAGTTGCAAATCGCCGATGATGGCGAGGTCTTGGTGCGCGGTTACAACGTGATGGCCGGCTACCTCGATGACCCGCAGGCGACCGCCGAGGCGATCGACGCGCAGGGATGGCTGCACACCGGGGACGTCGGCACACTGGACTGCGCCGGTCGGCTGCGGATCGTCGGACGCAAGAAGGACATGTTCATCGTCGGCGGCTTCAACGCCTATCCCGCCGAGATCGAGGGCTTCTTGCTGGAACATCCCGCCGTGGCACAGGTCGCGGTGATCGGCGTGCCCGATGAGCGCCTCGGCCAGGTGGGCAAGGCGTTCGTGGTCAAAGACCCCGCCCACGCGCACACGTCCGAATCGGAGCTGATCGCTTGGTGCCGAGACCGGATGGCCGGCTTCAAGGCCCCGCGGTTCGTGTCGTTCGTGGACCGCTTGCCGCTGAACGCCACCGGCAAGGTGGACAAGGCCCGACTGGGGACCGCGCCCGGGGCGTGAGGCGTCATGTACGTCTGCCTGTGTGCCGGGGTGACCAGTCAGCAGGTGATCGACGCCGTCGAGGACGGCGCCTCGAGCACCAAGCTGGTCGGCGAACGCACCGGTGCGGGCACCGTCTGCGGACGCTGCAAGAACAACATTCGCGCGCTGATCACGCGGACACCGACCGGTCCTCGTTACTGACTTAAGTCATCGCAGTCCGGATGCCTGCGCACAGGCGGTACTGTCATGGCCGGCGGATGGTCACGGCAGGCAGCAAGAGGGATCAGGCATGGCGGTAGCGAGCAAGTCGGGCAAGATGACGGCGCGCGAAGCCAAGCGCCTGCAGACGCGCGAGCGCCTGTTGGGCGCGGCAACCGCTGAGTTCAAGCGAACCGGGATGGCTCAGGCCGACGTCGGTGCGATCGTCGCCGCCGCCGGCGTGGCGCACGGCACATTCTTCTTCCACTTTCCCACCAAGGAGCATGTGCTGCTCGAGCTCGAGCGCCGTGAAGAAGAACGGATAGCCAAGCAGTTCCGCAGGTATCTCACCACGCGTCACGAGCTCTCGGAGGATCTGGCCGAAGCGGCGCGCATGGTGATGGACTTGGAAACCCGCCTGGGTGAGGCGTTGTTCCGGGATTTTCTGGCCTTGCATTTCTCGCCGACCCGACCCTCAGCGGAGGGCGGGGAACACCACCCGCTGATCGTGCTGGTCGCCGAGCGGATCGAGGGCGCGCGGGAGCGCGGCGAGGTCGACGACGACGTCGTCGCCATGAACAGTGCGGTGTTCTTCCTGCTCGGCCTGTACGCACTGTTGATCACCACCCACGACTGGCCGACCCGGCCGGAGCTGGTCAACGACTACCTGACCCGGACGATGCGGGGCTTGCGGGCCGCACGCTGATCCCAAAAAGTCATTGACTTCAGTCAGTGAGGTGCCTACCGTCATAGGCGGTTCTCGGCACGATAAGGGAGATGGCGATTGGCTATCGCAGCGCAGCATCCGCACGACGGGCTCGGCCTCGACGAGCATCTGGAACTGTCTCGGGCCGCCCAGCGTCGCGCCGACCGGTGGCTCATCTCCGGCGGCATGCTCATCGGCACGGCGGCCGCCGGGGTGTTCGGCCTGCCGCTATTCCTGCGCGGGATCTGGCTGCTGCGGCGGGCACAGCATGACGGGCTGACGGTACGGCCGATGCTGGTCACCCTGCTGGGCTATCTGGTCATCATCGATGCCGCGATCAATGCCGTGGGCTGGGCGCTGGATCTGGTGGGCCATCACACCCTGCTGGCGCGAGTGCTGCTCAACGGGTGGGGCGCGATGTTCGACGCCGGATACTTCTGGCACTTCAACGAGCTATGGGTCGGCGGTGCGGCCGGCCCCGGTGAGAAGGGCTGGGAGGTGGGCCTCATCTTCACCGTGTTCACCATGCGGATCGCGGCGGCGATCGGTTTCTTGCAGATGAAGCGGTGGGGTCATCAGTGGATGGTGGTGACCTGCTGGATGGGCGTGGTGATCTGGATCGGCTACGTGTTCAACATGACGATGTACGCCGATGTGCGCTATGCCGGCGTGGTGTTCCCGGTGATCGGCTGGTGGATCTACGACATCTTCTACATCACACCGTTTTTGGCCATCCCGTATCTGCACACCGTCAACCGCGAAATCTTCTCGGATTGACCAACGATAGGACGATCGGATGACTTGGCTCTGGGAGATTCTGCGCTACGTCGCCGCGTGGGGCGGCACCTGTTTGATCATCGCGTTCTGGTACTGGATGTTCTCCAGCATCGGAACGTTCTGAGCGGGCTCAAGGCGCCATGCACCCGTTGGAGCTGGAGAGCAGCTGCGCACTGACGGCGATCGCATTGAGCGATCGGCGCCGCGAGGGCGCACGGCTGATCACCGGGGCCGAACGCGGATTCGGCGTGAGCGCGACGTTGTCCACCGTCGAGGTGCCGCACCCGGGAGAAGCGGGCTGGACCCGCCGGACGCTGACTTGCGGTGTGGCACTGCAATGCTCACCCTCCAAGGAGCGCCTCGCCGGCTACCGGCTGGCCGACCTGTCGGCCCGCGAACTGCGGGCCCTGACCTACGTAGAGGCCCAGGTGGCACTGGGGTGGGTGGCCGACCGGTGGCCCGGTCTGATGACCGAGATGCAGCGGGTGCTGGGGGATCTTGATCCGGCGGACCCCGACCTGGCGGCGTCCGAGATGTTCGATCGCGCTATCGAATTGGCGCGGTCCCGGCGGAAGCTGGACTGGCACCCCTTGGTGGGAACGTTGCCGCGGGGTTGGACGGCGCCGGAAACTCTCGCCGACTCGGTGCGCCGACTGGGGCGGATGCCGTGGTCGAGCACCCAGAAGCGCCGGCCGCGAGCCTATTCCGTTCCGGTCGGCGGTGACGGCGGGGTGCGCAACCCCAATCTGCCGCCGCCGAGCCGACCGGACGACGACGATCGCCACACCAGCGCCGAGCGGCGGCCGGGCATCCCGTACCCGGAATGGAATATGCACAGCGGCAGCTTCCTGCCCGGGCACGTCGCCGTCGTCGAGCACGCCTGGGTCGCGCGCCGCCGCGAACCCGCCGCCGCCCGGCCGGATCTGCGGAAGTGGTTCGAACAGCACACCCTTCGGGCGATGACCAACGGCCTGCCGGACGGATCCGCCCTCGACGTCGACGCCTACGTCAGCTATCACCTCGACGCGCTGACCGGCGAAGCCGACGAACCGCGGATCTTCCGCGAATTGCTTCCCGCGGGCCGCGACGTCACGACCGCGCTGCTGCTCGACGCGAGCTCATCGCTGGGCGTGCACGGTGGTCGGCTCTTCCGCCTGGAACTGGCCTGCGCGGACGCTTTGTCGGCGGCGATGACGCGCGCACGTCAGCGGCACGGGGTCTTCGCGTTCACCGGCAACACCCGCCACCACGTGGCCGTGCACTGCCTCAAGGACTTCCCCGACCGACGGTTCGTGGCCCCCAGCGACCTCGGTCTGCCGACCGGCGGCTACACCCGCCTGGGCGCGCCGCTGCGTCACCTGACCAGCCGGCTGGTCGCGCAACCGTCCGGGCGGCGGCTGCTGATCGTGATCGGCGACGGACTGATGTCCGACGAAGGCTACGAAGGCCGCTACGCCTGGGCGGATGTGGCGCACGCGGTCGAAGAGGCCAACGAGGCCGGCGTCCACGTCTACTACGTCGGCGTCGGGCCGGTCCGCGTCGATCCCCTGCCGGAGGTGTTCGGAGCGCGCTGCTCCCAGCGCATCCGGCGCATCGAGGACCTTCCCCGAGTGCTGGCCCACGTACACCGCGAGCTGGTCGCCGCATGACCGGACGGAGGCACCGATGACAAGCGATATCTATCTGGCCAACGGCAACGAAGTGCAGCTGTTCGAGCGGGCCTACCGCAGGCGCATGCCGGTGATGCTCACCGGGCCGACGGGGTGCGGCAAGACCCGGCTGGTCGAGCACATGGGTGTGTTGTTGGGGCGTCCGGTGGTCACCATCAGCTGCCACGACGACCTGACCAGCTCGGACCTGGTCGGCCGTTTCATG
Organism: Mycobacterium sp. NGS16; assembly: GCF_059813225.1. Classification (NCBI taxonomy): domain Bacteria; kingdom Bacillati; phylum Actinomycetota; class Actinomycetes; order Mycobacteriales; family Mycobacteriaceae; genus Mycobacterium; species Mycobacterium sp. NGS16. The sequence goes on from NZ_JCALEE010000001.1 coordinate 382,076, forward strand.
GTCGCCGGCGGTGACGTGGTGTGGACCGATGGACCGCTGACCAAAGCGGTCAAGACGGGCGCGATCTGCTACCTCGACGAAGTCGTCGAGGCGCGGCACGACTCGTTGGCCATCCTGCATTCGCTGACCGATCACCGGCGCTGTCTGTACCTGGACCGCGCGGGCGAAGTGGTCACCGCCCCCGACAGCTTCATGCTGGTCTGTTCCTACAACCCGGCCTACCGGAGTTCGCTCAAGGACCTCAAGCCGTCCTTTCGGCAGCGCTTCGTCACGCTCGCGATGGACTACTTGCCGGCTCAGCGCGAAGCTCAGGTGATCGTCGCCGAGACCGGCGTCGACGCAGCGGTCGCCGACCGGCTCGTCGCTTGCGCCACATCACTGCGCACCGCCGACCACGCTTTCCACTTCGAGCCGCCGTCCACCCGCGCGCTGGTCACTGCGGCGCAGCTGGTCGCCGACGGAGCCGGCGAGATGGAGGCCGCCGAAGCGTGCATCCTGGCGCCGCTGAGCACCGACGGCGGGATCCACGACGGGCTGCGTGAGGTCGCGGCCAGCCTGTTCGCTCCGCCGAAAAATCCGCTCTAGGAAGGGAAGTCGTCCATGGACTCACAAGAGCAGAAACGCAAGAGAGCGCTGATCGCCTTCCAGGTCTTCATCTACGGCTATCTGCTCATCATGTTCGGCATTCAGCTGTACATGTCCTTCGCTCGCGGTTGGTGGCTGTTGTGACTGCGAGCGGTTCCACCGCGGAGTTCCTCGGCCTCGAGGAGCATCAGGAGCAATCCCGGGCCGCCCAGTGGCGCGCCGACCGCTGGATGATCGCCGGTGCCGCGCTGATGGGCATGTGGGTGCCCGGCATCATCGGGCTGCCGATCTTCCTGCGTGGCGTCTGGCTACAGCGGCACGCACTGCACGCCGGCTTGGCCGTCCGGCCGATGATCGTCACCTTGATCGGCTACCTGGTGCTCATCGACGGTGCGCTCAACAGCCTCGGCTGGGCACTGGATCTGGTTGCCAACCACACCCTGATCAACCGGGTGTTGATGGTCGGCTGGGGCGCGATGTTCGACGCCGGATACTTCTGGCACTACAACGAACTGTGGATCGGCGGCTCCGCGGGCCCCGGCGAGAAGGCCTGGGTGGCCGGCCTGATCCTGACCGTGTTCGCGATGCGCTGCGCCGCGGCGATCGGCTTTTTGCAGATGAAGCGGTGGGGTCATCAGTGGATGGTGGTGACCTGCTGGATGGGCGTGGTGATCTGGATCGGCTACGTGTTCAACATGACGATGTACGCCGATGTGCGCTATGCCGGCGTGGTGTTCCCGGTGATCGGCTGGTGGATCTACGACATCTTCTACATCACACCGTTTTTGGCCATCCCGTATCTGCACACCGTCAACCGCGAAATCTTCTCCGACTGACTAAGGAGCACAACGATGGACAGTGCCGTCACCGATCAGCTGCCCCCGGGCACCACGCCGTACTACGCGCGGATGCACAAGTGGATCAAGCGCGCCACGCTGGTGTGCCTGGTGGCATTGGTCATCGAGGGGGCCTTCACCCTGCCGTTCATGGCGGTCTACTACGGCTACCCGACGTTGAGCCTCACCCAGATCTGCAGTGAACTGCTCAAGACCCGCTTCTCCGATGACACCCTGGAGTGCAAGTTCCCCTACCCGCCGTTGGGTCCGCCCGAAGGCGCCGAGGGCAAGGACACCGCGCAGGACGAGTGGGGGATTCAGCCGGTGCCCAAGTACCACCGGCTGGGTTTCCGTGAACTGGTGCGCATTCACGACGAGCGGCTTGCCCGCGACGCGAAATAGGCCTCAGTACTGGGTGCAGCCCTGATCGACCGGAACCGCGGCGGCGGTGACATTGCGCGAGTCATCGCTGGCCAGCCAGCACACCGTCCCGGCGATGTCCTCGGGTTCGGCCACCCAGATGGGCAGGAACGGCGTGAGCATGTTTGACAACTGCGGATTGGTCTCCATGGCCTGACCCAGCGCGCTGACCATGTCGCCGGTGCCCATGTCGGTGTTGACCGGGCCGGGATGCACGCTGTTGACCCGGATCCCGTGCTTGCCCAGTTCGGCGGCGAACGCGCGGGCCATCCCGGTGACGGCATGCTTGCTGGCCGTGTAGTGCACCATGAACGGCTGCATCTTGATGCCGGCCGCGGAGCTGATCAAGATGATCGAGCCGCCGCGGCCCCCGTCGATGATCTGCTGCGCGCCGGCCATCACGGTGTTCCAGGTGCCTGTCACATTGATGTCCAGGACATCGCGAAAGTCCGCCGGGGTGATCGCATCCCAGGCCTGCGGGGCAGCGACCCCGGCGTTGGCGACGATGATGTCCAGCCGCCCCAGCGTGTTCACCGCGTCGGCGACGGCCTCCCGCAAGCCGTCATAGTCGCGGGTGTCGACGACGGCGGACACGATGCGCCGGCCGCTGCCCTGGACCAGCCGCACCGTTTCGGCCAGGTCCTCAGGCGTCGCCGGGTTGTACGGCACGCAGCCCGGGAGTTTGCCGGCGACGTCGATCGCGATGATGTCGGCGCCCTCGGCAGCCATCCGCACCGCGTGCGCGCGACCCTGGCCACGCGCCGCGCCGGTGATGAACGCGACCTTGCCGGTCAGTCGTCCCGTCATTCCTGTTCCCTCCGTAGATGTTTCACGCTTGGCGTTGCGCCGCTTTGACCAGCCCCGAGCCGATGATCAGCCGCTGGATCTCGCTGGTGCCCTCATACAGGCGCAGCAGCCGGACATCGCGGTAGATGCGCTCGACCGGCACCCCGCGCATATAGCCGGTGCCGCCGTGGATCTGCACCGCCAGATCGGCGACCTTGCCGGCCATCTCGGTGCAGAACAGTTTGGCCGCCGACGGGGCGATCCGCCGATCCTCTTCGGTGACCCACATGCGCGCCGCGTCGCGCACCATGGCCCGGCCGGCCAGCACCCCGGTCTGCTGATCGGCAAGCATTGCTTGCACCAGTTGAAAATTCCCGATCGGGGTACCGCCCTGGGTGGCCGCGGCGGCGTAGGCCACCGACTCGTCGAGGGCACGCTGCGCGGCGCCCACCGCCAGGGCGGCGATATGTACCCGGCCACGCGCCAGCGAGGTCAGTGCCGCCCGGTAGCCGAGGTCTTCACTGCCCCCGACCAGCGCCGCGTCGGAAACGCGCACCCCGGTGAAACCGACATCGGCAGTCCAGGCGCCCTCTTGACCCATCTTGGCGTCCTTGGCCCCGACTTCGACGCCGGCGGCGTCGGCGGGAACCAGGAAGACCGCGATACCGGCGCCCTGGTCGTCGGCCGGCCGGGTGCGCGCGAAGACGATGAACAGATTGGCTGTCGGCGCGTTGGTGATGAACCGCTTCTGGCCGGTGATCACCCAGTGCGAACCGTCGCGGACCGCCTTGGTGAGCAGCCCGGCCGGGTTGGAGCCGGCACCGGGCTCGGTGAGCGCGAAGGAGGCGACGACGTCACCGGTGGCGATCGGTGCCAGCCACCGCGATTTCTGTTCCTCGGTGCCGAACCCGACCAAGACCTGACCGGCGATGCCGTTATTGGTGCCGAACATCGAGCGCACCGCCAGCGAGGTGTAGCCCAACTCCATGGCCAGCTCGACGTCCTGACGCAGATCCAGCCCCAGCCCGCCCCACTGCTGCGGGATGGCGTAGCCGAACAGGCCCATGGTCTTGGCCCGCTCGCGCAGGTCGTCGGGGACCCGGTCGTCGGCGAGGATCTCGGCCTCGCGCGGTACCACGGACGTGCGGACGAAATGGCGGGTCTGGGCCAGGATTTCGGCGAAATCCTCGTCGCTGACTTCACTCATCGACGCCGCTTCTCCTCTACCTCCGACACGGAACGACCGGTTGCCGCCGACGATCATATATGAAATATGATGCTCGAAACATCTCAGAGAAGGCGGGTGATGTCAGTGTCCTTGCTGACCGGTCAAACGGCGGTCGTCACCGGCGGCGCCCAGGGGCTGGGTTTCGCCATCGCGCAGCGATTCATCGCCGAAGGCGCCCGGGTGGTGCTCGGTGACGTGAACCTGGCGGCCACCGAGGAGGCCGTCGCCCAGTTGGGTGGATCCGATGTGGCCCGGGCGGTGCGCTGCGATGTCACCAGCTCCGCCGAGGTCGACGCGTTGGTGGCCGCCGCGGTGGAGACGTTCGGCGGGTTGGACATCATGGTGAACAACGCGGGCATCACCCGCGACGCCACCATGCGCAAAATGACCGAAGAGCAGTTCGATCAGGTCATCTCCGTACACCTCAAGGGCGCCTGGAACGGGCTGCGTGCGGCGGCGGCGATCATGCGCGAGCAGAAGCGCGGCGCGATCGTCAACATGTCCTCGATCTCCGGCAAGGTCGGCATGGTGGGCCAGACGAATTACTCGGCGGCCAAAGCCGGCATCGTCGGCATGACCAAGGCCGCCAGCAAGGAGCTGGCGTACCTGGGCGTGCGGGTGAACGCGATCCAGCCCGGCCTGATCCGCTCGGCGATGACCGAGGCGATGCCGCAACGCATCTGGGATTCCAAGGTGGCCGAGGTGCCCTTGGGCCGGGCCGGTGAGCCCGAGGAGGTCGCCAGCGTCGCGCTGTTTTTGGCCTCGGACCTGTCGTCGTATATGACCGGAACGGTGCTGGAAGTGACCGGCGGCAGGCACCTGTGAGTGCCCGGGAAGCGGTGATCTGCGAACCGGTCCGTACTCCGATCGGTCGCTACGGCGGGATGTTCGCCTCGCTGACCGCCGTCGAGCTCGGGGTCGCCGCGCTGAAGGGTCTCCTGGACCGTACCGGGCTGCCCGCCGACGACATCGACGACGTAGTGCTGGGGCACTGCTATCCCAGCAGTGAGGCGCCGGCCATCGGACGGGTCGTCGCGTTGGATTCCGGTCTGCCGGTAACGGTTCCGGGTATGCAGGTCGACCGCCGCTGCGGTTCGGGATTGCAAGCGGTGCTGCAGGCTTGCCTCCAGGTCCGCAGCGGCGACTGCGAGGTGGTGATTGCCGGCGGCGCCGAGAGCATGAGCAACGTGCCGTTCTACTCCACCGACATGCGCTGGGGCGGGGCCCGCGGCGGTATCCGGGTGCACGACGGGCTTGCTCGCGGCCGCACGACCGCGGGCGGCCGGCACCACCCGGTGCCGGGCGGCATGCTCGAGACCGCCGAGAACCTGCGCCGGGAGTACGGCATCTCTCGCGAGGACCAAGACGAGTTGGCGGTGACCTCGCACCGGCGCGCCGTGGCCGCTCAGCGGGCCGGCGTGCTCGCCGAGGAGATCATCGCTGTCACCGTGCGCACCCGCGCCGGCCAGGAACGCATCGACACCGATGAGCACCCGCGGGCCGACACCTCGGTGGAGTCGCTGAGCAAGCTCAAACCCGTTCTCGGCAAGGAGGATCCAGAGGCCACTGTCACGGCCGGCAACTCCAGCGGCCAGAACGACGCCGCGTCGATGTGCGTGGTGACCACGCGGGAGAAGGCCGAGCAGCTGGGCCTGACACCGTTGGTGCGGCTGGTGTCGTGGGGCGTTGCCGGAGTCCCGCCGAACATCATGGGTATCGGTCCGGTGCCGGCCACCGACGTCGCTCTACAGAAGGCCGGGCTTCGTCTGGCCGACATCGACCTCATCGAACTCAACGAGGCGTTCGCCGCCCAGGCGCTGGCCGTGATGGCCGAGTGGAAATTCGGCGACGCCGACCGGGACCGGACCAACGTGCATGGTTCCGGGATCTCGCTGGGGCATCCGGTCGGCGCCACCGGCGGGCGGATGCTGGCCACGCTGGCCCGCGAGCTCAACCGGCGCGGTGCCCGCTACGGGCTGGAAACGATGTGCATCGGCGGCGGTCAGGGGCTGGCCGCAATCTTCGAAAGGGTCGGCCCATGACACGACTCGCCCAAACCCTGGGCCTCACCGAGTTCCAGACCGAAATCCTGGCCACTGTCCGCCGATTCGTCGACAAGGAAGTCATTCCGGCGGCGGCCGAGTTGGAGCGCACCGACACCTATCCGCAGGCCATCGTCGACGCGATGCGCGAGATGGGCCTGTTCGGGCTGATGATCCCCGAGGAATACGGCGGACTCGGCGAATCACTGCTCACCTACGCGCTCTGCGTCGAGGAGCTGGCTCGCGGCTGGATGAGTGTCTCCGGCGTGCTGAACACCCATTTCATCGTCGCCTACATGCTGCGCCAGCACGGCACCGTCGAGCAGAAACAGCGCTTCCTGCCGCGGATGGCCACCGGCGAGACCCGGGGCGCGTTCTCCATGTCCGAGCCCGAATTGGGTTCGGATGTCGCGGCGATCCGCACCCGTGCCACCCGGGAGGCCGACGGCGGATACACCATCAACGGCCAGAAGATGTGGCTGACCAACGGCGGTAGCTCCACCCTGATCGCGGTGCTGGTGCGCACCGAAGAGGGAGCCGAGCGAGCACATCGGAACCTGACCGCCTTCCTGGTGGAAAAGCCGGTCGGCTTCGGCGAAGTCCTGCCGGGACTTGTGATCCCGGGAAAGATCGACAAACTCGGCTACAAGGGCATCGACACCACCGAGCTGATCTTCGACGGGTACGCTGCCGCCGCCGACGACGTCCTGGGTGGGGTGCCGGGGCAGGGTTTTTTCCAGATGATGGATGGCATCGAAGTCGGCCGGGTCAATGTGTCGGCGCGGGCGTGCGGGGTGGGCATCCGGGCGTTCGAGCTTGCGGTGCGCTACGCCCAGCAGCGCGAGACCTTCGGTAAGCCGATCGCCGAGCACCAGGCGATCGCCTTCGAGCTCGCCGAGATGGCCACCAAAGTCGAAGCGGCACACCTGATGATGGTCAATGCGGCCCGGCTCAAGGATTCCGGGGAGCGCAACGACGTCGCCGCCGGGATGGCCAAGTACCTCGCCAGCGAATTCTGCGCGGAGGTCACCCAGCAGAGTTTCCGGATTCACGGCGGCTACGGCTACTCCAAGGAGTACGAGATCGAACGGCTGATGCGCGACGCCCCGTTCCTGCTCATCGGTGAGGGCACCAGTGAGATCCAGAAGCAGATCATCAGCAAGCGGCTGCTTGCCGACTACCGGGTCTGACAAGTGAGTGCCCCCGACTTCCCGGCGCGGTCACAGCTCTCCGAGGAGGTGGCCCGTTTCGTCCGCAAGCGGATCTTCAACGGGGACTATGCCGCCGGGGAGTACGTGCGGCTGGACCAACTGGCGGCCGAGCTGGGTGTCAGCGTGACGCCGGTGCGTGAGGCGCTGTTCGGGCTGCGCGCCGAAGGGTTGCTCGACCAGCAGCCGCACCGCGGCTTCGTGGTGCTTCCGGTGACCCGGCGCGATATCACCGATGTCTCCGATGTCCAGGCGCACATCGGCGGTGAGCTCGCGGCGCGGGCGGCGGCCAATATCACCGATGACCAGTTGCGCGAGCTCGAAGAGATCCAGGACCAACTCGAGTCCGCCTACGCCGGTGATGACGAAGCGGCCGCGGTCCGGCTCAACCACGAGTTCCATCGCGCCATCAACGTCGCGGCCGACTCACCCAAACTCGCTCAGCTGATGTACCAGATCACCCGCTACGCACCAGAATCGGTGTTTCCCACGGTCGCGGGGTGGCCGGCGAAGTCGATCCGGCACCACCGCGCGGTGTTGGCGGCACTGGCCAAGCGGGATGAGCAGCTGGCGCGCGCCGCGATGGCTGACCACCTGGCCGCCGGGGCGGCGCCGATGATCGATCACCTCGTCGAACGCGGTGTGGTGGATCAAGACCGCCCGGTGTCGTAAGTTGCTATGCCCAGCTCGGTCATGCCGACAGTAGGTATTGGTGACCGGATGCGGCGACGACGGTGTCATCGGCCAGTCGGGCGGCCGACGCACAATGCACCGCACCGTAGCCTCGCAGTGACAGTCCGTACGCGAGATCCGCGGAACGGCTGACCATCTCGGCGCCGCTAGGGAACTCCGTCGGGGTCGTTGAGGAGTTCCTCGGGGTGGTGGGCGTGGTTGATCTCAGGTGGGCCACTACCGTCGCTCCATGCGAGGCGTCCGTTATGGGGCGTGGTGGTATAGCGGCCGTTGGTTTCGCCGGCGTGATCGTGAGGGCACGCGAACCAGAGGGCGTCGGCATCGGTGCGTCCACCACCGGCCCAGCCGGGACAATGGTGTACCTCGCAGCGGTACCCCGGTTGGGTGCAGTTCGGTCTCGTGCAGCCCCGATCTCGTGCGTGGCAGATGATGCGGTGGTCGGCGGTGGCGATACGTTTGCTGCGTCCCAGGTACAGCGGGCGGTTGGAGTGGTCATCGAACACCGCAAGGTAGTGAATCGAGTTGGCGGCCATACGGATGAGGTCACGCATGGGCAGCCGAGAGCCGCCGCCGGTACGTGCCGCCGCCGGCATGGCGACGGAGAGGTCCTTGGTGGCGTGGACCGCTTGGTCGAGTTCGGTCAGGGTGGTGGAGACGATGACGGTGACGGGGGTACCGCGGTGGGTGCCCAGCTTTTCGGATTCGATGGCGTGGCGCAGTGCGATCTTGAGGGCGTCGTGAGCGCGCTGGCCTTCGTTGCGCAGGTCCGGTGTGTCGGCGTCGGGTAGGTGGTGCCCCGGCCGCACAGCGGCAATGACGGCTTCGAGGTAGGCCCGGGTTTCGGGGTCGATGCAGCCCGAAACGCGACTCATGCCATCGTGCTGTTGGGGACCCAGACTCAGGGTGCGCCGCCGTGCGCGGTCGACGTCGCTGTAGTGGCCGAGGCGTTCGGCGATGGTGTCGGCGATGCTGCGCCCGACGGCGGCCACGAACGGGGAGTCCTGGCGGCGGGCGTTGGCGACCAAGAGGTGTTCGGCCTGTTCGTGGTCCGCGCTGGTGGCCTTGGCAGGTAGGTGGTCGAGGGCTTTGGTGATGGTGGTGATGTGGTCTTCACCGAGCTCACCGTTCTCGATGGCGGCGGCCAGTTCGGGTAGGGCGGGTGGCAGAGTGGGGCCGGTGAGGCTGCGGCGGCGCCGAATGCGCGCGGCGAGGGCGAAGCGGCGCCGGACTTCGCCGCGCGTGATCCGTAACCGCTGCCGAAGGGCATCACGGGCGCTGGTGTGCGGTGGCAGTTCGGCTTCGCCCAAGCTGTCGATAGGTTGCTCGATCTCTCCGAACATGCGGTAGGACAAGCCGCGGTTGACCCGGTGCTGGGTTTCCAGCCGTTCGGCGACCTCGATACGAAACGCATTGCCCACCATGTCGGTGTCGGCGGCCCGCATCCGCGCGTAAGCGGCATCGACGAGGTCCAGATCAGCGCGGACAGCGGCACGCGCGGCCTCCTGCGGGAGCAAGACCTCATCGCTGATCGACATGACGTCACGCTATCGAACAGATGAGCGATAGGACCTCCATCCGCGGGTCAATTGTGGATAGACCGGCAATTGGGGATAACCGCGAACCGGGCCGGTGCCCGATGGGGGCTCGCGCTCACCTGGGCGTTTCGGCAGTTGATTCGGTCAGCATCTCCCGCAGGCGGGCCTTGTCGATCTTGCCGGTCGGCCCGCGCGGAACGTCCTCGGGACCCGAGACCAACAGCCACACCGATGGCACCTTGAACGGGCTCAGGAGTTCACTGGCCTTCGCGCGCAACTGCTCGACGGTCAGCGCATCGCAGGCCACGGCCGCCCCCACCCGGTCCCGGTCGCCGTCGGACACGTTGGTCACGAAGGCGGCCTCGACACCGTCGATGGCCCGTAGTGCCTTCTCCACCTCACTCGGGTACACGGTGGCGCCGCTGACCTTGAACATGTCGTCGGATCGGCCGTGGTAGAACAGGAATCCGTCGTCGTCGAGGCGGCCCAGATCGCCGGTGGGGTAGAAGCCGTCGACGGTGAAGGTGTCTTCGCGGCTGCGGCGGCAGATGCCGCGCAGGATGTGCGGTCCGCGCAGTTGGATCGTCCCGATCGCCCCGGGCGGCACCGGCACACCGGTCTCGGGGTCGACAATCCGAACCTCCATGCCGGCGAACGGCTTTCCGCAGCTACCCCAGGCCGATGGTGGCATGTCGGTGTCGGCCGGGTAGCCGCAGTACGGGCCGAACGACTCGGTCATCCCGAACAGGTTGGCCCGCGCCCCGGGTGCGGAGCGCAACTCCGGAGCAAGCAGTGCCTCCAGGCTTCCGGGCCGCAGCGCCGACAGATCGGCGCCGCCGCGGTGGCGGGCCAGTGCCTCAGCCTGATCGGGCCAGCCCCGAAACAGCGTCACCCGTTCGGTTTCCAGCAGCCGCAACGTGGTGTCCGGTTTTGGGATCGGTTCGGTGACCAGCGTCGCCCCGGCCAGCAGCGCCGACAGCACACCGCCGCCGAAACCGCCGACCCAGAAGAACGGCATCGGCAGATACAGCCGGGTGTCGGCGTTGATGCAACGGGCCGCCAGCCCGGCGCGGACGGCGCCCAAGGCGCTGCCGTGCGAATGCAGTACGCCCTTCGGCGGGCCGCTGCTGCCGGAGGTGAACATGATCACCAGCGGGTCGCTGGGCGTGACGGCTGCGGCCAGTGCGTCGACGATCCGTGCCGGATCGGCCTCGGGCGTGGTCGACGCCAACCGGTCAGCGGTCCAGAGGCGTTGCAGCGCAGGCAGTTCGGCTTGCGCTGCCTCGAGGCCGTCGAGGTAACGGCGCCGGCGGAATTCCTCCACACTGACCAGGAATTGCACCGCGGCGACGCGAAGCTGCGCGGTCAGCTCGGGTGCGGTCAACAGCGTGCTCAGCGGAACCAGCACCGCTCCGATGCGGGTCAGCGCGATGGCGGTCCGCACCCAGTCGACGCCGTTGGGCATGATCAGCCCGACCCGGGTGCCCTTGCCGACGCCGGCCGCCACCAAGACCGCCGCCAGGTCGCGTGAGGACGCGTCGAGGTCGGCGTAGCCGATCCGGTCGACGGGATCGATCACCGCAGGCTTGTCCCGGAAGGCGGCCGCGCGGGCGCGGACCAGGGCGTCGACGGTGTCAGACATCGGAGCTCCGCGAAAACAGCTGCGCCAGCCGGTGCCGGTCAACCTTGCCGCTGGACAACAGCGGGACCTCGGCGGCCGGCATCGTGGCGAACAGGCGGGGGATCTTGTACACCGACAGCTGCGCTTTCAGCCGTTCGCGCAGCGATTGTTCGTCGATCTCGGTGTCGCACTCGAGGACGGCGGCCACCAGCTGTCCGCGGTCGGCGTCGGGGATAGCGACCACGTGGGCGACGGTGCCGCCGGTCACCTTCGCGATGGCGCGTTCCACCTCGGCCGGTGACACAGTGGCACCGGCGGTCTTGATCAGCGCGTCCCGCCGGCCCAGGTAGTAGTAGAAGCCGTCTGCGTCCACGCGGACCAGGTCCCCGGTGTGTAACCAGCCGTCGGCGTCGAAGGACTCCTCCTGGCTGCGCTTGTGGTAGCGCTGCATCAGGTAGCGCCCGCGCACCAACAACTCACCGGCCTCGACGCGGCACTCGAACCCGGGCGCCGGTCGGCCGTAGCTGCCGCGCCGGTGCTCGGGCTGGTCGGTGTCGTCCTCGCTGAGCAGCACCGGGCCGCCGGTCTCGGTCGACCCCAGCATGTTGTGCCGCAGCTCCGGGTCGGTGGGACGGGTCTCGGGTGCCATGAGCGGGTACAGGTTGCCGCGGCGCAGTGACGACAGGTCCCGACGGGCCATACTGGGATGCTGCGCCAACGCAGAAATCCCGCTGACGAAACCATTGGTCACGGTGGGCTTTTCAACCTCCAGCAGATCCAGCGTGGCGCCGGGGTCGGTGGCGTTGGAGCACAGCAGCGTCGATCCGGCCAGCATGGTGGCCAGCAGTGCGAAGGCGAAGCCCCCGATCCAGAAGAACGGTGAATTGCAGAACAAGATGTCGGATGCGGTGAGCCGGCGGAGCTCGTTGAGGTTGCGTTGGTGGCCGAGCAGACCGGCATGGGTATGTATCACCCCCTTGGGCGCGCCGGACGACCCGGAGGTGTAGACGATGGCCAGCGGATCGCTGCCGTCGACATCGGTTTCGAGGGCTTTCAGCGTGGCCGGAACGTCAATGCCGACCGCATCGGCGTCGAACGCCACGTGGCGCAGCTGCGGGGTATGGGCGCTGAACAACGGTGCCGCGCCGGCGATGTCGGCGTCGGAGAGCGCTTCGCTGAGGCGCCGGCGATAGTCGTGGGACCGGTACGTTTCGGCGGCCAGCAGGATCTGCACATCGCTGTGGGCCAGTTGGCGGCGCAGCTCCGGCGCGGTGGCGAAGGTGGGGAACGGCACCACCACCGCGCCGATGCGGGCTGCCGCAAACATGCCTACCACGAAGGCCGCACCGTTGGGATACAACAGCCCGACATGGGTGCCCCTGCCGGCCCCGAGCGCAATGAGGTGTCCGGCCAAGACCGCGGAGCGCTGCTCGGCGTCGGCGTAGCTGATCCGCTCGGTGTCGCAGATCAGCAGGGGGTGAGGGCCGCGCGAACGGGCCTGGGCGGCCAGGACTTCCGGCAGAGTGTCGAGCGCGTCAGCGGCCATGCTGTCCTGGCGCTCCGATCAGGGCCCGCACCGCGCCCAGGTCGGCCTTGCCCGAGGGCGTTCGTGGGAGGTCGTCGACGATGGCGATGTCGGTGGGAATCTCGTAGCGCGCCAGGCGGGTGCTCAGGAAATCGACCAGTGTCTCGGCGTCGGTGGCAGCACCGGCCCGCAGCTCGACTGCGGCGACGGGGGTCTGGCCCAGGCGGTCATCCGCACGCCCCACCACGGCAGCACCTCTGACCGCCGGATGGGCCTCGAGTGCGGCCCGGACGTCGTCGGGCATCACTTTGAACCCGCCGCGGATGATGGCCTGATCCGCCCGGCCCAGGATCCACAGGAAGCCGTCGGCGTCGATGCGCGCCAGGTCAGTGGTGCGCATCCAGGCCGTGTCGGGACCGAGCTGACCCGGCTTGACCTCGAGCAGGCCAGGCTCATCGGGTCTCAGCGGAACACCGTCGTCGCCGACCACCCGCAGTTGCGCCCCCAGGCTGGCCCGGCCGACGCTGCCGCGCTTGTCCCGCCAGAACCGCCGGTAGTCCACGAGCGTCCACCCGGCCACTCCGCCCCCGAATTCGGTTGCCGCGTACGAGGTGAGTACCGGGATGCCGAACTTCTCGGTGAACGCATCGGCGTCGTCGGCCGACAGCGGTGCGGTACCCGAGGTGACCGCACGGATGCTGGACAGGTCCTCGCGGCCCAGCGTCGAGTGCAGCACCATCCGCAGCGCCGCGGGCACCAGGGACACCGCACGCGGCCGATACTTGCGCACCGCATCGGCCCAGCGGTCCAGCTCGAAGCGGTCCAGCAGCACGAAGGATCTCGCCTCGGCGACACTCTGCAGCACCCGGAACACCCCGCCGATGTGCACCAGCGGTGCGTTCACGATCGCGATACCGCGCCGCAGCTCGGCCGGTGCCGGGCCGAGCACGCTGTGCGCCAGCATGTCGTAGCTCAGGTCGACGCGCTTGGGCGGTCCGGTGGTGCCGCTGGTGAGCATCCACACCGCCACGCCGGGACGGCTGGGTTCCGAGCCGGCTTGCAGGCCGGGGATTGCGGCCGGGGCCACCTGGGGTTCGGCATCGAGGTCGGAGATGGCCACCGTCGTGGTGTGCGGTGCGGCCGTGACCAGCGCGGCCAGATCGTCGGGCTCGCCGATAATCAGCGGCAGTTTCAGTGCGGCGATGTCCGCACGGGTGCGGTCATCCCCGCGCGCGGGATTGATGACCACCACGCACCCCCCGCCCAGCAGCACCCCGAGCAGCGCGCCCAGGTGCGGGGGACGGTTGCGCAGCAGGATCCCGACCTTGCCGCCGCAGGTCAATTCCGCGATGCGCCGGGCCATGACGCCGACCTGCGCCCAGGAAAACCACTGGCCGGCGTACTCGACCGCCGGCGCGTCGGGCTGCAGGGCGAGCACCGCGGCGATCCGTGCGCTGAGCGGGTGCGCCATCAGCGGATCCGCGGTTCGGTCACCGGGCGGGGTGAGCGCGCGTCGAGCTCGGCCTTGCCGAGGGGATTGCCCAGCCGAGTGTAGATCAGGCCCTGGTCCAAGGCGGCGCGGTAGGGCTTGTCCAATGACTCCCAGACGGCCTTGACCGTGCCCTGGGTCGCCGACGGCGGCTTTGCCGCAATGGTGGCCGCGATCTCATGTGCGCGCGCCCAAAGGTGTTCGGGCGCTGTCACTTCCGAGACCAGTCCGATGCGCAGCGCGGTGTCGGCGCTGACTCGCTCGTCGTTGCCCATCAGCGCAATCCGCAGGGTCTCGCCCAACCCGATGCGGCGCATCAACCCGATCGGCTCCAGCGCGCAGACCAGCCCGGCCGAGACGTGGGAGTCGAAGAACGTTGCGCTCTGCGAGCAGATCACCACGTCGGATTCGTTGACGAAGTAGAACGCGCCCGCGGTGCACATGCCCTGCACCGCGCAGACCACCGGCTTGAACATCTTCTGCCACTTGGGACTGAGCGCCTCACCGGGATCCTCGTGATTCCAGACGTTGTCGGGCTGCCCGTAGGAGGCCTTGATGTCCAGTCCGGCGCTGAAGGCCCGGTCACCGGCGGAACGCAGCACGACGGCGTTGACGTCGGTGTCGAGTTTGACGATGCGCCACGCGGCGACCATCTCCTCGCACATGGTGCGGTTGAAGGCGTTGAGCCGATCCGGCCGGTTCAGCGTGATCGTGGCGACGCGATCGGTGCGATCGACGTCGAGCAGGATGGTCTCGAAATTCAGCGGTTTCATCGGCACTGCCACTCCGGTGCGCGCTTCTCGACGAACGCTTTGGGGCCCTCCAGCGAGTCCTCGGTGTGCAGGTTGCGTTCCCGAAACGATTCGGCGAGCATCTCGGCCTCGTGCAGCGGCAGGTCGAGGCCCTTGAGGATCGCCAGCCGGGTGCCGCGCACCGCCAGCGGCGCATTGGAGTTGAGGACGCCGGCGATCTCGTGCGCGCGCTCCAGCAGGCGGTCGTGCTCGACCACCTCGCTGATCATCCCGAGCTGGTAGGCACGCTGGGCGTCCATCCGCTCGTGTTTGCCCATCATCGCCATGCGCAGCGCGACCGACCGGGGCAGCACTCGGGCTAACCGCACTACCTCACGGCCGGCGACCAGCCCGATCGAGACGTGCGGGTCGAAGAAGGTGGCATGCTCGGAGGCGATGACGATGTCACCGGTGGTCACCCAGTCCAGGCCTGCGCCGCAACATATTCCGTTGATCGCGGCCAAGACCGGCTTGGCCATCGTCCGAAATGGCGGCGTGCCCTCCTGCGGGGCCTCCCACTGCTCGTAGGTGGACAGGTACGGCCGCTCGTTGACCACCTTGCCGTCACCGGGGATCGCCTTGACGTCGGCGCCGGTGCAGAACGCCCGCCCGGTCCCGGTCACGATCAGCAGCCACACCCGGTCGTCGTTCTCGGCCTCGGCGTAGGCGGCCCGCAGCTCGGTGACCATGTGCGGGCTCAGCGCGTTGAGCGCCTCGGGGCGGTTCAGCGTGATCGTCGCGGTGTGCCCGTCGAGCTCATAGGTGATGGTGTCGAACGTCGGCATAGCCGATTCCCTTCTGTTCAGCGGCCGGTGAAATCCGGCGGACGCCGCTGGGTGAACGCGGCCAGTCCCTCTTTGAAATCCGCGGAGCGGCAGCTGAGTTCAAGGTTGAACAGCTCCTGCGTCATGGCTTGGGGCAGCGTCGCGTGTTGCCCGTAGTGCAGTCCTTGCTTGGTCAGTCCGATCGCGACCGTGGGCCCGTCGGCCAGGCGCGCCAGCAGCTCTTCGGTGATTGAGTCGACCTGCGCGGAATCCACGGCCTGATGGATCAGCCCCCAGTCCTGCGCCATGGCACCGCTGAGCTTCTCGCCGAGCAGCAACATCCGTCTGGCCCGGGCCAGCCCGACCAGGCGCGGCAGCAACCAGGTGGCTCCCGAGTCGGGGCTGAATCCGCGCGCCAGGAACGGTTCCCAGAACACGGCGTCGGTTGCGGCGACGGTGAAATCGGCGGCCAGCGCCAGATTGCAGCCCAGCCCCACCGCCCACCCGCGGACACTGCACACCACCGGCAACTGGATGGTGTGCAGCAGTTCGATCACCCGGTGCGCGGCGTGCGGGATGCGCCGCACCAGGTCACCGGTGCGGGGCCGCGCGCCGGTCGAGTTGGTGGCGACCCAATCGGCTCCCGCGCAGAAGTCGGCACCGGCGCCTTGGATGTGGATTGCGCGCAGGGCATCATCACGGGCCGCTTCGGTCAGGGCGCCGATCAGCGTCTCGGTCATCGGTGGGCTGAGCGCATTCCGGTGATCGGGGCGAACAAGGGTGAGCCGGAGCAGCGCGCCGTCGCGCACCGCCGTCACTGAGCCGTCGGCGCCGGGCCCGGAATCGGGGGACTCGGCCACTGTGGTGTCCACCGCTCAACCGTATATCGTGAGGGCTACAGTAGGCTATACGATTGCGCGATTCGACGCGGATTCGACAGGGAGATGCCGATGGCGGACGGTTCGGCGAGCTCAGCGGTTTCAGCTGGCGGCGCGCGCTTCGGCGAGCCGCCGCTGGAGCAGACCGTGGCGGCGGCCGGCGCCATCCGCCGGTTAGCGGGCCTGCTGCTTGCGCTCGAGCACCCGCACCCGGTAGTGGACGACATGCTGGAACGCTGCGCCGATTGGGAGCGGCAGCTGGCGGCCCACGCCCCGGCTGACCCGATACCGCGCCTGCGGTCCGAGCGCGGCGGTCGGGTCTACCTCAACCATGCTTTCGACGTCGGGGCGTTCAACCCCTGCTTCCCGGAGTACCGATTCGACCACCTTGCCGCCGAAACCGCCTCGGGGCGAGTCGCTTTCCCGCTGGTGTACGAAGGCCCTCCCGGACTGGTGCACGGCGGCTTTCTCGGCGTGTTCTTCGATTGCGTGACCCAGCATCAGAGCTGCGCAGCGGGTTTGGCCGGTCGCACCCGCTCGCTGCTGGTCACCTACCGCCGCCCGACGCCCATTCTCACCGAGCTGAACTTCGACATCGTGCGAACCGAGGTCGAGCGCGGCATCACCTCCACCGCGCGACTGCTCCACCGCGGCGAGGTGCTGTGCACCGGCGAAGTCACCACCGCGGCAATGCCGCCGGAGCAGGTGAGCGCCAACCGATTCGGCCGCAGACGGCCCAGTGAGGAGTCCCAGCCATGAGCGATACCGACGGCCGCGTGCTCTTCGATGTCGATCCCGACGGGCGGATCGCCACCATCACGCTGAACAATCCAGGGCGGCGTAATTCCTACGACGCCGCGATGCGGGATGCGATCGCCCGCTACCTGGACCGCGTCGCCGAGGACGACGACGTCGTGGTGGTGCTGCTGCGGGGCGCCGAGGGCGTCTTCAGCGCGGGCGCGGACATGAACAACGCCTACGGCTGGTACGGCGAGGGCGGCCAGGCGGCTGGCGCGGCGGCCAAGGGCCGGCCGAGCCAGCGTCGCCGGCTCACCGTCGACCGCAAGTCGTTCGGTTTCTACCACAACCTGATGGGGTTTCCGAAGGTCACGGTGGGCGAGATCAGCGGCTACGCCCTGGGGGGCGGCTTCGAGATGGCGCTGATGACCGACATCTCGGTGATCGCCCGCAACACCCGGATCGGCATGCCGGCCACCCGCTTCCTGGGCCCGGCCCTGGGCAGCCTGCACATGTTCTTCCATCGCCTCGGCCCGGTGCTGGCGCGACGACTGCTGTTGACCGGCGACATCATCGAAGCCGCCGCGGTCGAACATCTGGGCGTGTTCACCGAGACCTGCGATCCCGCGGCGGTGACGGCACGGGCGCGGTACTGGGCGGCCAAGGCGGCCAAGATGCCGGCCGACGGTGTCGTCATCGCCAAGGAGGCGTTCCGGCTCGTCGAGCAGAGCCAGGCCTATCAGGGCGAAGAGGTGGCCAGCTATCTGTTTCACGCCTACGGCACCAACCTGCAGTTCGCGCCGGGGGAGTTCAACTTCGTCAAGACGCGGGCGCAGCACGGCACCAAGGAGGCGTTCCGGCTGCGTGATGAGCACTTTCACGTGCCGGAGCCCTGAGCGGCTTCCGGGACGCCAACCTGCCGCCCACCGGCACCTTTACAAAAAGAACGAATAATGTAAGGTCAAAGCATGCCTACGCCTGTCATCGTCGGTGCCGTTCGCACGGCCATCGGACGCTCATTCAAAGGAACGCTGGCCAACACCTCCGCGGAGACGCTGATCACCACGGTGGTGCCCGAGGTGATCCGCCGGGCCGGGATCGCGCCCGCGGACATCGACGACATGATCTTCGCCGAATCCCACTATGGCGGTGGCGATATGGCGCGCTTCGCCGCAGCCGCCTGCGGGATGGAGTCGGTGCCCGGCCAGGCGGTCAACCGGCACTGCGCCGGCAGCCTGACCGCGATCGGCAACGCCGCCGCGCAGATCGGTTCCGGGATGGAACGGGTGCTGATCGCCGGTGGGGTGCAGACCCTGTCGATGCTGCCGGTGATGAAGATGCGCATCCCCGGCCCCGAGCTCACCTTCGCCGAGCCGTGGATGCCTCCGACCCACCCCGAGACGGTGGACGCTCCCACCCGCGACATGTCGATCACGGTGGGTTGGAACACCGCTCAGGCGGCCGGCATCAGCCGCGAGGAGATGGACGTGTGGGCGGCCCGGTCGCACCAGCGGGCGATCGCCGCGATCGACGCGGGCAAGTTCACCGACGAGATCGTGCCGCTGAAGGTGCAATTGCCCGACGGCACGGTGACCGAGTTCAGCGTGGACGAGCATCCCCGCCGCGACACCACAGTGGAGAAGCTGGCCGGGTTGAAGGTCCTGCACCCCGAGATCGAAGGCTTCTCGATCACCGCCGGCAACAGCAGCGGCACCAACGACGCCGCGGCCGCGGTCGCACTCGTCGACGCCGACTACGCGCAGGCCCGGGGACTCAACGTCATGGGCACCATCAAAGCCTGGGCGTCGGCCGGCGTCGCCCCTCGCGACACCGGCCTGGGAGCGGTCAAGGTGATCGGCAAGGTGTTGCAGCGGGCGGGGCTGTCCCCGGGGGACGTGGCGTTGTGGGAGATCAACGAGGCCTTCGCGTCGGTGCCGATCGCGGCGTGCCGCGAGTACGGCCTGGACGAGGAGCTGGTGAACTTCTCCGGCAGCGGATGCAGCCTCGGCCACCCGATTGCTGCCTCCGGAGCGCGGATGGTGACCACGTTGGCCTATGAGCTGCAGCGGCGCGGCGGCGGGATCGGCGTGGCGGCGATGTGCGCCGGCGGCGGCCAGGGCGGCGCCGTGGTGATCGAGGTCTAGCCCTAGCGGCCCTTCGAGGATTTGGCCGAGGTGCTACCGCGACGCCGCGCCGGTTTGCTGTTCTGCTCGATCAGTCGCTCGGCGTGGTCGAGGATGCAGTTGAGCCCGTACTCGAAGTTGGCGTCGTCGGCCGCGCCGATCCGATGACCCTGCTCAGTGGTCTGGGCCAGCAGCGGGGTCACCTCGGGGTCGATGACGAGCGCTTCCTCGAAGTCCGAGGGGCCCTCGGCGTCCGAGGCCCGGTTCTTCTCGTAGAGACGACGCAGCACCACCGATCCGCGAATATGAACCGAGATCGTGGAGTAGGTGTCGAAGGCATCCTGCGGCGACAACCCCGCCTCCACCAGGCTGGCGATCGCCCGCTCGACTTCTTGGACACCCAGCTGCGCGGCGCGCGGACTCAGGGCGGCCCGAATCAGGATGAGGTCGCACAGGATCGGGTTGCCCAAGAACGTCGCGCGCATGGTGTGGGCGTGGTTGCGCAAGGTCTGCCGCCAGTCCTTGGCCTCTACGTAGGGGGTGGCGAACACATACTGCCGCAAGGCGCGGCTGGTCATGGCATTGAGCAGGTCGTCCTTCTTGCGGAAATACCAGTAGATGCTTGTCACCCCGACACCGAGGTGCTTGCCGAGCAACGGCATGCTCAGATTGTCGACCCCGATCTGTTCGGCGAGCTCGAACGCGCCGTCGATGATGTCGTCGGGGTTGATCGATCCGCGTTCGCGCCGCTGACGCTTCTCGGCGACAGGCTGCTTTGCCACTGCGGGTACCTCCAGTTCTGGATGCGCGGCCGGTTTGTCGCCGTCAAACCTACCGGTGCGCGTCGTTGCCACCCGGTATTGAGCTTCTCTTACCGTAAAGCATATGGTAAGCATTTTGGTATAACTTGTCACACCGCTGGAGGGGTTGCCCGTGCCAGATGAAGTGCTCACCGAACGTCGGGGACGAACCCTGATCATCACGATCAATCGTCCGGAGGCCCGCAACGCGGCCAACAAGGCGGTCGCCGAAGGCTTGGCTGCCGCCTGCGACGAACTCGATGACACGCCGGAACTGTCGCTGGCGGTGCTGACCGGAGCCGGCGGAAACTTCTGCGCGGGAATGGATCTCAAGGCGTTCGCAGCCGGAGAACTGGCGTATGTCCCAGGGCGGGGCCTTGGCTTCACCGAGCGCCCGCCGCGCAAGCCGCTCATCTCCGCTGTGGAGGGTCACGCGGTCGCCGGCGGCACCGAGCTGGTACTGGCCACCGACCTGGTGGTGGCCGCCAAGGGTGCGAAGTTCGGCATTCCCGAGGTGAAGCGAGGCCTGGTGGCGGCCGGCGGCGGCCTGTTGCGGTTGCCGCACCGGATCCCCTACCAGAAGGCACTCGAATTGGCGCTCACCGGTGAGAGTTTCACCGCCGAGCAAGGGGAGTCGTGGGGCTTCGTCAATGTGCTGACCGAACCGGGCGAGGCGCTGAACGGGGCGCTCGAGTTGGCCGAGCGGATCACGGCCAACGGACCGCTCGCGGTGGCGGTGACCAAGGACATCATGGTCAAGTCCGCGGACTGGTCCGCCGACCAGATGTGGCAGAAGCAGGGCGAGCTGATTGCTCCGGTGTTCGCGTCCAACGACGCGAAGGAAGGTGCCATTGCCTTTGCCGAGAAGCGCGCCCCCAACTGGACCGGGTCCTGATCCCGGCCCCACAGCCCGAACTCGTTGATCGAAAGTGAGGAGTAGTCATGTCTTTCGCAGGTGAAGTGGTTCTGGTGACCGGAGGCGCTGGTGGTCTCGGTGAGGCCACGGTCCGTCGGCTCCACGAAGCCGGTGCGGCGGTCGTCATCGCCGACGTCGCCGACGAGAAGGCCACCAAGCTGGCCGACGAGCTGGGCAACAAGGCCGTCTACGTGCGCACCGATGTGCTCAACGACGACGACGTGCAGGCGGCGCTGGCCAAGGCCGACGAACTGGGGACCCTGCGTTACGCGGTGATCGCCCACGGCGGCTTCGGCGTGGCGGACAAGATCGTCGCCCGCGACGGCAGCCCCGCCCCGATGGAGGGCTTCACCAAGACCATCGCGCTGTATCTGACCGGCACCTATAACGTGCTGCGGCTGGCGGCGGCCAAGATCGCCACCACCGAGCCCGGCTCAGGCGGTGAGCGTGGCGCGATCGTGATGACGTCGTCGATCGCCGGCATCGAGGGGCAGATCGGCCAGTCCGCGTACGCGGCCGCCAAAGGCGGGGTGATCGGGTTGACCCTGTGCGGCGCCCGGGATCTCAGCTCGGTCGGGATCCGGTTGAACAGCATTGCGCCGGGCACCATCCGGACGCCGGCGATGGAACGCGCCACCGACGCGATGCTGGCGAAATTCTCCGAAACGGTGCCGTTCCCCAAGCGGCTCGGCACACCCGACGAGTACGCCAGCCTGGCCCAGCACCTGTTGGAGAACACCTACATCAACGGCGAAGTCGTGCGCATCGACGGTGCGCAACGATTCCAGCCGCGCTGACACGTGGACCTGGGCCTGCAGGACGCGACCGCCGTCGTCGTCGGCGGCGGACGCGGGATGGGGCTGGCCACTGCCCGCTGCCTGGCCGACGACGGTGCGCGGGTCGCCGTCGTGGCGCGCTCGGCCGCCGACCTCGACCGTGCGACCGACGACCTGACCCGGCGCGGCAGCCCCGACGCGGTCGGCTTGGTCGCCGACGCCAGCGACGAGCGGCGCGTGCAGGAGGTCTTCGCCGAGCTGGGGAGGCGCTGGGGCGGCGAGCTCAACATCCTCATCAACGCGGCCGGACCCGACGTACGGGGCACCTTCGACGAACTCACCGACGAGCAGTGGCGCCGGGCCGTCGACCAGGGCGCGATGGGGATGGTGCACACCGTACGCGCCGCACTTCCCTTGCTGCGCAAGGCCGAATGGGCCCGGATCGTCAATTTCTCGGCGCATTCGACCCAGCGCCAAAGCACGGTGCTGGCCGCCTACACCGCCGCCAAGACGATGGTCAACAGCATCTCGAAGAACCTGTCGCTGCTGCTGGCTCCCGATGAGATCCTGGTCAACGTGATCTCTCCGGGCAGTGTGGCTTCCGAGGCGCTGGTCGGCTGGGCCCGCTCGGTCGGTGTTGATGGGGATGACCCGTACCGATTGATGGAAGCCATCACCGAGCACTTCGGTCATCCGGCGCACCTGCCGCGGGCCGGGCTGCCGGACGAGGTCGGATCGGTTGCGGCCTTTCTGGCCTCGCGCCGCAACTCCTATATGACCGGAACCAACGTCAATGTCGACGGCGGCTCCGATTTCCTCTGACTCGCCCAAAAATCCGCGCCTGACCTGCTGACTTAGCTGTTCTCGCCGGACGCGCGAGGGTTGCGGAACGCGCTACCGAAAGGTATACAGTAAGAGAGATTCCAGCCGGGCTTCTTACGGCGGCCGAGTTGATCCGAGGCGAGGAGGTGCGGGGTCGTGACCGCTGCCGAGGACGGCACGCTGGCTGACACCGGCGCCCCGGATGACGCTGCGGTGCTCTCCGAGGTGCGGGGCGGCGTCGCGGTGATCACCTTCAACCGTCCGCAGCGACTCAACTCGTGGGGGCCCGACATCGCGGCCGGCTTCTACGCGGCGATCGACCGCGCCGAGGCCGACCCGGCGGTGCGGGCGATCGTGGTGACCGGCAGCGGGCGCGGTTTCTGTGCCGGCGCGAACCTGGGACCCGTACCAAACTCCGGCGAGACGGGTCCGGACGCCGCCAAAACCGATGTGGCTCAAGTAGTCGGGGAGCGTCACCCGCATTTCCTGACCGAATTGCGCAAACCCGTCATCGCCGCGATCAACGGCGCCTGTGTCGGCATCGGGCTGACCCATGCGCTGATGTGCGACATCCGGTTCGCGGCGGCCGGAGCCAAGTTCGCCACCGCGTTCACCCGCCGCGGATTGATCGCCGAATACGGGATCACCTGGATTCTGCCGCGGCTCGCCGGCTGGGGTGCGGCGATGGATCTGCTGTTGAGCGGGCGAACCTTCCTGGCCGAGGAGGCCCGCGAACTCGGGCTGGTCAACCACGTCACGCCTCCCGACACAGTGTTGGAACGCGCCCTGGAATACGCCGATGACCTCGCCGCGAACTGCTCACCGGCATCACTGGCGGTGATCAAGGCGCAGGCCTACCGCGACGCGCTCGATGACGTCGCCGCGGTGAGCGCGCGTGCCGAGAAGTTGATGTACGAATCGCTGACACGGCCCGACCTCATCGAGGGCATCACGAGTTTTCTCCAGAAGCGGCCGCCGAACTTCCCGCCGCTGACGTGAATGACTAACGCAGGGAGAGGATCACGCTAATGACGCTGGACTACCGAGCGATCGACGTCGACAACCACTACTACGAGCCGCTGGACTCGTTCACCCGACACCTGGACAAGAAGTTCAAGCGCCGCGGTGTGCAGATGCTCACCGACGGCAAGCGCACCCAGGCGGTGATCGGCGACAAAGTCAACCACTTCATCCCCAACCCGACGTTCGACCCGATCATCGTGCCCGGCTGCTTGGACCTGCTGTTCCGCGGCGAGATCCCCGAGGGCGTCGACCCGGCGTCGCTGATGAAGGTCGAGCGGCTGGCCCAACACCCCGAGTACCAGAATCGCGACGCCCGGGTGACGGTGATGGACACTCAGGGCATCGAAACCGTGTTCATGTTGCCGACTTTCGCCTGCGGCGTCGAAGAGGCTCTCAAACACGACATCGAAGCGACGATGGCCTCGGTGCATGCCTTCAACCTGTGGCTCGACGAGGACTGGGGTTTCGACCGGCCCGACCACCGGATCATCGCGGCGCCGATCATCTCGCTCGCCGATCCCGTCGCCGCGGTGGCCGAAGTCGACCAGGTTCTGGCCAAGGGCGCCAAGATGGTGCTGGTGCGGCCCGCGCCGGTGCCCGGTGTGGTCAAGCCGCGCTCACTGGGCGATCCCAGCCATGATCCGGTGTGGGCGCGGTTGGCCGAAGCCGGGGTGCCGGTCGGATTCCACTTGTCCGACAGCGGCTATCTGCACATCGCGGCGATGTGGGGCGGCCAATCGACCTTTGAGGGATTCGGCGCCAAGGATCCGCTGGACACGGTTCTGCTCGATGACCGCGCCATCCACGACACGATGGCATCGATGATCGTGCACCAGGTGTTCAGCCGACACCCGAACCTGAAGGTGGCCAGCATCGAGAACGGCTCGTACTTCGTGCACCGGTTGATCAAACGGCTCAAGAAGGCCGCCAACAGCCAGCCGCGGCACTTCGCCGAAGACCCCGTCGAGCAGCTGCGCAACAACGTCTGGATCGCCCCGTACTACGAGGATGACCTGCCGCTGCTAGCGGAGACCATCGGTGTCGACAAGATTCTGTTCGGCTCGGACTGGCCGCATGGCGAGGGACTGGAAGATCCGGTGGCGTTCACCGAGGAGCTTTCGGCGTTCAGCGCTGGTGACATCCGCAAGATCATGCGCGACAACGCCTTGGACCTGCTGGGCGTCACCGTCGCGTCGGCAGCCTAGGTCGCTGCCTTTATGAGCGAGTGGACCATCGGCGCGGTCCTCGACGAGATCGCCGTGGCCGTTCCCGACCGGACCATGACGGTTTGCGGGGACCGGCGCAGCACGTTCGCCGAATCAGCGGAGCGCACCCGCCGGCTGGCCAACTTCCTGGCCGGCCGCGGCCTGGGCGCCCGGCGTGAGCGCGCGGAGCTGCGCAACTGGGAATGTGGACAGGACCGGGTCGCGCTGCTGATGCACAACGACCTGTACCCCGACATGGTGATCGGCTGCCTCAAAGCGCGCACCGTACCGGTCAACGTCAACTTCTACTACGCACCGGCCGAAATCGCCGACCTGCTCCGCTATCTCGGGCCCCGCGGCATCATCTACCACCGGGCACTGGGGGCAAAGTTCGCCGACATCGTCGCTGCGGCCGGAATCGACCTGCGGATCTGCGTCGATGACGGCAGTACCATCCCCGACCTCCCCGGCGCGGTACCGCTCGATGAGGCACTGGCGCAGGGGGACACCGATCGGGACCTATTGGCGTCCCCGGACGACCTGCTGATGATCTGCACCGGCGGCACCACCGGTCGCCCCAAGGGCGTGCTGTGGCGGCAGAGCGACATCTACGTCTCCTCGATGGTCGGCGCCGACCACGCCTCCGCCGCGGAGATCCACCAGAAGGTGAGCACCGCGGGTTCGCCCTGGTTCGCGCTGTCGCCGCTGATGCACGCGGCCGGGATGTGGACCGCGTTCTCGGCAATCCTGAGCGGACAGACCGTGATCCTCAACGACACCCGAACCAGATTCGACCCGCGTTCGGTGCTGGAAACCGTTGAGCGCGAACAGGTCGGGTTGATGACGATGGTGGGTGACGCCTACGCGGCACCGCTGGTGGAAGAGCTCGGCAGGGGAGTCTACGGCCTGCCTTCGCTTTACGCCATCGGGACCGGCGGTGCTGCCACCAACCCGAAATATCAGGCGGCACTGCTCGAGCATCTTCCGCAGATCACTCTGATCAACGGGTATGGCTCCTCGGAGACCGGCAACATGGGGTTCGGCCGCAGCCAGCGCGCGGCGCGGCGCGACACGTTCGAGCTGCGAACCGGCGGAGCCGTGGTCTCCGAGGACCTCGCTCGATTCCTGAAACCCGGCGAACCCGAGATCGGTTGGGTGGTGCGGACGGGGCGGATCCCGCTCGGCTACTTCAACGACGCCGAGGCCACCCAGCGCACCTTCGCCCAGATCGACGGTGTGCGGGTGGTGATCTCCGGTGATCGGGCCACCGTCGAGGAAGACGGCACGCTGCGATTGCTCGGCCGCGACGCCCTGGTGGTCAACACCGGTGGGGAGAAGGTGTTCGTCGAGGAGGTCGAAGAAGTGTTGCGAGCCCACCCAGCGGTGGCGGATGCGCTGGTGGTGGGCCGGCCCAGTGATCGGTGGGGCGAAGAGCTGGCCGCGCTGGTGGCGCTGCGCACCGGAGCCGACGTCAACGGCGATCTGCTCGCGGCGCATTGCAGGACGTCCCTGGCAGGGTTCAAGGTGCCCAAGGAGTTCGTCGTCGTGCCGGAGGTCCGTCGGCTGGGCAACGGCAAGGCCGATTACCGGTGGGCGAAAAGCCAAGTGGGTGAAGAGGTATGCGCAAACTCATGAGAGCGATCGATTGTCTGGTCAATGTTCACTTCGGCGAACGCGAACAGCCCGCCTGGATGGCCAAGACGCGGGACGACTACTTCAAGGGTCCGAAGTCGATGTTCGAGCCCGCCGACATGTCGGCGCTGCTCGAGGAGATGGACGCCAACGGTGTGACCAAGGCCGTGCTGATGGACAACCTGGCCACACCGTCGGTGACCGCGCGAAAGTTCGTAGAGGCCAGGCCGGACCGGTTCGTGCTGGCGATGGGCGGGGTGAACCTGCTGCGTCCGGTTCCGGCACTTCGCGACCTCAGCGCCGTCGTCAAGGACCTGCCGGTGGTCTACGCCGTGGTGGGGCCGAGCTTCTGGGGCGACGGCCAGTACCCGCCCAGTGATGCTGTCTACTACCCGCTGTATGCCAAGTGCGCCGAGCTGGATCTGCCGCTGTGCGTCAACACCGGCATTCCGGGACCGCCGATCCCCGGTGAGGTGCAGAACCCGATACACCTCGACCGGGTCTGCGTGCGCTTCCCGGAACTGCGGCTGTGCATGATCCACGGCGCCGACCCGTGGTGGGACGTCGCGATCCGGATGCTGATCAAGTACCGCAACCTGCGGCTGATGACGTCGGCTTGGTCGCCGAAACGGTTGCCGGAAGCCCTATTGCACTTCATGCGCACTCGCGGCGCCGACAAGATCATCTTCGCCTCGGACTGGCCGGTGCTGCCGATGAACCGGGTCGTGCCCGAAGCGCTGGGCCTGAATCTGCCGGCCGATGTGATGGACAACTACCTCTACAACAACGCCCGCGATTTCTTCTTCGGTGACCACTAAGGAGCAATGACGAATGGATCGTTTCGAACTGCGCAGGTTGGACTACAGCCTGACCGAGGACCATCAGGCGCTACAAGCCGCCTATAAGCAGTTCTTTGCGACCCACTGCGATATCGAAACCGTCCGCGTCGCTGAGGAATCCGGGTTCGACAAGAACCTGTGGGAGCGGCTGTGCGCGATGGGCGCGACCACGATGGCGCTGCCGGAATCGGTCGGCGGCGACGGCGCCACCCTGGTGGATCTCATTCTGGTCGCCGAAGAGATCGGCCGGTCACTGGCGCCGGTGCCGTGGATCGATCACGTGTGCGCGGCGCGGCTGCTGGCGCGTCTTGGCGCGGTGGACGCGGACGTCGTGAGCGGTAGCCACCTGGCCGCGTTCGACCCGCACCAGGACGCGGCCGACGGGCCGCGTCTGTTGCCCACCGGTTCGATCGCCGATGCGATCATCGTCCGCGACGGTGACGACATCGTTCGCCTGACGTTCGTCACCCGACCCACGAAAGTGGACAACATCGGCCGGCTGCCGATGGCCTGGATCGACCCGGCCGCCGTCGACGCCCGGACAGTGCTGGCCAGCGGGGGCTCCGCACTGGCCGAATACCAGCGGGCACTGGATGAATGGCGACTGCTGACCGCCGCCGCGCTGGTGGGCATGGTGGAGCAGACCATGACCATCGCCGCGGAATTCGCCAAGACCCGCTACACCCTCGGGGTGCCGATCGGGACCCTGCAGGCCATCTCTCACCCGCTGGCGAACATGGCGATCACGGTTGCGAGCGGGCGCAATCTTGCCTATCGGGCCGGATGGTTCATGGACAACGAACCCGACGAGCGGCCGGAGCTGGCGGCGTCGGCGTTCGTCTTCATGACCGAGGAAGCCGCCAAGGCCGCCACCATGGCGGTGCACATCCAAGGTGGCCTCGGTGTTTCGGCGGAAGCCGCTGCCACGGCGTACCTGGTGCGGGCCCGCGGCTGGCCACTGGCCGGCGGCGATCCCGGCGCCAGCGCCTGCCGCATCGCCGAGATCGTCGCCGGCCGCGAAACCGCCGACCGCGCAGCCGTTTAGAACTGGAGCATCATGGACTTCTCACGACCGCAATTGACCGACGACGACCAGGCCTTCCTCGAGGAGGTACGCGCCTTCCTGGCCACCCACGTGACCGAGGAGGTCAAACGCCGCGACCGCGAGACCGGCGACAACTTCGACGAAGGCGTGCACCTGGCGCTGGGCGCCGCGGGCTACTTGGAGGCGGAGTGGAAACCCGAAGCGGACGGCGGCTTTTCCCGGGTGCGCCGGCGCATCTGGGAGTTGGAGAAGCGCCGCGCGCACGTACCGTGGGTGACCTGGGGAACCACCGCGATGGTGGCCCGTTCGGTGGCGTCGTTCGGCTCTCCTGAACTATGTGAGGAGATCCTGCCCGGTGTGTTCAGCGGTCACATCCGGCTCTGCCTGGGTTACACCGAGCCCGAGGGCGGCTCCGACGTCGCGACGTGCAAGACCCGCGCGGTGCGCGACGGCGACCACTGGGTCATCAACGGCTCCAAGATGTTCACCACCGGCGCGCACAACTGCCAGTACGTCTTCTTGATCACCAACACCGATCCCGAGGCGAAGAAACACCAGAGCCTGACCATGTTCCTGGTGCCGCTGGACACGCCCGGCATCGAGATCCAGGGATTGCGCACCGTCGACGGCGACCGCACCAACATCGTCTACTACAGCGACGTGCGGGTCGACGACAAATACCGGCTGGGAGAGGTCAACGGCGGCTGGACCGTACTGCGCGAACCGCTCAACGTCGAGCACGGCGCCGTCGCGGCTGATCCCGATGGGCTGCAAGACGTCTCGATCATGATGCACCAGGCGAACTTCATGGCGGAGGCCGTCGACAAAGCGGGCGCGGTCGTCGAGACATCGGGGCGCATCGACGACCGCTCAGTCGCCTACCGGCTGGGACGCGCCGCGGCGCGGGTGGAGGCGTCACTGTCGGCGCCATCCATCTTCGGCCGGGTCGCGCTTGCTCAGGCGATGCGCGATATCTCACCGGATCTGATGGATCTGCTGGGCAGCGCGTCGGCGCTGCCGATCGGCACCGACGGTTCCATAGACAACGGGGCGTCGGACTACGTCTACCGCTTTGCCCCGCTGGTCGGCATCTACGGTGGCACCCTGGAGGTGTTCCGCAACATGATCGCCCAGTACGTACTGGGCTTGGGCAAGCCGAACTATTCGCCGCCGGTGGTCAAGACGTCGGGTTGATGCGGCGGTTCCAGCTTCGGCTCTCCTGCGTCGAGCCTCGCTAAACCGCCGGGTTGATGCGGCGGTTTCAGCTTCGGCTCTCCTGCGTCGAGCCTCGCTAAACCGCCGGGTTGATGCGGCTAAACCGCCGTGATCCTGCGGTGGTAGCTCGACGGCGCCTCGCCGGCGAATTTGGTGAACGCCCGGGTGAAGGCGCTCAGACTGTCGAAACCGACGGCGGTCGCGGTCTGTTGCACCCCTTGATCGGGTGCGGCCAACAACGCCATCGCCTGAAGCATCCGGGCATGCAGCAGATAGGTCCGCCACGACATGCCGATCACCGCTTCGAATTGGCGGCGCAGGGTGCGCTCGGAGACCGCGACGGCGTGGCTCACCTGCGCCGCGGTCACTGATGCCAGGTGCGCCTTGGTGTAGTCCATCGCCGCCCCGACGATCGGGTGATCGGAGGTAGGCAGGCTCAGCGGTGCCTCGTGGTCCAGCGCGTCGGCGACCAGATGGCCCAGGGTGCGAAAGAAGTCGTCGGAGACCGTATCGCCGCACGCCCGCTCGATCGGCCAGCGCAGCGAATGCAGCATCATCTCCCGGATCAGCGGTGAGACGGTCAAAATGCGCGCCCGGTCTCCGGCGTGCCGCACCAACTCGGGGTCGAACATCACTGCCACGGTACGGACTTCGGGCCGCATGGTGGCCTGATGCTCCAGCCCGGCCGGAATCCAGGCTGCTTGCTGCGGGGGCAACAGGTAGTGCGCCGCGGCGGTCTCTACTTCGACGACCCCACCGACCGCGTACTCGATCTGGTGCATGTCGTGGGAGTGCCACCCGGTGATCAGGTGCCGGCCCTCGTAGAGGTAGCTGCCGGCCCGGGCACGGCCACCCCGGCGCAGATCGATGTTGGCCGGTTCTGCAAAATCTGTGGCCGAACGCGCGGAGACGGTCATGACTTTCCAGGGTACTAGTAGAGGCATGAACATCGACGACTTGATCCTGGTCAGCATCGACGACCACGTGGTGGAGCCGCCCGACATGTTCCTGCGCCATGTGCCGGCCAAGTACAAGGCGGAGGCCCCGATCGTCGTCACCGATGACAAGGGCGTCGACCAGTGGATGTATCAGGGCCGGCCGCAAGGCGTCAGCGGGCTCAACGCCGTGGTCTCTTGGCCGGCCGAGGAATGGGGCCGGGACCCCGCCGGTTTCGCCGAGATGCGTCCCGGGGTCTACGACGTGCACGAGCGGGTTCGGGACATGAGCCGCAATGGCATCTTGGCCTCGATGTGCTTTCCGACCTTCACCGGATTCTCCGCGCGGCATCTCAATATGACTCGCGAGAACGTCACGTTGGTAATGGTGTCCGCCTACAACGACTGGCACATCGATGAGTGGGCGGGCTCGTATCCGGGCCGGTTCATCCCGATCGCAATCCTGCCGACCTGGAATCCCGAAGCGATGTGCGCCGAGATCCGCCGGGTGGCGGCCAAGGGCTGCCGAGCGGTCACCATGCCCGAACTGCCGCACCTGGAAGGGCTGCCCAGCTACCACGACGAGGAGTACTGGGGGCCGGTGTTCACCACGCTCTCGGAGTGCAACGTGGTGATGTGCCTACACATCGGCACCGGGTTCGGGGCGATCAGCATGGCCCCGAACGCCCCCATCGACAACCTGATCATCCTGGCCACCCAGATCTCGGCGATGTGCGCCCAGGATCTGCTGTGGGGCCCGGCAATGCGCAACTACCCGGACCTGAAGTTCGCGTTCTCCGAGGGCGGCATCGGCTGGATCCCGTTCTACCTGGACCGCAGCGACCGGCACTACACCAACCAGAAGTGGTTGCGCCGCGACTTCGGCTCTCAACTGCCCTCGGAGGTGTTCCGGGAGCACTCGCTGGCCTGTTACGTCACCGACAAGACGTCGCTGAAGCTGCGCCACGAGATCGGCATCGACAACATCGCCTGGGAGTGCGACTACCCGCACTCGGACTGCTTCTGGCCGGATGCCCCCGAACAGGTGCTCGCCGAACTCGATGCGGTGGGCGCCAGTGATTCCGACATCAACAAGATCACCTGGGAGAACTCGGCCCGGTTCTTCAGCTGGGATCCGTTCGCCCACACGCCTCGCGAACAGGCGACGGTGGGGGCGTTGCGGGCCACCGCGACCGACGTGGATACCTCGATCCGGTCGCGTGCCGAGTGGGCGCGGCGGTATGCGGAGAAGCAACTGGCCAAGGCCTAGGCGGTCTTGCCCACGTCGAATATTCGACGTATCGTTCGACAATATGACGCAGGGCGTGGGCAGGTACGGGCCGTGGGCGCTGATCGTCGGCGCCTCCGACGGGGTGGGCGCCGCATTCGCTGATGCCTTGGCCGCGGGCGGGCTCAACGTGGTGCTGGTGGCGCGCCGGCAGGCGCTGCTCGACGAAGTCGCCGCCGGCATCGCAGCGCGGTATCGAGTCCAAACGCGCACGGTGGCAGTCGATCTCGTTGAACCCGAGGCGGCGCGCACGCTGCTTCAGGCGGTGGAGGGCTTGGCCGTCGGTTTTCTGGTGTACTGCGCCGGCGCCGATCCGGACTTCAAACCCTTTTTGGCGAACACTATTTCGGCGGCCGAAGCCATGGTGCAGCGCAACTGCGTCGTACCGATGCAACTCTGCCATGCCCTGGCACCGCCCATGGTCCAACGCGGCGCGGGCGCCATCGTGGTCGTGGGCTCGGGCGCCGGATTCGTCGGCGGCCCCAACATGGTGGCCTACGGGGCGTCCAAAGCCTTCGACATGGTATTCGCCGAGGCGCTCTGGAGCGAGCTGCAGCACACCGGCGTCGACGTGATCGGCCTGATCCTCGGCAAGACCGACACCCCGGCGCTGCGCCGGCTGGAGTACCAACGCGGTCAGATCACCTCGACAGACCAGGTTCCGGCCGGGGCAGAGCCGGTCGAGCAAGCGGTGCGTGCAGCGCTGGACAACCTCGGCAACGGGCCCACGGTGTACGTCGGTGACCAGGTCACCGGCGCCGCGCAACTGCTGTCTTCACTGGGCCGCAACGAGGCGGTGGCGTTCATGGCGCAGGCGATCAACGCCGCAATGGGCAAGTGAGGCAGGAGGAGCCATGGCGCGGGTATCGGTGATCACCGGCGGGGCGGGCGGGATAGGTTCGGCCACGGCCAGGATCGTCGGCCGGGACCACGTGGTGGTGCTCTGCGATGTCCGGCAAGACCGGTTGGATAGCGCCGGCGCTGCGCTGAAAGACGTTGATGTCACGCTCGTCCACGGTGACGTCACGGACCGGGATGCCGTTTTACAGCTCTTCGACACCGCGGCCGCCATCGGGCCGATTGCGTCGGTGATCCACACCGCGGGCGTCAGTCCGAGCATGGGTGACGCCGACTACATCATGCGAACCAACGCGGTCGGGGCGGTCAACGTCAACGAAGTGTTCTATGACGCCGCCGACGAGGGAGCGGCCATTGTCAACGTGGCATCGATGGCCGCGCACCTGCTGCCGGAGGAACTGATTCCGACCGGACAATTCCCGCTGGCGCTGACCGATGCCCACGCCTTCCTGGCTGCCATGGCAGGTGTGTGCGACCCGATTCCGGCAGAGGCGCGCTCGGGCTTCGCCTACGCGGTGAGCAAAGCGTTCGTCCGCTGGTACAGCAGCGCGCAGGCCGAACGATTCAACGGCCGCGGGCTGCGCATCGTCTCGGTGTCGCCGGGCTCGACCGACACCGAGATGGGCCGGCTCGAGGAGCGGGCCGGTGCCGGGGCGCTGGTTGTCGACGCCGCCGTGCCACGGTGGGGCAAGCCCGAAGAGATGGCGGCACTGCTGGCGTTCTGTGCGGGCGACGCGGCAGGCTATCTCACCGGGACCGATATCCTCAACGACGGCGGGGTGGTCGCCTCGGTGCGCGAGCGTGCCCGACTGGCCGCCGGAAACGCTTGATATGACCACGAATACCGGCGTGCCTGGCACTCCCGTTTCTTCGCCCCCGACCGAACGGGTGATCAGGATCCTGGAGCTGCTGGCCTCGGATCCCGATCGCGGCTTCTCGCTGTCGGAGATCGCCAGGCTGCTGCATATCAGCCACGGCACCTGCCATGCCATCGTCACGACCCTGGCGGCTCGGCAGTGGATCGTGCGCGATCGCCACTCGGGCGGTTACTCGTGGGGGCCCGCACTCGCCGCGCTGACCCGGCCGGTGAACAAGCAGGCGTTCCGACCGGAGTTGCAGCGGCTCTCCGACACGGTCGGCATGCAGGTCATCCTGGGCGCTCGGCAGGGGCCGACGGTGGTGGTGACCGACACCGTTGGGGAGTCGCTGGCCGCACCGCAAGTCAGTGTCGGGTTCCGGATGCCGATCGTGGCCCCGTTCTGCCGGGAGTTCGTCGCCGAGGCGGGCGAGCAGGTCAGACGGGAGTGGTTGGGCGGGCTCGGCGCCCCCTCACCGCGACTGCGCCGACGGCTGAGCGCGGTGCTCGACGAAGTCCGCAGCCGCGGCTATGCGATCGAGCGGATGAGCCGCGAGTATGTCCGGGTCTATTCGGCGCTGCAAGCACTGGCCGCCGAGGGCGAGCCCGACGAGATCACCGCCCGGCTCGCCAGTGCCTTCGCCGATCTGACCGTCGTCGACTACCTGCCCGGTGAGCTCGATCCCGCCGAGCACCGGGTCGCCAATGTGGCCGCGGCGATCCACGACACCGACGGCACCGTCACCATGTCGGTGGGTGCGTCCCCGTTCGCGACGCTGACCCCGGCCGAGGTCAGCGACCTCGGTGCGGCCGTGCGGGAGACCGCGACACGCATCGAATCATTATGGGCGGCAAGGAAGGATCCAGCATGACCGAGCACGCCGACGCGAAAGCCGGCATCAGCGAGGTGCTGCTGCGGTATGCGACCGCGATCGACACCAAGGACTGGGCGCTGTTTCGGACCTGCTTCACCGACGACGTCGTCGCCGACTACGGCGAGATCGGGCAGTGGTCTGATGCGGCATCCATCACCGAGTTCATGGCGACGGTGCATGAGGCGATGAGCGACGCCAAGCACATGCTGCACAACATGGTCATCGATGTGGCCAACGCCGGCCGTGCCACCGCGGTGACCTATGTGCACACCGTGCAGGCTCTGGCCGCCGATCCCCAGCAGTGGGTGGATGCGGTCGGCCAATACCGCGACGAGCTGGTGCTGTCACCGCAGGGATGGCGCATCGCGCGACGGATCTTCACCCAGACGCGCATGCTGAGCAGCTTCGATCTGCGTGCCCCGCAAGCCGATTAGAGCGGACTCCTAATGCTGAAGAAATTGGTGATCGGGGCCAGCGGGTTTCTCGGCTCCCACGTCACCCGGCAACTCGTCGCCGCCGGCGAAGACGTCCGGGTGCTGATCCGCGCCACCAGCTCGACGCGCGGCATCGACGGCCTCGACATCGAGATCCGCCACGGAGACATCTTCGACGCGGACGCGGTGCGCGCGGCGATGAGCGGATGTGACGTCGTCTACTACTGCGTGGTCGATGCGCGAGCCTGGCTGCGCGACCCGGAACCGTTGTATCGCACCAATGTCGAGGGCCTGCGCCATGTCCTCGACGCCGCGGTCGAAGCCGGCTTGGACCGGTTCGTGTTCACCAGCTCGATCGGGACCATCGGCCGCGTCGATCACGGCCTGGCCGATGAACGCACCGCCCACAACTGGCTGGAGGTGGGCGGTGACTACATCCGCAGCCGGGTGCAGGCGGAGAACCTGGTACTGGCCTACCACCGGGACAAGGGCCTGCCTGCGGTGGCGATGTGTGTCGCCAACACCTACGGCTCCGGCGATTGGCAGCCCACCCCGCACGGTGGGCTGGTCGCCGCGGCCGTCCGCGGCAAGCTCCCGTTCTACGTCTCCGGTGCACAAGCCGAGGTCGTCGGCATCGACGACGCGGCCCGCGCCCTGATCCTGGCCGGCCAGCATGGACGTCCCGGCGAACGCTACATCATCTCCGAACGGTTTATGAGCGCTCGCGACATCTACTGTGCCGCCTGTGCCGCAGTCGATGTCGAGCCACCCCGATACGGTGTTCCGGTCACGGTGATGTCGGCACTGGGGCATATCGGCCAGTTCGCCGCGCGGCTGCGGCGCCGCGACACGGCGCTGACCCCGCTGTCGATGCGACTGCTGCACATCATGTCGCCGATGAGTCACGACAAGGCGGTGCGAGAACTGGGCTGGGCACCCCGGCCGACCACCGAGGCCTTGGCCGAAGCCGCTGTCTTCTTCCGCAGCAGAGGGCGCACGAAGAATCTGGAGAGCTCGTGAGCGTGGCACTGACCCTTGAACAACGCGAAGTCGGCGAGTCGCTGCGGCGGTTCGCCGCCCGGCATGCACCGATCGCCGACACCCGCACAGCGTTCGATGCGCTGGCCGCCGGAGAGCTGCCGGGCTGGTGGCCAGAGCTGGTGGCCAACGGCTTTCACGCCATCCATCTGCCCGAGTCGTGTGGCGGGCAAGGCGGCGGGCTGCTCGATGCCGCGTGCGT
Organism: Mycobacterium sp. NGS16; assembly: GCF_059813225.1. Lineage (NCBI taxonomy): Bacteria > Bacillati > Actinomycetota > Actinomycetes > Mycobacteriales > Mycobacteriaceae > Mycobacterium > Mycobacterium sp. NGS16. Next base: position 418,097 of record NZ_JCALEE010000001.1, read on the forward strand.
GTTGGAAGCTGCCGGCAAGGCGTCCCTGCCGGGGCCGCTTCTGCCCACGGTCGTCGCGGGCGCGGTCGGGCTGCTCGCTCAGGCGACGCCGGCCCGGGAGGCATTGCTGGGCGCAGTGGCGGCCGGCGCGCCGGCGACGGTGGTCCTGCCGCAGCATGCAACGCTCACCGCCCGTCCGATAGACGGTGGGTGGCTGATCGACGGTGTCGCCGACCTGGTCTCGGGTGCCTGCTCGGCGCGGGTCGCGCTGGTCGGTGCCGACCGCGTGGATGGTGCGGAGATCTGGCTGGCCATCGACCTGTCACGGCCGCAGGTGTCGGTGGATCCGGTCGCGGGCACCGATCTCCTCACCGATCTGGGCACCCTCACACTTACCGGCTACCCGGCAACGGCAGCCGACGTCTTGACCGGTATCGAGCCCGGGCGCGCCGAATGGCTCGCCGTCGGGCTCGCCGCGGCGGTCTCCGCCGGGATCGCCGGGTGGTGCGTCGAGGCGGCCACCGCACACCTGCGCACCCGCGAGCAGTTCGGCAAACCGATCGGCACCTTCCAGGCACTGCAACACCGGGCGGCGATGCTGCTGGTGCACAGCGAACTGGCCAGCGCCGCCGCCTGGGACGCGGTCCGTGCAGCCACTGACACCCCCGACCAGCATCAGATGGCCGCCGCTGCTGCGGCACTGACGGCGATCACGCCGTGCCCCGATGCCGTCCTGGACACCTTGACGATGTTCGGCGCCATCGGATTCACCTGGGAACACGACCTGCATCTGTACTGGCGCCGCGCCACCAGCGTCGCCGCATCGATCGGTGCCGCCACCGGCTGGGCACGGCGCCTCGGCGAGCTGGCGACCACGCAGCAGCGGGATTTCACCGTCGACCTCGGCGGTGCCGAAGCCGAGTTCCGGGCGAGCGTCGTCGCGACGCTCGATGCCGCCGCGGCGCTGGACAACGACGGCCCGGGACGCCAAGGCGACTACCCGCACTTCCAAACCGGCCCGCAACGCACACTGATTGCCGAAGCCGGGCTGATCGCCCCGCAGTGGCCCGCACCGTGGGGACTGGATGCCTCCCCATTGCAGCAGTTGATCATCATCGAAGAGTTCGCCAAGCGGCCCGGGCTGGTCCGGCCGTCACTGGGCATCGCCGAATGGATTCTGCCGTCGCTGGTACGTGCCGCACCGGATGCCCTGCAGCAGCAATTGATTCCCCCGACGCAACGCGGCGAGCTTGCCTGGTGCCAACTGTTTTCCGAGCCGGGCGCCGGCTCCGACCTGGCCTCGTTGACCACCCGCGCGGTCAAGGTCGAGGGCGGATGGCGTATCAACGGGCACAAGATCTGGACATCGGCGGCGCAGCGCGCCGACTATGGTGCACTGCTGGCTCGTACCGACCCCGCGGCAGCCAAACATCGCGGCATCGGCTACTTCATCGTGGACATGCGCTCGCCAGGCATCGAGATCCAGCCGATCGTGATGGCCACCGGGGCTGCTGAATTCAACGAAGTGTTCCTCACCGACGTCTTCGTTCCCGACGAGATGCTGCTCGGCGAGCCCACCGAAGGCTGGCAGCTGGCCATCGCCACCATGGCCGAGGAACGGTCAGCCATCAGCGGATACGTCGAGAACGATCGAGCGATTGCCTTGCGGTGCATCGCCGCCGCCGGCGGTGACCAGCGCGACGACGCGGTGCGGGCGTTGGGCGAGCTCGACGCCTACACCAATGCGATCAAGGCGCTCGGGGTGCGTGAGACGATCAGGCTGCTGGACGGACAGGGCCTCGGCGCGGCGTCGAGCATCGCCAAGGTCGCGATGAACGTCCTGCTGCGCCGCACCTTCCGGGCCACCCTGGCCACCGTCGGGCGCCTGGCGATGGCCGCCGATTCCGACCCCGCCGTCGTCGAACCCTATCTGCTCTCGCCCGCCGAGCTGATCGGCGGCGGCACCAACGAGATTCAGCTGAACGTCATCGCGCAGATGATCCTCGGCCTTCCCCGCAAGTGAGATAGAGGACCGCACATGGGATTACGTGGAGAGGCCGCGATCGTCGGCTACGTCGAGCTGCCCCCGGAACGGATGAACAAGGCCGCCGTGGCCCCATTCACCCTCGAACAATGGGCCGAGCTGGGTGCGGCCGCGCTGACTGACGCCGGACTGCCGGGCGAACTCGTCAACGGGATCGTCACCTCGCACCTGGGCGAGTCGGAGATCTTCGTTCCCTCGACCATCGCCGAATACCTCGGGATGCCGGCCCGATTCGCTGAGATCGTCGACCTGGGCGGTGCCAGCGCAGCCGCCATGGTGTGGCGCGCGGCGGCGGCGATCGAACTCGGGATCTGCGATGTGGTGCTGTGCGCGCTGCCGGCCCGCTACATCACCCCGATGTCGGAGCGCAAGCCCAAACCACTGGTCGACGCGATGTTCTTCGGCTCGTCGAGCAACCAATACGGCTCTCCGCAGGCGGAATTCGAGATCCCGTATGGCAACCTCGGCCAGAACGGACCCTACGGGCAGGTGGCCACCCGCTACGGTGCCGTTTACGGCTACGACGAGCGGGCCATGGCCAAGATCGTCGTCGACCAACGCGTCAACGCCAACCACACCGACGGTGCCATCTGGCGCGACACCCCGCTGAGCATCGACGACGTGCTGGCCAGCCCGGTGATCGCCGACCCCCTGCACATGCTGGAGATCGTGATGCCCTGCGTCGGCGGTGCCGCCGTCGTGATCGCCTCGGCCGACATCGCGCGGCGAGCACGCAATCGTCCGGTGTGGATCAAGGGGTTCGGTGAGCACGTGCCGTTCAAGACCCCGACCTACGCCGCAGATCTGCTGGCGACCCCGATCCGCGAGGCCGCCGATACCGCTTTTGCGATGACGAATCTGACCCGCGCGGACATGGACATGGTCTCCATCTACGACTGCTACACGATCACGGTGCTGCTGTCCCTGGAGGATGCCGGATTCTGCGAAAAGGGCAAGGGTATGCAGTTCATCACCGACCACGACCTGACCTTCCGCGGCGACTTCCCACTCAACACCGCCGGCGGCCAACTCGGGTTTGGGCAGGCCGGTCTGGCCGGCGGCATGCACCACGTCTGCGACGCCGCCCGCCAGATCATGGGCCGTGCCGGCGCAGCCCAGGTCACCGACTGCAATCGGGCCTTCGTCTCCGGAAACGGCGGCATCCTGTCCGAACAGACCACCCTCATCCTGGTAGGGGACTGAACGCCGATGACCACCTTCGAACGCCCGATGCCGGTCAAAACACCGACCACCGCACCGTTCTGGGATGCGCTTGCCGACCACCGCATCGTGATCCAGTACTCGCCATCGACCGATCGCTACGTTTTCTACCCGCGGGTGCGGGCGCCGCGCACCCTGGCCGATGACCTGGAATGGCGAGAGATCTCGGGAATGGGCACGCTGTATTCCTTCACGGTGGCCCGCCGGCCGGTGGGTCTGCATTTCGCCGACGCCGTCCCGCAACTGCTGGCGATCGTGGAATGGGATGAGGGGCCGCGGTTCTCCACCGAACTGGTCAACGTCGATCCCGACGAGCTGGTGGTGGGTATGCGGGTGCGGCCGGTGTTCTGCGACTACCCCGAACACGATGTGACGATGCTGCGCTACGAACCCGCGCACGAGGTGGCTTGATGGCGGACGACGCTGCGGTGCTGCTCGAGATCGAGGCGATCAAACGGCTCAAGTCCCGCTACTGCCGCTACCTGGACACCAAGGACTGGACCGCCTGGCGCGCCCTCTTCGCCGACGACTTCGTCAGCGACACCTCTCGCGCCGGCGGGAAGATCATCGCGGGCGCTGATGATTTCGTGGCGTTCACCCGCAAGAGCCTGCGCTCCCAGGCCACCGTGCATCAGGTGCATGCGCCGGATATCGAGCTCACCTCATCCACGGCGGCCAAAGGGGTGTGGGCGCTGGAAGATGTGGTGCGCTTCGGTCCGGGCGTGAACCTGCGCGGCTACGGCCACTACACCGAAACCTACGAGAAGGTCGACGGCGAGTGGCGGATCAAGACCTCGACACTGACCCGGCTGCGCGAGGACGTGTTCAACGGTCTGGTGGCGGTGTATATCTCGCCGCGGATTCGCGCGGTGGTGGGCAGAGTCGCCGAGCGGCTGATGAAATGAGGTCCAGACGCCTGCTGGACCATAGGGTGTTGTGCCCGGCTTGTAGCGACAACTGCTGTGGTGGTGGGGGATAGACGGGCGGTGTCGCTATAAGGCGGGCAAACCTCATACACTCGCCGGCGCCGGCGGATTGACCGCCGCCGGATCCGGGTTCGTGATCGGCAGCCCCATGAATCGGCGGGCGTTGTCACCCATGAAGTCATAGGTGCGCCGAACGTCCATGCCCTCGGCGTACTTCCAGAATCCCTTCGGCTCGGCCAGGCCTTCGGGGTGTGGGTAGTCCGAGCCGAACAACACCTTGTCCCACCCGACGGTCTCGACGACATCGGAGATGCAGCCCTCCCAGAACGGGCTGACCCAGATGTTGCGCCGGAACACGTCGTGGGGATGCTCGGGGAAGTTCTGCGGCATCTTCTTGTACAGGTCGCCGAAGTCGTGAAACAGCGGCGCGATCCATGAGCTGCCGTTCTCGACGCTGGCGATGCGCAGCTTGGGAAATCGGGTCAAGGTGCCGTGGCAGATCAGGGCGGTGATCATATCGGCGATCTCCCGATGTCCCAGCACCATCCAGCGGAAAGCGCTCTGCGTCATGAAATTCTGCGTGTAGGGCGGCTCCCACCGGCCGACGTAGTCATCGAGCGGCGGGAAACTGGCATGCAGCACGATGGGTAGACCGGCGGCCTCCACGTCGCGCCAGAACGGATCGAACTCCGGCAGCGCCGGTGAGCGCCAGCCGTGGACACCGTTGACCGGGCCGGGTTTGATCAACGCCACCGCGGCGCCCTGGGACAGGATGTAGTCCAGCTCGCGCTGGGCGGCGTCGACCTCGGAGAGGTTGATGATCGGCGTGGAGAACACCCGGCCGTGGTAGTTGTAGCTCCAGTGCTCGGCCATCCACTGATTCAGCGCGTGAATGATCGCGAGGGTGAGCTCCGGGTCGTCGGCTGCGGAGTGTTCCACCAGGCTGGCCAGCGTCGGGTAGTTCAGCGCCTCCACCACGCCCTGGCGGTCCAGTTCTTGCACCCGGTCAGCGGGGTTGCGGGTGGCTGCCGGTGCCTCGATCGCACGCCCCTGCATCTCGCGCAGGGTCAGGCCCTCGGTGTTCTCACCGGCGAAGAACCTCTCGTGCGCACCCGGCGCGGCAACCCGCTCGAAGGTCGGATTCGGGATGAAGTCGCTGACGCGATTGTTGATGATGATCCGGGTCTGGCGGCCGATCTGGGCGAATTGGACTGCCCGGGAATACTTCTCCGGCAGGTGCTTCGTCAACGCCTCGGGGGTTTCGTACATGTGTTGGTCGGCATCGAAGATCGGCGCGTCTTTGAACTGGCTCATTGGGGGTCTCTTGTCGCTAACGGGTCAGGATTGTTGCCGCCGCGGTGCCCGGTGCGCCGTAGAGCTGGGCGAACCCGACCTTGGGTTCGCCGGGGACCTGGCGGTCACCGGCCTCGCCGCGCAACTGGCGCACCAGCTCGTGGAGCTGGCGCAGCCCGGAAGCGCCGATCGGCTCGCCGTTGGCGATCAGCCCGCCATCGGTGTTGACCGGCAGCGAGCCGGAGATCTCGGTCGCACCCTCGGCGAGCAGCTTCTCCTGGTCGCCGTCGGCGCAGAAACCGCATTCGGCCATGTGGATGATCTCCGCGCCGGCGTCGGTGTCCTGCAGTTGGACCACGTCGACGTCTTCGGGTGCCACCCCGGCCTTTTCGAACGCAGCACGCGCGGCGTACACCGTCGGCGCGACATCCTCGGTGACCGGCGCGAACGTGGTATTGACCTCATAGGCGCCGTAGCGGCGGGTGCGCACCTCCACCGCCCGCAGGTACACCGGCTTGTCGGTGTAGCGGTGCGCGATATCGGCCCGGCACATGACGACCGCGGCCGCGCCCTCGTCCGGCGCGCAGAACATGTACTGGGTCAGCGGATAGTTCAGCATCGGCGAGCTCAGGATCTCCTCTTCGGAAATCGGCTTGCGCCGGAAGGCATTCGGGTTCAACGCGCCGTTGCGGAAGTTCTTGGCTGCGACCCTGGCCAACGTCGCCTGCGAGATGCCGTGATCATGCAGGTACCGGTTGGCTTTCATGCCGAAGAATTGGGTGGTCAGGTACTGGCCGTTCTCGGCATACCAGCGCGGCATGCCGACCAGCGCCGGGTCCTCGGTGAACGCCCCGCGCGGGTGCTTGTCCAGGCCGACGGCGATCCCGATGTCATAGTCGCCGAGCCGGATCCCGTCGGCGCAGACCTTGGCTGCGCTGGCCGCGGTGGCACAGGCATTGAACACGTTGGTGAACGGGATGCCCGAAAGACCCACCATGCCGACGATCGCATCCGGGTTCGCCACCGTCCAGCTGCCGCCGGTGGCGGCGCCGATGTCCGCCCAGGCCACTCTGGCATCGGCGACCGCGGCGAAGATGGCATCGACGCCCATTTCCATCGCCGACTTGCCTTCAAAGCGCCCGAACGGGTGCAGACCGACCCCGATGATGGCGACGTCGTTCATGAGCGCTGTCCCGTCGGCCGGAAGGCGAAGGTGACGATCTCGTTGCCGTCAGCGTCAGCGGCGAACGGCACCATGGTCAGCTCCACCGGCATACCGAACTGCAGCTTGTCCGGATCGTTCACGGTGAGCCGGCCCTCCACCCGGACGACGTCGCCGAGCTGCACCAGCCCCACGCCGAACGGCACGAAGTCGTTACCTGCCGGGCCCAGATACGGTGGGCCGGGTGGGAAGCCCTGGGTGGTCCAAGCCACCAGAGTTCCCCTGCGGGGGAGCAACTCCCGGACCATCTGATCGCCGCTGCACTTCGGACAACGGGGCTGGGCCGGGAAGACGGTGGCGTCGCAGGCCGCGCAGCGGCTGCCGACCAACTGGGGGTTCTCTTCCGGCCACGTCGAGATGTCGGGTGCTAGCGCCTTCTGCATGGGGCCTCCGCCTAACGGGTCAGCTAACTGTAATGCTTACAGTAAAGTATGATCGCCGCAGTTGACCAGCGGGGCTTCCGGGCACCGGCGATCACGGCGAAGGCTGCAGGTATGACAGTGAACAACGGATCCGCGGCGAATGGGCGGCGAGCTCTGGTCATGGGCGCCAGCGGTAACGTCGGCGCCTGCGTGACCCGGCAGTTGGTCGCCCGCGGCGACGAGGTGCGCGTGTTGCTGCGCCGTTCGAGCTCCACCAAGGGGATCGACGGGCTCGATGTGGAGCGGCGCTACGGCGACATCTTCGACACCGAGGCGGTCGCCGCCGCCATGGCCGACCGGGACGTCGTGTACTACTGCGTCGTCGACACCCGGGCCGAACTGCGCGACCCCGCACCGCTGTTTCGGACCAACGTCGACGGGCTGCGCAACGTCCTGGACGTCGCGGCGCAGGCCGACCTCAACAGGTTCGTATTCTTGAGCACCATCGGCACCATCGCGGTGGGCCGCAACGGCGAAACGGTGGACGAGCGAACGCCGTTCAACTGGGCCGATCAGGGCGGGGGCTACATCGCCTCACGGCGCGAGGCCGAGCGGCTGGTACTGTCCTATGTCGCCGACCGCGGCCTGCCGGCCGTCGTGGCGAACGTGTCGAATCCCTACGGGCCGCCGGACTGGCAGCCGCGGCAAGGCATGCTCATTCAGCTCGCCGCGCTGGGCAAGCTGCCCGCCTACGTGCGCGGCGTCGGCGCCGAGGTGGTCGGGATCGATGACGCCGCCCGGGCAATGCTGCTGGCCGCGGAGCGCGGCCGGATCGGTGAGCGCTACATCATCTCCGAGCGGTACATGACGCAGCGCGAGATGTTCACCATCGCAGCCGAAGCGGTCGGAGCCCAACCGCCGCGCATCGGTGTGCCGATGACGGTTGTGCACCTACTGGGGCACCTCGTCGGCGCGGTGGGAGCACTGCTGCGCCGTGACTTCGCTTTCACCGCGACCGGGGCACGCCTGATGGCATTGACCTCTCCTGCCGATCACAGCAAGGCAACCCGGGAACTGGGCTGGCACCCGGAACCGACTGAGCATGCGATCCGCCGCGCCGCGAAGTTCTACCTGGAGCGCAGCACGACATGATCCCATTCGTGGTTCGTCGTGACAACGACCTGGTGCCGAACGCCATCGCTCACGGCGGGTGGGGGCCGACGCTGGGCGGCCAGGTGGTCGGCGGCCTACTGGCCCGCGCCATCGAGCAGCACGTCGGCGGCGACGACTTGCAGCCGGCGCGGCTGACCGTCGAAATCCTGCGCCGGGTGGCCAGTGCGCCGCTGCGAGTCACCGCCGCGGTGGTCCGCACCGGGTCGCGGATGCGGGCCGTGGACGCCGCCATGACGCAGGACGGCGAGCTGGTGGCCCGCGCCTCGGCGTTGTATCTGCGCCGCGGCGTGCAGCCCGACGGTGACTTCTTCACCACCGCGATAACGCTTCCGCCGGTCCCGGAGGAGCCGGCCCGCTTCGACGAGTCGGTACCGATGTTCATCCGGGCCTACGGCGGCGACGTCGGCGATCGCTTTCCGTGGCAACACTCCGGACCGCGATACGCCTGGATCCGCGAGATCCGCGATCTCGTCGACGGCGAGGAGCTCACGCCCTTCGTGCGGGCGGCGATGGCCGTCGACGTCACCGCCTCGTTGACGAATTTCAGCACCAAGGGCTTGGCCTTCATCAACGCCGACTACACCCTGGCCCTGAGCCGGCTACCGGTGGGGCCCTATATCGGGTTGGCGGCGCTGACCCATTACAGCGACGCCGGAGTAGCGACCGGAAGTGCGAGCTTGTTCGACACCCGCGGCCCGATCGGCAGCGGGGTGTCGACCGCGATCGCGAATTTCAACTTCGACCCCGGCAACCGGCGGGAAGACTCGACGGCCGGCTAGGCGATAGCGCCGGATTCCTTGAGCTTTTCGATACGGTCCCAGTCCATTCCGAGCTCCATCAGCACGACCTCAGTGTGCTCGGAGGCCTGCGGGGCGCGGGTGGTCTCCAGTGGTTCGTGGTTGAACTGGACCGGGCCACGGACCACCTTGAACGCCGGGCCGCCGTCACCGGCTTCGACTTCGACGATCATGTCGTTGGCGATCGCCTGCTCGTCCGAGCCCAGGTCGACCAGGCTCTGAAACGGCGCCCATTGGCCTTTCATCGTCTTGAGGTGCTGGCGCCAGTACTCGAAGGGCTTGGCGCCGATCGCCGCGACGATCAGTTCGCTGGCCGCGTCGGCGTTCTCCATCAGCGGCAGCACGTCGCAGAAGCGGGGGTCATCGGCGGCTTCAGGAATTCCCAAGTGCTCGAAGGTGTCCCGAATGTATCCGGTCGGGCTGACGATGCACAGGTTGATGGTGCCGCCGTCGGAGGTGGCGTAGTTGCCCAGGAACGGATTCGCCGGTGAGCCACCGGATTGCGGCATCAGCGCACGCATGGCCTCGCCGGTCTCCATACCCTGGGTGACGCTGGCGCCGGCCGCCCACCACGCGGTGGACAACAGCGAGACATCGACCTCAAGGGCCTCCCCGGTGCGCTCGCGATGCAGCAACGCCGCGGCGATACCGCCGGCGATGTTCATGCCGCCGACCGAGTCGCCGAACGCCGGAATCCCCTGGGACAGTGGTGCGCCGAGTTCCTCGGGGCTCAGAGCGTAGCCGACGCCACTGCGGGTCCAGAACGCCGTGCCGTCGAACCCGCCGATGTCGCGTTCGGGTCCCTTGTCGCCGTAGGCGCTGCCGCGGGCGTAGACGATGTTCGGGTTCGCCTGCCGGATGTGCTCGACGTCGAACTTGTTCTTCTGCCGGGCCCGCGGAAGGTAGTTGGTCAAGAACACGTCGGCGGTGGCGGCCAGTTCGTAGAGCACCTGCTGGCCCTCGGGTGAAGAGACGTCGATACCGACGCTCCGTTTGCCGCGGTTGGGGTGTTCGATCAGCGGGTGCCGGTCGGGGTTGAGTTCGAAGCCGCCCATCCGGATGAACCCGCGCTGGGTGTCGCCGCGCACCGGGTGCTCCACCTTGATGACGTCAGCGCCCCAGTCGGCCAGGATCGCGCCGGCGGCGGGCACGAACGTGAACTGCGCGACCTCGAGCACCCGGAAGCCGTCCATCACCTTGATCAACTCAGCGCGCTCCTGACATCCGACCCATTGGAGTATTCTACTGTAATGGTTACCGTTGGGCATCCTAAAGACGCCGACGACGTCGAGGCGACCAGTGTTGAGATCGGCGAACGGGCCGCTGCGACGGCGGAGCCGCGCATGCTCATCGACGGCAAGCTGGTGGCAGCGGCCTCCGGTGCGGAGTTCGACAATGTCAGCCCCGCCACCGGGCGGGTGCTGGGAACCACCGCGTCCGCCGATGACATCGACATGGGCTGGGCGATCGGCGCGGCCCGGCGCGCCTTCGACGACACCGACTGGTCCACCAACCGCGAACTGCGCAAACACTGCCTGCGGCAGTTGCAGTCGGCGCTGGAGGCCGAGAAGGAAGAGCTACGCACCGAGCTGATCGCCGAAGTGGGCTGCCCGGTGATGACTACCCAACTGGCACAGCTGGACTGGCCGCTGGCCGACGCACTGCGGTACCCGCAGCGGCTGATCGACGAGTTCGAGTGGGAGCGGGTGATCGAGGGTGGCGGACTGTTCGGCGATCGCAACGTGCGCACCGTCGTCAAGGAGCCGGTCGGGGTGGTGGCGGCGATCACCCCGTCCAATTTCCCGGTCGAGGTGATCCTGAACAAGCTGGGGCCGGCGCTGGCGGCCGGTAACACCGTTGTGCTCAAGCCCGACCCGCATACGCCGTGGAACGCCACCCGGTTGGGGCGGCTCGTCGCCGAGCACACCGACATCCCCGCCGGGGTGATCAACGTGGTGCCCACCGGATCCAATCAGGTCGCCGGCCTGTTGGGCACCGACCCGCGGGTCGACATGATCTCGTTCACCGGCTCGACCGCCGTCGGCAAGCTGCTGGCCCGGCGCAGCGCCGACACCATGAAGCGGACTTTCCTTGAGCTGGGCGGCAAGTCGGCGCTGATCGTGCTTGACGATGCCGACCCGGCCAAGGTCATCCCCGGCGCGGTCGGGGTGTGCGTGCACGCCGGGCAGGCCTGTGCTGCCACCACCCGGATGCTGGTGCACACCTGCATGTTCGACGAGGTGGTCAAGGCGGTGACCGCGGCGTTCGCGGCGGTGCCGGTGGGCGACCCCGCGCTGCCGCAGACCCTGGTGGGCCCGCTGATCAGCGCGCAGCAGAAGCAGCGGGTACTCGACGTGATCGCGCAGGCCCGGCTTGACGGGGCGGAGATCACCACCGGTGGTGGCGAATACGTCGACCTGCCGCAGGACCTGCGCGGCGGGCACTACGTGCAACCGACGGTGATCGTCGGCGTCGACAACCGCGCGGCCATCGCCCAACAGGAGGTGTTCGGGCCGGTGCTGGTGATCCTGCCGTTCGGCGACGACGACGAGGCGGTGCGCATCGCCAACGACAGCCCCTTCGGGCTGGCCGGCGCGGTGGTCTCGGCGTCCGCCGAGCGGGCCATGGCCGTGGCCCGCAGGGTGCGCACCGGGGCGATCGGCGTCAACGGCGGCATGTACTACGGCGCCGATGCACCGTTCGGGGGCTACAAGAACAGCGGCTGGGGCCGGCAGTGCGGGATCGAGGGGTTCTCGCAGTACCTGGAGACCAAGACCATCGGTTATCGGAAACCGCGGGGGGCGTAGAGGCAACCTCCGCGGTTCGGTCATCGACTGTGCGGTTTGGTACGCCCTCATCGGTGAGTCGCGTACGAAACCGCACAATCGGCGGGCGTTAGGCCGTGAACGTCACCGGCAGCGAGCGCGGGGAGCGGAACGGCTGACCGTAGATGTGCGGATTGTCGTCGGTCACCAGCGTGATCTCGCCGAGCCGCTCGAGCAGGCACTCCATCGCCACCCGCATCTCCATCCGAGCCAGATGCAGGCCCATGCAGGTGTGCTCGCCGGCGGCGAACGTGATGTGCGGAATCCACTTGCGGAAGATGTCGAACTCTTCCGCGCGTTCCCACCGGGCCTCGTCGCGGTTGGCCGATCCGATGCAGACGTCGACGACGGCGCCGGCCGGAATGGCGACGCCGGCGACCTCGGTGTCGCGGATCGCGGTGCGCTGCACGGTGGTCAGTGGTGTCTCGTAGCGCAGACCCTCCTCGATCGCGGGGCTGATCAGGTCGTGGTCGGCCTGCAGCGCGGCGAACTGTTCGGGGTGCGTCAGTAGCAGGTAGAGCAGGTTGCTGGTGGCGCGGTAGGTGGTCTCCAGTCCGGCCGGCAGCAGCAGGCGAAGGAACGAGTAGATCGCCTCGTCGCTGAGCTTCTCGCCGTCGACCTCCGCGGTGACCAGGTCACCGATGATGTCCTCGGTCGGATGGGACTTGCGCTTGTCCATCTGCGCCAGGAAGTAGTCCTTCAATGCCGCCGACGCGGAGAACGCGCGCTGGTAGTTGACGGTGTAGCTGATCAGCTCGATCGCCCGTTGACGGAACCACGGCAGATCCTCTTCGGGCAGCCCCAGCAGTCTCGAGATGACCCGGGTGGGGAACTCGAAGGTGAAACCGGCCACCAGGTCGGCAGAACCCGCCTCGATGAACTCGTCGATCAGCCTGTTGCAGATCGGCCGCACCACGTCGGGTTCCCAGTGCACCAACGACTTCCGTTTGAAGGCCGAGGACACCAGATTGCGATGCTTGCGGTGCGGCTCGCCCTCCATCGCCAGGATGGTCGGCCCGAGGAACAGCCCGATCGTGACGTCGTAGATGTGCGAGTTGAACGAATCCGCTTCCCGGAACACCTGGTTCACGGCATCGAAAGAGACGGCGGCGAACTGCGTCTCGGGCCGCAGTGACGCCGGGGTCTTGGAGTAGTCCATGACCGTGCCGGGGAAGATCCCTGCTTGGGCGCGTTTGCTCTCGAAGTAGGGGTAGGGGTTCGTGAGGTAGCCGGCCGGCTTGTCGAGTGCGGCGGCGATGTCGTCGACCTGGCTCTCCACGGCTGGTCTCCCGTCTGGCTCGGGCAATTTACTGTAAGCATTACAGTAAATGATCGGGCGGGCATCGCGCCAGCGTCAGGCGAGGCTGATCGGCATTCGCTTGATGCCGTGCACAAACGTGCTGTGCAGGTACTCCGGTTCGCCGAGCGTGACCTCCGGCAGCCGGGTGAGCAGCTCGTAGAACAAGTGCCGCAGCTCCATCCGGGCGACGTGCGTGCCCAGGCAGTAGTGCGCTCCACCGCCACCGAACCCCAGGTGCGGATTGGTGGCGCGGGTGATGTCGAATTCATGCGGACGGTCGAACACCGTCTCGTCGCGGTTGGCCGAGCAGTAGAACAACGCGACCTTCTCGCCGGCCTTGATCGCGGTCCCGGCCACCTCGGTGTCGACCACCGCGTGGCGCGCGAAAGCGATCACCGGTGTCGCCCACCGCACGAACTCCTCGACCGCGGCGTCGATCCGATTGTCGAAGTCGGCCAGCAGCCACGCGCGCTGCTCGGGGTGATCGACGAGGGCCTTGAACGCGTGCGTGGTGGCCTGCTTGGTGGTGTCGTTGCCGGCCGAACCGAGCAGCACCATGAACGAGCCCAGCTCCTCGTCGGTCAGGCGATGGCCGTCGACTTCGGCATTGACCAACTCGGTCATCAGATCGTCGCGCGGCTCGGCGCGGCGGCGCTGCGCCAGCTCGATGCCGGAGCCGGCCAGCACCCCCAGCTGCGTCATGACGTGCACGGCCCGCTCCTCCAGCGAGGCGTACTCGTCATCACTACCGCTGAACAAACATTCGGCGGCGTAGGCGACCTTCTCCTGATCGGCGGCATCGATGCCGATCATGTCGGAGATGGTGCGCATCGGCAGCTGCCCGGAACATGCTGCGACGAAGTCGATCGGGTCGCCGGTACGCAGTTGCGCCAGTAGGTCGTCGACGATGCTGCGGGCATTGGACTTGATCTGCTCCTCGATCCGGCGCACCTGTCGGGGGGTGAACCCCGAGCTGATCAGCTTGCGATACCGGGTGTGATCGGGCGGGTCCATCGCCAGGAAGAACGTCATATTGCGCTGGATCTCGGCCGGCATCGGATCGACGCTGACCCCGTCGCGGGAGCAGAACAGCTCTTCGTGCTGGCTGATGAACTTGATGTCGGCGTGGCGGGTCGCCGCCCAGTATCCGGTCTCCTGATGCGGGAAGACGGCCGGCATAGGCCGGTGCCAGGTCAGGCCCGGCTCGCCGCGCAGCGCCGCGAACGTCTCGTCGCGGGTGCGAAAGTCATTGCTCCAAAAGGCCGGATCCGAGATATCGAGTCGGTGGTGGGGATACGGAGACGTCGGTGTGCTGGCGGATGAACTCACGGTCATGGTGTCCTCTCGAAGGTCTGGAGACGGTGATGGGGGCGCCGGCGGTGATCGAGGTGATGAACCCGCCGTCGACGAGAATGTCCTGGCCGGTGACCCACCCGGCGTCGGGCGAGCCGAGGAAGTCGATCAGCGGCACGATGTCGTCGACGACGGCGTGCCGGCCGACCGTGGCGCGCACGGTGTCGAGGGTTTCCTTGCCCATCGACTGCTCGAAGTCGGGCAGGATCGGGGTCTCGACCGGGCCGGGGCTGACGGTGTTGATCCGCACGCCGTACTTCGCACGCGCCGTCGCGGCCAGCCGCTTGGCGTAGAGGATCACCGCCTGCTTGGAGGAGGTGTACACCGGGAACCCCGGGTCCTGGCCGGCTTGCCAGCGCAACACCGATTCGGCATCGGTGGCATCGAGCAGCCCGTTGAGCACCTCGATGCGCTGCTCCCAGCCCAAGGCCGCTGTCGAGGCGACCGCCACCACCGCACCGCCGGGACGTAGCCGGGGCAGCATGGCCTCGGTCATCAGGCGCATGCCCAGATAGTTGACCGTGAGCACGTCGGCGACCGGTGCTGTTCCCGGTACGCCGGCGACATGGGCCAGCAGGTCCCAGCCGTCGCCGACCCGGCCGGTGAACGCGGCGATGGCGGCCGGATCGCGCAGGTCGCAACAGTCATGCTGCGAGGCCGGCGTCGACGAGGGGCGCACGTCGACGGCCAGCACGAAATCACCACGCTCGTGGAAGTGCGTGGCTGCCGCAGCGCCGATGCCAGAGCCGGCGCCGACGACCACCACCTTGCGCCGCGGGTTGGTCATCCTCGCTAGCCTTCTGGTGTACTCGAAAAGCCGACAGTAAGCACGACTGTAACGAATTCGGCGCCGGTGAACAATGCTACGGTTGGCCCTACCGAACTGCCCCGCAAACATCCGCCCGGGCGGCGAAAGATGCGAACAGGAGCCGAGAATGGCCGAGACCATCGGGTTCGTCGGAGCCGGCAAGATGGGCGAGCCGATGGTGCTCCGCCTGGTCGGTGCCGGCTTTTCCGTGCAGGTCTATGCGCGCCGTCCGGAGGTGCGCGAGCGGCTGGCTGCCGCCGGCGCGGTGCCGGTGGAGTCGGTCGCCGCCGTCGCTCGCGATGCCGGCGTCGTGATCAGCTGCCTGTTCTCCGATGCCCAACTGCTCGAGGTCGCCGCCGGTGCCGACGGGTTGCTGGCCAATGCCGGCCCCGACACGGTCGTGGTCTCGCACACCACCGGAACGGTGAGCACGCTGATCAAACTGATGGCGGAATTCCCGGACGGGCCGGTGCTGGTGGATGCGCCGGTCAGCGGCGGTGCCCACGACATCGCCGCCGGCAAGCTAACCGTTCTGCTCGGCGGCCCGGACGATGCGGTGGCTCGCGCACAGCCGGTGCTGGCCGCCTACGCCGATCCGGTGATCACCACCGGAGGCCTGGGCACCGCGCTCAACCTCAAGCTCATCAACAACGTGCTGTTCGCCGCCAACGCGCAACTCGTCGCGGCCGCCGTCGAACTGGCGAAGAACCTCGAAGTGCCCGAAACCAGTCTGTTCTCGGCGCTGGAGCACTGCAGCGGCGGCAGCCGGGCCGCGGGGTACGTGCAGTCGGCCGGGGGAGTGGAGAGCTTCGCCCAGGTCGTTGCGCCCTTTATGCGCAAGGACGTCGCGGCCTGCATCGAGGCGGCCGCCGACCGTGGCGTCGAGTTGGGGCAGCTTCGCACGGTGGCCGAGACCGGACCACTGGACCTGTCGTGACCGACCTGCTGAACGTGCTGGAGAGACAACGGCAGTCGTTCGTCGCCGACGGCCCGCCCAACGCGGCGGTGCGGCGCAATCGCATCGACCGGTTGTTGGCCATGGTGCTCGACAACACCGACGCCTTCGTCGAGGCGATGGCCGCTGATTTCGGCACCCGGTCCCGGTCGGCGTCGCTGGCAACCGAGCTGGTCGGCATGATCCCGGTGATCGAGCACACCAGATCGCATGTGCAGCAATGGATGCGGACCGGCAAGCTGATGCGCGCGGCGCGCCTGGTGGGGCTGCGGGCCGAGGTGCAGCCGAGTCCGCTCGGTGTGGTCGGGATCATCGGGCCGTGGAACTTCCCGCTGCAACTGGTGGTGCTGCCCGCGTCCGCGGCGTTCGCGGCCGGCAACCGGGTGATGATCAAGATGTCCGAGATCACCGCGCACACCGCCGAATTGATGCAGCAGACCGCCCCGAACTATTTCAGCGACGACGATCTGGCCGTCGTCACCGGCGGCGCGGACGTGGCCGCGGCGTTCGCGGGACTGCCCTTCGACCACCTGTTCTTCACCGGGTCGCCGTCAGTGGGCACGCTGGTGCAGCGCGCCGCAGCCGCGAACCTGGTCCCGGTGACGTTGGAGCTGGGCGGGAAGAACCCCGTCGTGGTCGCCCCCGGCGCCGACATCACGCGATCGGCGAGACGGATCGCGGCGGCCCGGATGGTCAACGGCGGACAGGTCTGCGTGTGCCCGGACTACGTGCTGGTGCCCGAACGCGAGATCGACTCGTTCATCGACGTCGCCCGTGCGACGCTGCGGGAGATGTTCCCGACCATCACGGCCAACGGCGACTACTGCTCATCCGTCAACGAAGCCAACTTCGACCGGGTGCTGGGCCTGATCGAGGACGCCCGCTCACGCGGCGCCACCGTGGAGGCCGTCGCCCCCGATGGTGAGGTGCTGCCGGATCGAGCCTCGCGCAAGATCGCCCCGACGATCGTGCGCGACGTCGACGCGAGCATGCGGATCACCGAGGAGGAGATCTTCGGTCCGGTGCTGATGGTGCAGGGCTACCGCAGTCTCGACGAGGCGATCGATGAGATCAACGCGCGTCCCGCGCCGCTGGTGGCGTACTGGTTCGGGCCGGACGGCCCGTCGTTCCGGGACTTTGTGCGGCGCACCCGAAGTGGCGGCGTGGCGCGCAACGACTTCGCCGCACAGATGATCCCCTCGGCTGCCCCGTTCGGTGGGGTGGGGCGCAGCGGCATGGGCGCCTACCACGGCAAGGCCGGTTTCGACGCGTTCAGCCACTACCGCACGGTGGTCGGCTCGGATCTGCCGTTCAGCCTCACCGGAAGCGCCGCGCCGCCGTTCAAGCCCGGGATGCGGTGGTATGCCGACACGATGTTGCGCCGGGCGCGCAACCGGGCGCATCGGCGCCTGGCGAAGCGCGGCTAACCCTGCTCGGCCTGCTCCCGCGCCCAGCGGTAGTCGGCTTTGCCAGCCGGGCTGCGCACGATCGCCGGCCGGAAGACGATCGCCTTGGGCAGCTTGTAGCGCGCCAGCGATCCGGCGGCGTGGTCGATGAGTTCGGCGGCGGTGGCGGTCGCGCCGTCGGCGAGGGCGACCACCGCCACCACCTCCTGGCCCCACCGTTCGCTGGGCCGGCCGGCGACCACCACGTCGACCACGGCCGGATGTGAGGCGATCGCGGTTTCGACCTCCTCGGCGAAGATCTTCTCCCCACCGGAGTTGATCGTCACCGAATCGCGGCCCAACAACTCGATCGATCCGTCTTCCAAATGCCGGGCCCGGTCGCCGGGCACCGCGAAGCGCATCCCGCCGATCACCGGGAACGTCGCCGCGGTCTTGGCGGCATCGCCCTTGTAGCCCAACGGCACATAGCCGCGCTGACCGAGCCACCCAAGACCGTCGTGCCCGGGCTCTAGCACCGCCCCGAGATCTTCGGCCACCACGCAGGTATCCGGCCCGCCGGCGAAGGTACCGGTGGACACCGCACCCGAGGTCGACATGTGCCGCATCTGGGCGCCGGTCTCCGACGAGCCAACCCCGTCGATGACCATGGCGCCGGGCAGCGTTTCGACGATCTGCTGCTTGACGTACGGGGTCAGCAACGCGCCGCCGTTGGCCACCACCATCAGCGACGACACGTCGGCGGTGCCCTTGCGGATCGCATCGAGCAGCGGCCGGGCCATCGCGTCGCCGACCACGGTCACCGACAGCACCTTCTCCCGCTCGATGGCACGCACCACGTCGTCGGCGTCGAAATGGTCGACTACCGAAGGGAAGACCAGGGTTTGGCCGGTGTTGATCGCCGTCATCACCGCCCACTGCGCGGCGCCGTGGATCAGCGGCGGCAGGATCATCAGCTTGACGCCCGGGTTCTCCCGGGCCGGCCCCACGATGTCGTCGATGCAGCTGACCTCTTCGGCGGTCATCAGGTTGCGGCCGCCGAAGGAGCCCATGAAGATGTCGTGCTGACGCCACAGCACGCCCTTGGGCATGCCGGTGGTGCCGCCGGTGTAGAGCACATAGAGGTCATCGGGGTCCGGCTGCACCGGTGGCGGCTGCGGCGAGCTCTCCGCCAGCACCGTCTCGTAGTCCACTGCACCGTCGAGCAGGGCGTTGCCGGAGTCGTCGGCGATCTGGATCAGCACCCGCAGTTGCGGTAGGTCGGGGAGCACCTCGGCCAGGGTCGGGGCGAACGCGGCGTGATACACCAGTGCGGTGGCGCCGGAATCGGCCAGCAGGTAAGCCAATTCATTGCGGACGTAGCGGTAGTTGACGTTGAACGGGGCCACCCTGGCGGCGAAACTGCCCAGCAGGGTCTCGATGAACTCGTTGCCGTTGTAGGCGTAGATCCCGAGCAGGTCCTGGCCGGTCTCGTGTGCGGCCAGCTCCGATCGCGGCGTGTGACAGCCCAGCCCCTGCGCATGCAGGTAGGACGCCAGGCGGTTGGACCGCTCAGCGATCTGGGCGTAGGTGTAGCGGCGATCGCCCTGGATGACCAGGTCGCGGTCGGGAATCGCGGCGGCCACCGCATCGATGACGGACGGAACGGTGAAGGGGGTCAGCGGCGCCACGTGCGCATCAGCTCCTCGGTGGTGGTGATCGTCGCCAGCAGAGACAGGGTGTTCTCGATCATCGCAGCCCCGTACTCGGCCGGCACACCGGCCACCGCATCGCGGGGCAGAGCCACCCCGTAGGAGGCGTTGACCGCGTCCATCACCAGGTTCGGGATGGTGATGTTCCACGACAACGGTCGACACCCCGAGGTTGCGCAGCGCCGCGTCCAGCTCGGTTCCGCCCATCGGTCCCACTCCGTGGCCGCGGCTGAGCACCAGATCCGTCGGTTCCGGCCCGGATTCCGGCAGCAGGGGGGCACCCGGGGCTGCCCGCAGCGATGTTCACGGCGCGCCGGCCCAGCTCGCCCAGCATCACGCGAGGACGGTTTCGTCCGCCGGTACGTCGTAGAACTGCCTCGCCCATTTCCGCAGTGTCATAAACGGTTTCGCGTCGGTCTTGGCCAGCGCCGGATGTTCGATGTAGCGCTGGTAGCGCCAGATGCCCAGGTCGTCTTCCACCGTGGTCAGAAACTGCTTCTCGACGCGTTCGCGGATCTCATCCGGTGCCGTCTCGGAGTCGTCGCCGGGGATGCGCGGCCACCAGATCGAATAGAACAGGTCCGAGCGGCCCTCGTCGACCGGTGTGCAGGTGAAGATCAGCCGGTGCTGCTGCACGCCTTCGAAGATGCTGATCGCCCCGCCGAGCCCGAACAGGTGCGAGTGGAAGCGCAGTGCCATCGCCTCGGGGTCATCGCTGTTCACGTCCGGAAAGCCGGCGACGAAGTGCCATTCCCGGTCGGCCATCTTCCAGTCCAGCACCCGTGGTGTCACGGTGGCGTGGTGCACGTACTGGAAATGCGCGCTGTCAGCGGCGTTTTCGGCGACGATCTGCGGATGCACCGGTTCGCCTTCCAGGCGCCGGGAGAACTCCGGATAGGCCCGGTAATAGTCCTTCGGGCCGGCGGTGAACTGGGGGAACTTGGCGAAGATGTCCGGCATCTCCCACTGGGGCTCAAGCCCATCGGGATGGTGCCAGAGGAACACGCAGCCGTGCTGCTCCATCACGGGATAAACGCGCAGGCGCAGCGCCTTGTTCGGCCGGTCCGGCTGGTACGGGATGAACTTGTTGCAGCCGTCGGGCCCCCACTGCCACGCGTGGAACGGGCACTCGACCCGCTCCTCGACCACCTTGCCGCCGTGGCCAAGGTGGGCGCCGAGGTGTTTGCAGTGCGCCTCCATCACGTGCAGCTCACCCGACTCACCCCGGTAGGCGACCAGGTCCTCACCGAAGTAGTGCAGGGCGCGGGTCGCACCGACCTCGAACTCCGGGGACCAGCCGATCATGAACCAGCCGGTGACTTTCCAGGTGAACGGGACCTTCATCGCGTTTCCTCCCACGTGAGCTAACTGAATACCGTACCGTAGGGCATTCAGTAGAGAAAGAGCTGAACGCACCCGGGGTGCCGAAGACCTACGCCGGACATATTCTGTCCCGGCAGGCCCAGGCCGAAACCGAGCGATTCCTCAAAGAGGTGGTCAGGTGACGAACCAACGGGTGCTCGCCGAGCTGGGCTACTACCTGCTGGCCGGGGCCGGCGGTGAGGGCCCGGCCACGCTGATGGACGAAGCCCGCCGGGGGGAGCAGCTCGGCTTCGGTACCGCGTTCATCTCCGAGCGCTGGAACGTCAAGGAGGCCTCATCGCTGGCCGGTGCGGCCTGTGCGGTCACCGAGCGGATGCAGATCGCCACCGCGGCAACCAATCACAACACCCGCCATCCGCTGATCACCGCGTCCTGGGCGACCACCCTGCACCGGCTGTCCGGCGGGCGATTCACCTTGGGCATCGGGCGGGGGATAGCGCCGGTGTACGCCGCGTTCGGTATCCCCGCGGTGACGACGGCGCAGCTGGCCGACTGGGCGCAGGTGATGCGGCGGTTGTGGCGCGGCGAGGTGATCGTCAACCACGACGGTCCGATGGGCAGTTACCCGGTGCTGGCCCTGGACCCCGACTTCGACGAGGACATCCGGCTGGCCCTGGTGGCGTTCGGCCCCAACACGCTCGCGCTGGGCGGCCGGCTGTTCGACGACGTCATCCTGCACACCTTCTTCACGCCGGAAACGCTGCAGCGCAGCGTCACAACGGTGAAGAATGCCGCCGAGCGGGCCGGCCGCGACCCGGACGCGGTGCGGGTGTGGTCGTGTTTCGCCACCGTCGGCGATCATCTGCCCGAACAGCTGCGGCTGAAGAAGACCGTGGCGCGGCTGGCCACCTACCTGCAGGGCTACGGCGATCTGCTAGTCCGCACCAACAACTGGGATCCCGCGGTATTGCAGCGTTTCCGGGCCGACCCGGTGGTGACCTCGATTCCCGGCGGCATCGATCACAAGGCCACCGCCGAGCAGATCGAGCACATCGCGACGTTGATCCCCGACGAATGGCTGGAACCGTCTGCGACCGGGCCGGCCCGCCGCTGCGCGGAACGCATCCGGGCCGAGTTCGGCTATGGCGCCGACGCGGTGATCCTGCACGGCGCCACCCCCGACGAATTGGAGCCGGTCGTCACCGCCTATCGCGAGATCACCGACCGCTGAACGTGAAGTCAGCTTCACGCTCGGGCGGCGACTGTGAAGTTGGCTTCACGCTCGGCGCGGGGTGGGATGGGGCGGGGCTGGGCGGCGTCAGTCCAGCCCGCCGCGGATGGCGTCGAACGCGTCACCGAGGGCCTGCGGCAGCGCCAGGGACGGGTCGCGCAGCCAGTGCTCGTAGGCACTGAGCGCAACCCCGAGCATCATCCACGCCACCGTCTGCGGGCGCAGATCGGTCGGGGCCACACCGTCTCGGCGCGCCACGAAGTCGGCGATGACGCTGCGCCACCCGGCGTACATCGTCATCGAGTAGGCCTGCAGCTCATCGGTTTGCAGGATCACGCGCATGCGCCGGCGATGCCGGGCCGTCTCACCCTCGTCGAAGGTGTTGAACGCCAACAGGGCCGCGCGCAGCGCGTCACCGAGTGGCGCCTCGGGATCGATACCGTCCAGCAGCTCGCGTAGCTGGTGCAGATGCGCGTCGAAATCCCCCCAGGGGATGGCGTTCTTCGAGGCGTAGTACCGAAACAGGGTGCGGCGGGCGATGCCGGCGGCGTGTGCGACGTCGTCGACGCTGACCTCGGCGAATCCCCGGGTGGCGAACAGGTCGATGGCTACGTCGGTGATGTTCTCGCGGGTGGTCGAGCGGCGACGGCCGACCCTCGCCTGCACCTGCGATTCGGTCCCGGCCACTTTTCTCCCGCCCCATCTTCCATATCGGCACTCGATGCCATATCCTGACCGGGATTGTGACCGATCCGACAGTGTGCTGTCGACCAAACCGCGAAGAAAGGCCCGGACCGATGGACAACCAGCAGACCGAAGCCAACACCCAGACCGACCTCGTCGTCGAGAGCCTGGTCGAAGAGGTGTCCATCGACGGGATGTGCGGGGTCTACTGACCGTGACCGTCGCCGCCGGGGCGGCGCGCGTCACCGACACGTTCAACCCGGACCTGCGCTGGCGCCTGCATCCGCAGGTGTCGGTGCGGCCCGAGACTTTCGGCGCGCTGCTGTATCACTTCGGGACGCGCAAACTGTCGTTCCTGAAGAACCTCACCATGGTCACGTTGGTCAACTCGTTGGTCGAGCACCCCGACGCGCGGTCGGCGTGCCGCGCCGCGGGCATCGACGCCGCCGCCGAGCCGGCCTATCTGCGTGCCCTGGGCGTCCTGGCGGCGTCCGACATCCTGATCGCCGCGGACCCGAAGGAGACCCCGTGACCGCCCCCGCCGCAGCCCCCAGCCTGGTCGAGCACTTCGAGCATGGTCTGGACGCACCGATCTGCCTGACCTGGGAGCTGACCTACGCCTGCAACCTGGCCTGCGTGCACTGCCTGTCCGCGTCGGGCCGGCGTGACCCGCGGGAGCTGTCCACGCAGCAGTGCAAGGACATCATCGACGAGCTGGAACGCATGCAGGTGTTCTACGTCAACATCGGCGGCGGCGAACCCACTGTGCGAGACGACTTCTGGGAACTGGTGGACTACGCCACCGCCCACCACGTCGGGGTGAAGTTCTCCACCAACGGCCTGCGGATCACCCCGGAGGTGGCGGCCAAGCTGGCGGCCAGCGACTACGTCGACGTCCAGATCTCCCTGGACGGCGCCACCGCCGAGGTCAACGACCCGATCCGCGGCAAGGGCTCCTTCGACATGGCGATCCGTGCGCTGGAGAACCTGGCCGCGGCCGGGTTCGCCGACACCAAGATCTCCGTCGTGGCGACCCGCCACAACATCGACCAGCTCGACGACTTCGCCGCGCTGGCAGCGCGATACGGCGCCACGCTGCGGATCACCCGGCTGCGTCCGTCCGGTCGCGGCGTGGACGTCTGGGACGACCTGCACCCCACCGCCGACCAACAGCGCCAGCTGTATGACTGGCTGGTCGCCAAGGGTGAGGGGGTGCTGACCGGGGACTCGTTCTTCCACCTGGCGCCGCTGGGCGAATCCGGTGCGCTGGCCGGGCTGAACATGTGCGGCGCCGGGCGGGTGGTCTGCCTGATCGACCCGGTCGGCGACGTCTACGCCTGCCCGTTCGCCATCCATGACGAGTTCTTGGCCGGAAACGTCTTGCGTGACGGCGGATTCGCTCAGGTCTGGAAGCACTCGAAGCTGTTCAACGACCTGCGCAGCCCCAAGGCCGGCGGCGCCTGTGCCAGCTGCCCGCTGTATGACACCTGCCGGGGCGGCTGCATGGCCGCCAAGTTCTTCACCGGGCTGCCGATGGACGGCCCCGACCCGGAGTGCGTCCGCGGGTTCGGCGAGCAGGCACTGGCCGGCGAGCGGCACAAGCCCCGACCGAGCAGTGACCACTCCCGCGGAAAGCGCAGCAGCGCGCCGCGGTCGCTGACCCTGGTCACCCCTGCCAAGCCGCCCAAGCGGCTCTGCGATGAAAGCCCGATCTGACCCATGGCGCGTGATATCTGGTTCGAAACCGTCGCGATCGCCCAGGAACGGGCGCGCAAACGCCTCCCGAAATCCGCATATTCGTCGCTGATCTCGGCCAGCGAGAAGGGCCTCACCGTCTCGGACAACGTCGAGGCGTTCAGCGAGCTGGGTTTCGCCCCGCACGTCGTCGGCGCATGCGAGAAACGTGACCTGTCGACCACCGTTATGGGCCAGCAGCTTTCCTTCCCGGTGATGATCTCGCCGACGGGGGTGCAGGCCATCGACCCGGACGGCGAGGTAGCGGTCGCGCGGGCGGCTGCCGCGCGCGGTACCGCGATGGGATTGTCTTCGTTCGCCAGTAAGCCGATGGAAGAAGTGATCGCGGCCAACCCCAAGACGTTCTTCCAGATCTACTGGCTGGGCGGCCGCGACGCGATCGCCGAGCGCGTCGAGCGCGCCCGGGCCGCCGGCGCGGTCGGCCTCATCGCCACCACCGACTGGTCTTTCTCGCACGGCAGGGACTGGGGCAGCCCGAAGATCCCCGAGCGGATGGACCTCAAGACCATGGTCACGATGATGCCCGAGGCGCTGACCCGGCCGCGGTGGTTCCTGCAGTGGGCCAAGACCATGCGACCGCCCAGCCTGCGGGTGCCCAACCAGGGCCGGCGTGGTGAACCCGGGCCCCCGTTCTTCCAGGCCTACGGCGAGTGGATGGGTACCCCGCCGCCGACCTGGGAGGACATCGCCTGGCTGCGGGAGCTCTGGGGCGGGCCGTTCATGCTCAAGGGTGTCATGCGCGTCGACGACGCGAAAAAGGCTGTCGATGCCGGGGTTTCGGCGATCTCGGTGTCGAACCACGGTGGCAACAACCTGGACGGCACGCCGGCCGCGATCCGGGCCCTGCCGGCCGTCGCCGAGGCGGTGGGCGATCAGATCGAGGTGCTGTTGGACGGCGGCATCCGGCGGGGCAGCGATGTCGTCAAGGCGCTGGCGCTGGGCGCTCGGGCGGTGATGATCGGTCGTGCCTACCTGTGGGGTCTGGCCGCGGCCGGGCAACCCGGCGTGGAGAACGTCCTCGACATCCTCCGCGGCGGCATCGACTCGGCCCTGATGGGCCTCGGTCGGGCCTCCGTGCACGACCTGTCGGAAGCCGACGTGCTGGTTCCGGCCGGCTTCACCCGGGCGCTCGGTGTGCCCTCCGACGGGGGCCGCTGAGTCAACTGGTGGCGGCCGGCTCCGCCGCACCGGCACCGCCGCCAGCCCGGTCGGGCCGTCCACCTGCGAACTCAGGGGGCCGGGCCCTGATACGCCCGGGGCGGACGGGACGCGCGTGATAATCCGGGACCGACTCGAGGAACGGGCGCCCGGAAATTTCTCTGCTGTCCTCGTCAACAACTGGTGTACGGCAGATGAATTCGCTTACCATCGTCCGATGGCGGTGCGCGGCGACCTGGGTAGCTCGACTTCGAGCCAGCTCCAGAGCCAGCTGCCGGGGCACCCGGTGACGCTACTGGTACCGGTCGGTTCGACCGAGCAGCACGGACCGCACCTACCGCTGGACACCGACACCCGGATCGCGCAGGCGCTCGCCCGGGCGGTCTCGGAGCGGTTGGCCGGATCCTCGGGGCCGGGCTGGCCGGTGGCGCCGGCGGTGGCCTACGGCGCCAGCGGGGAGCACCAGAGCTTCGCCGGAACCGTCTCGATCGGCACCGACGCGCTGAGCCGGTTGCTGGTGGAATACGGCCGGTCGGCCTGCTGCTGGGCGCAGCGGGTGCTCTTCGTCAACGGCCACGGTGGCAACATGCAGGCACTGGCCGAGGCGGTTGGCCGGCTGCGCTTCGAGGCGCGTGACGTCGCCTGGGTGCCGTGCGCCGCCGCGGAGGCCGACGCCCACGCCGGACACACCGAAACTTCTCTGCTGCTGTATCTTTCGCCCGATGAGGTGAGACTGAGCCAGGCGCGGCCGGGTAACAGCGCCCCCTTGGCGCAGTTGCTTCCCGCGATGCGCAGCGGCGGTGTCGCTGCGGTGAGCGCGGTCGGAGTGCTCGGCGACCCGACCACCGCCACCGCCGAGGAGGGACGCCGTCTCTTCGCGGAGATGGTCGAGCGCGGCCTCGCGGCGATCCAGGCCTGGACGCCCGGGCCGGATGGGATGCTGCGATGACCCCGGCCCGCCTGCCTGACGGTTTCGCCGTACAGGTCGACCGGAAGGTGCGGGTGCTGGGCAGTGGTTCGACGCTGTTGGGCGGTTCACCCACCCGGTTGCTGCGGCTGGCGCCGGCCGCCCAGGGGATGCTCTCCGGTGGCCGCCTGGAAGTCCGCGACGCTGTCAGCGCCCAGCTGGCCCGCACTCTGCTGGATGCCACAGTTGCTCACCCGCGCCCGGCAGGAGGCCCGTCACACCGCGACGTCACCGTCGTAATTCCGGTGCGGGACAACGTTGTCGGGCTCAATCGGTTGGTTGCATCGCTGCGCGGCCTGCGGGTCGTGGTGGTGGACGACGGGTCGCAGGTGCCGGTCCGACCGGAGGATCTGGCCGCGGCGCACTGCTGCGACGTCGAGGTGCTGCGCCACCCGGAGAGCCGGGGACCGGCGGCCGCACGTAACACCGGACTGGCCGCCTGCACGACGGACTTCGTGGCGTTCCTGGACTCCGATGTGGTGCCCCGCCGTGGTTGGCTCGAAGCCCTGTTGGGCCACTTCTGCGACCCCACCGTTGCGCTGGTCGCGCCACGCATCGTCGGTATGGTCGCGCACGACCACCTGGTCGCGCGGTACGAGGCCATTCGTTCCTCACTGGACCTCGGTGATTGCGAAGCGCCCGTGGTCCCCTACGGCAAGGTCGCCTATGTCCCGAGCGCGGCGATCATCTGCCGCTGTTCGGCGCTGCGTGAACTGGGCGGCTTCGACGAGGCGCTGCGCTCCGGTGAGGATGTCGACCTGTGCTGGCGGCTGGTCGATGCCGGTAACCGGTTGCGCTACGAGCCGATCGCGCTGGTTGCCCACGACCACCGGATCGCACTGCGGGATTGGGTGGCGCGCAAAGCTTTTTACGGCGGATCAGCCGCACCGCTATCGGCGCGCCACCCGGACAAGACCGCACCGATGGTGATCTCCGGGTGGGCGTTGGCGGGCTGGGCGCTGATGGCGCTCGGCTCGGCCCTGGGATACCTGGTGTCCTTGGCGATCACGGCGCTGACCGGCCACCGGGTCGCCCGGTCCATGCGGGGCCCGGATACCGCACCCGCTGATGTGCTCGCGGTGACGCTGCGTGGTCTGGCCGCCGCCGGGCTGCAGATCGCCTCGGCGCTGTGCCGGCACTACTGGCCGATCGCGTTGCTGGCCGCGTGCCTGTCGCAGCGCTGCCGCCGGGTGGTGCTGTTGGCGGCGATCAGCGACGGAATAGTGGACTGGCTACGGCACGCGCGCAGCGACGACGACTCCGGGAGCGACCAGGCCCGGCCGCTCGGGCTGCCGGCCTACCTGCTGCTCAAGCGGATCGACGACCTGGCCTACGGGGCCGGGCTATGGGGCGGCGTGCTGCGGGAGCGCAACCTGGCCGCACTCAAGCCGCAGATCCGCAGCTAGGTCGCGTTGACGGCTTCGGTGGTGCACAGCGATGCCCTGGTGGTCGGGGCGGGCAGCGCGGGAGCAATTGTGGCAGAACGGCTGTCGTCGGATCCGGCCTGCACCGTGACGGTACTGGAAGCGGGCGTCGGCCTCGCCGATCCGACACTGGCGATGCAGACGAGCAACGGGGGGCGCCTGCCGATCGGCCCCGGCAGCCGACTGGTGCGGCGCTATGAGGCGGCGCTGACCGGTCAGGCCGGCCCGCCGGCGACCATCGTGCGCGGCGCGACCATCGGTGGTTCCGGCGCCGTCAACGGTGGTTACTTCTGCCGGGGGATACCGGCCGACTTCGGCGCCTGGCCGGCGGGCTGGTCGTGGCCCGACGTGCTGGAGTCCTTCCGGGCCATCGAGACCGACCTTGACTTCGGTGGCGACCAGCACGGCGCCAACGGGCCCATCCCTGTGCAACGCACTCGTGAAATGAGCGATGGCACAAGGCAGTTCGTTGACAACGCGCAGCGGTGCGGGTTCGGCTGGATTTCCGACCTCAACGATGCGGCGACGGCATCGCTGTCCGGGGTGGGAGCGGTGCCGCTCAACATCGTCGACGGTGTACGCACCGGCCCGGGCGCGGCTTGTCTGCTGCCCGCCCTGGCTCGGCCGAACCTGACGGTGCTCACCGAGACCCGCGCCCTCGGGGTGCAGATCGAACGGAACCGTGCCCGGGCGGTGTACGCGGTCGGCCCATCCGGGCCGATCCTGCTGGAGGCAGAGCGGATTGTGTTGTGCGCCGGGGCGATCGAGTCAGCGCATCTGCTGATGCTGTCCGGGCTCGGTCACGAGGCGATGCTGCGGCACGCGGGCATCGCGGTGCGGGCGGTGCTACCGGTGGGCGAGAACTGTGTGGACCACCCGGAGTGGCTGGTCACGGCCGACTGGCCGGGCACTCCGGGCCGCCCGGTGCTCGAGGCGGTGCTGTGCGACGGAAACCTCGAAATCAGGCCCTATACCGCAGCTTTCGCTGCGATGATCGACGAAGGCGGGCCGGCCAGTCCGCCGGAGATCGGGGTGGCATTGATGGCGCCGCTGGCGCGCGGTCGGTTGACATTGGTCTCCAGTGATCCGCGGGTGTCGCCCCGCATCGAACAGCGCTACGACACCGAACCCGACGACCTGGCGGCCTTGCGACGGGGAGTCGCCCTGGTTGCCGAGCTGCTCAGGGGCAGCGCCGACGCCGCCGCGCCGCGTTGGTCGACGTCACAACACTTGTGCAGTAGTGCGCCGATGGGCGCGGACAACGACGAAACCGCGGTGCTCGACGCCCAATGCCGAGTGCGCGGCATCGAGGGACTGTGGGTGATCGACGGCTCGGCGCTGCCGCGGATCCCGAGCCGCGGACCGCACGCGACGATCGCGATGCTGGCGCATCGGGCGGTGGAGTTCGTGCGCGGTTAGCCCCGTAGCCGGTAACGTACCGGGAGGTGCTTGACGCCGCCGACGAATGTCGTCGAAATCAGTTGCGGCGCACCGGCCATTTCGATGGCGTCCAGCCGGGGGATGAGTTCGCGGAAGAAGCTGTCGATCTCCATCCGGGCCAGGGCGGAGGCCACGCAGAAGTGCACCCCGTGGCCGAACGACAGATGCTTGTTCGGGTCGCGGCCCACGTCGAAGCTGAACGGGTCGTCGAACACGTCCTCGTCGTGATTGGCCGAAACATAGGACAGGTAGACCGATTCCCCCTGGGCGATCGGCACGCCGCGCACTTCCGTGTCGGCGGTGGCGGTGCGCATGAACTCCTTGACCGGGGTGACCCACCGGATGATCTCTTCGACCGCGGTCGGCATCAGGTTCGGGTCGGCGCGCAGCCGCTCACGCTGATCAGGGTGTTCAATGAGCGCCCGCATCCCGCCGCTGATCGCCGCGCTGGTGGTGTCGTGGCCGGCAGTGGCGATGATGACGTAGTAGGAGGCGGTGTCGATATCTGACAGCGGTGCGCCGTCGATGGTCGCGTTGGCGATGGTGGACGCGAGGTCGTCGGTGGGGTGTGCGCGCCGGGCGGCGGTCAACTCCGCGAAGTATGCGAAGAAGTCCAGCAGCACCGGCAGCTGTTCCTCGGGCGTGATGCCGCGCCGGTATTCGTCGTCGTCGCCGCCGAACAGTTCCTGGGTGAGTTTCAGCATCCGGGGGAAATCGGATTCCGGCAGACCCAACAGCGACATGATCACGTAGAGCGGATAATTCAGCGCGATGTCGGCGACGAAGTCGCACTCCGGACCGATCCGCAGCATCTCGTCGACGTAACGCTTGGCGAGTTCGCCGACCCGGGTCTTCATCGCCCGCATCGCCTTGGGGCGAAACCAGTCCGAGATGATGGAGCGCATCTTGTGGTGATGCGGATCGTCCATATGGATCAGCGTGCGCAGACCCATTCCCGACTCCAGCAGGGAGCGCTGTAGATCGTCGGCCGCGGCGGGGGCCAGCACCGGCCGCGGCTCGTTGACCCACAGCGCGTTGTCCTGCTCGATCGCCATGATGTCGGCGTGCCGGGTGATCGCCCAGAACGGCCGGTAGGGCGGGTGATCCACCAACGACACCGGTGCATTGGCCCGCAGATGGGTCAGGGCCGCGTGCAGCCGCGGCTCGTCGGCGTACGCGGTCGGATCGGCGAACACCCGGGCGGCCTCGTCGATGATCGGTGTGCTCAAAGGTCGACTCCTCGCCCCGCAGGATTCTTGACACGTGTCAGCTTTTATTCAGTGTCGGGGATAGTCGCCCGTCGTGGCGGCGCTTTGCGCCGATCCGGCGGATTAGGCTCATCGGTCATGTCGACCGGATCAAGTCGCCGCCGTGGCCTGCGGGCAGGCGCCCTCGCGCTGGCGCTGCTCGCGGCGTTGGCCGGCGGGTGCGCGCGGTCCGACGGCGCCGCGTCCCAGCCGGGCATCGGGCCCCGCGCGGTAGCGCTCAACGCCGACGTGGTGCGAACTGCAGCCGGGCTGCTACGCGGCATGGTCGAACCCGATCACCGTCTGTTCCAAGGAATCCCGTACGCCGCCGCGCCGGTCGGGCCGCTGCGTTGGCAGCCGCCGGCGCCGATGCCGGCGTGGCAAGGCGTGCGCGACGCCGTCAAACGCGGCCCGTGGTGCGTCCAGCCGGATGCCGCCGAGGCGGACCCGATCAGCGAGGACTGCCTGTCGCTCAACGTGTGGACACCGACCGGTTCGGCCGCAGAGCCGCTGCCGGTCATGGTCTGGATTCACGGCGGCAGTTTCCAGCGGGGCGCCAGCGACATCTACAACGCGCAGCGGCTGTCGGTGCGGGGCCGCATCATCGTCGTCACCATCAACTACCGCCTGGGCGCCCTGGGATTCCTGGCCGACCCGGCACTCGGCGAGGTCGGAAACTACGGGCTGGCCGATCAGCAGGCGGCGCTGCGCTGGGTTCGCGACAACATCGGCGCGTTCGGCGGTGACCCGGCCAAGGTGACCATCGCCGGCGAATCGGCCGGGGCCATGTCGGTCTGCGATCACCTGGCCGCACCGGAATCGGCCGGCCTGTTCCGGGCCGCGATCATCCAAAGCGGACCGTGCCAGGCGCAGGTCGAGGTCCCCGAAGCCCAGCGGATCAGCCGCGAGTACACCGCAGCCCTGGGCTGCGCCGACCGGGGGGTCGCGCAGGAGGACCCGGAGGTCGCGGCCTGCCTGCGCGCGCTTCCGGCCGATCGACTGACCAAACCGCTGTGGTACGCCCGCTTCGGTACCGACCAGCTCAGCGGGCCGGTGGTCGGAACCTCGCTGCTGCCGCAGGACCCGGTGCGGGTGTTTCGCGACGGCCGAGACGGCCAGGTGGCCCGGGTACCGGTGCTGCTGGGCGTCAACCGCGACGAGTTCACCATGTTCGTAGCGCTGCGCTATCTGCGCGTCGGCCGGGAGATCGCCGCCGCGGAGTACCTCGACGAACTCAAGGACACCTTCGGCTCCGGCGAAGGCGCGGCGGTGGCCGACCACTACCCGCCGGCACGGTTCGGCGGCAGCACCTCGCTGGCGTATGCGGCCGCGGCGACCGACGACATCTTCGCCTGCCTGGCCGACCGGATGGCCCGCGGACTGGCCGCCGACGCGCCGGTCTACGGCTACGAGTTCGCCGATCCGCACGCCCCGGCGCCCGCGCTCTACGACAACCTGCCGTTTCCGATCGGCGCCACCCACTCGCTGGAGCTGCGCTACCTGTTCGACATCGGTGGCGCCCCGCCGTTAGACCCCGCGCAGCGCCGACTGTCCGATCAGATGATCGAGTACTGGACCGGTTTCGTCGTCACCGGCGCGCCGATCGGAGTCGGCCAGCCGGACTGGCCCGAGATCGCGAGCGGTGCCGACCGGCGGTGGATGTCGTTGCGGCCCGATGGCAGCCGGCTGATCACCGACTACGCCACCGCGCACCAGTGTGAGTTCTGGTCGAGCATCCGTTAGCCCACATCGCCGAACGTGAAGGTGGCTTCACGTTCGGCGCTGAACGTGGCATTGGCTTCACGTTCGAGCGGGGAGACTAGGCCGGCGTCACCCAGGTGGTGATGTCGGCGTGCACGACCTCGGCGCCGGACTTGTCGGTGATGCTGACCGGTACCACCACCTCGGCCCCCTCGCTGATGGTGGCGAAGTCGGGCGGATCCAGCCGGGCGGTGGCCCGCAGCGACGTCGTGGCCTTGGCCAGGTAGGCCACCGTCATTGCCTTGGGGATCCAGCGGTGGGTGCGCGGCACGGTGGCCTCCATCAACATCCCCATCGCGACCTCGGCGGCGTTGCATGAGGCGATCGCGTGCACCGTGCGCAGGTGGTTGTAGACGAACGGCCACTTGGGCACCAGCACCTCGGCCAGCCCGGGCTCCATCCTGACCACATGGGGCAGCACCGACGCGAAATAGGGGACTCGCGCCATCGCCGCGGCCGAGAACAGCCGGGTGCCACCCGGGATGCCCGCCAGACGTCGCCATGCCTGATATGTACTGGTCGATCCGGTCACGACGAGCTATCTTACCGACAAGTAAGATCGCCGGGAGACCGGCGCACCGGTGACCGGCCCGGGGGACCGGTAGCGGTACGACCGGGGATTTGGCCGCTGACCCGATCTGGGGCATACTGTTCAGGTTCGCCTGCGCCGGGGTTGCCCCTGGCCGGGCATACGACCAGCGCCCACCCGGGCGCGTCCGGTCCCACTCTCGCAGCACGGAGTTTCTTCACCGTGAGCGAGGCCGCGTGCGGGCGACACGCCCGACCGCGGGGACCGGTGGACCAGGACAGGTAAACAGCGGCGGCAGCGCCCAGCGCAATGTCCATACGGGCCCGTACGGGTTCTGGCGCGCGGGGGCACGAAGGGTTCGAAAGCCGGACCCTCCATTGCAGGAGTGAGGTAGCAGAAGCGTGGCGGGACAAAAGATCCGCATCAGGCTCAAGGCCTACGACCATGAGGCTATTGACGCCTCGGCGCGCAAAATCGTCGAGACGGTCACCCGCACCGGTGCCAGCGTGGTGGGCCCGGTGCCGCTGCCGACCGAGAAGAACGTGTATTGCGTCATCCGGTCCCCGCACAAGTACAAGGACTCGCGGGAGCACTTCGAGATGCGCACCCACAAGCGCCTGATCGACATCCTCGATCCCACGCCGAAGACCGTTGACGCCCTGATGCGCATCGATCTGCCGGCCAGCGTCGACGTCAACATCCAGTAGGAGCCACGAGAAACCATGGCACGTAAAGGTCTTTTGGGTACCAAGCTGGGCATGACGCAGGTGTTCGACGAGAACAACAAGGTCGTGCCGGTCACGGTCGTCAAGGCCGGGCCCAACGTGGTGACCCGCATCCGCACCCCCGAGCGCGACGGCTACTCCGCCGTGCAGCTCGCTTACGGCGAGATCAGCCCGCGCAAGGTCAACAAGCCGCTCACCGGTCAGTACGCAGCGGCCGGGGTCAACCCCCGCCGGCACCTGGCCGAGTTGCGCCTCGACGACGAGGAGGCCGCCGCGGCGTACGAGGTCGGCCAGGAACTGACCGCCGAGATCTTCGCCGACGGCGCCTACGTCGACGTGACCGGCACCTCCAAGGGCAAGGGCTACGCCGGCACCATGAAGCGGCACGGCTTCCGCGGTCAGGGCGCCGGGCACGGCGCCCAGGCGGTGCACCGCCGGCCGGGCTCGATCGGCGGCTGCTCGACCCCGGGCCGGGTGTTCAAGGGCACCCGGATGTCGGGACGGATGGGCAATGACCGCGTCACCACCCAGAACCTGGTGGTGCACAAGGTGGACGCCGAGAACGGTGTGCTGTTGATCAAGGGCGCCATTCCGGGCCGCAACGGTGGGCTGGTACTGGTCCGCAGCGCGATCAAAAAGGGTGAGAAGTAATGGCCGGCATCACAATTGACGTCAAGACACCGGACGGCAAGAAGAGTGGCTCAGTCGAGCTGCCCGCCGAGCTGTTCGACGCTCCCGCCAACATCGCGCTGATGCACCAGGTGGTCATCGCGCAGTTGGCCGCGGCCCGGCAGGGTACGCACTCGACCAAGACCCGCGGTGAGGTCAGCGGCGGTGGCCGTAAGCCCTACCGGCAGAAGGGAACCGGCCGTGCCCGTCAGGGCTCGACCCGGGCACCGCAGTTCACCGGTGGTGGCGTGGTGCACGGCCCGAAGCCGCGTGACTACAGCCAGCGCACCCCGAAGAAGATGATCGCCGCCGCCCTGCGCGGCGCGCTGTCGGACCGGGCGCGCAACGGCCGGATCCACGCGGTCACCGAGCTGGTGAGCGGACAGACCCCGTCGACCAAGAGCGCCAAGGCGTTCCTGGGCTCGATCACCGACCGTAAGCAGGTGCTGGTGGTCATCGGCCGTGCCGATGAGACCGGCGCCAAGAGCGTGCGCAACCTGCCGGGCGTGCACATCTTGTCGCCGGACCAGCTCAACACCCACGACGTGCTGCGTGCCGACGATGTGGTGTTCAGCGTCGAGGCCCTGAACGCCTACATCGAGGCGCACACCACCACTCAGGAGGTTTCGGCCTGATGGCGACCGTCACCGACCCCCGCGACATCATCCTCGCGCCGGTCATCTCCGAGAAGTCCTACGGGCTGATCGAGGACAACGTGTACACGTTCGTGGTGCACCCCGACTCGAACAAGACGCAGATCAAGATCGCGATCGAGAAGATCTTCGCTGTCAAGGTCGCGTCGGTGAACACCGCGAACCGGCCGGGTAAGCGCAAGCGTTCCCGGGCCGGCTACGGCAAGCGCAAGGACACCAAGCGCGCCATCGTGACCCTGGCGCCCGGCAGCAAGCCGATCGACCTGTTCGCCGCACCGGCCTGACCGGAGTGAGAGAGAGACCTAACTGACATGGGAATCCGCAAGTACAAGCCGACGACACCCGGTCGTCGCGGTGCCAGCGTCTCCGATTTCGCCGAGCTCACCCGCTCTCACCCGGAGAAGTCGCTGGTTCGGCCGCTGCACGGCCGCGGCGGGCGTAACGCCCACGGCCGGATCACCACCCGGCACAAGGGTGGCGGCCACAAGCGCGCCTACCGGGTGATCGACTTCCGTCGCCACGACAAGGACGGCGTCAACGCCAAGGTCGCCCACATCGAGTACGACCCGAACCGCACCGCGCGCATTGCGCTGTTGCACTACCTGGACGGCGAGAAGCGCTACATCATCGCCCCGCAGGGTCTTTCGCAGGGCGACGTGGTGGAGTCGGGCGCCAACGCCGACATCAAGCCGGGCAACAACCTGCCGCTGCGCAACATCCCGGCCGGCACCCTGGTGCACGCTGTGGAGCTGCGCCCCGGCGGTGGCGCCAAACTGGCCCGCTCGGCCGGGTCCAGCATCCAGCTGCTGGGTAAGGAAGGCACCTACGCCTCGTTGCGGATGCCGTCGGGTGAGATCCGCCGGGTCGACGTGCGCTGCCGCGCCACCGTCGGCGAGGTGGGCAACGCCGAACAGGCCAACATCAACTGGGGTAAGGCCGGCCGGATGCGGTGGAAGGGCAAGCGTCCCTCCGTCCGTGGTGTGGTGATGAACCCGGTGGACCACCCGCACGGTGGTGGTGAGGGCAAGACCTCCGGTGGCCGGCACCCGGTCAGCCCGTGGGGTAAGCCGGAGGGTCGCACCCGCCGGCCGAACAAGCCCAGCGACAAGCTCATCGTCCGACGCCGGCGCACCGGCAAGAAGCGCTAAGAAGCGGAGGGGAAAGCGATGCCACGCAGCCTCAAGAAGGGTCCGTTCGTCGACGACCATCTGCTCAAGAAGGTCGACGTTCAGAACGAGAAGAACACCAAGCAGGTCATCAAGACCTGGTCGCGTCGGTCGACGATCATCCCGGACTTCATCGGGCACACGTTCGCCGTGCACGACGGCCGCAAGCACGTCCCGGTATTCGTCACCGAGTCGATGGTCGGGCACAAGCTCGGCGAATTCGCTCCGACGCGCACCTTCAAGGGACACATCAAGGACGACCGGAAGGCTAAGCGCCGGTGAGCGTAACGACTGAATTCCCGTCTGCTGTCGCCAAGGCCCGCTTCGTGCGGGTGTCGGCCAGCAAGGCGCGCCGGGTGATCGACCTGGTGCGCGGCAAGTCCGTGACCGAAGCGCTGGACATCCTGCGCTGGGCACCGCAGCAGGCCAGCCTGCCGGTGGCCAAGGTCATCGCCAGCGCGGCAGCCAACGCCGAGAACAACAACGGCCTGGACCCGTCCACCCTGGTGGTGGCCACCGTCTACGCCGACGAGGGCCCGACCGCCAAGCGGATCAAGCCGCGCGCTCAGGGGCGCGCCTACCGAATCCGCCGGCGCACCAGCCACATCACCGTGGTGGTGGAGAGCCGGCCGTCGTCCCGCGGCGGTTCGGCGCAGTCCGCCGGTGCCGCCCGGGCGCGTCGTGCCCAGGCCAGCAAGGCCGCCTCGGAAAAGGCGGGCGCAAAGGCGGGCGCGAAGGCGGGGGCAAAGGCCACCGAGAAGGCACCGGCCAAGAAGGCCCCGGCGGCCAAGGCAACTGAGAAAGCGGCGGCGAAGAAGGCGCCCGCCAAGAAGGCAGCAGCTACGAAGGCGCCTGAGACGTCCGACGCGAAGGAGGGCTCGGAGTAATGGGCCAGAAGATCAACCCGCACGGCTTCCGGCTCGGGATCACCACCGACTGGAAGTCGCGGTGGTACGCCGACAAGCAGTACGCGGACTACGTCAAGGAAGACGTGGCGATCCGCCGGCTGTTGTCGACCGGCCTGGAGCGCGCCGGCATCGCCGATGTCGAGATCGAACGCACCCGTGACCGGGTACGCGTCGACATCCACACCGCCCGGCCGGGCATCGTCATCGGCCGTCGCGGCACCGAGGCCGACCGGATCCGGGCCGACCTGGAGAAGCTGACCGGCAAGCAGGTGCAGCTGAACATCCTGGAGGTGAAGAACCCCGAGTCGCAGGCGCAGCTGGTGGCCCAGGGCGTCGCCGAGCAGCTGAGCAACCGTGTGGCGTTCCGTCGGGCGATGCGCAAGGCGATCCAGTCGGCGATGCGCCAGCCCAACGTCAAGGGCATCCGGGTGCAGTGCTCGGGTCGTCTCGGCGGCGCCGAGATGAGCCGCTCGGAGTTCTACCGTGAGGGTCGGGTGCCGCTGCACACGCTGCGCGCCGACATCGACTACGGGCTGTACGAGGCGAAGACCACCTTCGGCCGGATCGGCGTGAAGGTCTGGATCTACAAGGGCGACATCGTCGGTGGCAAGCGCGAGCTGTCCGCTGCCGCGCCGTCGGCCGACCGTCCCCGCCGGGAGCGGCCGTCGGGCACCCGCCCGCGCCGCAGCGGCGCCTCAGGCACCACCGCGACCAGCACCGACGCCGGTCGGGCCGCTGAGAGCACCGAGACCACCGCTGCTGCGGAGCCGGCCCAGGAGGGCACAGCGGCTGCCGCTGCAGCGGAGCAGCAGAGCACGGAGAGCTGAATCATGTTGATTCCCCGCAAGGTCAAGCACCGCAAGCAGCATCACCCCAAACAGCGTGGTATCGCCAGCGGCGGCACCGCGGTGACGTTCGGTGACTACGGCATCCAGGCCCTGGAGCACGCCTACGTCACCAACCGGCAGATCGAGTCGGCGCGTATCGCCATCAACCGGCACATCAAGCGTGGCGGCAAGGTGTGGATCAACATCTTCCCGGACCGCCCGCTGACCAAGAAGCCCGCCGAGACCCGCATGGGTTCGGGTAAGGGCTCGCCGGAGTGGTGGGTCGCCAACGTCAAGCCGGGCCGGGTGCTGTTCGAGCTCAGCTACCCCAACGAGGCCATCGCCCGCGCCGCACTGACCCGGGCGATCCACAAGCTGCCGATCAAGGCGCGCATCGTCACCCGAGAGGAGCAGTTCTGATGGCAGTGGGAGTGACCGCTGGCGAACTGCGCGAGCTGAACGCCGACGAGCTCGTCGAGCGGCTGCGCGAGTCCAAAGAGGAGCTGTTCAACCTGCGTTTCCAGATGGCGACCGGGCAGCTCAGCAACAACCGTCGGCTCCGCACGGTGCGCCACCAGATCGCGCGCATCTACACCGTGTTGCGCGAACGGGAACTGGGCCTGGCGTCCGGTCCCGAAGGTTCTGAAGGCGAGGCATCGTAATGGCAGAGGCTGCAAAGGCTAAGGCCACGGAGAAGGGGCCCAAGCACACTCCGCGCACGGAGAAGCCGCGGGGCCGCCGCAAGACCCAGATCGGCTACGTGGTCAGCGACAAGATGGAGAAGACCATCGTCGTCGAGCTGGAGGACCGGGTGAAGCACCCGCTCTACGGCAAGATCATCCGGACCACCAAGAAGGTCAAGGCGCACGACGAGAACAACACGGCCGGTATCGGCGACCGCGTGTCGCTGATGGAGACCCGTCCGCTGTCGGCGACGAAGCGCTGGCGCCTGGTCGAGATCCTCGAGAAGGCCAAGTAATACGACACCGCCCCGCGACCTGCGTCGCGGGGCGTCGTCGTGCCTGGGGTCGGGTCCCGGCTAGGCGGGCAGTTTGACCCGCGCCAGCGGCTGCTGCCCGGGCGGGCCGAGCGGTACCTGCAGCGACTCCTGGTCGTCCAGCACCTGGGCGGGCACCGCCAGGGTGCGGCGCATCGGCGTCGGCAGGCTGGTACGCAACGCGGTCAATTGCCGGCCGTTGAGGCGGTTCAGTCCGGCCGTGATGTTTCTGCGCAGGCGGTTGGCGCTGTGATAGCGCACCAACACCGCGATCTCGGTGTGGTTGTTCTGTGCGGTCAGCCGGACCGTGACCGCGGTGGTGTCAGCCGCCGGTAGCCAGAGCCGGTCCAGATTCGCCGTGCAGATGTCGCGCGGCGACACCCAGAACGTGGCCGCGAACTGTTTGGGTCCCTCGCGCTGCTTCTGCTTCAACCGGCGCCGCCGTCGGCGGATCCGGGTGGGCTGCAGACCGGCCAGCACCGCGGCATCGACTTCGGCGAATTCTTCGGCCGGTAGCACGCGGGCGACGAAGTGCCGCTCGGCCAGATCGTGCGCGAGCCGCTCGGTGGCGGCGGCCAGGGTTGACGCCACCGAGTCGCGAACGGCCACCGCGTCGGCGTTGCGCATGGGATCCATCCGCAGGATCAACCAGGTGTCTCGGGGACCGGATGCCGCGGGCACAGCCGGCGTCTGCGGGTCGTCGACGGGCGCGGTATCGCCGTCGTGCGTTCGCACCGAGACGATATCGATGCCGTCGAGGCGCACATCGAACTGCCGCAGGGCGGCGGCAATCAGCCCAACCGGCAGTGCGGCCGGCGGCCGGTGGCCCCGCCCATGGCGACCGGAGGCCTGCAGCTGCGGTGGCTCGACGGCTATCACCGTGACCAGCTGGCCCCGATGTTCGCGCACCCCGACGACCTCGCGGCCGTAGCGGCGGCGATGATTGAACCCCGGCGTGCAGCCCTCGTTGAGAAACGACGCCGGATTGGCGAAACGATCCAGGACCCGGGCCAGCAAGATCGCCGTCAGCGGGACCCGGCGATGGGTGATCAACGCGGCCATGGTGACCAGTGCCGCGATCACCACTCCCGGCCACCAGGCGCGAGCCGCCGTGCCGAGCTCATCGGGCCAATGGCCGGCGATCCGCAAGATCGCGATGTCGATGAGGAATACCGTGGTCACCCGCAGCCACGACAGATTCAACCCAAAAGTATGCTGCGCCTTCATCGTTGCGCCTGCTTCATGGCCCCCCGCGAACCTCCCATGATTCGTGCGGTCACCGGGTTTCCCGGTTCGGTTGCACGCC
This sequence comes from Mycobacterium sp. NGS16, assembly GCF_059813225.1. Taxonomy (NCBI): domain Bacteria; kingdom Bacillati; phylum Actinomycetota; class Actinomycetes; order Mycobacteriales; family Mycobacteriaceae; genus Mycobacterium; species Mycobacterium sp. NGS16. The sequence goes on from NZ_JCALEE010000001.1 coordinate 458,219, forward strand.
AAACATCCCAGGCCCCCTGCTCTGGAGACCTGGGATGTCCGGCCGGCCGTCGAGGACGGCCGGTTGCCTAGCGAGCGTCAAAAGCCGAGGAAGCCCAGCGGATCGATGCTGCTCGCAACGTCGGCGGCGCCGTTCGCGGCGGCGTCGGCGGCGCCTCCTGCGGCGTCGGCGGCACCTCCTGCGGCGTCGGCGGCACCTCCGGCCGCGGCATCGGCGGCACCTCCTGCGGCATCGGCGGCGGTTCCGGCAGCGGCATCAGCTGCGCCCCCGGCAGCATCGGCACCCAAGGCGGACACCCCGCTGAACGCGTCGCCCGGGTCGAGCAGCGCGGCCGCGTCGAAATCGGTCGGGATGTTGAAATCGCCGAACGGTGTGACCAGCGTGTCCGTGATGGTGTTCGCCGCCCCGTCGGCCCCGGGAATGTCGGTGTAGATGTTCTCGAAGCCGTTGCCGAAGTTCGCCACGTCATAGACCGTTCCCACCGCCGGCAGGTCGGCGGCGGTCGCCCCGCTGGCCGGGTCCACCCCGGTGATGGTGAACTCGGTGTTGTGGATGCCGCCGAAGAGATTGGTGACGTCCTCACTGGCGGTGACATTGCCGAGGTCGGTGGCGCCCGAGCCGGTCCCGCTGGTGACGTCGAACGACTGATCGCCCTCGCCGACCTGGAAGAACGGCGGCGCGCTGAACAGCGGGGTGAGCGGGGTGAAGCCCTCCGATCCGTCGGCCTGGACCGGGGTGAAGGTGTCCTGGCCGATGGTGAAGCTCTCGCCCCCGGCCGGCGTGGTGTCGCCGGGCGTGGCGTCCGGTGTACCGACCGTCGGGGTGACGCCGCCGGAATCACCGAGCGGTGACGAGCCCGGGGTGCTGGTGTCCGGCGTCGTGCTGGTGTCCGGGGTGATGGCGCCGGTGTCGCCGAGCGAGGTAAGAGGGCTCGGGGTGGTGGCGTCCGGGCCGAGAGCGCCGACGTTGCCGAGCAGGGCATTTGCGCCCAAGTTGCTTCCCAGCCCGCTCGTCAGGGCGGTGCTTCCGACATTGCCCACAGTGTCGGCACCATTGTCGGCGGAAGCGACTCCCGTGGACACGAATGTGGTCGTGAGTAGACCTGCGGTGACACCGCCGACCGACAATATGATCTGACGATTCATTTCGGTGCGTTCCTTCCGTTCTTCGATGTTCCCGGCCATGAGCTCACCTTTGAACTCGCCCGGGCGTAGGTGAACAACGTCCATCCACCCGCCGCACGGGGCATCACACACCGCGATACCGAACGCGTGCGTCAATAACGTTGGGCGACAACGTATGTCCGGACGCCCGGGACACTGACTCAACCCCCCTCGGCGTCCTCGTCAGACGCTAACGGGTCGGCGCTGCCTCCACCACCCCTGCCGGCGGATATTTCAACAGTTAATCTCAATGTAGAGAATCGCTGTCATCGATCGACGCACGTAAGGGCGACGATGTAAGTCCTTGGGGCAGTTGCGTTATGGCTAGGATCAGCATTTATCCACGTTTGGTCTCAGCCGAATCAAAGTAATCATATTGGCGGAATGGAACTTTCGGTTTGACCGACGCGAGCGGAGCTGCACACTGATCGCTATGGAACTGCGCCAGCTGAAACATTTCGTTGCCGTGGCCGAAGAGCGACACTTCACCCGGGCAGCGGCGAAAGTCCACGTGGTGCAGTCCACCTTGTCCGCCTCGATCAGCGGTCTGGAATCCGAACTAGGCACCGCACTGCTGGTCCGCAACAATCGTCGCGTCGACCTCACTGCCGCCGGGCAGGCATTGCTACCGGATGCGCAGAACGCCTTGGCCGCCGCGGAACGTGCCCGGGCGGCCGTCGACGCCGTCCGGGGGTTGTTGTCTGGGACGCTGACGGTGGGGGTGATTCAGGGGCTGGGGACCATCGACCTGCCCGCCCTGCTGGCGCGCTACCACCGAAGCTTCCCCCGCATTGAGATCACGCTGCGGCAAGACGCCATCGACGCTCTGGTGAATGCGACCGCCGACGGAGACCTGGACCTGGCCTTCGTCAGCCGCCCCTATGACGCGAGCCGGGTCAAGGAGCTGTCCCTGGGTACCGAGTTCCTGGTGCTGGCGGTGCGCCGCGATGATCCGCTTGCCGATCAGGACACCGTCGCCCTGACCGATTTGCAGCAGCGGGAGTTCGTCGAGCGGCGGGCGGACCTGCGGACCCGCCTACACATCGACGGTATCTGCGCCGACCTCGGGTTTGAGCGGACCATCTGTGCCGAGACCAACACGCCCGGCGATCTGGTCGATTTGGTTGCCGCCGGCTTGGGCGTCGCCTTCCTGCCGCCGGCGTTGGTGGCCAAGTCAGAGCAGATCGTTGCCGTGGCGACCGATCCCGGGATCCCCCGTGAGCTGGCGCTTGTCACACCCAGCGAGCGTGCGCCCTCGCCGGCGGCCGCGGCATTTCTCGGTGAGCTGCTGTCGGCCGGCGCTCCGGACAGCGGGGCAGCCGGCCGCTGGCAGCAGTCCGCGGTCTGAAAGACGCCGGCGGCGTCGCTGAAGCCGGTAGTCTCGCACCCGATCCGGGGGCTGACAGCGGAGCGGGTGATGGTGAGTTCGACCAGTTTCACAGGCAAGATCAATCTCGATATCCGGGACTCCGAACCGGACTGGGGCCCGTTCGCCGCGCCGACGGCTCCCGATGGCGCCCCCAACGTGCTCTACCTGGTCTGGGATGACACCGGGATCGCCACCTGGGACTGCTTCGGCGGGCTGGTCGAGATGCCGGCGATGAGCAGGATCGCCCAGCGCGGCATCCGGCTGTCCCAATTCCACACCACCGCACTGTGTTCCCCGACGCGGGCGGCTCTGCTGACCGGTCGTAACGCCACCAGCGTCGGCATGGCCACCATCGAAGAGTTCACCGATGGCTTTCCCAACTGCAGTGGCCGCATCCCGTTCGAAACCGCGTTGCTCAGTGAGGTTCTGGCAGAGCGCGGCTGGAACACCTTCTGTGTCGGTAAATGGCACCTGACACCCTTGGAAGAATCCAACATGGCTGCCACCAGGAGGCACTGGCCGACGCAGCGGGGATTCGACCGGTTCTACGGCTTCTTAGGCGGGGAGACCAACCAGTGGTATCCCGATCTGGTCTACGACAACCACCCGGTGGCGCCGCCGGCCACGCCGGAGGACGGTTACCACCTGTCGAAGGACATTGCCGATAAGACAATCGAATTCATTCGCGACGCGCAGACGATCGCACCCGGCAAGCCCTGGTTCGGGTACATCTGCCCGGGTGCCGGGCATGCGCCGCACCACGTCTTCGCCGAGTGGGCCGATCGCTATGCCGGCCGCTTCGACGTGGGCTACGAACAGTATCGGGAGATCGTGCTGGCCAACCAGAAGAAGCTCGGCTTGGTACCGCCGGACACCGAGCTGTCCGAGGTCAACCCGTATGTCGATGTCACCGGCGCTCAGGGCCAGCCCTGGCCGGCCCTGGACACCGTGCGCCCGTGGGACAGCCTCGATGACACCGAGAAGCGGTTGTTCGCCCGGATGGCCGAGGTGTTCGCCGGATTCCAGAGCTACACCGACGCTCAGATCGGGCGGATCCTGGACTATCTGGAGGAATCCGGCCAACTCGACAACACCATCATCGTGGTGATCTCCGACAACGGCGCCAGCGGGGAGGGCGGGCCCAACGGCTCACCCAATGAGAACAAGTTCTTCAACGGCTACATCGACAGCGTCGAAGAGGCGATGAAACTCTTCGACCAGCTGGGCGGGCCGGAGACCTACAACCATTACCCGATCGGGTGGGCGATGGCGTTCAACACGCCTTACAAGCTCTATAAGCGTTACGCCTCCCACGAAGGCGGTATCGCCGACCCGGCGATCCTCAGCTGGCCCAAGGGAATTCCGGCCCGCGGCGAGGTGCGCGACACCTACATCAACGTGTGCGACGTGACCCCGACCGTCTACGACCTGCTCGGCATCACCCCGCCCGACACGGTGCGCGGGGTGGCGCAACGGCCGCTGGAGGGGATCAGTTTTAAAGCGGCGCTTGCCGACCCGGCCGCGGACACCGGCAAGCACACCCAGTTCTACACGATGCTGGGGACCCGGGGGATCTGGCACCGGGGATGGTTCGCCAACACCGTGCATGCGGCGACACCGTCGGGCTGGGGCCACTTCGACGCCGACCGCTGGGAGCTCTACCACATCGAAAACGACCGCAGTCAATGCCGCGACCTGGCCGCCGAACATCCCGAAAAGCTCGACGAACTCAAGGCGCTGTGGTTCGCCGAGGCCCAGAAGTACAACGGGCTGCCGCTCGCCGACCTCAACATCTTCGAGATGACGTCTCGGCAGCGGCCCTACCTGTCCGGGGACCGTAGCTCCTACACCTACTACCCGAACACCGCCGAGGTGCCGCTGGGCGCGTGCGTCGAACTGCGCGGCCGGTCGTTCACGGTGCTGGCGCGTGTCACGGTGGAATCAGCCAACGCCGAGGGGGTGCTGTTCAAACAGGGCGCCCGGCACGGCGGGCATGTGCTGTTCGTCCAGGACAGCCGGCTGCACTACGTCTACAACTTTCTCGGGGAGCGCGAACAGTGGTTGTCCGCCCCTGACCCGATCCCATTGGGGCAACACGTTTTCGGGTTACGGTTCGAGCGGCGTGGCACCGTGGAGGGCAGCCACACGCCGGTCGGGGAGGCCACGCTCTACATCGGCGACACGGTGGTCGCCACATTGGCCGACATGATCACCCAGCCGGGGGCGTTCGCGTTGGCCGGCGGCGGGGTGAGCGTCGGGCGCAATACCGGCCAAGCGGTGTCGTCGGCGTACCGGGCGCCGTTCGGCTTCACCGGCGGGACGATCACCGACGTCTCGGTTGATGTCAGCGGTGAGCCGTACCTGGATGTGAAAAGGAGCCTGGCGGCGGCGTTTTCCAGGGACTGAGTGCGATGCTGACCGAACTGGTGCCGATCCCGGCCGGGGCGTTCCGGATGGGCTCGACGAGTTTCTACCCCGAAGAGGCGCCGATTCACACCGTGACGGTGGCGGCTTTCGCGATCGAGCGGCATCCGGTGACCAATGCTCAGTTCGCCGACTTCGTCGCTGCCACCGGGTATGTGACCGTCGCCGAGCAACGGGTCGCGCTGTACGACGCCGAACCGGGCGCCTTGGTTTTCGCCCCGACCGCCGGGCCGGTCGACCTGCGGGACTGGCGACAGTGGTGGCGGTGGGTGCCCGGCGCGAGCTGGCGGCATCCCCTCGGCCCGGGCAGCGATCTAGCCGGGCGCGAGGATCACCCGGTGGTGCAGCTCGCCTACCCGGACGCAGCGGCCTACGCCCGCTGGGCCGGGCGGCGGCTGCCGACCGAAGCCGAATGGGAGTACGCCGCCCGGGCCGGTGCCGGCAGCACCTATCCCTGGGGTGAGGAGGAGAAGCCGGGCGGCGTCCTGATGGCCAACACCTGGCAGGGCGCCTTCCCCTACCGCAACGACGGTGCCTTGGGCTGGGTCGGCACGTCGCCGGTGGGCACCTTCCCGCCGAACGGGTGGGGGCTTCTCGACATGATCGGCAACGTATGGGAGTGGACGACGACGGAGTTCGCCGGCCATCACCGGCTCGACGCACCAGCGAAGGCCTGTTGCGCTCCCGTCGGGGCCGCCGATCCCGGCGTCAATCAGACCCTCAAGGGCGGGTCGCACCTGTGCGCCCCGGAGTACTGCCACCGCTACCGGGCTGCGGCCCGCTCCCCGCAGTCGCAGGACACCGCCACCAGCCATATCGGGTTTCGCTGCGCGGCGGGCGCCATCTGACCCCGCCGAACGTGAAGCTGGCTTCACGTTCGGCCGTCGAGTGTGAAGCTAACTTCACGCTGGGCGGATGGGCCGCGCAATTTGGTGTTGGGCGATACGTCACCTAGACTTCAGGGGTTGCTGAGAGCAGACCTCGGCCGGCGCAAGTCGGCCCCGCGTGCTCTTCGGCTCCGTTAGAACTGGAAGACCACGCACGCCCGGGACGATTCCGGCTGGCCGGCTAGCCCTGCCATGCCGCGCGTCGCTCCGATTATTGAGGAGATCTGGTGATTCAGCAGGAATCGCGGTTGAAGGTCGCCGACAACACGGGTGCCAAGGAGATCTTGTGCATCCGCGTGCTCGGCGGCTCGTCGCGGCGCTACGCCGGCATCGGTGATGTCATCGTCGCGACCGTGAAGGACGCCATCCCGGGCGGCAACGTCAAGCGGGGTGACGTCGTCAAGGCCGTGGTGGTGCGCACCGCCAAGGAGCGTCGCCGCGCCGACGGCAGCTACATCAAGTTCGACGAGAACGCCGCGGTCATCATCAAGGCCGACAACGACCCGCGCGGGACACGCATCTTCGGGCCGGTCGGCCGGGAGCTGCGTGAGAAGCGGTTCATGAAGATCGTCTCGCTGGCTCCGGAGGTGCTGTAGATGAAGGTCCACAAGGGCGACACGGTGCTGGTCATCGCCGGCAAGGACAAGGGCGCCAAGGGCAAGGTCCTGCGGGCTTACCCCGCCCGCAACCGGGTGCTGGTCCAGGGCGTCAACCGGATCAAGAAGCACGTCGCGAACTCGGCCAACCAGGCCGGTGCCTCCTCGGGCGGAATCGTCACGCAGGAGGCCCCGATCCACGTCTCCAACGTGATGGTCGTCGACTCCGACGGTAACCCCACCCGGATCGGGTACCGGGTGGACGCCGAGTCCGGCAAGAAGGTTCGCGTCTCCAAGCGCAACGGCAAGGACATCTAGGGATGACTACGGCAGAGAAGATCCAGCCCCGGCTCAAGGTGCGCTACCGCGAGGAGATCCGGGACGCGCTGAACAAAGAGTTCAAGTACGCCAACGTGATGCAGATCCCGGGCGTGGTGAAGGTCGTCGTCAACATGGGCGTCGGCGAAGCCGCCCGCGACGCCAAACTGATCAACAACGCGGTCAACGACCTGGCGCTGATCACCGGTCAGCGGCCGGAGATCCGCAAGGCCCGCCTGTCGATCGCCCAGTTCAAGCTGCGTGAGGGCATGCCGATCGGCGCCCGGGTGACGCTGCGCGGTGACCGGATGTGGGAGTTCCTGGACCGGCTCACCTCGATCGCGCTGCCGCGTATCCGCGACTTCCGCGGGTTGTCGCCCAAGCAGTTCGACGGCTCCGGCAACTACACCTTCGGGCTGGCCGAGCAGTCGATGTTCCACGAGATCGACGTGGACTCGATCGACCGCCCGCGTGGCATGAACATCACCGTCGTCACCTCGGCGACGAACGACGACGAAGGACGAGCGCTGCTGCGGGCACTCGGCTTTCCGTTCAAGGAGAAGTGACCTGATGGCGAAGAAAGCGTTGGTTAACAAGGCGGCCCGCAAGCCCAAGTTCGCGGTGCGCGCCTACACCCGCTGCAACAAGTGCGGCCGTCCGCGTGCGGTGCTCCGCAAGTTCGGCCTGTGCCGAATCTGCCTTCGCGAGATGGCGCACGCCGGCGAACTGCCCGGTGTGCAGAAGAGCAGCTGGTGACGGCGGAGGAGCAGCGCTAAATGACTATGACGGACCCGATCGCGGACTTCTTGACCCGTCTGCGCAACGCCAACTCGGCGTATCACGACGAGGTGACCCTGCCGCACTCGAAGATCAAGGCCAACATCGCCGAGATCCTCAAGCGTGAGGGTTACATCAACGACTACCACGTTGAGGACGCCCGGGTGGGCAAGGCGCTGGTGGTCAACCTCAAGTACGGCCCGAACCGGGAGCGCAGTCTCGCCGGTCTGCGCCGGGTGTCCAAGCCCGGCCTGCGGGTCTACGCGAAGTCGACCAACCTGCCGCGGGTGCTCGGCGGCCTGGGCGTGGCGATCATCTCCACGTCGTCGGGCCTGCTCACCGACCGTCAGGCGGCGAGGCAGGGCGTGGGCGGCGAAGTCCTCGCGTACGTGTGGTGAGGGAGTAGCAGACATGTCGCGTATTGGTAAGCAGCCGATCCCGGTCCCGGCCGGGGTCGATGTGACGATCGACGGCCAGCAGGTGTCGGTCAAGGGGCCCAAGGGCACCCTGGAGCTCACGGTGGCCGAGCCCATCCGGGTGGCCCGCAACGACGACGGCGCCCTGGTGGTCACCCGTCCCGACGACGAGCGTCGCAACCGCTCGCTGCACGGGCTGAGCCGTACCCTGGTGGCCAACCTGGTCACCGGCGTCTCCGAGGGCTACGTCCGCAAGATGGAGATCTTCGGCGTCGGTTACCGCGTGGCCCTCAAGGGCTCCGATCTGGAGTTCGCCCTGGGCTACAGCCACCCGGTGCTGATCAAGGCTCCGGAGGGCATCACCTTCGCGGTGGAGACGCCCACCAAGTTCTCGATCTCGGGCATCGACAAGCAGAAGGTCGGTCAGATCTCGGCGAACATCCGCCGTCTGCGCCGGCCCGACCCCTACAAGGGCAAGGGCGTGCGCTACGAGGGTGAGCAGGTTCGCCGCAAGGTCGGAAAGACAGGTAAGTAGCCATGGCGCAATCACACAAGCCCGTCGGGCAGGGCGTTTCGGAGGCCCGGCGCAACCACCGGGTGCGTCGGCACGCCCGGCTGCGCAAGAAGATCGCCGGTACCCCCGAGCGTCCCCGCCTGGTGGTGCACCGCTCCTCGCGGCACATCCACGTCCAGCTCGTCGACGACCTGGCCGGTCACACGCTGGCCGCAGCGTCCTCGATCGAGGCCGACGTGCGGGGTGTGGACGGCGACAAGAAGGCGCACAGCGTGCGGGTCGGCCAGCTGATCGCCGAGCGCGCCAAGGCTGCCGGCGTCGAGAGCGTGGTCTTCGACCGCGGCGGCTACACCTACGGTGGACGGATCGCGGCGCTCGCCGACGCGGCGCGCGAGGGCGGATTGAAGTTCTGATGCGCCAGATGACTGACTTCACGAACATGACTGGAAGGACCGCATGATGGCGGAGCAGCCGACGGGGGCCACCTCGGCCGGTCCCGACACGGGCAGCGCCCCCCGTACCGACGGGCGTGACAACCGTGACAACCGGCGCGGTGGCCGTGACGGTGGTCGCGGCGGTCGTGACAGCCGGGACGGCGACAAGAGCAACTACCTGGAACGCGTCGTCGCGATCAACCGGGTGTCCAAGGTGGTCAAGGGCGGCCGCCGGTTCAGCTTCACCGCGCTGGTGATCGTCGGCGACGGCAAGGGCATGGTCGGGGTCGGCTACGGCAAGGCCAAGGAAGTGCCGGCCGCGATCGCCAAGGGTGTCGAGGAAGCCCGCAAGAGCTTCTTCCGGGTGCCGCTGATCGGTGGCACCATCACGCACCCGGTCCAGGGCGAAGCCGCCGCCGGTGTGGTGTTCCTGCGTCCGGCCAGCCCCGGTACCGGTGTGATCGCCGGCGGTGCGGTGCGCGCGGTGCTGGAATGCGCCGGGGTGCACGACATCCTGTCCAAGTCGCTGGGCAGCGACAACGCGATCAACGTGGTGCACGCCACGGTGGCCGCGTTGAAGATGCTGCAGCGTCCCGAAGAGGTGGCGGCCCGGCGCGGTCTGCCCATCGAAGATGTGGCGCCGGCCGCGATGCTCAAGGCGCGCCGCGAGAGCGAGGCGCTCGCCGCCAGCGCCGCGCGGGAAGGCACGGCATAACCATGGCAAATCTGAAGATCACCCAGGTCCGCGGCACCATCGGTGCACGCTGGAAGCAGCGCGAGAGCCTGCGCACCCTGGGGCTGCGCAAGATCCGCCAGTCGGTGGTGCGTGAGGACAACCCCCAGACCCGCGGGCTGATCCGGGTGGTCCACCACCTCGTGCAAGTGGAGGAAGCCGAATGACCATCAAGCTGCACGACCTGCGCCCGGCGCCCGGGTCGAAGACCAAGCGCACCCGCGTCGGCCGTGGTGAAGGCTCCAAGGGCAAGACCGCGGGCCGCGGCACCAAGGGCACCAAGGCCCGCAAGAACGTGCCGGTCCGGTTCGAGGGTGGGCAGATGCCGATCCACATGCGGCTGCCCAAGCTGAAGGGCTTCCGCAACCGGTTCCGTACCGAGTACGAGGTCGTCAACGTCGGCGACATCAACCGGCTGTTCCCGGCCGGCGGCACGATCGGGCTCGACGAGCTGGTGGCCAAGGGCGCGGTTCGCAAGAACACCCTGGTCAAGGTGCTCGGCGATGGCAAGCTCACCGTCAAGGCCGACATCTCCGCGCACAAGTTCAGCGGCAGCGCCCGCGAGAAGATCACCGCAGCCGGAGGCACCGCCACCGAGCTGTAAGGCTTCTCCGAGGAAGCGCATCACGAGATCGCACCCCACCAGACGGTGGGGTGCGATCTTGCATTTGGCGGCCCACTTTGTCGGGGCCGAAACATTAATGCTTGATATGTGCCTCACAGCCTTATATAACGATGGTTGGGAGGACGTGACCTGCGTCACGCGCCGTGCGGGGCTACTTGGAAGGCGTGGGCAGATGAGGCGTCGGTTGCGTTCAGGTTTCCCCCGGCGGCGCGTCAGCCCCACACGGCGGGTCGCCGGCACCGGCAGCGCGGTCGCGGCGTTCCTGGCGTTCGGGATGGCGCCGTTGGCGGCTCCACCGCAAGCCGGTGCGGACTTCGGGTTCGATGACTTCCTGGGCTGGTTCGGGCTGGACGGCGACGCCGACGCGCTGAACTCCGGCCCGGCCGAACCGGCGCTGTTCACCTGGCCCGCCGACGGCACGTCGGTGGCCGACCAGTGGCTCACCACCATGTGGTTGCCGCTGCACGATCAGCTCGAAGCCTGGATTGCCAGCCCGTTCGGCGCTCAGGTCAACGAGGTCATCAACACGTTGCTGGCGCCGTTCACCCTGCCGGGGTTCTGCGGCATCATCTGCGACGGCGCCGACGGTACCGAGGCGAATCCGGATGGCCAGGGCGGCGGTCTGTTCTTCGGTGACGCCGGCGACGGCTGGTCCAGCACCATTGCCGGGGTCGCCGGCGGCAACGGCGGAATGGCCGGCGGCTTCGGCAACGGCGGCAACGGCGGTGCGGGCGGGCTGGGCGCTGACGGCGGCATGGGCGGCGCCGGCGGTGAATGGATGGGCAACGGCGGCAACGGCGGCGACGGCGGCGCGGCCGGCTTCGTCAACGGCGTCCTGCTCGAGGCCGGCAACGGTGGCGACGGCGGGGGCACCGGCCATGTCCAGGACTTGTTCGGGATCGGCGCGGTGGGTAACGGCGGTAACGGCGGTAACGGCGGCGCGGGTCTGGCCGGTGCCGGCGGCACCAACTCCACGTCCGGAGGGGTCAACGGCGGCAACGGTGGTGCGGGTACCGCCGGTGGGAACGGCGGTGCCGGCGGCGTCGGCTCCCTGTGGCTGGGTAACGGCGGGCGCGGCGGCAACGGCGGCGCGGGCGGCGCCGGCGGCGCCGGCGGTGCCGGGTTCAGCGGGACCGCTGGTTCCTTCGCCAACGGCGGAGATGGCAACGGCGGCAACGGAAGCAGCGGCGGCAGCGGCGGCAACGGCGCCCTCGGGGGACAAGCCGGCGCCGGCGGCCGCGGCGCGTCGTTGTTCGGTGAGGCCGGCGCCGCGGGAACGGCAGGCGTGGCAGGTGCCGGTGGTGTCGGCGGGGCCGGCGGCAATGGCGGTAGCGGCGCCGCGGGCGTCGACGGCACCGACGGTACGCAGGACGGCCCGGATGGTTCGGCCGGTGGTAACGGTGGCAACGGCGGCAATGCCGGCATCGGCGGCGCCGGCGGCGTGAGCGGTGATGGTGTGGCGGCAGGCGATGGCGCCGACGGTCATGCCGGCGTCGGCGGTACCGGCGGCAGGGGAGGCGACGGTAGCGATGGCATCGCCGGAACGGCCACCGACCCGAACGGGACCGCCGGCGGCAGCGGCGGCGCCGGTGGCAACGGTGGTGGCGGTGGGCTGGAAGCCGACGGCACCACGCGGGCCGCCGACGGCAACGGCGGGGCCGGGGGTGCCGGCGGCAACGGCGGGGCCGGCTACGACGCGGCAACGGACACCGCTGCGGCTCCGGGCACTTCGGGTGGCCAGGGCGGTATCGGAGGCGACGGTGGTGCCGGTGGTGCCGGTGCCAACGGTGGCGGCGGCGGCAATGCGGGCAGCGGCGGCCGGGGCGGTGACGGGGCCGCCGGACTGGCCGGCACGGCCGGCGTCAACCCCGGCGACGCGGGCAACGACGGGCACGCCGGCGGCGACGGCGGGGCCGGCGGGGCCGGGGGAACGGGCGGCCATGGCGGCGCGGCGACCTCGCCGACCGGCACCGCCGGCGCCAACGGCAATGGCGGCGACGGCGGCGCCGGAGGCAACGCCGCAGCCGGAGGTACCGGGGGCGACGGGGCCGCGGGCGACGCCAATTCACCCGACGGCGGCAACGGCGGTTCGGCCGGTGCCGCCGGAGCGGCCGGCGCGGGCGGCAGCGGCGGCGCGGCCGGTACCGGCGGTTCCGCCGGCACCGGTCAGGCCGGGAACACCGGCGCCGACGGCTCGGACCCGTCGCCCACCGCGACGCACGGCGGCAAGGGGGGTGACGGCTTCACCTCGACGACCCCCGGAGTGGCCGCCGGCGCGGGCGGCGCCGGCGGCAGCGGCGGAACGATCGGCGCCGGCGGGGCGGGCGGCAACGGCGGAGGCGGCGGCGAAGATGCGGCCGGTGGCAACGGCGGCGCCGGCGGAGCGGGCGGCACCGCGGCCGGCAACGGCGGCACCGGCGGTAACGGTGGTGCGGGGCAGGGCACCGGCAACGGCGGCGACGGTGGGGCGGGCGGCAATGCCGGCGCCGACGGCGACGGCGGCCGCGGCGGCGACGGCGGCGACGGCACCGGAATCGGGGGAAGCACCGGCGGCCGCGGCGGCGACGGCGGCGACGGCGGCACCGAGCGCGGCGACGGAGGCGAGGCCGGCAGCGGCGGCGCCAACGGTGGCAGCGGAGGCGATGGCGGCGATGCCATCGGCAGCGGCAACGGGGGCAACGGCGGCGACGGGACCGCGGGTGCGGCCGGTGCCAACGGTGCCACCGGTGTCCTACCCGGCGAGGACGGTGGCAACGGCATCGTTGGCCAGGCCGGCGGTACCGGCGGTGCCGGGGGTATCGGCTCGGGTGCGGGCAATCACGGCGGCAAAGGCGGCGCCGGTGGCACCGGCGGCGCCGGCGGCAGCGGCGGTGACGGCGCACGCGGCGGGGCGGGCACCTTCGCCAACGGCGGCAACGGCAATGGCGGTGACGGCGGTGCCGGGGGCAACGGCGCGGCGGGCGGCGCCGGCGGTGTTGGGGGCGCGGGCGGTGCGGGCATCAACGGCGCAACCGCGGGCCTGCAGGGTGACGGTGGCACCGGCGGCGACGGGGGCGACGCGGGCGTGGCCGGCGACGGCGGCGACGGCGCCGACGGCAGCGCGGCAAACCCGAACGGCGGCAATGGCGGCAACGGCGGTGCGCTCGGCGAGGCCGGCACGGCCGGAACCGGGGGAGCGGGCTCCACGCCGGGCGGCGACGGCCAGGCCGGCGCCGGCCCGTCCGGCCCGCAGGGCAATGGCGGCGCCGGCGGCAACGGCTACGACGCCGCGACCGACCCGGCCGCAGCACCGGGCACCACCGGCGGCAACGGCGGAACGGGCGGCACCGGCACCGCGCTGGGCACCGGCGGCAACGGTGGCTCCGGAGGTGACGGGTCGACGGGCGCTCGCGGTGACGACGGTGCCACCGCGGGTGCCGACGGCCTGACCGGCGGTGTGGGCGGCAACGGCGGCAACGCCGGCGCCGGCGGTAGCGGTGGCGCCGGCCAGGGCGCCGATGGTGTCGCCGGGCACGGCGGTGATGGTGGCCGCGGTGGTGATGGCGCTGATGGTGCTGCGGGTCTGGCGTCGACGGCGGCCGGGGTGACCGGTGGGCGTGGTGGCGATGGTGGGGCCGGCGGTGACGGGGGTGCCGGCGGTAAGGGGGGTTTGACCGCTGGCGGTGGCGCCAGTGGCTTCGACGGTGCCCAGGGCGCCGGGGGTGACGGCGGCGACGGCGGTGTGGGCGGTCGCGGGTTCGACGGTGTTGTCGGTGGCACCGGTGCGGTCGGCGATGACGGTGTCGATGGCACGGCCACGACGGCGAGCACCGCCGGCGGCGGCGGTGGTACCGGGGCTACCGGTGGGGCCGGCAGCGAGGGTGGTGCCGGCGGTAATGGCGGTGCGGCGGGTCACGGCTCCACCGATGGTCTCGAAGGCCTGGGCGGGATCGGCGGTGTCGGCGGCAACGGCGGTGTCGGCGGCGCCGGCGGTGTCGGCGGCAAGGGTGGCGACGGGTATGACGCGGCATCGGACCCGCTGGCGGCGCCGGGCACCCGCGGTGGCGATGGTGCGGTCGGTGGCGCCGGAGGCGCGGGTGGTGCCGGGGGCGCGGCGGGCTCCGGTGGTGCCGGTGGGGTGGGACGCGGTGGTCAGGCCGCTGCGGGCGCGGACGGCACCGCCGGCGGTCAGGGTGCCGGCGGGGACGGTGGCAGTGGTGGCTCGGGCGGGGATGGTTCGGCCGGGGCCCGCGGCGATGACGGCGCCACCGCCGGGGCTGCCGGGCAGACCGGTGGTACCGGTGGCGGCGGCGGTAATGCCGCCGCGGGCGGTGTAGGAGGCCTGGGCGCCGGCGGAGTGCGCGGCGCCAGCGGCGCTGACGGTGTTGCCGGGCACGGTGGTGATGGTGGCCGGGGTGGGGATGGCGCTGATGGCGCTGCGGGTCTGGCGTCGACGGCGGCCGGGGTGACCGGTGGGCGTGGTGGCGATGGTGGGGCCGGCGGTGATGGGGGTGCCGGCGGTAAGGGGGGTTTGACCGCTGACGGTGGCGCCAGTGGCTTCGACGGTGCCCAGGGCGCCGGGGGTGACGGCGGCGACGGCGGTGTGGGCGGTCGCGGGTTCGACGGTGTTGTCGGTGGCACCGGTGCGGTCGGCGATGACGGTGTCGATGGCACGGCCACGACGGCGAGCACGGCCGGCGGCGGCGGTGGTACCGGGGCCACCGGTGGGGCCGGCAGCGATGGTGGTGCCGGCGGTAATGGCGGTGCCGGCGGGCATGGCTCGACCGAGGGCGTACAGGGTGCCGGTGGTGTTGGTGGTGCCGGGGGCGATGGCGGCGATGGCGGCACCGGTGGTGCTGGGGGCCGCGGTGGCAATGGGTATGACGCGGCATCGGATCCGGCTGCGGCGCCGGGCACCAATGGTGGTGACGGTGCGGTCGGTGGCGCCGGGGGTAGTGGCGGGGCCGGCGGTGCGGCCGGCAAGGGTGGTGCCGGCGGTACCGGCCTCAACGGCCAAGCCGCCTCGGGTGCCGACGGCACCGTGGGCAATCAGGGCGCCGGCGGCAACGGCGGCGTCGGCGGCAACGGGGGTGACGGCGCGACCGGCGGGATCGGCGAGACCGGCGCCGACGGTGGAGTGGGCTTGGCGGGCGACAGCGTGACCCTCGACGGTGGTACCGGCGAGGCCGGGCACGAGGGCGGCCAAGGCTTGCAGGGCGGCAGCGGCGGCAACGGCGGCCAGGGTGGTGCGGCAGGCACCGGGTCCACTGACGGAGTCGTGGGTGCCGGCGGTATCGGCGGCAACGGCGGTGCCGGCGGTCAGGGTGGCACCGGCGGCAACGGTGGCAACGGGGGCGCCGGCTACGACCAGACCGGCACCACCGGGCTATCCGGCGGCAACGGTGGCGTCGGCGGCGCCGGTGGCACCGGGGGGCAGGGCGGTGAGGGCGGCACCGCGGGTATCGGCGGGCTGAACGGGGCGGGCGCCGACCGGGCCGACTCGGGAACAGCCGGCGCCACCGGCTTGCAGGGTGTCGGCGGCAACGGTGGCCAGGGCGGCGCCGGCGGCAACGGCGCGACGGGGACCACCGGCGCCAATGGCACCATCGGCGAAACCGGGACGACCGGAACCGCCGTGAACACCGCCGGCGGTACCGGGGGCACCGGCGGCGACGGCCTCGACGGCGGAACCGGTGGCAACGGTGGCACCGGCGGTCAAGGCGGTGCCGCGGGAACCGGCAGTACCAACGGCAGCGTCGGCGTCGGCGGAAAGGGCGGTGACGCCGGTGACGGCGGCCAGGGCGGCGACGGCGGTGTGGGCGGTACCGGCGGCACCGGCTACACCTCACCGACGGCGAGCGGCGCCGACGGCGGAGCCGGCGGCATGGGCGGTACGGGCGGCAACGCCGGCCACGGCGGTGCGGCCGGCACCGCCGGCGCGGGCGGCCTGAACGGGGCCGGCACCGACCCGGCGGCCTCCGGTGCCAGCGGCGACACCGGCGGCGACGGTCATGCCGGCGTCGGCGGCAACGGCGGACTCGGCGGCAACGGCGCCCAAGGAACCGCGGGCACCACCACCCAAGCCGGCGGCACCGGCGGTACCGGAGGAACCGGCGGCACCGGCGGTCAGGGCGGGCTGGAGACCGACGGCAGTCACGCCCAGCAGGGCGACGGCGGCGCCGGCGGTACCGGTGGCAAAGGCGGCACCGGCGTGGCCGGTTCGAACGGCCAAAACGCGTTGCTCAGCCCGATCGCGCCGGGCGCCGGTGGCCAGGGCGGTGCCGGCGGCACCGGCGGTAGCGGCGGGGACGGTTTCAATGCCGGCACTGGTGGCCAGGGTGGTACCGGCGGTACCGGTGGTACCGGCGGTCAAGGCGGAGATGCCTTGCTCGACGTCTTGGGTCTTGCCGGGGCGCCGCAAACCGGGGCCGCGGGCGGCACCGGCGGTGTCGGCGGTGGCGGCGGCGTCGCGGGAACTGCCAGCGGCGGAGCCGACGGCAGCAACGGCGCCGGTGGTGATGGCGGAATCGGTGGGGACGGCGGGAAGGGCGGAAGCGCTCTCGTCGGTCTGCTCGGGGTGGGCGCCCAGGGCGGTCACGGCGGCACCGGTGGCGTGGCCGGCGTAGGCGGTGGTAGCGGAGCCGAGCAGGGCGCCGCCGGTGTAGGCGGTGCAGGCGGTGCCGGTGGCGCCGGTGGTGATTCGGGAGTCGCCGTGGGCACCCAAGGTGCCGGTGGGGCCGGAGGCACGGGCGGAACCGGCGGCGCGGCGGCCAACCAGGCCGGCAGCGTTGCCGGCGAGGGTGGCCAGGGCGGTCACGGTGGCAACGGCCTCATCGGAGCCGTCGGCGGCGGCAAGGGCGGCGACGGCGGGACCGGTGGTGCGGCCGGCGGCGCAACCGGCAGCACCGGGGGTGCCGGCGGCACCGGCGGCACCGGTGGCAGCAACCTCGTCGGTGTCGCACCCGGCGGTGACGGCGGCTCCGGCGGCACCGGCGGCTCGGGCGCCGCGGCCGGAACCAACGGCGGTGACGGAGGTGACGGCGGCGCTGCCGGCGGGGGCCTGGTAAACGCGTTCTCCGGCAACGGCGGCCAAGGCGGTACCGGCGGAAACGGCGGCGCCGGCGGAACCGGCGGCACCGGGGGCGACGGTGGCCCGGCGGCGGGAGACCCCGGCCAGCCGGGCAGTGCACCGACCGGAACCACCGGCGGTGCCGGCGGGGAGGGCGCACCCGGCCACATCATCGTCGTCGGCGGTTAACGAGCCGACCCGACCTGATGAGCGCCGGCGGGCAACACCGCGGCCGGTAGGGTCACCGCCGGTAGGGTGAAATCCATGTTCTCCCTGCTGACCGGGGTTCCCGGCCTCGACGACCTGCGCGGCGTCGCCCGTCGCATCGACACCGCCCGACACCACGGCGTGCCCAACGGTGTCGTGCTCGAACTCGACCTGCAGTCGTTACCCCACGAGACCGGCGGTTTCGACCCGCTGGCGCTGATCCGTTCCGGAAGCCAGCCACCGGTGCTGCGTGACGTGGTGGCCGCGATCCACCGCGCCGCCGAAGACCCGAGGGTCGCCGGACTTATTGCGCGCGTGCAGCTTTCGGCCGCGGCCGCCGGTCCGGTCCAGGAGCTGCGGGCCGCGATCGCCGAGTTCACCGCGGTGAAGCCATCGCTGGCCTGGGCCGAGACCTACCCCGGAACACTGTCCTACTACCTGGCGTCGGCGTTCGGCGAGGTGTGGATGCAACCGTCGGGGATGGTGGGACTGATCGGCTTCGCCACCAACGCGACGTTCCTGCGCAGCGCGCTGGGCAAGGCCGGCATCGAAGCGCAGTTCGTCGCCCGCGGCGAATACAAATCGGCGGCCAACCTATTCACCCAGGACTCCTACACCGACGCCCACCGGGAGGCCGACACCGCGCTGCTGGAAAGCCTGCACGCGCAGGTGCGCCAGGCCGTCGCCGCATCCCGGGACCTGGATCCCGGCGTCATCGACGAGCTGGCCGACCGGGCGCCGTTGCTGCGTGACGACGCGGTCGAGGCGGGCCTGATCGACCGGATCGGCTTCCGCGACGAGGCCTACGACCGGATCGCTGAACTTGCCGGCGGCCAAGGGGATTCGGCGTCCGGCGCCGACGATCCCGACGCCCCGCCCCGGCTGTACTTGACGCGTTATGCGAACGCGACCGCCGGGCGCCCGCTGGTCTCGGCACCGTCCCTGCCGCCCCTCCCGGGCCGCAAGAACAAGCCGGCACTCGCCGTGGTGACCGTGGCCGGGGCCATCGTCAGCGGCTCCGGCGGGCCGCAGCTGTCGCCGTTCGGCAACCGCAGCGTCGGCGGCGACACGATCTCCGCGGCCCTGCGCGAGGCCGCCGCCGACGATGACGTCGCCGCGATCGTGCTCCGGGTGGACAGTCCGGGCGGCTCGGTCACCGGGTCGGAGACCATCTGGCGGGCGGTGCAGCAGGCGCGCAAAGCCGGGAAACCGGTGGTGGCGTCGATGGGTGCGGTCGCCGCGTCCGGCGGCTACTACATCGCCACGGGCGCCGACGCGATTGTGGCCAACCCCGGCACCATCACCGGGTCGATCGGGGTGGTCACCGGCAAGCTGGTCGCCCGCGAGCTCAAGGACCGGTTGGGCGTGGGCACCGACGCGGTGCGCACGGGCGCCAACGCCGACGCCTGGTCGATCAACGCCCCGTTCACTGCTGAACAGCAGGGGCAGGTCGAGAGCGAAGCCGACCTGTTCTATGCCGATTTCGTTGAGCGGGTCGCGCAGGGCCGCAACTTGTCCACCGAGGCGGTCGACGCGGTGGCTCGCGGGCGGGTGTGGACCGGCGCCGACGCGGCCGAACGCGGTTTGGTCGACGAGCTGGGCGGGCTGCGCACGGCGGTGCGGCGCGCCAAGGTGCTGGCCGGACTCGACGCCGACGCGCAGGTCCGCACCGTGTCCTACCCCGGCTCGTCACTGTGGGAGTTCCTCCGGCCGCGCCAGTCGTCGCAGCCGGCGGCGGCGTTGCCCGATGCTGTCGGGGCCCTGCTGGTGCGGTCGATGACCGGGATCGTCGAGCAGGCGGGCCGATCGGTCAACGGCGCACAGGTGCTGTGGCTCGGCGAATCGCGCTGGTGAGGCGTAACAACGACGCAACACAACTCTTCCGCGGCAGTAAAAGCTCGGTAACGCGCCCTTAACGAGCGCCCCGCATGCTTACCAGCATGAAACGGTTACTGCTGCTGGCGGGCCTGAGCGCGATGATCGGCCTCGCCGCCCCCGCCCACGCCGCACCCACGGGTGTTGACGGGCAGTTCCTCGCCACCTTGTCGGGTGCCGGCCTGAGCCACACCGGCAATGACCAGGCCGCCGTCTCCGCCGGCCGCGCCGTGTGCCAACTGATGGACGCCGGGTTGTCCCCGATGGACACGGTCGTCGCGGTGCAGGCCACCAACCCCGGCTTCACCATCCAGAAGGCGGGGGAGTTCGCCGCGATCTCGACCGCGCATTACTGCCCGGAGCACATGTAGGCGGTCGCCGAATATCTCACCGCTGATCAGAAAAATTAGCGGATCTGCGGAGAAGCCTGAGGTTTCCCTGGGTTTCTGCTAGTGTCACGCGAGTTGGCCCGTCAACGTCGATGAGGTGCTCGTGACATCAATCAAGCAGTTTCTGTGTGGAACGGCCGTGGCCAGCATGGTTGCCGGCACCGCAGCGGCCGTCGGGACCCCGATGGGGCTTTCGCGCACCGCCGACTGGTGGCTTGCCGCCGAGCACGTGCTGTTGATCGGCGTGGACGGTACGAACCTGTCCAAGATCCTGGAGTATGCCTACAACGACGACAGCGGGTTCAAGCTGGCGATGGACCAGGGCATCACCGGAGCCGCGACCGAGGTCAACCACACCACGATCTCGGGGCCATCGTGGTCGACCATCCTCACCGGGGTCTGGGACGACAAGCACGGTGTGGTCAACAACCTGTTCCGGCCCGAGCCGTACGACAAGTGGCCGACGGTGTTCAACATGCTCGAGTACTACAAGCCGGAGATCAACACCTCGGTGATCGCCGACTGGGACTACATCAACGGCATCGCCGGCGCCGGCGGCCACCCGGTGGACAACAACGTCTTCGTCCCGTTCCAGGACAGCTGGGCTGCCACCGACGCGGCGGTCACCGCGCAGACCATCGCGCAGATCCTGGCCACCGCAGACAACCCCGATGACATCTCGAATTTTCTGTTCTCCTACCAGGTGCAAGTCGACGAGGCCGGGCACGGGTTCGGGGGCGGCTCGGCCGAGTACGCCCAAGCCGTGGTGAATGTCGGGGCCAACATCAAAGAGATCCTGGATGCGGTAGCCCAGGTCAAGGCGCTCACCGGTGACGACTGGTCGATCATCATCACCACCGATCATGGCCACCAGCAGTCGCTCGGCTTCGGTCATGGTTTCCAGTCGCCCAACGAGACAACACAGTTCGTCATCTTCGACCAGGCCGGCCACGACGCGACCGACGGCAGTCAGAACCTGAACTACTCGATTGCCGACATCACTCCGACGATCTTGGCGCTGTTCGGTGTCCCGATGCGGTCGGACTTCGACGGCAGCCCAATGCATCTCGACCCGAACATCGTGGACAGCACCGTCGTGCCCGACGACCTCAAGCAGGCGCTGCTGTCGGCGATCGCGATGTACGGCTACCCGAACATCGGCAACGACATCATGCTGGGCATCCGTACGATCGTCACCTCCATCCCCTACGGGCTCAACCTCGTCGTCACCGAAATCGACAAGTTCCTGCAGTCGATCGTCGACCAGGACATCTTCTTGATCAGCGGAGTGGCCGAATTCCTGCAGCAGGTCGTGCAGTTCACCGGTGGCCTGGTGGTCGACACCACCGACACGCTGGCCCGGGGGATCGCGTACCTGACCGGCTCCGGCGTCATCGCGCCGACCGACCCGCCGCTGCCGGGTGGCTCGGAGTTCACCGACCCCGGACTGCTGGGCGGGGACCACGATTTCGCCGCGCCCGAACTGTCTCTGCCGGACTTCGACGTGGCGTAGCAGCCGCGGCTAGGTGCGTATGGCCTCGATCGCAACCGAATTGCGCAGCCGCGCAACGACTTCAGCGTCGTCGGGAAAGCTGCGCCCATAATCGGCGAAGACATCGGGCCGGGTGCGGCTGCTGACCTGCCAGCCCTGGTCGGACAGGTAGTCCCCGGCGGGCTTGCGTTCCCCGGCGTAGACCAGGCTGGCGAAGTCGAGGTCGAGCCCGTATTCGGCGAAGCGTTGGCTCACCGACTGATTTGAGTCGCTGAGCGTGGCGGCACCGTCGGGGTGGTACTCGGTGGCCAGCCTGCTGCCCGGTGCGCTCAGGGCGGTGATGTTGTCGAACAGCCGGTCCTGCGCTTCCGGGGGCAGATAGATGAGCAGCCCTTCGGCGCTCCACGCGGTGGGTTTGGTCTCGTCGAAACCGCTGCGGCGCAACGCGGCCGGCCAGTCATCGCGCAAGTCGATGGCGACCGCGCGACGCTGCGCGGTCGGCTGGGCGCCGAGATCGGCCAGCGTGCGGGATTTGAAGTCGATCACCTCCGGCTGGTCGATCTCGTAGACGACGCTGCCTTCCGGCCAGGCCAACCGGTAGGCCCGCGAATCCAGCCCGGACGCCAAGATGACGGCCTGCCGGACGCCGGCTGCGGCGGCAGCCAGGAAGAAGTCGTCGAAGAACCGGGTGCGCACCGCTATCACCTCGGTCATCGGCCGGGCGGTGGCGGCGGCGTCCTCGGCGACCGCTGGTTCCAACTCGCCGTCGAGCAGCCGGTTGAAGAAGTCGATCCCGACCGCGCGCACCAGTGGCTCGGCGAAGGGGTCGGTGATCAGCGCGTCGGGCTCCCGGCTGGCCAGCGCGCGGCCGACCGCGACCATGGTCGCGGTCGTGCCGACGCTCGACGCCAGATCCCAGCTGTCCCCGGAAAATCGGCCGCTGTGTGCCATCGCTTACCTCCTATCCCAGGGTCGCGCTGACATAGGTCAGCCCGCTGTAACCGTGAGCGTCGTCGAGTTGCGGCAGCCCGTGTTCGGCGAATAGCTCGTTGATGCTGCGGCCCTCGATGCGCCATCCCCGCTCGGCGAGGTAGGACGGGGCGTCGTTGCGATCGCCGAAGTAGACCAGCTCGGCGAGGTCGAGATCGAGGCCGTGGCTGCGCATCCGCTCAGCGGCCTCCCGCATCCGCTGGCGGGCGCTGTTTTCGTCGGCCGGGTCGAGCGGCGGTGTGCTTTCGATGGCGAACCTGCTGCCCGGTGCCGACAGCGCGGTGACGGTGTCCAGCAGCCGGTCTTGTGCGTCGGCCGGCAGGTAGGCCAGCAAGCCCTCCGCACTCCAGGCGGTCGGCACCGAGGCGTCGAAACCCGCGGCCTGCAGCGCCGCCGGCCAATCGTCGCGCAGGTCGACGGCGACCGGCCGGCGATCGGCGGCGGGTTGGGCGCCCTGGGCGGTGAGCACCCGGGTCTTGAACTCGATCACGTCGGGTTGGTCGATCTCGAAGACTCGGGTGCCGGCCGGCCAGTCGAGCCGGTAGGCGCGGGCATCGAGGCCCGACGCCAGGATGACGGCCTGCCGGATGCCCGCCGCGGCCGCGTCGAGGAAGAACTCGTCGAAGAACCGGGTGCGCACCGCCATGTTGTCGGACATCCGGGAGAGCGTCATCGCCCCGTCCTGGGCCTGGTCGTCGCCGAAGTCGAAGTCGGCCGGGCTGAGCTCGCCGCTGGCCAGCTTGCTGAACAGCTCCACGCCCACCGCACGCACCAGCGGCTCGGCATAGGGGTCGTTGATCAGTGGCCGGTCGGTGCCGTTCCCGCGGCTTGCGACCGCGCGGCCCACCGCCACCATGGTCGCGGTAGCCCCCACGCTGGAGGCCAGGTCCCAGGTGTCGTTATCGGTGCGTGCCATCTTTTGACCTCTCCTTCATTACCGGTGATGCAGCGCCGGAAATTAATTAGCTGATTTAACGAGCTGTCGTCGACTGTACTCCCACCGGCTGACGGTTGGCTGACAGCGCGTCCCTGCGGCTGCCCGGCCCGCCGTGCGCAGCTGTTAGTCTCGTAGACTGCTGACGCGCCTGAAGACACGCGTGGCCGCTTTGTGACCGGTCGGCGCGTCGACGCGAAAGCGCAGGATTACCCCAGGACTAACCGGGCTGGAACGAACCAGTCCATCGGCACGCCGCGACCGAACCTCGGCTGCGCAGGAGGAGAAGAGTGTTCTCGGCTTTCATCTCATCACTGCGGACAGTCGACCTGAGGCGCAAGATCCTGTTCGCCCTGGGCATTATCGTGCTGTACCGGCTCGGCGCGGCCATCCCGTCGCCCGGTGTCGACTACCAGAACGTCCAGCAGTGCATCAAAGAGGTCAGTGGCGGCGACGCCGCGCAGGTCTACTCGCTGATCAACCTGTTCTCCGGCGGTGCGCTGCTGCAGTTGACGGTGTTCGCCATCGGGGTGATGCCCTACATCACCGCGAGCATCATCGTGCAGCTGTTGACCGTGGTCATCCCGCGCTTCGAGGAGCTGCGCAAAGAAGGCCAGTCCGGCCAGAACAAGATGACGCAGTACACCCGCTACCTGACGGTGGCGCTGGCCGTGCTGCAGGCGACGTCCATCGTGGCGCTGGCCGCCAACGGCGGGCTGCTGCAGACCTGCAGCCTGCGTCACGACATCATCGCCGACCACAGCATCTTCACGCTGATCGTCATCGTGCTGGTGATGACCGCCGGGGCGGTGTTGGTGATGTGGCTCGGTGAGCTGATCACCGAACGCGGCATCGGCAACGGCATGTCGCTGCTGATCTTCGTCGGTATCGCCGCCCGCATCCCGATCGAGGGCAAGACCATCCTGGACTCCCGCGGCGGCCTGGTGTTCACCATGGTCTGCCTGGCCGCGCTGGCCATCGTCGTCGGTGTGGTCTTCGTCGAGCAGGGTCAGCGCCGTATCCCGGTGCAGTACGCCAAGCGGATGGTCGGCCGGCGCATGTACGGCGGCACCTCGACCTACCTGCCGCTCAAGGTCAACCAGGCCGGCGTCATCCCGGTTATCTTCGCCTCGTCGCTGATCTACATTCCGCAGCTGGTCACCCAGCTGGTCCGCAGCGGCAGCGGCGGCCTCGGCAACAGCTGGTGGGACAAGCTGGTCAGCACGTACCTGTCCGACCCGTCGAACTTCGTCTACATCGCCGTGTACTTCGGCCTGATCATCTTCTTCACCTACTTCTACGTGTCGATCACGTTCAACCCGGACGAGCGCGCCGACGAGATGAAGAAGTTCGGCGGCTTCATTCCGGGCATTCGGCCGGGACGCCCGACCGCGGACTACCTGCGCTTCGTGCTCAACCGGATCACCCTGCCCGGCTCGATCTACCTGGGCGTCATCTCGGTCCTGCCCAACCTGTTCCTGCACATGGGCAGCTCGGGCACGGTCCAGAACCTGCCGTTCGGCGGCACCGCGGTGCTGATCATGATCGGCGTCGGCCTTGACACGGTCAAGCAGATCGAGAGCCAGCTCATGCAGCGTAACTACGAAGGGTTCCTCAAGTGAGAGTCGTACTGCTGGGACCGCCGGGGGCAGGCAAGGGCACCCAGGCGGTGAAGCTGGCGGAGAAGCTGGGTGTTCCGCAGATCTCCACCGGTGATCTGTTCCGGCACAACATCGCCGAGGGCACCGAGTTGGGCCGGCAGGCCAAGCAATACCTCGACGCCGGCGACCTGGTGCCGCCCGAGCTGACCAACGCCCTGGTCGAGGACCGGCTCGACCAGCCCGACGCCGCAAACGGATTCATCCTGGACGGCTACCCCCGCTCGGTGGAGCAGGCCGAGGCACTGCATGACATGCTGGAACGCCGTCACACCAAGCTGGATGCGGTGCTGGAGTTCCGGGTCACCGAGAGCGAACTGCTCAAGCGGCTCAAGGCACGTGGTCGCGCCGACGACACCGCCGAGGTGATCCACAACCGCATGATCGTCTACCGCGAAGAGACCACGCCGCTGCTGGACTACTACCAAGACGAGCACGAGCTGCACGTGGTGGATGCACTCGGCACGCTCGATGAGGTGTTCGCGCGCGCTTTGAACGCCCTGGGGCAGTAAATGATCGGACTGCCGAAGCGGCGGGTGCCGCATCGCAGCCCGGGGGAGCTCGACGCGATGGCCGCGGCAGGCGCCGTCGTTGCCGCGGCGCTGGCCGCGGTGCGCGAGGCCGCCGCCGTTGGCGTCTCGACGTCGGAGTTGGACGAGGTCGCCGAATCGGTGATCCGGGAGGCGGGTGCGACGCCGTCGTTCTTGGGTTATCACGGTTTCCCCGCCTCGATCTGCAGTTCGGTCAATGACCGTGTGGTGCACGGCATCCCGTCGTCGACCGAGGTGCTGGTGGCAGGTGATCTGGTGTCGATCGACTGCGGTGCGATCCTGGACGGCTGGCACGGCGACGCGGCGATCACGTTCGGGGTCGGCAAGCTGGCGGCCGCCGACGAGAACCTGTCGGACGCAACCCGTAAGGCGATGCATGCCGGGATCGCGGCGATGGTCCCGGGCAACCGGCTCAGCGACGTCTCACACGCCATCGAAACGGGGGCCCGCGCCGCATCGCAGGAGTTCCGCCGCTCATTCGGCATCGTCGCCGGCTACGGCGGCCACGGCATCGGCCGCCAGATGCACATGGACCCGTTCCTGCCCAACGAGGGGGCGCCGGGCCGCGGGCCGCTGCTGGTGGCCGGATCGGTGCTGGCGATCGAGCCGATGCTGACCCTGGGAACCGATCAGACCGTCATCCTCTCCGACGAGTGGACGGTGGTCACCGCCGACGGGTCCCGTGCTGCGCATTGGGAACACACCGTCGCGGTG
Organism: Mycobacterium sp. NGS16; assembly: GCF_059813225.1. Lineage (NCBI taxonomy): Bacteria > Bacillati > Actinomycetota > Actinomycetes > Mycobacteriales > Mycobacteriaceae > Mycobacterium > Mycobacterium sp. NGS16. The sequence continues at coordinate 484,333 of NZ_JCALEE010000001.1, forward strand.
ACCGACGACGGACCCCGGATCCTCACGAGCGGCTGACGCGTGGACCCGCACCCGCCCGACGAGGCCGATCCGATCGCGCTGGCTCGCGCGAATTGGGAACGGGCCGGCTGGGGGGAGGTCGCCGACGGGATGGTCGCGGTGACGTCGGTGATGCGCGCCCACCAGATCCTGCTGGCCCGGGTGGAAGCCACGCTGCGGCCCTACGACCTGAGCTTCTCCCGGTTCGAGCTGCTGCGGCTGCTGGCGTTCAGCCGCTCCGGTGCCCTGCCGATCACCAAGGCCTCCGACCGGCTGCAGGTCCACGTCACCAGCGTCACGCACGCGATCCGACGGTTGGAGGCCGCCGGCCTCGTCGAGCGGTTGCCGCACCCCACCGACGGCCGCACCACCCTGGTGTCGATCACCGAGCGGGGCCGCTCGACGGTGGCGGCCGCGACGGCCAGCCTCAACCGAGAGGTGTTCGCCGACATCGGGATGTCCCGGCAGGAATCCCGCAGCCTGTCCTCGGCGATCGAGACCTTGCGCCGTAACGCCGGGGATTTCTAGCCGGTGTCTCGCGCTGCGGGCGACGGTACCGGGATGGTGGCGGTGACGGCGGTGCCCGCGCCCGGGCGCGAGCGGATGTTGAGCCGCCCGCCGACCAACTCGGCACGCTCGGCCATCGACAACACCCCGTAGCCGCCCATCTCGTCGCCGCCCACCGGGTGCTCGAAGGTGTCGAAACCCACCCCGTCGTCGATGATCTCCAACCGGGCCATGCCCGGATCGGTGGTGACCGCGAACCCCAGTCGCACCGTCGTCGCAGCGGCGTGCTTGACGACGTTCTGCAGGCCCTCCTGCGCGATCCGGTACAGCGCCAGCTCGATGTGCTCGGGCAGCCGGGTCTCAGCCAGATCCAGCTCGATCTTGAGCTGCGGGATGGACCGGGCCAAGCTGGCCAGCCCGCCGGCCAGGCCCAGGTCGTCGAGCACCGGCGGCCGCAGCCCGCTGATCGCGATCCGGGTCTCCTGCAGGGTCAGACCGGCCAGCTCACGAGCGGCATCGAGCTGCGCCGACGCTTCGTCGGGATCGTGACCGACCGCCCGGGCGGCCGCATCCAGCCGGTAGGACAGCGTCACCAGCCGCTGGGAGATGCCGTCGTGGATGTCGCCGGCCAGCCGGCGGCGCTCGATCTCCTGGGCTTCGATCACCTGCTCGACGAACAGCTCGTGGGCGCGTTCGCGAGCCACCAGCTGGCGGTGCAGCCGGGCCTGGTGCATCGCGCCGGCGATGAGCTGCCCGATCACCCGCAGCAGCTCGATATCGCCGTGGGTGAACTCGCGGCGGGCCACGGTGTGCACGTTGAGCACACCGACCAGCCCGCCCGGATCGGTCTCCATCGGTACCGACACCATCGAGGTGAAGTCACGGCCGCGCAGCGACTCGATCGGCAGGTAGCGCGGGTCGGCCTCCTTGTTGTCGCTGATCACCACGGGCTCGCGATGGCTGGCCACCCAGCCCGACACCCCCGAGCCCAGCGGCAGCCGGATCTTGCCCACCTCGGTGTCGAACGGCGGGGTCGCGCCGGTCAGGGTCAGGGAACGGTCGGTGTCGTCGAGGACGTGCACGAAGCAGACGTCGGTGCCGGTGGCCGCGGTGATCATCCGGGCGGCCGCGGCGGCCAGCGGTTCCACGCCGGGCCCGCTCGAGGCGGCCTGGATGAGTTCGCGCAGCAGCGCCAGCTCGTGGTTGGCGTCGACGAAATCCCGCACCGTGGTGGCTTTGCGGGCGCGGGACCGGTTCTGGCCCGAGGAGCTCACCGGTAGATGCCTTCCCGCAGCGCGGTGGCCACCGCGCCGGTGCGATCGGAGACCCCGAGCTTGCGGTAGATCGAGCGCAGGTGCGATTTGACGGTCTCGTCGCCGATTACCAGCTTGGTGGCGATCCCGCGGTTGGACAGCCCGCTGACCATGTAGCCCAGGATCTCGCTCTCGCGCTGGGTGAGGCCTTGGCGCGCCCCCGGCCAGAACTCGTCGCGCTGCAGCCGGGCGGCGGTGCCGGCCGCCCGGGCGGCCAGGCCCGGGTCGATCACCGTCTCGCCGCGGTGGGCCAACTCGATCTGGTGCACCAGGTCGTCACTGCTGATGCTTTTGAGCAGGTAGCCACTCGCGCCGACCCGCAGCGCCTCGAACAGGTACTGCTCGTCGTCGTAGACCGAGAGCATCACCACCCGGCGGTCCGGGTCGCGTTCCCGCAGCGCCAGGCACAGGTCCAGCCCGCTTTCACCGCGCATTCGCACGTCACACAGCACGATGTCGGGGTCGGTGTCGGCGACCACGGCCAGCGCCTGTTCGGCGTTGATCGCCTGCCCGACCACCTCGATGCGGTCGGCGAACGCGGTGAGCATGGCCCGCAGGCCTTCGATCACCATCTCGTGATCGTCGACGAGGACCAGTCGCACGGGCATAGCAAGACAATAAGGCCCCCGCCAGGGACGGCAGCGGTGAGCCGAAGCCGGGACCGCCGAATCGGGCCCGGCGGGTTTCCCCGGACGGTTCCCCCGAATGGGGGAGGACGGACGACTGTCGTTCCGGCATCCTGCTGTTATGCAGATCACAACCGAACTCGCGACATGGATCCGCCCCGGCCGCCCGTTCTGGTGGGACCGGGTGCCGCCGGCCGACGATGCCCAGGTCTATCCCTTACAAGCGGTGATCTTCGACGTGGAAGCCCTCGCCGACGCCGAGGGTGAGCCGCGGTCCGGGCTGATCGACCTGGTGCTGAGCCTGTTTGCCGCCGGCATCTGGGTTGCGGTGGTCGGCGCCGGCCCGCGCGACCGGGTGCAGCCGCGGGTGCGGGAACTGATCGGCGACGGGATGGCCGAGACCGTCGTCACGGCCGACGACCTCACCGGTCCCGCCGGTGCCGCCGAGCTGTACCGGCTGGCGTTGTGGGAGCTGGGCATCGTCGCCGGCGAGGCACTGGTGATCGCCGGGTGCGACGACAACGGCCGGACGGCTGCCGCGATGGGCCTGCCGGCGGTCACCACCGGCTCCGCGGGCGGCTATGACGGACTCCTGGTCGAGGGCTGCCGCCAGCTGCAGGCGCAGCTGATGGCCGCCCGGCTCAGTCGCGCAGCAGGTTGATGACGGCGCTGAAGTCCTCGGCGGCGTGCTCGACGGCGAAGTCCGCGTAGATCGCCGCGGCGTGGCTGCCCAGCGGGGCGCGCGCGCCGGTCGATGACACCGCGTCCATCGCCAGGTGCAGATCCTTGTTCATCAGCGCGGTGGCGAACCCCGGCTCGAAGTTCCGGTTCGCCGGGGAGGTGGGCACCGGACCGGGAACCGGGCAGTTGGTGTGCAGCGCCCAGCAGTTTCCGGTGGCCCCGGTCATCACGTCGAACAGGGCCTGGTCGGCCAGCCCGAGCTTTTCGGCCAGCACAAACGCCTCGGCGACCGCGACCTGCTGCACGGCCAGCACCATGTTGTTGCAGATCTTGGCGGCCTGGCCGGCGCCCGCCGCACCGCAGTGGATGATCTTGGCGGCCATCGGCTCCAGCACCGGGGTCGCCCGCCGCACTGCGTCTTCGCTGCCGCCGACCATGAACGCCAGCCGCCCGGCGACCGCACCGGCGACGCCGCCGGACACCGGTGCGTCGAGTTGGGCGAACCCGTGCGAGCCGGCCAGCGCGTGCACCTCGCGGGCGTCAGCGACCGAGATCGTGGAGCTGTCGATGAACAGGGTGTCCGGCCGGGCGGCCGGCAGGATGTCGGCGTAGCAGCTTTTGACCGCGTCCCCGTGCGGCAGCATGGTGACCACCGCATCGGCGCCGGCCACCGCTTCGGCAGCCGACGGCTGGATGCTCACCCCGTGCTGCTCGGCGGCCGCGGCGGCTACCGCCACCGGGTCGAAGCCACGCACGGTGTGCTCGGCGGCCACCAGGTTCGCCGACATCGGCCCACCCATGTGGCCCAGCCCGAGGAACGCCACGATTGCCAAGGTGTCTCCTTTGCGCCGGCTACTGCCCGGACCGGACGCGGGCGGCTTCGGCCCGTCCGATCACCATCCGCATGATCTCGTTGGTGCCCTCCAGGATGCGGTGCACCCGCAGATCCCGGACGATTTTCTCCAGACCGTATTCGCGTAGATACCCGTAGCCGCCGTGCAGCTGCAGCGCGGAGTCGGCGACGCCGAAGCAGGCGTCGGTGACGTAGCGCTTGGCCATCGCGCACAGCTGGACTTTGTCGGGCGCATTGTCGTCGAGGGCGGTCGCCGCCCGCCACAGCAGCAGCCGGGAGGTCTCCAGCGCAGTGGCCATGTCGGCGAGGGTGAACCGGATCGTCGGCTCGTCGAGCAGCGGCTTGCCGAACGCCGACCGGTCGGCCAGGTAACTGCCGGTCTTGTCGAACGCGGCCTGGCCGCCGCCCAGTGAGCAGGCCGCGATGTTGATCCGGCCGCCGTTGAGGCCGTTCATCGCGATCGAGAAACCGGTGCCTTCACCGTCGGGGCCACCGAGCATCGCCTCGGCGGGCACCCGCACGCCCTCGAGGATCACCTGCGCGGTCGGCTGGGAGTTCCAGCCCATCTTCTGCTCGGCGGCGCCGAAACTCAGTCCGGGCGTGTCCTTTTCGACGATGAACGTGGAGATGCCACGGGGGCTGTCGTCGCCGGTTCGGGCCATCACCACATACACGTCCGAGACGCCGGCGCCGGAGATGAACTGCTTGACGCCGTCGAGCACATAATCGCTGCCGTGCCGGACCGCCCGGGTGCTCAGCGCGCTGGCATCCGATCCCGCGCCCGGTTCGGTGAGGCAGTAGCTGGCGACCGCGGTCATCGGTGCCAGCTGCGGCACCCAGGTCTTGCGCTGTTCCTCGGTGCCGTAGAAATCGATCATCCAGGCGCACATGTTGTGGATCGACAGGTAGGCGGCGATCACCGGGTCGGCGATGGCCAACTGTTCGAAGATGCGCACCCCGTCCAGGCGGCGCAGCCCGGACCCGCCGACGTCATCACGGCAGTAGATCGCCGCCATGCCCAGCTCGGCGGCTTCGCGCATCACGTCGACCGGGAAGTGGTGGGTGGCATCCCAGTCCAGGGCGTGCGGCGCGAGGCGCTTCTCGGCGAACGCCGCCGCGGTCTCGACGATCACCCGTTCTTCGTCATCCATTGCTGTGTTCACTTGCTCAGCGCCTATTGCATTGTGGGGATATGGAATTCGGCGCCGTCCTTGATACCCGACGGCCACCGCTGGGTGACGGTCTTGACCTTGGTGTAGAAGGTGATCGACGCGGTGCCGTGCTGGTTGAGGTCACCGAAGCCGGAGCGCTTCCAGCCGCCGAAGGTGTGGTAGGCCACCGGCACCGGGATCGGCACGTTGACCCCGACCATGCCGACCTGCACCCGGGAGGTGAAGTCGCGGGCGGTGTCGCCGTCGCGGGTGAAGATCGCCACCCCGTTGCCGTACTCGTGCTCGCTGGGCAGCCGCAAGGCCTCTTCGTAGTCCTGCGCTCGCACGATGCACAGCACCGGGCCGAAGATCTCGTCGGTGTAGATCGACATCTCGGTGGTGACGTGGTCGAAGAGCGTGGGACCGGCGAAGAAGCCGCCGGTCAGATCGGCATCACCGAATTGGGTGTCGTCGCTGGCGCGTTCGCGGCCGTCGATCACCAGTTCGGCGCCGGCGGCCACGCCCTGGCCGATGTAGTCGTTGACCCGTTCCAGGGCCGCGCGGGTGACCAGCGGCCCGTAGTCGGCCTTGGGGTCGAGGCTGTGACCGACCCGCAGGTTGTTGATCCGCTCGGTCAGCCGGGCGCGCAACCGCTCGGCGGTCTGGTCGCCGACCGGCACCGCCACGCTGATCGCCATGCACCGCTCGCCGGCACTGCCGTAGCCGGCGCCGATCAACGCGTCGACGGCCTGGTCCAGGTCGGCGTCGGGCATCACGATCATGTGGTTCTTGGCCCCGCCGAAGCACTGGGCGCGTTTGCCATGGGCGGTCGCCGTCGAATAGATGTACTGCGCGATGTCGGAGCTGCCGACGAAACCGATCGCGGCGACGTCGCGGTGGTGCAGCAGCGCGTCGACGGCCTCCTTGTCGCCGTGCACCACCTGCAGCACGCCCGGCGGCAGCCCGGCTTCGATGAACAACTCGGCCAGCCGTACCGGGACCGAGGGGTCGCGCTCGGACGGCTTGAGGATGAAGGCGTTACCGCAGGCCAGCGCGGGGCCGGCCTGCCACAGCGGGATCATCGCCGGGAAGTTGAACGGGGTGATGCCGGCGACCACACCGAGCGGCTGGCGCAGCGAGAAGACGTCGATGCCCGGCCCGGCGCCCTCGGTGTGTTCGCCCTTGAGCAGGTGCGGGATGCCGACGCAGAACTCGATCACCTCAATGCCGCGCTGGATGTCGCCGCGGGCGTCCTCGAGGGTCTTGCCGTGTTCGCGGGAGAGCAGCTCGGCCAGCTCGTCGACATGGGTGTTGACCAGGTCGATGAAGCGCATCATCACCCGCGCCCGGCGCTGCGGGTTCTGGGCGGCCCAGCCCTTCTGTGCTTGGGCGGCCGAGGCGACGGCGGCGTCGACGTCGGCGGTGTTGGCCAGCGGCAGGGTCGCCTGCACGGCGCCGGTGTTGGGGTCGAAAACGTCGGTGCTGCGCTGTGACTGGCCGGCGGTGCGGCGGCCATCGATGAAGTGTGGAATTTGAGTGGTCATGTGCCATCCCGGGAATGTGTGTCGTGAGCTCGAGCCACCAACGAGAATACTAGGATATCCTAGTAAATGCGAGGGCGGGTGCCGTGGGCGGAAACTCGACCGCATGTGATCCTCGCAACACGCGGTCTACCGGGGGTAGACTGCGCGTCATGGCCGACACCACTACCGTCAAGGTCCAAACCAGCACCCGTGATCTGCTCCTTCAGATCGGGGCTTCCCGGCGGCAGAGCGCCGACCAGGTCATCCTGGCCGCACTGGCAGCTATGCGCCGCGACGAACGCCGCCAAGTGGCCGCGGCAGAAGCGCGTGCCATCAAGGACGATCCAGTCGATCTTGCTGAAATCCGGGCGATCCAGCAGGATCGGGCGACGCTGCATGAAGGGTGAGGTTTACCGGCTGCCGGCGCGAGGCACGGGCCACGAGCAGAAGGGCCGCCGGTTCGCCGTGGTGCTGCAACCGGACTGGCTTGCTCTGAGCACCTGGATTGTGGCCTTCACCAGCACTAGCGCTCGAGAAACCAGCTTCCGGCCGGTCGTCACCATTGCCGATCAAAAGACTCTGGTCATGTGCGACCAGCTCGACACTGTCGATCTCCGCCGACTTACCGAGCCGGTCGGCTTTTTGACCATCGAGGAGATCGGGCGGGTCGACGAGGCACTCGCGTTGGTCCTCGATCTGTAGCCGCGAATAAGGCGCTCGGGCGTATGCGGATTCAGCCGTGATCCCAGCTCGGCAGCAGCCCGGCCGCGCGCACCTCGGCCAGCGACGGCGCGATGCGGTCGCGCTCGGAGAGCACCACGGGGTGGTCATCCGGCCAGTCGATGCCGATCTCCGGGTCGGTGGCGCAGATGGTGTGCTCGCGTTGCGGGTCGTAGCCGGCCGAGCACAGATACATCACCGTCGAATCGTCCTGCAGCGCAACGAATCCATGGGCGAGACCGGCCGCGAGGTACACCGACCGGCGCTCGCGGGTGTCCAGCAGCACCGCATCCCAGCGCCCGTACGTCGGTGAGCCGACCCGGATGTCGACGACGACATCGAAGACCGCCCCCGACACGCAGGTCACATATTTGGCCTGCCCGGGCGGCACCTGGGCGAAATGCAGACCGCGCAGCACCCCGGCGCGCGACACCGAGCAGTTGGCCTGGCGCAGGTCGAAGCGGTGCCCGGCGAACGCGGTGAACTCGTCGTCGGTGAACCATTCGAAGAACAGCCCGCGGTCATCGGCGTGCTGGGTCGGGGTGAGCTCGAAGGCCCCCGGGATGGCCAGTTCGCGGAATGTCACGTCAGCGCCCCAGCTCGGCGTAGCGGGCCTCGGCGGCCTCTTTCAGTGGCGCCCACCAGGATTGGTTGGCGCGATACCACTCGATCGTCGCCCGCAGTCCGGCCTCGAAGTCGGTGTGTTCGGGTTTCCAGTCCAGTTCGTCACGCAGCGCCGAGGGGTCGATCGCGTAGCGCAGGTCGTGGCCGGGCCGGTCGGGCACGTGATCGAAGTCCTCGGCGTCGTGGCCCATCAGCCGCAGGATGGTCTGCAGCACAGAGCGGTTGTCACGTTCGCCGTCGGCGCCGATCAGGTACGTGCGCCCGGGATGCCCACGGGTCATGATCTGCCAGACGGCACTGTTGTGGTCGTCGACGTGGATCCAGTCGCGCACGTTGGCGCCGCTGCCGTACAGCTTGGCTCGGCGCCCGGTCAGCAGGTTGGTGATCTGGCGCGGGATGAACTTCTCCACGTGCTGATACGGCCCGTAGTTGTTGGAGCAGTTCGAGATCGTCGCGTGGATCCCGTAGGAGCGCACCCAGGACCGCACCAGCAGGTCGGCGGCGGCCTTGGTCGACGAGTACGGGCTCGACGGGTGATACGGGGTCGTCTCGGTGAACCGGCGCGGGTCATCGAGGGCCAGCTCGCCGTAGACCTCGTCGGTGGAGACGTGGTGCAGCCGCACCCGATGCCGGCGTACCGCCTCCAGCACAGTGAAGGTGCCGACCACGTTGGACCGCAAAAATGGCTCGGGGTCGGCCAGCGCGTTGTCGACGTGGGTTTCGGCGGCGAAGTGCACCACCGCGTCGGTGGCCGAATCCAGCTCACTGACCAGCTCGGTGACCAGCGCGGCGTCGGTGATGTCGCCTTGCACCAGGCGGATCCGGTCGGCCACCGGCGCCAGCGATTCTCGGCTGCCGGCGTAGGTCAGGGCGTCGAGCACGGTGATCGCGACGTCGGGCTGCTGGGCCAGTGTGCGGTGCACGAAGTTGGCGCCGATGAACCCGGCGCCCCCGGTGACCAGCAGGCGCATGGGGCAACCTTAGCCGGGGTCCCCGGGCGATTTCGGCGCGGTTTCCCTCGCTCAGCGGGAACAATCGCGCCGAAATCACAAACCCAGCGGCCCGGCCAGCTCCGTCAACGTCGGCAGCAGGTGATCCGAGCCGCCCAGCACCTGGATCGTCACCTGATCGGCGCCGGCCGCCAGGTGCTCACCGAGCCGGGCGGCGACCTCGTCGGCACTGCCGTGCGCCACCACCGCGTCGATCAACCGGTCGCTGCCGGGCGCGCGCACGTCGCGCTCACTGAAGCCCAGCCGTCGCCAGTTGTTGACGTAGTTCGACAGGCGCAGGTAGAAGCCGACCGCCTCCCGTCCCGCGGCGCGGGCCGCGGCACCATCACCGGAGAGCACCACCTTGTGCTCGGGCGCCAAGAACACCGACGGCCCGATCAGCTCCCGGGCGGTCGCGGTGTGCTCGGGGGTGGTCAGGTAGGGGTGCGCCCCGGCGCTGCGCTCGGCCGCCAACTTCAGCACCTTGGGGCCCAGCGCGGCCAGCACCCGCCGGCTGGTCGGCACCCCGTCCGCGTCGAGGGCGTCGAGATAGTCCACCAAGGCGCGGTACGGGCTGCGGTACTCGGCGGTGGCTTCGGCGTGCCCGACGCCGATACCGAGCAGGAACCGGCCCGGATAGGCGGCCTCGATCCGGTGAAACGACTCTGCGACCGCCGGTGCGGGCGCCGACCACACGTTGACGATCCCGGTCGCCACCTGCAGCGTCGAGGTCGCCGCCAGCAGCGGTTCGACGAAGGAGAGCTCGGCGGCCGGTGAGCCGCCTACCCAGATCGCGCCGTAGCCCAGCCGTTCGATCTCGGTCGCCTGCTCGGGGGTGGGGGCGCCGAAGGTCCAGACGCCGTAGCGGCCCAGGTCGGGTTTGAGTGACAGTGCTTCGGTCATAGGCGTCCCATCGGGTGCGTGACAACGGTCGGGCGTTCGTACCAGTTTGTCACTGCCGACGATTTTGGCCCGGGCTCTTCAACGGGTATCGTGGGACGACGGTGCGGCTTCCGCGTCGACTCTTGCGTGCCCAGTCTGAGATTCTCAGGATCTACCTGGAATTTCCTGCCACCGGCCCACGTTTTGTAGTCGTAGTCGATGCTGCGCCGCGGCGGGCGCAAGCACATACACAAGTAAGCCAGACACGGAGGATCGCCGGAGAGTAATGGCCAAGAAAGACGGTGCCATCGAGGTCGAGGGCCGGGTGGTCGAGCCCCTGCCCAATGCGATGTTTCGCATTGAGCTGGAGAACGGTCACAAGGTGCTCGCCCACATCAGCGGCAAGATGCGGCAGCACTACATCCGTATCCTGCCGGAAGACCGGGTGGTCGTGGAGTTGTCTCCCTACGACCTGTCCCGCGGACGCATCGTCTACCGGTACAAGTAGCTCCGGATCGTCCAGCCGCCCAGAAGACGTAAGCCAACCAGCGATTAGAACAGGACCCCAGCAGCCGTGAAGGTGAACCCCAGCGTCAAGCCGATCTGCGACAAGTGCAGGGTGATCCGTCGGCACGGCCGGGTCATGGTGATCTGCTCGGACCCGCGCCACAAGCAGCGTCAGGGCTAGCTAGCAGTCGCCGGCCCGGCGTAGCCGGGCACCAGCCACAACTGAATGCAGACCTCCCAGTACCAGTGAATGGCTGGCATCTTTAGAGATGGGCCAGTTCACATACGCCCGGATCGGAGGCCGGGCCCCGGAGCTGTCAGCCGGGAACGGGCTGGGATCACAACCTCCGCTACGAAAGAGGAATGCCACCCATGGCTCGACTTGTGGGCGTCGACCTGCCGCGCGATAAGCGCATGGAGATCGCGCTGACCTACATCTACGGCATCGGCCGTACCCGCTCCAACGAAATCCTGGCTGCCACCGGTATCGACAAGGACCAGCGCAGCAAGGACCTCACCGACGAGCAGCTCACCGCGCTGCGCGACTACATCGAAGGCAACCTGAAGGTCGAGGGTGATCTGCGCCGCGAGGTGCAGGCCGACATCCGTCGCAAGATCGAGATCGGCTGCTACCAGGGCCTGCGGCACCGTCGCGGCCTGCCGGTGCGCGGCCAGCGGACCAAGACCAACGCGCGCACCCGCAAGGGCCCCAAGCGCACCATCGCCGGTAAGAAGAAGGCCAGGTAATCGTCATGCCACCGAAGAAAACCACCGGGCCCAAGAAGGGTCAGAAGACCCGGCGGCGGGAAAAGAAGAACATCCCGCACGGTGCCGCGCACATCAAGAGCACCTTCAACAACACGATCGTGACGATCACCGACCCGCAGGGCAACGTCATCGCCTGGGCGTCGTCGGGTCACGTCGGGTTCAAGGGCTCGCGCAAGTCGACTCCGTTCGCCGCGCAGCTGGCCGCCGAGAACGCCGCCCGCAAGGCGCAGGAACACGGCGTGAAGAAGGTCGACGTGTTCGTGAAGGGCCCGGGTTCGGGCCGCGAAACCGCGATCCGCTCGCTGCAGGCCGCCGGTCTGGAGGTCGGCGCAATTTCCGACGTCACGCCGCAGCCGCACAACGGTTGCCGTCCGCCCAAGCGGCGCCGGGTCTAGGAGGTTTAGAAAGAGATGGCTCGTTACACCGGACCCGCCACCCGCAAGTCCCGCCGGCTGGGCGTCGACCTGGTCGGCGGCGACCAGGCATTCGAGAAGCGGCCCTACCCGCCCGGCCAGCACGGCCGCGCGCGGATCAAGGAAAGCGAATACCGGCTGCAGCTGCAGGAGAAGCAGAAGGCGCGCTTCACCTACGGCGTGATGGAGAAGCAGTTCCGCCGCTACTACGAGGAAGCGGTGCGCCGCGGCGGCAAGACCGGCGAGGAACTGCTGCGCATCCTGGAGAGTCGGCTGGACAACGTCGTCTACCGGGCCGGCCTGGCCCGCACCCGTCGGATGGCCCGCCAGCTGGTCAGCCACGGCCACTTCACCGTCAACGGTGTGAAGGTCGACGTGCCCAGCTACCAGGTGTCGCAGTACGACATCATCGACGTCAAGGACAAGTCACTTAACACGGTGCCGTTCCAGATCGCCCGGGAGACCGCGGGCGACCGCCCGATTCCGGGTTGGCTGCAGGTGGTCGGGGAGCGGCAGCGCATCCTGGTCCACCAGCTGCCGGAGCGCGCGCAGATCGACGTTCCGCTCACCGAGCAGCTGATCGTCGAGTTCTACTCGAAGTAACACCCTGCACTGAGCTGTGCAGGACCGACCGGCATCAAATAGCGGGTGCCGAGAAGGAGATAGAAAACAATGCTGATCTCGCAGCGACCGACCCTGTCCGAAGAGGTTGTGGCCGACAACCGGTCTCAGTTCGTCATCGAACCGCTGGAGCCGGGTTTCGGTTACACCCTGGGGAACTCGCTTCGGCGCACCCTGCTGTCGTCGATCCCCGGCGCGGCCGTCACCAGCATCCGCATCGACGGTGTGCTGCACGAGTTCACCACTGTCCCCGGCGTCAAAGAGGATGTCACCGACATCATCTTGAACCTCAAGGGCCTGGTGGTGTCCTCGGAGGAGGACGAGCCGGTCACCATGTACCTGCGCAAGCAGGGCCCGGGCGTCGTCACCGCCGGTGACATCGTGCCGCCGGCGGGCGTGACGGTGCACAACCCCGACATGCACATCGCCACCCTCAACGACAAGGGCAAGCTCGAAGTCGAGCTGATCGTCGAGCGCGGTCGCGGTTACGTCCCGGCCGTGCAGAACAAGGTCTCCGGTGCCGAGATCGGCCGGATCCCGGTCGACTCGATCTACTCGCCGGTGCTCAAGGTGACCTACAAGGTCGAGGCCACCCGTGTCGAGCAGCGCACCGACTTCGACAAACTGGTGCTGGACGTGGAGACCAAGAACTCCATCAGCCCGCGTGACGCGCTGGCCTCGGCCGGCAAGACGCTGGTCGAATTGTTCGGTCTGGCACGGGAACTCAACGTCGAGGCCGAGGGTATCGAGATCGGGCCGTCGCCCGCCGAGGCGGACCACATCGCGTCGTTCGCGCTGCCGATCGACGACCTGGACCTGACCGTGCGGTCCTACAACTGCCTCAAGCGCGAGGGTGTGCACACGGTCGGGGAGCTGGTGGCGCGCACCGAGTCCGACCTGCTCGACATCCGTAACTTCGGGCAGAAGTCCATCGACGAGGTCAAGGTGAAGCTGCACCAGCTCGGTCTGTCGCTCAAGGACAGCCCGGCCAGCTTCGACCCGTCGCAGGTGGCCGGCTACGACGTCGCCACCGGCACCTGGTCGGCCGACACCGGCTATGACGAGCAGGACTACGCCGAGACCGAGCAGCTCTAGCAGAATTCCGTCCCGGCCCTACCTGATACGGGGGCCGGCCCCATTTAGGAGAAGTCGCAATGCCCAAGCCCACCAAGGGTCCCCGTCTCGGCGGGTCGTCCTCGCACCAGAAGGCGCTGCTGGCCAACCTGGCCACCTCGCTGTTCACGCACGGCCGGATCAAGACGACCGAGCCGAAGGCGCGGGCATTGCGGCCGTACGCCGAGAAGCTGATCACCCACGCCAAGAAGGGCACGCTGCACAACCGGCGTGAGGTGCTCAAGAAGATCCGCGACAAGGACGTGGTGCACTCGCTGTTCGCCGAGATCGCCCCGCACTTCGCGGACCGCAACGGCGGCTACACCCGCATCATCAAGGTCGAGGCGCGTCAGGGCGACAACGCCCCGATGGCCGTGATCGAGCTGGTCCGGGAGAAGACGGTGACCTCCGAGGCCGAGAAGGCGCGCAAGGCGGGTGCCAAGGCGGCCAAGGCCGAGAAGCCGGCCAAGGCCGAGAAGGCCGAGAAGCCGGCTGAGGAATCCGCCGAGACCGAGAAGGTTGAGGAGCCGGCCGCTGAGGCTGCGGCTTCCGAAGCTTCTGAGGCCACCGAGACGGCCGAGGCCACCGACGAGTCCTGAGTCCGGGGCCGAAGTTCGGCTTCGGCTCGACATCGCCTACGACGGCACGGATTTCGCCGGCTGGGCGGTACAGAACGGGCAGCGCACCGTCGCCGGCGTTCTCGAAGAGACGCTGGCGACGGTGTTTCGCACTCCGGTGCGCCTCTTCGCGGCGGGGCGTACCGATACCGGCGTGCACGCCACCGGGCAGGTGGCACACATCGACGTTCCGACCGGGGCACTGCGGCACGCCTACTCGCGGACCCGGCGGGACGGCGAGCCGGAATTCCTCGCGCTCACACGCCGGTTGGCGCGTTTCCTGCCGGTGGACGTCCGGGTGCTGCGAGTGCAACGGGCGGCGCCGGACTTCGATGCCCGATTCTCGGCGCTGCGGCGCCATTACGCCTACCAGCTCTCGACCGCGCCGTATGGGGTGACGCCGCAGCTGGCCCGCTACGTCACCGCCTGGCCGCGCCCGCTGGATGTCGACGCGATGACCGAGGCATCACGAAACCTGTTGGGCCTGAACGACTTCGCGGCGTTCTGCCGTCACCGCGAGGGCGCTACCACCATCCGGGATCTGCAGCGGCTGGACTGGGAGCGTGAGGGCGATCTGGTTACCGCGCATGTCAGCGCCGACGCGTTCTGCTGGTCGATGGTGCGCTCCCTGGTCGGGGCGGTGCTGGCGGTCGGCGAACACCGCCGCAGTGCCACCTGGTGCGCCGACCTGCTGCATGCCACTCGCCGGTCCAGTGATTTCACCGCCGCCCCGGCGCGCGGCCTGACCCTGGTCGGGGTCGACTACCCGCCGGACGATCAGCTGGGGGCGCGCAGTGTGATCACCCGGGACCTGCGGACGCGCTGAGCGGCGCGCGCTAAAAGGCAACGACAGCTAGAGCAGGCCCGCGACGAACGAGGCGGCCTGGTTGGTCATGCCGGGGGTGTAGCCGGAGTGGGCGGCGAAGTTGCGCCCGGGGGAGCAGACCGGGTCGCCGTCGGTGCACAGGTCGATCGTCTTGAACCCATAGGCGGGGCTGTTCGTCAGGGGCTGGCCGATCTTGTTCGAGGGGTTGCCGAACACCGCGATCGCCGCGATGTGGTCGGCTGCCTCGGGCGGCAGCGGCGCGGTGAACCCGAAGCCGGGCACCGGCGCGGCGGCCACCACGTCGACGATCGCCGCACCCTGCGAGTACCCGCCGAGAACCAGGCGGGTGCCCGGGCAGTTCTCCACCATCCACATGATGTGGCCGCTGGCGTCGTTGGCGCCGTCGGCCGCCCGTCCGAAGTCGTAGCTGGCCGGGTAGTTCACCGCATAGGTACCGATGGAGCGGGAGGTCTGACCCCGCAGTGCGCTGACGAAGGCGTCACCGACGCGGCCCAGCCCCGGCGGCTCGTTGGTGCCCCGCGCGAACACCACCTCGGCGTCCGGGCACCCCTCGGCGGAAGCCGTCGGGGACGGGACGGGGCTGACCAGCAGCGCTGCAGCGGCGGCGCAGGCCGCCAGGATGCGGTATGCCTTCACAGCGAAGGATATTAACGAAACAAAAAATTGATGTGCTAACTAACCTGGTCGTTGCAGGTCAGCGCGCCAGGGGTTGGGTGTCGGGCGCGGGGCCGGCGGCGCGGAGCCGGCCGGCGATGAAGTTGGCCGCCTGGCTCGTCAGCGCCGGGATGTACCCGTCGGTGTGGTCGGTCCATTCGTTGCCCGGGCCCTCATGGCAGATCGGGTCACCCGGGTTGCACAAGTCGATGGCTTTGGAGCCGAACAGGGCGCTCTGCACGCTGATCGGACCGCCGGCGCGATCGGCCGGGTTGCCGAAGGTCGCGACCGCCACCACCTGATCGGCGTATTCGGCCGGCAGCTGGTTGCCCCAGGTGATGCCGCCGACCTGGGTGCCGGTGACGATGTCGATCACCGAGGCGCCCTGGGAGTAGCCACCCAAGACCAACTGGGTGTCGGGGCAGACGTTGGCGGCGTCCTTGACGCGCCGGATCACGTCATTGGCGCCATCGCCGCCACCGAGCTGCAGCCGGCCGGCGGGGTAGTTCACCCCGTATTCGTCGACCCGCTTGGAGGTTTGCTGGCGCAGCGAGTCGATCATCGCCCGGCCCACCCGGCCGACACCGGGCGGCTCGCTGGTGCCGCGGGCGAAGATGACCTCCACGTCGGGACAGTCGTAGGCGCCGGCCGACGGGATGACCGCGGGAGCCACGACCGGGACGGTTAGCAGTGCGCCCGCCATCAACGTCGCACAAAAAATGCTGCTCAACTGAACAAAACGCATAGCGGAATGGTACCGAAGCCGGTTTCCGGCGCGGACAGGCCTGTGGATGGCCGTACGCCGTCGGCCGCTGCCGCGGTTAGCGTCGTCGGCACGGGAACGGGGGCGCATGACGGCACCAACGACGACACAGCTGCAGCTGGGTGCGCACCGATTCGCCGCCCACCGATTGGAGCGTGCGCTGCGGTGCGGGCAGCCGGCCGGCGGTCCCGCGCCGGGCCGGGCCGGGCTGGGTCTGGGCTGCCTGATCAGTGTGATCGTGGTGGCCGGCGCTCTGGTGTTGGCCGTCGTGCGGCCGCAACCGGGCCTCGGTGACGCGCCGATCCTGCTCGACCGCGCCTCTGGGGCGCTGTATGTCCGGGTCGGCGACACAGTCCATCCGGTGTTCAACCTCGCCTCGGCGCGCCTGATCGCCGGCCCTGCCACCCCGCGGCCGGTCGCCGGAACCGAGATCAGCAGGGCCCGGCGGGGGCCGCCGCTGGGCATCCCCGGTGCCCCCGGCGCGCTCGGCGCGGCGTTGGCGGCGACGGCGACCTGGTCGCTCTGCGACGACCCGGCCGGCACCACGTTGATCGCCGGGGCCGACCCGCCGCACCCGGCGGGTATCGACGCCGACGAGGCCGTGCCGGTCAGCTCGGAGTCGGCAGCTGTCTACCTGGTGCGGCGCGGCCGGCGGACACCGGTCAACCCGGCCGATCCGGTGCTGGAATCCGCGGCGCCGCGGCGGGTGTCGTCGCTGTTGCTCAATGCGGTTCCCGAGGCCCCGCCGGCGAAAGACTTCGCCGGCCGGGTCGCCGAGTGGCCGGCCGCGGCGGTGACGCTGTGCGCCCATTGGCGGGCCGACGATCCGGTCGGCGTCACGCTCTCTGCCGGTGTGGGCCTGCCGCTGCCGACGGGCGCGACGCCGACGGTGCTGGCCCAGGCCGATGGCCCGGGCCCCGCCTTGGACGCGGTGTATCTGCCGCCGGGCCGCAGCGCCTACCTGCGGGCGGCCGGTGTCTCCGGCCGAACCGGTGGGGCCGGCTACCTGATCGACGAGACCGGGGTGCGGTTCACCGTCGAGGACACCGCCGCGGCACGCAGCCTGGGCCTGCCGGAGACGCCCGCCGGGGTGCCGTGGCCGATGCTCGCCGGGCTGCCGGCCGGCCCGCGGCTCAGTCGCGAGCAGGCGCTGCGGGCGCACGATGTCGTGCTGCCAGCGCCCGGCCGGTGAGCACCGCCAGCAGCAGCGCCAGCAGCCCACCGGTGCCGGTGATGGCGGTGCGCAGCCCGGCCGGAGCCGTGACGGGTTCGACAATCGGCGGGGCCGACGGTGCCGGACGGGCCGGTTCGGGAACCCGCCGGACGGTCGGTGCCGCCTCGAAGCTGACGGCCGCCAGCGGATCGATCACCCCGGCGCCGACGACGTCGTCGCGCCCGCCGGGCGGGTGGCGCGCGGTGGCCTTGATCCGGTCCATCACCTGCCGTGGTGTCCAGTCCGGGAAGCGGGCCCGGATCAGCGCCGCCAGACCGCTGACCACCGGCGCGGCGAAGCTGGTGCCGCCGGCGTTGGTTGCCATCGCATCACCGACGGTGCTCAGCGACAGCACTGCCTCGCCGGGCGCGGCCACGTCGACCCACGGGCCGGCGCGGGTGAACGCCGAGGGGGCGCCATGGGCATCCACCGAACCGACCGTCAGCACGTAGTCGTCGTACCAGGCCGGGCTGACGATCATCGGCCGCTCGGCATCGCAGCCGTCGTCGGTGTTGCCCGCCGCGCTGACCACGACGGCGTTCTTCGCCTCGACCGCATACGCCAGCGCGGCGCCGAGTGCCCGGTCGTCCAGGCCGGAGCCCTCGGGCCGGCAGGCCACCGCGGAGATGTTGATCACCGCCGCCCCCAGATCGGCGGCGATGCGCACCGCCTTCGCCAGGGTGTCGACGTCGCCGACCCCCGGTCCGTCGCCAATGGTGCCGAATCGGGTGCTGGACTGGCGGATGCCGATCACGGTCGCCAGCGGCGCCACACCACTGAACCGGTCGGCGGGATCCGGTGCGGCCCCGACGATGCCGGCGACCAGGGTGCCGTGCCCGTCGCAGTCCTGGGTGCCGTTGCCGGTGAACACATAGTCGCCGCCGCCCACCAGCCCGGGCAGCCGTCGATGCGGCGCGACGCCGGTGTCGATCACCGCCACCCGCTGGCCGGCGCCGCGGGTGAGCGCCCAGACCGCCGGCAGGTCCAGCCCCTCGAGCTGGGTCCCGGACGCAGCGGGATCCAGCGTTGGCACCGCGCACGCGTCCCGCTGCACGGTGGGCCGTGCCGGTGCGGCCGGCGCCGCGGCGGGCAGCCGGGAGCTGTCGATCGGGGGTGGTGCGACCGCGTTCGCCGGCGGCACGCACTGGGTCGTCCCGGCGATGGCAGCGGCGGCGGCCATCCGGGCGACCCTGGTGCTGCGCACGCTCAGCCCAGACCCAGTCCGCGGGCGGCGCCGTAGGCCCCGCAGAGCCAGCAGGCCAGGGGCACCAGCATGCCCAGCGCTAAGCTCTCCAGTACCTCGGCGCCGCGGCGGGCCCACGGGGATGCGGGCGGTGCGGTGAAGCCGAAAACCACTGCGGCACCGGCCAAGGCCGCCGCCACCGCGGCCGGCCACGGCCCGCAACCCGCGGTGAGAACGGCGATCCCGATGGTGGTGACCCCACCCGCCAGCAGCGCCGCGATCTGTGAGCCGTCGGTGTGGGAGCGGGCGCGTAGCAGCAAGGCCGCGCCTGCCGCCGCTGCGAACGCGACACCGACCGGTCGGGGCACGCCGTCGACCGGTTGCCCGGCGGCGACGCCGACGGTACCCAGCACCGCTGCGACTGCTGACGCGGCGACCAGACCGGTCAGCAGGTCGTGGGCCTCGCGGGCCGGACCGCGGGTCATCACCGCGATCCGGCTCGCGGCCCGGATCAGGCCGACGGCGCCGGCCGCCGTGACAGCGCCGACGGCTTGCCCTGAGATACCGGTTGCGGCACAGCTCATCCCGACGACGGCGGCGGCTACCGCCAACCCGGCCAAGCAACACAACGTCGTGCGCAGCGCACCGCTACATCCGCTTGCCGGTAGCGCAGCGGCGGCCACGGTCCCGGTAGCTGCGAGAGCCAACAGCGCATTCGGGGTGCCGGGCCCGCCGGGAACGGCCACGAAACCCGCGACGCCGGCCAGGGTGGATGCCGCGAGCGCGGCGGCGAGCCGGCGAGCGACCGGGCTCCACGGTCGGGCCGATGCACGAACCACAGCGGCCACCTGCTCGGCCGGATCGTCGAAGCGCGGCTCCGCCGGGATGTCGTCCGCGCGCGTCAGCACCAGCACTGATCCGTCTCCGATTCCCTGCTGGCCCAACGTCTTCGCGGCATCCAGTGGTGCCCGCCCCGGCAGACTCAGCCGGTAGGGGCGCAGCGCCTGTGGGCCGTCCCGGCGCGGCAAGAGGTCGACAACAGACGCGATCAGCGCCGCCACCGGCACCCCCGCCGGTAGCGCCAGATCCGCGTGAACCGTATCGGTGTGCACCGCGACCCGGCGCAGACCCGAATCGGCGATCGACACGTCTCGCCTCCTCTCTCGCCTTCGCGCACCGTAGCGCGATGGCGGCCCACGTGTTTGCGGTGTTCCACAGCTGACTTGCCGGTCGTTCGCCGGCTATCTACGGTGTGCCGATGAGTGCGCCGGGATGCGCCGCGAGCCCGCCGCCGGCACCGCCGGTCGGTGAAATCGTCGTTGCCGCACCGCCATCGGTGCCACGACCGGATTCACCGGTGATGCTGGCCCGGCTGCTGCCCGCTGTCACGGCCGTGGGGATGCTCACGATCACGGCGGTGCTCTACCGCTCGGGTGCCGCGGTGGCGCGCAGCCCGGTGTTCGCGCTGCTGCCGGTGATGATGCTGGCCTCGGCGGTGGCGGCTGCGCTGTCCGGGCGAAGCCGCGGCCGCAACGACATCGACGACGACCGGGACAACTACCTGGCTTATCTTGCTGCGCTGCGCGACTCGGTGACCGCCACCGCCGCCTGCCAGCGCTCGTTTCTGGCGTGGGCGCATCCTGAGCCGGACGCGTTGTGGATGCTGGCCGGCAGCGCCCGGATGTGGGAGCGCCGACCCGGCGACGCTGACTTCGGCCGGGTCAGGGTCGGGATCGGATCGACCCGCCTGGCCACCCCGCTGCTGCCGCCACCGGAGGATCCGGCGCGTCGCATCGACCCGGCCACCGATACCGCGCTGAGCCGTTTCCTCGACACCCATGCGACGGTGCCCGCCGTGCCGATCGCGGTGCCGCTGCTGGGTGCGGAACCCCTGCTGCTGGACGGCGACGGCGACCGCGCGCGGGGGCTGCTGCGCGCGATGATCTGCCAGCTGGCGATGCTGCACGCCCCGGATGTGCTGCTGATCGCCGCCGTCACCGACTCGTCCGGGCACTGGGACTGGCTGAAATGGCTACCGCACCACCAACATCCGTCATTCGGCGACGCCACCGGACCGCTCCGGCTGACCTACCCCAGCCTGGCGGCCGCGGAGGCCGCGCTGGCCGGCCGGCGCGCGGTGGTGGTCATCGACAGCGCCGGCCTATCGGTGGTGCAGGTCGGCGTCCGGGGCACGGCGCGGCGGCTTAGCGTGAGCGCGACGACGCTGAGCGATCCCGACGGCACCCGGCCGGACTACCTGAGTGCCGCCGAGGCGGTGGTGTGCGCGCAGCGGCTCGCCGCGCACACGGTGACCGCGACCGGCTGTGGGGGTTCGATGGACTGGGCGCAGCTGCTGGGCATCGACAATATCGACCATCACGAGCCGGCCGAGGGGTGGGCCGGCGCACCGGCGCAGCGGTTGTGCGTCCCGATTGGCACCGACCCGGACGGAAACCCGGTGCGGCTGGACATCAAAGAGGCCGCCGAGCGGGGCAGCGGGCCGCACGGGCTGTGCATCGGCGCCACCGGCTCGGGCAAATCGGAGTTCCTGCGCACCCTGGTGCTCGGTATGACAGTTCGGCACTCACCGGAAGACCTCAACCTGGTGCTGGTCGACTTCAAGGGCGGCGCAACCTTTCTCGGATTCGAGCAAGCCCCCCATGTCGCCGCGGTCATCACCAACCTCGCCGATGAGGCGCCGCTGGTGGAACGGATGCGCGACGCTCTGGCCGGTGAGATGCACCGGCGCCAGGAACTACTGCGCGCCGCGGGCGTGCCGGGTATCAGCACCTATACGCAGGCCCGGCGGGCCTCACAGATGGCCCTGCCGGCCCTGCCGGTGCTGCTCGTCATCGTCGACGAATTCTCCGAACTGCTTGACCAACAGCCCGATTTCATCGACACGTTCGTCGCGATCGGCCGGCTGGGGCGCTCCCTGGGCATGCACCTGCTGTTGGCCAGCCAGCGGCTCGAGGAGGGCCGGCTGCGCGGTTTGGAATCGCACCTGTCTTACCGGGTGTGCCTCAAGACGGTGACGGCTGCCGAGTCCCGGCTGGTGCTGGGAGTGCCGGATGCCCACGAGTTGCCCAATGAGCCCGGGGCGGGATATCTGCGCACCGCCGACGCCGAGGTCACCCGATTCCAGACGTCCTACGTCTCCGGCGGGTGCCCGGCTCCCCGGCCGGCCCCGCGCGAGGCGCGACTGTTCACCGCCGCGCCGAGCGGCCCGGCAACGACGGCACCCGAGCCGGACGGGCGAACCGTGCTACAGGCAATGCTTCAGCGGATCGCCGGGCACGGCCCGGCGGCGCGGCGAGTGTGGTTGCCGCCGCTGGCAGCTTCGCCGGCGCTAGGGGAACTGCTCGACGGCGAGCATCGCGGACTGAGCGTGCCGATCGGAATCGTCGACCGGCCCGTCGAACAACGGCGCACCCCGCTGTCGGTCCGCCTCGACGGCGCCGGCGGGCACGTCGCCGTCGTCGGCGCGCCCCGGACCGGTAAGTCGACGACACTGACCACCCTGATCGCTGCCCTCAGCGCCAGCCACGACGCGACGCGGGTGGTGTTCTACTGCGTGGACTTCGGTGGGGGCGCACTGTCCGCGCTGGGTGGGCTGCCGCAGGTGGGCTCGGTGGCCGGTCCGGGGCAGCCCGATCTGGTGCAGCGCACGATCGTCGAGATGGAGGCGATCCTGCAACGGCGGGAACAGGCCGGCGCGGTCGGCCGGGCCGCGGACGTGTTCCTGGTGATCGACGGATGGGCAGCCCTGTGCCGCGAACCCGACCTGGAGACAAGGATCACCGCCTTGGCCCGGCGCAGCCTGTCCTTCGGTATGCATGTGGTGTTGTCCGCCTCGCGGTGGGCCGAGGTGCGGCCAGCGCTACGCGACCTGATCGGCACCCGCATCGAGCTGCGGCTGGGCGACCCGGCCGAATCCGAGCTGGACCGCCGACAGGCGCAGCGGGTGCCCGTCGACCGGCCCGGGCGCGGCCTGACACCCGAGGGCCTGCACATGCTGGTGGCACGCCCGCAAGGGTGGGAACCGTTGCAGCACCAGGACCATGTTGCGCCGCCGATCCCGCTGCTGCCGACCGTGGTCGAGCGCGCTGAACTGATTGCGGCGGCCGGTGGCCAGCTCGTGCTGGGAGCCGACGAACGCGGCCCGGTCACAGTCGATTTCGGTCGGCAGCCGCATCTGCTGATCCTGGGCGACAACGAGTGCGGAAAGTCGACGGTGTTGCGCACCTTGTGCCGGGAGCTGGTGCGGACGCGCACCGCCGATCAGGCACGGCTGCTGGTGGTCGACTACCGGCGCAGCCTGCTGGGGGCCGTCGACACCGAGCACCTGGCCGGCTACGCGATGTCCGCGGCGTCGTGTGCCGCTCTGCTTCCGGACCTGATCGACCGCTTGGCCCGGCGGATGCCCGCGCCGGATATCGACCCGCAGCAACTGCGCGACCGGTCGTGGTGGACCGGCCCGCAGATGTATGTCCTGGTCGATGACTACGACGTGGTGGCCACCGCCGCGGGCAATCCGCTCATGCCGCTGCTGGAATACCTGCCCCATGCAGCCGATCTGGGGCTGCACCTGGTGGTCGCTCGCCGTAGCGGCGGCGCGGCCCGGTCGATGTACGAGCCGGTGCTGGCCGCACTGCACGACCTGGGCGCGATGGGGCTGGTGATGAGCGGCGACCCGGCCGATGCCGCGCTGATCGGATCCGTTCGGCCGCGAGCGCTTCCGCCCGGGCGCGGCACCCTGGTCACCCGGGCCGGCGGTGAGCGGCTGATCCAGGTGGCCTGGGAGCCGTGACGCACTGCGCCGTCATCGAGGTCGGCCCGGCAACGGTTCACCGGCTGTGTTGCGGTGCCAGCGAAACCTTCGATGCTGCAGCGGCTTTGGAATGGATCGACGAGCCGATCGCGCTGGTGGACGGGGAGCCGGTCGAGGTGCCGCAGCTGCTGCGCAGTGTGCTTGCCTGCCCGGAGCCCACCGAGTCGATGGAGATCATCCACCCCTCGTGGTGGCCGGCGCGTCGGGTGCAACGGGTCACCGCAGCCGCCCGTGGCCTGGCCGAGGACATCGTCACCCGGCCGCGATCAGCGGTGCTGTCCAACGCATTCCAGGCAACCGCGGTGGTGGAGATCGCTGAGCAGCTGGTGGCCATCACCGTCGCCAGAATCACTGCCGAACCGCGCGTCGGCGCTCCCGGGGAGGTGGCCGCGGCAGTGGCGGACCGGGTGCTGGCCGGGGTACCGCATTCCGGTGCCACGGTGGTCATCGATGCCCCCGCCGGGATCGGCGGGGCCGGCGCACTGGCGGCGCTGATCGCCGACCGGCTGCGGGGTGCTGCGCAGGTGGCGGTTGTCGACGAGCTGCCCGCCGAGCGGGCTGCTGAACGCGCCGCGACGCCGGAACCGGCCTCAGCGATGGCCCAACCCGAACGCAGCCGCGCAAGGCTGCCGCTGGCCCTCGCGGCCGCGCTGGCTGTGGTCGGGTTAGCCCTGCGCGCACACCACGATGCGCCGCCCGAACCGGCGACGTATCTGGTGGAGGGCCGGGTGGCGGTGCAGGTGCCGGCGGACTGGTCGGTGCGCCGGGTCACCGCCGGCCCCGGCTCGGCCCGAGTGGAGGTGGCCTCCCCGATCGACCCCCGACTGGTGCTGCACATCACCCAGGCGCCCGCCGCCGGTGAAACCCTCGCCGCCATCGCCGAACCCTTGCACCGGGCAATGCAAGTCGCCGACGCGGACGCGCCCGGAGTGTTCGTCGGCTTCGATCCGGCCGGCAGCAGCGCAGGCCGTCCGGCGGTGACCTACCGGGAGATTCGCGACGACCATCACGTCGACTGGGCGGTGCTGGTCGACCGCGCGGTGCGGATCGGCATCGGCTGCCAGAGCGGACCGGAAGGCGCCGATGCGCTGCGCCCGGTGTGCGAACAGGCGGTGCGCTCGGCCCACGCCGTCACCTGAGCATCACCGGCCGGCAGGGATCTGCGCCACTGACTGGGGGTGGTGCCGTGAGCTTGGCGGAACTGGCGGGTGAAGTAGGCCGCGTCGGGAAGCCCGACCCGCTGGCCGATCTCGGTGATCGACAGCCGGGTATCGGTCAGTAGGCGACGGGCTTCGCCCATGCGGCGTTGGGTGATCCATTCCAGCACCGTGCGTCCGGTACGGCGGCGCACGATCGTGGTCAGATGCCCCGGCGACACGGAAACCTCGTGCGCCACCTCGCGCAGTGACAGCGGCTCGGTGAAGCGCCGGTCGATTGTCGCAAATACCTCGGCCAGCAGCGGCTCGTCGCCGTGGCGCAGTTCGAGTACCGTGTCGCCGGCCGCCCGGGTGAGGATGATCAGCAGCAGGGTCAGCAGCGCTGACACCGCCTCCTGACACCCCTCCCGCCGTTGCCGGAGTTCGCATTTCATCGAATCGAGGGTGGCGGTGAACGCCGCTAGATCGGAAGCGGGCAGCTCCAGACGCAGCAGCCCTCCGTCGCGCTCGTGCAGGAACAGCCGCAGCAGCGGATGTGTCTGCCAGGTCAGCCACGGCGACGCGCCGTCACCACCTACCGCGGCCGGATCGAAGAACACCGCGGTGCCGTCGTCGGCGCATTCGACCCCCGTCGCGTCAACGGTGGCGCCCATCGCGACCACGTAGACCAGGCCGGCCGCCCGGTTGCACCACAGCGCCGGGAAGTTGTGGATCTGGCCGTGCTCGGAGAGCTTTTCCTTGCCCACCTTGGCCACCACCACCGGTGGCGTATGTGGATCGATCGGGTACTCGTAGACCTTCACTCCGGCGCGCTGACGAACCAACCGGGCGGAACGAAGCATGGCGCCGACAATAGTCCAAACTTGCGAAAAAACGTCCTAACTTCGCGACAAAACGATGCATAGCCTTAACGCGTGCTGATAACGACAAGTCGCGTCACCTGGGGATTCAGGAGTCACCGCGGTTTTGCGGTGGATATCGGCTGGTCGTCATCTGAGAGACACCCATGATCCTTTCCCGCACGTCAATTTAGCGTCCAACCCCCCTTGGCAGCCGCCACAACCTCGAGGAGATATCCCTTGCGCACAGCAATCCGCCCCTACGCCACCGCCGGTGTCGCGATCGTGGGCGCCGGCCTGATCGCCGCCACCCCGGTGGTCGCCCCGCTGCCCCAGACCGGCACGGTGCGCGATGTCGCGCTGGCTGCGACCAGCGCCTGGGACGCGGTGTTCAACGCCGCGCAGCAGAACATGACGCAGATCATGAACAACTACTACCTGGCGCCGGGTGTGGCGTTCCAGCAGTTCATAGCCAACCAGAACGACTATGCCCAGCAGCTGCTGGATGACCCGACGAACCTCACCTACGTCACCGAGCAGATCCGCCACAACCTCGATGCCCTGCTGACCGGCTACACGCTGAGCAACCCCACTCAGGAAACACTCGAAATCGTCATGAGCCACACCCTGGCCGCCGGCGACTCCTCGACCTTCGCGATGGGCTGGTATGACCTGTTCGCCGGGCCGCTGTCGTCGATCATGGGCGGGATGTTCCCGGCGGACATGATGCCGATCATCCACTTCCTGTCGTCGCCGTTGAGTGGATTGATCATGGGCTCGCTGGGCCCGTGGATCTCGCCGATGGTCGCGCTGCTCAACAGCATCAATGACGGTGACAACTTCTCCGACACCCTGGCCAACATGTTCGGCGCCTCGCTGAACGGCGCCACGCTCAACCTGGACAGCATGCTGCCGATGATCAATGAGGCCGCCGGGGACTACCTGCCGGACGGCATGGGGATCGGGCACCTGGACATCGCGTTCGGCGGCTGGCTCACCGCCGGCCATGTCGCGATCGACCCGTATCAGGTGCTCGGCGCCAACGGCGAGGTGGTGGCCGAGACGCCCGCGGTGGGCGGCTCGATCCTCAACAGCGTCGGGCTCGAGCTCACCGGCGCCCCGGTGGTCGGCAGCCTCAACATCGAAAGCAACGCAGTCGGCCCGATCGGGGCGATGCTGGGCCTGGGCCAGACCATCGGCGCGTTGCTGGGCTCCGGCTGGGACGGCAAGGGTGCGGTGCCGGTCACCCCGCCGCTGGCGGGCAGCGACCTGCCGCTGATCCCCACCGACCTCGACGACGGCGGCGCCGGTGACGCGTTGGGCACCGATGCGTTCGCCGAACTGCTGGCCGGGCTGGGTCTGTAGATCCCGCCAAAATCGTTCCCCCACCCGTTTTTTCACACGAGAGGCATTCCCACATGACTCACCGCAAGCGCAACCGGATGATCGGTGCCGGCAGCACCGCCGCGGCGTTCCTGGCGTTCGGCATGACGCCGCTGGCGCCGGCGCCCGCCGCCCAGGCCGACTTCTTCGAGGACCTGTTCAGCTTCGACTGGATGGTCCCGACCGCCGACGTCGACGTGGCCGGCTCGGCCGCTGGTTTGGAAGCCTTCGACATCTCCGGTCTGATGGGCGACTTCAACACTGCCACGCTGTTCGACCAGCTGTTCTACACCCCGCTGCACACGCTGACCGAGGCCTGGATCAACAGTGACCTCGGTGAGATGGTCAACGGCGCCATCAACACCATGGCCGGGCAGTACCTGATCGGCGACGGCATCGACGGCACCGCGGAGAACCCCGACGGCGGCCACGGCGGGCTGTGGTTCGGCGATGGTGGCGCCGGGTGGAACAGCGATGAGGCCGGGGTGGCCGGCGGCAACGGTGGCAACGCCATCGGCTTCGGCAACGGCGGCGCCGGCGGCGACGGTGGAGCGGGTGCCGCCGGCGGCAACGGCGGTATCGGTGGCACGTGGATGGGCCACGGCGGTGACGGCGGTGCCGGCGGCGCCGGTGCCATCGGCTACCTCAACGGCGGCAACGGTGGCGACGGCGGTGCGGCGATGGCCTGGATGTTCGGCAATGGCGGCGCCGGCGGGGCCGGTGGTGTCGGCGCCGACGGCGCCAAGGGCAGCTTCGCCAACGGCGGCAACGGCAATGGCGGAGCGGGCGGCACCGGCGGCAACGGTGGTACCGGCGGCGTCTCCGGTTACCTGTTCGGCAACGGCGGCGCCGGCGGTGCGGGCGCTGCGGCCGGTAACGCCGGCGACGGCGCCGACGGCACCGCCGACCACCACGACGGCGGCAACGGCGCTGCCGCCACGTACGCCACCGGCCGCGGCGGTGCGGGCGGCCTGGGCGGCGCCCGCGGCTCCAACTTCTACGACTCGCCGCTTTACGGCAGCGCCGGCCAGTCCGGCAACGGCGGGCACGGCGGCAACGGCGGCGCCGGTGGTGACGGCTTCAAGGACGCGGCCGGCAACTACCTCGGCAACGGCGGCTCCGGCGGTACCGGCGGTGACGGCGGCGCCGGATACGCCGGCGGCAACGGCGGCAACAGCGGCGACGGCGGAACCGGCATCAACGGCGGCAACGCCGGCGGCTGGGCCGGCAGTGGCGGCTACGGCATGGGCAACTCCGCCACCACCCAAGGCGCCACCGGTGTCGGCGGCGTCGGCGGCAACGGCGGCGTCGGCGGTGACGCCACCGGCGCGGTCGGGGTGACCGGCACCGCCGGCAACGGCGGCACCGGGGGCCAGGGCGGCTACGGCGGTGACCTGGACGGCGGGCGCGGCGGCGATGCCGGGCAGGCCGGGGCCGGCGGCAACGGCGCCACCACCGACGACACCATCAAGACCATCGGCGGCCGCGGCGGCTACGGCGGGGGCGGCGGCAACGGCCACACCGCCGGTGTCAGCACCGACGGCGCGGCCGGCGGCACCGGCACCTACAAGGGCGGTGACGGTGGCGGCGGCGGCAACGGCGCCAACGGCATCAACGGCGGGGCAGGCGGCAACGGCGCCGACGGCGGCGTGGCCACCGGCTGGAAGGACGCCGACGGCACCATCTGGAGCATCGGCGGCAACGGCGGCAACGGCGCCCTCGGCGGTTCGACCACCACCAACATCCTCACCGGTGGCACCGGTGCCGGCGGTGCCGGCGGCCTGGGCGGCAACGGCGCCGACGGCGCGACCGGCCCCGGCGTGGTCAGCATCGGCGGCAATGGCGGGAACGGCGGCGGCGGCGGCACCGGCAACGGCGAGGGCGGAGCCGGTAGCGCTGGCGGCAACGGCGGCAACGGCACCGCATCCGGTGGCAACGGCGGCAGGGGCGGCAACGGCTCCTGGGACGCCGGTGCCGGTGTCGGTGGTGCTGGGGGCACCGGTGGCAACGGCGGCAATAGCGGCGGCGTCGAGACTCCGGCCAACACCCTGGGCCTTGGGCCCAGTCGCGCCGGCAACGGCGGTGACGGTGGCCTCGGTGGCGGTGGCGGGCAGAACGGCGGCGGTGTCGGCGGTGTCGGCGGTACCGGCGGTAACGGTGGTAACGGTGCCGGCGATGTCAACGGCGGCAACGGCGGCAACGGCGGCGGCGGCGGCACCGGTGGCGCCGGCACACTTGGATCAACCACCAACAACCCGATTACCGGCACCCCCGGCAAGACGCCCGGTGGTGACGGCGGCGACGGCAGCAATGGCTCGGTCGGCGGCAAGGGCGGCAACGGCGGCAGCTCGGAGAACGGAGTCGGCGGCAACGCCGGCAACGGCGGCCGTGGCGGTGACGGCGGGCGCGGCGGTGACGGCGGTGCCGGTGGCGTCAACCCCGACACCGGCGCGGGCCTGGCCGGCGGCAACGGCGGCAACGGCGCCAACGGCGCGGCCGGTGGCGCCGCAGGCACGGCCGGACAGGGCGGTGCCGGCAATGGCACCACGGGTACCGCGGGTGCCGCAGGTGCAGGAGGTGCCGCTGGTGCCGGTGGCACAGGCGGCGCCGGTGACCCCGTCGGTGCTGACGGCAACCCCGGCACCCCGGGCAACCCCGGCTAGGCAGCAGTCCCTCGACACGGTCGCCGGGTCCCTCACGGGGCCCGGCGACCGTTTCCATTTCTCCTGGCTCGTGGCTGGGGGAACCGAATTCGCCTCGCCCCCGTCGAACTACATATCAGCCATCGACCGATATGGGAGAGAGACGTGAGCCCATCCACCACACTCAACGCCGACTTCGACGTCATGCTCGCCGTCGCGGCGGCCACCGACGCTCGCAACGAAGAGATCCGCGGCATGCTGCAGGCGTTCGTCGCCCGGATGCGGGCCGTGCCGCCGTCGGTCTGGTCAGGGATGGCAGCAGCCCGATTCCAGGATGTGCTGGACCGCTGGAACAGCGAATCCCTGAGCTTGCACCACGCGCTACAGCGCATCGCCGAGACCATCCGCCACAACGAGCGCGCGTTGCGGGAGGTGGCCGAGACCCACTCGCACCACATCGCCGCCGCTGGCGACGGGATCTGAGATGCACACCGCACTGTCGTACAACTTCGAGGAGATCGAATACGCCGTCCGTCAGGAGATCCACTCCACGGCCAGCCGGCTCAACGGCGCGCTGGAACAGCTGCGATCGCAGATCGCACCGCTGCAGCAGGTGTGGACCCGGGAGGCCGCCGGTGCCTATCACGCCGAACAACTCCGGTGGCAGCAGGCCGTGGCCGCACTGAACCAGATCCTGTTCGAATTGGGCCGCGCGGTGCGCGACGGCGCGGCGGACGTCGCCGACGCCGATCGCCGGGCCGCGGGAGCTTGGGGGCGGTAGGAGAGACCACCCCCGAACAACGGTGTGGCCCCGACGGATGGAGAGCCGACGGGGCCACACCGGCTCAAGATTCCCTTTGCCCCCGGGTGAGCGTGTGCACGCCGTTCCGGGCGGCCGTCGAACAGCTCGTCGATACAGCTACGCCGAACTTCGGGGTGCAGTGGCGCCGCCCGATGACCCGTACCGGCACTTCGACCAGGATCGCAAGGCCGCTGGGAAACCGGGCCGGCCCGAAGAGGCGATCGCGGACTGGCTCAAGGCACCGGGCCGTGACGTGTCGGTCCGGTCTGTCGATGCGCGGAATGCCGGCATTCAAGGGCCGGGCTGGACGATTCCCGATGGCGTCATCGACGCCGCGGGCGTCACTGTCGAATTCAAGACCATCGAGACCCCGTCCATCAGGGCGATCCGGGACAGCGTCGCGCAGTTGGGGAGGCAATCGCCGTATGGCGTTTTGGATCTCCGCAAAGCCGTAGGAGTGAGCAGAGACCTGGCGCGGTCCGCGCTGGTTCGCGAAGTCGGCACGTCGGGGCTTCGGCTAGCGCAGATCGTGGTGGTCCTGGGCGACGATGAGCACCTAGAATGGCGAAATGAATAGCGCCGGAGTTTACGTGAGCCCCGCTGCTGTGGATGTCTCTAGAGTGCAGACGGCAGTCGACAAGCTGGCGCTTCCCGACGGCGTTCTCGCCGTCGAAGTCGAGCAGAAGACGGTTCACCCCGAGGATTGGTGCGACTACAGCATCGTCGTATACCTATTCGGCGTCGACGCGGATTCGCAGGCGGCTCCATACGCACGGGCGCTGGCGGAGCAGTTGGGTGTCGAGGTCTTGACCGAGACCGAATTGGACCGTCGCCTGGCCGCCGCCACAACCTGATCGGCTGTGGCCAACTATGGCGTCGGATTTTCGGTCTGACGTGCCCGACGTCGGAGTGGACACCGTCGAGCAGCTGGCTCAGCTGATCGAGAAGGCGTTCGGCTCAGATGGGGTGTGGACGGAAGGCCGCAATGTCCGCTGATACCGCGGCAACGGCTACGACTTCGTCGACCAAATGCCGACCGAGCCATATGAAGGTGAGTTGTGGATGAGCGTTGACGTCCTGACTGTCAAAGAGCAGGAGTGCAGCGCGAACATCACGTTCGACCGTCTCGCGGGAGCGCATCCGCGTTTTGACCCACCGCGATCACCGCCGGTAAGCTGCTCCGTTGGCGTGCGGTGCCGTCCTGGCACAGCGGGTCCTCGGGTCACTGTCGGTCGCCGAGAACCACCCCGCCGTTCACGCTGGACCGGCACCCGGCTCGCTCCGGGATCCGCACAACCGGGTAGCAACCCGAATTACGAGAGGTAAGCGCTGTGCCCACCTATACGCCGAAGGCGGGTGACACCACGCGGTCGTGGTATGTCATCGACGCCACCGACGTGGTGCTCGGCCGGCTCGCCGTTGCGGCAGCAAACCTGCTGCGCGGCAAGCACAAGCCGACGTTCACGCCGAATGTCGACGGTGGTGACTTCGTCATCATCATCAACGCCGACAAGGTCGCCATGAGCGGCAACAAACTGCAGACCAAGATGGCTTACCGCCACTCGGGCTACCCGGGCGGGCTGCGCAAGCGCAGCATCGGCGAGCTCATGCAGACCCGTCCCGACCGTGTCGTGGAGAAGGCGATCCTCGGGATGATCCCGAAGAACAAGCTCGGGCGGCAGATCAAGACCAAGCTGCGCGTCTACGCCGGGCCGGTTCACCCGCACACCGCTCAGCAGCCGGTCCCGTACGAAATCAAGCAGGTGACGCAATGACCGAGACGGCAATCGAAGGTGCCGACCCCACCGAGGCCCCTGAGCCCACCGAGACTGTTGAGGTCGACGAGACCGTAGCGGTGCAGGCTGAGGCCGCGCCGAGCTACGAGCCGCACGACCTGGGCCGTCCCATCCAGACCGTCGGTCGCCGCAAGGAGGCCGTGGTGCGGGTGCGTCTGGTGCCCGGCACCGGCAAGTTCAACCTGGACGGGCGGACCCTGGAGGCCTACTTCCCGAACAAGGTGCACCAGCAGCTCATCAAGGCCCCGCTGGTCACCGTCGACCGCCTGGAGAGCTTCGACGTCTACGCCCACCTCGACGGCGGCGGCCCCTCGGGGCAGGCCGGAGCGTTGCGGCTGGCGCTGGCCCGCGCCCTGATCCTGGTGCAGCCGGAGGACCGGCCGGCGCTGAAGAAGGCCGGGTTCTTGACTCGCGACCCGCGGGCCACCGAGCGCAAGAAGTACGGTCTGAAAAAGGCCCGCAAGGCACCTCAGTACAGCAAGCGCTGATCTGCGATTGCATTCTGGCAGCGAGTTGGGGGTACCTTCCGCACAGGGAAGGTGCCCCCGGCTTGTATTCGAGGGTGCGAGTTTCCGGTTCGACACCGGCGTGTCGGGCCGGGAACAGGCACGCTCGCGGCGATAAAGGATAGTTATGGGTCGACTTTTCGGCACCGACGGCGTCCGCGGGGTCGCCAACCGCGAATTGACCGCGGAACTGGCCATGGCGCTGGGCAGCGCGGCGGCTCAGCGGCTGTCCACCGGCACCGAGCGCCGGGTGGCCGTCGTCGGCCGTGACCCGCGGGCCAGCGGCGAGATGCTGGAAGCCGCGGTGATCGCCGGGCTGACCAGCCAAGGAGTCGACGCGTTGCGGGCCGGTGTGCTGCCGACCCCGGCGGTGGCCTATTTGACCAGTGCTTATGAAGCCGACTTCGGGGTGATGATCTCCGCGTCGCACAACCCGATGCCCGACAACGGCATCAAGTTTTTCGGCCCGGGCGGCCACAAACTCGACGACGCCACCGAGGATCAGATCGAGGATCTGGTGGCCGCCGGGCCGGGGTTACGACCGGTCGGTGCCGGGTTGGGCCGGGTGGTGGACGCCAAAGACGCCCTGGACTGCTACCTGCGGCACCTCGGCGAAACCAACCGGACCCGGCTGGACGGCCTGACCGTGGTGGTCGACTGTGCTCACGGCGCGGCTTTCCAGGCGGCGCCACGCGCCTACCGGGCCGCCGGCGCCACAGTGATCGCGATCAACGCCGATCCCGATGGGCTCAATATCAACGACGGCTGCGGCTCGACGAACCTGGAACCCTTGCGTGCGGCAGTGCTCGCTCACGGCGCCGACCTGGGCCTGGCCCACGACGGCGACGCCGACCGCTGCCTGGCCGTGGACGCCGCCGGTGAGGTGGTCGACGGCGATGCCATCATGGTCGTGCTGGCGCTGGCCATGCGCGACGCCGGTGACCTGGCCGGCGACACCCTGGTAGCAACCGTGATGAGCAATCTCGGGCTGCATCTGGCGATGCGCGAAGCGGGCATCGAGGTGCGCACCACCGACGTCGGCGACCGCTACGTGCTCGAGCAGCTGCGGGCCGGCGGCTTCACCCTCGGCGGTGAGCAGTCCGGTCACATCGTGCTGCCCGGTCTGGCCACCACCGGCGACGGCATCATCACCGGGTTGCGTCTGATGGCGCGGATGGCGCAGACCGGCACGCCGCTGGCCGGTCTGGCCTCGGCGATGCGCACCCTGCCGCAGGTGCTGATCAACGTCGAGGTCACCGACAAGGCCGAGGCGGTGGGCCGCCTGGCGGTGCGCACCGCAGTGCGGCGTGCCGAGGAAGAACTCGGCGACACCGGACGAATCCTGTTGCGCCCCTCGGGAACCGAGCAGCTCGTCCGGGTCATGGTGGAAGCCGCCGACGAGGAAACCGCGCACCGGATCGCGCTCGGTGTCGCCGAGACGGTGCGCGCTCGCTGAGCTTGCTCCGGCGTCCCGTCCGGCACGTGCGTTTCCGAGTGGCTGGCTGGCGATCTTTTCGGAAACGATAGCGCCGGCGCTAGCACCGGCGGCGTGTGGAATTACCCGGGAACCGCTGCAGCGCCCGCACCGTCCTACCCATATGGGACGACAACAGCTCTATCTTGATCCCGCCGCAGTGCGCTCGGTGGCCGACTCCTTCGACGCCACCGCGATCGATATCGACACCGCGATTCGAACCCGGTTGGGCAGCTTGGCATTTGACGGCGGTATTGCCGGGCGTGACCATGTCGCGGCGGGGGAGGCGCTGCGGCGGACGCTGGATAGCTGGGCGCCGGAGCTGACGCGCTGGTCGCGGGCCACAACCGAGATCACCGTGGCGCTACGGGCCACAGTGCTGCGCTACGGACACGCCGAGTCCTACGCCGCGGACCGGGTCGGCTGAGGTGGCCCAGCAGTACGACGTGGCCGGGCGGCTCGGCGAGGGCCGAGAAGCAGTGGCGCACACCCAGGCCTACGTCTCGGCGTGTAACCGGCTGGGCTACCGGTATCCCGATCTCGCCGGCTACGACGGGCAGCTCGCCGATCGCTACGACAGTGACGCCGGCCTGGATCTGCGGGCGCTCGACGGCGATTGTGCGGCGCTGGATGCGCTGGCGGCGGCGGCCGAGGATGCGTTGCGCCGCCAGCGTGCACAACTGGTCGATCTGGCTGCGGCGTGGCGCGGTCCGGGTGCCGAGGTCGCCGCGGAGTTCCTGCGCCGACACTGCGAGGCCGGTGCGCAACTGACCGCCCGCTTGCGGGCAGCCGCCACCGGGTGCGCGGTGCTGCGTGACGAGCTGTGGCGGCTGGTCGACGCCAAGGTGGCGGCGGTGCTGGCGGTCGATCAGCAGGTCGGTGCCCAGCGTCCGGCATGGCTGGCCGCCGCGCATGCGGTGAGCTCCGGTGCCGCCGACAAGCACGCCGCCGAGGTCATCGAGAAACAGGTGATGCCCTACGTGGACAACGACGTTCGGGCCGCGTGGGCCTCGGCCGTGTCGCCGGCGCGGGATGCGGCCGAGGCTGCCTACCGTGCCGCGGTGGCCGCGGCCGACCCGAGGCCGGGGACGGCTTTCGCGCTTCCGGGTGACCTCGGGGCGGCTGCACCACTCGACGACCCGGCGCCGGTCGTTCCGGCGGCCCTGGCCCCCGTCGCGGCAGACCTGGCACCGGCGGACATACCGGCGGCGCCGGGGGAGCGGCCGAGCGCCGCCGTACCGGAACCCGCCGCAGCATTCGACGACCCGCCTGTCGATCCGGGTTTGCCGGCCGGCCTCGGGCTTCCCGGCGATCTGGGTTTGCCCTCGGGCGGGTTGCCGGGCGGTGGTCTCGGTGGGTTGGGCGGCCTCGGTGGGCTGATTCCCCGTTTGGCCGACGCCCTGGCTGATCCCGGCTCCGGGCAGCCATTCGGCGAGCCGTTCGATGACGACGGCTGGGAAGACGATCACCCTGACGCCGGCGTGGAGCCGAACGAATCCGAGGACGACCCGGATCCGGAAGCCGAGGCCACCGACGACACCGCGGAACCCCAGGAGGCCGAACTGGCTGACGAGACAGCGGCGGTAACCGAACCGGAGTCGGGCCCGGCGGTCGAAGATCCCGTACCGCAAGCCGAATCCGACGAGACGGAACCGGCTCTCGCGCCGCCAGCTCCGGACACCTCGCCCAAGACCCCATGTGAGATCGCTGCGGAAGAGTTACCGCAGGTGGGACAGTGAATGAGCCGGCAGGCATGTCCATGCCGAACTACGCGCATCATGATGCGCAAGGCGCATGATGCTGGCTGGGAGGACGACTGTGGTGATCAATAGCGATGTCGCCGCCGAGGTCGAACGGCTCCGGCGAAACGGACTCGGTGTCAGTGAGGCGCTGAACCTGCTTGCGCGCCGCGGCATGGCGCCGCAGACCAGTGCCCCCGTGGCACGGTACCTGCATCGCACAGCGCGGATCGGCTTGAAGGTTGACGTCACCAACATCGGCGACGTGCTTGACCTGTCCGACGACGACCGATGATCGTCGATGCGTGTACGCCGTCGATGAGGACAGCAAACACAATCCAGCGACGTCACCGGCAACTTGGTGGCCGGTGCACAACCTGCAGCTCTCGCGATGGAACACGGCGTTGAACTCGCCTCTGCGGACTCCGATTTTCAGCGATTCCCCGGCCTGCGCTGGATCAACCCGCTGAACCCCGGCTGAACCTCACCCCTGGCGGGTGCCCCAAGTCTGCAGCGCCGAAACGATTTTGGCCGCCGCCTCCAGCTGCTCCAGCGACATCTCATCGGCCGACGTGCGCCATTCGGCGACCACCGCGAGACCACCGTCGATGAACTGCTGGCGGGTCTGGCCACGCTGAATCTTGCCGCTCGAGGTGGTGGGCATCGATACGTGGTGCACCAGAACCACGGCGTCGGCCGCGATTCCGTGGTGGGTGGCGACTGCGGTCCGGATCCTGTCGATGACGTCGTCCAGGTCGGTCTCGCCGGCCCGCGCACTGTCGACTTCGTGCACGACGACCAACTGCTCGACGCCGCCGGGCGGCGCGTCGGTGGCGAACGCCGCGCCCCGGCCGGACACCAGCACCGGGTCGCACTGCTGGACGGTGAACTCGATGTCGTTGGGGTAGTAGCGGTGCCCATCGATGACGATCAGGTCCTTGCAGCGCCCGGTGGTGAAAAGCTCACCGCCACACAAGAACCCGTAGTCGCCGGTGCGCAGGAACGGTCCCCGGTTCGGGTCGCCCGGCGCGGCCAGCCGCGCTCCGAACGTCGCCGCGGTCTCCTCGGGCCTATTCCAGTAGCCGAGCGCGACGTTGGGCCCGGCGACCCAGATCTCGCCGACCTCGTCGGGTCCGCAGGGCTGGTGAGTCACCGGATCAACGATCGCCACGTCGGATTCGCGCGGCTGACCGCAACCCACGAACGTCGCGGCAGCCGGATCGTCCGCTGCGATGTCGACGATGCGGTCCTCGGCCAGCGCGACCCGATCGACGTAGCGCACCCCCGGCATCCCGGTGGGGCAGCCCGCCGACACCTGCAGGGTGGCCTCCGCCAGCCCGTACACCGGGTAGCACGACGAGATCTGGAAACCCGCCGGCGCGAAGGCATCGGCGAAGGCCGCCAGCGACGTGGCGCGCACCGCCTCGGCTCCGTTCATGGCGACGGTCAAGCAGGAAAGGTCAAGGGCCGCACGCTCTTCGGGCGTACTGGTTTCCACGCACCGGTCGTAGGCGAAGTTGGGCGCGGCGGTGATCACGCCGCGATGCGCCGACACCAGTTCCAGCCAGCGCATCGGACGTTTGATGAACGCGGTCGGCGACATCAGCGCCGTGCTGGCCCCGATGTAGAGCATCGACAGGATCCCGCCGATCAGGCCCAGGTCATGGTGCGGCGGCAGCCAGAAGACACCCTTGGCGTTCTCATCGCCGTTCCACGCCTGACGGATGGCGTCGACGTTGTGCAGCACGTTGCCGTGGCTGAGCAGCACACCTTTGGGTGAACGGGTCGAGCCCGAGGTGTACTGGATGGCGGCCGGGGAGTTGATGTCGATGTCGGGGGCGACCCAGGTGTCGGGATCGGCGCCGGCGTCGGTGAAGAACCAGTGCTCCGGTTCGCCGGGGATCCCGGCGACTG
The DNA here is from genome assembly GCF_059813225.1 of Mycobacterium sp. NGS16. Lineage (NCBI taxonomy): Bacteria > Bacillati > Actinomycetota > Actinomycetes > Mycobacteriales > Mycobacteriaceae > Mycobacterium > Mycobacterium sp. NGS16. The sequence continues at coordinate 522,002 of NZ_JCALEE010000001.1, forward strand.
CGCTGCGGGTGGCCTGCTGGGTCTCACCGGCGGTGAGCGCGAAGCGGGCCTGCGCGTCCGGGACGACCACCGCCAGGCGCGGCGCCAGCTTCTGGTGTACCGGAACCGCGACTGCACCGGCGTAGAGGCAGCCGAAGAACCCGGCGATGAAGTCCAGCCCCGGGCGCACCAGCACCAGCACCCGCTCTCCGACAACGTCGTGGCGCTGCAGGTTCGCCGCAATCGCGCGGGCCCGGCGGTCCAGTTCGCGGAACGTCAGCTCACTGCGGCCTTCGTCGTCGCCGTTGTAGGAGAAGCTGAACGCCACCTTGTCGTTGAACCGCTCGGCTTGGCGTTGCAGCAGCTCAACCAGGGTTTCTGCGATGGGCGTCGTCACCGTGGGCGTGAAATCCATGGCCCTATCTTGGCCCGCGGGGTGTCGTGGGACACACCCGGCCCACCCTCGGCCCGCATCCGGCGGCGGCGACCGGGGTCAGGCCGGCGCCAACGCGCGCAGCTCCTCCACAAAGCGCAGCGCCTCACCCGGCTCGTGGGCCAGCGGACCGGCCAGCAGCGTTGTGACGCCCGCCTTGGCGAGCGCGGCGATGCGCTCGGCGACGAATCCGCGTGACCCGATCAACGACGTGTGCCGCACCAATTCGTCGGGTACGGCGTTGATCGCCTCGGTCTTGCGCCCGGACAGATACAGCTCCTGGATACGGTCGGCCACTTCGCCGAAGCCGTATCGGGTGGCCAGATTGTGGTAGAAGTTGCGGCCCTTGGCGCCCATGCCGCCGATGTAAAGCGCCAATTGCGGTTTTGCCCACGCCAGCCGGTCGTCGACATCGTCGCCGATCGCCAGGGAGGCGCCCACCATGATGTCGAGCGGGCCCAGCTCCGGATCCCGTTTGGCTGCACCGGCTTTCAGTGCGTCACCCCACACCTCGGCGGCGCGCTCCGGGTAGTAGAACACCGGCTGCCAGCCGTTGGCGATCTCGGCGGTCAGTTCGACGTTCTTCGGGCCCAGTGCAGCAATGGAGATTGGAATCCGCTCGCGCACCGGGTGGTTGATCAGCTGCAACGGCTTGCCCAACCCGGTGCCGCGGCCCGCCGGCAGCGGCAGCTGATAGTGCTTGCCGTCATAGCTCACCCGTTCCCGGCGCCACACCGCCCGGCAGATCTGCACCACCTCACGGGTGCGCTCCAGCGGGGCGTCGAACGGCACGCCGTGGAAACCCTCCACCACCTGCGGCCCGGAGGTCCCGATGCCCAGCCGGAACCGGCCGTCGGAGACGAAATCCAGGCCCGCGGCCGTCATCGCCAGCAGCGCGGGCGTTCGGGTGTAGATCGGCAGCACCCCCGAGACGAGCTCCACGCGCGACGTCTTGGCTGCCAGGTAGCCCAGCTGACTGACCGCGTCGAACGAATACGCCTCGGCTACAGCGACCACGTCGATTCCGGCCCGCTCCAGCTCGATGACCTGCTCCGCCGCCTCTTTGAATCCACCTGAATAGGACAGCTGTACACCGATTCGCATCTCTGACAAATACCAGTGTCGGCCGGCTACCGCGTGGCAGAAAGTGCACAGCGTTCCACCGGATTCTTAGCAAGCGCATAGGTTAACGATGGGTATCGCAGCCCGAGGGCGATCATCTTCCGAAAAACCGGGACAAATATTTGACGAAGATGCTTGTGTCTTAGCTTCCTCACGGATAGTGTCCTATTTCACATCAGTTAATAAGTGTGAATTCAGGAGCAACACGGCGGCGTCCGGCCCCTTGAGACGCTCGCCGAGGGCGGCACCTCACAAAAGGAGATGGCTGTGCAGCAAACCCTTCGCCCCTACGTCACCGCCGGCATCGCGATCGTCGGCTCCGGCCTGATCGCTGCCACGCCGGTAGCGGCACCTGTGGCCAGCGTTCCCACCATCCGAGATGTCGCCCTCACCGCGGGCGGTCTGCCCGACCTGATGGCGCCATGGACGGAGGTGTTCAACAAGGCCTCGGAGAACGCCACGATCCTGACCCAGAACTTCTTGCTGGCCCCCGGCGTGGGCTTCCAGCAGTTCCTGGCCAACCAGACCCAGTTCTGGCAGTCGATCCTCGATGACCCGTCCAAGATCCCGGACGTGATGCAGCAGATGCAGAGCAACCTAGACGCGGTGCTGACCGGCTACACCCTGCAGAACGCCGACGGGACTTTCGGGTTGGGCGACTTGACCGGGACCCTCGGGACGGTGGGGGTGCATACCCTCAGCGGTTCGGATCTGAACACCTTCGCCCTTGGTCACGATGCGCTCTTCGCGTTGCTGCCGCAGTTCCTGCCGGCCGACATGTCCGACATCGCGACCCCGATCGTGAACTTCATGGCCTCGCCGCTGAGCGCCATCATCATCGGCTCGCTGGGACCGTCGCTCGCCCCGTGGGTCGCGATGATGAACAGCATCCAAGATGGCGACAGCTTCAACCAGATCATGGCCAGCTGGATGGACGGCTACCTCAACGGCGCCACCCTCAACCTGGACAGCCTCATCCCGATGATCAACAGCCTGGGCCTGCTGCCGGAGGGCACCAACATCACTCACCTCGAGTTCGCCTTGGGCGGCATGCTGACCCCGGGTGACGTCGCGGTGGGCCCGTACCAGGTGGACGTTGACGGCACGACGGTCGACGTCCCGGCGGTCGGCGGATCGATGTTCAACAGCCTCGGCATCACCCTGACGACCGGCATCCTGCCGGGGATTCCCCTGGCAATCAGCGGCCATGCCGTCGGCCCGATCGCGGCCATGGAGGCGTGGGGACAGACCGTCGGGGCGCTGCTGGGCTCCGGCTGGGACGGCAAGGGCCCGGTCCACGTCGACCCGCCGTGGCCCGGGATCGACTTCCCGACCATCCCGGACGGCTTGTTCGACGACGGGGGCGCAACTCCGGACGCGGGCGACGCTGTGGCCAGTCCGCTCGCCGGCATGGACCTTGGTGACGTCCTCAACGCGTTCTTCGGCGTCGACATCTGAGCCGGCTCGCCCGCTATTCCGACAGTCCCCTGACAACCTTCAACACTGCTTTTTTGAACCGCTTCACAGGAGAGGTGTTCGCAAATGAGTCGTCGTCACAGCACCAACCAGCCTGATAACACCGGAGCGCGGTACCGCAAGCGGGTGATCGGCGCCACCAGCACGGTGGGCGCGTTCCTGGCTTTCGGGATGGCGCCGTTAGCCGGGGCACCCGCCGCGCACGCCGACGCCGATTTCGACCTCGGCGACATCTTCGGCGATCTGTTCAGCTCGTGGACGTCGACCGACACCGGCGCCGCCACCTGGGACTTCGACGCGCTCTTCGGCGGCGCGGGCAGCGCGGCCGGTGACCCGTTCTCATGGACCGGAATCATGGACCAGTGGTTCTATGAGCCGCTGCACACCATGACCCAGCTCTGGATCACCAGCCCGTTCGGCCAGCAGATCGACGGCATGATCAACGACTGGTCGGGCATGTACCTGATCGGTAACGGTGTTGCCGGCACCGAGGACTCGCCCGACGGCGGCGACGGCGGGCTGTGGTTCGGAGATGGTGGCGCCGGATGGAGCAGCGACGAGGCCGGTGTGGCCGGCGGTAACGGCGGCGACGCGCTCGGCTTCCTGGGCAACGGTGGTAACGGCGGCGCCGGCGGCGCCGGTGCGGCCGGTGGTGACGGCGGTGCCGGCGGCTGGTGGATGGGCAACGGTGGTAACGGCGGCGCCGGTGGTGCCGCGACCGCTGACGGTGGTGCCGGCGGCGCCGGCGGTAACGGCGGCGCAGCTGCGGCCTGGTTCTTCGGCAACGGTGGCGCCGGTGGCGTCGGCGGTGCCGGAATGGACGGCGCGGCGGGAACCCTCGCCAACGGCGGCACCGGTGTTGGCATGGCGGGCGGGGCCGGCGGTAACGGTGGCGCCGGTGGCCGCAGCGGCTTCATGTTCGGCGACGGCGGCAAGGGCGGCGCCGGCGGCACAGCCGGCAACGGCGGTAACGGCATCACTGGAGCCACCGACGGTATGAGCGGTGGCACCGGTGGTCAGGGCGGTAGCGGTGGCGCCGGCGGCGCCCGCGGCTCGGACTACTACGCCGGATCGTTCTACGGCAGCGCCGGGGCGGCCGGTGACGGCGCGAACGGCGGTAACGGCGGTAACGGCGGCGGCGCAGCCATCGACTCGGTCACCGGCGACTACCTCGGGCAGGGCGGCGGCGGCGGCACCGGCGGCGCCGGCGGTAGCGGTGAGCACGGCGGCAACGGCGGCACGGGCGGTAACGGCGGCGACGGTACCGGTATCAACCCCGCCGGAGAGACCTTCCCCTGGAACTCCGGCGGCAACGGCGGCCAAGGCGGCCAGGGCGGCAGCTCGCTGGGCGCCAACACCGGCGGGCTCGGCGGTGACGGCGGCAAGGGCGGCCTGGCCACCGCGGCCGGCGGCATCGGCGGCCTGGGCGGCGGCGGCGGCCAGGGTGGCGACAGCGACAGCGGCACCGGCGGTGCCGGCGGCAACGGTGGCCTGGGCGGTAACGGCGCCACCGATGACGCTACGGTCGCGACCACCGGTGGCCAGGGCGGTTACGGCGGCCAGGGCGGTAACAGCAACAGCGGCACCAGCGGCGCCGGTGGCAACGGCGCGGCCGGCGGCGACGGCACCCTGCGCGGCGGCAACGGCGGCGGCGGCGGTACCGGTGGCTTCAGCACCACCGGGGATGGCGGCGCCGGCGGCAATGGCGGCGCGGGAGGCAAGGGCCTGGGCTGGAACGACGGCACCACCACCTGGAGTGCCGGTGGCTACGGCGGCCAGGGCGGTGGCGGCGGAGGTAGCGGCTCCGCCGGCACCGGCGGCACCGGTGGCCAGGGCGGCAACGGCGCCGACGGCGCGACCGGGGCGGGCGTGGTCAGCGTCGGCGGCCAAGGCGGGGCCGGCGGACAGGGTGGCTCCAGCAGCGGCGGGGCGAGTGGGGCCGGCGGTAACGGCGGCAACGGCGGCAACGGGACTGCGTCCGGCGGAGACGGTGGCCAAGGCGGCATGGGCGCCGACGGCTACTCGGGCCTGTCCACCCACAGTGACGGCGGTGCCGGCGGCAACGGCGGCACCGGCGGTAACAGCGGCGGTGTGGCCACCCCGGCCGGCGGACCCGCTGGCTTCGGGGACAGCCACGCGGGCACCGGCGGTGCCGGCGGTGCCGGCGGCCATGCCTATGGCGGTGGCGCCGGTGGCAACGGAGGTACTGGCGGCGGCGGCGGTAACGCCACCGGCTCGGTCGACGGCGGCACCGGCGGCGCGGGTGGCGCCGGCGGCGGCGGTGTCATCGCGGGCAACGGCGGCAACGGTGGTGCCGGTGGCACCGCGGTGGCCGGCAACGGTGGTGACGGTGGGGCCGGTGGAGCCGGTGCTACCGCCGACCAAGGCGCTGCGGGTACCAGCGGCATCCCGGCGCTTCCCAGCCAATCTCCCTCGGCCGGTGGCAACGGCGGCAACGGCAACACCGGTGGCACCGGCGGTAACGGCGGCGTCGGCGGTGCTTCGACCTCCGGGACCGGTGGCAACGGTGGAGCCGGTGGCACCGGCGGTGACGGCGGTGCTGGTGGGGCCGGTGGTGCCGGTGGCACCAACCCCGACACCGGCAACGGCTACAACGGCGGCAATGGCGGCAACGGTGGCAACGGCGGGACCGGCGGCAACGGTGGCGCCCACGGCACCGGCGGCGCCGGCAACGGCACCGGTGGGGCGGCCGGTGACGGTGGCAACGGCGGAGCGGCGGGTGCCGCTGGTCCGGGTGGTGCCGCTACCGGCACCGGCACGCCGGGTCAGGACGGCAGCGCCGGTACCGCCGGCAGCGACGGTGCGGCCGGCAAGCCCGGCACGTAGCCGATCATTCGAAAGCGACCACGGTCGCCGGGCTCCGGCTCGGCGACCGTGGTCGTTTCAGCGGCTGACCACTCAGCCCTGCCGATTCTTCGCATAGTGCTGCGCCACCGCCTGCTGGATGAGCGCAGCCCGCTCCGCTGCGGCCTTCGGATCCCTGTCGGCCGCCGGGGCGGTCCACTCGAACAGCGTCGCCAACTCCCCGGCGAGGAACATCTCCCGGCACCGGCTGCGCTGGATCTTGCCGCTGGAAGTGGTGGGGATCGTCAACTGATCGACGAGCACCAGCCGCTGCGGCACGATGCCGTGGTGCTTGGCCAGCGCGGCGCCGGCGGCGGCAACCAGATGCGGTAGGTCGGTCTCGCGGATGCGCTGGCCGGCCACCTCCTGCACGACCACGAGCTGTTCGTCGGTGCCGGACTCCGAGGTGACCGCGAACGCGGCGCCGCGCCCCGCCAGCAGCACCGGGTGACATGACTGCACGCTCGCCTCGAGGTCGGCGGGGTAGTAGTGATTGCCCGTCAGGATGATCAGGTCCTTGCAGCGCCCGGTGATAAACAACTCGCCGTCGTGCACAAAGCCCAGATCCCCGGTGCGCAGGAACGGGCCCTCTCGGGTCTCGGCCAGATACCCCCCGAACGTCTTCTCGGTGTCCTCGGGCTTACCGCGATACCCGGTCGCGACGCTGGGCCCGGCCACCCAGATCTCACCGACCTGTTCGGCGCCGCGCGGCCGACGGCTCTCCGGGTCGACGATGACGATGCGCTGGCCACCCCGCGGCCGGCCGCACCCGACGATGCTCACCGTGCCGTCGGCACCGGGATCGGCGTCGGCGACGCGGTCCTCGCCCAGGGCGGCGCGGTCGATCCAGCGGATCACCGGGGCGTCGCCGGACGAACCGCCCGACACCAGCAGGCTGGCCTCGGCCAGGCCGTACACCGGCATCAGAGCCTGCGGGCGCAAGCCGGCGTCGGCGAACGCCTCGGTGAACCTTCGCAGCGTCTCGGCGTGCACCGGCTCGGCGCCGTTCATCGCCGTGGTCAGGCAGGACAGGTCCAGCGCGGCCCGTTCGTCGCCGGTGCTGCGCTCGACGCACAGGTTGTAGGCGAAGTTCGGCGCGACGGTCGCCGTGGCGCGGTAGCGCGAAACGGTCTCCAGCCAGCGGAGGGGGCGGGCGATGAAACCGGCCGGTGACAACAGCACCGTGCTGCAGCCGACGTAGACGGTGCCCAGAATCCCGCCGATGAGCCCCATGTCGTGGTGCAGCGGCAGCCAGGACACCGCGAGGTCGTTCTCATAGCCGCCCCAGGCTTCCTCGATGGCACCCAGATTGTGCAGCAGGTTGGCGTGGCTCAGCACCACCCCCTTGGGCGCCCGGGTGGAGCCGGAGGTGTACTGCATCATCGCGGTCGTGGAGCCGTCGACATCCGGGGGTGCCCAGTTGTCGGCGTCCTCCAGCGGCGCATCCGGCAGCGCCCACTGCGGTGGCCGGCGGACCATGCCGTCGACGGCGGCCTTGAACCGGTTCTGCGTCTCGGCGTCGGCCAGCACGAAACCGGCGCGGGCATCGGGAACGATCGTCATCAACCGGGCCAGCTGATCCTGCACCGGGACCGCGACGGCGCCCGCATACAGGCAACCGAAGTAGGCGGCAATGCTGTCCAGGCCGGGGCGGCAGATCACCAGCACGCGCCGACCGGCCGCGCCCCGGCGCTGCAGCCCCGCGGCGATCGCCCGCGCCTTGCGGTCGAGTTCGCAGTAGGTAAGCCGGCCGGCTTCCGTCTCGCCGTCGACGGTGAACGCGAACGCGAGCTTGTCGCCGTATCGATCGGATTGTCGACGAAGCAGATCCACCACGGAAGCCGGGTCGGGAGGCACGGGCTCAAAGATATCCGCCGCGACCGCGAGGGCAGCACCGGCAGGGCTTCGCGGACACGAAAAGGCGTTCTTCTCAGTATTTCCCTACTCTTATAGCCAGTTTCACTAAAGTGGACGAATGCGGATGTAAACGTAATGTGATTCTGCGTGACGCTGGGAGTTCAGAAAACGGCAGGTCAATGCGCCTGGCAGGCATCGGAGCGCTCACCGGCCGGTGCGGTGCGTCACATCCACGCCCACTTGTGCCCTGAGTTGCTTCTAAGGTCTGTATTAGCTAACTTCACTTACGCCCTGCACGCGCCTGAAGGTGCGGCAACCCTTTCCGAGGAGATTGTTGATGCACCAAGCACTTCGTCCCTACGCCACCGCGGGTGTCGCGATCGTGGGCGCCGGCCTCGTCGCCGTCGTGCCGACCGTCGCGCCGGTATACACCGGCAACATCGCCCGAGACGTGGCGTTGACCGCCGACAGCTTCGGTCTCGCCGACTTCTTCGCCCCGTTCGAAGCGGCCTACAACACCGCGCAGGACAACATCGCGCGGATGATGGCCTCCTACAACGCGGCGCCCGACATCGGCTTCACCCAGCTCTCGTCCCGCATGTCGGAGTACCTGCAGAGCATGATCGACGACCCGTCGACCATCCCCGCGATGACCAACGCCATGCAGACCGACTTGAAGAACGCGTGGTCGTCGCTGACGCTGATGAACGCCGATCAGGACACCATCAACGACGTCATCCGTCACACCATGGACAGCAGCTATCTGCTCGGCAACCTGGCCGGTGGGCACGAAATCATCTTCAGCCAGGTCCCGGGCTTCCTGCCCGCCGACCAGGCCGAGACGCTCACCCCGATCATCAACTTCCTCGGGTCACCGATGAGCGCGGTCATGCTCGCCTCGGTCAGCCCGTTCATCGCCCCCGGCGTCGCGCTCGCCAACAGCCTGCAGGAGTTCAGCGACGCTCTGAAGGACGGTGACACCACTGCGGCGTTCCAGGGCCTGCTCAACATCCCGGCGAACATGTTCGACGCCTCACTCAACGGCGCCACCCTCAACCTCGACAGCCTGCTGCCGGCGATCAACGACGCCGGTCTCCTGCCGGGCGGTATGGAGATCACCCACCTGGACTTCGCCTTCGGCGGCTGGTTCAGCACCGGCGGCCACGTCACCGCCGACCCGATGCACGTGCTGGACCCCGACGGCAACGAGATCGCCCAGGCGCCCGCCTCGGGTGGGTCGATCTTCAACAGCATCGGCTTCGACATCTCCGGCATCCCGGTGGTCGGCGACCTGCACGCGCCGAGCGATGCGATCGGCCCGCTCGGCGCCTGGCTGGGTGTCTCGCAGGTGATCGGCTCGCAGCTTGGCTGGGGTTCGTGGAGCGGCAAGGACCCGGTCTTCAGCATCCCGGCGCCGGAGGGCTTCGTCGTCGATGACGGCACCGACGACGGCGGCGCGGGCAGCTCGATGGCCGACAGCTTCGCCTTCGGCGACCTGCTGGCTGACCTCGGGCTGCTCGGCTGATCCCGCCCCTCCCGCCTGAAATCCCCATAGCCGAACTTTTCACCACGAAAGGTCTTCCCATGACTCGTCGTTACACCCGCAACCAGACCGGTGCAGGAAAACTCCGGCACCGCAACCGAGCGATAGGTGCCGGCGGTGCGGCAGCAGCGTTCCTGGCCCTCGGGATGAGCCCGCTGGCCGGCGCGCCGCAGGCCCATGCCGACGTCGAGGACCTGTTCAATCTCGATTGGCTCACCGGCATCTTTCCGGCCGACGCCGACGCCGGCGCCGACGTCGACCCGGGGCTCGCGGCCTTCGACTTCTCCGGCTCGGCGGCCGCCTTCGACATGGGCAGCATCCTCGACCAGTGGTTCTACCTGCCGCTGCACGCCGGTATCGAGGCGTGGATCAACAGCGACTTCGGCGCGATGGTCAACAACTCCATCAACGAGATGGCCGGGCAGTACCTGATCGGCGACGGTGCCGCCGGAACCGCGGACAACCCGGACGGCGGTGACGGCGGTCTGTGGTTCGGCGACGGCGGTGCCGGCTGGAACAGCGACCAGGACGGCGTTGACGGCGGCAACGGCGGCAATGCGCTCGGCTTCTTCGGCAACGGCGGCGACGGCGGTTCGGGTGGCCTCGGAGCCGCCGGCGGAAACGGCGGTACGGGCGGGATCTTCATGGGCCACGGCGGCGACGGTGGCGCCGGGGGCGTCGGCGCCGAAGGTATCGCGGGCGGCACCGGTGGTGCCGGTGGCGACGCGGTGGCGTGGCTCCTCGGCACCGGGGGCACCGGCGGCGCCGGCGGTAACGGCGTCAACGGCAGCTTCGCCAACGGCGGCAGCGGTAACGGATCCAACGGCGGTAGCGGCGGCGCCGGCGGACGCGGCGGCTTCACCTACGGCAACGGTGGTGACGGCGGGCAGGCCGGGGCCGGCGGTGACGGCGCCGCCGGCACGGCTGACCACGTCAACGGCGGCAACGGCGGTTCCGGCGGCACCGGCGGTGCGGCCGGCAGCAACTTCTGGGAGCACGGCCAGGCCGGCATCGGAGCCAATGGTGGCGCGGCCGGCAACGGTGGCGACGGCTTCAAGGATGAGAACGGCAACTACCTCGGTAACGGCGGGGCCGGCGGGGCCGGCGGTGCCGGCGGCGGCAGCGGCGATCCCATGAGCAGCACCAGCGGCGGTGTCGCCGGCAACGGTGCCGCCGGCGGTGTCGGTGGCGACGGCCTCAAGGGCGGTAACGGCGGTGCCGGCGGCGCCGGCGCTAACGCCGGTGATGGCAGCGGGGGCACCGGGGGTGTCGGTGGCGCCGGTGGCGCCGGTGTCACCAACGGTGGCAACGGTGGCGTCGGTGGTGCCGGCGGCGCCTCGACCGGATCCCACGTCGGAGCTGCCGGTGGTGACGGCGGCCGCGGCGGTGACGCCAGCGGCGCTGTCGGTGTCCAAGGCGTTGCCGGTAACGGCGGCAACGGTGGTACCGGCGGTGCCGGCGCCAGCGGGCCCGCGGGCGCGGGCGGCAACGGTGGCGCAGGCGGTAACGGAGCCACCGATGACGACACCGTCCAGACCTTCGGCGGCAACGGCGGTAACGGCGGCACCGGTGGTGCGCCCGGTAGCGGCGTCGGCGGTACCGGCGGCAACGGCGGCGCCGGCGGTAACGGCACCGTCGGCGCCGGCGGGGGGCTGCTCTCTGGCAACCACGCCCAAGGCGGTAACGGTGGCGCCGGGGGCGGTACCGGCCTGACCGGTGCGGGAACGGCCGGCAACGGCGGTGACGGCGGTGCCGGCGGTAGCGGCACCGGGTGGCGAGACGTCAACGGCGACCACTTCACTGCGGGCACCGTCTACAGCGTCGGCGGCAACGGCGGCAACGGCGGAGCCGGGCCGTCCTCCACCGCCGGTACTGGCGCTACCGGCGGCGACGGCGGTGCCGGCGGCAACGGCGCGACCACCGGCGTGAGCATCGGCGGTAACGGCGGCAACGGCGGTAGCAGTGCAGTCGGTGTCGGCGGTTCCGGCGGTAACGGCGGCAATGGCACCGCGAGCGGCGGTAACGGCGGTAATGGTGCCGGCGGTGGCGCCGGTGCGGCCGGCGGCGCGGGTGGCAACGGTGGCAACAGCGCCGGAACTGCCGTGCCGACCAACAACATCGGGGTTGCGCCCAGCCACGCCGGTAACGGCGGCAACGGCGGTACCGGCGGTAGCGGCGGGGTCGGTGGCGCCGGAGGCAACGGCGGTAACGGCGCCCTCGCGGCCGACGGCGGTAAGGGCGGCAACGGTGGAACCGGTGGAACCGGCGGCGGCACCGGCGGGGCCGGCGGTAACGGCGGCACCGCGGAGGCCGGCAACGGTGGACAGGGTGGCACTGGCGGCACCGGCGGTAGCGGTACATCCGGCAGCGCAGGTGAGTCCGGCAAGACCGCCACGGACACCGTCGCCGGGACCGCGGGCGGCAACGGCGCCAACGGTGGGGCCGGCGGCACCGGCGGCGCCGGCGGTAACGGCGGCGCGTCGAATACCGGCAACGGCGGCAACGGCGGCGCCGCGGGTAAGGGCGGCAGCGGCGGCACCGGTGGGGCCGGCGGTGCCGGCGGTGTGGACAGCGCCGGCAACGGCCTGGCCGGCGGCAATGGCGGTGACGGCGGAGCCGGCGGTGCCGCGGGCACCGCGGGCCAAGGCGGCGCCAGCACCAGCGGCACGGCCGGTCAGACCGGAGCCAGCGCCGTCGACGGCAACGGCGGCACCGGTGGCCGGGGTGGCGCCGGCGGGGCGGGCGCGGCCGGGACCGCCGGCAGCACCTCGGCGGGTGCCGGCGACGGTACCAACGGTGGCGCCGGCGGCGCGGGTGGCAATGGCGGTACCGGCGGCACCTCGGGCACCGGTAACGGCGGCACCGGCGGGGCCGCTGGCGCCGGCGGTAAGGGCGGCGCCGGTGGCGCCGCGACCGGCGCGGGCAACACCGCGGGTGACGGTGGCACTGGCGGTACCGGGGGCACCGGCGGCACCGGTGGTGCCAGCACCGGCGGCGGTACCTCCGGCAAGGGCGGTGCCGGGGCGGCCGGTGGGGCCGGCGGTGCCGGCGGGACCGGTACCGACGGCGCCGCGGGCGGTGACGGCGGTGACGGCGGTCATGGTGGCGACGGTGGGTCCGGCGGTGCCGGGGCGGCCGGCGGGGCGCTCGGCAAGGGCGGTGCCGGGGGTGCGGCCGGCACCGGCACGCCGAATGGCACCTCGGGTACGGCCGGGGCCGACGGCAGCGTCGGCGCGGCCGGGTAGTCGCCGGCAAACAACGACACGGCCGTCGGGTCTGAACAGGACCCGGCGGCCGTGGCCGTTTGCAGCTGCCCTACTTGAGCAGCGCGGCGATCTTCTCCTCGTGGCTCGCCGGTTCCGGCAGTGCGTCGAGCGGCTCGGTATGCGGCAGCCGCACGTCCGGATCGGCGAACGGTCGGTAGGTCTTGTCGCCGGCCAGCTGGGCCAGCAGATATCCGGTCAACAGGGCGCGCACCCGCCGCTGGGTGCGCCGATCCGAGGTCGGCAGCCCGAAGAACCCGCTCAGCCGACCGCCCTGCGGCAGCCCGGCCGGCGACGCTTTGGTGATCACCCGCAGCGTCGCCGACCGCCAGGCATGCGCCAGCTCGACCGCGTTGGAGCGCAGTGCCGTCGAGTCGCCCGGGCTGCTGAACACCACACCGGGCACCTCCAGCGCCGCCGCGGCCTGCTCGGCAGCGGGGCTGGTGACCGTCGGGAAAATCGACACCACCGCTTGGGGTTTCAGCGGTAACCCGGCGGCGGCGAATACCGCCGCTGAACCGCCGAAACCGTGGCCGGCCACCGCGAGCCGGCCGCGGTCGATGCTGATCCGGCCCGGCCCCAACCGGATATCGGTGGCGATCTCCAGCGCACGGCCCAAGCCGGCGGCCGATTCCAGCACCGACGGCGCCAGGCCGCGCCCGGTGTCCGGGGCCGCAGCCACAATGCCCCACGACGCCAAGTGCTCCAGCAGGCCGGCGTAGCGGTCGGCGCGGGTCAGCCAGTCATGGCCGAACGCCACCGCGGGAAGCCGGTACCCGGACGCCGGGGTGTAAACCACACCGGCCAGCCCCGCATAGGCCAGATCGCCGCGCAAGACGCGGTGCGGGCCCGGACGGTTCAATGCGCTGTACAGACGCTTGATGCTCGCCACCCGATGACGTTAACGCAAGAACGTATCGCGGAGCGGCTCGACGGTCATGGCCTGGCGAAAGTCGTGGAACTCCCCGTCGCCGTCACGGCCGGGCAGCGAGGAATATAGAGATACCCCAGCCCTGCACTACCCTGAACAGCTATGTGCGGAATCGTCGGCTACGTCGGGCAACGGCCCGCCCGCGAGGTCGTCGTCGAGGCACTGCGGCGCATGGAATACCGCGGCTACGACTCCGCCGGAATCGCGGTCGTCGACGGTGTCGGACAGCTCACTATCCGCCGCCGCGCGGGCCGGCTGGCCAACCTCGAAGCCGAACTGGCCGCTACCGATCCGGTCCTGTTGACCGGCGGCACCGGGCTGGGCCACACCCGCTGGGCCACTCACGGCCGCCCCACCGATCGCAACGCACACCCGCACCGCGACGCGGCCTCGAAATTCGCCGTGGTGCACAACGGCATCATCGAGAATTTCTCCGCGCTGCGCGACGAGCTGGAGCGCGAGGGCGTGGAGTTCACCAGCGAGACCGACACCGAGGCGACCGTCCACCTGTTGGCCCGCCAGTACCGCCACGGCGACACCGCCGGGGATTTCGTGGCCTCGGCGCTGGCGGTGCTGCGCCGGCTGGAGGGGCACTTCACGGTGGTGTTCGCCCACGCCGACGAGCCCGGCACCATCGTGGCGGCGCGGCGCTCCACCCCGCTGGTGGTCGGCATCGGCGAGGGCGAGATGTTCCTCGGTTCGGACGTGGCGGCGTTCATCCCCTACACCCGCAACGCGATCGAGCTGGGCCAGGACCAGGCGGTGGTCATCACCGCCGAGAGCTACCGCATCACCGACTTCTCTGGCCAGGACATGACCGGCACTGCTCGCCCGTTTCATATCGACTGGGACCTGTCGGCCGCCGAAAAAGGCGGCTACGAGTACTTCATGCTCAAAGAGATCGCCGAGCAGCCCACCGCGGTGGCCGAGACTCTGCTCGGTCACTTCGAGGACGGCCGGATCGTGCTCGACGAGCAGCGGCTCTCCGATCAGGACTTGCGTGAGGTCGACAAAGTGTTCGTGGTGGCCTGCGGCACCGCGTATCACTCCGGCCTGCTGGCCAAGTACGCGATCGAACACTGGACGCGGCTGCCGGTGGAAGTCGAGCTGGCCAGCGAATTCCGTTACCGCGACCCGGTTCTGGACCGCAGCACCCTGGTGGTGGCGATCAGCCAGTCCGGCGAGACCGCCGACACCCTCGAAGCCGTCCGGCATGCCAAGGAGCAGAAGGCCAAGGTGCTGGCGGTCTGCAACACCAACGGCTCACAGATCCCGCGCGAGTGCGACGCGGTGATCTACACCCGGGCCGGACCGGAGATCGGCGTCGCGTCGACCAAGACGTTTCTGGCCCAGGTCACCGCGAACTATCTGGTCGGGCTGGCACTGGCCCAGGCCCGGGGCACCAAATACCCCGACGAGGTCGAGCGCGAGTACCGGCAACTGGAGGCGATGCCCGACCTGGTGGCGCGGGTGCTCGACGGGATGGAATCGGTCGCCGAGCTGGCGCGGCGGTTCGCGAAATCGAGTGCTGTGCTCTTTTTGGGCCGGCACGTCGGCTACCCGGTGGCACTGGAAGGCGCGCTCAAACTCAAGGAACTGGCCTACATGCACGCCGAGGGCTTTGCCGCCGGTGAGCTCAAACACGGCCCGATCGCGCTCATCGAGGACGACCTGCCGGTGATCGTCGTGATGCCCTCGCCGAAGAACGCCGCGATGCTGCACTCCAAGCTGCTCTCCAACATCCGCGAGATCCAGGCCCGCGGCGCAGTCACCATCGTGATCGCCGAGGAGGGCGACGAGACGGTGCGGCCCTACGCCGATCATCTGATCGAAATCCCGGGAGTGCCAACGCTTTACCAGCCGCTGTTGTCGACCATCCCGCTACAGGTGTTCGCCGCCGGGGTGGCGCAGGCCCGGGGTTACGATGTCGACAAGCCGCGCAACCTGGCCAAGTCGGTCACCGTCGAATAGGGGAACTCTCGGTGTTGGGACGATTGCTGGCGGTGGTCTGCGCCGCGGTGGCGATGCTCGTGCCGGTACCCAATGCCGTTGCCGCAAACGAGGTTCCCGACCTCAATCCGCTCATCGATGACAGCGGACCGCTGCCCGGCACTGTCAGCGACCTCACCGGCATCCCGGATCTGGCGTTTACCACCCCCTCGGGTCTGGCCTGCCGGAAGAGTCGTGGGAAAGTCACGCACAGCGTGGCGTGTGCCGGGAATTTCGTGGGAGCGCCGCCGGGAACCCGCAGCGTGAGCCTGGGCACCGTCTATGCGGACGGCAACGGTCCGGCGCAGTTTCTGCCGATGGCGCCCGCCGGGCTCCTCGGCGATCCGGCCAAGGTTCCGTCGATCATGCTGGTGCCCGGCCACAAGATCGTCTTCTGGGATTTCTCGCCCACCCAATCGCTGGTCTGTGGGAGTCCGCTGGGCACCGAGGTGGTCTGCGTACTCCAGGCCGCGCACGAGAACGGTGCCAAGAACGGTGCCCCGGCGGTAACGCACGGGTTCGTCATCGCGGCACCGCACAGCGAAGTCTTCTAACGCGGCACAGATTCGGCGGCAGCGCCGGAATTCGATTGCAGCCGCTCGATTCGGGTCGTGTGTACTTCGAAAACTCGGCGGCAAGCACGGCCGCGATGAGACGATGCAGCCGTTGTCGTCGACCATCCAGAGTAAGGGAGAGCAGCCTTGCCCAATGGCGATCCGGTTGTTCACGTCAACCGGCCCAGGCTACTTCTGATCCTCGGCATGACGGTCTTCTTCGTCGCGTCCTATCTCGTCACCCTCGCGCTGTATGAGAGAGCGGGATGCGGCTGCCCGCGCCAACTCACCGACGGCCAGGCGGCGGCCGACGGAACGACGGTGACCATCGACATCGACGATCTGCAGACGGTCAAGGGCACGCTGACCGGCAAGGTCACCATCACACCCGGACCTGACCTGGTCGATCCAGCCACCCATGGGCTCCGGGACAACCTCAGCATCGCCGTGCACTCTGCGGTCACCCCGACCAAGCGCACCTGGACGAAAGGCATGGTGCCCGGGGTGTTCCCGGTCCCGTTGACGGTCTCCGGCAACTCAGCGAATTGGCCGTTCGATCACTACCAGACCGGGCCGATCACCGTCGACGTTCTCCGCGGCGATGCCACGACGCCGGAACGGATGTCGGTGACGTTTGTCGACCATATCGCCGGCTGGAAGAACGAGATCGTCAGCGACCGTGACGGCGGCAGCGGCCCCTACCGGGTGACGCTGCACCGGTCACCGAGCACCATGGCTTTCGGTGCCGTGCTCGTAGGCGTCTTGATCGCCCTGGCCGCGGTGGCTGTCGTCGTTGCAAACCTGACATTCCTGGGCTGGCGCAAATTCCAGCCGCCGATGACGACGTGGTATGCGGCAATGCTTTTCGCGGTGATCCCGCTGCGCAACGCCCTGCCGGACGCGCCGCCGATCGGATCCTGGATAGACGTCACGATCACCCTCTGGGTGATCGTTGCGCTGGTGATGTCGATGCTGCTGTTCATCTACTGCTGGTGGCGTGACCTGAAACCCGAGCCGGCCACGGGCGTCGTCACGGATGCCGGGCAGTGACGCCACCGTCGACGACGATCTGGGTGCCGGTGACGAACGACGCCCGCGGCGACATCAAAAACGCCACCGCCTGGGCGACCTCCTCCGGTTGACCGATGCGTCCTAGGGGCGCGGCGGCGACGAACCCGGCCGCGACCTCTTCGACGTCGAGGGCGATCTGCAGCATCGGGGTTTCGATGAAGCCCGGGCACACCGCGTTGACCCGGATGCCGGCCGGGCCTAGTTGCGCGGCCATGGACCGGGTCAACCCCAGCAGGCCGGCCTTGGAGGCGCAATAGGCCGGGATGAACGGATTGGCGGTCAACCCCTCGATGCTGGAGATACCGACCACCGCCGGATGGCCGCCGGCCCGGGCTACCGCCTCCAGGTGCGGCAGCATCAGCTGCACCAGCATGGCCTGGGCACGCAGGTTGACATCCATGACGGCATCCCAGGAGTCACCGGTGTAGGCGCCGACCGGTTCCGGGGCCACCCGCCCCGCGGCGTGTACCAGCCCGTCGATCCCGTCGAGCGCCTCGGCCGCGGCGGCGACCGCCGCAGGCATCCCGGCGTCATCGCAGACGTCGACCACTGCGCCGGGCATGCCCAAGCCGTCGGCCACCTCCTGGACGCCAGGTGCGATGTCCCATAACGCAACCCGGCGCCCCTCGGCGATCAGCGCCTGCGCGCACGCGCGGCCGATTCCCGATGCCGCACCGGTGATGACGACTCCGCTCAACTCTGGTCTCCTTTGGCGATGATGAACTGCGTCCAGTCCGGTTCGCGCACCGCCGACCAGTATTCGTCGAGCCGCCAGGGGCTGACGGTGTGGATCTCGCCGTCGGCGTTCTTGAAGTAGGAATGCTTGACCGCCGGGTGCGCCCACACGGTCTTTTTGATCTCATCCTGGGTGGCCCGATGCCATTCGGCGGCGGCCTGGGCGGTCGGCTCGATCGAGTGCAGCCCCTCGCCGGCGATCTTGGCCAGGCAGGCATCGATGTAACGCATCTCCAACTCGGAGTTGAAGATCAGGCTGCCGCCGTGTGCCAGGTGGGCGCCGGGGCCATAGAGCAGAAAGAAGTTCGGGAAGCCGGGCACGGTGATACCCAGATACGCATACGGCCGGCTGCCCCACAGCGTGTGCAGATCGGTGCCGCCGCGGCCGGTGACGCGCATCGGCCACAGCACGTCGGTGTGCCGAAACCCGGTGGCGTAGACGATCACATCCACGTCATGGTGGACACCGTCTTCGGTCTGGAGACCTTGAGGCGTGATCCGCTCGATCCCGGTGCGCACCAGGTCGACGTTGTCGCGCTGCAGGGTCTGCAGCCAGGTGCCGTTGTCCTGCAGGGTGCGTTTGCCGGTGGCCGGATAGTCCGGCAACACCTTGGCCAACAGCTCCTCGTCGTCGCCGACCTGAGCGGTGATCCAGCCGGTGAACATCTGCCGGGCCATGGCGTTGATCTCGCTGACCGCGTAGTCCTGGTCGGGATAGGTCGGGTCCACCCGGGCGGCCTCCAGGCCCTTGTCGGCGCCGGGCCACAGCAGCAGGAACCGGTACCAGCGGCCGTAGAACGGCAGGTGCTCCAGTGCCCAGCGCACGCCGTCGCCGACCGCGTCGTGATACATCGGGTTGGGGAACATCCACTGTGCGGTGCGCTGAAACACCGTGAGGTGCTCCACTTTTCCCGCGATCGCCGGCGCGATCTGGAAGCCGCTGGCGCCCGCGCCGATCAGCGCCACGCGTTTGCCGGTCACGTCGACGCGGTGATCCCAGGCCGCGGAGTGAAACGCCGGGCCGGCGAAGCTGTCGGCGCCGTCGAACTCCGGCAGGTGCGGCCGGTTGAGTTGGCCGACCGCGGTGATCACCGCTCGTGCCTGCAGCTGCTCGCCCGCTGCGGTGGTCAGCGTCCAGGTGCCGGCGTCGTCGTCCCAGGCCGCCGCGGTGACCTCGGTGTTCCACCGGATGTGGGCATCCAGGCCGTGTTTGGTGATCAGGTCGCTGAAATAGGCCTGCAGTTCCGGCTGTTCGGCGAAGTAGTGCCCCCAGTTGTTGTTGGGCGCGAAACTGAAGCAGTAGAAGTGGTTGGCCACGTCCACCCGGGCGCCCGGGTAGGTGTTCTCCCACCACGTCCCGCCCGGACCGGCGTTCTTCTCGACGATGGTGAAGGGAATACCCGCGTGTGCCAGCCGGATTCCGGCCAGCACGCCCGATTCCCCGCAGCCGATCACCACGACCGGCAACTGCGCCGCGCGGTCTCGATCCAGCGGTGCGGGCCGCCGAGGGTCGGCCCCCTCCAGATCGAGTTCTTCGGCGAGTAGGCCCAGGTAGGCATCCGGCACGGTTTCGCAGGCCGCCCAGTCCATCATCTCTTTGATGAGCGCGGCGGGCAGCGGAGCGGGCTGCGGACAGCCCCGGTCGCGATAGTCGACGATCACCGGCAACGCCTCGGCGCGGGCGCGTGCCTTGTCCTCCTCGGACATGAAGCCCTGGATCTCGTTGAGGAAGATGCCGTTCTGCTTGAACTCCCGGATGAAGCGGGGATCGCCGGTGATGTGCACGCACGACAGCAACAGGGTGGGGATACTGACCTGCTCCAGCGCGGCGGCGATCTGCGAAGTCGGGGTGGTGAACGGTTCCCCGGCGTAGCGGTTGCGCACCAACTGAAGCCCTTTCCATCGATCCGCTACTGTGCGTCGCGAAATTGAATCGGACGATACGCCAGGGATCGTGGCCGATCAAGGGTAGGGGTGCCCTTTAAGCTGCCGCGTCGATCTTCGCCGTTATCGAGTCGAGGATCGTCTGCGCTGCCGCTGCTGGACCTGTGCGGGCGCACGTCGCGACGCGGACGACGATGTTGTTGCGTACGGCCATCATGGATCGGCACGACCAGTCGTTCTGCTCGGCGTTGACCGCGGTGGCAGCGATTGCACGATCGGAGGCGGTGACTTCGGTGATGACCCAGAGTTGGCCCGTGTATTCCGTCGCGCTGGCCGGTTGGCCGTTGACGAGATCTCCGGCGCATTTCCGCCACGCATCGCTCTGCTTGACGTAAAAGGTACGGGCAGCGTTGGCGTGCGGATAGGCGGCTACCGACAGCGAAACATGATTCATCAATTTCACCGAATTGGCGGTTTCGGGCGGGTTGTTCCAGTGTTGCCAGCGGATAGCAGTCCAGCCGGAGCCCACGTAGGCCCGCGAGGAAACGGCGACGACTCCTTGGCAATCGGCGTCCACCAAGTCTTCGACGTCAATGCCCTCGCCGTGAGCGACGAGGTCGACGCCGGGGGCAGCCGCCGCGGAGGCGACGAAACCCTTGTCCGGCAACAGGCCTTCGAGGGCGGAGACGGGGACCGGCGCACGCTGATGCGACGTTGCCGGCGTCGATGTCGTGCTCGGGGATTGCGCAACGATCTCGTGCCCGTCGTGGCGGGGGAGGATCACGACGAGCGCCACGACTACTGCCGTCAGCACGCACACCAACCCCAGCAGCGCCCAGAGCAGTCGACGGTTGCCGTGGGGCGGCCGACCCGGCGGCATCGGTGGCCAGGACGGCGGCACGTGACCGCCCGACCACGGTGGGACTGGCCCGTTCCAAGGCGTAAACCGCGTCGGGTCGTAGGGGCTGGGAGTCGGACCCTGCGGCTCGTTCATCGCTGAGCCCGCGCTACCGGGGCCGGCCGGACCGCAGGACTTGATGGACTGGCGGCGATCTCGGGGGACTGCTCGGGCGAACAGTGCCGCGGCGTTGCGGTTGCGCTCCTTCTCACGCTGCCGCGTCGATCTTTTGGTTGACTGAGTCGAGGAGCGTCTGCGCTGCCGCTGCCGAATCTGTAAACCCGCACACGCTGATGCGGACAACGATGTTGTTGCGTACGTTCAGCGTGTGCTGGCACGACCAGCCACCGCCGCCTTCCCTGGTCAAGGTCGTTTTGAGCACCCCATCGGCGTCGGTGATGACCCCGACCGACCAGAACTGGTCGGGCGCGTCCTTGACAGCGGATATGCGGAAATTGATATTGCGGCCGGAGCACTTATGCCACGCTGCGCTCTGCTTGGTGTAGAAGGTGCGGGCCGCTTCGGCCTGAGGATAGGTCGCTACCGACATCAGGACTTCGTGCACCCACTCGGGTGGATCAGGTTCGGCGGGACTGTTCCACCGCTGCCAGCGGATAGCGGTCCAGCCGGAACCGGCATAAACCGGCCCGGCAACAGAGGCAATCCCTTGGCAGTCGGCGTCCACCATGACGTCGGTGTCTATAGCCGCACCGTCGTTGACGAGGCCAATGCCCGGGTCGCTCACTGCGTCGCGGACGACGTCCTTGGCGGGGAGCAGGCCGTCGAGGGCGGACACCGGCAGCGGTGGCTTGTCGCCGGACGTCGCCGATGAGGCTATCGCGCTGGATCGCGCAGGCTCGTGCCGGTCGCGGCCGACGAGCGTCACGGTGAGTACCACGGCGGTCACGGTCAGCACGCAGACCAGCCCCAGCAGGACCCATATCAGCCGGCGGTTGCCGTGCGGTGGCGGGCTCGGCGGCATCGGCGGCCAGGGCGGCGGCATCTGACCGCCCGGCCCCGGCATCATGGGTCCGCCCATCGGCGCAAACTTCGTCGGGTCGTGCGGGTTAGGAATTGGCCGGTGCGGTTCGTTCATCGGTGCACCCCATCCCGTCGGTGCCGGTCGCAAACGGACGGCCTGATTCAGGAGACGGTAGCAGTGGATGGCCCACAACAACCCGTCATGTAACGCTGTACGCCGTGACCGACGTGAAAAGCCGCCTGTCCGCGGCGTGGCATTTCGTGCACAACGCCCCGCTGACCTACCTATGGTTGGCGGTGCTGGGGGTCACCACCGTCATCCAGCACATGGTCGGCCGGCGACTGCACACCATGCTCGTCGAGCAGTCCACCAACCTGCACCACCTGGCCACCGACCCACTGGAGGTGCTGGTCTCCAGCCTGCTGTGGATCGACGGCAAGGACTGGTCGCCGTATCTGGTGCTGTTCACGCTGTTTCTGGCGCCCGCCGAGCATTGGCTGGGCCACCTGCGCTGGCTGATGGTCGGGCTGATCTCCCACGTCGGTGCCACCTACGTCAGCGAGGGCGCCCTGTACGTGCTGATCCACCTGCACGAGGAATCCGAACGGCTGACCTACGCCCGCGACATCGGCGTCAGCTACTTCCTGGTGGGCGTGATGGCGGTGCTGACCTACCGGATCCGGCGGCCGTGGCGCTGGGGCTATCTGGCCGCGCTGGTGGTCATCTTCACCGTGCCGCTGGTGCTCAACCCCGATTTCACCGCGATCGGTCACGCGGCGGCGGTGCTCATCGGATTGGCCTGTTATCCGATAACGCGACACGCGGCGCGGTAATACCGTTGTAGGCACATGTAGGTACTTTCTCGGGAGGCGCTGATGGCGACGGTGTCGATTCGTGAGTTCTCCTACAACCCCAGCGCGATGTTCGCCCGCGCCGAGAACGGCGAAACGCTGGAGATCACCCGGCACGGCAAGGTGATCGCCACGCTGAGCCCGGCCCCGCCGAAGAAGCGCAGCCGGATCGAGGAACTGGAGGCGTCCGGGGCACTGCATCGGTCGGGGAAAACGCTGGCGGACCTCGATACGTTCACCCGGATCAAGCTGCCGGAAGGTGCCCCCGATCCTCTCCACGCCTTGCTCGAAGATCGCTACAGCGAGAGCGACTGGGAGCGCGACTTCCGGGAGGAAGTGGAGGCCAAGGGTAAGGCGTCCGGCGAGAGCAAGCCGTGATTTATCTGGATGCGTCGGCTCTGGTCACTCTCGTGACCGAACGTCCCAATGCGGCCGAGCTCGGTGAGTTTCTTTCGGCTCACGCCGAGTTTCGCGGGGCCACCAGTACCGTCGGTCTCATTGAGACGGTGCGCAACTGCGATCAGATGGGCAGCTTCCCGAACCTGATGGACGAGCTTCTGCGTGACTACGACGAGCTGGAGGTCACGTCCGACATCCGCGACCGGGCCGCGACTCTGCCTGGCCGCCTGAGAGCCCTCGACGCCATCCATGTCGCGTCAGCGCAGGCGCTCGGACCGGATCTGATTGCCCTCGTCACGTACGACCAGCCGGTGACAACCGTCGCCCGCTCGCTCGGCCTTCCGGTCGCCTCGCCGGGTATGGAAGTCTGATCGGTAATGCGGCACTACTACAGCGTCGAGGCGATCCGCGCCGCCGAAGCGCCCCTGCTGGCGAGCCTGCCCGACGGCGCCCTGATGCGCCGGGCCGCCTTCGGCCTGGCCACCGCGATCGCCCGGGAACTCACCTCCCGCACCGGCGGGGTGGCCGGCCGCAGCGTTTGCGCGGTGGTGGGGTCCGGCGACAACGGCGGTGACGCGCTGTGGGCGGCCACGTTTCTGCGCCGGCGCGGCGCGGCGGCCACCGCGATCCTGCTCAACCCGGAGCGCGCCCACGCCAAAGGGCTGGCGGCCTTCAAGCGGGCCGGCGGCCGGATCGTCGAAGCCGTGCCGCCCGCAACGGATCTGGTGATCGACGGGGTGGTCGGGATCTCCGGGCGCGGCGCGCTGCGCCCGAACGCCGCCGAGGTCTTCGCCGGCGCCGAGGGCATCCCGGTAGTGGCCGTCGACCTTCCCAGCGGCCTGGACCCGCACACCGGCGCGGCCGATGGCCCGGCGGTGCACGCCGCGCTCACCGTCACTTTCGGCGGCCTCAAACCGGTGCACGCACTGGGGGACTGCGGCCGCGTCGAACTGGTCGATATCGGCCTGGACCTGCCGGCCACCGATATCCACTCGTTGACCGCGGCCGACGTCGAGGCGTGCTGGCCGGCGCCGGGCCCACGCGACGACAAGTACACCCAGGGCGTCACCGGGATCCTGGCCGGCTCGGCGACCTACCCGGGCGCGGCCATCTTGTGCGCCGGCGCGGCGGTGGCCGCCACCTCCGGCATGGTGCGCTACGCCGGAAGTGCTGCTACCCAAGTGGTTTCGCACTGGCCCGAGGTGGTCGCTGCGCCCAGCCCGGCGGCCGCCGGGCGAGTGCAGGCCTGGGTCGTCGGGCCGGGACTGGGCACCGACGAGGCGGGCGCCGCGGCGCTGTGGTTCGCCCTGGGCACCGACTTGCCGGTGATCGTCGACGCCGACGCGTTGACCATCCTGGCCGCCCACCCGTCACTGGTGGCCGACCGACAGGCCCCGACCGTGCTCACCCCGCACGCCGGCGAATACGCCCGGCTGGCCGGGCACCCGCCCGGGCCCGACCGGGTCGGCGCGGCGCGGGAATTGGCCGAGAAGTTCGGTGCCACCGTGCTACTTAAGGGCCACGTCACCGTCGTCGCCGACCCCGGCGGTTCAGCGAGGCTCGACGGAGGAGAGGCGAAGCTGGGGCCGCCGCATGAATCGAGCGGTTCAGCGAGGCTCGACGGAGGAGAGGCGAAGCTGGGACCGCCGCACCAACACCGCGGCCCGGTCTATCTCAACCCGGCGGGCGGATCCTGGGCGGCCACCGCCGGCTCCGGCGACGTGCTGTCCGGGATGATCGGCGCTCTGCTGGCGTCCGGACTGCCCGCCGCCCAAGCTGCTGCCGCTGCCGCGTTCGTGCACACCCGCGCTGCTGCGGCCGCGGCCGCCGACCCCGGACCCGGCGACACCCCGACGTCGGCGTCGCACATCCTGGCTCACATCCGCACCGCCGTCGCCGAGTTATAGGAGTCTCCGTGACCCATTCGCACCCGTCCGTACCCGCGCACACCGTCGCCCCCGCCTACACCGGCCGGATGTTCACCGCGCCGGTGCCGGCGTTGCGGATGCCCGACGACCCGATGGATCCGCAGGCCGCCTATCGCTTCATCCACGACGAACTCATGCTGGATGGCAGCTCCCGGCTGAACCTGGCCACCTTCGTCACCACCTGGATGGACCCCGAGGCGTCCACGCTGATGGCGGAGTCGTTCGACAAGAACATGATCGACAAGGACGAGTACCCGGCCACCGCGGCCATCGAGCAGCGCTGCGTGTCGATGGTCGCCGACTTGTTCCACGCCGAGAACCTGCGCGACGACGACCCGGCCAGCGCCATCGGGGTGTCCACCGTCGGGTCGTCCGAGGCGGTGATGCTCGGCGGGCTGGCGCTCAAGTGGCGCTGGCGTGCCAAGACCGCGGATTGGCAGGGGCGCACCCCCAATCTGGTGATGGGCTCCAACGTCCAGGTGGTGTGGGAGAAGTTCTGCCGCTACTTCGACGTCGAACCGCGCTACCTGCCGATGGCCGAGGGCCGCTACGTGATCACCCCGGAGCAGGTGATCGACGCCGTCGACGAGAACACCATCGGGGTGGTGGCGATCCTGGGCACCACCTACACCGGCGAGCTGGAGCCCGTCGAGGCGATCTGCGCGGCCCTGGACAAGCTGGCGGCGGGGGGCGGCGTGGACGTGCCCGTGCACGTGGACGCGGCCAGCGGCGGGTTCGTGGTGCCGTTTTTGCACCCGGACCTCAAGTGGGACTTCCGGCTGCCACGGGTGGTGTCGATCAACGTCAGCGGCCACAAATACGGGCTGACCTACCCCGGCATCGGGTTCGTGGTGTGGCGTAACGCCGAGCAGCTGCCCGAGGAACTGGTGTTCCGGGTGAACTACCTGGGCGGGGACATGCCCACCTTCACGCTGAACTTCTCCCGGCCGGGCAACCAGGTTGTCGGCCAGTACTACAACTTCCTGCGGCTGGGCCGCAGCGGCTACACCGAGGTGATGCGGACCCTGTCTGACACCGCCCGCTGGCTGAGCCACCAGCTGGCCGCGTCCGAGCACTTCGAGGTGATCAGCGACGGTTCGGCGATCCCGGTGGTGAGCTGCCGGCTGGCCGGTGACCGCGGCTACACCGAGTTCGACGTCTCCCATGAGCTGCGCACCTTCGGCTGGCAGGTCCCGGCCTACACCATGCCGGAGGGCGCCGAGGACGTCGCGGTGCTGCGGGTGGTGGTCCGCGAGGGGCTGTCGGCGGATCTCGCCCGGGCGCTGTTCGACGACATCATGAAGTCGGTGACCGCCCTGGACCGGGTCAAACCCGGCGGACACTACGACGACGAGCAGCACTTCTCGCATTGATCCCTTCGCCGAACGTCGGGTTGTGTTACGCAAAACCGTCGACGATGTGCATTAACGCGACATTCGACGCGGATGAAAGAATGGCAGTGACATGACTGCCACATCCCGAACGGCCGGACTGCTCGGCGAGGCGCTGGTGGACCTGGACGCCATCGCCCACAACGTGCAGGTGCTGTCCGAGCAGGCCGGTGCCGCCGAGCTGATGGCGGTGGTCAAAGCCGACGGCTACGGTCACGGCGCGGCGCAGGTGGCCCGGGCTGCGCTGGCCGCCGGTGCCGCCGAACTCGGGGTCGCCACCGTCGATGAGGCGCTGGCGTTGCGGGCAGCCGGCATCACCGCACCGGTGCTGGCGTGGCTACACGGCCCCGACACCGACTTCGCGCCCGCCTTGGCCGCCGACGTGCAGATCGCGGTCTCCTCGGTGCGCCAGCTCGACGAGCTGCTCGACGCCGTGACCCGCACCGGCCGCACGGCGACGGTGACGGTCAAGGCCGACACCGGGATGAACCGCAACGGTGTCGACGCGGCCGGTTACCCCGAGCTGCTGAGCGCCCTGCGCCGCGCTGTTTCCGAGGACGCGATCCGGGTGCGAGGCCTGATGTCGCATCTGGCCTGCGCCGACGAAGCCGCCAATCCGGTCAACGACCTTCAGGCTGAGCGGTTCTCCGACATGTTGCGCCTGGCCCGCGATCAGGGCCTGAACTTCGAGGTGGCGCACCTGGCGAATTCGGCCGGGGTGATGACCCGGCCCGACCTGGCCTTCGACATGGTGCGGCCGGGAATCGCCCTGTACGGCCTGAGCCCCATCCCGGAGCGTGGCGCCATGGGACTCGTTCCCGCGATGACGCTGAAATCCGTTGTGGTGCTGGTGCGCTCGATCCGAGCGGGGGAGGGTGTCTCCTACGGGCACACCTGGATCGCCGAGGCCGACACTACCGTCGCGCTGGTCCCGATGGGCTACGCCGACGGGGTGTTCCGCCCGCTGAGCGGACGGTTCGACGTGTTGATCAACGGCCGGCGCCGGCGCAGCGTCGGGCGGGTGTGCATGGACCAGTTCGTCGTCGACCTCGGCCCCGGGCCGGTCGACGTCACCGAGGGCGATGAGGTCGTCTTGTTCGGGTCCGGCGCGGGCGGCGAGCCGCTGGCCCAGGACTGGGCCGACCAGCTGGGCACCATCCACTACGAGGTGGTGAACAGTCCGCGCGGGCGGGTCGCCAGGACGTATCGGGGCGGCGATGTCAGCTAAGCGGCGCGCCAACCTGCGAGCCGGTGGCTGGCTGGCCGGTGCGGCCGGATTGGCGGCCGTCGGAACCATCGCCGGATCCACCGTCGCGCGGTCGGTGACCCGTCGCACCACCATCGAAGACCCTTACGCCGCCGAGGATTTCGACATCCTCGCGCACGACCACAGTTCGGTTGTGGTCACCGACGACGGTGTCGAACTGGCGGTCCGCGACGTGGGCCCGCGCAACGCGCCGCTGACCGTGGTGTTCGCCCACGGATTCTGTTTGCGCATGGGATCTTTCCACTTTCAGCGGGCCCGCCTGACCGCCGAATGGGGCGACCAGGTCCGGATGGTCTTCTATGACCAGCGCGGCCACGGCGACTCCACCGTCGCCTCGCCCGCCACCTACACCGTGCCGCGGCTCGGCCAGGACCTGGAGGCGGTGCTGCAGGTGGCCGCGCCGCGCGGTCCGGTGGTGCTGGTCGGGCATTCGATGGGTGGCATGACCGTGCTGTCGCACGCCCGGCAGTTCCCCGCGCGCTACGGCAACCGGATCGTCGGCGTGGCACTGATCTCTTCGGCGGCCAAAGGGGTTTCGCGTTCCCCGTTGGGGGAGATCCTGCGCAACCCGGCGTTGGAGGCGGTCCAGTTCAGCGTGCGCTACGCGCCGAAGCTGGTGCACCGCGGCCGGGGCGCCGCCCGCCGGGTGATCGCGCCGATCCTGCGGGCGGCCTCCTACGGCACCGACGAGATCAGTCCGAGCGTGGTGGCGTTCTCCGAGGAGATGATGCACACCACCCCGGTCGCCACCATGGTGGGTTTTCTGCACGCCCTGGAGGTGCACGACGAGAGCGCCGCGCTTGCCACCCTGGCCAAGATCCCGACCCTGGTCGCCTGCGGTGACCGCGATCTGCTGACCCCGCCCGGCTATTCGCGGGCGATGGCGGCCGCGCTGTGGGATTGCGAGCTGGTGATCGTGCCCGGTGCCGGCCATCTGGTGCAGTTGGAGGAACCCGACGTCATCGACGACGCGCTGGTGCGGTTGGTCGAGCGGGCCACGCCGCGCCGCGTGACCCTGACCCGCCGGCTGCGCCGGAAGGCGGGGCGCAGTGGCTGAAACGCAGACCCTGGCGACAGTCGAAGACACCATCGCGTTGGGAGCGCTACTCGGCGCCCAGCTGCGCGCCGGCGACGTGGTGGTGCTGTCCGGGCCGCTCGGCGCCGGAAAAACGGTGCTGGCCAAGGGAATCGCCCAGGCGCTCGACGTCGACGGGCCGGTCACCTCGCCGACATTCGTGCTGGCCCGCGAACATCGGCCCCGCCGGCCCGGAACCCCGGCGATGATCCACGTCGACCTCTACCGGCTGCTCGACGAGTCGGGCCTGGACCTGTTGGCCGAGTTGGACTCACTGGACCTGGACACCGAACTCGACGACGCCGTCGTCGTGGTGGAGTGGGGCGAGGGCCTGGCCGAGCGGCTCTCCGAACGGCACCTGGACATCCGGCTGGAACGGGGCGCCGAATCCGAGACGCGTACCGCGACCTGGCGGTGGTACGCGCCATGACGGGGGCGATCCTGGCTATCGACACCGCCACGCCCGCGGTCACCGCGGGCCTGGTGGCCCCTGACCGATGCACGGTGCTGGCCGAGCGGCTCACCGTGGACGCCCGGGCGCACGCCGAGCGGCTCACCCCCAATGTGCTGGCCGCCCTGGCCGATGCTGGGTTGGGCATGGCCGATCTGGCCGCGGTGGTGGTGGGCTGCGGGCCGGGGCCGTTCACCGGGCTGCGGGTCGGGATGGCCAGTGCCGCCGCCTACGGCCACGCCCTGGGCATCCCGGTCTACGGCGTATGCAGTCTGGACGCGATCGGGATGCACACCACCGGCGCGGCCCTGGTGGTCACCGACGCCCGGCGCCGCGAGGTCTACTGGGCCCGCTACCGCGACGGGATACGGGTGGCCGGCCCGGCGGTGAGCGCCCCGGCCGATGTCGACCCCGGCGACGCCGTCGCGGTGGCCGGCTCGCCCGCACACGCCGGACTGTTCGGCCTGCCGACACTCGACGTGCCCTTCCCGACGTCGGCGGGACTGGTTGCCGCCGTGGGGGATTGGGACGCCGAACCGGGGCCGCTGGTGCCGATGTACCTGCGCCGGCCCGACGCCAAGCCGGCGGCGTCCGCCACGCCGCTGGTCACCCTCGGCCCGTTGGTCGACTCCGACGCGGCGCGCTGCGCCGAACTGGAGGCGCAGCTGTTCGGCGGCGACGACCCGTGGCCGGCCGCGGCCTTCCGGCGAGCGATCGGTGCCCGCGACCACCATTACGTCGCAGCCCGCATCGGCGACACCCTGGTCGGCTACGGCGGCATCGCCCGGCTGGGTCGTACCCCGCCGTTCGAGTTCGAGGTGCACACCATCGGGGTGGCCCCGGCCCACCAGGGCCGCGGGATCGGCCGCCAGCTGCTGGCGGACCTGCTGGCCTACGCCGATGGCGGCGTCGTGCACCTGGAGGTTCGCACCGACAACGCCGCGGCGATCGGGCTCTACCGCGACGTCGGCTTCGTCGAGACCGCAGTACGCAAGCGCTACTACCGCAATGGCGCCGACGCCTACATGATGCGGCGGGAGGCCCGTTCATGACGACCATCGTGCTCGCTATCGAATCCTCCTGCGACGAAACAGGTGTCGGCATCACCAAGCTGAACCCCGACGGCACACTGGAGCTGCTGGCCGACGAGGTGGCCTCCAGCGTCGAAGAGCACACCCGTTTCGGCGGGGTGGTGCCCGAGATCGCGTCGCGGGCGCACCTGGAGGCGCTGGGCCCCACCATGCGCCGGGCGCTGGCGACCGCCGGCGTGCAGCGTCCCGACGCGGTGGCGACCACCATCGGACCGGGGCTGGCCGGCGCGCTGCTGGTGGGCGCGGCCGCGGCCAAGGCCTACGCCGCCGCCTGGGACGTGCCGTTCTACGCCGTCAACCACCTGGGCGGGCACCTGGCCGCCGACGTCTATGCCCACGGGCCGCTGCCCGAATGCGTGGGCCTGCTGGTCTCCGGCGGCCACACCCACCTGCTGCACGTGCGATCACTGGCGGAGCCGATCGTCGAGCTGGGCAGCACCGTCGACGACGCCGCCGGGGAGGCCTACGACAAGGTGGCCCGGCTGCTCGGGTTGGGCTACCCGGGCGGGCGGGTGCTCGACGAGCTGGCCCGCACTGGCGACCGTGAGGCGATCACTTTCCCGCGCGGAATGACCGGCCCGCGCGACGCGCCCTACGCGTTCAGCTTCTCCGGGCTCAAAACCGCGGTGGCCCGGTACGTGGAGCGCAACCCCGACTTCGTCCCGGCCGATGTGGCGGCCGGCTTCCAGGAATCGGTGGCCGACGTTTTGACGGCCAAAGCGGTGCGGGCCGCCACCGACCTCGGGGTCGGCACGCTGCTGATCGCCGGCGGGGTGGCCGCCAACTCCCGGCTGCGCGAGCTGGCCGAACAGCGGTGCACGGCAGCCGGTCTGACATTGCGTATCCCGCCGCTGCGGTTGTGCACCGACAACGGGGCGATGATCGCGTCGTTTGCGGCGCACCTGATCGCAGCCGGGGCGCCGCCGTCGCCGCTGGACGTGGCCACCGATCCGGGGCTGCCGGTGGTCCAGGGCCGGGTCAGCGGGTGACGAGCCGCAGCTTGTCGCAGGCCCTCCTTGAGTGCTAGCACTCTCATGTATAGAGTGCTAGGTGGCAGTCGGTCGATTCCTTGCTCGGCACCCGCGACGACGATGCGAGGGCTCGCACGAATGCCGAACACCTTAAGTAAGTACGTTCCGATGGGCCCGGCCGACGCCGGGTCACATCCAGACAATGTGGAGGGCTCCAATCGTGGCGAGCGTGAACATCAAGCCACTCGAGGACAAGATCCTCGTTCAGGCCAACGAGGCCGAGACCACGACCGCTTCCGGTCTGGTCATTCCGGACACCGCCAAGGAGAAGCCGCAGGAAGGCACCGTCGTTGCCGTCGGCCCCGGCCGCTGGGACGAGGATGGCGACAAGCGGATCCCGCTGGACGTCAAGGAAGGCGACGTCGTCATCTACAGCAAGTACGGCGGCACCGAGATCAAGTACGCCGGTGAGGAGTACCTGATCCTGTCCGCGCGCGACGTGCTGGCCATCGTCGGCAAGTAGGTCGGCAAGTAGCCACAAGCAACCACCGTGCCCGCCCCGGAGATCCCCGTATTACGGGTGATGTCCGGGGCGGCACGCGTGAAGGAAAGGGTTGAACATTCGTGAGCAAGCAGATTGAGTTCAACGAGTCCGCCCGTCGGGCCATGGAGACCGGCGTCGACAAGCTCGCCGACGCGGTGCGGGTCACGTTGGGCCCGCGCGGCCGCACCGTGGTGCTGGCCAAGGCGTTCGGCGGCCCCACGGTGACCATGGACGGCGTCGCCGTGGCCCGGGAGATCGACCTGGAGGACCCGTTCGAAAACCTCGGCGCACAGCTGGTGAAGTCGGTGGCCACCAAGACCAACGACGTGGCCGGCGACGGCACCACGACGGCCACCGTGCTGGCCCAGGCCATCATCTCCGGCGGCCTGCGCAATGTCGCGGCCGGCGCCAACCCGATCGCGTTGGGCGCCGGGATCGCCAAGGCCGCCGACGCGGTGTCGTCGGCGCTGCTGGCCGCGGCCACCCCGGTCGCCGGCAAGGAGTCGATCGCGCAGGTGGCCAACGTGTCCTCGCGCGACGAGGAGATCGGCGAGCTGGTCGGGGAGGCGATGACCAAGGTCGGCAGCGACGGTGTGGTCAGCGTGGAGGAGTCCTCGACCCTGTCGACCGAGCTGCAGATCACCGACGGCGTCGGCTTCGACAAGGGCTTCCTGTCGGCCTACTTCGTCACCGACTTCGACTCGCAGGAGGCCGTCCTGGAGGACGCGCTGATCCTGCTGCACCGGGACAAGATCAGCTCGCTGCCCGACCTGCTGCCGCTGCTGGAGAAGGTCGTCGAGGCGGGCAAGCCGCTGGTGATCATCGCCGAGGACGTCGAGGGCGAGCCGCTGTCGACGCTGGTGGTCAACGCGATCCGCAAGACCCTCAAGGCCGTCGCGGTCAAGGCGCCCTACTTCGGCGACCGGCGCAAGGCGTTCCTGGAGGACCTCGCGGTCGTCACCGGCGCCCAGGTGATCAACCCCGACGTCGGCCTGACGCTGCGCGAGGCCGGTCTCGACGTGCTCGGCTCCGCCCGCCGGGTGGTGGTGTCCAAGGACGACACCGTCATCGTCGACGGGGCCGGCACCCCCGAGGCGATCGCCGCCCGGGTCAAGCAGCTGCGCGCCGAGATCGAGGCGACCGACTCTGACTGGGACCGCGAGAAGCTCGAAGAGCGGCTGGCCAAGCTGGCCGGCGGCGTGGCCGTGATCAAGGTCGGCGCAGCCACCGAGACCGCTTTGAAGGAGCGCAAGCACCGGGTCGAGGACGCGGTGGCGGCGGCCAAGGCCGCGGTCGAGGAGGGCATCGTCCCCGGCGGCGGCGCCGCCCTGGTGCAGGCCCGCGCGGCGCTGTCGGAGCTGCAGTCCACGCTGACCGGCGACGAGAAGCTGGGCGTGGAGGTGTTCGCCGCTGCGCTGAGCGCGCCGCTGTACTGGATCGCCACCAACGCCGGCGTCGACGGCGCGGTGGTGACCAGCAAGGTGGCCGA
Source organism: Mycobacterium sp. NGS16 (assembly GCF_059813225.1). Lineage (NCBI taxonomy): Bacteria > Bacillati > Actinomycetota > Actinomycetes > Mycobacteriales > Mycobacteriaceae > Mycobacterium > Mycobacterium sp. NGS16. The sequence goes on from NZ_JCALEE010000001.1 coordinate 555,041, forward strand.
GCTGCCGTCCGGGCAGGGCTTCAACGCCGCGACGCTGTCCTACGGTGACCTGGCCGCCGACGGGATCGTCGACCCGGTCAAGGTGACCCGTTCGGCGGTGCTCAACGCCGCCTCGGTGGCGCGGATGGTGCTGACCACCGAGACCGCGGTGGTCGACAAGCCGGCCGAGGAAGCCGCCGACGCCCACGGGCACCACGGGCACGCGCACTAGTCGCGGCGACGAACGGTCCCCCGCACGCGGGCGGTACCCCTAGCGAGCGCCCCCATTTCGGAGCTGAAATGGGGGCGCTCGCGTCCGCTCGGTGGTGTATTCGGAGTTTGTAACCGCGCAAAACGGGTATTGATCCATCGCGTCGTCGAACAGGACGGTGTATTGAAGGCGCGGTAAAGGAGATCACCATGGACCCAGTGGCGGCTACTGAATTCCTGGCTCGCTCTACAACGTTGACCAGTGTCGGATGGATCGGTTACATAATTATCGGCGCTATTGCCGGTTGGATCGCGGGCCTCATCATGAAGACCAAGTTCGGCCTGCTCACCGACATCGTCGTAGGTGTCGTCGGTGCGCTCATCGGCGGATTCCTGCTCAGCTTCGTGGTCGACACGGCGAGCGGGGGCTGGTGGTTCACCTTGTTCACCGCAATCCTGGGCGCGGTCATCCTGCTGTGGCTGCTGCGCCTGGCCGGTCGCGACGCGTGAGGAGCGGGATGATGAAACACGTTGCGCTCATTGCCTTTGCGCTCGGGATTCTTCTTTCCGGCGGGTGCTCGGCATCGAAGGTGATCAACACCGGTGGCGACACCCGGTGTAAGGACTTCGTCGAGCAGGACGAGAAGAAGCAGGACGACGAGATCAGCAAGATGCTCAAAGACAAGAGCGGCGCCGATCCCTCCAATCTGGAGATTTCTGCGACCCGATTGTCAGTGTCGACCTACTGCAAGACGGTGGGAACTCCGGACAGCAAGATATCCGAGGCCCCGCACGGCTGAGCATGCTGGGATGACCGCAATTCTGCCGGAGGCAACGGGATTCGTCAGAAGAAGTTGCTGAAAAGTAGATTCATCGAGTCGAACAGAGCCTGGAACGGATCGCTGGTGGCGACCCCGTGGAACAGTAGGGCGCTGAGCCAGGCGTCGAAGCCGTTGATGTCGCTGTCGTCGATATTGACGTAGGTCAGGGCGCCGTCGACCGTGGTAGTGGCGTCGGCGATCTGGTCCGGCGTCAGCCCCAGGTACTCCACGTGCGCGCCGAAGATGCCCAGCAGCGCGCCCCACAGGCCGTCGGAGGCGTAGACGTCGGCGAAATTGGAGACTGGGTCGTCGGGCAGACCGTAGATGGTCGCCGAGTACAGGTCGTTGGGCGTCAGGTTGCCTAGCACCTCGGTCATGCCGAGCAGCTTGAGCAGGTAGTCCGAGAGGTCCTTGCCCAGCGTGGCGTACATGGCGGCTTCCAGGTATTGCCAGACGCCGTCCGGTGCAGACGGATTGCCGATGAACACGAAGTGCAGCGAGTCCAGCGGGATGCCCGATTCGGCGAGTCGGGTCATCGCGATGGATTCGGCGGTGGCGCTTTGGGAGTAGCCGAAGATCGTCAGCGGGTGTTCGGCATCGTAGGCGCCCGGGTTGGCGGCGAAGGCGTTCTGGACCGCGAGCACGATGAGCCCCGCGCCGGTGAGGCTGCTCGGCCCCTGCTGGAACAGTTCCGGTGTGGTCAGCACCTGTAGTGGGGCACTGCACGGGTCGGTGCCGTCCATGTAGCAGACCGTCGAATCGGTCGAGCCGCCATTGAAACCGAGCGGGTTGAGATAGAGATTCTCGGCGGATCGCGCGAATTCGGGTGAGGGCGTCGGCTGGCCGGTTCCGCCGAGGATGAGCGCGGTCTGGCTGCCGGCCAGCGGGCCGGTGGAGGCGAGCAGCGTGGCCGCGGCGCTGACCGTTTGGCTGACCCCCACGCCGGCCGCGGCGACTAGCAGCCCGGCGACCGCGAGCTGAGCGACCGCCTTGTACGCATTTCGTGCCGTGACCTGAGTCATCGCATCCTCCCCGCTGTGTGCTGCATGAGAGTATCCCGTTCTCATATTTGAGTCTAGGGTTCTCACTGTCTTTCTCGGCGGGGTGCAGCCCCGCAGACGGCGCCAAAGGAGAACCATGGACCGACCCACCTACGAGCGGGGCCGCGAGATCCGCGCCGCCGTACTCGGCGACGCCTATGTCGCCAAGGCCGAGGCCGGCGACGACTTCTCGAAGCCGTTTCAGGACTTGGTCACCGAATACTGCTGGGGCGCGGTATGGGGCCGCGAGGGGCTGCCGCGTAAGACGCGCAGCATGCTCAACCTGGCGATGCTCGCAGTGCTCAACCGGCCCAACGAACTTCGCACCCACGTCAAAGGAGCGCTCACCAACGGCGTCACCCGCGACGAGATCCGGGAGGTCTTCATGCAGGTGGCGATCTACGCCGGTGTTCCCGCGGCGGTGGACAGCTTTCGGATCGCCCGCGACGCCTTCGCCGAATACGAGACGCAGCAATGATCGGCTTCATCGGTTTGGGCAATATGGGCTTTCCCATGGCGCACCGGCTGGCGGGGGCGGGACGCGAACTGATCGTCTACGACACCCGCGACGACGTGGTCGAGCGCGCAACGAGATTCGGCGCGTCCGGTGCGTCCTCGGTGCGGGAGGTGGCCGACCGGGCGCAGATCGTGCTGGCCAGCCTGCCGTCGTTGCCGGCGTCGGCGGCGGTCGCCGACGAGGTCGCTGAAAGTGCGACGGCCACGCTGTTCATCGACCTGTCGACCGTCGGAAGCGAACTGGCGCAGCGCAATCACGACACGCTGGCCGCCCGGGGAATCGCCGCGCTGGATGCGCCGGTCAGCGGCGGCGTGAGCGGGGCGCAGCAGGGCGGCCTGGCGATCATGGTGTCGGGGCCCCCGGCCGCGTTCGACACCGCCAAGCCGCTGCTGGACGAACTCGGCCGGCCGTTCTTCGTCGGTGAAAAGCCCGGCGCCGCCCAGACGATGAAGCTGGTCAACAATCTGATGGCGGCCGCCACGCTGGCCGCCACCGCTGAGGTCATCGTGATGGGCGTCAAGGCCGGTCTCGACCCGCAGGTGATGCTCGACGTGCTCAATGCCGGCTCCGGCGGAACCCACGCCAGCCGCGACAAGTTTCCCAAGGCGGTGCTGCCACGCACCTTCGACTACGGGTTCGCGACCGGCCTGATGGTCAAGGACGTCCGGCTCTACCTCGACGAAGCGGCAGCCCTCGGCCTACCGCGGCCCCTGGCCGACGCGGTGGCCGGCATGTGGGAGTCGACGCTGCGCGAACAAGGCCCCGAGTCCGATTTCACCTCGATCGTCAAAGTGTTGGAGAACGCCGCCGGCGTCACCGTCGGGGCGGTCAGAAGAAGTTGTTGAACAACAGTTGCAGAGAGTCCCACAGGCTCTCGAAGATGCCGCTGTTGGCCGCTCCACCGACGAAGACCGCGTTGAGCCAGGCGTCGAGACCGTTGATGTCGTCGGCGTTGATGTCGACGTAGGTCAGGGCGCCGTCGACGGTGGTGGTCGCGTCGGCGACCTGCTCCGGTGTCAGCCCCAGGTACCACACGTGCGGCCACAGCACATCCAGCAGCGCACCGAAGAGACCCTTATCTGCGTACACGTCGGTGAAGTTGGAGACCGGATCGCCAGGCAGCCCGTAAATCGTTGCCGGATACAGGTCATTCGGGGTCAGGTTGCCGAGCACTTCGGTCATGCCGAACAATTTGAGCAGGTAGTTCGTCAAATCGGGGCCCAGCGTCGCGTCCATGGCCGCTTGGATGTGTTGCCAGATGCCGTCCGGGGTGGACGGGTCGCCGATGAACACGAAATGTAGTGCGCTGCTGGGGATTCCGAGTTCGGCGAGCCGGGTCATGGCGATCGACTCAGCCGTGGCGCTCTGCGAATACCCGAAGATCGTCAGGGGGTGCTCGGCGTCGAATGCGCCTGGGTTGGCGTTGAATTCGTTCTGCACGGCGAGGACGATCGCCGAGGCGGCGGTGAGGCTGCTGGGGCCCTGCTGGATCAGTTCGGGCGTGGTCAGCACCTGTAGGGGGGCGCTGCACGGGTCGGTTCCGTCCATGTAGCAGACCGTCGAGCCGGTGGCACCGCCGTTGAAGCCCAGCGGGTTCAGAAACAGGTTCTCGGCGGATCGCGCGAATTCCGGTGACGGCGTCGGCTCGGTGGTTCCGCCCAGGATGAGCGCCGTCACGCTGCCCGCCAGCGGACCGGTCGAGGCCAGCAGTGCGGCCGCGGCGCTCACGGTTTGGCTGATCCCCACGCCGGCCGCGGCACACAGGACGCCTGCGACGGCAACCTCGGCAACTGTCGCTTTTAGTGCTGCACCCCGCGTTCTCATCGACTGTGCTTATCACACGCTGAGATTGAGTTGGGCGTTTCAGTGGATGTCTGACGTGCCAGTCAAATCGCGGGCGGGCGTTTCGCCGCCTGTCCCGGGCCGGTCAGAGCGTGTCCGGGCACAGGTGGTGCTGGGCGGCGTTGAGCAGCATGCGGCCCTTGTCGACGTCGTTCGGGTTCAACTGGGCCAGTGTCTGTTCGGGCTTCTCACCCAAGTGCAGCCGGTTGCAGGCCATCCAGCCGTTCGCGACTACCACCCCGTCGGGCATCTGGGCGTCGCCGATGGACAGACCCGGGAACCCGTTGGCGCGCAGCTCATTGAGGAAGCCCGCCTCATCGGCGCTGGCGATCGGTGCGCCGATCAAACCGACGGTGAATCCTGCCGCGATGGTTCCGAACAGAAGCTGTTTGCGCACGTTGTTCCCCTCGCTTTCGACGGCCTGGACCGTTTGGAAGCGTAGCGGGGCGGTGGCCGGCGATGGGGGATAACGCGGCAATCACCCCAGCGGGGACAAGCCGTCGTTGGGCCGCAGGCCGCCGGGCGCATAGGGGCCGGTCACCAGCGCGGGGCAGGCCCCGAACGGGCCCACCACCGCGCCGGTGTCGGGGCAGTAGTAGACGTCGCTCAGATCGCCGCAGAGCCGCTGGTCGAAGCAGCTGGCCGGTGCGGCGCTGGCCGGGGCGGCCAGGCCGATGCCGACCGAGGCGACAAGTACTGCCAGGAATGCCGGTGCAGATCGCATGCCCGGGATTCAACCCGACGGGTCTGACATTGCGTGCAATAGCGAACAGCCCCCGCGAGCGGGGGCTGTTCGGATCCACGGCCGCGGATGTGACGCCGTCGGCCGGTGGTCTGGCGGGGCTAGCCGCTGCGCCGCAGATTGCACCGCAGCGCGGCGTGCCGCTCGGACTCCGACATGCCGCCCCAGATGCCGTAGGGCTCCCCGACGGCAAGGGCGTGCTGGCGGCACTGCTCCATCACCGGGCAGTTGCGGCACCACTTCTTGGCGTTCTGCTCCCGCTGCGCTCGGGCGCGGCCGCGTTCGCCGTCGGGTGGAAAAAATACCGACGAATCGACGCCCCGGCACGCTCCTCGGAGTTGCCAATCCCATACGTCCGCATTGCGGCCGGGCAGCTGCTCAACCAGTGGCATGGGAACCCCTCTCAAAACGCCGGTCGGCCGGATCGGTTGCGGCCGTTCAGGTGTTTGGTGGTGCGCGTAAAACAGCGCCGGCTGTTTCCGGCGCTGTGGGGACCGTAGCCAAAGCGTCTGAAGTTAGGCCTACGTAACGGTTAAGAAAGGCTGGCCTAAGACGGTGGACATTCCCTGAGGGTGGATATTTTTCCGGGCGGACGGCGAGGGCGCTGAACCGGCCGCGTAACGTCGCGCAGCGATGATCCAGGACCCCGAGGCGGTGCTGGCTGCTGCCGCGTTCGGCGAGGAGCCCGGCCGCTGGCCATTGCCGGCCGCGACGACACCTCGGCAGCGGTGGCTGCGTGCCGTCGCCGCAGGCGGGCAGGGCCGGTACGCCAGCGCGGACGCTGACCTGGCGGCGCTGCTGCGTGAGGCGCCCAAGGGCCCGCTGGCCTCGCTGGCCTACAGCACGCGGGCGTCGTTCGCCCGGCAGCTCGGCGGGCACGATCTGGCCCGGGGCCTCGATGGCCGGGCGCTGGCCCTAGCCCTCAACGACCACGAAGTCGACCCGGAGGCCGCCGCCGATGCCCTGGTGGGGCTGGCCGCCGATGCCCTGGGGGTGGGGCGGTTCGCGGCGTCGGCGGCGCTGCTGGGCCGCGCCCGGCAGGCACCCCAACCGCCTGGTCCGGCGCGGCTGGCGGTGCGCCACAACTGGGTGACGGCCGAGCTGGCGATGGTCACCGGCGACGGCGCCACCGCGGTGCGGCACGCCGAGCAAGCCGTGGAGCTAGTCTCGGGCACCGGGGAAGACATGGTGCGCCACCGGGTGAAAAGCCAGGTGGTGCTGGCCGGGGCGCTGTGCTGTGCGGGGAAGCGGGAGCGGGCGCGCACGGTTGCCGACGCCGCGTTCGACGAGGCCGGACGGGCGGGACTGGTCCCGTTGCGGTGGGCGTTGGCGTGCCTGCTGATCGATGCCGGCAGCGCGACGCGGACGGCGCAGGAGCTACGCGACCTGCGTGATGAAGCTGCTGAGCTGGTGCGTTACCGCGGGGGAAGCTGGCGGGGCCGCTGATCAGCGGTAGCCGTCGGCCTCCGAGGTCGCCCCGTTGAGCGACGCGTCGGCGTAACCGCGGCAGTAATCCCAGGTCACGTAGCTGTCCGGCTCCGGGTCGTAGGCCGGTTCGTGCGGGCGGACGGTGCCGTCGATGAGCAGCTGCAGCAGGTTGGCACGCAGCATGTCCCAGTCGTGGTAGTGGTCCTGATTGCAGTCGTCACAGCACACCACCAGGCCGCGGATCCCCCTGCGCGCCAACAATGCTTCGTAGACCGCAAGGTCGGCGAGGTCGGCTTCGACCGCCGTCCGCTCCTGCGGATCCAGCGGCTGGCCCGGGTCGACGGCGTCCAGCGCAGCAGACGGGTCGTGGGGATCGTCGGCGAACGGGTCGGGCGGCAAACCGGGTGGTAGGTGGTCACGCACGCCCATCAGGGTACGCAGACCCCATGACAGAACGCCAGCGGCCGGTTCTGCGGCCCGCATAATCACCCCAAGGGTGGTGGGGAACGAAAGCCGCTGTCCGCCGCGATTAGGATGGGCTTCTACCCCGGCTGCGTAGTGGAGGCTCCCCATGTCCGTTGGTGATGCCAGCGCCCCGACGATTTCCCACCCCGCGGGTGCCATAGGCCCGCACGACGATGCGGCGCCGGCCGGCGGCCCCGCTGGTGGGCACCCGGCCAAGATCGCGATGCTGGGCCTGACCTTCGACGACGTTCTGCTGCTTCCGGCGGCCTCCGACGTGGTGCCGGCCAACGCCGACACCTCCAGCTGGCTGACCCGCAAGATCCGGCTCAAGGTGCCGCTGGTCAGCTCCGCCATGGACACCGTCACCGAGGCCCGGATGGCGATCGCGATGGCGCGCGCCGGCGGCATGGGCGTGCTGCACCGCAATTTGCCGGTCACCGAGCAGGCCGGCCAGGTCGAGACGGTGAAGCGCTCCGAGGCCGGCATGGTCACCGATCCGGTCACTTGCACCCCGGAGAACACCCTGGCCGAGGTGGACGCGCTGTGCGCGCGGTTCCGGATCTCCGGGCTGCCGGTCGTCGACTCCGGTGGCGCGCTGGTCGGGATCATCACCAACCGGGATATGCGCTTCGAGGTCGACCAGAACAAACCGGTCGCCGAGGTGATGACCAAGGCGCCGCTGATCACCGCCCAGGAGGGGGTCTCCGCCGACGCCGCGCTGGGCCTGCTGCGCCGGCACAAGATCGAAAAGCTGCCGATCGTCGACGGTCACGGCAAGCTGACCGGGCTGATCACCGTCAAGGACTTCGTCAAGACCGAACAGCATCCCCACGCCACCAAGGACAGCGACGGCCGGCTGCTGGTCGGTGCCGCGGTCGGCGTCGGCGCCGATGCCTGGGTGCGGGCCATGACGCTGGCCGATGCCGGGGTCGACGTGTTGGTGGTGGACACCGCGCACGCCCACAACCGCGGAGTGCTCGACATGGTCGGCAAGCTCAAGGCCGAAGTGGGGGAGCGGGTCGAGGTGGTCGGCGGCAACGTGGCCACCCGCAGCGGCGCCGCCGCGCTGGTCGAGGCCGGCGCCGACGCGGTGAAGGTCGGGGTCGGCCCCGGCTCGATCTGCACCACCCGGGTGGTCGCCGGGGTGGGCGCCCCGCAGATCACCGCCATCATGGAAGCGGTCGCGGTCTGCGCGCCGGCCGGAGTCCCGGTGATCGCCGACGGCGGGCTGCAGTACTCCGGTGACATCGCCAAGGCGCTGGCCGCCGGCGCGTCGACGACCATGCTCGGCTCGCTGCTGGCCGGCACCGCCGAGTCGCCCGGCGAGCTGATCTTCGTCAACGGCAAGCAGTTCAAGAGCTACCGCGGGATGGGCTCACTCGGCGCAATGCAGGGCCGCGGCGGGGCCAAGTCCTACTCCAAGGACCGCTACTTCCAGGACGACGCGCTCTCCGAGGACAAACTGGTGCCCGAGGGCATCGAGGGCCGGGTGCCGTTCCGCGGCCCGCTGACCACGGTGATCCACCAGCTCACCGGGGGGCTGCGGGCGGCGATGGGCTACACCGGCTCGGCGACGATCGAGCAGCTGCAGCAGGCGCAATTCGTGCAGATCACCGCGGCGGGTTTGAAGGAAAGCCACCCGCACGACATCACCATGACCGTCGAAGCGCCGAACTACTACGTGCGCTGAGCAGGCGTTCGTCCAGCGCATTCGCGCGCAGTGAAACAGAAACGAGGGCTGACCCGTCATGCGTGACATGGTTGAGATCGGCATGGGCCGCACCGCCCGTCGCACCTACGAGCTCGACGACATCAACATCGTGCCGTCCCGGCGCACCCGCTCCTCCAAGGACGTCTCCACGGCGTGGCAGCTGGATGCCTACCGGTTCGAGATCCCGGTGCTGGCCCACCCCACCGACGCCCTGGTCTCCCCGGAGTTCGCGATCGAACTGGGCCGGCTCGGCGGTCTGGGAGTGCTCAACGGCGAAGGGCTGATCGGCCGGCACGCCGACATCGAAGCCAAGGTCGCCCAGGTCATTGAGAAGGCAGCGGTGGCGTCCGCTGAGCCGGAGGCGGCGATCCGGCTGCTGCAGCAGCTGCACGCCGCGCCGCTGGACCCCGACCTGCTCGGCGCCGCGGTGGCGCGCATCCGCGAGGCCGGCGTGACCACTGCGGTGCGGGTGAGCCCGCAGAACGCCCAAGCACTGACCCCGGCCCTGGTGGCCGCCGGAGTTGACCTGCTGGTCATCCAGGGCACCATCATCTCCGCCGAGCGCGTCGCCAATGATGGCGAGCCGCTCAATCTCAAGACGTTCATCTCTGAGCTCGACATCCCGGTGGTGGCCGGCGGGGTGATCGACCACCGCACCGCACTGCACCTGATGCGTACCGGCGCGGCCGGGGTGATCGTCGGCTACGGCTCCACCTCGGGGGTGACGACCTCCGACGAGGTGCTGGGCATCAGCGTGCCGATGGCCACCGCGATCGCCGACGCCGCCGCGGCCCGCCGGGAGTACCTCGACGAGACCGGCGGGCGGTATGTGCATGTGCTGGCCGACGGCGACATCCACACCTCCGGGGATCTGGCCAAGGCGATCGCCTGCGGCGCCGATGCGGTGGTGCTGGGCACCCCGCTGGCGGCGGCGGCCGAGGCGCAGGGTGACGGCTGGTACTGGCCGTCGGCGGCCGCGCACCCGTCGCTGCCGCGCGGTGCGCTGATGCAGGTCGCCTACGGGGAGCGCCCGGGCTTGGCGCAGGTGCTCGACGGCCCCTCGGATGACCCGTTCGGCTCGCTGAACCTGGTCGGCGGGTTGCGCCGGTCGATGGCCAAGGCCGGCTACTGCGACCTCAAGGAATTCCAGAAGGTCGGACTGACCGTCGGGAGCTGAGGCAGGTAAGGGCAGCCTATCTGGCAAGTTACCAGTGAGTAGGGCCATACTTGCTGGCTATGGAGCCGGATTACCAACCTGACTACGACGTCCTGATCATCGGTTCGGGTTTCGGGGGCAGCGTCAGCGCGCTGCGGCTGACCGAGAAGGGTTATCGCGTAGGCGTTCTGGAAGCGGGCCGCCGGTATGCCGACGCCGACTTCGCCAAGAATTCCTGGCACCTGCGCGAGTTCTTGTGGGCGCCGAAGCTGGGTTGCTACGGCATCCAGCGCATCCACCTGCTCAACAACGTCATGGTGCTGGCCGGCGCCGGGGTGGGCGGTGGTTCGCTGAACTACGCCAACACGCTCTACGTGCCGCCGGAGCCGTTCTTCGCCGACAAACAGTGGGCCCACATCACCGACTGGCGGGCCGAACTCATGCCGCACTACGAGCAGGCGCAGCGGATGCTCGGGGTGGTCAAGAACCCGACGTTCACCGACGCCGACCGCATCGTCAAACAGGTCGCCGACGACATGGGGGTCGGCGACACGTTCGTGGCCACGCCGGTCGGGGTGTTCTTCGGTGAGGGCGGAAACAAGACCCCGGGCAAGACGGTGCCCGACCCGTACTTCGGCGGCGCCGGCCCGCAGCGCACCGGCTGCCTGGAGTGCGGCGAGTGCATGACGGGTTGCCGCTGGGGCGCCAAGAACACCCTGGTGAAGAACTACCTGTATCTGGCGGAATCGGCTGGCGCACAGGTGCATCCGATGACGACGGTGACCGCCTTCGAGCAGGGTGCCGATGGGCTGTGGCAGGTGCGCACGGTGCGCACCGGTCTGCGGGCGCGCCGGCACCGCAAGACCTTCACCGCGCGGTATCTGATTCTGGCCGCCGGCACCTACAACACCCAGCGGCTGCTGTTCAAGATGCGGGACAAGGGCAAGCTGCCCAAGCTGTCCGACAAACTGGGGGTGCTGACCCGCACCAACTCCGAATCCATTGTTGGCGCAGCTACTTTGGACGTCAAGCCGGGCCTGAACCTGACCCACGGCGTGGCGATCACCTCCTCTATTCACCCCACCGCCGACACCCACGTCGAACCCGTCCGCTACGGCAAGGGCTCCAACGCGATGGGCCTGCTGCAGACGTTGATGACCGACGGCGCCGGCCCGCAGGGCACCGACGTTCCGCGCTGGCGGCAGCTGTTGGATCAGGCCCGCGAAGACCCCGGGCACATCCTGCGGCTGCTCAACCCCAAGCAGTGGAGTGAGCGCACGGTGATCGCGCTGGTCATGCAGCACCTGGACAACTCGATCACCACCTTCACCAAACGCGGCAGGCTCGGTATCCGCCGCTATACCAGCAAGCAGGGCCACGGCGAACCGAACCCGAGCTGGATCCCGGTCGGCAACGAGGTCACCCGTCGCATCGCCGCCAAGATCGACGGCGTGGCCGGGGGCACCTGGGGCGAGCTGTTCAACATCCCGCTGACCGCGCACTTTTTGGGCGGCGCGGCGATCGGGGATAGTCCCGAGCACGGTGTCATCGATGCCTACCAGCGGGTGTACGGCTACCCGACGCTGGCGGTGATGGACGGCGCAGCGGTCTCGGCCAACCTCGGTGTCAACCCGTCGCTGTCGATCGCCGCCCAGGCCGAGCGGGCCGCGTCGCTGTGGCCGAACAAGGGCGAGGCCGACCAGCGGCCGGCCCAGGGCGAGCCCTATCGGCGGCTGGATCCGATCGCGCCGAAGAACCCGGCGGTACCCGATCAGGCCATCGGCGCGCTGCGCTGGGCCTCCGGCATCGCCTGAGGCCTCACCGCGCGACGTGGTGCCGGTGGCTGGGTGCGCGCCCGGGCGGCTGGTGCGGTGGCGGCAGCAGCGGTTCGCGCCGGCGCGCCGGCACCGTCGTGGGTGATTGTGTGGTCAGTTCGAGTTCCTTGCCGGCATGGTGGATCGTCAGCCGGCCGTCGGGCCCGTCACGCAGCGCATAGGTGACCTCATGGTGGGTGGCCGCGACCGTGACGCGGAAACCCCTCCAACGCAAGCGGAATCGGAGACGTGAGATCCCATCCGGCAGCGCCGGATCCAGCGCCAGCACACCCTCGTCGTCACGCAGGCCGCCGAACCCGGCCACCAGCGCGAGCCAGGTTCCGGCCAGCGCCGCCAAGTGCAGTCCCTCGCGGGTGTTGTCGTGCAGATCGCGCAGGTCGACGAACGCCGTTTCGTAGGTGTAGTCGTGGGCCAGCTCCACATGCCCCACCTCGGCGCACATCACCGCCTGGGTGCAGGCCGACAGCGAGGAGTCGCGCACCGTGCGCCGCTCGTAGTAGTCGACGTTGCGGGCCTTCTCTTCGGGACTGAACGCGTGGCTGCGCCAGTGCATGGCCAGCAGGACATCGGCCTGCTTGACCACCTGAGCCGGGTAGAGCCGTACATAAGGTTCGTTGAGCAGCAACGGGTAGGTGGTCCGGGCGTCGAAGTCCCACTCTGCGGCGGAGGTGAAGCCCTCGCACTGCGGATGCACGCCCAGTTCCTCATCGTAGGGGATGTGCGCCGCGTCGGCGGCATCGCGCCAGCCGGCCATCTCCTCGGTGGTGACCCCCAACTCGTGGGCGGCGTCGGGATGGCGGGCGCACGCCTCGGCCGCGGTGCGCAGATTGTGGGCGGCCATCAGATTGGTGAACACGTTGTCCCGGACGATCGCGGTGTACTCGTCGGGGCCGGTCACCCCGGACAGGTGCCACACCCCGTGCCGGTCGTGGTGGCCCAGCGACCGCCACAGCCGGGCGGTCTCGACCAACACCGCCAGCCCGCATTCGGCCTCCAAAGAGCCGTCCCCGGTGACGATCCGGTACTGCTCGAATGCCGCCGCGATGTCGGCATTGATGTGCCAGGCGGCCGTGCCGGCCGGCCAGTATCCCGAGCACTCCTGGCCACGGATCGTCCGCCACGGGAAGGCCGCCCCCGCCAGCCCGAGTTCGGTGGCCCGGTCGCGGGCCAGATCCAGTGTCGACGACCGCCAGCGCAGCGCGTCAGCCGCCGCGTGCGGAGCGGTGTAGGTCAGCACCGGGATGATGAAACTCTCACTGTCCCAAAAGGTATGGCCGTCATATCCGGTGCCGGTCAGTCCCTTGCTGGGGATCGCCCGGCGTTCGGCGCGCGCGCTGGCCTGCAGCAGGTGAAACAGCGCGAAGCGGACCGCCTGCTGGCAGTCCGGATCGCCGTCGACCTCGACGTCGGCGCCGTCCCAGAACTCGTCGAGGTAGGACCGCTGGGCGTCGACCAGCCCCTGCCAGCCGCTGTAGCGGGCACCGGTCAGCGCGGCGACGGCCTGATCGCGCAGCGCGGGCCGGGACCGCTCGCTGGACCAGCCGTAGGCCAGGTACTTGACGATCCGCAATTTCTGCCCGGGGCGCAGCCCGCACACCACCGTGGTCGCGGCCACATCGGGAATCGCGATGGTGTTGACCTGGACCCGGCCGGGCACCTCGATCTCGTGGTGCATGGCCGCGGCCATCATCAGCCCACTGGCCCGCGTGCGGTGCACCAGCACCGCCCCGCGGTCGGTGTTCTCCCGCTCCACGGCCTCCAGGGGGTTGTCCAGGATCGCCGCCACCCGCGGGTCGCCGGAGGTCGTCGGTTGGTCCTCGTTGGCGACCAGCTCGGATTGCACTGTCACACGGACGAATTCGTCGATCGCCTCGACGACGTACTCGATGGCCGCGACGCTGCGCTGGGCCAGTGAGACCAGCCGGGTCGAATGCACGTTGACCTGTTTGCCGGCCGGTGAGCGCCAGTGCACCCGGCGGACCAGGGTGCCGGCCCGCAGGTCGAGGGTGCGCTCGTGGTCGATCAGCTCGCCGTAGCGGACGTCGAACGGTTCGTCGTCGACCATCAGCCGGATGATCTTGCCGTTGGTCACGTCGACGACGGTCTGCCCGGCCTGCGGATAGCCGAACCCGGCCTCGGCGTAGGGCAGCGGCCGCACCTCGTAGAACGAGTTCAGGTAGGTGCCGGGCAGGCCGTAGGGCTCGCCCTCGTCGAGGTTGCCGCGCAATCCGACGTGCCCGTTGGACAGCGTGAACAGGGATTCGGTCTGCCCGAGCAGATCCAGGTCGAGCCGGGTTTCGCGGATCTGCCAGGGGTCGATCGGAAAGTAGTCCTCAGGGATCATCGGCCTGCCTTCACAGAAGTTCCTCCAAATCGGTGACGACGAGGTCGGCGCCATGGCTCAGCAGGTCTTGGGCCTGACCTACCCGATCGACACCCACCACGAAACCGAACCCGCCGGCCCGTCCGGCCGCCACCCCCGAGAGCGCATCCTCGAACACCGCGGCCCCGGCGGGGGCGACACCGAGCAGCTGCGCCGCCCGCAGGAACGAGTCCGGGGCCGGCTTGCCCGCGATGTGTTCGGTGCGCAGCGTCACGCCGTCGACGCGCTGCGCGATGAACTTGTCCAGGCCGGTGATCGCCAGCACTTCGCCGGCGTTGGCGCTGGCCGACACCACCGCGGTGGCCAGGCCCGCCGCGGTGACCGCGGCCAGGTAGCGCCGCGAGCCCTCGAACACGTCCACCCCGTCGGTCTGCAGCGCGGTGAGGAACGCCGCGTTCTTGCGGTTGCCCAGGCCGTGCACCGTTTCGGCCTCAGGCGGGTCGTCGTTGCCGCCGTCGGGCAGCACGATGTCGCGGCTGGCCAGAAAGGTGCGCACCCCGTCGTCGCGCTTGCGGCCGTCGACGAATCGCAGGTAGTCGTCCACCGGGTCGAACGGCACGAACGGCGTACCGGTGCGCTCGGCGCGCGCCGACAGATACCCGTCGAACATGGCCTTCCACGCCCGGGTGTGCACGCTGGCGGTGTCGGTGAGCACGCCGTCGAGATCGAACAGGCAGGCGCGCACCGTTTCGGGCAGGCCCAGCACCATGGATGACCCCCTTCCGGCTCTCGGGCTGATGTCCACTCCACCATGCCCGCCGTCGGATCGGGGACAGTTTGCGGCCACTACACTCTCTGCGGTGTCGTCCCCATCGTCGCGCCCCGTGTTGGTCATCGACTTCGGTGCGCAGTATGCCCAACTGATCGCCCGCCGGGTCCGCGAGGCGCGGGTGTTCTCCGAGGTCGTCCCGCACACCGCGACCGTCGAGGAGATCGCCGCGCGCAACCCGCGGGCGATCGTGCTGTCCGGCGGGCCGGCCAGTGTCTACGCCGAGGGCGCCCCGCAGCTGGATCCGGCGCTGTTCGACCTCGAGGTGCCGGTGTTCGGCATCTGCTACGGCTTCCAGGCCATGGCGGCCGCGCTCGGCGGCACCGTCGAGCGTACCGGAACCAGTGAGTACGGCCGTACCGAGCTGAAAGTGACCGGCGGCGAACTGCATTCGGGTCTTCCGGGCACCCAGCCGGTGTGGATGAGCCACGGCGATGCGGTGACCGACGCACCGGACGGGTTCGCGGTGGTGGCCGCCACCGCCGGCGCCCCGGTGGCCGCGTTCGAGAACCGGGCGCGTCGGCTGGCCGGGGTGCAGTACCACCCGGAGGTCATCCACACCCCCTACGGGCAGCGGGTGCTCAGCCGGTTCCTGCACGAGTTCGCCGGTATCGACGCGGTGTGGACGCCCGCCAACATCGCCGAGGCGCTGATCGAGCAGGTGCGGGCTCAGATCGGTGACGGTCACGCCATTTGTGGGCTGTCCGGCGGGGTGGATTCCGCGGTCGCCGCGGCGCTGGTGCAGCGCGCCATCGGGGACCGGCTGACGTGTGTATTCGTCGATCACGGGCTGTTGCGCTCCGGGGAGCGCGAGCAGGTGCAGGAAGACTTCGTGGCCGCTACCGGGGCACGGCTGGTCACGGTGGACGCCGCTGAGGTCTTCCTCGACGCGCTGGCGGGGGTCTCTGACCCCGAGGGCAAGCGAAAGATCATCGGCCGGCAGTTCATTCGCGCCTTCGAAGGCGCGGTGCGTGATCTGGCCGCTGCGGAGCCGATCGACTTCCTGGTGCAGGGCACGCTGTATCCGGACGTGGTGGAATCCGGCGGCGGAGCCGGCACCGCGAACATCAAGAGCCACCACAATGTGGGCGGGCTGCCGGAAGATTTGAAGTTCACCCTCGTCGAGCCGCTGCGATTGCTGTTCAAGGACGAAGTGCGTGCGGTCGGGCGGGAATTGGGGCTGCCCGAGGAGATCGTTGAGCGCCAACCGTTCCCGGGGCCGGGATTGGGGATCCGGATCGTCGGCGAGGTCACTTCCGAGCGGTTGGCGACGCTGCGGGCGGCCGACGCGATCGCTCGCGAGGAGTTGACCACCGCCGGCCTGGACCACCAGATCTGGCAGTGCCCGGTGGTGCTGTTGGCCGACATCCGCTCGGTCGGGGTGCAGGGCGACGGCCGCACCTACGGGCATCCGATCGTGCTGCGGCCGGTGTCCAGTGAGGACGCCATGACCGCCGACTGGACCCGGGTGCCTTATGAGGTGCTGGAGCGCATCTCCACCCGGATCACCAACGAGGTGGCCGAGGTCAACCGGGTGGTGTTGGATATCACCAGCAAACCGCCCGGGACCATCGAGTGGGAGTGATTTCCAGGCCGCGCTGGCCCCAAACCCGCGAGTAACAGCCGTCACTTGCGTACCCGCGGAGCGGGGGTGTGATGAGTTCGAATCGGATTGCGCCGGCGATATCACCCTCTTCTGTGAGGGGGCGCATGCCGCCTCGCCGCGTA
This sequence comes from Mycobacterium sp. NGS16, assembly GCF_059813225.1. Classification (NCBI taxonomy): domain Bacteria; kingdom Bacillati; phylum Actinomycetota; class Actinomycetes; order Mycobacteriales; family Mycobacteriaceae; genus Mycobacterium; species Mycobacterium sp. NGS16. Next base: position 571,667 of record NZ_JCALEE010000001.1, read on the forward strand.
CTATGACGAAGTGCGCGTGTTCGTCACGGGTGGCACCGGCGCGATCGGTAGCCACAGCCGGCTGGCCCTCCTGCTCGGTGATCGGGCCACATCGCTGACCCGATCACTGCGTGTCAGCAACGCCCGTTTCCGCGCGGTCGCGGGCTGGGCACCGCGGTACCCGAGCGTGCGGGAAGGGTATCGGGCGATGGCGGCCGGTACCCCTTCGCGATAGCGCATGCGCTAGCCATTTCGGAAAGATCTCATACCTCCTGACGCGGTGCGGATGTGACTCCCGGGGCCGGTGATACCCCCTGAGGCGGCCCGGCTTGACGGTTGTCGGTGGGGAAGTGTTCACTCGGGCATATCGAACATAGTTTCGAACCGATGCGAGGTTTCCCGGAGGCGATCATGACGGCGGCGGTGGACTTGGGGCAACGTCCTAGCGCCCCTGAAAATCGTGCTGAACAGCTGCAGCAGCTGCGCCGGCAAATGGCGGCGGTGGCCGGGAAAGTGGGCGCCGGGCGGCGGGGGCTCGGCGCCGCCCCGGTCTCTGAGTCGGTGCTGCCGGTGCCGCCGCTGCTGGCCGGGGTGCTGCCCGCGGGGTTGCCGCGGGGCACGGTGGCGGTGCTGTCGGGGGCCCGCTCGCTGGCGCTGAGCATGGTGGCCTCGGTGACGGCGGCCGGCGGTCACGCGGCCATCGTCGGCCAGCCGGACACCGGGCTGCTGGCCGCAGCGGAGATGGGCGCCGACCTGAGCCGGCTCGCGGTGATCCCCGACCCCGGCAACGATCCGGTGGAGGTGGCCACGGTGCTGATGGACGGCATGGATCTGGTGGTGCTCGGCCTGGGCGGCCGCTGCGTGCCGCCGGCGCGCACCCGGGTGGTGCTGGCCCGGGCTCGCCACCGGGGGTGCGCGCTGCTGATCTCCGGCGGTGACTGGCAGGGCGCGGCGCTGCGGCTGGACGCCCGGGTGAGCGGCTACGAGGTGACGAGCGGCGAGGCGACAAGCGGCGCGACGGCGGGCTGTGCGGCGCGCCCCGGCTTCGGGCGGATCGGCGCGGTGCGACTGGAGGTGCAGGCCCGCGGGGGCGCGGCCGGGCGAACCAGGGCCGGGTAGTGATGGCCGCATCCCGGGTATTGGCGCTGTGGTGCATGGACTGGCCCGCGGTTGCTGCGGCGGTCGCGGCGGGCCTGCCGGCCACCGCACCGATCGCGGTCACCCTGGCCAATCGGGTGATCGCCTGCTCGGCGGGTGCCCGCGCGGCCGGCGTGCGGCGCGGGCTGCGGCGCCGCGAAGCGGCGGCCCGCTGCCCGCCACTGCACGTGGTGACCGCCGACACCGACCGCGACGCCCGGCTGTTCGAGCCGGTCCTCGCCGCGGTCGACGAACTGGTGCCGGCCGCCGAGGTGCTGCGGCCCGGCCTGCTGGTGGTCTCGGTACGCGGCGCGGCCCGGGCGTTCGGTTCCGAGGAACACGCCGCCGAACGCCTCGTCGACGCGGTGGCCGCAGCCGATGTCGAATGCCAGGTCGGGATCGCCGATGGGCTCTCCGCCGCGGTGCTCGCCGCGCGCGCCGGCGTCGTAGTGCCGCCCGGAGCCGACGCCCGATTCCTGTCGGCGCTGTCGATCCGGCAACTGGCCGCCGAGCCCAGCCTGTCCGGTCCCGGGCGCGACGGCCTCGTCGATCTGTTGTGGCGGTTAGGGATTCGTACCATCGGACAGTTCGCCGCGCTACCCCGCCCGGACGTGACCTCGCGGTTCGGGCCCGATGCGCTCATCGCGCACCGGTTCGCCCGCGGCGAGCCGGAACGCGGGCCGTCCGGGCGGGAGCCGACCCCGGATCTCGATGCGGTGCTGCACTGCGACCCGCCGATCGAGCGGGTCGACGCCGCGGCGTTCGCCGGCCGCTCGCTGGCCGGGGTGCTGCACCGGACGCTGATGGCCGCCGGCGTCGGCTGCACCCGGCTGGCCATTCATGCCGTCACCACAGGCGGGGAAGAGCTGACCCGGGTGTGGCGCTGCGCCGAGCCGTTGACCGAGGATGCCACCGCCGACCGGGTGCGCTGGCAGCTGGACGGCTGGTTGAACAGCCGGGTCAGCAGGGATCGGCCCACCGGTCCGATCACGCTGCTGCGGCTGCAGCCGGTGGAGGTGCTCTCGGCGACCGAGGCGCTGCAGCTGCCGCTGTGGGGAGGGCTCGGCGAGGAGGATCGGTTGCGTGCCCGCCGGGCGCTGGTGCGGGTGCAGGGCCTGCTCGGCCCGGAGGCGGTGCGGGTGCCGGTGCTCTCCGGCGGCCGCGGCCCGGCGGAGCGCATCACCTTGACCCCGCTGGGCGATGAGCCGGTGCCGCTGGCCGACCCGCGCCAGCCGTGGCCCGGCCGGCTGCCCGAGCCGTCCCCGGCGGTGCTGCTCGACGATCCGGTGGAACTGCTTGACGCCGAACGTAATCCGATCCGGGTGACCGGCCGGGGGCTGTTCTCCGCCGACCCGGTATGGCTGGTCGCCCGGGGCCGTGACGATCGGCTCCGCTGGTGGGCCGGGCCCTGGCCGGTCGACGAGCGGTGGTGGGACCCGCAGCGGGAAGGCCCGGGATCGGGGCGCACCGCCCGGGTCCAGGCGCTGCTGGAAGGCTCGGCGGATAGCGGCGCGCCCGGTGCGGCCCTGCTGCTGTGCTACCGGTCGCGGCGCTGGTACCTGGAGGGCAGCTATGAGTGAGGAGGCACTCCGCCCAGCCGGTCGGCCAACGCGCCGACTCGCTGCACGAACCGGTCGAAGAACGCCGCCGGGTCGACACCGACACCGATCAGCGCATTGGGCCGGCGCGCGTCCCAGTCGGGAATCGTCCGCCCGCGCGCCGCCGTGGGCGCGAGCTCGATGTGTACCGCGGCCGGGCGGGTGCTCACCAGGTCGGGTTCCAGCGCGATCGCCGCGGCCAGCGGATCGTGCAGATACGCCAGGTAGCCGTGGCCCCGGGCAACGTGCGCCTCGAAATAGAACCGCAGCGCGTCGTCGAGCAACCGGACCACCGGATGGCCCGACGGCTCCGGCAGCAGCCCCAGGATCGCCGGGGTGATCGCGATGTGACGGGTCAGATCCAGTCCGCACACGATCGGGAGTCGTTGCGGTGCAGCGGTTCCCCAGGCCGCGAATACCTCCGCGGCGGCCACCGGATCGAACCCGATGTTGAACTCGGCCCAGCCGGACCGCTCGCCGGAGAACGCGCCGCCCATGATCACCAGCCGGCGCAGCAGCGTGGGCAGTGCGGGTTCGGCCCGCAGCGCCAGGGCCAGGTTGGTCAGCGGGCCGGTGGCCAGCCCGACCAGCTGCCCCGGGTGCGCCCGCGCGGCGGCGACCCACGCCGCGGCGGCGTCGTATCCGGTGAGTCGGCCGGTGCCGGGCGGCAACTCGGCATAGCCCAGCCCCTGCGGCCCGTGGATGGTCTCGGCGGTGTGGGCCGGTCCGTCCAGCGGTGCGTCGGCGCCCTTGGACACCGGGATGCCGGGTGCCCCGCATAGTTGCAGCACGGCCAGGTTATTGCAGCAAACCTGGTGTACCGCAACGTTTCCACCGGTGCAGGCGATACCGACAAGTTCGGCATCCGGGCTGGCCAGCAGATACACCAGCGCCACCGCGTCGTCGACGCCGGTATCGAAGTCGGCGAAGACGGGCAGTGTCACGACAGCCCGGTCACCAGTAGACGCCCGGCACCAGCCGTACCGCCCGCTTGACCGGGCGGGGCACCCGCTTGACCTGCCGAGGCACCCGCACCCGGGTGATCGCCCGGGCCGGACGCTTCGGGCGGCGCCGAGGGGAGTGTGCCGCAACGGGTTCGGCCGTCGCCACCCCGCGCGCGGCGGGGGAGTCCGGGTAGCCCAGGTAGAGCTGGTGCAGCAGCCGGCGTGCCAGCCCGGGGGTGAGGTAGTTGCCGGTCTCGGCCAGGGTGCCCAATGGGGTGTCGATCCGGTCCGGCTTCTCGATCAGGCCGCGTACCACCATGGCCGCCGCGTGTTCGGCGCTGATCGCCCCCACCGGCAGCAGCTTGCGTGATGGCGCGATCATCGGGGTGGCCACCAGCGGCATGTGGATGGTGGTGAACGTGATGTGGTCCGACAGGGTTTCGGTCGAGATCACATCGGCGAACGCGTCCAGCGCCGCCTTGGTGGGCACATACGCGCTGTAGCGCGGGCTGTGCGCCAGCACCCCTTCGCTGGAGACGTTGACGACGTGGCCGAAGCGTCGTTCCCGCCAGTGCGGCAGCAATGCCAGCACCATCCGCACCGCACCGAAGTAGTTGACCGCCATGGTGCGCTCGTAGTCGTGCAGGCGGTCGGTGGAGTTGACCACTGAGCGGCGGATCGACCGGCCGGCGTTGTTCACCAGGTAGTCGACATGGTCGAACCGGCCCAGGATGTCCTTGATGGTGTGCTCCACCGACGCCGAGTCGGTGACGTCGCAGGTGAAGGCGTGCGCCTGCCCGCCGGCGGCGCGGATCTCGGCCACCAGATCGTCGAGCGCCTCCCCGCTGCGGGCCAGCGCGAAGACGACACCGCCGCGCTCGGCGACGGCGATCGCCGAAGCCCGGCCGATGCCGCTGGAGGCTCCGGTGATGATGACGTGCCGCCCGACCAGCGGACCGGCCGGATCGTCCCGGCGGGCCCGGTCGGGATCCAGGTGTTCCGCCCAGTACCGCCACAGTCTCGGTGCGTAGTCAGCGAACTCGGGCAGCCGGACGGCGCCGTTCAGCGCCGCACGGGTGGCGTCGGCGATGAATGTCGGCCGCAGGTTCACCAGGTCGAGCACCTCGGCGGGCAGGCCCAGCTGGGTGGCGATCATGTTGCGCCACACCCGGGCGCGCCCACCGACGTTGAGCACCGGGGCGGCCACGGCGCCGGGCAGCTTGGCGCGCAGTCGCGGCAGTCCGGCCTCCCGTGCGACTGCCCGATAGATGTCGGGCAGCCCGATGGATTTCGGCGCGGTCAGGTGGAAGGTACGCCCGTCATACCCGTCGGCGTGCATCAGCTCGACCAGCGCATCGACCACGTAGTCGACCGGCACCACGTTGGTGCGCCCAGTGTCGGGCACCGCCATCGGGGTGAGCCCGGGCAGCATCGCCAGCTTGGCCAGCAGCGGAAAGAAGTAGTACGGCCCATCGACCTTGTCCATCTCACCGGTGCGGGAATCGCCCACCACCACCGCCGGCCGGTACACCCGGTACCGCAGCCCCGGCGTCGAGCGCACCAGTGCTTCGGCCTCGAACTTCGTCTGGTGATACGGGGTGGGCAACCCCTGGCCGATGTCGAAGTCGTCTTCGGTGAACTCACCGGCGTAGTCGCCGGCCACCGCGATCGAGGACACATGCGCCAAGGTGGCGTCGAGTCGCTTCGCCAGGCCGATCACGGCGCGGGTGCCCTCGACATTGGCCGCCTGTTGTTCGGCCGCGCCGGCGGTGATGTCGTAGATCGCCGCACAATGCAGCACGTGATCGATGCTGCCGAGTTCGGCGATCACCGCCTCGGTCAGCCCCAGGTTCTCCGCCGTCAGGTCGCCGACCAGCGGTTTTACTCGCTCGCCCCACTCGGTCGCCAGGCGTTCGAAGCGGCCCAGCGAGGAACGGCGCACCAGCACCCACACCTGCGCGTCGGGTCGGGTCTCCAGCAGGCGAGACACCGCCCGCCGCCCAATGAATCCGGTACCGCCGGTAACGACATAACGCATTCGGTCATGGTCGCCGGTCCCGGCGGCCACGTCAACCGGTCGGGCTGAGCGGTTTCAGAACGCGCGAATGCCGTCCCACTCCACCAGCTTCCAGCCGGTGCCCGGGCTGCCCTTGATCACCACCCGGCCGATGTTGGGCAACGGGTGGTCGGTCATCAGCTCATCGCGCGGATTCTTCACGTTCATCAGGGTCCACGTCATGATCGACGCGGCGTGGGAGAACGCCACCGGATTGGTGTCGCCGCTGTCGTAGATCCGCTGAACCGCGGCGCCGAACTCGTCGTTGAACTGGTTGCCGTCGATCGAGCCGGGGATGGCGGTGGTCCGGTAACCGTGAATCCAAGCCTGCGGGGCGAGCAGATACGCTGCGTTGACCACCGACCCGGGCTTGTCGCCGAACCAGCCGGCGCTGATCTCACGCAGTCCGGGCAGGATCTGCACCTGACGGCCGAGCTCGCGCGCCAGCGGGGCGGCGGTCTGCTGGGTGCGTGCCATCGAGGAGGCGTAGACACCGTCATAGTGGTTGCGCGAGAGCTGATCCGCGATCTCCTGAGCCTCGGCGCGGCCCTTCTCGGTCAGCCCCGGACCGGGCACCGAGGTGTCGACGATCCCGGCGGCATTGGCTTCGGATTCCGCGTGCCGGACCAAGGTCAAGGTGATGGTGCGCGGATGCGGTGTGGATGAACAACCGCCCAGCACCAGCGCCACGGCGAACGCGGCCGACACCAGTGCGATCAACTTTCTGCTGCGGTTCCCCATGCGCGTCCCCATGGCGACAGCCTGCCGTGTCGACGGCACCGACGGGGCCGGTTCTGCTGAAATGGTGAGGCGAATCCCCTTCGACGACCGCCTGAGGAGAACCCATGGCACTGGACCCGACAGCCATCGGCGTAACCACCGATCCGGTGCTGGTCGAATGGACCGATCGCGACACCATGCTCTATGCGCTCGGGGTCGGCGCCGGGACGGCCGATCTGGCGTTCACCACCGAGAACAGTCACGACATCACCCAGCAGGTGCTGCCCACCTACGCCGTCATCTGCTGCTTGGGCTTCGCGGCCGCCGGCAAGATCGGCACCTTCAACCCGGCGATGCTGCTGCACGGCTCCCAGGAGGTGCGGCTGTTCGCGCCGCTGCCCGCCGCCGGAAGTCTGCAGGTGGTCGCCGAGGTGGCCGGCATCCAGGACAAGGGTGAGGGCAAGAACGCCGTCGTGATGCTGCGGGCCCGCGGCACCGACCCCAAGACCTCCGAGCCGATCGCCGAGACGCTGACGACTGTGGTCATCCGCAAGGCCGGCGGCTTCGGCGGGGAGCCGGGGCAGCGGCCGGTCGCCCCGCAGATCCCGGACTCCGAGCCGGATGCGCGCATCGCCTATCCGACCCGGGAAGACCAGGCGCTGCTGTATCGGCTCTCCGGCGACCGCAACCCGCTGCACAGCGACCCGTGGTTCGCCACCACGCTGGCCGGGTTCCCCAAGCCGATCCTGCACGGGCTGTGCACCTACGGCTTCGCCGGACGGGCGCTGGTCGCCGAACTCGGCGGCGGCGACGCCCACCGGGTCAGCGCGATCGCGGCGCGCTTCACCGACCCGGTGTTTCCGGGGGAGACGCTGACCACCTCGATCTGGCGCACCGAGCCGGGTAAGGCGGTGTTCCGCACCGAGGCCTCCGGGCCCGATGGCGGTAACGCGCGGGTGGTGCTCGACGACGGGGCGGCCGAATACCGGGGCTGAGGCCCATTCTCTTCGCCGAGTGTGCGGTTTTATCCGTGACGCGCCGCAGGGGGCGGATGAAACCGCACGCTCAGGCCAGCCGCTCGGCCAACCGCGCGGTGAACTCGGCCACCCGGGCCGGACTGTCCAGGGCGAACCGGGCGGCGGTGCCGCGGTCGCCGTCGTCGGTGTGCCGCACCACGATTCCGGCGCCGGCCAGATCGGCCACCGCGTCGAAGGCGTCCTCGTCGGTGATGTCGTCGCCGAGGAACAGTGGCGTCACCGGGTCCAACTGCTCCAGAATCCAGTGCAGCGTGCGGCCCTTGTCCCAGTCGATCTCCGGGCGCAGCTCGATCACTTCGCGGCCGGTTGTCACCCGCAGCCCGCGGCGGCGCCCGGCATCGCGCACCGCCGCCGTCGCCTCGCCGACCCGGTCGCGGGCCGCGTTGCGGTAGTGCACCGCGACGGCGTATCGCTTGTGTTCCACCATGACTCCCGGTATCGGCCCGAGCCGGTCACGCAGCGACGCGGCCGCAGCGGCCAGTACCGGCACCGCGTCGGCGGCGGCGTCGTTCTGGTGGTGGGCACCGTCCGGGCCGGTCAGCTCGAAGCCGTGGCTGCCGGCGTACCAGATCCCGTCCACACCGACGCGCGCCTGCACGTCGGCCAGATCGCGCCCGGACAGCACCGCGACCGGGCACCGGGCGGCCAACGCCGCCAACGCCTCCACCGCACCGGCCACCGGACGGGCCGCTTCGGGATCGTCGACGATCTCCGACAACGTGCCGTCGAAGTCGAAGAACACCGCCGGGCGGGTCAGCGCGTCCAACTGCAACTCGGTCATCGCGTCGGGCAGCGCTGACATCGGCCGATCCCCGGTGCGCACCGCGACCTGATCCAGGGCCGCCACGGCCGCGTCGGCGCCGTCAAAGCCGACCCCGATCACCAGGGCGAAACCCGCACTGCGAGCGGCGGTTACGTCCGATTCGGAGTCGGTGAGCACCACACACCGGCCCGGGCGCACCCCCAGCTCGGCGGCCGCGGACACCAGCTCGGCGCTGGAAGCCACCGGCCGCACCCGCACCCCGGCCTGCTGCAGCCGCGCCGTCAGCGCCGCCGTGCCGTCGCCCACGCCTAACAGCACCGCGTCGTGCCGGCGCGGGTCGATCATGATCGGCACCTTACGGCCCGCCTTCCTTACAGTTGAACGGTAGCTACCACGGTGTCACACCGCTTAGCGTGGAGGGGTGAGCCCCGGAATCCTGGTCGGTGTCGACGGGTCGCCGTCGTCGAACGCTGCGGTCGAGTGGGCGGCCCGCGACGCCGCCCTGCACAATCTGCCGTTGTCGCTGGTCCACGTGCTGGCCCCACCGGTGGTGATGACGTTCCCCGAGACGCCGATGCCGCCCGGCTACACCGAGTGGCAGCACGAACAGGGCGAACGCCACCTGCGGGAAGCCGTCAGGATCGCCGAGACCCACGGCCCGAATCTGCGGGTCGACGCCGAGATCGTGGTCGGCTCGACGGTTCCGATGCTGGTGGACGCCAGTCGCCGGGCCGCCCGGCTGGTGGTCGGCTCCCGCGGGCACGGGCTGCTGCGGCGCAGCCTGCTCGGCTCGGTCAGCTCGTCGCTGGTCCGGCATGCGCACTGCCCGGTGGTGGTCCTGCACGAAGAGCAGCAGCGCTCCGAGACTGCACCGGTGGTGGTCGGCATCGACGGCTCCCCGGTGTCGGAGGCGGCAACAGCGGTGGCGTTCGAGGAGGCGTCGCTGCGCGGGGTGGAACTGGTGGCGGTGTACGCCTGGCACGACACCGGCGTGCTCGACTTTCCCGGGATCGACGCGGCCGCAATGGCATCCGACGGCGAACTGGCCCTGGCCGAGCGGCTGGCCGGCTGGCGGGAGCGCTACCCCGACGTCACGGTGCGCCGGGTGGTGGTCTGCGACCGGCCGGCCGACCAACTCGTCGAGCAGTCCCAGCAGGCCCAGCTGGTGGTGGTGGGCAGCCACGGCCGCGGCGGCTTTACCGGCATGCTGCTGGGCTCGGTCAGCCAGGCGGTGGTGCAGTCGGCGCATGCGCCGGTGCTGGTGGTGCGCCCGGAGGCGTGACGGCTGCGCTCAGACGCGGCCGACGGACACCGCGCCGGTGGCCGGGGCTGGCGTAACCTGTTGGGCCACCGGACTCGGCCGTGACCACACTCGCTGCGGCCACCAGAACCAGCGGCCCAGCAGTGCGGCGATCGACGGCGTCATGAACGAGCGGATCACCAGGGTGTCGATCAACAGACCCAGCCCGATGGTGGAGCCCACCTGACCGATCACCCGCAGATCGGAGACCAGCATCGACATCATGGTGAACGCGAACACCAGGCCCGCTGAGGTGACGACGGAGCCACTGCCGCCCATGGCCCGGATGATGCCCGTCTTGATCCCGCCGGGCAGTTCTTCCTTCATCCGGGACACCAGCAACAGGTTGTAGTCCGAGCCGACGGCCAACAGGATGATCACCGACATCGCCAGCACCATCCAGTGCAGGTCCAGCCCGATGATGTGCTGCCAGATCAGCACCGAGATCCCGAACGAGGTGCCCAGCGACAACAGCACGGTGCCGACGATCACCGCCGAGGCCACCACGGCGCGGGTGATCAGCAGCATGATGATGAAGATCAGGCACAGCGACGCGATACCCGCGATGATCAGGTCGTAGGCCGAGCCGTCCTTCATGTCCTTGAACACCGACGCGGTACCGGCCAGGTACACCTTGGAGCCTTCCAGCGGGGTGCCCTTGAGCGCCTCGTGCACGGCGTGCTTGATCGGCTGGATGTGCGAGACGCCTTCCGGCGACATCGGATCACCCTCGTGGCTGATGATGAACCGCACCGCGTGGCCGTCGGGCGACAGGAACATCTTCATGCCGCGCTTGAAGTCGGGGTTGTCGAACGCCTCGGGTGGCAGATAGAAGGAGTCGTCGTTCTTGGAGTCGTCGAACGCCTTGCCCATGGCGTTCTGGCCCTCCATCATCTTCTCCATCTGCAGCTGCAGCCCCTCCATGGTGGACTGCATCTTCAGCTGGGTCTCCCGCATGTTCTCCATGGTCTCGATCATCGGCGGCATGATCTCGAGCATCCGCGGCATCAGCCGGTCGAGGTTGTCGATGTCGGGCAGCACCTTTTCGAAATCCTCGGTCATCTGGTCGAGGCCGTCCATCACGTCGAAGATCGACCGGATCGACCAGCAGATCGGGATATCGAAACAGTGCGGCTCCCAATAGAAGTAGCTACGCATCGGGCGCCACATGTCGTCGAAGTCGGCGATCTCGTCGCGCATCCGCTGGATGTCGTCGAGCATCTGGTGCATCTTGAGATCCATGCTGTGGGTCGTCGCGGACATCTCACGGGTGACCTGGAGCATCTGCTTCATGCTCTCGATGGAGACCTGCATGTCCTCGCCCATTTTCAGCATGTTCTTCATGCTGTCGAGCTGGTACTTCATGTTCAGCTGCTGGGTGGTGCCCTGCATGCTGATCGCGAACGGGATCGTGGTGTGCTCGATCGGCGTGCCCAGCGGCCGGGTGATGGTCTGCACCCGCCCGATGCCGGGGACCTCGAAGACCCGTTTGGCGATCCGGTTGATGATCAGGAAGTCCGCCGGGTTGCGCATGTCGTGATCGGCTTCGATCATCAACAGCTCCGGGTTCATCCGGGCCTGGGAGAAGTGCCGATCCGCGGCGGCGTAGCCGATGTTGGCCGGCACGTAGCCCGGCAGGTACTGCCGGTCGTTGTAGTTGGTCTTGTACCCCGGCAAGGTGAGCAGCCCGACCAGGCAGACCGCCGTGGTGGCCACCAGCACCGGCCCCGGCCAGCGCACGATCATCGCGCCGATCCGCCGCCAGGTGCGGATCCGCATCGCCCGCTTGGGCTCGAGCATCCCGAAGCGGCTGGCCACCGTCACCACCGCGGCGCCGAACGTGAGCGCCGCGAAGACCACCACCAGCATGCCGATCGCCAGCGGGATACCCAGCGACCGGAAGTAGGGCAGCCGGGTGAAGTGCAGACAGAAGGTCGCGCCGGCGATGGTCAGACCCGAGCCCAGGATCACGTGCGCGGTGCCGTGATACATGGTGTGGAAGGCCGACTCTTTGTCCTCGCCAAGCGCTCGGGCCTCCTGGTAGCGGCCGAGCAGGAAGATCGCGTAGTCCGTCGAGGCGGCGATGGCCAGCGTCACCAGCAGGTTCACCGCGAACGTCGACAGGCCGATGATGTTGTAGTAGCCGAGCACGGCCACCACGCCGCGGGCAGCGCTCAGTTCGAACACCACCATGCCCAGCACCAGCAGCACGGTGCCGATCGACCGGTAGATCGACAGCAGCATCACGATGATCACCACGAACGTCAGCGCGGTGATGATCTTCAGGCTCTTGTCGCCGGCGATGTGCTGGTCGGCGTTGAGCGCGGACCCACCGGTGACGTAGGCGTGCACGCCTTCGGGGGCGGGGGTGTCGGCGATGATCTGCTGGACGGCTTCGACCGACTCGTTGGCCAGCGTCTCGCCCATGTTGCCGGCCAGGTAGACCTGCACATAGGCGGCTTTGCCATCCGGGCTCTGCGAGCCCGCCGCGGTCAGCGGGTCGCTCCAGAAGTCCTGGATGTGCTCGACGTGGGCGTGGTCGGCCTCCATCTTGGCGACCAGTTCGTCGTAGTACTTGTGCGCGTCGTCGCCGAGCGGCTGGTCGCCTTCGAGCACCACCATCGCCGAGCTGTCCGACTTGAACTCGTCGAAGACCTTGCCGATGCGCTTCATGGCGATCATCGACGGGGCGTCCATGGGGCTCATCGACACCGCGCGCAGCTTCCCGACCTCGTCGAGTTGCGGCACGATGACGTTCACCAGGACCGTGATCGCCACCCACGCCAGGATGATCGGCACCGCGAGCCGGCGGATCCACACGGAGATCCCGCTGCGGTGCGGTGATTGGACGGCCGGCATCGAGTCGGTCGGGGTGTCGTCGCTGATGTGTTTGCTCATGCGGATTTCACAATGCAGAAGGTCTGGGCGCTCACGGGGCTGTTGGCGATGCGTTCGTCTTTGACCACGCCGTCGATGGTGACCCGGCAGCCGATGGTGCTGCCGTCACCTTGGGCGACGATGTTGGGGCTCACCGCCGGGTTGGTGGTCGACAGGGTCAGCGACCACGGCAGGCTGGCGCCGTCGACCCGCTGCGGCGTGGCGTCTAAGTCCAGATAGTTGATGTCGGCGTAGGTCCCGTCCGGGCTGAAGATGTCATAGACGACGACCTTGGGATGAAACGGCTTGGTGTCCTCGAACGGGACGGTCCCGCTGCCGCTGTCGTCGGCACCGAAATAGCCGCGGACCCGCTGCACCGTGAACCCCCCCACGAAGAGCACAGCCACGATGAGCAACGGTAACCACGCGCGTCTGAGAACGCCGAACATGAAAGCTGTGGCCCCTTCGGATCGTGCCGGAATCTGACACAGATTAGTGCATCAAAGTTCTTTTTCACACCCAGCCTAAGTGTTTCGTACGTATGTTCGATATGTTGTCGGGTGTGGGCTGGGGCAGCGGGCCGCCGAGCTGGGCGGAGATGGAGCGGGTGCTCGATGGTAAGCCTCGTCACACCCGCGTCGCCGCCGGTGTGTCGGCCGATCGGGGCCGGTCAGCGCCGCGACCCGAGCGGCCCAGGCCGGCCGGCTCGACGGTTCCTTATGCCGAATTGCACGCGCATTCGGCGTACAGCTTCTTAGACGGGGCCAGCACCCCGGCCGAACTGGTCGTCGAGGCCGCCCGACTGGGCCTGCGGGCGATCGCGCTGACCGACCACAACGGTTTGTACGGGGTGGTGCGGTTCGCCGAGGCGGCCGCCGAGCTGGCCGCTGAGGGGCAGGAGATAGCGACGGTCTTCGGCGCCGAACTGTCGCTGGGGCCGCCTTTTTCGCGGGCCCGCACCGACGACCCGGACCCGCCCGGCCCGCACCTGCTGGTGCTGGCCCGCGGCCCGGAGGGCTATCGGCGGTTGTCGCGCCAGATCGCCGCCGCGCACCTGGCCGGCGAAAAAGACAGGCCCCGTTTCGATCTCGACACGCTGGCCGACGCGGCGGGCGGACACTGGCACATCCTGACCGGATGCCGCAAGGGCCACGTCCGCCAGGCACTGGCCACCGGCGGCCCGGATGCGGCCGCGACGGCACTGGCCGGCCTGGTGGACCGGTTCGGGGCCGAGCGGGTCAGCATCGAGCTGACCCGGCACGGCGATCCCTGCGACGACGAGCGCAACGCGGCCCTGGCGGCACTGGCGCCCCGGTTCGGGGTCGGCCTGGTGGCCACCACCGGCGCGCACTTCGCCGGCCCGGACCGGGGCCGGCTGGCGATGGCGATGGGGGCGATCCGGGCCCGGCAGTCGCTGGATGCCGCCGCCGGCCGGTTGGCCCCGCTGGGTGGCTCGCATCTGCGTTCCGGCGCGGAGATGGCCCGGTTGTTCGCGGCACACCCGTCGGCGGTGCCGGCGGCGGCCGAGCTCGGCGAACAGTGCGCGTTTTCGCTGGCGTTGATCGCCCCGCAGCTGCCGCCGTTTGCCGTCCCGGACGGGCACACCGAGGACAGTTGGCTACGGCAGCTGACCCTGACCGGCGCCGCGAAACGCTACGGCCCGCCCGGGAAAGCGCCGCGCGCTCGAAAAGCGTATGCCCAGATCGATCGCGAACTGGAAGTCATTGCCCAGCTGGGGTTTCCGGGCTACTTCCTGGTGGTGCACGACATCACCCAGTTCTGCCGGCGCAGTGACATCCTGTGTCAGGGCAGGGGATCGGCGGCCAACTCCGCGGTCTGCTACGCCCTCGGGGTCACCGCGGTGGATCCGGTGGCCAACGGGCTGCTGTTCGAACGGTTCTTGTCCCCGGCCCGCGACGGCCCGCCCGACATCGACATCGACATCGAGTCGGACCGGCGCGAAGAGGTGATCCAGTACGTCTACGACACATACGGCCGCGACCACGCCGCCCAGGTCGCCAACGTCATCACCTACCGGGGCCGCAGCGCGGTACGGGACATGGCCCGCGCGCTGGGCTACTCACCCGGCCAACAGGACGCCTGGAGCAAGCAGCTGGGCCGGTGGGGCGCATTGAGCCGCGACGACGCTGATGTCGAAGGCATCCCCGAGCGGGTGATCGACTTGGCCACCCAGATCGCGGATCTGCCAAGGCATCTGGGTATCCACTCCGGCGGCATGGTGATCTGTGATCGCCCGATCGCCGACGTGTGCCCGGTGGAATGGGCTCGGATGCCCGGCCGCAGCGTATTGCAGTGGGACAAAGACGACTGTGCGGCAATCGGTCTGGTGAAGTTCGACCTGCTGGGGCTGGGCATGCTCTCCGCGCTGCACTACGCGATCGACCTGGTGGCCGAGCACAAGGGCATCAAGGTGGACCTGGCCGCGATCGACCTGTCCGAACCGGCGGTGTATGAGATGTTGTCGGCCGCCGACTCGGTCGGGGTGTTCCAGGTGGAGTCGCGCGCGCAGATGGCCACGCTGCCGCGGCTGCGCCCGCGGGTGTTCTACGACCTGGTGGTGCAGGTGGCGCTGATCCGCCCCGGGCCGATCCAGGGCGGGTCGGTGCACCCCTACATTCGCCGCCGCAACGGCATCGACCCGGTGACCTACGAGCACCCGTGCATGAAGCGGGCATTGCGAAAAACCCTGGGAATTCCGTTGTTCCAGGAGCAGTTGATGACCCTTGCGGTGGACTGCGCCGGATTCACCGCGAGCGAAGCCGACCAATTGCGCCGCGCGATGGGCTCCAAGCGGTCACCGGAGCGGATGCGCCGGCTGCGAGACCGGTTCTACGACGGCATGGCCGAGTGCCACGGCATCACCGGGGCGGTGGCCGACCGCATCTACGAAAAGCTGGAAGCCTTCGCCAACTACGGGTTTCCGGAGAGTCACGCGATGAGCTTCGCCTCGCTGGTGTTCTATTCGTCCTGGTTCAAGCTGCACCACCCGGCCGCATTCTGCGCCGCACTGCTGCGGGCGCAACCGATGGGCTTCTATTCGCCGCAGTCGCTGGTCGCCGACGCCCGCCGGCACGGGGTCGTGGTGCACGGTCCGGACGTCAACGCCAGCCTGGCGCACGCCACCCTGGAGTGCGACGGCACGCAGGTCCGGCTCGGGCTGGGCGCTGTCCGTGGTATCGGTGACGACCTCGCCGAGCGGCTGGTGGCCGACCGCCAGGCGCACGGGCCGTTCACTTCGATGCTGGATCTGACTGCCCGGGTGCAGCTTTCGGCTCCCCAGGCCGAGGCGCTGGCGACCGCCGGGGCGTTCGGGTGCTTCGGCACGTCGCGCCGCGAGGCGTTGTGGGCGGCCGGGGCGGCGGCGACCCAGCGGCCGGACCGGCTGCCCGGGGTGGGGGTGGCGACGCAGACTCCGGCGCTGCCCGGGATGAGCGAGATCGAGTTGTCCGCCGCCGACGTGTGGGCCACCGGGGTGTCCCCGGACAGCTTCCCAACCCAGTTCCTGCGCGCCGATCTCGATGCGGCCGGGGTCATTCCGGCCGGGCAGCTCACCGCCGTCCCCGACGGCACCCGGGTGCTGGTGGCCGGGGCGGTCACCCACCGGCAGCGGCCGTCGACCGCCCGCGGGGTGACGTTCGTCAACCTCGAGGACGAGACCGGGATGGTCAACGTACTGTGCACGCCGGGGGTGTGGACGCGGCATCGCCGGTTGGCGCAGACCGCGACGGCACTGCTGATCCGTGGGCGGGTGCAGAACGCCAGCGGGGCGGTCACCGTGCTGGCCGAGCGGCTGGGCGCCCTCGAGCTGGTGGTGGGCTCGCGCTCCCGGGACTTCCGGTAGCACCGGCGGTAACCTCCTGGCATGAACCTCAACTTGTCCGCAGACGAAGTCCTGACCACCACCCGATCGGTTCGCAAGCGACTCGACCTCGACAAGCCGGTTCCCCGCGAGGTGCTCATGGAGTGCCTCGAGATCGCCCTGCAGGCGCCGACCGGTTCCAACGCCCAGGGCTGGCAGTGGATGTTCGTCACCGACCCGGTCAAGAAGCAGGCGATCGCCGACATCTACCGCGCCAACGCCGAGCCCTACCTGGACCGGATGAAGCCCGACTACGGCGACGGCGACGTGCGCGGTGAGCGGATGCAGTTCGTCAGCGCCTCGGCCAAATACCTGGCCGAACACATGCAGGACGCGCCGGTGCTGATGATCCCGTGTCTGGAAGGGCGGCCGGAGAAGGCGCCGCTGGGTCTCAGCGCGTCCTTCTGGGCGTCACTGTTCCCGGCCGCGTGGAGCTACTGCCTGGCGTTGCGCTCCCGCGGGTTGGGCTCCTGCTGGACGACGTTGCACCTGCTCGAAGACGGCGAGAAGCAGACCGCCGAGGTGCTCGGCATCCCCTACGAGGAGTACAGCCAGGGCGGGCTGTTCCCGATCGCCTACACCAAGGGCACCGAC
The DNA here is from genome assembly GCF_059813225.1 of Mycobacterium sp. NGS16. NCBI lineage: Bacteria > Bacillati > Actinomycetota > Actinomycetes > Mycobacteriales > Mycobacteriaceae > Mycobacterium > Mycobacterium sp. NGS16. Next base: position 588,552 of record NZ_JCALEE010000001.1, read on the forward strand.
TTCAAGCCGGCCAAGCGGCTGCCGGCCGAGCAGGTGGCGCACTTCGACACGTGGTGACACCTGCCCTCAGCAGGCCATCCCGCCCCACATCGCCTCAGCGCCGGTATGACCGATGCGGACCACCAGCCAGGTCGACGTGGCCGCGAACAGCAGTGTGCCGGCCCCGGTAAGGCCGACACCGATGCGACGGACCATGGGCGACAGCGTGCCCACTTCTGCTGCGAAGAGCGGGGTGTGCAGCGCCCACCAGCAGATCATGGCGATGGTGAGCAGCGCCGACCACACGACGAGCTGGCCACCCAACGCGGCGTGATGGCGCAGGATCGCGCCACCCATCACCCGGTGCTGCAGCCAGCTGCCGGCGGTCGTGGTCAGCGGGATCGCCAGCAGTGTGCCCGCGGCGACGAACGCCGTGGCGCCACCGATGCGTCGACGTGCGGCCGGCCAGAGCACGACAAGTACCGCCAGCAGCGCGGTCACCGGCACCAGGACCGCGACCAGGTGCGCCAGCAGGGGATGCGCCGGCAGGCCATTGATGGTCTCAAGCATGAGGATTCTGCTCCGGGTCGCAGATCATGACTTGTCGCAGCACGTTTTATCCGACTTCGGCATGGGCTTGTGCGGTTCCATGGGCATGCCCGGTCGCATCTTGCCGGCGCCCATCCCACCGTGCTTGTGCATGCCCGGACCCATCTCGCCGGCCGGCATCGGCATGTCGCAGCACGAGTCATCCGAGCCCGGCGCATGGTCCGGCGGCATGTTCGTATCGTGGGACGCCAAGGCCGGAGTCGGCCCGAGGGGGAGCATCCCGGACGATCCCGCCCAGGCGCCGGCGAAGAAGATCGCCACCGCGATACCGGTGAAGGCCAAGGTGCCGGCGACCCTGCGCTTGCGGGAGATTTCCATCAGACATTCCTTTCGGTGGTGGTGAGATATGTAGCGAGATCAGGCGTTGCACTGGCACTGCGAGTGGCTGCCGACGTCCGGGCCGGCCTCGAGGTGATCGGTGTCCGGCCGCCAGTCGAACGGGAAGTGTTTGCTCGAGCCGCCGCGGTATTCGTGGGAGAAGTCGAAACCCTCGGCGTGGTCGCGTTTGACCACGCCCCACGTCGCCACCTGGCCGGGGCCGATCTCCGCGCCCGGTGCGTTCACGGTGGTGACTCGCCGGTTCGGGTCCGCCGTCGGGCCGGTGAGCGCCTCGACGCGCACGTCGACCTTTCCGGGAATCTCCGCACGCCAGTAGGCCAGATCCTGGGCCGCGTCGAAAGTGATGGGCGCGTACTCGATCCGGTCCAGCCTGCCGATGAGGCTGCCGAATGCAGCCGGCCAACCGCCTTCTTTCCCGGTGAAGATGCGCTCGAGGGCGTACCGCTGATCCGTGTCGGCCTTGGCGTCGACGTAGAACATCAATTTCATCGTGGCGTCGGGATCGTCGACCCACATGTTGCCGGCGAATTCGCCGAGCGCGACCACGCCCAGACCGGCAAGGCCGGTGTCGCCGTAGTGCCCGTCGTGGATCTGCCAAACCAGGGTGAACAAGCAGTCACCGTGGGTGGGTTGCTGGGCGAACGTGCACGGGCAGGGCAGCTTGCAGCTGCACACGTCGAACCACTCGCCTCGCAGGTGCCAGTCCGCTGCCGTCGATGTAGCCATCAGAGCCTCTCCTTCTTTTCTACCCATACGGGGTAGGGGTATACACGGACGGTACACGGTTGCCTCGGGTGACGGCAAGTGGCCTAGCCCGCCGATTGCCCTGCGCGGCACCGAGAGTCAGGGAGGTGTCGAGCAACGCGGCCGGTCACAGCCGCGCCCGGATGCACACGTCGTCGCTCCCAGAGGGCGAAGTGCTGTGTGCTGGCGGCGCCGCGGTTCGGTGTGGCGATCGACGCGCGGGGGACTACAGCCCGCCGGCGAATCCGTGCTGGCGCCACGCCTCGTAAGCCGCGACCGCGGCGGCGTTGGACAGGTTCAGCGACCGCCGGCCGGGCAGCATCGGGATGCGCACCTGCTCGGTGATGTGCGGATCGGCCAGTGTTGCCGCATCCAGGCCGTCGGGCTCGGGACCGAACATCAGCACGTCCCCGGCTTGGTAGCGCACCTGCGCGAACGAGGTTTGCGCGTGGGCGGTGAAGGCGAACACCCGGGCCGGCATCAACGCCGCCCAGGCGTCGGCCAACGACGGGTGCACGGTGACCACCGCCAGGTCGTGATAGTCCAGCCCGGCGCGGCGCAGTTTGGGTTCGGACAGATCGAAGCCCAGCGGCTCCACCAAATGCAGCTCGGCGCCGGTGGCCGCCACCATCCGGATCGCGTTGCCGGTATTGGGCGGGATGCGCGGCGAATAGAACAGCACCCGGAACACGCAGCCGAGGTTACGGCTACCGGACACGAAACCATCTCGGGAGCTGTGCCTTTTCGGTAAAGGCTATGGTGATGGCACGCGCAGACTGTCATACTCGTCGAATTGCCGACGTAGGACGGCCTAGATCAAGGCGGGTCTCACACCGCTAAGGGTTCAGCGGGTGCGATGTGCCGGAAGCTTGCGATGAATGAAGGCGCAGACGGTGAATTTCAGCCGAGCGGTCGGTGAGCCGGCCGTCGAGCGGTGACGCTCTTCGACCACCCGCACGGGGTGGACGCCGCGCTCGACGACTATGAAGAACAGCCCGAAGTAGCGGCGGCCAAACGCCCGTCGCGGTGGTCGGTGCGCAACTGGCCGGTGCGGTGGAAGGTGCTGGCGATCGCGCTGCTGCCGATGCTGCTGGCCGGGGTCTTCGGCGGGCTGCGGATCTCTAGCGCGCTGTCGGAGGCCAACCGGCTCCGGCTGGTCGCCGACCGCGCCGAGATGGTCCCGGCGATCACCCACTACATGTCGGCGCTGGGCGATGCGCTGGTCGCCGCTTCCTCCGACGGCGACGCCGAGGGCGCCCGGAAGAACTTCGAGAACCGCAAGTACGAGCTGGCCTCGCGGCTGTCGCACACCGACGTCGCCGCCGACGTGCGGTCCGGGGTGGGCACGCTGATCGAACGCGGCCAGGGGCTGCTGGATCTGGTGACGACCACCGGGGTGGGTTTGCGCGAGGAGGTGACCGGCTACGCGCCGATTCTGCTGACCGCCGAGGACGCCATCACCGGTTCGGTGCGGGTGGACAGTGAACGGATCCGGTCGCAGACCGAGGCCCTCAGCCGCGCCGTCGGCGCCCGCGGTCAGATGATGATGCAGGAACTGCTGGTCAACCGGGGCGGTGAGCTTCCCGACCCGGAACTGCGCAGCTCGATGATGACCTTGGCCGGCACCGAGCCGTCGACGCTGTTCGGGATGAGCGAGGTGCTCGGCGTCGACTCCCCGGACGCCAAGTCCTTGCAGCAGCAGCTGGTGACCCGGATGGCGATCATGTCCGATCCGGTGCAGGTGCTGCCCAACAACCCGGTGCTGCGGGAGTCGATCCGCACCACCGACCAGATCGCCGCGCGGCTGATCGCCGAGAACACCGGGGCGGTGACCAAGGCGGTGGAGGACCGCGCCGCCGACCGGCGGGCCGCCGCCTTCCGCGACATCGCGCTGGTGGTGGCCGCCATCGTCGCCGCCCTGCTGGCGGTGTGGCTGGTGGCGCGCTCGCTGGTGCGGCCGCTGCGCACCCTGCGCGACAGCGCGTTGCAGGTCGCGCACACCGACCTCGAACACGAGATCGCCCGGGTGCGCGCCGGCGACGAACGCGAACCCGCGCCGCTGCCGGTCTACACCACCGAGGAGGTCGGTCAGGTCGCCCACGCGGTTGACGAACTGCATGCCCAGGCGCTGCTGCTCGCCGGTGATGAGGCCCGGCTGCGGCGTCTGGTCAATGAGATGTTCGAGACGATGTCGCGGCGCAACCGGTCCCTGGTCGACCAGCAGTTGGCGCTCATCGACCGGCTGGAACGCAACGAAGACGACCCGGACCGCCTGGAGAGCCTGTTCCGGCTGGATCACCTCGCCGCCCGGATGCGGCGCAACGGCGCCAACCTGCTGGTGCTGGCCGGCGCTCGGGTGCCCCACGAGCGCGGCCGGTCGGTCTCGCTGGCGACGCTGATCAGCGCCGCCGCCTCCGAGGTGGAGGGCTATCACCGGGTGCAGACGGTGCTGGTGCCCGACATCACGGTGATCGGCGCCGCGGCGGCCGACGGCGTGCACCTGCTCGCGGAGTTGATCGACAACGCGCTGCGCTATTCGGCGCCGACGGAGCCGGTGCGGGTGGTGGCCGGTTTCGAGAACGACGGCGGGGTGGTCGTCGAGGTGGTCGACGTCGGGTTGGGGATGACCGACGCCGACCTGCGGATGGCCAACATGCGGCTGGCGTCCGGCGGCGAGTTCAGTCCGGAGAACGCCCGCCACATGGGTCTGTTCGTGATCTCCCGGCTGGCGCACCGCCACGGCATCGAGGTCCGGCTGTTCCCGGCGTCGCAGGGGTCGCGGGGGATCACCGCCGAGGTGTACCTGCCGCCGCACCTGCTGACCCACCAGAGTGCCGAGGAACCGGCCCCGCCGCAGCACCCGACGTTCCCCGCGCCCGCCGCGCCGCCCCCGTCCTACGCGCCCGAACCCGCGGCCTACCAGCCCGGCGAGTCCGAGCCGTACCCGCAGCCCGAGGACACCGACCCCGGCCCCGTCGTCTCGCTGCTGCCGCGCCGCACCCCGGGCTCCAGTGGCATCACCGGGGTGCCCCTCGACCAGGAGCAGCCGCCGGCCGACGCCGGCCGGGGGCGTCGCGAACTGCCGCAGCCCTGGTGGGAGGCCGAGGACCAAGACCAGGCGCCGGAACCGGCCCACGCGGACTTCGGCGAGCCCGAACCGGTGCCCGAGAGGACATCTCCGGCAGACACTTCGGCGTACTTCGCGGCCCGGGCCCGGGTCGAGAGCGCCGCGAACGACCCCGACACCGACACCATCTATCAGCGGATGCTCTCCGAAGCGCTGGGCAGCGACCCCAACGACCCCGACCTGCGCGCCGATCTGGACTGGCAGTCGGTGTGGGACCGCGGTTGGTCAGTGGCCGCCGAGGTGGAGAACATCCCGGTCGTCGCCCACACCGAGCACGGCCTGCCGGTCCGCGAACCCGGCGCCCGCCTGGTGCCCGGCTCGGCCGACCCCGAGACACCCCCGGAGTATCCGGGCGATCCGGCGCGCCCTGCGGCCGACACCGACGAGCCGGTAGCATCCAACGGCGTGCCGCACGGGCCCGCCTATGCGGCACCGGAGCGGGATCCCGCGGCGATCCGCGCCTCGATCAGCAGCCACTTCAGCGGGGTGCGCGCCGCCAGGTCGCACGCCCGGGAAACCGGCCTCGAGACTGGCCTCGACACCGATCAGGGACGAAACCAGCAATGACTTTCCCCACCGACAACAGTGAACAGCGGCGTGCCTCCGAAAGCTCGCTGGACTGGCTGGTGACCAACTTCGCCCGCGAGGTGCCCGGGGTGTCGCACGCGGTGCTGGTGTCGGTCGACGGGCTGACGGTCGCGGCCAGTGAGCATCTGCCCAAGGAACGGGCCGACCAGCTGGCCGCGGTGGCGTCCGGACTGGCCAGCCTGGCAAGCGGAGCGGCCCAGTTGTTCGAGGGCGGCCGGGTGCTGCAGTCGGTGGTGGAGATGGAGCACGGCTACCTGCTGCTGATGCGGGTCGGGGACGGCTCGCACCTGGCGACGCTGGCCAGCGCCTCCTGCGACATCGGCCAGATCGGCTACGAGATGGCGGTGCTGGTGGAACGGGTCGGCGCGGTGGTGCAGTCGGCGCGCCGGGCGGCGCCGTCGTCGCCGGGCGGCCGCTCGTGAGGTGTCGGTGATGGACACTCCCGAGAGCCCGGAGGCCCTGAATGCTGAGGCGCAGCTGGTTCGCCCGTATACGCTGACAGCCGGTCGGACCCACACCGACGTCAGCCTGCCGCTGGAAGCGCCGGTGCAGACGTTGCGGGCGGCGCACCCCAACCAGTGGCCGGCCAGCGACCCGCGCGGCCGGATCGTCGAGCTGTGTGCGACGGGCCCGTCGGTGGCCGAGATCTCCGCTCGGCTGGACTTGCCGCTGGGTGTTGCGCGCGTCCTGGTGGGGGATCTGATCACCTCGGGTTACCTTCGGGTGCGGCGCACGCTGAACGAGGCGTCCACCCGGGACGAACGCCGAGAACTGATAGGAAGGACGCTTCGTGGCCTACGAGCGCTCGGCTAGCCGGGACACGGCGTCGACGAAGATCGTCATCGCGGGGGGATTCGGGGTCGGCAAGACCACGTTCGTCGGCACCGTCTCGGAGATCATGCCGTTGCGCACCGAGGCGCTGGTCACCGACGCCTCGGCGGCCGTCGACACGCTGGAGCCCACCCCGGACAAGCGGACCACCACGGTGGCGATGGACTTCGGCCGGATCACCCTGGCCGACGACCTGGTGCTGTACCTGTTCGGCACGCCCGGCCAGCGCCGGTTCTGGTTCATGTGGGACGACCTGGTGCGCGGCGCGATCGGCGCGATCATCCTGGCCGACTGCCGCCGGTTGCAGGACAGCTTCGCCGCGGTGGACTTCTTCGAGCATCGCAACCTGCCGTTCCTGATCGCGGTCAACGAGTTCGACGGGGCACCGCGCTATCCGGTGGCTGCGGTGCGCAAGGCGCTCACCTTGCCCGAGCACATTCCGGTGATCACCGTCGACGCCCGCGACCAACGGTCGGCCCGCGACGCGCTCATCGCGATCAGCGAATACGCACTGGCGAGCCTGGCGCCGCACGCTTGAGCGCGGCACCGGAGTGGACCGGACGTGAGTTTGTCGGTCACGACTTCCGCGACGAGGACTTCTCGCGGCTGCACACCGAGCGGGTGGTGTTCGACGAATGCGACTTCAGCGGCGCCAATTTCGCCGAGTCGCAGCACCGCGGGTCGGCGTTCCGGAATTGCCGGTTCGCGCGGGCCTCGTTGTGGCACAGCGAGTTCGTCCAGTGCAGCATGCTGGGGTCGCTGTTCGTGCAGTGCCGCATGCGACCGCTGGTGCTCGACGATGTGGACTTCACGCTGGCCGGGCTCGGCGGCAGTGACCTCCGTGCGGTGGATTTCAGTGGCTGCCGGCTCCGCGAAGCCAATCTGGTGGAGGCCGACCTGCGCAAAGCGGTGCTGTGTGGGGCTGATCTGACCGGCGCCCGCACCAGCAGCACCCGGCTGGATGAGGCGGATCTGCGCGGCGCCCGAGTCGATCCGACGCTGTGGACCACCGCCTCGCTGACCGGCACACGCATCGACATCGCCCAGGCGATGGCGTATGCGGCCGCCCACGGGTTGCGGTTGGACAGCGAGCCCGACGAGCGCTGAGCTCAGCGCTTGAGCCGGATCTTCCACCACACGACCACGCTGTAGAACACCGACAGCAGCGCCAGCATCGCCATGTCGAGCAAGAAGATGCCCTTGGTGTGGTCCCACAGGTGGTCCTTGGGGATCTGCGGCACGTTGACCAGCTTGTTGAAGTCGATGGCCGAGGCGCCCGCGGCGTAGCCCCACCGGCCCGGAGTCACCCAGGCGGCCTGGGCCAGCCCGATGCGCCCGGTCACCGGGATCATGCCGCCGGCCAGCACCAGCTGCGACATGATCGACACCACCAGCATCGGCATGATCTGCTCGTTGGACTGCGCGAATGACGACAGCGCCAGACCCAGGATCGCCGAGGCCACACAGGTTCCGGCGACCGCGAGGAACAAGTCGAAATTCGCGCTGCCGAACATCACCGCGCCCTGCGTCGGACCGCCTTTGCCCAGAATCACGATGATGGTGGCGATCGCCCCCTGCGCCGTGGCGAACGCGCAGAACACTGCGACTTTGGCCAGCAGATAGGCCATCGTCGACAAGCCCACGGCCTGTTCTCGCTTGAAGATCGGGCGTTCCCCGATCAGGTCTCGAATGGTCAGCGCGGTGCCCATGAAGACTGCGCCGATGATGAGCAGCACCATGATGTACTGCGGTTCGGTCGGTGCGTCGGGCCCCGGCATGCCCAGGCCGCCTTTGCCTTTCACGGTCAGCGACAGCGCGCCCACGATAAAGGGCAGCACGCCCAAGAAGATCGAATAGCCGCGGTCGGAGACGATCAGCCGCACCTGCCGGCGCGCAATCGTCGACAGCTGTTTTCGCAGGCTCTCCGCCGGCGGGCTGCCCAGGTCGGCCGGCGGTGTCGAGGGGACCTGGGCGGCGGCGGCACCCCGGTGGCCGCCTTCCCGCTCCAGGAAGCGCCGATTGGCCTCGTCGGGGTCGGCGCCCACGTTGGCGAAGATGTCGGCGTAGTTGTCGGCGCCCATCGCGGTGAACACTTCCTTGGGCGGACCGCAGTAGGCGGTCTTGCCGCCGGGCGCCACCAGCAGGATCTGGTCGCAGACATCCAGATAGGACACCGAGTGGGTGACCACCAGCACCACGCGGCCGGCGTCGGCCAGCCCGCGCAGCATCAGCATCACCTGGCGGTCCAGCGCCGGGTCCAGGCCGGAGGTCGGCTCGTCGAGGATCAGCAGCGACGGCCCGGTCAGCAGCTCCAGGGCCACCGACGCGCGTTTGCGCTGGCCGCCGGAGAGCTTGTCCACCCGGGTGTCGGCATGCTTGGTCAACTCGAGTTCCTCGAGCACCTGGGCCACCGCCCGGTCGCGGTCGGCCTTGGTGCTGTCGGGCGGCAGCCGCAGCTCGGCGGCGTAGCCCAGCGCCTGGTTGACGGTGAGCTGCCGGTGCACCACGTCGTCTTGCGGCACCATCCCGATCCGGCTGCGCAGTGAGGCGTACTCGGTGTGGATGTTGTGGCCCTCGAAGGTGACCGCACCGGCCGTCGGTTTGGTGTAGCCGGCGATCAGCCGCGACAGCGTCGTCTTGCCGGCACCGGACCCGCCGATGATCGCGGTCAGGGTGCCGGGCCGCGCGGTCAGCGAGATGTTGTTGAGCAGCCGCTTGCCGCCCTCGACGTCGAAGCAGACGTCGCGAACTTCAAGCCCTCCAGATTTCGAGGCGGCTTCGGTGCGGCGCAGCAGAGTGCCGCCGGTGAACTCCAGGTCGACGTTGCCGATGGTGACCACGTCGCCCTCGGTGAGGATCGCCGAGCCGATTCGGACGCCGTTGACGAAGGTCCCGTTGATGCTTCGGCTGTCACGGATCTCGGTGCCCAGCGGGGTCGGAATCAGCATCGCGTGGTGGCGCGAGGCCAGCACATCGGAGATGACGACGTCGTTGTCGGTGGCCCGGCCGATGGTCAGTGCACCGGCCGGTGCCTCCGGCGGCGCGGCGGAACCCGGCCGCAGGATGTCGATCATCTTGGTGGCGAGGTTGCCGACCTCCGGCGGCTTTGCCGCCACCGGCGCCATCCGGGTGGACGGCTGCCGCGGCGGAAATCCCTCGGCCGGCGCCGACGGCGGCGCGGGCGGTTGGGCGGGCGGTTGGTAGCCGGGCCGCAGTGCGGCCTCGCCGGGTGCGGAACCGGCCGGGCTGAGCGGGCCGACCGGACCGGACGGATATGCCGGCTGCCGGTGGGTGGGAGCCGCCGGCTGATGCGGCGGCGGGCCGGGCCGGTACGGCTGCTGGACGCCGGCGTGCCCGGCCGAACGCGGATCCGGGTAGTGCGCCGGATCGGGATGCTCGGGACGGGAGGGCCAGCCCTGCTGTTGCGGTGGCCGGCCCGGGCGTGCGATACCCGGCTGCGGCAGCTGAATGGAGACGGTCTGCGGCGGGCGCCCGGCCTGGCCCTGGTGCCGGCCCACCTCGAAGGACACCCGCGGCCCGTCCGGGTTGCCGAGGTTGACGGCCTGGCCGTCGCGGATGTCGATCACCGGCACCCGCTGACCGTTGACGTAGATGCCGTTCAGGGAGCCGTTGTCGATCCCCAGCCACCTGCCCTGCTCGAAGCGCAGCAGCAGGTGCGCGCGGGAGACCAGGGGATGGGGGATGCGGATATCGGCGCGCAGGTCACGCCCGATGACCACATCGTGGCCTGCGGAGAACGTGCCTTGCGACCCGTCGTAGCGCACGGTCAGCACCGGCGGAGCAGGGTGACTCATCGGATCAACTGTATCGGGCGGACGGATGTGGCGGCCCGCCCACTGCGCCGCGAGTCGGCGCGGATCGCCGGCGGATCGTCAGCGCAGCGCGTCCGGCGCGCCGGTGACCACGCAGTGGGTGCGCTGATAGATCGTGGGCATGCACTGGTTGCAGTGAATGCACTCCGACTCCGTCGCCGGCTCGGCGGCGATCCGGTTGATCAGGTCCGGTTCGGCCAGCAGAGCCCGGGCCATCGCGACGAATTCGAAGCCCTCGGCCATCGCCTGATCCATGGTCTGGCGGTTGGTGATGCCGCCCAGCAGGATCAGTGGCAGCGACAGCTCGGCGCGGAAGAGCCGGGCATCGCGCAGCAGATAGGCGTCGTGATAGGGGTATTCGCGCAGGAACTTGTTGCCGGTCATCCGCATGCCCCAGCGCAGCGGCGGGGGAAAGACGCCGGCGAACTCCTTGACCGGAGCGTGCCCGCGGAACAGGTACATCGGGTTGACCAGTGAGCTGCCCGCGGTCAGCTCCAGGGCGTCCAAGCCACCGTCGTCCTGCAGCCACTTCGCGGTGGTCAGCGACTCATCGAGGCTGATGCCGCCGCGCACCCCGTCGGACATGTTCAGCTTCGCGGTCACCGCGATCTGCCCGCCGACGGCCTTGTGGACCGCCTGCACGATTCCGCGGGCCACCTTGGCGCGGTTGGCCAGCGAGCCACCGAACTCGTCGGAGCGGCGGTTGATCAGCGGCGAGAGAAACGAACTGGCCAGATAGTTGTGGCCGAGGTGGATCTCGACGGCGTCGAAGCCGGCGTCGAGCGCGTAGCGGGCGGCCTCGGCGTGCTGGGCGATGACCTCGTCGATGTCGTCGCGGGTGGCCTTCTTGGCGAACCGCATGCCGATCGGGTTGAAGAACCGCACCGGCGCCAGGGCGCGCGCCTTGTTGGAGCGGGCGTCGGCGACCGGGCCGGCGTGACCGATCTGCGCGCTGACCGCCGCGCCCTCGGCGTGCACGGCGTCGGTGAGCCGGCGCAGCCCGGCGACGGCCTCCGGGCGCATCCACAGCCCGTCGTCGGAGGTGCGGCCGCCGCGGGAGACCGCGCAGTAGGCGACGGTGGTCATGCCCACCCCGCCGGCCGCCGGCAGCCGGTGGTATTCGATCAGGTCGTCGGAGACCAGCGCACCAGGCGTGCGGTTCTCGAATGTGGCCGCCTTGATGACCCGGTTGCGCAGCGTGAGCGGACCGAGCTTGGCGGGACTGAAAACGTCGGGGGTCGGCATATCGGGAGCTTAAGCCGCGTGAAGCGGGTCGTGATCGTTGGCACCGCCGCCGGGCGTGCCAGACTATCGGCGTGGGTGCGATCACGTTGGACGGCAAGGCCACGCGCGACGAGATCTTCGTCGACCTCAAAACCCGGGTGGCTGCGCTGGCCGCCACGGGCCGTACGCCCGGGCTGGGCACCATCCTGGTCGGCGACGACCCCGGCTCACACGCCTACGTGCGCGGTAAGCACGCCGACTGCGCCAAGGTCGGCATCACCTCGATCCGCCGCGACCTGCCCGCCGACGCCAGCACGGCGCAGCTCAACGACACCATCGACGAGCTGAACGCCAACCCCGACTGCACCGGCTACATCGTGCAACTGCCGCTGCCGGGCCACCTGGACGAGAACGCCGCCCTGGAGCGCGTCGACCCGGCCAAGGACGCCGACGGGCTGCATCCGACCAACCTGGGCCGGCTGGTGCTGGGCACCCCGGCGGCGCTGCCGTGCACCCCGCGCGGGATCGTGCACCTGCTGCGCCGCTACGAGGTGCCGATCGCCGGTGCCCACGTGGTGGTGATCGGTCGCGGCGTGACGGTCGGCCGTCCGCTGGGGCTGCTACTGACCCGCCGCTCCGAGAACGCCACGGTCACCTTGTGCCACACCGGAACCCGAGACCTGCCGGCGTTGACCCGGCAGGCCGACATCATCGTCGCCGCGGTCGGGGTGCCGCACATGCTCACCGCCGAGATGGTGCGCCCGGGGGCGGCCGTCGTCGACGTCGGTGTCAGCCGCACCGACGCCGGGCTGGTCGGGGACGTGCACCCAGACGTGTGGGAGGTGGCCGGCCACGTCTCGCCCAACCCCGGCGGCGTCGGGCCGTTGACGCGAGCGTTCCTGCTGACCAACGTCGTCGAACGGGTCGAGAACGCACTGTGAACCCGCTGACGCAGGTCCGCGCGACGCTGATCCGGCAGTGGCCGATCGTGCTGGTCGGCCTGATTTTCGTGGCGGCGTTCGTGCTGGTCGGGGCGAACTTCTGGCGGCGCGGGGCGCTGCTGATCGGGATCGGCACCGCGGTGGCCGCCGCGCTGCGGCTGGTGCTGAGCGAGGACCGGGCCGGGCTGCTGGTGCTGCGCGACCGGGGACTGGACTTCGCGACAATGACGACCGCGGCGACGGTGATGGTCTACATCGCCGCGACCATCGACCCGCTGGGGACCAGCTGACGCCGCGACCGGCTACTTGACCAGCGTGAACTGGTTGACGTCGAAGCGGCCGGCCCGGAATTCCTCGGCACAGCCGGTCAGGTAGCGCATGTAGCGCTGGTAGACCTCGTCGGACTGCAGCTCGATGGCCTCGCACTCGTGCTCCTCGAGAGCCTGCGCCCAGTGATCGAGCGTCATCGCATAGTGCTGCTGCAGCGACTGGATGCGGTTCACGGTGAACCCCACCTTCTGGGCATGCTCTTTGACCAGACCGACCGACGGCAGCTGACCGCCGGGGAAGATCTCGGTCATCAAAAAGATCTGAAAATCGGCCAGCTCGGGCGTCAGCGCCATGCCGTGGTCGAGGATCTCCTGCGGGGACAAGCCGCAGATGGTGTGCAGCATCAGCACGCCGTCGGCGGGCAGTGCCTGGTGGGCCATCGTGAAGAAATCGTCGTAGCGGTCGTAGCCGAAATGCTCGAACGCCCCGATGGACACGATCCGGTCGACCGGCTCGTCGAACTCCTCCCAACCGGCCAGCAGCACGCGTCTGCTGCACGAGGTGTCCATCGCGGCAAACATCGACTCCACATGGACGGCCTGGTTCTTGCTCAGCGTCAGGCCGATCACGTTCACGTTGTACTTCTCGATGGCCCGGCGCATGGTGGCACCCCAGCCGCAGCCGATGTCGAGCAACGTCATGCCCGGCCGCAGACCCAATTTGCCCAGCGAAAGGTCGATCTTGGCGAGTTGGGCCTCCTCCAGGGTCATGTCGTAGCGCCGGAAGTAGGCGCAGCTGTAGGTCTGGGACGGATCGAGGAAGAGCCGATAGAAATCGTCGGACAGGTCGTAATGGGCTTGCACGTCGGCGAAATGCGGGGTCAGGCGGTGAGTCATGGGCGGTGGCCTTTCGGTCCGTGGGGGCCTTGTCAGTGCCGCCCATAGGACCGTCCCTCCCGGCCGGCCGAAGCCGCATACCCGCTGTCGGCCGCGGCAAACGCCGACGCGGGTAAACAACAGGAGAACGGATGCGCGCAACCGCACTTGCGCCGCAATGAGATTCGGCCCGGTACGGCCGCCAAGGCCCTCCGCCGGGTTACAGGCCGGCGGGGAAGCCCGGAAGTGCGGGGATGGCTGGGATCCCGCCGGACAGCCCCGGGATACCGGCTGACATGCCCGGGATCTGCGGCAGTTCCGGTACCTGGCCGCTGGCCAACTGCGACAGCATCTGCGGGCAGTAGGCCTGCACCGCGATCTCGGTGAACAGCTGCGCCATCTCCGGTGACATGGCCGGACCGCCGCCGAGTCCGGCGATCGGGGATGCCACCGAGGCGGCGGTGCCGGCGGGCTCGGTCAGCATGGGGCAGACGGACTGGCCGAGCGCGGCCGTCGCGGCCGGGTCACCGACCGGGACCCCCGCCCCGGCCAGATCGGACAGGAACGAGGTGTCGACCGGACTCGCCTGCGCCGGTATCGCCAGCCAGACGGAGGTGATCATGCCCGCCCATATCGTGCCGGCCGCCGCCATCGCGGTCACCGTCGGTACCGCCGCTCGCACGCGGTTATGCCCCATGTCGGTCCCCCCATGTTCGTATGGGGTACCCGGACAGCCCCCGTCAGCTGCAACTCTGCAGCAGCACCGTCACGTCGACGATACGGCCAGGTCACGCTTCGGGTACGGCGCTGTCGCCGCAGCGCCGGCGAAGTCGCACCAAACTGCGGCCGGGGATGTGGTCAGGCGGCGCCTGACAGCGTTGCCCGCACACACACCGTGATGTAGGGCAGGGCCAGCCCGGTCGCACCGACCAGCGCCGGATGGGTGGCCAGCAGTTGCCGAACCTGATCCAGGGTCTTGGTGCGCACCGCGTCCGGGGAGGTGATGCAGTAGCTGCGGGAGGCGACCAGGTCGATCAGCGCCTGCGGGGTCAGGTAGTTGGTCCACTCCACCTGATGGCCCTCGATGTCGCCGAACGGTTCGGGCAGTTGCACGCCGGCATCCACCGCGTCGCGGGCGTCTTCGCGGCCGATGATCGTGCCCAGCTCCTTGACCCAGCCCAGCCGTTCGTCGCGGGTGTTCCATACCAGGCCCAGCCGGCCGCCGGGCCGCAGCACCCGCAGCAGTTCGGGGATGGCGCGCGCCGGGTCGAACCAGTGCCAGGCCTGGGCCACCAGCACCGCGTCGACGCTGTTGTCCGGCAGCGGGATCTGCTCGGCGGTCCCGAGCAGGGCCGGGGTGTCGGGCAGCGCCGCGGCCAGCACCTCGAGCATTTCGGCGATCGGGTCCACGGCTACGACATCCAGGCCCCGTTCCACCAGCCGGGCGGTCAGCTTGCCGGTGCCCGCGCCCAGGTCGAGGACATCCCGGGCGTTCGGTGGCAGCAGCCAGTCGATGGCCTCCGGGGGATAGGACGGGCGGCCACGCTCGTAGGCGGCGGCCTGCGAGCCGAACGACAGCGATCGGTCCTGCCGCGCCCCGGAGCTCACCGCCGGCGGTCCCCGGCCGGGCCCGCCAGCTCCAGGGTCTGGCGGATCAGCTCGCCGACGCGGTCGGTCTCCAGCAGGAAGCCGTCATGCCCGCACTCGGAGTCGACCACCTGCAGGCCGTCGCAGCCGGGCAGCAGCTCGGCCAGCTCCGCCTGCAGGCGCAGCGGATACAGCCGGTCGGAGGTGATCCCAGCGACCACCGCCGGCACCGGGCAGCCGCGCAAAGCGGCCGCGACGCCACCTCGGCCGCGGCCCACGTCGAAGGAGGACAGTGAATCGGTCAGCGTCACATAACTGCCCGCGTCGAACCGGGCCACCAGCTTGCCGCCCTGGTAGCCCAGGTAGCTCTCCACCGCGTAGCGGCCGCCGTCGGCCGGGTCCTCGCCGTCCTGGGCGGCGTTGCCGAACCGCCGGTCCAGCTCGGCTTCACCGCGGTAGGTCAGGTGCGCAATGCGCCGGGCGATCGCCAGCCCGGTGTCGGGACTGCGGCCGGTGCCGTGGTAGTCGCCGCCGCACCAGTTCGGGTCAGCCTTGATCGCGGCGATCTGGGTGCTCTGCGTGCCGATCTGGTCGGCGGTGGCCCGGGCGCCGACGGCCAACAGCAGACCCGCGCCCACCTTGTCGGGGTGGCCGATCATCCACTCCAGCCCGCGGGCGCCGCCCATCGAACCGCCCAGCACCGCGGCCACCTCGGTGATGCCGAGCGCAGCCAGCGCGGCGATGTCGGCTTCCACCTGGTCGCGAATCGAGATGGCGGGAAATCGTGAACCCCAGGGCTTTCCGTCGCGGGCCAGCGAACTCGGGCCGGTCGATCCGCGGCAGCCACCCAACACGTTGGTGGCCACCGCGCACCAGCGGTCGGTGTCGATCGGGGCACCGGGCCCGACGATTCCGTCCCACCAGCCCGCGGTGGGATGCCCGGGGCCGGCGGGCCCGGTGACGTGCGAGTCCCCGGTCAGCGCGTGCAGCACCATCACGACGTTGTCGCGTTGCGGCGACAGCTCACCCCAGCGCTGCACGGCGATATGGGCGTCGTCGAGCACCGCCCCGCTCTCCAGGCGCAGCGAGCCGATCCCGACCACGCCGGTCTCTCCCTCGGCGGGCAGCACCTGCCTGGACACGTCGGAGATCGTCATCGCCGACCGCCTCAACGCGCCGCCAGCGCCGAGGAGTCGCCGAGCTGAGCGGCCGCCGCGGCGAATCCGAGCTCCAGGTCGGCCAGGATGTCCTCGATACCCTCGATGCCGACCGCCAGCCGCACCAGGCCCGGGGTGACACCGGTGCTCAGCAGCTCGTCCCCGGACAGCTGGCTATGTGTGGTGGAGGCCGGGTGGATCACCAGCGAGCGCACGTCACCGATGTTGGCGACGTGGCTGTGCAGCTTCAGCGCGTTGACGAAGGCCTTCCCAGCCTCGATCCCGCCGGCGACCTCGAAGGAGAGCACGCCCCCGACGCCCTTGGGGGCCAGCTGCTGTGCCCGCTGATACCACGGTGAGCTGGGCAGCCCGGCGTAGTTGACGCTGAGCACGTCGTCGCGGGCGGCCAGGAACTCCGCGACCCGCTGGGCGTTGGCGACGTGGCGCTCGACCCGCAGGCTCAGCGTCTCCAGGCCCTGCGCGATCAGGAAGGCGTTGAACGGGGAGGCCACCGACCCGTAGTCGCGCATCAGCTGGGCGCGGATCTTGATCGCGTACGCCGGCTCGCCCAGGTCGGCGTAGACCAGGCCGTTGTAGCTCGGGTCCGGCGTGGTGAAGCCGGGGTGACGGCCCTGGGTCCAGTCGAAGTTGCCGCTGTCCACGATCACGCCGGCGATCGCGGTGCCGTGCCCGCCCAGGTACTTGGTGGCCGAGTGCACGACGATGTCGGCGCCCTGGCTGATCGGCTGGATCAGGTACGGGGTGGCGATGGTGTTGTCGACGATCAGCGGCACCCCGTGCTCGTGGGCCACCTGCGAGACGCCGGGGGTGTCGAGGATGTCGATCTTCGGGTTGGAGATGGTCTCGGCGTAGAACGCCTTGGTGTTCGGCCGCACCGCCGCGGCCCAGGACTCCAGGTTGTCGGGGTCCTCGACGAAGCTGACCTCGATGCCCAGCTTGGGCAGTGAGTACCGGAACAGGTTGTAGGTGCCGCCGTACAGCCGCGGGCTGGCCACGATGTGATCGCCGGCGCCGGCCAGGTTGAAGATCGCGAACGTGCTGGCAGCCTGCCCGGCCGACAGCAGGGTGGCGCCCACCCCACCCTCGAGTGCGGCGATGCGTTCCTCGATGACCGCGCTGGTCGGGTTGGTCAGGCGGGTGTAGATGTTGCCCGGCTCGGCCAGTGCGAAGCGAGCAGCGGCCTCGTCGGTGTCGCTGAACAGATACGACGTGGTCTGGTAGATCGGCAGGGCGCGCGACCCGGTCTCCGGGTCACCGGCGTGGCCGACGTGGATCTGCTTGGTCTCGAACGACCAGTTGTTACCGGCGGTCATGGTGTGAATGCTTTCTTCGTGAGGTGTTATCGCTGGTGCAGGAGTGGGGTTAGCGACAACAGCAACGGGCGAGCGGGCACAAGGAGGCACGCATCAGGTTCCCCTGTCTACTCGGGGGGCCCGTTGTGGCGGACCCGCGCTTGCCGCGTAGCCGGTGGTGGCTACTCAACCCGGTCAATCACCCGGGGCACCCCACCGCGGTTGGAGGGTTGCCGGCCAGCAAGCCGGGGCTTAGCGCTGGCACTCATGACCGTGTCGCAGCCTATCGCATCCCGCGCGGCTGTCGCCACCTGCTCACCGCCGGTGGCCGCCATTACGCGGTGCGGGATACTGGGGCCGCCGTGTACAACGCGGAGCAAAACGACACACGAACCCTGACGCCGGGAGAACAGCCATGTGCGCCGACCAGCCGACCATCATCTACACGCTGACCGACGAGGCGCCGCTGCTGGCGACGTATTCGTTCCTGCCGATCGTGCAGGCCTTCACCGGGCCGGCGGGTATCGACGTCAAACCCAGTGACATCTCGCTGGCGGCCCGCATCCTGGCCGAGTTCCCCGACGTCCTGACCGAAGCACAGCGGGTGCCCGACAACCTGGCCGAACTCGGCCGGCTCACCGGACTGCCCGACACCACGATCATCAAGCTGCCCAACATCAGCGCCTCGGTGCCGCAGCTGGTCGCCGCCATCAAAGAACTGCAGGGCAAGGGATTCAACCTGCCGGACTATCCCGCGGACCCCAAGACCGACGACGAGCGCGACATCCACGGCCGCTACGCCAAGTGCCTGGGCAGCGCGGTGAATCCGGTTCTGCGGGAAGGCAACTCGGACCGGCGTGCGCCCAAGGCGGTCAAAGAGTACGCGCGCAAGCATCCGCACAGCATGGGGGAGTGGTCGCAGGCGTCGCGCACGCACGTGGCCACCATGCGCCACGGCGACTTCTACCACGGCGAGAAGTCGATGACCCTGGATCGCGACCGTGACGTCAAGATGGTGCTGAACACCAAGGGCGGCAAGACGATTGTGCTCAAGGAGAAGGTGTCGCTGCTCGACGGCGACATCATCGACTCGATGTTCATGAGCGTCAAAGCGCTGCGCGAGTTCTACGAAGAGCAGATGGAAGACGCCCGCAAGACCGGCGTGATGTTCTCGCTGCACGTCAAGGCCACCATGATGAAGGTCAGCCACCCGATCGTGTTCGGCCACGCCATCAAGGTCTTCTACAAGGACGCGTTCGCCAAGCACCAGAAGCTCTTCGACGACTTGGGCGTCAACGTCAACAACGGCCTGTCTGACCTCTACAGCAAGATCGAGACGCTGCCGGCCTCGCAACGCGAGGAGATCATCGAGGACATGCACGCCTGCCACGAGCACCGTCCCGAGCTGGCGATGGTCGACTCGGCCAACGGCATCACCAACTTCCACTCGCCCTCGGACGTGATCGTCGACGCCTCGATGCCGGCGATGATCCGGGCCGGCGGCAAGATGTACGGCGCCGACGGGCGGCAGAAGGACACCAAGGCCGTCAACCCCGAGTCCACCTTCGCCCGCATCTATCAGGAGCTGATCAACTTCTGCAAGACCCACGGCCAGTTCGACCCGGCCACCATGGGCACCGTCCCCAACGTCGGGTTGATGGCGCAGAAGGCCGAGGAGTACGGCAGCCACGACAAGACGTTCGAGGTTCCCGAGGCCGGCGTCGCCGACGTCGTCGACCTGGCCACCGGTGAGGTGCTGATGAGCCAGAACGTGGAGGCCGGCGACATCTGGCGGCTGTGCCGGGTCACCGACGCCGCCATCCGGGACTGGGTGAAGCTGGCCGTGCAGCGGGCGAAGGCCTCCGGCATGACGGTGGTGTTCTGGCTCGACACCGAGCGTCCGCACGAGGCGGAGCTGCGCAAGAAGGTCAAGGCCTACCTCAAGGACTACGACACCGAGGGCCTGGAGATCCAGATCATGCCGCAGGTGTGGGCCATGCGCTACACCCTGGAGCGGCTGATCCGCGGTCAGGACACCATCGCCGCCACCGGCAACATCCTGCGCGACTACCTCACCGACCTGTTCCCGATCCTGGAGTTGGGCACCAGCGCCAAGATGCTGTCGATCGTGCCGCTGATGGCCGGCGGCGGCATGTATGAGACCGGGGCGGGCGGCTCGGCGCCCAAGCACGTCAAGCAGCTGGTCGAGGAGAACCACCTGCGCTGGGATTCGCTCGGCGAATTCCTTGCCCTGGCAGCAAGTTTCGACGACCTGGGCGTCAAGACCGGCAATGTGGGCGCCAAGATCCTGGGTTCGACGCTGGATGCGGCGATCGGCAAGCTGCTCGACGCCAACAAGAGCCCGTCGCGCAAGACCGGTGAGCTTGACAACCGCGGCAGCCAGTTCTTCCTGGCCAAGTACTGGGCCGAGGAACTCGCCGCGCAGACCGAGGATCCCGCGCTGGCCAAGCACTTCGCCGCGGTGGCGGATGCGCTGACCAAGAACCAGGACGTCATTCTCAACGAACTGACCGTGGTGCAGGGCAAGCCGGTGGACATCGGCGGCTACTACGCGCCCGACCACGACATGACGGCGGCGGTGATGCGGCCCAGCCCGACGCTGAACGCCGCGATCGACGCCAAGGCCTGACGTCCGGAGCGCCTGGCCCCCGGCCGAACGTGAAGACAGCTTCACGTTCGAGCGCGAGAGTGAGCCCAACTTCACGCTGAGCGGGGGCTAGCGTGCGACAATGCGCCGGTAAGGCGACGACGATGTAGGAAGCCGGTGCGAATCCGGCGGTTCAGCGAAGCTGGAACCGCCGCTTCAATTCCGGAGCGGTCCCGCCACTGTGATCGGGGGAATGAGCTTCACCCGAGAGCCAGACACTCACGTCGTCGCATCCTGCGATTCGGGGCGGCGACCCCAGAGAGCTGGCAAACGTGACGGCGCCGATGTGGATCGCCTCTCCACCGGAAGTCCACTCGACGTTGCTATCGGCCGGCCCCGGCGCCGGTCCGTTGTTGGCCTCGGCGGCGGCGTGGACGGCGCTGAGCACCGAATACACCGAGATCGCCGACGAACTGGCGGCGCTGCTGGCTGCGGTGCAGACCGGGGCGTGGCAGGGCCCGTCCGCCGAGGCGTACGCGGCGGCCAACGCGCCGTATCTGGCCTGGCTGACCCAGGCCGGTGCCGCCAGCGCGGCGATCGCGGCCCAGCAGCAGACCGCGGCCACGGCCTACACCAGCGCCCTGGCGGCGATGCCGACACTGGCTGAATTGGCGGCCAACCACGCCACCCATGCGGTGCTGGTCGCCACCAACTTCTTCGGTGTCAACACCATCCCGATCGCTGTGAATGAGGCCGACTACGGCCGGATGTGGATCCAGGCCGCCACCGTGATGGCCACCTATCAGGCGGTGGCCGGGGCGGCGGTGGCGTCGAGTCCGCAGACGGTCGCGGCGCCGCAGATCGCCAAAGTCGGATCAGCCGACTCCAGCCAGCCGCAGCTGCCGCCGGACCGCCAGAACGACATCATGGAGTGGCTGCAGAACAGCGGCTACACCGACTTCTACAACAACGTGTTGCAGCCGATGATCAACGAACTGGCCAGCAACTCCTACTTCCAGTCGATCTTCGCCGGGTTCGACCCCTGGCTGACGATCACCGGAAACCCGTTGAGCTTCTTGAGTCCCTACAACATCGCGTTCGCACTGGGCTACCCGATGGACTTCGGCTCGTTCGCCGCCTACCTGTCGCAGACGTTCGCGTTCATCGCCGCCGACCTCACCGCGGCGTTTGCCTCCGGCAATCCCGGCACCATCGCCTCGACGCTGTTGTTCACCGCCGTCGAGGCCATCGGCACCATCATCACCGACGTGATCGCCCTGCTCAAGACGCTGCTGGAGCAGGCGGTGGTGCTGATCCCGATGGTGCTGCCGATGCTGACCACCGCGCTGGCGCCGCTGGCCGCCGCGCCGCTGGCCGGGCTGGCGGGGCTGTCCGGCCTGGCCGGTCTGCACGCCGTTCCGGTGCCGCTGGCCCCGGCGCCGCCGCCGTTCGCCGGGCTGACGGTGGCGCCCACCCCACCGGTCCCGGCGCCCGCGCCGGCGCCCGCAGCGGCACCGGCTCCCGACCCGGCGCCGCTGCCGGCCGCACCCGGGTCCCCACCGCCGCCGCCCGCGCCGCCGCTGTCTCCAGTGGAGGGCCTGTCCGCCATGTATATGGTCGCCGGCCTGGGCCAGCAGGCCCGCCGGGCGGCCGGGACCAGCGTGCGCCGTCGCACAGCACCCGAACCCGACACCGCCGAGGCGCCCGCGGAGGCCGTTGCCGCAGAGGAGAACACCAGGGCCCGTCGGCGCCGCAAGGCCAAGGCCGACCTGCTCGGCCGCGGCTATGAGTACATGGACCTCGAAGAACCGGTGCTGCCGAGCGGGCTGACCGCGCTGTCCGGAGACGCCTTCGGCGGCGGGGCCACCACGCCGATGACGCCGCGCACCTGGATGCCGGAGTATCAGCGCGGCCTGCGGTAGGACTCCAGGTAAGACGGCAGCGCGATGGCCGGGTCAAGGTCGGCGGCCGGCTCCGGCGGCCCGGCCTCCAGGCGCAGCGGAACCACGCCGGCCCAGTGCGGCAACGCGATGTCCTCGGGTTCGTCGTTGGGGCCGCCGTCACGCACCGAGGCGGACACTTTGACGAGGTCGAGGGCCAGAACGGCCGTTGCGGCCAGCTCCCGGCGGTTGGGTGGCCGGGCGTCGGTGGACCGTCCGGGCGCGACGTGATCGAGCAGCGCATCCAGCCCGAGGCGCTTCTCGGCGTCGTCCTCGACCAGCCGGGCGTTTCCGATGACAACCACCGAGCGGTAGGCCATCGAGTGGTGCAGCGCCGAGCGGGCCAACACCAGCCCGTCGACCAGGGTGGCGGTGACGCAGACCGGCAGACCGGCGGGGCCGGCGGCCAGCACCGGGCCGCTGCCGGTGGAGCCGTGCAGATACAGCGTCTCGTCGACCCGGGCATGGGTGGTGGGCAGCACCACCGGATGGCCCTCGCGGGCATAACCCAGATGGCAGATCAGGGCCTCGTCCAGGATGCGGTGCACGGTGTCGCGGTCGTAGCGGGCCCGTTCCCGGTAGCGGGTGGGGATGGTCTGCGGTGTCGGCGCGTAGGTCACGGGCTTGCCTCCGTTAATGTACTAGTGCAATATTATGGCTGTGCCAGTACAATACAGGATCAGCGGTGGCGGTGCCGAGGCGATCGCGGCCAGCGTCGAAGAGGGCATCGCCGCCGGCGCACTGGCGCCCGGCGCCGCGTTGCCGGCGATTCGCGAGCTGGCGCAGCAGCTCGGGGTGAACCCGAACACGGTGGCCGCCGCCTACCGGTTATTGCGTGACCGCGGCGCCGTTGAGAGCGCGGGCCGCCGCGGCACCCGGGTGCGCGACCGGCCGGCGACCACACCGCGCTCGTTGCGTGGGCTCGCGGTACCTCCGGGCGTGCGGGACCTTTCCACCGGAAACCCGAATCCTGCACTGTTGCCCGCGATTTCGGTAGCGCCCGGGCCAGTGGTGCTCTACGGGGATCCGCCGATCACGCCCGCGTTGGCCGAGCTTGCCGCGGCCGAACTGGCCGCCGACGGGGTGCCGGCCGACCACCTCGCGGCCACCTCCGGAGCGCTGGACGGCATCGAGCGGGTGCTCGCTGCTCACCTGCGCCCCGGTGACCGGGTGGCCGTCGAAGACCCGGGATGGCCCAACCTGATTGACCTGCTTGCTGCGCTGGGGCTCGTCCCCGAACCGGTCGGGGTCGACGACGACGGTCCGCTGCCCGCCGATCTGGCCCGCGCGCTGGGACGCGGGGTGCGTGCGGTGGTGGTGACCAGCCGCGCCCAGAATCCCACCGGTGCAGCGGTTTCCGCTGACCGCGCAGATGACCTGCGGGCTCTGCTGGACGGATCCGATGTGCTGCTCATCGAAGACGACCACTGTGCGGCTATCGCCGGCGTGCCGCTGCACACACTGGCCGGAGTGAGCCGGCACTGGGCGTTCATCCGGTCGGCGGCCAAGGCCTACGGTCCGGATCTGCGCCTGGCCGTGCTGGCCGGGGATCAACGCACCGTGGAACGGGTGGCCGGCCGGCTGCGGCTGGGGCCGGGCTGGGTCAGTCACCTACTGCAGAATCTGACGGTCGGGCTGTGGCGCGACCCCGCGGTGGCCCGGCAGGTGGCCGACGCCGAAAGCGCCTACGGCGCCGCCCGCGCCGGGCTGTGCGCGGCGCTGGCCGCCCGAGATGTGGTGGCGCACGGCCGGTCCGGGCTCAACGTGTGGGTCCCGGTGCCCGACGAGGCGGTGGCCATGACGGCGCTGTTTGCGGCGGGCTGGGCGGCGGCACCGGGGGCGCGGTTCCGGATCCGGTGCGCTCCGGGCCTGCGGGTCACCATCGCCGAGCTGGCGCCCGCCGATATCGACCCGCTCGCCGATGCGGTCGCCGCTGCAGTGCGCGGCCCCGGGCGGTCCAGCGTCTAGCCGCGCACGGCGACCGGCGAGGCTCGGCGGCCGTGCGATAATGCGCCGGTAAGGCAACGATGGTGCAGGAAGCCGGTGTGAATCCGGCACGGTCCCGCCACTGTGATCGGGGAGCGACCCTCAACAGCCACGGCTCCAGGTGGAGTTGGAAGGCGAGGCGAGCGGTGATCCGAGAGTCAGGACACTCACATCGTCGCGTCCTGCGACCCGGGGCGGTGTACCCCGAGAGAGCTGATCACCTTGACTGCGCCTATCTGGGTGGCGTCGCCCCCTGAGATCCATTCGTCCCTGTTGTCCGCCGGCCCCGGAGCCGGCCCGCTGCTGGCCTCCGCGGCGGCTTGGAGCGCCCTGGCCGTCGAGTACACGGCGATCGCCGACGAACTGACCACCGTGTTGGCCGCGGTGCAGGCCGGCGCGTGGCAGGGCCCGTCGGCGGAGGCGTTCGTGGCCGCCAACGCGCCCTATCTGGCGTGGCTGCTGCGGGCCGGTGGGGATGCGACCGTGACGGCCGCGCAGCACCAGAGCGCGGCGGCGGCCTACACCAGCGCGCTGGCGGCGATGCCGACGCTGGCCGAACTGGCCGCCAACCACGCCACCCACGGGGTGCTGGTGGGCACCAATTTCTTTGGTATCAACACGATTCCGATCGCCTTGAACGAGGCCGACTACGCGCGGATGTGGCTGCAGGCCGCCACCGTGATGACGGTCTATCAGGCGACGGCGAGCACCGCGGTGGCCGCGGCCCCGCAGACCGAGCCGGCGCCCGCGGTGCTCAAAGCGCCCGGGAGCGCCGACGCGTCGGCCCCACAGCCGCCGCAGTGGTTCCTCGACTTCGCCAAATGGGTAGAAGGACTGGTGCCACATCCGCCCTATCCCGACAGCGGCCAATACCCGCTGTACGCCGAGCTGGTGGACTTCTTCAACAAGATCGGCTACACGGGAATCGCGGACCCGCTGGCCAAGTTCTTCGCCGAGCTCGCCGGCTCGGGCGTGCTGCCGCCACCGGGGGTCCCCGGGTCCTGGCTGGCCTGGACGGGCAACCCGCTGAGCTATCTCAATCCTGCCAACCTGGCCTACATCTTCTCGGTGCCGCTGGACCCGGGGTCCTACTTCGCGTTCACCAGCATCGTCATCGTCGACGACCTGCTGGCGATCATGTACACCGCCCTGTTCAACCCCCAGGCGCTGGGGCTGGTCGTGCCGATGGCGATGGTCGAGATCGTCGGGTCGACGATCGGCAACACCATCCAGGCGCTGAACTACCTGATCACCCAGACGGCGCTGATCCCGGCGCTGTTACCGGCGCTTGCCGCCACGTCCGTGCTGGCTCCGGCCGGGGTGATCGGCGGTCTGGGGATCGGGGCGCTGGCACATCACGCGGTGGCCGCCGCGGTGCCACCGCCCGCCTCTCCGCCGCCCGGGCTGGTGATGGCCCAGCCGCCGGCACCGGCACCGGCTCCCGCACCGGCCCCGTCACCGACCCCGGCACCGCCGGCCGCACCCGCCGCAGCCGCCGCCCCGCCGCCCAGCGCGCCGCCGCCGACACCGGCCGGGCCGCCCCCGGTGACCATGCCGGCCTACATGTACCTGGTCGGCGGCCTGGACATGGGTGCTCGACGGGCATCGGGGACCAGCGCCCGCAAGAAGCCGGTGCCCAAACCGGACAGTGCCGATGTTCCCGCCGCGGAATCGGCGGAAGAGGTTGCGCCCCAGCGGCGTCGGCGCAAGGCGAAGGTCGGCATGCTGGGTCGCGGGCACGAGTACATGGATTTGGAGCCTGAGCCCGTTGCGGCGCTGCCCTCGGATCGGGGCACCGGTTCGCACGGCTTCGCCGGCGCCACCCGGCGGGTGACCACCGCGCGTCCGGCCGGGCTGACCGCACTGGCCGACGACGGGTTCGGCGGCGGCGCGGTCAGCCCGATGATGCCGAACACCTGGCCGGCCGACCCGGACTGACCTGGCGGCGGCGCCCGGCACCGCCGCGCTTGGCAGCGGCGCTAGCCGCCGCAGCGAATCCGGTTCCCGCTGCGGTCCAACGGGTCCGGGCCCAGGCCCAGGTACTTCGCGCGCAACTTGTCCCAGAGTTCCAGCTGGCCCCACTCGGGCTCTTCGCGCATCTGCTGATCGTTGGTGAGGAAGGGGTTCGGCAGCATGATCGTCATCATCTGCTCGTCGCGCCCGTTGAACAGCCGCACGCCCCATGACATCGGGTTGCCGTCCTTGCCGATCCGCCGGTACAGCTCGGCGCGGCTGCACCGGCGAATCCGGCCCAGCTCCGAACCGCTGGCCCGGTGCTTGCCGATGCACAGGTGAAAGTGCCAGCGGCCGAAATCGACGGTGGCATACCCGTCGAGCATCGCGATCTTGCGCGGCGCGTTAGGGGCGGCGACCTCCCAGGCGGCGCCCTGCATGATGATGCCGAACCAGATCTCGTCCCAGTACTCGTCGAAGCACAGGTGCAGCAGCTCCAGCAGGCTCTGCTGATCGGCGGGCAACGGCCACAGTTGTTCGCGGCCGCGGTCTTCGGTGTCGACGATCGGAGGATCGGCGACGACGGTGTTCTCGGTCATGTGGGTGCCTTCCTGTTCCTCGGGATTTCGGGTTTGTGGTCCAAGGCGCAGTCGACGCACAGTCCGCCGCCGGGAGTGCGGTAGAACAGGCAGCAGGTGGTGCGCCGGTAGTCGGTGTGAGCGCCGTTGAAACGGATTGCGCCGGAGAGCCGTTCGTCTTCGCACACGTCGCGGGCAAGACCCCAGCCCGACTCGGTGGCCAGGGCCCGGGCGGCACCGAGAGCGGCGGAGGCGGCATTTCCGTACAGCAGCTTCTCCGAGATCGGACCGAGCCGGCGCAGCGCAGCGGCCAGCGGGGTCAGGTGTCGGCCCAGGACTGTCTCGGCCAGTAGCGTGTCCAGGTCGTCGCCGTGCCAGCCCATCGGCTCCGGTAGGTGCAGTCGAACCGTGCCGCCGGATTCGTTGTACCACAGGTGATCAGGGTCCAGATCCAGCAATAGCCCGTGCTCGGCGAGTGCGCCCAGTCCGATCGACCACAGCCGGGCGGCGAATCCGAGGAAGAAGGTCGACGCCGCAACCCGGTGATCGGATGCTCCGATGCGCTGCCCGACGTTGCCGACAGCTCGGGCGAGCATCATTTGATCGCTGTAGAGCCGCGTGACCGGGCGCCAGTCGCCGTCTAAGGTTCCGGTGGACACCGCGAAATACGGGCTGACGGTGGACAAGTCGGCCAGGGCCGACACCACCTGATCCTGGGGCGCCAAGCGGCGGTGCGGTTCGGCGGGAAGGGAGCGCAGCAGCTGTGGCAGGTCACGTAGCGCGGTGCGGGTGGTCGACGGCGCGGTGCGCAGTGCGACCGCATCGGGAGCGGTTGCGCTGACCATGATTTCGGCGGGTTCGCCGACATCCCAGCCCTCCCGCGACAGCACCCGGGTCAGTGCGGCACGCAACGGCTCGCCGGCGTCAACGCGGGCGGATCGGCGCGCACCGCCGGCGGTGCCGAACGCGAACATGCCGCTGGCCGGGTCAAAGCGCAGCGTGTCGGTGTCGAACATCGCCGCGATGCGCCCGGACAACATCAGCTCCTCACCCACGGTGTCCACCAGCGTTCCCGCGGGATCCAGCAGCCACACCCGATCGGCCACGCGCAGCGCCAACTCCAGGTCGTGAGTGCTGAGCACCACCGCCAGCTGCTGGTCACGGGCCAGCTCACGGAGCAAACCGAACAATCCGGCCCGCGAGGACACGTCCAGGAACGCGGTCGGCTCGTCGAGGATCAACAGGCCCGGCTGCTGCGCCAGGGCGCGTGCGGTCAGCACCCGCTGGCATTCCCCGTCGGACAATTCCGCCGCCGGCCGCGCGGCCAGATGCTGCGCGCCGGTCGCTCGCAGCGCCCAGTCGATGATCTCGTCGTCTTCGGGGCGCAGCCGGGCGCCCAGGCCCAGGTGCGGGATGCGGCCCAGCCCGACCAGCGCCCGGGCCGACAGCAGGCCCGGGTCGATTCGCCCGGTCAACACCACCGCGATCCGACGGGCCAGCTCGTCGCGCGGCAACCCGGTCAGGTCAGCGCCGTCCAGCAGCACCCGGCCGCCCAGCGCGGGCTGCAGCCCGGCCAGCGTGCGGATCAGGGTGGACTTGCCGGCGCCGTTGGGGCCGATCAGCACGGTCAGCTCACCGCGGCGGGCCCGGGCATTCAGGCCGGTCGCCACGGTGGTCGATCGGCGCCGATGGCGGTAACCGATCGTCAGGTCGGCCAGCTGCACGGCCGCTGTTGGGGGCGTCATGACGGCATCCCCGACCCGCGGCGGGCCCGCAACAGCACCGCGATCACCACCGGCGCCCCCACCAGCGCGGTGACGGCATTGATCGGGATGACCAGGTTGCTGTCGGGCACCTGGCTGACGATGCCGCACCCCAGCGCGGCGACCGCACCCAGCAGCACCACCGTCGGCAGCACCACCCGGTGATCCGAGGTGCCCACGGCGATGCGCGCCACGTGCGGCACCACCAGCCCGAGAAACGCGATCGGCCCGCAGAACGCGGTCGTCACCCCCGCCAGCAGCGACGCCGAGGCGACCGTGACGATACGGGCCCGGTGCACGTTGATACCCATTGTGGCCGCGTAACTCTCACCGAGCAGCAGCGCGTTGAGCGGCCGAATCGTCATCGCTGCGGTGACCAGTCCGACGGCCACCAGCGGCAGCAGCAACCGCAGATCGGCCCAGCCGGTCGCGGCGAAACTGCCCAGCCCCCACAGCAGGTATTGCTGCACCCGCTGCGGATCGGAGTAGACCAGCGCCAGACTCACCAGCGCGGTGCTGGCCGCACCCAGCATCACCCCGATCAACAGCAGCGTCGCCGCCGAGCGGGTCCAGCGGGAGAGGCCCAGCACCAACGTCAGCATCGCCGCGGCGCCCACGGCTGCCGCGACGACCTGACCGGTCCGGCTGGCCCCGGCGGTGCTGAAACCGGCCGCACCGCCGGCCAACACCACCAGCGCCACACCGAGGCTGGCCCCGGAGCTGACCCCGAGGATGTAGGGGTCGGCCAGGGTGTTGCGGAACAGGGTCTGCAGCTGCAGGCCGGCGACCCCCAGGGCAGCCCCGGCGGCCAGCGCGGTGAGCACTCGCGGCAGCCGCATGCTCGTCACGATCACCTGCCAGCGCGCATCCGACGGCTGGGCGCCGAACAGCACCCGGACGGTGTCGGCCAGCGGCACCCGCACCGGACCCAGCGCCAGACCCAGCAGGGCCAGCGCCAGCACCGCGGCCCCCAGCCCGGCCAGCACCAGCGTGGTGCGCGGCGGTCTCGTCGTCATCGCCGCACCTGACGGTAGAACTCGAAGGAGTGGCCCGGGGCGAGCTGCGGGTGCAGGATCGCGATCAGGTCACCGAGCAGCAGATCCGGTCGCGCCGTGCCCCGTTCCCAATACAGGTTGCCGCCCCCGGGGGTCATCGCCTGGGTCGCCGACCACACCTGCCCGGTGCGCACCGCGGCCAGTTCACCGTACCGGCTGTCGCGGGCCACCGCGTCGCCGAGCGTTTCCCAAGCGTCGGTGACCAGCCACAGCGGTGCGTTCCCGGCCCGGGTGTACACCGACTCGAAATTCAGCTGCCGGGTCTCGGCGCCGTCGTCGGCCAGCCAGGGATAGCTGCCGCCGGCGTCGGCCACCAGCCGGCCCGAGTAGCTGGCCCCGGTGGGCATGGCCCAGTTGCCCGAATACATGGTGCCCACCAGCACCTCGGCCGGCGCCGCCTGCGCGGCCTGGGCGGCCAGCGCGCGGTAGCGGTCGCGGATGTCCTGGTAGGTCTGCGCGGCCTGTCGCTCGGTGCCGGTCAGCGCCGCGAACACCTTGACCCACTCGGCCCGGCCCAGCGGGGTCGGCTCCAGCCACTCGGCGTCGGCGAGCACCGGGATGCCGGCCTCACGCAGCTTGGGATAGCCGGGGTCGTCCATGCCCTCGGTGACCAGCACGTCGGGCCCGGCGTGCAGCACGCTCTCGATGTTGAGCTGTCCGCCCGGCGCGTAGCCGACGGTCGCACCGGCATGGATGCGGTCCCGGATCTGCGGGTCGGCCACCGCGGCCGGGTTTGCCACCCCGGTGACGACCCCGGCCTGGCCCAGCTCGCTGATCATCGCCAGATGCGTCGTCGACCCCGAGTACAAGCTGCGCACCGGGACCGTGATCTGTTGGGCGCGAGCCAGTTCACCGGTCAGCGCCGGAGCCGGTGTCCCGCAGCGCACCAGCACATACGACACCGGTTTGCCGCCGAGGTAGGGGCGGTGCACGGTCAGGATCTGATAGCTGCGGTGATACTCGAGTCGGAAATTGGTGGCTTCGGCCAGCGTCGACTTGTCCGGAAAGTAGTCGGCGTGCGGGTCGAAGTCGGTGATGCAGCCGGGCCGGGCCTGTCGGGGGGGCGGGGTGTCGGAGCAGCCGGCCACGCCGGCGACCAACGCCAGGACCAGCGCGAGCGCAGGGACTACCGCACGGGACATGGGCGTGCATCAGCTTCCTCGGGGTACACCGCCCCGGTTCGCAGGACGCGAGGACGTGAGTCTCCTGGCTCTCGGATCACTGTTCGCCTCGCCTTCCAGCCCCACAAGCGGCGGGCCGTGGCTGATGAGGGTCACTCCCCGATGACAGTGGCGGGACCGCGCCGGATTCCCACCGGCTTCCTCATTTCGTCATCGCCTTACCGGCGACATTCTTGCACGCCGCGCTGCGTTAGGCTGGCGGCCGTCTCGTGGCGTCAGGAACCCGGTGCGAATCCGGGGCGGTTCCGCCACTGTGAGGGGCGCTGACAGGCACAGCTCCTCGAGCCAGATACTGGCCGCGGGACTTCCGACGACGAGGGGCGCGAACCCCTCAGGAGGCCTGCCTTATGCGGCGCATTGCGCTTCTGTCCACCTCGGATACCGACCTGTTGTCGGCACGTGCCAGTGGGGCGGCCTACCGGCTCGGCAACCCGGCACGTCACGACATCGAACCGCTGGTCGACGGAGTCGACGTCGTGGTGCTGCGGATCCTGGGGTCCTCGGCGGAGATCGCCGACGAACTGAAGCTGCTGCGGGCGACCGGCCTGCCGCTGGTGGTGCTCGGTGGGGAGCGGTCACCCAACGCCGAGTTGATGGAGTGCTCGACGGTCCCGATCGGGTTGGCCGCCCAGGCGCACGCCTATCTCGCCGAGGGCGGGCCGGGCAACCTGGCCCAGCTGCATGCGTTCCTGTGCGACACCGTGCTTTTGACCGGTGAGGGTTTCGACGAGCCGGCGGTGATCCCGGAATGGGGGTACGCGGAGCGGGAGCCGGTCAGCGCACCCGACCGGGTGCGGATCGGGGTGCTGTACTACCGCGCCCATGAGGTCAGCGGCAACGCCGGTTTCGCGCACGCCCTGGCCGACGCCATCGATGCCACCGGCCGAGCGGTCGGGATACCGATCTTCGCCGCCTCGCTGCGCAACGCCCCCGACGAGCTCTACACGGCGTTGGGCACGCTGGATGCGGTGGTGGTCTGCATGCTGGCCGCTGGCGGGGCGATGAACGCCACCGCGACCGTCAGCGCCGGCGACGACGACGGCGCGTGGGACATCGAACGCGTTGCCGCGCTGGACATTCCGGTGTTCCAGGGCCTGTGCCTGGCGTCGTCGCGGGCGGACTGGCAGGCCAACGACGACGGCGTCACCCCGCTGGATTCGGCCACCCAGATCGCGATCCCGGAGTTCGACGGCCGGATCATCACGGTGCCGTTCTCCTTCAAGGAGATCGACGACGACGGGCTGCCGCACTACGCCGCCGATGCCGAGCGGTGTGCACGGGTTGCCGGTGTGGTGGTGAAGCATGCTGTGCTGCGCCACATCCCGAACCGTGACAAGAAGCTGGCGCTGGTGCTCTCGGCCTATCCCACCAAGCACTCCCGGGTCGGCAATGCGGTCGGCCTGGACACTCCGGCGTCGGCGGTGCGGCTGCTGCGCCGGCTGGCCGCCGCGGGCTACGACGTCGGCGACGGCTTCGGGGTGCTCGACATCGAGGACGAAGCCGAGGCCGGGGATCGGCTGATCCACACCCTGATCGCGGCCGGCGGCCAGGACGAGGACTGGCTTTCTGCGGCGCAGCTGACCGAGGCGCAGGTGCGGGTGACCGCTGATCAGTACGCGTCCTGGACCGCCGACTTGCCCGACGCGCTGCGCGACGCGATGACGACGGCCTGGGGCCCCGCACCCGGCAAGCTGTTCGTCAACGCCGCCGGTGAGATCGTGCTGGCCGCCCTGCGATCCGGCAACATCGTGCTGATGATCCAGCCGCCGCGCGGGTTCGGGGAGAACCCGGTGGCGATCTACCATGACCCGGAGCTGCCTCCGAGTCACCACTACCTGGCCGCCTATCGTTGGCTGGCACATGGATTCGGTGCGCACGCGGTGATCCACCTGGGCAAGCACGGCTCGATGGAGTGGCTGCCCGGCAAGACCGCGGCGTTGTCTTCCGCCTGCGCCACCGACGCGATGATCGCCGACCTGCCGTTGATCTACCCGTTCCTGGTCAACGACCCCGGCGAGGGCGCTCAGGCCAAACGCCGGGCGCACGCCACCATCGTCGACCACCTGATCCCGCCGATGGCGCGTGCGGAGTCCTACGGCGACATCGCGCGGCTCGAGCAACTGCTCGACGAGTACGGCAACATCGCCACCATGGATCCCGGCAAACTGCCGGCGATCCGCGGCGAGATCTGGAACCTGATGCGCGCCGCGGAGATGCACCGCGACCTGGGGCTCGACGAGCGGCCCGAGGATGAGGAATTCGACGACTTCCTGCTGCACGTCGACGGCTGGCTCTGCGAGATCAAAGACGCCCAGATCCGCGACGGCCTGCACGTGCTGGGCGGCGCCCCGACCGGTCTCGAGCGGGTGAACCTGGTGCTGGCGATCCTGCGGGCCCCGCAGGTCTGGGGCGGGGTGGACCACGCGGTGCCCGGCCTGCGGGCCGCTTTGGGACTCAAAGAAGATGCCCCGGGGGCCGCCGTCGACGAGATCGAGGAGCGCGCCCGGTCGCTGGTGCAAGCCATGGAGGCCGCCGGCTGGGAGGTCGGGGCCGCCGATTCGCTGCACCCCGACCCCGAGGTGTGCCGGGTGCTGAGATTCGCCGCCACCGAAGTGGTTCCGCGGCTCGCCGGCACGGCGGCCGAGCTGGACTCGGTGCTGCACGCACTGGCCGGGGGGTTCGTGCGGCCCGGGCCGTCGGGGT
Organism: Mycobacterium sp. NGS16; assembly: GCF_059813225.1. Lineage (NCBI taxonomy): Bacteria > Bacillati > Actinomycetota > Actinomycetes > Mycobacteriales > Mycobacteriaceae > Mycobacterium > Mycobacterium sp. NGS16. The sequence continues at coordinate 621,736 of NZ_JCALEE010000001.1, forward strand.
CGCCGCTGCGCGGCCTGGTCAACGTGCTGCCCACCGGACGCAACTTCTACACCGTCGACCCGCGGGCGGTGCCGTCGCGGCTGGCGTGGCAGACCGGGCAGGCGATGGCCGACTCGCTGGTGCGACGCTACCTCGACGACACCGGACGCTATCCGGAGTCGGTGGGGCTGTCGGTGTGGGGCACCTCGGCGATGCGCACCTCCGGCGACGACGTCGCCGAGGTGCTGGCCCTGCTCGGGGTGCGGCCCGACTGGGATGAGGCCTCCCGGCGGGTGTCGCGGCTGGAGATCATCTCGCTTGAGGAGCTCGGGCGGCCCAGAATCGATGTGACGGTGCGGATCTCGGGGTTCTTCCGGGACGCTTTCCCGCACGTGGTGACGATGCTCGACGACGCCGTGCAGATGGTCGCGACCCTCGACGAGCCGGACGAGCAGAACTTCGTGGCCGCCCACGCCCGCGCCGACCTGGCCGCCCACGGCGACCTGCGCCGGGCCACCACCCGGGTATTCGGGTCGGCGCCCGGCTCTTACGGGGCCGGCATCCTGCAGGTGATCGAGTCCGGAACCTGGCGCGACGACAAGGATCTGGCCGAGGTCTACACCACCTGGGGCGGGTTCGCCTACGGCCGCGGACTCGACGGCTGTGCCGCAGCCGATGACATGCGCACCAACTATCGCCGGATCAAGGTGGCCGCCAAGAACATCGATACCCGCGAGCATGACATCGCCGACTCCGATGATTACTTCGTCTACCACGGCGGCATGATCGCGACGGTGCGGGCGCTGTCCGGGTCCGACCCGAAAGCCTATGTGGGCGACTCGACATCGACGGATGCCGTGCGCACCCGCACCCTGGCCGAGGAGACCGCCCGGGTGTTTCGGGCCCGGGTGGTCAACCCGCGCTGGATCTCCGCCATGCGCCGGCACGGCTACAAGGGCGCCTTCGAACTGGCCGCCACCGTCGACTACCTGTTCGGTTTCGACGCCACCGCCGGGGTGGTGCACGACTGGATGTATGAGAAGCTCGCCGCCGAATACGTGCTGGACCCGGTCACCCGCGAGTTCCTCGACAAGTCCAATCCGTGGGCGCTGCAGGGCATCGTGGAGCGGTTGACCGAGGCCGCCGACCGAGGGCTGTGGGCGGACCCGGATCCTGAGACCATGGCAGCATTGCAACAGGCCTACCTGGAGGTCGAAGGAGACCTGGAGGATCGGTGAAAGTCTGGATTCTCGGGATCGGGATGGGCCCGCAGCACGTCACGCCCGAGGTGGCCGACGCACTGCAGACGGTCGACTATGTGCTGGCAGCCGAGAAGAGCGACGCCGACGGGCTACTGGCGCTGCGGCGGGCTGTCGTCGACGCCTATGCCGGGTCGGTGCCGATCGTTACCGTGGCCGATCCGGCCCGCGACCGCTCGCCGGAGCTGACCGGGACCGGCTACACCCGGGCGGTGGCCGACTGGCATGCCGCCCGGGCCGCGCGCTATGCGGACGTCTTGCGGGCGCGGGGCGGCACCGCCGCGTTCCTGGTCTGGGGTGACCCGGCGTTGTACGATTCGACGATCCGCATCGTCGAGCGGGTGAAAGCCCTTGGAGTGCAGCTAGATTACGACGTAATGCCCGGGATCAGCGCTCCGCAGCTGCTGGCCGCCCGGCATCGGATCGTGCTGCATGAGGTGGGCCGGCCGGTGCACATCACCACCGGTCGGCGGCTTTCCGAGGCCGTCACCGCTGGACAGGACAACATCGTCGCGATGCTCAACCCGGACGGGCTGGACCTTTCCGCGGTGGCCGATTGGACGATCTGGTGGGGCGCCAACCTCGGTGCGGCAGGGGAGCGGCTGGTCAGCGGCCGGGTTTCTGACGTCGTCGACAAGATCGCGGCTGCCCGCCACGCCGCGAAGGCTGAGGCGGGCTGGGTGATGGACGTGTTCCTGGTGCGGCGGACCTGATGGCCGGTCTGCTGATCGCCGGAACCACCAGCGACGCCGGCAAGACCGTGGTCACCACCGGGCTGTGTCGGGCGTTGGCCCGCCGCGGAGTGCGGGTGGCGCCGTACAAGGCGCAGAACATGTCGAACAACTCGATGGTGGTTGTCGGCGCGGATGGTGTCGGCGCCGAAATCGGCCGGGCGCAATGGATTCAGTCGCTGGCCGCCCGAGCCGTTCCCGAGCCGGCAATGAACCCGGTATTGCTCAAACCCGGCAGTGACCAGCGCAGCCATGTGGTGCTGATGGGCCGGCCCTGGGGTGAGCTGTCGTCGTCGAACTGGATGCACGGTCGAGCCGAATTGGCTGCGGCCGCGCACGGCGCCTACGACGATCTTGCCGGGCGCTACGAGGTGGTGCTCGCCGAGGGCGCCGGCAGCCCGACCGAAATCAATCTGCGCACCGGCGATTACGTCAACATGGGCTTGGCGCGACACGCCGGCCTGCCGGTGCTGGTCGTCGGCGATGTGGACCGGGGCGGGGTGTTCGCCGCGTTCTTCGGCACCGTCGCGCTGCTCTCGGCCGAAGACCAGGCCCTGGTGGCGGGATTCATCGTGAACAAGTTCCGCGGGCAGCAGCGGTTGCTCGAACCGGGCCTGGCCGACCTGGAACAGCTCACCGGCCGAAGGGTTTTCGGCACCCTGCCGTGGCACCCCGGGTTGTGGCTGGACTCCGAGGACGCACTTGACCTGGAGGGCCGGCGCTCGACGCGCACCGGCGCGCGGCGGGTGGCGGTGATCCGGCTGCCGCGGATCAGCAATTTCACCGACCTGGACGCTCTCGGCTTGGAACCCGACCTGGACGTGGTGTTCGCCTCCGACCCGCGGGGGGTGTCCGATGCCGATCTGGTGGTGCTGCCGGGAACCCGCGCCACCATGTCCGATCTGGCCTGGCTGCGCTCGCGCGGACTGGATGGTGCGATCGCCGCGCACACCGCCGCGGGCAAGCCGGTGCTGGGGATCTGCGGGGGCTTCCAGATGCTGGGCCGGACGATCAGCGACCCCGACGGCGTGGAGGGACCGCCGGGCGAAGTGGCCGGTCTGGGCCTGCTGGATGTCGAAACCTGTTTCGGCGCAGATAAAGTGCTGCGGGTCTCCGGCGGCGGATACGAGATCCACCACGGCCGGATCACCCGCGGTGACGGTGCCGAGGAGTTTCCCGGCGGCGCCCGCAGCGGCCAGGTGTTCGGCACCATGCGACACGGGAGCTTCGAAGCCGACGCGCCGCGCGCAGCGTTCCTGGCCGAAACGCTCGGCCTGGCGCCATCGGGGGCGTCGTTTCCCGCCGCTCGCGAATACCGACTCGACCTGCTGGCCGATCTGATCGAAGAGCACCTGGACGTCGACGCCGTGCTGAAGTTGGCGCTCGGCGGCCCGCCGCCGGGACTGCCGTTTCTGCCGCCGGGGGCACCGTGACGCACGTGCTGCTGCTCGGGGGCACCGCCGAAGCCCGTGCGTTGGCCGACCGACTGGTTGCCGCCGGGGTCGACGTGACGACGTCGCTGGCCGGCCGGGTGGCCAATCCGCGGCTGCCGGCCGGGGCGGTGCGGGTCGGTGGTTTTGGTGGGATCGACGGCCTGCGTGCGGCATTGGCCGACTACGACGCCGTCGTCGACGCCACCCATCCGTTCGCGACCACCATGTCACGCAACGCGGCCGCCGCCTGTTCGGCTGCCGGCCGGCCACTGCTGCGGCTGGAGCGGCCCGGCTGGGGGGAGCGGGCCAGACCGTCCTGGCAGTGGGTCGACTCGCACGAGCAGGCCGCCGCCCGCGCGGCCCGGCTGGGCCGGCGGCCGGTGCTCACCATCGGGCGCCAGCAGCTGGCGTCCTACCTGGTGGCGCTGGCACAGGCGGCGGTGTTGGCGCGGGTCGTGGACCCGCCGTCGATCACGGTGCCGCCCACCTGGACGGTGGTCACCGACCGGGGGCCGTATGCGCTGCCCGGCGAGCTGGCGCTGCTGCGCGAGCACCGCGCCGACGTGGTGGTGACGAAGGATTCCGGCGGCGAGTACACCTGGCCGAAGATGCTGGCCGCCGACGAACTCGGGCTGCCGGTGGTCATTGTGCGCCGTCCGGACCGGCCGGCCGGCGTGCGATGCGTGTACGACGTCGAGCAGGCGCTGGCCTGGGTGCTAACCGGCGATTGACCAGACTTGCAGGGCCGCGCCGCCGGTGAGCAGCGCGGCGACCTTGACCACTTCCAGGCCGGCGTAGGCGTAGTGGGCGTGCGAGCGGTCGAGCATCCCGCCAGGCGTTGTGGCCTCGGCGGCGGCCAGCACCGCGTCGGATCGGCGGCGCAGCCGGGGCCGGACGAGCAGCGACTGAACCGCCAGCACGGTCACCGCCACACCGACCGCCGCCAGCGCGAGCCGGCCCGGCGGATCGACGGCGACCGTGAGCACCACGACGGCCGCCAGCACGATCTCGACCGCGTTGAGCGCCCGGAACACCAGCCGGCCGATGCCCAGCCCCAGGTGCACGGTGATTCCCGGCGCCCGGAATTTCAGCGGCGCCTCCAGAAACGAGATCGCGAGCACCATGCCCAGCCAGGCGAAGACGACTGCCGCTGCGATCGCACCCATCTCGCCGCGCCTCCCGAGTTATCTGTGTCTGCCGGTTGCAGAAAACGTATCTGTGCAACTCGGTCACAGACAAGTGCGGAGGGGGGTAATGCTCGACACAGGACGTCCGGCACACTGGCAGCCGTGATTGTCGAGCATGGAGTGCTGCCCATCCGCCCCGGCGCCGAGGCCGAGTTCGAAGCGGCGTTCGCCAAAGCGCGGCCGTTGATCGCCGCGCAGCCGGGCTTCCTCGGGATCTCGATGTCCCGTTCGATCGAGTCGCCGAACCTTTATCTGCTGCTGGTGCAGTGGGAGACTGTCGAGGCGCACACCGAGGGTTTTCGTAAGTCGCCGGAGTTTGCGCAGTGGCGGGCGCTGCTGCACGAGTTCTACGAGTCCCCGCCGGTGATCGAGCACTTCGTCGAAATCGAGTAAGGGGTGATGTGGCCGTGGACGCGAAGCGGACCCTGGAATTCAATGCCCGCAACATCGCGGAGTTCCGCAGCAACGGCGGGAAACTGGGCGGCGCGTTCGAGGGTGCGCCGGTCCTGCTGCTGACCACCACCGGCGCCAAATCCGGGCAGCCGCGCACCAGCCCGATGATGTATCTGCCCGAGGGGGAGCGGATCATCGTGTTCGCCTCCAACGAAGGCAAGGACCGCCATCCCAGCTGGTATCACAACCTGCGGGCGAACCCGTCGGCCACGGCCGAGATCGGCACCGAGACCTTTCCCGTCACCGCCACCGAGATCACCGGCGCAGAACACGACCGGCTCTACGACATCCAGGCCGAACGCTACCCGGGTTTCGCCACCTACCGGGAGCGCACCGATCGGGTCATCCCCGTCATCGAGCTGACCAGAACCACGTAGCATTTCGACCCATGGCTCGCTGCGCCTACGCGCATGACGCGGTCGTCGTGCTGCACCCCGGTGGTAGCCCCGACGCTCCCGGCGGTGCCATCGCCCAAGCACTGTGCGGGAGCTGGGATCACCTGCCGCCCTGCCCGCTTGCGCCGCACCACGTCGCCAACCAAGTCGTCGGCGACGACCTGGTATTGCGGGTCCTGTTCGCCGCCGAAGCCGCCGACGAATCGCGCGTCCGGCGCCTCATCGACGAGGCGCTCGCTGCCGGAGAACTGACCGGTCCCGACGGGCTGGTGACGAATTGGCGGCTGAAATCTGCCGCTGCCGGCCAGGTCCGGCCCAGCGAGCAAAGCCATGCTGCCGAACTGATCGCACACGACTGAACGGCGCTCAGGACTCCGCGAGTTCCTTGACCCTGGGGTCGACTGGCCGGCCGGTGACCTTGCTGGCGGCCACAGCGGCTCGGGCGGCTGCCTTGGCGACATCGAGGTCGGACATGTAATCCCGGCGTTTCGAGGGCTCAGGCCTGTCTTCGGCTGCCATGGCTGTCCTCCTTGCCCGCAGCGGCCAAAGCCGCGTATTCCGCAATGACCTGAACGATAGAGCCGTCATCGACGGTCACCAGTTTAGACCGCATCAGCGTGGCCAGCAGGGACCAGCCGAGTCCGGCCTGGCTGTTGCTCTGGTCGAACGTCCGCTCAAAAGCCCAGGTGGTGCGTCGCCACCATTCGCTACGCCGGTCGGCCCGGTTCTTCTGCTGCCAGGTGACGACGACGCCGACGGTCGCCAGACCGCCGACGATCAACGTCACCCAGGATTGTGGGGGCACGAACCTGACGCTAAAGCCGGCCAGGCCCACCAACAACGCCTAGAGCCGGGTTACGTCCGCGCACCCAGAATCACCGCGCCGGCCACCGCACCGACGCCCACCCGCCGGGCCAGCCGCACCGCCCGCGGAATGTCGGCGGGAACCGGAGCCCGCCCGTGTCCCATCAGGGCACGGTCCTCACGGCGATTGCCGTAATAGTGGTTGACGCCGCCGAGCTGCAAGCCCAGCGCCCCGGCGAAAGCGGCCTCGACCACCCCGGCGTTGGGACTGGGGTGATGCCGGGCGTCGCGACGCCACGCCCGCAGCGCGCCAAGGGAATCCGGCCCCAAGGCGGCGGCCAGGACTCCGCTCAGCCGGGAGCCCGGCAGGCCCAGCACGTCATCCAGCCGGGCCGCCGCCCAGCCGAAGCGGCCGTAGCGAGGGTTGCGGTGGCCGATCATCGCGTCCAGGGTGTTGACGGCACGATGCGCCACCAGACCCGGAATCCCCGCCACTGCACCCCACACAAGGGATGCCACCACCGCATCGGAGGTGTTCTCCGCGACGGATTCGACGACAGCCCGGGCGATCTCGTCGGGTCCCAGCGCGGCGGTGTCACGCCCGACCAGGTTCCGCACCTGAACGCGCGCCCGGTCAAGGTCTCCGGCGGCCAGCAAGTCATGCACCGCGCACGCCTCCCGCTCCAGGGATCGCCCGCCGAGCACCGCCCAGGTCGCCAGGGCGGTCAGCGCGGTATGCGCCAACGGGTTTCGGGCGCAGCGTTCAGTGGCATAGGCCAGCCCGGTGACCCCTGCGAGCAGCACCAGAGTGTGGGCGACACCGCTGGCGCGGCTGTCGCGGTAGAGCCGCTGCTCCAACGCCAGCGCGCACGTCCCGAATCCGGCGACCGGGTGCCGTCGGCGCGGATCCGCCCAGGCGCGGTCGGCGGTGTAGCCGAGCAGCAACCCGAAAGCCCGGGCCGCCATCACCGCAGAATCCGGTCGAGGGCGGTCAGCAGCCGAGCCGTCACCTCCGGGGGGCGGGCCGCGATCCGCACCCAGCTGTCGTCGAGGCCCGGGAAGGTGTCGGCCCGCCGCACCGCGATACCGTTGTCCCGCAACGCCGCATGGACGCCTGCGCCCACACGGGCCAGCACATACGGGGCGACACCGGCGACGAACGGCACCCCGCGCTCGCTGAGTGCCGTGCCCAACTGATCCCGCCACTGCGCCAACCGGCCTGCCCGGCACTCGCTTTCGGCCAGCGCCCGCTCATCAGAGCAGGCCAGCATGGCGGCCAGCGCCGGCGCCGACACCGACCAGGGAATCTGCAGCCGCGCCGCATCGGCGATCAACGACGGATCGCCTACCAGATACCCCGCCCGCACCCCGGGAATCGACCAGTGCTTGGTCAGGCTGCGGCTCACCAGCAGACCCGGCTGTGGCGAACCAGCCAAACCTTCCGGCTCACCGGGAACAGCGTCCAGAAACGCCTCGTCAACCAGAACCACCCGCCCGGCCCGCATCAGCGAAAGCAACACCGAAGCCGGATGCAGCACCCCGGTCGGGTTGGTCGGGTTGCCGACGACGACGAGGTCCGCGTCGTCGGGCACCGCGGTGGGGTGCAGGGCGAAACCGTCGTCGGCCCGGCACAGCACGGTCTCGACGGTGTGGCCGGCGGCGATCAGCGCGGCGTGCGGCCCGGTGTACTGCGGGTGGACCACCACCGGCCGTCGCCACCGGCGCAGCCGGGCCACCAGATCAAAGGCCTCCGAGGCGCCCGCGGTGGGCAGCACTGCATCGGCGCCAACGCCATGCCGGGCGGCCAGGGCATCACGGGCGGCGGACGCATCCGGATAAGCCGAGGCGTCATCCAGCGAGGCGTGCAGGGCGGCCTCGAGCCAGTCCGGGCGCGGCCCGCCGACGACGTTCACCGCGAAATCCACCAGCCCGGGCCGCGCCTCGGTATCGCCGTGATGGTGCAGGTCCGGGCCGGTGAACTCATGCACGGCGTCGGCGAAACGCTGAGCCAGCCGCGGATACCCGGCCCAGTGGATATGCAGATACGACGCGTGCAGCCGCGGCCCGGCCACACCGTCCGGGCCGTCCGGCAGCTGCCAGGCGGGACTCACCGGCTCCTCGAAAGTGGCTCGGGTGCGGTGGAATTCATGCCCGGTGACCCGCAAGCCGGCCTCCGCGAGCAGCGAATCGGCCGGTGCGACGGCATCCCGGTAGCCCAGGGTCAGCCGCGGCGACATCTGCGCGGCCCCGGCCAGCGCCCCCACGCCGGGCGCCTCGCCGACACTGCGGCACAGGTAGGCCAACCCGCCGCATTCGGCGACGGTCGGCACCCCGGCGGCAATAGCCGCCCGCAGTGCACCCAACAGTGCGGTGTTGGCGGCAAGCTGTCCGGCGTACACCTCCGGGAACCCGCCGCCCAGGTAGATCCCCGCCGTCCCGGCCGGCAGGCGGGAGTCGGTGAGCGGGTCGAAGCAGACCACCTCGCAACCTGCGGCGCGCAGCAGTTCGAACGTCTCGGTGTAGCCGAACGTGAACGCTCGCCCGCCGGCGACCGCCACCACCGGACGCGCCGACGACGCGGCGCATACCTCGGCGGCCGGATCCCACGCGGTGCCAACCAGATCCGGTGCCTGGCGCGCCACGGCCGTCACCGCGTCGAGGTCGACATGCTGCTCGATCAGCTCGGCCAGCCTGGCCAGCATGGCACCGGACTCGTCGCGTTCGGCGGCCGGCACCAGCCCGAGATGCCGCGACGGGGTCTGCACACCCGCATCACGGGGCAGCACCCCGAGCAGCGGAATACCGCTCGGGCGCAAGGCAGCGACGACCTCGTCGGCGTGCCGGGCGCTGGCGGCCTGGTTGAGGATCACCCCGGCCACGTGCACCTCCGGGTCGAAACCAGCCAGCCCCGCCACCACCGCCGCGTGAGTGCGCGCGGCATGCGAGATGTCGACGACCAGCACCACCGGGGAGGCGGTCAGCGCCGCGACGTGGGCGGTGGAGGCCTCACCGTCAGAACCGAGTCGGCCGTCGAAAAGCCCCATCACGCCTTCGATTACGGCGATATCCGCGCCGGCGGCACCGTGCAGCAGCAGCGGCACGATCCGGTCCGCACCGACCAGCACCGGGTCCAGGTTGCGGGCCGGGCGCCCGGTGGCCAGCGCGTGATAGCCCGGATCGATGTAGTCCGGGCCGACCTTGTGCCCGCTGACCTGCAGGCCGCGCGCGGCCAGCGCCGCCATCAGCCCGACCGCCACGGTGGTCTTGCCGTGCCCGGATGCGGGCGCGGCGACAACGACGCGGGGGAGACTTACCATTCGATCCCGCGCTGGCCCTTCTGGCCGGCGTCCATCGGATGCTTGACCTTGGTCATCTCGGTGACCAGGTCGGCGATCTCGACCAGCCGCGGATGAGCGCGGCGGCCGGTGATGATCACATGCTGGTGGCCCGGCCGGTTGGCCAGGGTCGTCACCACGTCGTCGATGTCCACCCAGCCCCAGTTGATCGGGTAGGTGAACTCGTCGAGCACGTACAGGTCGTGGGTCTGCTCGGCGAGACGGCGTTTGATCTCGGTCCAGCCGGCCAGCGCGTCGCCGGCGTGGTCCTCGGTGCTGCCGGACTTGCGGCTCCACGACCAGCCCGAGCCCATCTTGTGCCACTGCACCGGGCCGCCCACACCGGTCTCGTCGTGCAGGGTGCCGAGCCGCTCCAGCACCGCCTGCTCGCCGACCCGCCATTTCGCGGACTTCACGAACTGGAACACCCCGATCCGAAAGCCCTGATTCCAACCGCGCAGCGCCATCCCGAACGCCGCGGTGGACTTGCCCTTGCCGTCGCCGGTGTGCACCATCAGCAGCGGCCGGTTGCGGCGCTGCCGGGTGGTCAGGTTGTCGTCGGGCACCGTCAGCGGTTGTCCTTGCGGCATCAGGCGGCTCCCTTTCCGGTGGCGTCCCGGACGATGTCGGCCAGCGCCTCGGCACTGAGCTGCGGCAGCGGAACGTATTCGGCCCGCAGATGCTCAGCCAGTGTGCGCGCCAACCCGAGCCGCATCCGGCCGCTCTCACAGTCCACGACGACCGTCGAAAAACCTTGGGCGGCAAGCGCAAGAGCGGCCTGGCGGGACCGTTCGACAGGGTTGATACCGGCGGTGGCCCGGCCGTCGGTGAGCACCACCAGCAGCGGACGGCAGGCCGGCTCGCGTAGCCGTTCGCGGCGGATCACCTCGGCGGCTTGCAGCAGCCCTTCCGCCAGCGGCGTGCGGCCACCGGCGGGCAACTGCTCGAGGCGCGCCGCGGCGATCTCCACCGACCCGGTCGCGGGCAGCGCCACCTCGGCATGCGTGTCGCGAAACGTCACCACCGCGACCCGGTCCCGGCGGCGGTAGGCGTCCAGCAGCAGGGACAGGATCGCGGTCTTGACATGCCGCATCCGCTCGGCGGCGGCCATCGACCCGGAGGTGTCGACTACGAACAGCACCAGGTTCGCCTCGCGGCCCTCCCGCACGGCGCGGCGAAGGTCGTTGGCCTGCAGCACCATCGGCCCACCCACCCGGCCGCGGCTGCCCTGATGCGGGGCGGCGGCCCGCACTGTCTCGAACAGGTGGAGCCCCCCGGTGGTGCCGGCGGCGGTGGCGCCCACGCGGCGCCCGGAGCTGGTGCGGGCCCGGCTGCGCCGTCCGGCGCGCCCGGCACCCACCCCGTCGACGGTGAAAAGCCGTGCCCGGTAAGGGGTATCTGCGCCGACGGTCGAGGTGCTGTCGGCTTTGTTCGGCGCCGGACCGTTCGGGCCGGCTGGGGCGGTGTGGCCGCCATCGGGTTCGGGGCCCTCGGGGTCCGGGTCGGGTTCAGGATCCTCCGGCGGCAGCAACTCGTCGAGTTCGGCCTCGTCGAAGCCGGGGGCGTCAAACGGCTTGCGCCGCCGGCGATGCGGCAGCGCCAACCGGGCGGCGACCCGCAGATCTTCGATGTTGACCGCGTCGCGGCCCTGCCATGCCGCATGGGCGACCGCGGTGCGGGCACAGACGATGTCGCCGCGCAGGCCGTCCACGTCGAACGCCGCGCAGATCTCGCCGATCTTGACCAGTGCGGCGTCGGTGAGCTGCACGTGCGAAAGCAACTGCTGCGCAGCACGGATCCGCGTGCGCAACCGTTCCTCGGCGGCGGCGTACCCCGCTGCGAAACCCTCCGGGTCGGCGTCGAAGGCCAGCCGGCGGCGTACCGCTTCGGCACGCACCGCCGGATCACGCGGCGCGGCGACCTCCACGGTCAACCCGAACCGATCCAGCAGTTGCGGGCGCAACTCGCCCTCCTCGGGATTCATCGTCCCGACGATCACGAAACGCGCCGCGTGGGTGACCGAGACGCCGTCGCGTTCGACCGTCAGTCGTCCCATGGCAGCCGCATCCAGCAGCAGGTCCACCAGGTGGTCGGCGAGCAGGTTGACCTCGTCGACGTAGAGGATGCCGCGGTTGGCCCGGGCCAGCAGGCCGGGCTCGAACTCCACTACGCCGGCGCCCAGCGCCCGCTCCAGGTGGATCGACCCCACCACCCGGTCCTCGGTGGCGCCGACCGGCAGCTCCACCAGCCGCACCGGGCGGGTCTGCACGGGGGCGTCGGCGGGGAACGGGCCGTCGGGGGAGAGCGGGTTGGCCTCGGCGGGATCGGAGGAGAACCGGTCGTCGGCGACCACGTCGATGGCGGGGAGCACCTGGGTCAGCGCCCGGACCAGCGTCGACTTGGCGGTGCCCTTCTCGCCGCGGATGAGCACCCCACCGATGCCGGGGGAGATCGCGCTCAGGACGAGCGCCAGCGCCATGTCGTCGAGGCCGCCCGGGGCGTCCGGGTCGCCGCCGAGGACGGCGGGGAAGGGGTAGAGCTGTTGCATTGAGGCTCCGCTCGTGATGCCGGTGTTGGCAACGCGAAGCCGGTATTCGGACTGACCGCGACGCACCGAAATGCGCCGCGGAACACCGTAGCGGGCCTGTGTCGGAGTCACACCGACTTCCCTGGCACTTCGCGCCGATACCCTAACACCAACCGAAAGGACACCCACAGATGACCGCACCCGAAGCAGACCTGACCGGATGGACCCCGGCACCGTTCACCGGTGGCGGTTTCACCCACGACGTGTACCGTAAGGGCGAGGGCCCCGGGGTGGTGCTGATCCCCGAGATCCCGGGTCTGCACCCCGGGGTGCTGGGTTTGGGAAATCACTTGATGGACAACGGATTCACCGTCGCCATTCCCTCCTTGTTCGGCGAGCCCGGTAAGGCGATCACGCCCGGCTACGCGCTGAGCACCATCGCGCGGGCCTGCGTGACGCGGGAGTTCGCCGCGTTCGCCACCGGCAAGCAGCGCCCGGTCACCCAGTTTCTGCGGGCGCTGGCCCGTGACCTCAACGAGACGACGCCGGGCAAGGGCGTCGGGGTGATCGGCCAGTGCTTCACCGGCGGTTTCGCGCTGGCCGCCGCGGTCGATGACGCCGTGCTGGCGCCGGTGCTCAGCCAGCCGTCGGTGCCGCTTCCGCTGACGTTGAAACAGCGCCGCGACCCGGGGCTCTCCGAGGTCGAGCTGGGTGTGGTCGCCGACCGCGCCGCCAACGACGGGCTGTGCGCGCTCGGCCTGCGGTTCAGTGAGGACAAGATGGCCCCGGGGGATCGCTTCGCGACGCTGAAGGCGCGGCTGGGCGACGCGTTCGAGGTGATCGAGATCGATTCGTCGCCGGGCAATCCGCATGGGCTGTCCCGGATGGCGCACTCGGTGCTCACCGACCAGGTCCGCGAAATCGACGGCCACCCGGCCTACGAGGCGCGCAAGCGCGTGGTGCAGTTCCTCACCGAGCGGTTGAGGTAACGGAGCGCACCTCGGTCCCGAGAGCTTGTCGATGTTTCCCATACAGCACCGTCGTAGGGCGGGCGGGGCTCGAACCCACGACCAACCGATGATGAATCCGGAATTAGTCCGTTAATGAATCAGCCCTCCACGCCAACATGGGGTGACGACAGAGTGTCGGTGCTCTTCACGGCCGGTGGGCAAGCATCGTGGGGACACGGCTGTGCCCGTCGATGAAGGTGCGGAGCGCGGGATCGAGAAAACCCGAAACGCCGAGCAGATCTGCGTACCGGCCTGCGATATCTTCGGACCAGACACGGTGATGATGGCCGATCCGATTGCGAAACTCACGGAGACGGCTTATCGGGTCATGGATGGTTCCCAGATTCCGGTTCGGGGCGTGAGGAAACGCCGACACGAGGTCCGGCCACAGAAACGTCTGCTTTTTAGACACCATCTGATGCCAGAATCCGAACGATAGCTCGGAGATAATCTGGCCGGAGTTCAGGCTCTTCCGGTTCCTCCGGACACGACGCTTGGCTTCATCGACGTCGACATAGGGTCGACGATGCCTTCCCAACCCACCCGCATCTCGCCCGAGTTCACAGGCGTCATCGAAGATCCAGTGCCCGCTGCGTCCGAGTTGCGTGTGCCGTTGGGACATGCGGCGGTCGACGGCGTTGCGAAATGCCACTTCGAAGTAGGCGAATGACTCCCAGAATGCGGCTGACACGGCGGTGTTCCAACGGTAGAGTTCCATCGCCCGCGATTTGTCACCACCCGTGAAGGCCAGGTAGTGGCCAAGACGTGCCGGACCGAAGTGGTGGTCGTAGAACGCCCAATTGCCCACGAAACCCTTCTATCTGTACTATCGAAGCCGAACACCCCGGAACCGTCCCTGTAGTCCTCCCCGGAGGGCCGATCAAACGGCCGGGGTTCTGTCTTTCCGGAGGTAGCCTCCGACTTTCCCCGCGGCGGCAATCGTGATGCCCCCGCGCGATCGGCATCTCTGTGTCACGGCACGGTGACTATCCCACATCGGGCCGGCTGTTGACCGGCATTCGGGCTGAGGCTAGGAGGACAAAGAACTGCCCAGGATCGTGGATCACCTCGTAGCGCACCTTCGAGGCACTGCGTATGGCCGGACCAACTCGGTAGAGACCGCCCCCGGCGGTACGGAATGTCGGACCATTGCCGTAAGAACTAGTCCATGAAGATTGTCTTCCTGCACGGTATCGGCGACGGCGACCCCAATAAGAGTTGGTTGCGGGGCCTCAACCAAGGACTACAAGCAGCTGGACATCTACCGATTGATGAACGGGACGTCATAGCGCCCTCATACGCGTCGATCCTGGCCACCAAGGGTATTTCGGCGAAGATACCCGACGTGACGTACCGACCCAAAGACGACCGGAAGAGTCGGCGGGAGTTTGAGCGTCGCCAGGCCGCGGTGCAGCGATTCATCCAGCGAGAAGACACCGCTGCGGGGTTCGGCTTCAACAAGTTCCCCAAGCCGTGGATGGACGTCGCCGTCGACCTCGGTGTTCAACGGCTCCGAATGATGGACCTCGACTACGTCGAGAATTACGTGAACAACGAGGGCGTCCGGGGCGCGGTTCTGCGGTGCATCCTCGATCAGCTCCCGGTGCGGAGGGAAATCATCCTCATCGGCCACAGCCTGGGCAGCGTGATCGCGATCGACCTGCTTGATCACCTGCCCGAGAAGCTACATGTACGCCGGTTCATCACCGCTGGCAGCCCAGCCAATAGCCCATCGCTCTACCGGGGCAGGGAACGGTTGTTGAAGAAGTTCCCGTACGCGCGGGTCGATGACTGGACGAACATCTTCAACCACCGCGACATCGTCACCAGCGGGCGAGGGCTGGCCTCGGTATTCCCGGGCGCACAGGACTTCGCGCTGAACGCGGCCGGGTTCCTCGTACATGGCGCGGAGGAATACCTCAGAGACCCAGTCGTCACCAAGCTCGTGGCCCAGGTTCTCTATCCGTCCAAGGAACCGGTTCCCGCAAGATACGACTTGGCGATCCGACTGAGTGACAAGGACCTGGCGACCCTGGTCAGGCTCCGGTTCGCTCACGCCGTCGGCAAGCACATCAAAGATGAGGAACGCAGGACCCGCTATATGGATGCCTTGAAGCTGATTCAGGATGACCTGGCCGCTCAAGCAGAACAGATAGCGCGGAACAGCGTTCCGCTGCCGTCAGAGTGGTACGACGTCATCGACGGAAAGGTTCCGCCGCTGCCGGAACGGTTCGACCTGCGTGATGTGGTCAGCATGCTGGTCTCCCTGGCGGCGACGAATTTCATCGAGCCGTATGAGATCGACACCGGCGATGCGCAGAAGGAGGCCATCGGTGACATGCTCCTGGCCCTGGGCATGCCGCGTAAGCACCGGGTGCAGATCATCAGCGCTCTAGAGGATGTTGAAGCTGCACTCAACCGCAGTGGCGGACTCCCTTGGGGCCGGATCGGAATCGCCGCTGCAGGACTGGCGCTACTGGCCGCCGGTCCGGTCGGCCTGGCCATGGCAGCCCCCGCATCGGCCTTCGGGGCTGCTGCGATCACCGGTGGGTTGGCGGCATTCGGCCCAGGGGGGATGATCGGCGGACTGGCCACCCTCGGTGGGCTCGCTGCCAGCGGTGCCGGCCTGGCAGCTGGGGCGGCATTCAACGACACCAGCCCGGAACGAGTGATGCTCAACGTCACCCAACTCACGCTCCGGGTTGCCGCCGCACGGGCCCATCAATTACTTCAGCTACCCGAGGACACCCAACTGTGGGGTCAGCTCACCCTCCTGGAGACCCAGATCGCCGCTGAACTCAACCGGCTCGAACCGTTCAGCGACCCTGGCTGCCCACGGATCAAACAGCTGCACGCCGCGTTGACTGTGATCCGAAAGCTGCTGCGGTTCCTCATCGATAAACGGCTCGGGCAAGCGACCGCCATCAACGGGGACGGGACTGAGATCCACAGTCACAGCAGTGAGCCTGCGGTGCTGCCCGGATAAGTTGGGTTCTTCTCCCGTTAGCATCGGTGCCGTGTTCGTACCGGATCGCATCACGGTCATCGGTATCGGCGCCGACGGGTGGGACGGGGTGACCGAGGCTGCGCGGGCGGCAATCATGGCCGCCGACGCCGTGGTCGGCGCGCCGCGGCAGCTGGCGATGCTGCCGGAATCAACCGGGCAGCAGCGGCACAGTTGGCCCTCACCGCTGCGCGCCGGGCTGCCCGCGCTGTTCGACGGCCTGGCCGGCCAACGGGTGGTCGCGCTGGCCTCCGGCGATCCCCTGCTGTCCGGTGTGGGCAACACCCTGATCGAGCTGTTCGGTACCGACAAGGTCACCGTGATCCCGGCCGTTTCCTCGGTGGCCCTGGCCCGGGCCCGGTTGGGCTGGCCGGCCGAGTCGGCGGCGGTCGTCCGGGCTGGCGATGTCCATGCGGTGCTGCGCGAGTTGGCGCCGGGCCGGCGGGTGCTGGTGCTCTCCGCCGATGAGACCATCCCCCGGCAGCTGGCGGCCCTACTCGTAGACCGTGGCTACGGGGCAAGCCGGATGGTGGTGCTCGGCGACCTGGGCGGGGCGGGCGAATCCACGCTGGACTCCACTGCGGCCACGTTCACCGGACCGGCCCCGCGGCTCAACATCGCCGCCCTGGAGCTGGCCGGTCCGCTGCTGACCGGCTGGGCGCCCGGCCTGCCCGATGACGCCTACGACCACGACGGGCAGCTCACCAAACGCGACCTGCGGGCCTCCGCGCTGGCACGCCTGGCCCCGGCGCCGGGACAGCTGCTGTGGGATGTCGGCGCGGGTGCCGGCTCGATCGGTATCGAGTGGATGCGCGCCCACCCGAGTTGCCGGGCCATCGCCATCGAAGCCAACTCGGCTAGGGCGCAGCGTATCTCGGGCAACGCGGCCAACCTCGGGGTGCCCGCGCTGCAGGTGGTATGCGCCGAGGCCCCGACGGCGCTGGCAGGGCTACCTACACCGGACGCCATCTTCATCGGGGGCGGGCTGAGCCGGCCCGGGGTGCTCGACGCCTGCCTGGTCGCGCTGCGGCCCGGCGGGCGACTGGTCGCCCACGCCGTCACGCTGGAAACCGAGGCGCAGCTGGCCCTGGCCTACGCCGAGCGCGGCGGCGAGCTGACCCGTATCCAGGTCGAACACGCTGCCCCGCTCGGTGCTTTGACCGGCTGGCGGCCCGCCCGCGCGGTCACCCAGTGGGCGCTAACCCTGCCCGCTTGACGACGAAGAACAGCCTGCCCGCCGAACGTGTAACCATTGCGAGTTTCCGCGAGATTTTTCGCAGTGGTTACACGTTCGGCGGGTCAGTGTCTTGCGACTAGAGTCCCCGGTCCCGCGCCGGGTCGTAGAGGTGGCTCTCCCCGGCACACGGGTCGGGCAGGTCGGCAACCGCTCGGCCCACCAGAATGACTGCGGCCGAACGCAATCCCGCCGCCTCGACGGCATCGGCGATGTCGGCGACGGTGCCGCGCAGCACCAGTTCGTCGGGCTGTGACGCGCGGTAGACCACCGCGACCGGGCAGTCCGCACCGTAGTCGGATTCCAGCTGGCTCATCAGTTCTCGGGTCCGGGTGATCGCCAGGTGCAGCACCAGGCTGGCCCCGGTCGCGGCGAACGCAGCCAGTGATTCGGACTCCGGCATCGCGGTGGAGGCGGCTTGCGCCCGGGTCAGCACCACCGACTGCGTCACCAGCGGCACCGTGAGCTCACGCCCGACCGCCGCGGCCGCTGCCGCATAGGCCGGCACTCCGGGCGTGATCTCCCACGGCACCCCGGCGGCATCGAGCCGGCGGGTCTGCTCGAAGACCGCGCTGTAGAGCGACGGATCACCCGACACCAGCCGCACCACCCGCCGGCCCGCCCGGGAGGCGGTGATCAGCCGGTTCACGATCGAGTCCAGGTCCAGATCGGCGGTGTCGACGAGTTCTGCTGTGCCGCAGCACTCTTCGAGTACCTGCGGATCCAGGTAGCTGCCCGGGTAGAGCACCACCTCGGCGTCGGCCAGCAGGCGTGTCGCCCGCACCGTCAGCAGATCCGCGGCGCCCGGTCCGGCGCCGACGAACCGCACCGTCACCGCACCCACCGCGGGGTCCATACCCGGCCCGACGACGCCACCCGCGTCGACGACGCCCCCACCAGGACAAGGCATTTCATGTCGATCGCGTCGGTGTCCAGCTCACCCAGCGTGGTGACCGTGAGCGCCTCGGACTCCCGGCCGACGTCGCGGCCGACCACCACCACGGTCTGCGGGGCGCGGTGCTCCAGCAGCACTTTGCGGGCCATCGCGATCTGGTCGGGTCTTGCCCGCGAGGCCGGGTTGTAGATCGCCAGCACCAGATCGGCCTGCGCGATCGCGGCCAGCCGCGCCTCGATCACCTCCCACGGCTTGAGCCGGTCCGACAGGCTCAGCACCGCGAAGTCGGCCCCGATCGGAGCGCCGGCCGCCGCGGCCACCGCCTGCACCGCCGACACGCCGGGCAGGACCCGCACCGAAACATGCTGGTATTGCTCATCGGAGGCCGCTTCGAACACGGCGGCGGCCATACCGAAGACCCCGGCGTCCCCGCCGGAGACCACCGCCACCTTCTCACCGCGGGCCGCCAGATCCAGCGCGAAGCGGGCCCGATCCAGCTCGACGGTGTTGCCCGAGGAGTGCCGCTGCAACCCGGCTCGCTGCGGGATCCGCGCGAGGTAGGGGCCATAGCCCACCACGTGGTCGACGGTGGCCAGTGCCGCGACCGCCTCGCCGGTCAGCCACTCGCCGGGCCCCGGGCCCAGCCCGATCACCAGCAACTCGGCCGGCTCGGCGACCGGCTCGACAACGGCCGGGACCGCATCGGCCGGCGTCCGGGACCGCTGCCCGTTGCGGGAATCCCCGTCGACCACGATCAGCGACAGATACGGCACCTCGTCGGCCTCGCCCATGGCGGCAACCGGCAGCCAGCGCTGTTGCGGATGGCTGGCCCGTTCGACGTAGTAGGCGTGCTCCAACCGGCCGGCGGCGGCCAGCGCGCGGCGCACGGCCGGGAAGGTGCGGCCCAGCTTCATGATGATCGCGCCGTCAGTGTCGGCCAGCCGCATCGCCAGCTCGTGCTCGGCCAGAGTGCCCGGCAGCACGGTCAGCACGTCGGTCTGGCGCACCAACGGCATCCCGAGTGCGGCGGTGGCGGCGCTGAACGCCGGCACGCCGGGGATGATCTCGGTGTCGAAGCGCGTCGACAGCCGGTCGTGCATGTACATGAACGAGCCGTAGAACAGCGGATCGCCCTCGGTCAGCAGCGCGACCGTGCGGCCCGCATCCAGGTGGGCGGCCAGCCGTGCCGCCGAGGCCTCGTAGAAGTCGGCGAGCGCTCCGGCGTAGCCGCCGGGGTGGTCGGTGACGCCGGTGGTGACCGGGTAGCGCAGCTCCTCCTCGAGAACGCCGGGACGGATCAGATCAGCGGCGATGGTGCGCGCATACGACGCCTTGTTGACCCCGGCGTGATAGGCCACCACGTCGGCGTCGGCGATGATCCGCGCGGCCTTGCGGGTGATCAGCTCCGGGTCACCGGGCCCGAGGCCCACCCCGTAGAACGTGCCGGTCATTCGGCATCCGAGGCGAGGGCGTTCAACGCCGAGGAGGTGATCGCCGAGCCGCCGCGCCGGCCGCGCACCGTCACGAACGGGATGTCGATGCCGTGCTCGGCGTGCAGTGCGGCCAACGCCTCCTTGGACTCGGCGGCGCCGATGAACCCCACCGGGCAGCCGACGATCACCGCGGGGCGCGGCCCCCCGTCGAGGATCAGCTCCAGCAGATGGAACAGCGCGGTGGGGGCGTTGCCGATCGCGACGACGGCACCGGCGAGCTCCGGCTCCCACAAGGAGACCGCCGCCGCCGAACGGGTGGTGCCCCACTTGCGGGCCAGCTCGGGCACCCGTTCGTCGCGCAGGTAGCAGCGCACCGCGTTGCCGGCGGGCAGCCGCCCGGCGGTCACCCCGACCGCCACCATCCGGGCATCGCAGAGGATCGGTGCGCCGGCGTCGAGGGCGGCGCGGCCGGCGGGCACCGCCTCGGGGTGGATCAGCAGTTCCTTGGCGACGTCGGTCTGCCCGGCGCCGTGGATCATCCGCACCGCGAGCCGCTCCGCACTCGCCGGGATATGCGACAGGTCGGACTCGCGGCGGATGGTGGCGAACGATTCGACGTAGATGGCCGGGCCGTCGTCGAGGTAGTCGTAGCGCTTGGTGGGTCTGTTCAAGCCAACTCCTACGCAGGGACGAAGATGCCGTGCCACGGGGTCACGACGAGCTCGGCGGCATCCAGCAGGGTGCGTCCGAATGCGGCTGTCAACACCCCGTCAGGCACCGGCACATGGGTGCCGCCAGGCACCGGACCGTAGGGTAGCGGACCCGACGGTCCGGGCAGGCGGGCGTCGGCCGTGACGGCAGGCGCAAGCGGGCCGGAAAGTTCCCGGATATGCCAGGGGGCGTCGGGTCCGTCGCCGCGGGCGGCCTGGAACGCCGCCGCCACCGCGGCCACCCGTTCGGCGGCGTCGGCGAGGTTGAGCACGGCGCCCCAGCTCTCCCCGACCCGCAGCTGTGCTTCGGTGTCGCTGAGCGCCACCAGGCCGGTGTCGGCGGTCCGGTCGATCAGGTCGCCGCGGCCGTCGTCGAGGACGAACAGGAAGCGTCCCGGCAACCGGGCCAGCCGCGAGTCGGCGCAGAGCAGCGCGTCGAGCCGCTCCGCCACCGGGCGTAGGTCGACGCGCCCGCCGGCATGTCCGGTCTGCGGGGAGACCAGGATGTTGCGGATCAGCTCGTGGCTGCGTGACGGTAGCAGCCCGGTGGCTTCGATGGCGGCCACGACAGCCGGATCGAGGCGCCCGTCGCGCCCGGGCAGGCCCCGCAGTTGCAGGTTGGCCCGGGTGGTCAGGTGAACGGAGCCGTCGGAGAACTCGGCGCTGGCGTCGAGCAGTCGCGCCAGCGAGGCCGCCGAAAGCCGGCCACCGACCAGCCGCAGCCGCGCCAGCAGCCCGTCCTCAGCCGGCCACGGGCGCAGCACGCCCGGGCACCGGTCGGCACGGGTGCGGTGGTTGGCGCTGGGAAGGGCTGACACTGCGGGCTACATGACCTCTCGGGCTCGCCGAAACCTTACCGCCCCCGCCCACCGCGGCCCGCCCCCCGCGGCCCCGCTGACCGAGAAAACCGCTGATTCCCGCCGGTTCAGCAGTACGCTCCAGCAGCGCCAAACAGGCCGCCGACCGGGTAACGCGGCGTGGCGACTCAAGCTGGCCGGTGTGGCTGCAATGCGCTGTCGACCGGACAGCAGAGGTGGCTCGACATGACTCAGGCCGTTATCGCCGAACCAGCCGTCGTCGAAGCCGGAGATCTGGTTCGGCACCATCCTCCACGGCGCCGCTTGGGAAGTGGTTGCGCCGAATGCGCCCGAGCGGATGTCGGTGGCGGACGGCTACGCCACCGTCGACTTCGGTCGCTGGCATTTCCACTTGCGCATCGGCAATCACATTGGGGCGACTGCCGATAGAAAATTTTCCGATCATCACGGGTTGTGCGGAATATGATCTGGGCTTAGCGTGACAACGAGGCCGCGGGCCGACAGTCAATGCGGGCGGCGACCCATTACCGAGGACCGCCTATGACCACAGCTTCCGAACGTGAAGAACGGCTGGCGCTGATTTCCAGGCTGACCCCGACCTTCCCGGGGGATCCGGAATGGCCGATGCCGGATGAGGTCCGGCCCGATCACTACTGGGCCTATCAGAAGACGTGCCACGACATCGGGGGCGAGCCGGCCCCGCCGGAGGCTTACGAGAACAAGGAAGAAGAGCACTGGGAGTTGATGACCTATGTGCTGTGCGAAGTCCTTGGCTGGCGCGGGATCTGGGTCTCCGAGGAACGCCGGCGCATCGGCAACGTCGACGTGGGACGGCCGATCTATCTCGGCCTGCCCTACTACGCCCGCTGGCTGTGGTCGGTAGGCCGGGTGCTGATCGCAAAGAAGCACATCAGCTGGGGCGAGCTGACCGATCGGCTGGCCGAAGTGCAAGAACGATACGCCGGCCAGCCGCCGGGGACCCACCTGGATGCCCAGCCGAAATTCCAGGGGGACGGCTCGAACGTCGTGCGCAACAAACACCATATCGAGGCGGTGGGGATCGGCGATCCGCAGAAGTTCGCCGGCCTCGCCGATCCGGCACGGTTCGCGCTCGGTGACCGGGTGCGGGTCCGCAACCTGCCCGCGATGTTCTACACCCGCACACCGGAGTACGTGCGGGGGGCTTGCGGCACGATCGCCGAAGTGGCCTACGAGAGTCCCGCCCCGGAGGATGAGACCTGGGATCGCGAGGACGCGAAGCCGGAATGGTTCTACATCGTGCGGTTCAAGCAATCCGAATTGTGGGATTGCTATACCGGGCCGGCCACCGACACTTTGCAGACCGAAATTCCCGAACGTTGGTTGGAGCCGGCCTAGCCATCACATTTCACCGAAGGTGCAGCCCATGTCCGAGCACGATCACGATCACGCCCGCACCGTCAAGCCGATGGTCGACGAGATCACCGACTTCGAAGTTCTTGAGATCGCCCTGCGCGAGCTGTGTATCGAAAAGGGCCTGTTCACCGCCGAGCAGCATCGCCATCTGACCGAATACGCCGAACAGATCGGTCCGACCCCCGCCGCTCGCCTGGTCGCCAAGGCCTGGCTGGACCCGGAGTTCAAAGCGCTGGCCTTGAACGACCCGATCGCCGCGTGCAAGCAGGTCGGTGTCGACTGGCTCGAACCCACCGGGTTCGGCACTCCCAGCGACTTCGTCGCTTTCAAGATTCTCGAGGACACGCCGACGGTCCACCACGTCATCTGCTGCGCCTTGTGCTCCTGCTACCCACGGCCGATCCTCGGTAACTCGCCCGAGTGGTACCGGACCCCCAATTACCGGCGCCGCATTGTGCGGTGGCCGCGCCAGGTGCTCTCCGAGTTCGGCCTCGAGCTGCCCGAGGGCGTCGAGGTGCGCGTCGAGGACTCCAACCAGAAACACCGGTTCATGGTGATGCCGATGCGGCCGGAGGGCACCGAAGGCTGGACCGAAGACCAACTGGTCGAGATCATCACCCGGGATTGCTTGATCGGGGTCGCCCTACCCAAACCCGGGGTGACCGCCAACGTCATCACCCGGACCCGGCCGGCCAACAACCCGATCAACAGCAGCGGCGCGGCATCGTGAACCCGATCGTGGACGGTTCCGCGCCGGACGGTTTGGTGGACGAGCAAATCGCAGTTCTCGCGGAGATCGCCGCAAGCAACCAGTCGTGGCCGGTCATGGCGGCCAAGTACGGGGTGGAAAACCCGCTGCCGCCGTGGAAGACCAGCCTCGACGGGCTCTGCGATGCGCTCGACGCCGCCTCGTGCCAATCCGGGGGCCGGGACTTTTCGTTCCAGGCTCGCCGTGACGAGGAGGACGTGTTGTCGGCGACCCGGTACCGGAGCGTGCCTTACCCGGAAAATCAGCTCCTGGCGCTGGCGCATTCGCTCGTTGCCCGCGGCGTGATCGACGAAACCGAGCTTCGGCAACGGCTTGCCGTGGTTCGCGCCCGGCTGGAAGCGCAGTAACGCGCCGCGTCATCCCGCCGTGAGCGCGGCGACCGCAGGCCCGAACATGGTGGCCTTGATCGCGCCCAGGGTGCCGGTGTCCTTACCGGCCAGCGGGCGCAGCAGGTCGAGAGCGCCGGCACTGACCGCGCCCTCGCCGGCGGTGCCGTCCACGATCCCGGCGGCCGCGGCGTCTTGCCCGCCGAAGCGGCGGCCGGTGGTCATCGACGCCACCTGAGCCTGCGGGGTCAGTTTGGCCTGGATCAGCGCGGCCATCCCGGGGGTGAACGGAATCCGGATGTCGACCTCGGGGAAGCAGAAGAAGCCGCGGTCGGCGCGCATCACCCGGAAGTCGTGGGCGATCGCCAGCATTGCTCCGGCCCCGAACGCATGCCCGACCACCGCCGCGGCGGTCGGGATCGGCAGCGTCAGCACCCTGGCCAAAAGCGCCTGCACCCGGCCGACATACCAGTCGGTGCGGTCGCCGTTGGCCATCAGCCAGTCCAGGTCCAGGCCGTTGGAGTAGAACTTGCCGGCCGCGGTGGTGACCAGCCCGTGCGCCTCGCCCTGCTTGCCGGCGGCCACCACGTCGTCCAGCACCTGCTCGATCTCATCGAGAAAGCTTGGGGAGAACCGGTTTTCATCGTCACCGAGCTCGAGCACGGCGATCTTGTCGTCATAGGTCAGCTTCACGGGGTGTTCCTTTCTCTGGTCCGACGGCGAGCACGGCGCGCACCGCGGCGTGCAGCTGGGCGCGAGCGGCGGGGCTGCCCAGCCGGTTCCGGCTGAGCACAATCGCGGTGGGCAGGTCGACCACGCAGACGGTGACGGTGTCGACGGCGGCGGCGTCGCGGCGGTCCCACAGGGCGGCCGCCAGCCGGATCAGCAGCGCGACCAGCTCAGCGGCGACGCCGCGCAGCTGCGCGGCGACCTCCTCGGGCAGGTCTTCGGCCAGCAGGGCATCGTGCCGGAGCGCCTGCAACAGCCGGGCGGCGTCCGGATGCCGTTCGGCGAAGGCCACCGGCGCGTCGGCGGCCGCGATCACCGCGCCGGTAGGTCCTGAGGCGGCGCTCACGAGGTCGTCCTGTAGCGCCAGGAAGCGCCGCGCGGCCCGCAGCCAGGCGGCGGCCAGCAATCCGGCCCGCGACCCGAACCCGTGGTAGACGGCGCCGTTGGAGGCGCCGGTTGCCTCACCGACCGCGCGGATCGTCACCGCGGCGGGACCGGACCGCGCCGCCAGCGATTCGACGGCGTCCAGCACCCGATCGGGGTCGTGCACGCGGGGGCGGGGCATGGCCGACACAGTAACAGAGCGCCTGCTCTGTTACCAGGTGCGGTCGGTCAGACCGCGGCGTGACAGGATCGAGCGATCATGAGCACTAACCCGTCCCGTCCCGTGGTCTTCTCCGGCGTCCAACCCACCTCCGACTCGCTTCACCTCGGCAATGCCCTCGGTGCGGTCGCTCAGTGGACCGGCCTGCAGGACGGCAACGAGGCGTTCTTCTGCGTCGTCGACCTGCACGCGATCACCGTGCCGCAGGACCCCGCCACGCTGCGCCGGCGCACACTGGTGACAGCCGCGCAGTACCTGGCGCTCGGGATCGACCCGGCGCGCAGCACCATCTTCGTGCAAAGTCATGTGCCCGCCCACGCCGAACTCGCCTGGGTGCTGGGCTGTTTCACCGGTTTCGGCCAGGCCTCGCGGATGACGCAATTCAAAGACAAGTCGCAAAAGCAGGGCGCCGACTCCACCACCGTGGGCCTTTTCACCTACCCGGTGCTGCAGGCGGCCGACGTGCTGGCCTACAACGCCGATCTGGTGCCGGTCGGCGAGGATCAGCGTCAGCACCTGGAGCTGGCGCGTGATGTCGCACAGCGCTTTAACGCGCGGTTCCCGGACACCTTCGTGGTGCCTGAGGTGATGATCCCGAAGGCCACCGCCAAGATCTACGACCTGCAGGAACCGACCGCCAAAATGAGCAAGTCGGCGGCCACCGACGCCGGTCTGATCAGCCTGCTCGACGACCCGGCGAAAAGCGCCAAGAAGATTCGCTCGGCGGTCACCGACTCCGAACGTGAGGTCCGCTACGACCCGGAGACCAAACCCGGGGTGTCGAACCTGCTGACCATCCAGTCGGCGGTCACCGGCGAGAGCGTGGAGAAACTGGTGGACGGCTACGCCGGCCGCGGCTACGGCGACCTGAAGAAGGAAACCGCCGAGGCCGTCGCCGAATTCGTCACGCCGATCAAGGCACGGGTGGATGACCTGCTGGCCGATCCGGGCGAACTACAGGCGGTGTTGGCCGCCGGCGCAGAGCGGGCCCGCGCGGTGGCTACCGCGACCCTCGAGCGGGTGTACGACCGGGTGGGATTCCTTCCGCCCCCGGCATGAGCAAAGCCGTGAGCCAGGACTCCAAGCCGGGAATCATCGACCGGCTGCGGGCGCGTTACGGCTGGTTCGACCACGCGGTGCGGGCCCAGGAACGCTACGACGACCGGCAGGGCAACTTCTTCGCTGCCGGGATGAGCTACTACACCATCTTCGCGTTGTTTCCGCTGGCGATGGTCGGCTTCTCCGTCGGCGGTTTCCTGTTGTCGCGGCGACCCGAGGTGCTCGACGGGATCGAACGCCGGATCAAGCACCTGATTCCCGGCGAGTTCGGCAACGAGGTGGTCACCTTGATGGACACCGCGATCTCCTCGCGCGCCTCGGTAGGGGTGATCGGTTTGGCGACGGCTACCTGGGTGGGCCTGACCTGGATGGCCAACCTGCGCGAGGCGCTCTCCGAGATGTGGGAAACACGTTCGGAGAAGCAGGGTTTCGTCTCGGCTAAACTGTCGGATTTGGTCGCCATGGTGTGGGCCTTCGGGGCCATGCTCGTCACGGTGGCGCTCACCGCCCTGGCCGACCCCAAGCTGATGCGCAAGATCCTGCGCTGGCTGGGCATTCCCGACTTCGACCTGCTGGGTGCGGTGTTGCGGGTCGCGTCGGTGGGGATGGCGGTGGCAGTGTCCTGGCTGCTGTTCACCTGGATGATCGCCCGGCTGCCGCGCGAGTCGGTCAGCCTGGCCAGCGCGGCGCGGGCCGGCGCGATCGCCGCGGTCGGCTACGAATTGTTCAAACAGGCCGGCTCGGTGTATCTGCAGTCGGTGATCAACGGCCCGGCCGGAGCGGTGTTCGGCCCGGTGCTGGGCCTGCTGGTGTTCGCCTACGTCACGGTGCGGCTGATCCTGTTCGCGACCGCCTGGGCGGCGACGGCATCGGACAACGGGCCCACCCAGCGGCCGGCCGGACGTGCCGGTGTGACCGGTTCCCCAAACGGGTAGGAGGGGTTACGGTGGGCCGAGATCCGACTTCGACAGGCCCGAACGGCTCGGGGGAGGAGAACGGCTCATGGCGCGCGAATCAGCCTGGCCCCGCCTTCGGGTCGAGGACTGGGCCCCGACGCGGGACACCCTGCACATGTGGACCCAGATCGTCGGCAAGGTCCGCCTGGCGCACGCACCATTGTTGAACCACTGGTGGCAGGTCACCCTGTACGTCACGCCCCGGGGGCTCACCACGTCGGCGATCCCGTACGGCAGCGAGATTTTCGACATCGAGTTCGACTTCATCGACCACCAACTGGGGATCCGCACCGGCTCCGGTGCGACCCGGGCGATTCCGCTGCGGGAACAATCGGTGGCGGACTTCCACCGCGCCGTCATGTCCACGCTGGACGAGTCGGGCCTGCACACGGCAATCCAGTCCCACCCCAACGAGGTCGAGCCGGCCGTGCCGTTCGCCGAGGATGTCGAGCACGCCTCCTACGATCCGCAGGCCGCCCAGCTGTTCTGGCGGCAACTGGTGCAGGCGCACCGGGTGCTGGGCCGGTTTCGTTCCCGCTTCGTCGGCAAGGTCAGCCCCGTCCACTTCTTCTGGGGCGCAATGGATCTTGCCTGCACACGCTTCTCCGGGCGAACGGCGCCGACCCACCCCGGAGGCGCCCCCAACTGCGGTGACTGGGTGATGGTGGAGGGTTATTCGCACGAGCTCAGCAGCTGCGGATTCTGGCCCGGGGGCGGGGCGGAAGGCGGCTTCTACGCCTACGCCTACCCCGAACCCGATGGCTTCGCCGAGCATTCGGTCCGGCCCGCAGCGGCGTACTACAGCAAGCAGCTGGGTGAATACGTGCTGCCCTACGAGGTGGTGCGGCAAGCGCCCGACCCAGACCGGCTGCTGTTGGACTTCCTGCAAGACACCTACGAAGCAGCGGCGGTACGCGGCAACTGGGATCGCGCGGCCCTTGAAGCCGACCCGGACCGTTGGCGGGCGAAGTCGCGTGGCTGAGCGGCCCCGGAGGTGAGCGCCACACCAATCGCCGACTATGCGCTGTTGTCGGATCGGCATACGGCGGCACTGGTCAGTCGCGCAGGATCGGTCGACTGGATGTGCGTCCCGCGCTTCGACTCCCCGGCGGTCTTCGCCAGGCTGCTCGATGCGCGCGGCGGCCATTTCGCGGTGCACCCCACCGACCCGCGGAGCGAAGTGACGCGTCGCTACCTCGACGGCACGATGGTGCTCCAGACCACGTTCACCACCGCGGCCGGAACACTGGTGCTGCGCGATGCGCTGGCGACCGGCGCCTCCGATGACCCGCACCAGCTGGGAGCCGCAGCACCACGCCTGCTGGTGCGCTCACTGCACTGCCTGACCGGCGAGGTCGAGGTGGGCATCGACTTTGCTCCGCGCCCGGAGTACGCCGTAGTCACACCGCGGCTTTCGGCCGTCGCCGGCGGCGTCATCGCGCGTGGCGGCGCCGACATCGTCGCCTTGACCTGCCCGGTGCCCCTGGAGATCACCGGCGACCGTGCCACCGGCCGCGCGATACTGCGCGAAGGTCGGCAGCTGTGCCTGGGCCTGATGCACCGCAGCACCTCCGAGGCGTTTCCGGCCCCGCTGGCCGAAGCCGACCTCGAGGAGGCCCTCGCGGTGACCGCGGAGGCCTGGCGGTGCTGGTCGAAGCTGCACCAGAGCTATCAGGGTCCGTGGCGAGACCTGGTGCACCACAGCGGGCGGGTGCTCCAAGCGCTGACCTACCAGCCCACCTGGGCCGTAGTGGCCGCCCCGACCACGTCCCTGCCCGAGGAGATCGGTGGCGAACGCAACTGGGACTACCGCTACGCCTGGGTTCGTGACGCCAGCTTCACCATGGAGGCGTTATGGGTGGCCGCCTGCCCCGACGAAGCGCACCAGTTCTTCGACTACCTGGCGGCCAGCTCGGCCGGTGCCCTGCGCGGCGGCGAGCACCTGCAGATCATGTTCGGCGTCGGCGGCGAGCACGACCTCACCGAGCGCACCCTTGCCCACCTGACCGGGTGGCGCGACAGCCGGCCGGTACGGGTGGGCAACGGCGCCTGGCGTCAACGCCAGCTCGACGTCTACGGCGAGTTGCTCAGTGCGGCTTACCGACTCGTCGATCAACTCGACCCTGAGCACCCGGGCGCGGTAGCCGGGCGGGAATTCCTCATCGACTGCGCCGACGCCGCGGCGCGACGCTGGACCGAACCCGACCACGGCATCTGGGAGGTGCGCGGCGAGCCGCGGCATTTCCTGTATTCCAAGCTGATGTGCTGGGTGGCGCTGGACCGGGCGGTGCGCATGGCCGACATGCTCGGCGCCGCGGACAAGGTCGGCGAGTGGCAGGCGACGGCCGAGCAGATCCGCACCGAGATCCTTCGCCGAGGCTGGAGTGACCTGGCCAACGCGTTCAGCCAGTCCTTCGGCGACGACACCCTCGATGCGTCGAACCTGGTGATCCCGTTGGCGGGGTTCCTGCCTCCCGACGACCGGAGAGTCCTGGCGACGATCGATGCCGTCATCGAGCATCTCAGCGATTCACGCGGACTGATCTATCGCTACCGCACCGTCACCGGCGCAAATCCCGACGGGCTCACCGGCCAGGAGGGCGCCTTCGTGCTGTGCACCTTCTGGTTGGCGCAGGCGTTGGCGGTCTGTGGCCGAATCGACCGCGCGCAGGACGTTTTCGAAACCGCTATCGGCTACATGAACGACGTCGGGCTGCTCGCCGAAGAGGTGGACGCCGCCACGGGGCAGATGTTGGGCAACTTTCCGCAGGCCTTCAGCCATATCGGGCTGGTCAATGCCGCCTGGGCGATCGCGCAGGCCACCGGCTAGTCGGGCCGCACCGCGCGCAACAACTGGGCGTGGTGTTCATCCATTGCGCCGAACCGTTTTTCGGCGTAGTTCGCCTTTGCCGCCACACCCTCGAGCACCTCGCGGTGGCGGTTCAGCACCGTGTTGTGGTGCTGGTGGGCCGCGCTGAGTGTTTCGTGCATCCCGCGCGCATCCGGGAAGTCCCCGAACATTTCGGCCGTCGGTGAGACGCCCGCCAGGTGCTCGCCGCCGGCCTGGGCGTGCTCACCGGCGGCACCGGAATCCGCGGCGCCGTAACGCAACTTGCCCCGGTCGACGTACATGACTGCCCCCTCACTGCGGTGGCGATCAACGCTACCACCGCGGTGAGCTGCGTCAATTCACCTTATTGAGCGGCGTACTCGGGGTGTTTGGCCACGTAGGCCTCCACGAACGAGCAGCTCGGCACGATCTGCTTGCCCGCAGCCTTGGTGTCGGCGAGCGCGAAGGCGATCAGCTTGGTGGCCAGGCCCTGACCGCCGAACGCCTTGTCGATCTCGGTGTGGTGGAAATCGCGCCGGTCGCCGCTGTCGTGGTAGGCGGCCAGCCCGGCTCGCACCCCGTCGACGCTGATCTCGTAGCGGTGCTGCTCGGGGACATCGGTGATGGTGGGCTCGCTCATGGTTCTCCTTCACATCAGCCACGTTCCGCGGCGCATGACCCGCAGCACCTGCAGGTCGGCATTCATCACCACCAGGTTAGCCGCGGACCCCGGGGCCAAAACCCCGACGCCGCGTAGGCCGAGCGCCCGAGCCGGGGTGGTCGCCGTCATGCGCACCGCCGCGGCCAGCGCCGCGTCGTCGCCGCCGAGCAGGCCCACCGCTGTCGCGAACAGCCGGTCCATGGTGGCGGTGCTGCCGGCGATGGTGGCCGTACCGCGCAGCCGGGCCACCCCGTCGGTGACGTCGACGCCGAGCCCGCCCAGGGTGAATGCGCCGTCGCCGGCCCCGGCGGCGGCCATCGCGTCGGTGACCAGGGCGACCCGGTCGGGGCCGGCGACCGCCACCACATGCCGGATCACGCCCGGGTGCAGATGCACCCCGTCGGCGATCAGCTCCACAGTCACCCGCGGGTCGGCCAGCAGGGCCGGCACCGGCCCGGGCTCGCGGTGATGCAACGCGCGCATCGCGTTGAACAGGTGGGTTCCCACCGTCGCTCCGGCGTCGATCGCGGCCTGCGTCTGCTCGTAGGAGGCATCGGTATGGCCCAGTGCCACAACGACTCCCGCGTCGACAAACCGCCGGATCGCCAGGAGCGCGCCGGGGCTTTCGGGTGCCAGGGTGACCATCCGGATCGTGCCGTCGGCGGTGTCCAGCAGCGCCTCGATCTCGCCGGTGTCGGGGTCGCGCAGCCACGACGGATCGTGCGCACCGCAATGCCGCCCGCTCAGCCAGGGCCCCTCCAGGTGGATGCCGTCCACCACACCGCGCCGGGTCGCCTCGGCCAGGGTGCGCACCTGGGCCAGCAGCGCCTCGGGGGCGGCGGTCACCAGGCTGGCCAGCCCGCCGGTGGTGCCGTGTCCGGCGTGCAGGACAGCGGCACGGTCGGGGGCTTCGGGGTAGGAGACGCCGTCGCCGCCGTGGCAGTGCATATCGATGAAACCCGGCACCACAACGCAATCCGGCAGATCGTCGTCGGCGCGAACCAGACCGGATCCGCAGGCGGTGATGCGCCCGTCGTCGACCGAGAGCCAGCCCGGACGGTGCACCCGGCCGTCGAGTACGACGGTGCCGGCGCTGATCACCGACACGCCGACGCGCCGATCTCAGCGGGAGCCGCTTCGTCGGCGGGCCAGCGGCCGCCGTTCTCCCAGAAGTGCCGGATGTCTTCGAGTTGGCGGCCTTTGGTCTCCGGGGCGTAGCGGTACACGAAGGCCAGACTGAGCAGTGCCAGCACCCCGAACACTGCGAAGGTGCCGGCGCCACCCAGCGAGGTGAGCATGGTCAAAAACACCCCGGCGACGATCGCGTTGGCCGTCAGGTTCGAGGTCAGCATCGCCGAGGATCCCATCGAGCGCAGCCGGGCCGGCAGGCTCTCCCCGGCGTAGACCCAGACCAGCGAGCCGAACCCGAAGGTGTAGCCGACGGTGAACAACAGCACCCCGCCGAACTTGACCGCCGCCAGCGCGTCACCGAATACCGAACCCGCGGCGAACACCGCGATCAGCAGCGCATTGGCGGCGACCATCGCGGTGATACCCGACAGCAGGATGGGACGCCGGCCCACCCGGTCGATCAACGCCAGCGAGATGAACATCGCCGCCAGGGCCGCGACCTGCACCAGTGCCGGCAGAATCAGCAGCGCGAAATCGCCTTCGAAACCCATCATCGCGAACAGCCGGGGACTGTAGTAGACGATCGCGTTGATCCCGGTGATCTGGATGAAAAAGCCCAACGTCACCACGAACAGCGTCGCCCGCAGGTAGGGCGGGCGCAGCATCTCGCGTAGCACGCCGACCCCGCCGGCCTGCTCCTCGGCCAGCGTGCGGCCGATCTCGGCGAGCTCGCGCTGCGCGTCGGCGGTCGGTTCGATCCGTTGCAGCGTGCGGTGCGCGTCGTCGACGCGGCCCTTGAGCAGATACCAGCGGGCGGTGTCGGGGATACGGACGAGCAGCAGCGTCACCAGTACGGCGGGCACCGCGGCCAGCCCCAGCATCGCCCGCCAGCTGCCGGTGCCGGCCAGCCAGTAGGCGCACAGGTAGCCGGCGATGATCCCGATCACGGTGGCCGCCCCGTAGGTGACCAGCAGCGCGCCGCGCGCGGCAGCCGGCGCCGACTCGGCCACGAACACCGGCACCACCACCACCGACACCCCGATGGTGATGCCGAGCAGCAGCCGAGCCACCGTCAGCATCGGCACCGACGTCGCCGCCGCTCCCAGCAGCGCGAAGACCGCATAACTCAGACCGACCGCGACCATCGAGCTCTTGCGCCCGATCGTGTTGGCCAGCCAGCCGCCCGCCGCGGCACCGGCGATCTCGCCGATCACCGTGGCGGTGGCCACCATCTCCTGCTGGGTGGCGGTCAGCCCGAAGTCGTCCTCGATGAACAGCAGGGCGCCGGCGATATTGGACAGGTCATAGCCGTAGATGACGCCGAGGCTGGCGGCGGCCACGCCGACCAGCAGCGCCAGCGGCGAGGATCGGCGCAGTTCCCCGATTCGGCCCATCTAGCTCACCGTAGGGGATGGGCCGGGCTAGCGGGCGCGGGCGTCGCCGGCCTTCACCATGACGGGCTCCTGCCGGGCCGGCGATTCACCGCCCGGGCACCCATGATGAGCGCGAACACGATGATCGTGCCGAAGATGGCCACCCCGACCCGCACCGGCACCGTGTCGTCGGCCGGTGCCAGCGCCAGCGCCTGGGGATCGGGGCCGGCCGCGTCGGCGCGGGGCGCCACCAGCGCCGGGTCGGGCTCGATCAGGGTCCCGACCCGGGTGCCGGGCGGGGTGGCGAAGCCGTAGTCGAGCAGGTGCGCGGCCTGCTGCCACGGGGGGATCGGCTGCCGGGTGCCGCGCAGCAGCACCGCGACCAGCCGCCGGCCGTCGCGGGTTGCCGCGCCGACGAACGTCTGCCCGGCGTCATCGGTGTAGCCGGTCTTGCCGCCCAGGGCACCGGGGTAGTTGTAGAGCAGCTGGTTGTCGTTCTCCAGCTGGTAGCCGGGCACGTCGCCATAGCCGGGGAAGTCGAAGGTCCGGGTGGCGACGATGGCGGCGAACATCGGGTTGTTCCAGGCATAGCGGTAGAACAGCCCGATGTCGTAGGCCGAGGTGCTCATGCCTGGCCCGTCCAGCCCGGACGGGGTGGCGGCGCGGGTGTCGCGGCCGCCCAGCTTGGCGGCCAGGGTGTTGATCTTGTGCAGTGCCGCGTCCCATCCGCCGAGTTGCATGGCGAGGGCGTGGGCGGCGTCGTTGCCCGATCCCATCAGCAGCCCGTGCAGCAGCTGGTTGACGGTGAAGTTGCCGCCGGGGCCGACGCCGACCCGGGTGCCTTCGGCGTTGGCGTCCTCCTGGGTGCCGGGTACGACCTTGTTCAGGTCCAACTCGTTGAGCGCCGCCATCGCGGTCAGCACCTTGATCACGCTGGCCGGCCGGTGCCGGCCGTGCGGGTCGCGGGCGGCGATCACGGCGCCGCTGTCCAGATCGGCCACCAGCCAGGCCTCGGCGGAGATGTCGCCGGGCACCGGCGGGGTGCCGGGCGCGGTGATGATCCCGCAGCCCGCTAGGGCCTCCCCGCCGACGGGGCTGGTCGGCACCGGCAGCGGCAGCGGCGGGTCACCGGCCAGCGGCACCTCGGAGGCGTCTACCGCGGGCGGAGTGCTGACCTGGTACGGGCAGCCGACGGACCCGACGTTGAGACCGGGGTCGGCCGCCGCCAGGGGGGAGGCGGTGGCGAGAAAACCCACCGTCACCAGGGCTGATACCGAGCGCACAAAAGTCATCGTGTGTGCAGGGTAGGGGAACGGCGGCCCGAATCCCGGGAGCCACGCTGTGACAGGTGGGGCGCAAGTTACAGCGGGCCGCCTGGTCTCCCTGCCGAGCGTGAAGGCAGCTTCACGCTCGGCGCCGAACGTGCAGCCAGCTTCACGCTCGGCGGAGGTCGAAGTACGCCAGGCCGGACCCGGCGATGCGGCCCAGCCAGAGCCGGTCGCCGGCTTCAACCACACCGGTCACCAGGCCGAACCCCGGGTCGGTGCTTCGGAACTGGCTGAGCACCCGGCCGTCGTCGGCGTCGAACCCGATGACCCACACCACCGACGCCGGGTCCGGCAGCCAGCGATACGGCAGCAGCCGCCACATCAGCGTGCGCAGCACCGGCGCACGCGGGGTCAGCCACTCCGACAGGGCCTTGCGGTCGGAGACCATCGCCACCCAGATCCGGCCGTCTCGGCCGGTGGAGATGTTGTCCGGATGGCCGGGCAGCTCGCTGACCAGCGCGGTGATCGAACCGCGGCGCGGGCCGGTCAGCCAGTACTTGGACAACCGGCAGCCGGTGCTCTCGGCGAACACCACCGCCGATTCGTCGGCGGTCAGCGTGACGCCGTTGGCGAAGTGCAGCCCCGACGCCAGCACCGTTGCCTTACCGTCCGGGGTGAGCTGCAGCAGGGACCCACTGGCCCGGGCTTCAATCACCGAGGCCTTGTAGTGCTCGTAGCGGAACCGGTCCGTGGACTCCGTGAAATAGATTGTGCCGTCGGAGGTTTCGACCGCATTCGAGCAGAACATCAGCGGCCGGCCGGCCACGTGGCTGACCAGGGTTTCCAGCTGCCCGGTTTTCGGGTCGTAGCGCAGTAGACCGCGGTGGCTGTCGCAGATCAGCAGCCGGTGATCGTGGGTGAACGCCAGTCCCAGGGGGCGCCCGCCGGTGTGCGTCACCACCTTTGGCGCCGCGCCGTCCGGGCCGACGGCGATGATGCGCCCGTCCTCGACGCCGGTCCAGATGGTGCCGTCGGCGTCGACGACGACGTCCTCGGGGGCGGTACCGGGAATTTCGACGAGCGTCAGCGCCGGTGTCGGGTCGGGCGGGGGCAGCGGCCGCGACGGCGGCGGCCGCCAGCGGACCGGGGCGATGCGCGGCTTGGAGCTCATGTCGACGACATTAGGGCCGCCTGCGCCAATCCGTTCGGCAATGCGCCCGACGGAATAATGTCGTGTTCGGATCCGAGGAGGGCTGATGACAGGTGCTGACAAGGGTCGCGCCCTGCTGTGGTTCGGCGTGCTGCTGTTCCTGCTGGGTTTGCTCACCGGATTGGCGACCGGGGCGATGAGCAATCCCCGGATGGGGTTGTCCTCGCACCTGGAAGCCGTGATGAACGGGCTGTTCCTCTTGGTGCTCGGCCTGCTGTGGGGCCGACTGCGGCTCTCGGCCCGCTGGCTGACCGCGCTGTTCTGGTTGGCGCTCTACGGCGCCTACGCCAACTGGGCCACCACGCTGGCCGCGGCGATCTTCGGCACCGGGCGGACGACTCCGATCGCAGGCGCCGGCCGCCATGGCACCGTCTGGCAGGAGAATCTCGTCGACGCCGGTCTGTACAGCTTGAGCGCGGCGATGCTGGCGGTCTGCGTGATCGCGCTGGTCGGCTTGTGGCCCGGCGCCGGCCGGGCGCAGTGAGCGCCCCCCACGCTTAGGCTGGTGCAATGACGGCGGCGGTCGAGGAGTTCGAGGCGTTGCGGCCGCATCTGCTGGCGGTGGCCTACCGGCTCACCGGCATGTTCGCCGACGCCGAGGACATCGTGCAGGACGCCTGGCTGCGCTTCAATGCCGCCGAGCGCGAGCAGATCGCCGACTCGCGAGCCTGGTTGACGACGGTGGTGAGCCGGCTCGGCCTGGACCGGTTGCGCTCGGCGCCGCGGCGGCGGGAAACCTATGCCGGCGAATGGCTTCCGGAGCCGGTGGTGACCGCCGCCGACGAATCCGATCCGTTGGCGGCGGTGGTGGCCGGCGAGGACGCCCGGTTCGCCGCGATGGTGGTGCTGGAGCGGCTGAATCCGGATCAGCGGGTGGCGTTCGTGCTGCACGACGGGTTCTCGGTGCCGTTCTCCGAGGTCGCCGAGGTGCTCAACACCAGTGCGGCCGCCGCGCGGCAGCTTGCGTCGCGGGCCCGGCGCGCCGTGGCCGCCGACCCGCCGCCGCAACCCGATCCGCGGCACAACGAGACGGTCGGGTCGCTGATGGCCGCGATGGCCGCCGGTGACCTGGACGCGGTGGTGGCGCTGCTGCACCCCGACGTGACGTTCACCGGCGACTCCAACCGCCGGGCGCCGACCGCGGTCCGGGTCATTCGCGGGCCGGAGAAGGTGGCGCGGTTCCTGTTCGGCCTGGCGCGCCGGTACGGGCCGACCCTGATGACGGCGAACCAGTTGGCGTTGGTCAACGGCGAACTCGGCACCTACACGCCCGGGGCACCCGCGGTCGAGGGGTTCGCCGAGCTGCTGCCGCGCGTCACCGCGATGACGGTGCGCGACGGTCTGGTCTACGCCGTCTGGGACATCGCCAACCCGGACAAGTTCACCGCTACTCCGCTGCGGTCCTAGCCACCGCCGGTGTCGCTCGAGACTGTAGTTGCCGTGAGGTCGTCTCGAACAACAGCTTCCAGGCCCTACTGAGCCCACGGCACCCGGCAGGCGTCCCCGGAGCTGAAGCCCTGTTCGGTGATGCCCAGCGCCGCGTACATCCGGGCCCGCATGTTCTCGACTCCGATCTGATACGTCAGCTCGATGACGCCGTCGTCGCCGAACCGTTGCCGCAGATCGGCGACCTGCTCATCGGTGACACGGTGCGGGTCGCTGGTGATCGTGTCGGCGTAGGCGATGGCGGCCCGTTCGTCGTCGGTGTAGCGCGGGGAGGTCGCGTAATCGTCGATCTCCTTGAGCCGGTCGATGTCCATGCCTTCCAGGCGTTGCAGCATGGACCCGAAGTCCACACACCACGAGCAGCCGATGGTGCGGGCGGTCCAGAACACCGCCAGGTCGCGCACCTCGGCGGGCAGCTTGCGTGACCCGGACTGCAGCAGCCCCTCGTGGGCGGCGGCGGCCACCAGCAGCCGTGGGTGATGCGCGATGACGGTGAAGGGCTCGGGGACCTCACCGAAGCGGCGCTTGGCGTAGCGGTACATGGCGCGGGTCAGCAGGTTGGTGCGTTTCGGGGCCAGGGGTTCGATGCGAGGTTGAGTAGTCATACCCCTTAGACGAGACAGCCCGGCGGTATGTGACCGCACCCCCGGTCGAGCGTGACGGTGGCTTCACGCTCGCGGTCGAACGTGACGGTGGCTTCACGCTCGGCGCGGCAGACGAGTCTCAGAGCACGAAGGGCACCAGCGCCTTGCGGTCGGTGGGGTAGTCGGCGAACTTGTCCCGGTACCAGCGGTGGGTCTGCAGCGCCCGGGGAACCAGGTTGCCCGCGGTGATCAACAGGATGACCACACCGGGCAGCGCCCAGGTCAGCACGGCGAAACCCGTCCAGGCGATCAGCTCGCCAAGATAGGCCGGGCTGGTGACGAAGCGGAAGCCGCCGCCGAACGGGATCTTGTACTCGGCCTGGCCGGCGTTGTTCTTGTCGCGTAGGTTGCGCACGATCGACTCGGAGCTGACGATCAGCGCGAACCCGCACAGGTAGATCACCAGGCCCACCACAAAGCGCGGGTCGGTCAACCAGCCGGTGCCGTAGCGCCCCAGGTAGTCGTGGCTGAACAGGGCGCCGTTGAGGTAGCCGTGCATGGTGGTGACGAGCATGCCCATCACCACCACCGACACGTTGAAGGTGCTGCGCTTACCCGGCATCTGGCGGATTGCCAGTGGGAAGAACCAGCCGCGGTTGGCGTAATGCAGCGCCCAGATCCCGGCCAGCACAAGGGAAGTCGGCTCGAAGCGGGCCGGCCCACTGAGGTAGGCGGCGGCGAACACCACCGTCGCCGGGATCTCCATCAGCCACCAGCCGAACTTCGGGTTGAGGTTGAAGCCGAGCTTGGCCGAGGAGAACCGCCCGTAGGAGCTCTGTCCGAAGAAGCCGCCGATGATCACGAACGCGGCGAAACCGAACGCGAAACTCAGGACGGTGTCGTAGACGGGGTTACCGGTGTACCAGTGCATCACAGTGTCCTATCACGGACCTCCGCCGGCGCGAACGTGAAGGCAGCGCAACGCTCGACGCCGAGCGTGAAGCTAGCTTCACGCTCGGCGCAGATGAGGAGCAGATCAGCGGGCAAACATCAAGGCCCGCTTGACCTCCTGGATCGCCTTGGTGATCTCGATGCCGCGCGGGCAGGCATCGGTGCAGTTGAACGTGGTGCGGCAGCGCCACACCCCGTCGACCTCGTTGAGGATATCCAGGCGCTCGGCGGCACCCTCGTCACGCGAGTCGAAGATGAACCGGTGGGCGTTGACGATCGCCGCCGGGCCGAAATACGCCCCCTCGCTCCAGTACACCGGGCAGCTGGTGGTGCAGATGGCGCACAGAATGCACTTGGTGGTGTCGTCGTAGCGGTGCCGGTCGTGCTGGCTTTGGATCCACTCCCGGGTGGGCGGGTTGCCGCTGGTGATCAGGTACGGCTTGATCGCCTTGTAGGCGTCCATGAACGGTTCCATGTTGACCACGAGGTCTTTTTCCACCGGCAGGCCGCGCATCGGCTCGATGGTCAGCGTCAGCTCCTTGGCCGGGTTCTTCGGCAGGATGTCGCGCATCAGCATCTTGCAGGCCAGCTTGTTGTTGCCGTTGACCCGCACCCCGTCGGAGCCGCACACGCCGTGCGCGCAGGACCGGCGGAAGGTCAGCGTGCCGTCCAGGTAGCTCTTGACGTAGATCAGCAGGTTGAGCAACCGGTCGGTGGGCAGCGCCGGCACCCGGAAGCTCTGCCAGCCGTCGGTGGCGGCGTACTGGTCGGGGTTCTCCGGGTTGTACCGGGCGATCTTGAGGGTGACCATCCGGGCGCCCTCGGGAACCGGGGGCAGCGGCGGGTCGCCGGCGGGCGGGCCGTCGACCAGGGCCGCCGGTGCGGCGCTGGACGGACCCGGCGAGCAGCAACCGGACTCTGATGAGCAGCAGCCGGAGTCAGCTGAGGAGGACATCAGTACTTCCGTTCCTTCGGTTCGTAGCGGGTCTGCACCACCGGCTTCCAGTCCAGCCGGATGTCGGCGATCAGGTCGGGACCCTGCTTGTAGGCCATGGTGTGGCGCATGAAGTTGACGTCGTCGCGGTTGGGGTAGTCCTCGCGGGCATGCCCACCGCGGGATTCCTGCCGGTTCAAGGCACCGACGACGGTGACCTCGGCCAGCTCCAGCAGGAAGCCCAGTTCGATGGCCTCCAGCAGATCGGAGTTGAAGCGCTTGCCCTTGTCGTGCACCGTGATCCGGGCGTACCGCTCCTTGAGCGCATGGATGTCGCTGAGCGCCTGCTTGAGCGTCTTCTCGGTGCGGAACACCGCGGCGTTGTTGTCCATCGACTGCTGCAGGGCGCCACGGATATCGGCGACGCGCTCGTTGCCGTGCTCGGACAGGATGTCGGCCACCCAGTTGACCACCATGTCGGCCGGGTTCTCCGGCATCTCGGTGAAGTCGTGGCTGTTGGCGTACTCGGCGGCGGCGACGCCGGCGCGGCGGCCGAACACGTTGATGTCCAGCAGCGAGTTGGTGCCGAGCCGGTTGGCGCCGTGCACCGACACACAGGCGCACTCGCCGGCGGCATACAGGCCCGGCACCGTGGCGGTGTTGTCGCGCAGCACCTGCCCGGTCACCGTGGTCGGGATGCCGCCCATCACGTAGTGGCAGGTCGGGTAGACCGGTACCAGCTCCTTGACCGGGTCGACGCCCAGGTAGGTGCGGGCGAACTCAGTGATGTCGGGCAGCTTCTCCTCGAGCACCTCTTCGCCGAGGTGGCGCACGTCGATGTAGACGTAGTCCTTGTTCGGCCCGGCGCCGCGGCCCTCGAGCACCTCGAGCACCATCGAGCGGGCCACGATGTCGCGGGGGGCCAGGTCGACGA
This sequence comes from Mycobacterium sp. NGS16, assembly GCF_059813225.1. Lineage (NCBI taxonomy): Bacteria > Bacillati > Actinomycetota > Actinomycetes > Mycobacteriales > Mycobacteriaceae > Mycobacterium > Mycobacterium sp. NGS16. The sequence goes on from NZ_JCALEE010000001.1 coordinate 662,103, forward strand.
TGGTGGGGGCGTAGCGCTCCATGAACCGCTCACCGTCGGCGTTGAGCAGCCGGCCGCCCTCACCGCGCACCGCCTCGGAGATGAGAATGCCCAGCCCGGCCAGACCCGTCGGGTGGAACTGGTGGAACTCCATGTCCTCCAGCGGTAGGCCCTTGCGGAAGACGACGCCCATGCCGTCGCCGGTCAGGGTGTGCGCGTTGGAGGTGGTCTTGTACATCCGGCCCGACCCGCCGGTGGCCAGCACGATCGCCTTGGCGTGGAAGACGTGGATCTCGCCGGTGGCCAGCTCGTAGGCCACCACGCCGGTGGCCACCGGACCCGACGGGGTCTCGGTGAGCACCAGGTCCAGCACGTAGAACTCGTTGAAGAACTCCACACCGTGCTTGACGCAGTTCTGGTACAGCGTCTGCAGGATCATGTGGCCGGTGCGGTCGGCGGCGTAGCACGAGCGGCGCACCGGGGCCTTGCCGTGGTCGCGGGTGTGCCCGCCGAACCGGCGCTGGTCGATGCGGCCCTCGGGGGTGCGGGAGAACGGCATGCCCATGTTCTCCAGGTCCAGCACCGCGTCGATGGCCTCCTTGGCCATGATCTCCACCGCGTCCTGGTCGGCCAGGTAGTCGCCGCCCTTGACGGTGTCGAAGGCGTGCCACTCCCAGTTGTCGTCCTCGACGTTGGCCAGCGCGGCGCACATGCCGCCCTGCGCCGCGCCGGTGTGGCTGCGCGTGGGGTACAGCTTGGTCAGCACTGCCGTACGAGCGCGGGGCGCGGCTTCCACCGCCGCGCGCATCCCGGCGCCGCCGGCGCCGACGATCACCACGTCGTATCGATGTTCCTGAATCACCGCGATATCACCTGTTCGTAGGAGATCTGCCGTCAAGAGATGTTGGGGTCGAAGCTCAGCAGCACGTAGCTGCCCAGGCCCAGCGTGAAGATCACCGAGAACGCCAGCAGGGTCATCAGCCAGAACCGGCTGCGGTCACTGCGGGTGTAGTCGCCGATGATCGTGCGCAGGCCGTTGGCGCCGTGCAGTTCGGCCAGCCACAGCAGGGCCAGGTCCCAGATCTGCCAGTACGGCGAGTGCCAGCGCTCCGCCACGTAGTTGAAGTCGATCCGGTACACCCCGTCCTGCCACATCAGCATGATGAACAGGTGGCCCAGCACCAGGAAGATCAGCACGGCGCCGGAGAACCGCATGAACAGCCAGGTGTACTTCTCGAAGTTGGGCATCCCGGAGTGCCGCTGCGGCGAGCGCGGGTCGCCCAGGCCGGCCGGGCGGTCGCGGTCGGGGCCGCGGACCGGGGCCAGCGCGCCACGACTCAACTGCAGGTCAGGTGTGCTCATAAGAATCGCTCCGCCATGTGCATACCGATCCGGACCACCACCGGAACCATCACCACCAGCCAGACCGCGCAGACCGCCACCAGCATCTGGCGCTGCCAGCGGCAGCCCTGCCACCAGAAGTCGATCAGGATCAGCCGGATGCCGTTGAGACCGTGGAACAGCACCGCGGCCACCAGGCCCAGCTCCATCAGGCCGACGATCGGCGTCTTGTAGGTCGAGATGACCTCGGTGTAGGCCTGCGGACTGACCCGCACCAGCGCGGTGTCGATCACGTGGACGAACAGGAAGAAGAAGATGGTCGCACCGGTGATCCGGTGCAGGGCGAACGCCCACATTCCGGGATCGCCTTTATACAGACTCTGCCGCCGGGGACGCCGGGCAGAAGCCTGCGTCCCGGGCGTCACCGCATCGGCGGATGTCGCCGTCATCAGCGCCTCCAAATATCTGTAGCCACCGGTTTGGCCACGCTCGCGGTAGCTACGCAACGCCATCGCTGTCAATAACCTCGGCTTGGACTCTAAACCCATCCACAGGGTGGAAACGACCACGTCAAAGTTACTGATGAGTAGGAATGGCCGAAGTTAGGGTGAAATTCGACAAATAGCTGCGGATGGACGGGACGGCGCGATGTACTGGCAACGATATGGGCGCAGCTGAGGTGTCGGGCGTAGTCGACTGGGACCTGTTGCGGCGCAACGCAATTTCGGTCGCTGCGAACGCCTACGCGCCGTATTCGGGGCTGCGAGTCGGGGCGGCGGCGTTGACTGTCGACGGACGGCTGTTCACCGGCTGCAATGTGGAAAATGTCTCATATGGCCTGGGCCTGTGCGCCGAGTGCGGGGTGGTCGCTGCGCTGCACACCGCCGGGGGCGGTCGGCTGGCGGCACTGTCGTGCACCGACGTTGCCGGCAAGTTGCTGATGCCCTGCGGCCGGTGCCGCCAGGTGCTGCTCGAACACGGCGGACCGCAGCTGCTCATCGACCACCCGGCCGGTGCGCGGCGACTGGCCGACCTGCTGCCGGACGCCTTCGGACCCGACGCATGGGGGTGACCTTCGACGCGCCGACGCTGATCGCCACCAAACGCGACGGCCACCGCCTGACCGACGCCGCGATCGACTGGCTGATCGGCGCCTACACCGCCGGCACGATCGCCGAGGAGCAGATGGCGGCGCTGCTGATGGCGATCTTCCTGCGCGGCATGGACGCCGGCGAAACCGCGCGCTGGACCGCGGCGATGATCGCCTCGGGGGAGCGGATGGACTTCTGCGATCTGGGCCGTCCCACCGTCGACAAACACTCCACCGGCGGGGTGGGCGACAAGATCACCCTGCCGCTGGTCGCGGTGGTCGCCGCCTGCGGGGCGGCGGTGCCGCAGGCCTCCGGGCGCGGCCTGGGCCACACCGGCGGCACCCTGGACAAGCTCGAGGCGATCGCGGGCTTCGATCCCACGCTGTCGACGGCGCGGCTGCGGGCGCAGCTCACCGATGTCGGGGCGGCGATCTTCGCCGCCGGCGCCCTGGCGCCCGCCGACGCCAAGCTCTACGCGCTGCGCGACATCACCGCCACCGTGGAGTCGCTGCCGCTGATCGCCAGCTCGGTGATGAGCAAGAAGCTGGCCGAAGGTGCCGGGGCGCTGGTCTTGGACGTCAAGGTCGGCTCGGGTGCCTTCATGAAATCCGTCCCGCAGGCCACCGAGCTGGCCGAGCTGATGGTCGAACTCGGCGCCGCGCACGGGGTGCCCACCCGCGCCCTGCTCACCGACATGAACCGCCCGCTCGGGGCCACCGTCGGCAATGCCCTCGAGGTCGCCGAGGCCCTCGACGTGCTGGCCGGTGGCGGCCCCGACGACGTGGTGGCGCTGACAGTGCGGCTGGCCGCCGAGATGCTTGCGCTGGCGGGGATCAGCGACAAGGACCCAGCGGTCACGCTGGCCGACGGCACCGCGATGGACGCCTTCGTCGCGATGGTCACCGCCCAGGGCGGTGATCTGAGCGTTCCGCTGCCGGTCGCGGCATGTTCGGAGACCATCACGGCATCGGCGGGCGGCACAATGGGGGAAATCGACGCGATGGCGGTGGGTATGACGGCATGGCGGCTGGGAGCGGGCCGTTCCCGCCCGGGGCAGCGGGTGCAGGCCGGGGCCGGGGTGCGGATCCACCGTCGGCCGGGCGAGCCCGTGTGCGCCGGCGAGCCGCTGTTCACGCTCTACACCGACACCCCCGAACGGTTCGGGCCAGCGCGTGCCGAGCTGGACGGCGGCTACCGCGTCGTCCCAGATGTCCCGAACACCCCGACGGCCCCGCGGCCACTGATCATCGGAGCCATCCCATGACCACACCGCTGAACCTGGAGATGATCCGGCAGGCACCCAAGGCGCTGCTGCACGACCACCTGGACGGGGGGCTTCGCCCGGCCACCGTCGTCGACATCGCCGGGCAGGTCGGCTACGACGGGCTGCCCAGCACCGACCCCGACGAGCTGGCGACCTGGTTTCGCACCCGCTCGCACAGTGGTTCGCTGGAGCGCTATCTGGAGCCGTTCAGCCACACCGTGGCGGTGATGCAGACTCCCGACGCGCTGCACCGGGTGGCCCGCGAATGCGTGGAGGACCTGGCCGCCGACAACGTCGTCTACGCCGAAGTCCGGTTCGCGCCCGAATTGCACATCGAGGGCGGGCTGTCGTTCGACGAGGTAACCGATGCGGTGCTGGCCGGGTTCGCCGACGGGGAGCGCCAAGCCGCGGCCGCCGGCCGGGAGATCACGGTGCGCTGCCTGGTCACCGCGATGCGGCATGCCGCGCTGTCCCGGGAGATCGCCGAGCTGGCCATCCGGTTCCGCGACAAGGGCGTGGTCGGCTTCGACATCGCCGGCGCCGAGGCCGGCCATCCGCCCAGCCGGCACCTGGATGCGTTCGAGTACATGCGAGACCACAACGCCCGCTTCACGATTCACGCCGGTGAAGCCTTCGGGCTGCCGTCGATCCACGAGGCGATCGCGTTCTGCGGCGCCGACCGGCTCGGCCACGGGGTGCGCATCACCGACGACATCACCGTCGGCGAGGACGGAGCGGTGCGGTTGGGCCGGCTGGCGGCGATCCTGCGGGACAAGCGGATTCCGTTGGAATTGTGTCCGAGCTCCAATGTGCAGACCGGCGCCGTCGGCAGCATCGCCGAGCACCCGTTCGACCTGCTGGCGCGCGCCCGATTGCGGGTGACGGTCAATACCGACAACCGGTTGATGAGCGACACCACCATGAGCAAGGAGATGCTGGTGCTGGCCGACACGTTCGGCTACGGCTGGACCGATCTGCAGCGGTTCACGGTGAATGCGATGAAGTCGGCATTCATCCCGTTCGACCAGCGGGTGGAGATCATCGAGGAAGTGATCAAGCCGCGATTCGCGGTGCTGGTCGGCTGAAACGACGAAAGCCGGACAATCGCGAGTGCGATTGCCCGGCCGTCGTCAAAAGGTTCGCGCGAGATCAGTGCTCGGTGACAGTGGCCTCCGGGTCGCCCTGCTTCCAGGTGATGATGCCGTGCTCGAAGGTGGTCTGCTTGGAGCCGTCGGCGTTGGTGGTCTCATCGCTGGTCGGGTAACCGAGCTTGCCCTGCGAGCCGCCCAGCTCGTTCCACTTGTCGCGGATCTTGCCCCACACCACATACGACCGGGTGGTGTGCACGATCACGCCGCCGTCGAACTGCTGGAAGATGCCGCCGTCGGGGTTCTTTTGCTCGGCGCCGGTGGGCTCGCCCAGGTCCTGCTTGGCGGCGGCGTCCAGGGAGTCCAGCTTGGCCAGGATCGGGCCGGAGACGGTGTACTCCTTGCCGTCCGCGCCGGTCATCTCGGTGGAGCTGGCGGCGCCGCTCTCCTCGGCGGGGGTGCTCATCGCCGACGAGATCACCGAGCTGGCCGAGGAGGCAACCGAACTGGCCGAACTCAACGCGTCGCCGGTCTTCTCTTTGGCGTTGTCGTTACTGCAACCCGTGCCGATCAATGCGATACCCAAAACCGCGGCGGATACAGCTGCGGCTCGTTGTGTTGCCTTGCGCATGTGTAGTCCTTTCGAATTTGGAAGGGCCCCGCAAAGACACGGCCCGGCCAGAGGGTTATCGGGCCAGATGCTATCGGGGATACGACCACTCGGCAATGAAAATGAGCAAACGAATGCGGCAATTATCAGCGAATTCCTGCAATATCCGCATATCTGACCTGCGGGCCGCTTCGACGTGGGCGCGCCCGCGGTGCGCGGTGAAAATGCCCGCTCGAGCGCTACTCGCGACGCAGCCGGGACTGCACGAACTGCTCGAGTTGTTCCCATTCCTTGACCGCAGGAGCGAACGGGCGCTGCGGAGCGGCCACCGATTCCGGGTCGAGCACATAGCTGACCAGCCGGCCCAGGGCGCGGTCCGGTTTGAGGGTTTCGCTGACGATGCCGTCCTCGGCGTAGATGCCGACATCCTGCAGGAACTCCACGGCCAGCTCGAGTTGCTCGCGGTCAACCGCATCCGGGCCGTCGGTCAGGTCGTCGACCATGCCCGAGAGCACGTAGACGTTGTCGTCGGTGATCTCGATCGCCAGCGAGCCATCGGTGGCGGCGGTGCGGATGTCGTCATAGGTGCTCAGGTCCGACAGGTCGTGATCGTGCTCGTCGGCCAAGTAGCGGGCCAGGCCGCGCTCGGAGCCGAACACGCTGATCCGGCCGTTGCGGCCCAGGAACACCGGCTGCTCGCCGAGGTAGCAGCGCAGCGTGAAGAACGTCCCGTTGTCGGTGATGATCCGGATCGGGTCGATACCGACCTTGGTCCAGAAATCCGCGTCGCCGCCGAGCACCACCCGGTCGCCGGTGGCCTGCTCGGTGATCACGGCGGCCGTCTCGTCCAAGTCGGCGTCTGCGGTGTCGCCGGTGTCCTCGGGGGCCGTCTCCTCCAGCTCGACCGGGGGCTCTTCGGCCAGCTCGTCGGCCGCCTTCGATGACGCCGCGGCGTCGACGTCCGGCGTGCTGATGATGTCTTCGACCGCGGCCAGCACGTTACCCCAGCTGCGGCCGACGATCTCGGCGATCGCGTTCCACCGCTTGCGGCCGGCCCGGCCGGTGAAGTTGTCGACGCCGCCGGCCAGCGTGCCCAGGCTCGGGTTGCCGTTGAAGAACTTCGTCACTGTGGTCAGGTCGCACACCGACCCGATCGACGAGACGATCTCCATCGCGTCGGCGACCGCGCGCACGGACTTCTTGGTCGGCTTGTCGGCCAGCAGTTCTTCGACCGCGATCAGGTCGTAGTGGCGGTTGGCGGCCGGGTTGAGCTTGTGGGCGTTGGCCTCGACCAGCCGCTGCCAGGCGGGGTGATCCGCCAGGTCGTTGTCGGTATTGGTGCGCACGAACGCCACCAGGTCGGCCGCGGTGGTGAACCCGTACAGGTCTTCGTCCTTGCCCAGGAACGCCTCCCACTCGTCACCGGCGTCACGCCAGCGCGGCGCCCACAGGGTGTAGCGGTCACCGGCGGTCACCGCAAGACGGATCGGTACGAGGTCAGCTGCCATGCGGCAAAGGATAACGGCGTCGGAGTCAGGGTTGCCCGGTCAGGTCGCCTCGATGTGTCCGTCATGGAAGCAGGATCGTGACACCGATGGTGTCGCGGGCACCGCCGCCGGCTCGCATTCGATCGCTTTCAACTCAGTGTCCGGTCACCACAACTGTGCAGATAGGCGTCGAGGTCGGCGAGACTGCCGTCCAGCACGGCGATGTAGCCGTCGGGGCGGACCAGGAGCAATCCCGAGCCGGGGGAGTCGGTCAGGTGCTGGACGTCGATCAGATCCAGGTAGCCGTCGAGGACCCGGCGAAGGCCCGGCGGTTCGACTCCGCGTACCTGCAGCGTGTACTTCGTCGGATGCAACGCATGGACCTGCGGAAAGCGATCACCGACCGCAAGACGGGAATCGTTGGTGCCGCCGGTTCCGTCGCGGTAAGACACGTCGAGCTGGGTCAGCGCCCGGCAAAGGATGCGCTGCACGGTGGGCTGCGACGTCACGTGCGGAGCGATGTGACGCCGTGCCGCGCATGCAATCGGATTGCGCAGCAAGGTGACCCGTGTTGCCCGCCGGGTCCCGGCGACGAGCCGATGCGCGACCGGTGCACGCTCGGTGGCATAGCTGTCCAGCAGATTGTGGTGCGCTCGACCGGCAATGACGGCCGCCAACTTCCACCCCAGGTTGAACGCATCTTGGATGCCGGTGTTCATGCCCTGCCCGCCGACCACCGAGTGCACATGGGCGGCGTCGCCGGCCAAGAACACCCGTCCCACACGATGTCGGGCCACCCTGCGCTGATTGATCTGAAATCGACCGGCGTAGGTGATGTCGCCGACACGCGATGCCGGTGGTGCGCAGCGGGCGACCGCGGTCTGTAGCTCGTCGAACGTCACGTGCCCGGGCGGGGCTTCGCCAGGCCGATAAGCGATCGTGAGCCGGTGCAGGCCGCCCGGCATCGGGAAGTAGGCGACGAAATTTCCGCGGTCGAGAAAGGAGAAGAACACGTCGTGCGGCAGCGGCCAGTCCATGCGGACGTCGGCCACGGCGAAGTTCTCCTCCAAGGCGGCACCGAGAAACGGCACGCCGAGCCGGTGACGGACGGTGCTGTGCGCGCCGTCGCAGCCCACTAGCCACCGCACCGCAGCCCGCTCGGCCACACCGTCAGCGTGGCGCAGGTCGACCTCGACCGCGTCGGGCCGCTGCCTCAGCGTGGTGACTTCGACCCGGCGTTCCACCACGACACCGCACTCGGCGAGCCTGGCCGCCAGTAGTGACTCGACTTTCGGCTGCGGCAGCATCAGCAGGTACGGATAGGCGCTGGGCAAGCCCCGCAGGTCCAGGTGCAGCATCCGTCTCCCTTCGCTGAACACCTGAAAGTCGGTGACACACACGCCGCCGGTCCTCGCCGCCTCGGCCAGTCCCAGTCGCTCGAAGAGTTCCAGGGTGCGGGGCTGAACGCCGAGGGCGCGGGTCTCGGTGGTGGGGGAGGCCGCCGCGTCGACGATGCGCACGCCGACGCCGCGGCGGGCCAATTCCACGGCCAGTGTCAGCCCGGTGGGCCCGGCACCGACGATCAATACGTCGGGGTTCATCGCTGCTCCTTCGGGGCGGGTGTGGCGACCGCGGCGAGGAACAGGTCGACGTGCGTCCCGACGTCTAGCGGTTCAGGCGGCTCTTGGGCTGCGCTCGGTGCCACCAGCAGCACCTTGGTCAGCGCGTGCAGTACGAGCGGGCCCACGAACATGCGCGCGGCGGCCATGGTGTCGACATCACGGACCAGACCGGCGTCCTGGCCGGCGACCAGTAATTCTGAGGTATGCCGAAACGCTCGTTCTGCCACGGCTTGTCGAAAGATCTCGCCCACTCGGGGCAGCCTGGGCGTCTCGGCGATCACTATGCGCGCCAGCTCGATGTAGTCGCGCTGTATCAGCTCGGCGCCCAGCTCCCCGGCCAGGGTCCGCAGCGCCCGGTCGAGATCGGCGCGTGTGGTCAGCTCCGGCGACGGCGCGCTGATCGTGCCCTCGCCGGCGATAATCAGGTGCTCCAGGACGTCGGCGAGCACGGCCTCCTTGCTGGGGTAGCGGGAATACAGCGTCTCTTTGGAGACGCCGGCCTCCTGGGCCAGGGCGGCGGTGCTCACGCTGGCGAACCCGTGCCGTAGGAACAGCGTTTGGGCGGCCCGCCGGATCTGTTGAACCTTGCTGTCGTTTCTGTTCTGCTGCGGCACGCGCCCCGCCTCTCGCTCATCGAACCGAACGGTACGGTTCGGTACGATAGGCCGTGGGCGGGGCCCGCGCAACCGGCGAGTGTCAGCCGGTGGATTCCGGGGGAGGCCCGGTGAGATAGCGCTGCACGGTGGGGCCGATCCACGCGACCAGCTCCTCGGCCGCTGCGGAGGCGAGTGGTTCGATCTTGAGTTGGTAACGCGCGAAGGCCAGGCCCAACAGGTGCACAGTGACCAGTTCGACGCGCAGGACCGCTTTGTCCACTCCGAACTCGGCATGCACTCGTTCTGCGACCGGGCCGGCCAGGGTGTCGTGTAACAGCTTGCGCGCCAACGGTTGGATGGCTGCCGAACGCCACAGGGTCAGCAGCGGGTCGAACAGGGAGCCTTCGTCCCAGCGTTCGAGGAAATGCCGCACCAGTCGCGGGCCGATCTCTTCTGGCCCCTCGTCAAGCAGGGTGGCCAACTGATGCAGGGGATGCTCGGGCACGTCGAGCACAGACGCGCTGAACAGGCCTTCTTTGTTGCCGAAGAAGTAGTACACCATCGCGACATCTACCCGGGCGTCGGCGGCGATCCGGCGCACGGTGGCTTGTTCGTAGCCATCGCGCATGAAGTGCTCACGCGCGGCCTCGATGATGCGCTGCTTGTTCTGCTGGCCGGTGCGCCACCGGCCGGCGCGGCCGGAGTCCGCCATATCGGACAGCTTACTTCAACGCCTGTTGACGTATCGGAGCGCCGCAGCGTACCGTCGTTTCTTGAACAGTCGTTGAAGAAAGGGGTGCGTAGATGGCAAAGCGGCGATTGTGGGTGAACCACCTGATCTCCGTACTAATCGCCCCCGCAACGATGACGGTGTTCATCCCGGCGCTGATCGTGGCGTTCGCCGGCATCGACGCTCCAGATCCGGGGACCGGCACCGGCCTGATGCTGATCGTCACTGGCGGCGTGCTGGTCGCTTTCGGGCTGTGGTTTCTGGTGTGGACCGTGCTGTTGTTCGACCGGGTCGGTGAGGGAGCACTGGCCGTCGGAACACCGATCCACCTGGTGGTGCGCGGGCCCTACCGGCGTGTCCGCAACCCGATGATGACCGCGGTGTTCAGCATCCAACTGGGTACCGCCGCCATCGCCGCATCCCCCTGGTTGCTCGCCTGGTTCGCGTTGTTCTGCACGCTGGTCGTGATCGCCGTTCCAGTTTTCGAAGAGCCGCACCTGGCCCGGCGGTTCGGCGCCGACTATGACGCCTACCGCCGCCATGTGCCGCGCTGGATTCCGCGGGTCACCGCGTGGACGCCCGTCGACCAACCGCACCGCAGCTGAAACCGTCCGGGCACAGGAGGAACGCCATGCCATTCCCGAAAGTGATCGCCCGCTGGAATCGGGTGGGGCTGAACCGGATCGCCCGTCGGATCGCTCCCCGGGCGCCGGGGTTCGGCGTGGTCCAGCACCGGGGCCGCCGCTCCGGGCGAATCTACGAGACTCCCGTCAACGTCTTCACCACCGCCACCGGAGTCCGGATCGCGCTGACCTATGGGCCCGACTCCGATTGGGTGAAAAACGTCGTGGCGGCCGGCGGCTGCCAATTGCGAACCCGCGGACGCAGACTGACGCTCACGGCACCTCGGCTGGTCCACGACCCGACCCGCTCGGGCGTCAGGCGGTTCGAACGCCGGATATTGCGCGCCCTGCATGTCGCCGATTTCCTCGATCTCACACCGGATCCGGCTGTCGACGAAAGTTATTGACGTAGGTGCTACCCGAGGCACGGCAGACGGAAGGCGGTTGAGGATGTGTGCATATCAGCGGCGCTGGATGGGCAAACCGGCGGGCCCGGCGGTGCTGACGGTGTTTATCCCCGGCCTGATCCTATCGGTCCAGTGCCAGCGCCGCCGCAGGTTCCTGCTCCGTGAGGAGGCGGCGCGGTGAAGCTGGCCAATCAGGACCAAGTAGAGGGCCTCGATCCGGCTTTCGCTCGGATGGCCATCGAGGTCGGCCGGCACGCCTGGTCGCTGCCGCAGCTGACCATGCGCGAGAAGGCATTCGTCTTTCTCGCCGCCGACTTATGCACGGCCAACCTAGGATTCGCCCTGGCAACCCACGTTCAGATGGCGGGTGCCAATGGGGTCACCGCGGTCGACTGTATCGCTGCGATCCGGCACCTGGCCCCGTACGTCGGCTATCCGACGGCGGCGGTCGCACTGCAGCGGCTCGTCGACCCGGGCGCGACGGCCGACACCCCACGGATGGCCGAGAGCCGACAGCTTCCCGCTGAGGTCGTCGACGAGCTCACCGCCCTGAACCCGGACTTCGCCGCCTTCGTTGCCGAGCAGTTTCGGCAGCGCTGGAGCGATGATCCCGAGCTATCGCAGCGGGAACGCGCATTGAGCTGTCTGGCTACCGACGTACTGAATCAGACCCTCGACGAATCCTTTGCTCTGCACGTGGAACTGGCTGAGGCGGCCGGCGCAGGGCCGGGGCAGATCAACGCCGTACTGCTTCTGGTGGCCGAGTACGGGACGGCCAAGGCTTGGCGCGCCTACCGGACACTGGCGCGGATTCGGGTTCGTCCCGACTGATCAGACCACGGTCGCTCTACACTGCCCACACCGTCGGGTTGCGGGAACCCACCGCGCGCATCGCCGCACTGCTGTGCAGCGTCGTGGCGATGTCGTGCGCTAGCGGGTACCCAGGTACAGCGCACGGCGTCAGCCCCGTGGCGGTCGAGGATCGCGGTCAGCGCGCGGCGACAACAGCTGGCAGAGCTTCGTACCGGGCTGCCGCGGATTCTTCGACGCCGTGTTGGATCCCGCGTGCAGCGCCTCACTTTGACCGAAAGGCTGCTCGCGGGAATCGCCGTGAACCGCAAGGCGTAGGCGCACGTCCGGCAGACGGCATCACTTCTTGCCGCGGCGTCTCGATCGCGTTGATTGTGCGGGGTCATCGCCGGCGGAAGCCGCCGCAAGGAGACCGGGTGTGATCAGCCGCGCTAACGCCAACGGGTCGGCGGTCTGGGCGTCCTGGACATCATTGCGGACCACCGAACCGAGGATGGCGGTGCTCACCAATAGCCGGGCAGCGTGTCGGTTTCGGGCGTCTGCGCCTGACTGACTAATCAGTCAAGTCCGAGCGCGACTTCTCCGGGGTGGGGTTGAGTGCGACATCCGCCACTTGGCCGTCAAGGGCCGCTTTGGGGTGCAAACAGCGGCAGCGCAACACTGCGACGGTTGACAGCGAACCTCGGGCGTATTTCGTCGCGAAACGGCTGGATTGAAAATTGTCGATACCCGCGCCGGCCAGGGTTACCGCGTGCATTATGGACGCGATACCGTCGGCCCTGGACAGCCGCGGGCGCCCAGGCTAAGGGAAGATCCGCAATGACACACTCACGGCTGCGTTCAGTGGGTTCGGTACTGGTAGCCACTGCCGGCGCCATCGTGGTGAGTGCGACCGCGGCGGTCGAGGCCCCTCTGGTCCTTGACGAGCTCGCGTTACTGGCCGACGAAGGCTGGATCATGAGCGGCACCGGCGTACCCGATCCCACCGTCGGCTCCTACATCAGCCAGATCCTCGCGAACTACCTGCAACCGTCATCGCCGCTCTTCAACGGCCAGCCGTCCTTCCCCGGCTATAACTTCGAGGGCCTGACCACCCCCGAGCAGTTCTGCCCGTTCGTGTGCATCCCGGGTCAGCCGTCGCTGAACTTCGGCGACTCGCTGAATGCCGGTGTCGCCGCGCTGAATTCCTCGATCCTTCCGCAGCTGCTGGCGGGCGACAACGTCACCGTGTTCGGCTACTCCCAGAGCGCCACCATCAGCACTATCGAGATGAACGACCTGATCGCCAACGCCGGGGCGGCGGGCTACCCGACCCTGGATCAGCTGGGCAACCTGCACTTCGTGCTGATCGGTGACCCCAACAACGCGATCGGCGGCATCCTGGACCGCTTCCAGTTCCCCGACGACCAGCACGTGCCGTTCGTGAACATCCCGGTGAGCCTGGCGCCCACGCCCACCGACCACATCTCGACCGACATCTACACCGGCGAATACGACGGCTGGGCCAACTTCCCGCAGGACCCGACCAATCTCCTGGCCGTGATCAACGCGCTGATCGGCATTCTGACCGTGCACCCGTACTACCCGCTCTACAGCGCCGAGCAGCTGGCCAGTGCGATCAGCGTCGGCACCATCGGCGACGCCAACTTCTACATGATCCCGCAGAACCTGCCGATCCTGCAGTTCATGTTCAACGGCGGGACCGCCGGGCAGTTCTTCGGTGATTTCTTCTCGCCTTGGGCGCGGTTGTTCATCAACTGGGGCTACGGCAACGCCGGCGACCCGGACGTCAACGGGCTCTACAAGATTCCGGCCGGCGAGTTCATCAACGGCAGCGCCTATCAGCAGGCGTTCGGGGTGGCCGGCGGGCCGTGGGCGATGACGCCGACCGGCGAGCTCTATGACGGTTCCGGCGTGATGGGCCTGTTCATGAAGATGGACCCGCTGCAGATGCTGGCCGGCACCCAGAACGCGCTGATCCAAAGCCTCGTCGGCCCGTGGGCGGATGTCGCTGCCGCGGCCAACGGCGGCACCCTGTCGGCCTCGGACATCGCCACCATCACCGGTATCACCGACTTTCTGCAGGTCATCACCGGCTATGACTTGGTCAATTCGATCGACAAGTTCGTGCTCGACGGCTGGAGCAGCCTGGCCGACTCGATGGACCTGGGCGATGTGCTGGGCCCCGACGCGGTGCTGAGCGGGGTCGGCATCCCGGGCGACGGGCTGCTGGCGCTGGTCGGGGCCGGCTTCGATCTCTTCAACGTCTTCGGCGCCTAGCAAGCCGGTCCCGGGACCCGCTCGCAGCGCGTATTTGACAACGCGCGTTTTCTCCCTAAGGTGAAGCCTGAAATTCGCCTTATAGATCGATATGAATCGTCTGGCGATACAACGGCGACGACCGGGAGGTCTGCGATGAAGGCTCAGCGACTGCACGCGGTGGGGCGACCCTGCTGGCCGCGCTCTGCGCGATCGTGTTGGCCAGTTCGTCGCTGCTGGCACCGGCGCTGGCCTACCGGCTGGAGAAGTTGGTCGCCGACATCGTGCTGCTGGCCGGTGAGGGCTGGATCATGACCGGCACCGGCCAGTCCGACCCGACGGTGGGCAACTACATGGACTTGGTGCGGCAGTTCTACCTGCAGCCCGCGGACCCCTGGTTCGCCGGGCAGTCGACGTTCGCCGGCTACAACTTCGAGGGCCTGGTCACCCCCGAGCAGTTCTGCCCGATCGTCTGCCAGCCGCTGCCGGTTCCGCAGTTGAACTTCGCGGACTCACTCGCGCAGGGCGCGGCCAACCTGGACGCCGCGATCCGCCCCCAACTGGAGGCCGGCGATCTCGTCACGGTCTTCGGCTACTCGCAGAGCGCGGTGGTCTCCACGCTGGCGATGCAGAAGCTGCTCGCCGACGTGCCAGGCGGTTCATACGACCCGGACAACCTGCACTTCGTGCTGATCGGTGACCCGAACAGCCCGATCGGCGGAATTCTGAGCCGGCTGCACTTCGCCGACGGCCTGGACGGGAGCATGCAGCACATCCCGTTCCTGGGCATCCCGGTGGGCATCGGCGCGGGCCCGACCGACTTCTCGGCCAGCATCTACAGCACCGAATACGACGGCTGGTCCAACTTCCCGCTGGACCCCACCAACCTGCTGGCCGTGGCCAACGCGCTGATGGGAATCCCTGCGGTGCACGGCGCTTACTTCAACGACAACCTCGGCAACGCGATCGACCTCGGTTCGATCGGGTCGAACGACTTCTACATGCTGCCCACCGCGCAGTTGCCGATCCTCGGGCCCCTTTACGGGCTCGGTGATGTCGGCAAGCTGGTCGGTGACGCGCTCGCGCCCCTGCTGAAGGTCGCCATCGACTGGTCCTACGGCAACCCCGGCGCCCCGGACGCCGGCATCACCGTCGACGGGGTGGACCCGATCGGCGCGGCCGGCTCCTGGGCGGTCACCGCGACCGGGCACCTGTCCGAGGACACCGGGGTCGCCGGGTTCCTGCTGCGCATGGACCCGCTGCAGATGCTGGCCGGAATGCAGTACGCCGGTGTGCAGAGCCTGACCAACACCTTCAATAACCTGCTGGACTTCGCCGGGCAGGCTCCGCTGTCGCAGGGAGTCGTCGACTCGCTACTGACGGGCTATCACCTCACGATCGAGCTGGACCAGGCGCTGCTCACCGGGTGGCACGACCTGGCCGCCCAGTGGAACCTGCTCGACGTGCTGGGGCCCGACGCCATCTTCAACGGGGCGCCGCTGATCTCCGCCCAGCCGCTGCTGGACCTGGTCGGGCTGGGCTTCAGCATCCTCAACTACCTCGACGCCTGACGCCGTATGGTGTGAGCCCGTGGATGTGTGCGTCGTCGACCACCCGCTGGCCGCGGCGCGGCTGACGACTCTGCGTGACAAGGGCAGCGACAACGCGGCGTTCCGGTCGGCGCTGCGCGCCCTGACCCGGATGCTGGCCTACGAGGCCACCCGCGATGCCCCCTGTGAGCAGGTCCGTGTGCGCACCCCGCTGGCCGACACCGTCGGGGTTCGGCTGATGCGGCCGCCGCTGCTGGTACCGGTGTTGCGCGCCGGGCTGGGCATGGTCGACGCCGTCCACGCCCTGATCCCCGAAGCCGAGGTCGGGTTCGTCGGGGTGGTACGTGATGAGGCCAGCCACTTGCCGGTGCCGTATCTGGCCTCGCTGCCGACGGATCTGGGCGCCCGGCCGGTCATGGTGCTGGATCCGATGCTGGCCACCGGCGGCTCGCTGGTGCACACCGTCGGACTGCTGGTCGATCGCGGCGCGACCGACATCACCGTGCTGTGCGTGGTGGCCGCCCCGGAAGGCGTTGCGGCACTTAAGGTCGCCGCTCCGGCCGCGCGGCTGTTCACCGCGGCGGTCGACGACGGGCTCAATGCCGACGCCTTCATCGTGCCGGGGCTCGGCGACGCCGGCGACCGGCAATTCGGCCCGCGTTGGATACAGTAGGTGTTGCCCGCCTTCCAGCGACAACCGTTTCTGCGCAGGAGGCATCAGTCGACCCGACGGCTCGCTGTCGCTCAGAGGCGGGCAACTGCCACAGCCCCCGGGCCTGGCGGTGGTTGGGCCCGTCGGGCCCTACCAGTCCCGGACCTCCTCGGCAACGGCCGCGCAGATTCGCTGCGCCGCGACGCGGTCGGCGGCCGGATCATTCGATGGCTCCAGCGTCACTTCCAGGTAACACTTGAGCTTGGGCTCGGTGCCCGAGGGCCGTACCACCACGCGCACCGAGGTCTCGTCACGCTGCCCGGTGAACTCCAGTGCGTCGGTGGTCGGCCCGGCGCGGTGCAGCAGATCGGTTGCGGTGACAGTGAATCCGGCCAGTGCACCGGGGGGAGCAGCGCGCAGCCGGGACATCACCGCGGTGGCCTCGGCGACGTCGGCCACTCGGCGGGTTACCGCGTCGGTGACGTGCACGCCGTGCCGGCGCGCCAACCCATCGAGCGCCCCGGCAACCGAGCCGCCACGGTCGCGCAGCGCCGACACCAGGTCGCACGCCAGCACGGCGGCGGTGATGCCGTCTTTGTCGCGCACCGCATCCGGGTCGACGCAGTAGCCGATCGCCTCCTCGTAGGCGTAGACCAAGGCGCCGGGCAAGCCGCTATCGGCGCGGGCGAGCCATTTGAACCCGGTCAGCGTCTCGACGTGGCGTGCCCCGTAGCGCCCAGCGATGCCCGCCAGCATCCGCGACGACACCACGCTGCTGGCAACCACCGCAGCCGAGGCACGGCGGGCCGGCAGCCGGGAAAGCAGGTAATCGCCGAGTAGCCAGCCGGTTTCGTTGCCGGTCAGCATCCGCCAGCCGTCCGGTCCGCCGATACCGACTGCGCACCGGTCGGCGTCAGGATCCAGTGCGATCGCGATGTCAGCGTTGACATCGGCGGCCAGCTCCAGCAGCGCGTCGGCGGCGCCCGGCTCCTCCGGGTTGGGAAACGTCACCGTCGGGAAGTCCGGATCCGGGTCGAATTGGCTTGCCACGGTGTGGATGTCGCTGAACCCCGCGGCGCGCAGGACGTCGACCCCCAGCGCACCGCCCACCCCGTGCAGCGGCGTCAGCGCCACCCGAATCCCGCCGTGGTGGCGCCGCACCGCGGCCGCCCGTGCGATGTAGCGCTGCAGCAGGTCGCCGCCGGCCGGCGGGGCGGTGCGGCGGGGGATCGCATCGGCTGGGGGAGCGGCGGCCATCGCGGCCTCGATCTCGGTGTCGACCGGGGGGATGATCTGCACACCGCCGTCGAAGTACACCTTGTAACCGTTGTCTCCGGCCGGGTTGTGCGAGGCGGTGATCTGGATACCGGCCGCCGCGCCGGTCTGTCGCACCGCGAACGCCACCACCGGCGTCGGCTGCGGATCGGCTAGCCGAAGCACCGAAAACCCTGAGGCGGCAAGGACTTCGGCTGTCGCCGCGGCAAACGCTTGCGAGCCGTGGCGGGCGTCGCGGCCGACCACCACGGTCGCACCGGCGCGCCCGCGTGCGGTGAGGACCTGGGCCACCGCCCAACTGGCGCGCAGCACCACGGCGAGGTTCATCGCGTCGGGCCCGCCCCGGACCGGCCCCCGCAGTCCGGCGGTGCCGAAACGCAGCGGCGCCGCGAACCGGGCGGCCCGTTCGTCGTCGTCCCAACCGGCCACCTCCGCGGCGGTCGCCGGGTCCGGGTCGTGGGCGATCCAGTCGCGCGGATTCACAGCCGGGCTACGACCTCGGCGAGCAGCTCACCCATCCGGGCCGCCGACTCCCGGCCGGCGGCCAGCACCTCGGCGTGGCTGAGCGGCTCGCCGGTGAGCCCGGCCGCCAGGTTCGTCACCAGCGACAGCCCCAGCACCTGAGCCCCGGCCGCCCGGGCGGCGATCGCCTCGTGCACGGTCGACATGCCCACCAGGTCGGCGCCCAGGGTGCGCAGCATCCGGATCTCCGCCGGGGTCTCGTACTGCGGGCCGGACATCCCGGCGTAGACGCCCTCGGCCAATGTCGGGTCCACCTGGCGGGCCAGTGCGCGCAGCGCCGGGGTGTAGGCGTCGACCATGTCGACGAAGTGCGCGCCCTCAAGCGGTGAACGTCCGGTCATGTTCAGGTGGTCGCTGATCAGCACCGGCTGGCCGACCTCGAAGTGCTCACGCAGGCCGCCGGCCGCGTTGGTCAACACCACCGTGTTCGCACCGGCCGCCACTGCGGTACGCACCGGTCGCACCACGTCGACCAGCGGGTGGCCCTCGTAGGCGTGGATCCGGCCGACCAGCACCAGCACCCGATGGGTGCCGATCGGTATCGACACCAGCTCGCCGAGGTGGCCCGCCGCGGTCGGCGCACTGAACCCGGGCAGGTCGGCCATCGGCATCGCCGCGGTGGGCGTGCCCAGGGCCGCCACCGCCGGCGCCCACCCGGAACCGAGGACGATCGCCACGTCGTGGGTGTCGACCCCGGTGCGCCGGGCCACCACCGCCGCGGCCTGGGTCGCGAGCGGAACCGTCACAGCCCCTGAGCTTAGCCGCGCGCCACGGTGGGATACTGCGTGAATGCCCTCAGCTTCCGCGTCGCAGGCCGCGCAGGCGTGGTTGGCCGTCAACGCCGATGAGCTGATCGCCTGGCGGCGGCATCTGCACCGCCACCCGGAGCTGAGCCGCCAGGAGTTCGCCACCACCCAGTTCATCGCCGAACGCCTGGCCGGTGCCGGCCTCAACCCCAAGGTGCTGCCCAGCGGAACCGGGCTGATCTGCGACTTCGGCCCCGAAGACGGCCCGCGCATCGCGTTGCGGGCCGACATCGACGCGCTGCCGATGACCGAGCAGACCGGGGCGCCGTACGCCTCGCTGGTGCCGGGGGTGACCCACGCCTGCGGTCACGACGCGCACACCGCGATCCTGCTGGGAGCGGCGCTGGCGCTGGCTTCGGCGCCGGAGCTGCCGGTCGGGGTGCGGCTGGTGTTCCAGGCTGCCGAGGAGCTGATGCCCGGCGGGGCGATCGACGCGATCGCGGCCGGGGTGCTGTCCGGGGTCAGCCGGATCTTCGCGCTGCACTGCGATCCGCGGCTGCAGGTCGGCCGGGTGGCCACCATCCCGGGTCCGATCACCTCGGCGGCCGACACCATCGAGATCACCGTCGGCGGCCCCGGCGGGCACACTTCCCGGCCGCACCTGACCGCGGATCTGGTCTATGGGCTCGGAGTGCTGATCACCGGGCTGCCCGGCGTGCTGTCCCGGCGCATCGACCCGCGCAACAGCACTGTGCTGGTGTGGGGGGCGGTCAACTCCGGGGCGGCCGCCAACGCGATCCCGCAGGCCGGGCGGCTGGCCGGCACCGTGCGCACCGCCAGCCGCGACACCTGGGTGGCGATGCAGGGCATCATCGAGGACGCGGTGACCTCATTGCTGGCCCCGCTGAACATCGACCACACGCTGTACTACCACCGCGGGGTGCCCCCGGTGGTCAACGAGGCGGTGTCGACCCGGATGCTCGCCCACGCGATCGAGGCCGTCGGGCCCGACGTGCTGGCCGAGACCCGGCAGTCCGGCGGCGGCGAGGACTTCTCCTGGTACCTCGAGGAGGTGCCCGGCGCGATGGCCCGGCTCGGGGTGTGGCCGGGGGTCGGGCCGCAACGCGACCTGCACCAGCCGACGTTCGATCTCGACGAGCGGGCGCTGGGCATCGGGGTGCAGGTGATGGCCGGCATCGTCGACCAGGCCGCGCTGCTTTAGCCTCAGCGGCGCGAGCTGGCGCACCTCACCGCTTTGCGAGCGTGCGCGTTTGCCCGCAGACACGCCCGCTCGCGGAGAGGACACTAACTGCCCGGGCCGATGTTGCGGGCCGGGCGGGTCTGCAGTTTGCGCACGTACTCCTCGGGCGCACCAGCGATCTGGGCGGCCTCGGCCACCACCCCCAGATAGCGCGCCGACGGCAGACCGCCCTCCCAGGCGTCCACCACGTACAGCCAGGCCAGCACCGGCTCGGGGGCGCTGTCGGCCGGATCCGACGTGATCCCGTCCACCCGGTCCACCCGACAGCGGATCTTCTTGTGGATCCCGAAGTCCGAACCCTCCCAGCGGTCCATGTTCTTCTCGTCCTCGGGGGTCACGTCGTAGAGGACGACGAACACGCTCGAGCCAGGGTCCTCGACCACGGTCGCCAGCGCGCCCTCCCAGCCGATGTCCTCGCCGGCGAACGTCAGCCGCCAGCCGTGGATCCAGCCGGTGCCGGTCATCGGGGAGTGCGGTGCACGCTGCAGCATCTGCTCGGGATGCATGTTTGACCCATAGGCGGCGTAGAGCGGCACGGCAGAAAGCTTAAACGCCGGGCCCCGGATAAGTTGGTCGCTGTGACTTCTGCCTCCACGCGCATCGTGATCATCGGCGGCGGACCGGCCGGCTACGAGGCGGCACTGGTGGCAGCGGCCAAGGGGCCGGAGGCGGTGTCGGTCACCGTGGTCGACGCCGACGGCATCGGCGGTGCCTGCGTGTTGTGGGACTGTGTGCCGTCCAAAACGTTCATCGCCTCGTCCGGGGTCCGCACCGAGCTGCGCCGGGCCCCGCACCTGGGCTTCGACATCCACTTCACCGACGCCGAGATCGAGCTGGAGAAGATCCACGAGCGGGTCAAGTCGCTGGCCGCCGCGCAGTCCGCCGACATCCGCACCCAACTGATCAACACCGGTGTCGAGGTCATCGCCGGCCGCGGGGAGCTCATCGACCCCGAAACCGGCCTGGCGCGCCACCGGGTCCTGGTCACCGAGCACGGCGGGGGACAGCGCCTGCTCGACGCCGACGTGGTGCTCATCGCCACCGGCGCCAGCCCGCGCACCCTGCCGAACGCCGAACCGGACGACGAACGGATCCTGACCTGGCGTCAGCTCTATGACCTGCGCACGCTGCCCGAGCACCTGGTGGTGGTGGGGTCGGGGGTGACCGGCGCGGAGTTCGTCAACGCCTACACCGAACTCGGCGTGCCGGTGACGGTGGTGGCCAGCCGCGATCGGGTGCTGCCGCACGAGGACCCCGACGCCGCCCGGGTGCTGGAGCGCTCGTTCGCCGAGCGCGGCGTCACCCTGGTCAAAAACGCCCGGGCCGCGTCGGTGACCCGCACGCACGACGGCGTGCTGGTCACCATGACCGATGGCCGCACCGTGACCGGCAGCCACGCGCTGATGACGGTCGGGTCGGTGCCCAATACCGCCGGTCTGGGCCTGGAGCGGGTCGGTATCAAGCTCGGACCCGGCAACTATCTGCAGGTCGACCGCGTCTCGCGGACGTCGGTTCCGGGGATCTACGCCGCCGGGGACTGCACCGGGCTGCTGCCGCTGGCCTCGGTGGCGGCCATGCAGGGCCGCATCGCGATGTATCACGCGCTGGGCGACGCGGTGGCGCCGATCCGGCTGCGCACGGTGGCCGCGGCGGTGTTCACCCGGCCCGAGATCGCCGCGGTCGGGGTGCCGCAGTCCCAGATCGACGACGGCACCGTGCCCGCCCGCACCGTCATGCTGCCGTTGCAGACCAACGCCCGGGCCAAGATGAGCCGGATGCGGCACGGCTTCCTGAAACTGTTCTGCCGGCCGGCCACCGGCACGGTGATCGGCGGGGTGGTGGTGGCCCCGATCGCCTCCGAGCTGATCCTGCCGATCGCGCTGGCCGTGCAGAACCGGATCACCGTGGCCGACCTGGCGCAGACGCTGGCGGTGTATCCGTCGCTCTCAGGGTCGCTCACCGAGGCCGCGCGCCGGTTGATGACGCACGACGACCTGGACTGAGCCGGTCGCGTCTTCGCGTCGCCCGCCGCGCCCAACGTGCACTGAGCGCGAAATTTCTCGTCGGAGCTCGCAGTGCGGACACGCTCGACGCACCAGCGTGGCCCGCGGGTAGTCGCGCTCACATTCGGCGTCGAGAGTGACGCCAGTTTCACGCTCGACGCCGGGCGCCGGGCAGCCGCCACGTAGCCTGGCAGTCGTGAGCACGCTGGGACCTGACCAACGAGCACAAGCCTGGGACCGCCTGGGCAGCGAGCAGTTCGACGTGGTGGTTATCGGCGGGGGCGTGGTAGGCACCGGGTGTGCGCTCGACGCCGCCACCCGCGGCCTCAAAGTAGCCCTGGTCGAGGCCCGCGACTTCGCTGCCGGCACGTCGAGCCGAAGCTCGAAGATGTTCCACGGCGGGCTGCGCTACCTCGAACAGTTGGAGTTCGGCCTGGTGCGCGAGGCGCTGCACGAACGCGAGCTGTCGCTGACCACGTTGGCACCGCACCTGGTCAAACCCTTGCCGTTTCTGTACCCGTTGACCCGGCGGTGGTGGGAGCGACCGTATGTGGCCAGCGGGATCTTCCTCTACGACCAGTTAGGTGGGGCGAAATCCGTTCCCGCGCAACGGCACCTGACGCGTGCCGGCGCGCTGCGGCTGTGCCCGGGGCTGCGGCGCAGCGCGCTGATCGGCGGCATCCGCTACTACGACACCGTCGTCGACGACGCTCGGCACACCCTGACCGTCGCGCGGACCGCCGCGCACTATGGGGCGGTCATCCGCAGCTCCACCCAGGTGGTGGCGCTGAGACGCGAAGGTGACCGGGTGACCGGGGTGACCGTGCGCGACTCCGAGGACGGCGCCACCACCGAGGTGCACGGGCATGTCGTGGTCAATGCGACCGGAGTGTGGACCGATGAGATTCAGGCGCTGTCGCGGCAGCGCGGCCGGTTTCACGTGCGGGCCTCCAAGGGCGTACACATCGTGGTGCCGCGAGACCGGATCGTCAGCGAGGCGGCGATCATCCTGCGCACCGAGAAGTCGGTGCTGTTCGTCATCCCGTGGGGCACCCACTGGATCATCGGCACCACCGACACCGACTGGAACCTAGATCTGGCCCACCCGGCGGCCACCAAGGCCGATATCGACTATCTGCTGACCACCGTCAACACCGCGCTGGCCACGCCGCTGTCGCACGCCGACATCGAGGGCGTCTACGCCGGGCTGCGGCCGCTGCTGGCCGGGGAGAACGACGACACCTCCAAACTGTCCCGCGAGCACGCGGTGGCCGTGCCGGCGCCGGGCCTGGTCGCCATCGCCGGCGGCAAGTACACCACCTACCGGGTGATGGCCGCCGACGCGATCGACGCCGCCGCCGAGTACATCCCGACCCGGGTGGCGCCGACGATCACCGAGAAGGTGCCGCTGCTGGGCGCCGACGGCTACTTCGCTCTGGTCAACCAGGCCGAGCACGTGGGCGCCGAACAGGACCTGCACCCCTACCGGGTGCGCCACCTGCTGGACCGCTACGGCTCGCTGATCCACGACGTGCTGGCGCTGGCCGACGGCCGGCCGGAGCTGCTGGACCCGATCACCGAGGCGCCTACTTATCTGAAGGTGGAGGTGGCCTACGCCGTCGCCGCCGAGGGCGCCCTACACCTGGAGGACGTGCTGGCCCGCCGGACCCGGATCTCCATCGAGTACGCCCACCGCGGAGTGAACTGCGCCCGCGAAGTGGCCGAGGTGATGGCCCCGGTGCTCGGCTGGGACGACGCCGCCGTCGACGCCGAAGTGGCCAACTACACCGCCCGGGTGGAGGCCGAGATCTTGTCGCAGGAACAGCCCGACGACGCCTCCGCGGATGCGTTGCGCGCGAGGGCACCCGAAGCCAGGACCGAGATTCTGGAGCCGATTCCGCTTCCATGAACTGAGCTTCATTACGCTGCGAACGACGTCCCCGAGAGAACCGTGCAGATGGTCTGAAATCGGCGTTAACATATGTTTGACAGTTACTTCTAGGGCCACTACTTTCTGCCCATCAGCTGGATCACATGGGGGATCCGGGTACCGGGGAAGGTGTGGTCCATGTCGGATCTTGTCGGGGCGCGCCCGCACGCGCTGGCGTTGAAAGCCGGCCGGCTTGCCGCCGCCACCGTTCTTGCCGGCGCCGGTCTTCTCGGCGTCGTGGCGGTTGGGCCGGAGTCCCCCGGTGCGCCGCCGGCCGCCGCGCAGCGCAACTTGGAACTGGTGGCTTTCCCGACCTTCGCCGAGAGCCTGCAGAGCCTGCTCGACGCCATCGGCATGGGCGACCTCAACGAGGTGCTGGGAGGCTTCGGTGCCTTCACCGTGGACTCGCCGGTCTCGTCCTTCCTGGCCTCGTTGAACCCCGACGGCCTCACCTTGAACGGGGTCACCAATCTGTTCGGGATCTCGTTGACCGAGCCGCTCTACAGTTCGACGGTCGACTCGCTGCTCGGTCACGGCAGCGCGTGGCTGGTGGGTGGCGTGCCGATCGGCGACCTCGACCTCGGCGGCACCGGCGGGGTGCTCGATGCCTTTCTCGGCGCGGGCGCCGGCGCGCATTCGCTGACCGACCTGGCCAACGCGGTGGGACTGGGGTCGATGCTGAGTCAGTACGGGAGCCTGATCGACGGACTGGGCTTGGACAACATGAACGTCGAGAACTGCACCTTGACGTGCGGCGCTCTCGGCAATATCACCAGCCATCCCGGTCTTACCCTCAATAGCTCATTGAACGACTGGTTGAGCGGAATCCTCGGAAAGCCGACCGTCGACGTCATCCAGCACACGTTTTCGGGCCTCGGCTCTACTACGACAGTGCCGGACACCGCCACCACGCTGGGCGAATACCTGCACACCCTCCCGGTGAGCGACACCAACAGCACCACCATGGACAACGCGACCCTGGGCCTGCTACTTCACCTGACCCCCAACCAGACCTGGGATCAGTACCTCAGCAACCTGCCGTTCGGCGGGACGCTGTTGGACCCGTCCGGCGAAACCTGGGGGGAGCAGACCCTCGGCGCCTTGTTGAGCAGCTTCCTGCCCGACAGCAGCACCCTGACGATCACCGGTGACACTCCGATCACCGACATCCTGGAGGCCTTCGGCCTGCTGAACTGGTAGCCGAAAACCCCTCTCAGCTCAACCGCACCCGGCCACTCGGCCGGGTGCGGTTTATATCCAGGGCAGCGCCGTAAAGCAGTCGCGCTTGCTTTGCTGTCATTTGCTAGCGGTTTGGGTGCGCATTTCGCCCCTCAGTCCGCATTGGCCGGTATTTCTCGGCCGATAATTTCATACCGTTTGACGGTTAATGGCTCAAGTTAACGCTGGGACGGTATTGCTGGTGTGGGCCAGCTGTCCGCAGGTCCGGAATGCCTAGAGAATGCTGAGTGAGCCGTTATCGCCCACGAGTTTGCGGCAGCGATGTTACCGCTGGAATGTCTGTTGCGCAGCGTCGCGAATGGGGCAGGTGAGCTGGTAATTTACTGCCGATGCCGGTTGCTGACGCGAGCGAAAGGAAATGGAAAAATAGTTGACACGACACTGAGGACAACTTAAGTTAACGTTCGTTGCGGAAATCGCGACGCCAATTTGTTCGATCCCTGAAGGGGGCCTGATACATGTCAACTCTTTCCATTGCAGCGCCGACGGAGTCGCACGGCTTCATGGCAAAAGCCGGCGCACTCGCCGCCGGAACCGCATTAGCCGGCGCGGCGCTATTCGGCGGCGTGACCGTTGCTCCGACGGTTGCTGCCGGCCTTGCCGGGTCGGTGCAGCACGATTACGTGCTGACCGCCGACCCCTTCCCGACCTTCGAGCAGAGCCTGCAGAGCCTGCTGGACACCCTGGGCTACGGCAACATGGGGCAGGTGCTGGGTCTGTTCGGCACGGAAGCCAACCCCATCAACACAAGTTCGGATCTCAGCACCCTCCTGGCCGCACTGAACCCCGATGGCACGTCGCTGGACACGATCACCGGTGGCCTGCTCTCGGCGGATCTCACCGCGGTGCTGAACGATGTGCAGGTTGGCGGCGTAGGCCTGGGTGACGTACCGATCGACACCTTGCTCGGTGGCTTCATCGGCGGCGACGGCGCCAATACCAGCATCGGTGACCTGCTGGGCCTCTTCGGACTGGGCCAGTACGCCGGCCTGCTGGATCTGCCGTTCCTCGGCTTGTCCCCGTCCGACACGCTCGCCTCCGTGCTGAACGAGATGCTGGGAATCGGGGCCACCACCTCGCTGAACGACCTGTTGACCGACAACGGACTGGGGGACGCAACTATCGCGAGCCTGCTGGGCATCGACCCGAGTGCCCCTTGGAACGAGGTCATCAGCGGCATCACGCTCGGCGGGACCCTGAGTGACCCGGACGGCACCGGGACCCTGGGCGGCGAGACGCTGGGCGCTCTGCTGACGAGCCTGCTGCCGACCGGCAGTGACCCGGTGACCGACACCACCACGCTGACCGATTTCCTGGGCGACCTGGGCATCTTCAGCATGCTCGGCCTGGGCTGAACGGAGTAGTCGGCACCCGAGTAGGGGCGCATCGGCCACAACCCCCGACGGTTGTGGCCGATGTGCTTTTTTCAGCTGGCCATACTTGGCGCTATGGCCTCCCGTCGACGTCGCGCCCCGCTGCCGGTGCGTGACGGACTGGGCCCGGCCCGGCTGCGGCTCCGCGGCGGGCCGGTCGCCGCCGAGCTGCGCGACCGGTTCGGGGCGGCCGCCGCAGCGAAAGTGGCCGCCGGGGAGGTGTTGACCGCCGACGGGGCGGTGGTCGACGAGACGACGGCGCTACCGGCCGGAGCCCACATCTTCTGGTACCGGGAGTTGCCCGACGAGGTGCCGGTGCCCTTCGACATCCCGGTGCTGCACCGCGACGACGACCTGGTGGTCGTCGACAAGCCGCACTTTCTGGCGACCATGCCCCGCGGGCGGCACGTGGCGCAGACCGCGCTGGTGCGGCTGCGTCGTGAGCTGGGGCTTCCCGAGCTGAGCCCGGCGCATCGGCTGGACCGGCTCACTGCCGGGGTCCTGCTGTTCACCACCCGCCGCGAGCTGCGCGGGCCGTATCAGACGCTGTTCGCCCGCGGCGTCGTGCGGAAGCAGTACCTGGCGCGCTCGTCGGCGCCGCCGGTGGGCACGTTTCCCCGGCTGGTGCGCAGCCGGATCGTCAAACGGCGCGGCTGGCTGCAGGCTCGCGAGGAACCCGGCGAGCCCAACGCCGAGACGCTGGTCGAAGCGCTCGGCAACGGCAGCTACCGGCTGACCCCGCGCACGGGGCGCACCCACCAGTTGCGGGTGCATCTGGCCTCACTCGGTCTGCCCATCGACGGTGATCCGCTGTACCCCCAGATCGTCGAGGTTGCTCCTGACGACTTCTCCACCCCGCTGCAGCTGCTGGCCCACCGGCTCGAGTTCGAGGACCCGTTCACCGGGCGGCTGCGCCGCTTCGTCAGCGGGCGCGCGTTTGCGCTGTGAGTGTCCCGGGTACAGGAAGGCACGACAGAGCAGAGGGGAGTCTGATTCTGATGAAGGCACACGGCAAGATGGCGATCGCGGTGCTCGGCAGCGCAGCGGCGCTGGTGGCAGCCGGTTGTAGCGGCACCAAGGAAGAAGCCCCGACCAGCACCACTACCACCACAACCGAGACCACCATCACCACGACGGAGACCACGCCGATGGAGCCCGCCCCCGGCGTTCCCGGGGAGCACCCGGGCGAGCCCGGCGGCCCGACCGGTGGCGGCGGGCCCGGTGGTGGCGGCGGCGAGATTCCCGGTGGCCCCACCGGTGGCGGTGGCCCCGGCGGCGGTGGCGGCCAGATCCCGGGCGGCCCGACCGGTGGTGGCGGGCCCGGCGGTGGCGGCGGTCAGATCCCGGGCGGACCCACCGGCTGGGGCGGACCCGGCGGTGGCGGTGGCTGCCTGCCCGGTGTGGGCTGCGGCGGGTGGCCGTGATCGGCCGCGTGATCGGCCGACGTCGCTGAGGCGTTAACCCGACAGGCCGAGCGACTCGGCGAGACTGACCAGGACCGACCAGGGCGCCGCCGCGGCGCCCGGAAGCCCGCTGGATGCTCGCCCCCCCCGTTATGGCGGGTTCGGGCAAGGCGGCATCGCTGCCGTTCGGGGTGTCGTCGGCCAGCGCGGTGACTACCTCGCTGCGAGTTCATGTTCGTCGGGAACCACCCGAACCGCGTCGGCTCTCCCCGATCCCAGCCGTGGTCGATGTCATCAAGGGCAGGGATTCGGCCGGAATCATGTCGCAATCATGTCGCTGCCGGCTGCCGAGGCCGGCAGCTCGACGGGCCAGCCAGCGAGGACGAGGACAGCCGAAAGCCGGCCAGCGGCAGGGCTGGCCGACTTCGGTTACCGGTCAGTGCCCGGGAGGTCCCGGCGGGCCGGCGGGTCCGACGGGGCCGGGAGCGCCCGGAGGCCCAACCGGTCCACCCGGAGGCCCGATCGGTCCCGGTGCACCCGGTCCGCCCGGAGGCCCGATCGGTCCCGGTGCACCCGGTCCGCCCGGAGGCCCAACGGCACCCGGTCCGCCCGGAGGCCCGACGGCGCCCGGCGCCCCAGGAGGTCCGACGGCGCCCGGCCCGCCAGGAGGCCCGACGTTACCGGGAGGTCCCGGCGGCCCCGGGGGCCCAGGAGGCCCAGGAGGTCCCGGCGGCGGCGGCGCTTGGGGCACGAAGGCCGAAACGTGCGTGGCGCCGCCGGGCTGCGTTGCGCCCGCAATAGGCGAAAGGCCCACGGCGGCGGCGATCCCGCCGGCTGCCAGCCCGGCCACGCTCACGCCGATCAGCGCGTGTCTGTTGTTCACCATTTTCCGTTCCTTAGCTCGATTGCTTCGGACATCAAGGCGGGTACCCGGCTTCCCCGAGCAGCGAAACCACCGGCGGCCAATCGCCGCTCACCGGGACAGACGTCACCGCTGACATGACGGGCACCAGAAACTGATGCGGCTGCCGCTGCTATCGCATTGCACGCAGGTCCCGCAGCGCCGGCACGGCTTCCCGGCCCGGCCATAGACCCACAGCTGCCGGCCCGGCCGGGTGTCGCCGGTGGTGCAGCGCGACCATCGCAGCCGATTCGCCCACAACATCTCATGGGCGCGCGCCACCAGGCGGGCCGGATCGGCCAGCGCAGCAACCGGGGCGGTCGGCAACCGGCCGACGACGAAGCACAATTCGTTGCAGTAGACGTTGCCGATGCCGGCCAGCACAGTTTGATCCAGCAGGGCCGCCGCCAGTGGACGGTGCGGGTCGGCCATCAGGTTGGCCACGGCGGTGTCGGGATCCCAGTCGGCGCCGAGCAGATCCGGACCCAGGTGCGCGACAGCCTCGCCGTCGCGGTCACGCTCGAGCACCTCCAGCACGCCCAGGTCGATACCGAGAGCGCGAACGGGTCCGGCCTCCAGGATGATTCGCACCCGATGGTCGAGCGGCGCGCGGGCGACCCGCCAGCTGCCCTCCATCTTCAGATGCGAGTGGATGCTGGCTTGCCCGACCCGGATGAACAGGTGCTTGCCCCGGCTGATCACCTCGTCCACCCGCTGCCCGGTGAGGTCGACGCCGGCGTAGCGGGGAACCCGGATGTCGCAGCGGGTCAATGTCTTTCCGGTCAGGGCGTCATCGAGCACGGCGGCGGTGTGGTAGACGGTGTCGCCCTCGGGCATCAGCGCAGCCGCAATCCCCGCGGGGTGCGGGAGAATCCGGCCTCGGCCAGCGCCGACGTCGTCGGCGAGTCGCGAATCTCCAGCACCGCCGTGCCGTCCACCCGCTCGACCAGGATCCCGTCGACCCGGCGCTCGGCGATCAGCCCGGCCAGCGCACCGGCGGCGGCCCGCTGCACCTCGGCGGCGTCTTCGCCAGTGGCGAAGTTCAGCAGCGACCGGCCGCCGCGCTCGACGAACCACACCAGGTCGCCGTCGACCAGCACCACCAGCGCGCCCGCCTTGCGGCCCGGACGAGCGGTGCCCGGATGCGCCGGCCAACCCAACGCCGCCCCATACGGGTTGGCCGGGTCGGCGGCGGCCATCGCCACCGCGTGGTACGCCGGTGCGGCCGGGTCGACCCCGTCGAGGTAGCCGCGCAGCCGGTCCACGGTCGAGGCGAGGGCGAACTGTGCCGCGCCCAGCGATTCAATGAAGTAACCGCGTTGGCAGCGCCCGGCTTCCTCGAATGCGCTCAGCACCTTGTAGAGGGTGGCGAACCCGCCGGGCACCGCCTCGGCGGCCACCGCGCCGCGGGTCAGCACCCCGTAGCGGTGCAGCAGCAGCTCGGCGGTGTGGTGGGCGCGCACCGTGGAATCCTGTTCCGGCGCAGGCAATCGCGACCACCGCCCGGCCACGGCCGGGTCGGCGGAACGAGTGGCGGCGTGCGCGACGCTGTAGCGGCTCAGCCGCGGCGGGCGCTTCGTGCGGTGGGCCGGGGTGGCGCGCCGGGTGCCGGCCAGCACCGCCCGCATCGGGGCGAACGTGTCACCGGTGACCCAGCCCGCCCAGATCAGCTCCCACAGTGCGGCTTTGAGCTCCACCTCGCTCGCGCCACCGCCAAGCTGGCGGAAGAAGAACGCACCGCCGCCGTCGAGCGCATCCAGGATCTGCCGGTGCGCGTCGCCGAACTCGAGCGGTGCGCCAGGGGTCAACGTCAGCGGCGCCGAATCCGCGGTGTGGAACACCACCCACCCGTCGGCGGCGGGCGCGTTGCCGGCCGGGGCACCGGCGCCTGACCACAGCACCTCCCCGGAGGTCAGCAGCTCGTCGAGCATGGCCGGGGCGTAGTCGCGCACCCGCGAACCCAGTACCAGCGGCTCGACCGCCGACGCCGGCAACGGCACACCCGCCAGCTGCTCGATCACCCCGGCCAGCCCGTCCAGACCGGACGCGGTGCCCCGGGCGCCCAGCTGCTGCCAGGCCGGCAGGAAACGCGCGTAGGCGGCCGGCGACACCGGTTCGATCGCCGAGCGCAGCGCGGCCAGCGACCGGCGTCGCAGAATCCGCAACACCTCCGCGTCGCACCATTGTTCACCGGTGGCGTCCGGGAAGTCGGCGAACTCCCCGCGCACCACCCGGCCGTCGGCGGCCAGCCGGCCCAGCGCATCGGCGGCCACCCGGGCGCCCAGCCCGAACCGCTCGGCGGCCTGCCCGGTGGTGAACGGTCCGTGGGTGCGGGCGAAGCGGCCCAGCAGTTCACCCAGCGGGTCGGCGACCGGCTCGGTGAACCCGGCCGGCACCCCGGGCGGCACCGCCACCCCGATGCCGTCGCGCAGCCGGCCGGTGTCCTCGATGGCAATCCACCAGCTGCGCCCGGCGAACGACACCGTCAGCACCCGCCGGGTGGCCAGCAGATGCTCCAGCCAACCGCCCACATCCACGCCCGCGGCCCGGGCGCTGACCTCCTCGCCGGTGAGCGGGCCCAGCAGCCGCAGCAGATCCGCCACCGCTTCGGCGTCGCGGGCGGCCTTCTCCGGGGTCAGGTGCTGCAACTGGCGGGCGGTGGCATCGATGACCTCGGGGTCGAGCAACTCGCGCAGCTCCACCCGACCCAGCAACTGCGCCAGCAGGGTCGGATCCAGCGACAGGGCCGCCGCGCGACGCTCGGCCAGCGGGCTGTCGCCCTCGTACATGAACGCCCCGACGTAGCCGAACAACAACGACGCCGCGAACGGCGACGGGGTGGCGGTCTCGACTTGGACCACCCGCACCCGGCGCTGCGCGATCCGCGCCATCAGATCGGTCAGGGCCGGCACGTCGTAGACGTCTTGCAGGCATTCCCGCACGGTCTCCAAGACGATCGGAAACGCGGGATACCGGCGTGCCACGTCCAGCAATTGGGCGGCCCGCTGGCGTTGCTGCCACAACGGTGTGCGGCGGCCCGGGTGCCGGCGCGGCAACAGCAGCGCCCGCGCCGCGCATTCCCGAAACCGGCTGGCGAACAACGCCGAACCGCCGACCTCGGCGGTGACGATCGGCTCGATTTCGTCGGCGTCGAAGACGAACAGGTCCGCGCCGGGTGCCTCGGTCTCCAGGGTGTCGGGCAGCCGCACCACAATGCCGTCGTCGGAGGCGGTCGGTTTCTCGTCGATGCCGTAGCGTTCCTGCAGCCGGCGGCCCACCGCCAGTGCCAGCGGTCCGTGCACCCGCAACCCGTAGGGGGAGTGCAGCACCACCCGCCAGTCGCCGAGCTCGTCGCGGAACCGCTCCACCAGCAGCGTGGTGTCGGTGGGAACGGTCCCGGTGGCGGTGCGCTGGTCGTCGAGCAGCCGCCACAGATTGTCGGCGGCGTAGTCATCGAAACCCAAATCGGCGCAGCGTTTGTCCAAAGCGGTTCGGTCGAGGCCGGCCAGCTCACCGGTGAACTGCCCGAGGGCGGCGCCGAGTTCGGCCGGGCGTCCGACTCCGTCGCCGTGCCAGAACGGCAGCCGGGCAGGCTGGCCGGGCGCCGGGGCCACCAGCACCCGGTCATGGGTGATCTCGGTGATGCGCCAGCTGGTGGCGCCCAGCGAGATCACATCGCCGGGCCGCGATTCGTAGACCATCTCCTCGTCGAGTTCGCCTACCCGCGACGGCTTCTGCGTTCCGGCGAGGTACACCGCGAACAGTCCCCGGTCCGGGATGGCGCCACCGGAGGTGACCGCCAGCCGCTGCGCGCCGGGCCGGCCGGTCAAGGTGCCGGTGTCGCGGTCGTAGACCAGCCGGGGCCGCAGCTCGGCGAATTCGGTCGACGGGTATTTACCGGAGAGCAGGTCCAGCGTCGCCTCGAACACACTGCGCGGCAACGTCGCGAACGGGGCGCTGCGCCGCACCGTGTCGAACCACGCCTCGGCGTCCAGTGGCTCCAGCGCGGCCGCGGCCACCGTGTGCTGGGCCAGGATGTCGAGCGGATTGGCCGGCACCGTCAACGTCTCGATCTGACCGGCCAGCATCCGCTGGACCGAGTTCGCGCAACCGATCAGGTCGGTGCGGTGCTTGGGAATCAGTACACCGCGGGAGATCTCGCCGACGTGGTGCCCGGCCCGCCCGATCCGCTGCAGCCCGCTGGCCACCGACGGTGGCGCCTCGATCTGGATGACCAGATCGACCGCGCCCATGTCGATGCCCAACTCCAGGCTCGAGGTCGCGACCACCGCCCGCAGCCGCCCGCTTTTGAGGTCTTCCTCGACGACGGCGCGGGTCTCCTTGGACACCGACCCGTGGTGGGCCCGCGCCAGCGGTGCTAGTGCGTGGGGACCCGCTGCGCCCGGCTCGGCCGCACGTGCGATCGCCACCGGTGCGGCCGGGTCGTCGCGGCGCTCGGCGTGGATCTCGTTGAGCCGCGCGGTCAGTCGTTCGGCCAGCCGGCGCGAGTTGGCGAACACGATCGAGGAGCGGTGCGCCTCGATCAGATCGACGATGCGCTCCTCCACCTGTGGCCAGATGGTGCCCTCGGCGGGGCTGGCCATGTCCGGTACCGGCACCTGCACCGTCAGGTCGAACGTCTTGGCCGCCGGCGGCGCCACGATCCGGGTCGGGGACTGGCCGGACAGGAACCGGGCGACCTCTTCGGCGGGACGCACGGTGGCGCTGAGCCCGATCCGCTGGGCCGGGCGGGCCAACATCGCATCGAGACGCTCCAGCGACAACGCCAGGTGGCTGCCGCGCTTGGTCCCGGCCACCGCGTGTACTTCGTCGACGATCACTGTCTGCACCCCGGTCAGGGCTTCCCGCGCCGCCGACGTCAGCATCAAAAACAGCGACTCGGGGGTGGTGATCAAGATGTCGGGGGGCTTGGCGACCAGTTCGCGGCGCCGCGCCGCGGAGGTGTCGCCGGAGCGGACCCCGACCGTGATGGCCGGCGCGGGCAGGCCGCGATGCGCCGCGATGCGGCCGATACCGGCCAGCGGGGTGCGCAGGTTGCGCTCGACGTCGACCGCCAGGGCCTTGAGCGGTGAGACGTACAGCACCCGGGTGCCCGATGGCCCGCTCGGCGCTGCGGTCAGCCGGTCGATGGCCCACAGGAATGCCGCCAGGGTCTTGCCGGACCCGGTGGGCGCGACGACCAGCGTGTTGTGTCCGTCGGCGATCGCCGACCAGGCCTGCTCCTGGGCGGTGGTGGGCGCGGTGAAGGTGCCGGTGAACCAGTCCCGGGTCAGCGCCGAGAACCGGGCCAGCGCGGTAGCGGAATCTCGGCTCACCCAGCCATGGTGCCAACTTCGCGGGCGCGCTGCCGAGGTGTGCGGTTTTGCGCCCGCCGTCGCCGGGTAATCGGCCACCCGTGGCAGGGGTGACAGGGGGAGCCGGGATGACCATTGTGGACCACCGGGCGCGGGCGGCCCGGCCGATTTTCGCCGATGTGACCCCGGCTCCGCGGGGTGAGTTGCCGCTGGAAGCGCCACCGCGCGACTGGACGTGGCTCAACTGGGCATTGTCGCTGCTGACCGCGCCGGCCGCGGTGTTATTGATGACCTTCGCGCTGTCCAGGGTGGCCGGCACCGCTCGGTGCAACAGCGCAGCCTGTCCGGAGCTGCGGGTGAACGGCGCGCTGTTCGGCCTGCTGTATCACGGAGCGGCCGGTGTCGCGGCGGTGACGCTATTTCTCGCGTTCTTCTTCGCGACCACCCACCGCCGCGGGATCGCGGTCTGGGCCTGCGGCTGGGCCTTGCTGGGGGCCGATTTGGTGACCCTGCTCGCCGTGTTCTGACACGCGGGGCGAATCCGCGAGGCATTTCTGCACTTCGGTCACGTGAAATCCCGTCCCACGGCGGTACCCGGCCGTTTCCGCGCCGGATTGACCGGGTAGTTGCGATGGCATGGGGTCCTTCCGGAACCGTCGCGAGGCCGGCCAGGTACTGGCCGGGCGGCTCAGCCACTACCGAGGGCATTCCGAAGTGGTGGTACTTGCCCTTCCGCGCGGTGGCGTTCCGGTCGCGTTCGAGGTAGCCCGGGAACTTCAGGCCCCCCTGGACGTTTTCGTCGTCCGCAAGCTCGGTGCGCCCGGATTCCCAGAGCTGGCGTTAGGGGCGATCGCCGGCGGCGGGGTAGTGGTGACCAACGACGACGTGATCCGTGCCCACCGGGTCGGTGCCGAGGACCTCGAAGAGATCGCCCGTGCGGAACGGCAGGAGTTGGCCCGACGGGAGCAGGCCTACCGGGGCGCGCGGCCGGCA
The DNA here is from genome assembly GCF_059813225.1 of Mycobacterium sp. NGS16. Taxonomy (NCBI): domain Bacteria; kingdom Bacillati; phylum Actinomycetota; class Actinomycetes; order Mycobacteriales; family Mycobacteriaceae; genus Mycobacterium; species Mycobacterium sp. NGS16. The sequence continues at coordinate 697,173 of NZ_JCALEE010000001.1, forward strand.
GCGGAGATTGCCGGCAAGATCGCGGTGGTGGTCGATGACGGGCTGGCCACCGGCGCCACCATGCAGGCCGCGCTGCAGGGAATCCGCGCCCTGTCGCCGGCCCGGGTGGTGGTCGCGGTGCCGGTCGCGCCGCAGGACACCTGCGAGGAGTTGCAGCGCCTCGCTGACGAGGTCGTCTGCGCGATCACCCCCAAGCGGTTCACGGCTGTCGGCGCGGCGTATTGGGACTTCGACCAGACCAGCGACGACGAGGTGCGCCACCTGTTGGCGACCGCGACCACTGACGCGCAGCCGGCCGCTCGGGGAGATGACGCTACTGCGGCGATCCGGCGGGAGGCGCGCCCGGCGCCCGGAGGCGTGATCCCCGACGAAGAGTTGTTCAGCCTTGTCGGCGAGGCGCGGTTCGTGCTGATCGGGGAGGCCAGTCATGGAACCCGGGAGTTCTATGCCGCGCGTGCGCAGATGACCCGTCGCCTCATCGAAGAAGGCGGGTTTCACGCGGTGGCGGTCGAAGCGGATTGGCCCGACGCGTATCGCGCGAACCGCTATGCCCGCGGCATCGGCGATGATGCGGACGCCGCCACCGCGTTGGGCGGGTTCGAGCGGTTTCCGCAGTGGATGTGGCGCAATGCCGTGGTCGCTGACTTCATCGCGTGGCTGCGCACCCATAACGCCGCCCATCGCGCACCGGTTGGCTTCTACGGGCTGGACCTTTACAGCCTGCGCCGTTCGATCGACGAAGTGATCAACTATCTCGAGAATCGCGATCCCGCCGCCGCGCAGCGGGCCCGGGATCGCTACAGCTGCTTCGACCATTTCGCCGACGAACAACGGTACGGCTACGCCGCCGCGTTCGGGACGGGCGAATCCTGCGAGGACGAGGTTGTTCAGCAGTTGGTCGATCTGCAACGACTCGACCTCGAGCTGGTGCGCCGCGATGGCATGGCAGAAACCGAAGAGCGCTTCTTTGCCAGGCAGAATGCCCGCTTGGTGACGAGCGCGGAAAAGTACTATCGCGCTATGTTCGGCGGCCACATCGCGTCGTGGAACTTGCGTGATCGGCACATGATGGAAACGCTGCACGAGATTGCCTGTCACCTCGACGCCCAGGTGGGCAGATCGAAAGTCATTGTATGGGCGCATAACTCGCACTTGGGTGATGCACGCGCCACCGAGTTGGGTGACGCCGGTGAGCTCAACCTGGGGCAGCTGGTCCGTCAAGCGTATCCGGGTGACAGTTGCAACATCGGGTTCACCACCTACACCGGCACTGTCACCGCCGCCGACGATTGGGGCGAGCCGGCCAAGACGATGGATGTCCGGCCGGCGCTATCCGGCAGCATGGAAGCGTTGTTCCACAACGCTGATCGCGGCGACTTCTACCTGCGTGCCGGTCGGCAAGGAGAGCCGAGCGCCATGCCGCGGACACCGCTTTTACAGCGTGCGATCGGAGTGATCTACCGTCCACGCACCGAACGCCAAAGCCATTACTTGATGGCCCGGGCCGCCGATCAATTCGACGCAGTCGTTCATATCGATTCCACTTCCGCGCTGCAGCCATTGCCGGCAACCGCCGAGCCGGTTCCGGGGGAAGCGGAAACCTTTCCGCACGCGGTGTGAAGCGTATTGCCCGCACCATTCGATCACCCCGGCGCGGCACGGGGGTGTGCGGCGTGAACCGGTTGACGCCGCATGCCGCGACCGCAGCCAGGAGTGAAACCCCCGGCAGATGACGGCAAGTTTTCGCGGCCTATTGCCAGGGTAGCTGCTAAGCGTGGACCAGCCGCGTACGTCGTTCGTCATCGCCACCAAAGATCGCGTCGACAGCCTGGCAGCCACGGTGGCGCATCTGCTGGCCAGCACGCGGTGCCCGATCATCGTCGTGGATAACGGCTCTCACGACGATACGTCTGCGATCATGGCCGGATTGGCTGGCAGCCATCCGCACGGTGAGCGGCTGCGGATCATCCCGCTGAGCAGCAACCACGGGGCGGTGGCACGAAACATCGGGGTGGCCGCTTCGCGGACGCCCTATGTGGCGTTCTGCGACGACGACTCGTGGTGGCAGGCCGATGCAACCACCATCGCCGAGCGCGAGTTCGACCGGCATCCCGATGTCGCGGTGTTAGCCGGGCGCACGGTGATCGAGCCGGGAGGTCGAACCGACCCGTTCAGCGACCGACTGGCCAGCAGCCCGCTAGGCCACCGGGCGGACCTGCCCGGGCCGTCGATTCTGGGATTCCAGGCGTGCGGAGCGATGGTGCGCAAGTCCGGCTTCGAGGCGGTCGGCGGCTTCAGCGAAGTATTGCAATTCCGCGGTGAAGAACAGTTGCTGGCCTTGGATTTGGCCGCCGGCGGATGGCAACTGTGCTACTGCGCGGCGATGGTGGCGTTCCACCGGCCGTCGCCGCGGCGGGCGAGCACCACCGCGCAGCAAGCACGGGTGCTGCGTAACGAACTTCTGACCGCATGCATGCGCCGGCCACCGGCAAGGTGTCTGTCATCGGCGGTGGCATTATTGCGGGCCGCCGGCCACGATCGCGCACACCGGCATGCGGCCATCGAAGCATTGGCACGATTGCCGGCAGCGCTGCGCAACCGCCGAGTGTTGCCGCCGGAACTGGAAGATCGAGTCCGGATTTGCGAAGTGGAACGGCCGGCGAGGAGTGAATCGGAACCAACAAGTTCGGGGCCATGTGGCTAAGCAATGTGCATGTGAGCTCGCCGCGGTCGCTCCCCGGGGCGCGTTGCGGACTACTCGGAACCGATCATGGGTCGCCGAAAAAGAGCGTTGTCGCAACGCCGATCAGTGCCGCTCGTAGTCGGGCTGAAGATAGATGGCCCGCACCGTCGGCACGACAGCGCGGACGTCGGCTTCCGCACCATTGATGGCGTCGGCCACCGTTTCCAGTTCCATCTTGGGGTCAAAGACCACTTTGGCGGTCACCAGCAGTTCGTCGGGGGCCAGATACTGGGTCCGTAGCTCGAAGATACGGTCGACGTGGCGTGCCGTCTCCAACGCGGATTGGATTGTCGCGTATTGCCCGCTGGTGGCGCCCTCGCCGATCAGCAGGCTGTGCGTCTCGATGATCAGCAGTGTTGCCACGCCGCCGAGCAGTACCCCGATACCGACCGTCGCCAGCCCGTCCCACACCGCGTTTCCGGTAAGAGTTGTCAATGTCACCCCGATAAAAGCCAGGCTCAGGCCGGTCAGCGCCGCGGTGTCCTCCAGCAATACGACCGGCAATTCCGGCGTACGGGAATTTCGGACAAAACCCCACCAACTGCTCGAACCCTTCAGTGGCCGCGACTGATTCCGCGCGGTTCGCAGACTGTAGCCCTCAAAAAGCGCTGCAACTACCAGTATCAAGATGGGGACCAGTGGTGTGGACAGCGGCTCGGGATGGGTGATCTTGCGATAGCCCTCGTAGAGAGTGAAAGCCGAGCCGAGGGTGAACATCGTCAATGCAACGACGAACGAATAGAAGTATCTGCTTCTGCCATAACCGAACTGATGCAACGCATCTGGGCGTTTGCGGGCCCGGCGCTTGCCGACCATGAGCAACAATTCGTTGACTGTGTCTGCCACCGAGTGCACCGACTCACCAAGCATGGCCGAACTGTCGCTCAGCAGGTAGCCGACGAACTTGGCGGTGGCGATGCCGACATTGGCAACCAGCGCGGCGGCGATGGCCCGAGTTGTTCCGCTGCTCGCCACCTGGTCCACCTACCCGCGCCGTCTGCCCGGCAAACGATCGCCGGAAAGTTTGACTGGAGCTTTCCGGCGGGTATCCCGACCAACTGGTCTTGGAGCACATCGAAAGGATGTCGGCGATGGCTTTGCGCAAGGGCCACAAAGCGGAGTCGGACGTGGAACCCGAGACCCACCAGGCGCGATCTCGTGCCGGCAGGGCCGAAGACGGAAGCTATGTGGGGCGGACCGGCCCTGATGACGCGCTGGACGTCGGCGAAACCGGCGCCGAAGCCCGCCGAAACGACGCACAACACTGACCTGGCCGGGCAATTCCCGGTGTCGCATCCCCTCGCGTCGGCAGCGGGCAGCGGGTATCACCGCCAGATCACAGGGAGGCAGCCATGCGCGTGGTCGTGACCGGAGCGACCGGAAATGTCGGCACCAGCGTCATCGAGGCATTGGCCGCCGATGACCAGATCGAAGCGATCGTTGGCATCGCCCGTCGCCGGCCGACCTGGCAGCCGCCGAAGACGACGTGGGTTCAGGCCGACATCACCTGCGATGACGTCGAAGCCCACGTGCAGGGCGCCGACGCTGTGGTGCAGTTGGCTTGGATCTTCCAGCCCACCCACGACGAGGTGGCTACTTGGAAAAACAATGTGCTGGGCAGCATCAGGGTCTTCCACGCTGCCGCGCGGGCCGGCGTCGGGGCGCTGATCTACGCCTCGTCGGTCGGCGCCTACTCGCCCGGCCACCAGGATCGCGGGGTTGACGAATCCTGGCCGACCGATGCGCTTCCCACGGCGGCCTACGGCCGGGAGAAGTCCTACCTGGAGCGCGTGCTGGATACCTTCGAACGAGATCACCGCGAGATGCGGGTGGTGCGCCTTCGGCCGGCGTTCATGTTCAAGCGCGAGTCGGCAGCGGAGCAGCGCCGGCTATTCGGCGGCCCGCTGCTGCCAACCGCTTTGTTGCGCCCCGGGCTGCTGCCGCGGTTTCCCGATGTTCCGGGTCTACGGCTGCAAGCCTTGCATTCTCTTGACGGCGGACAGGCCTTCCGGCTGGCTATCACCCGCCCGGTGCGCGGCGCATTCAACATTGCCGCCGATCCTGTGCTCGACGCCGAGACTCTCGGCGAGCTGTTCGGCGCGCGGCCGATCAAGCTTCCGGTGTGGCCGATCCGGGCGGCGGTTGCTGCTGCCTGGAATCTTCACCTGGTGCCCGCCAGCCCCACGCTGCTCGATCTCGCGCTGAGCTTGCCGGTCATGGATACCTCACGGGCCCGCATCGAACTCGGCTGGAGCCCAACGCGGACGTCGCTCGACGCAGTAGGGGAGTTCTTGCAAGGGCTGCGGTCGGGCGGCGGAATGCCCACACCGCCGCTCGAGCCGTCAGCCGGCGGGCGGCTGCGCCAAAAGGAGTTCGCAACCGGAGTCGGGCAACGGGCCACGCCGTAGCTTTCCGGTGTGGCGCCCACGGTTATCGGGTAGGCGGGCCGTTGAACGGACCGTCAGGTGAAGAAAGGAAGAGAAGATGGCACGCACCGTGGCCGAGATCATGGCCCACACCCCCCAGACGGTGCCCGCAGACATGCCGGTCAATGAAGCAGCAGATTGCATGCGCCGAGCCGATATCGGCAACGTCGTCGTGCTCAGCGACGGCCACGTCGAGGGCATCGTGACCGACCGAGACATCGCCATCCGGGTCGTCGCCGAAGGCAGAGACTTGTCGACCCCGGTCGGTGAGATATGTAGCAGCCAGGAGCTAGTCAGCGTTCGACCGGATTCGAGTCTCGAGGAGGCCGTCGAGCTGATGCGTCGCAAGGCCGTGCGCCGGCTGCCCGTCATCGACGGCGACCAGTTGGCCGGAGTGCTGAGCATCGGCGATCTCGCGCTGGAACGCGACGAGAAATCTGCACTCGCCGACATCAGCGCCGCGCAACCGAATCGCTAGCGAGACCCATCCGTCGCCGGCAGCTGCGCTAGCTGCCGGGGGCGATTACCACCGACCTCACTCCTCGACGTTGTAGAACGAGTCGCCGTCCTCGGGGCTGCCGGAGACTTGAGCCCGGTGCCGCCCGCCACCGACGGACTCGTGCAGGCCCTGGTCGACGCCGACGTCGGGCTGCTCAGCGGCCAGCTTGTCGTCCAGCGACTCGTGGACCGCCTCATCAACCGGCTGCCAGCTGTCCGGCGGCGTGACGGTCGCATCCCCGTCGTCATTGCGCAGCTCGTCGGAGTCGGTGGCCTCGCTCGGCGGCAGCGTGTCGTCGCCGCTGGTGTCGGTCTCGGGGTCGATCTCGGGTTGATCAGTCATGTTGGTGGCGCTCTCCGTTCGCTTTAATTCGCGATCGCCCATTGGGGTTGCGGTGACTCCGGGGTCATGTAGCCGACCCCGCGAACGGTGTCGACGATCGACTCGTGGTCGGCGCCGAGTTTGGCGCGCAGCCGCTGCACGTGGACGTCGACCTTGCGGCGGCTGCCCTCACCACCCCAGACCTCCTGCAGCAGCCGGGTGCGCGTGAACGCCTGACCCGCGTGCTGCACCAGATAGTTGAGCAGCTTGAACTCGGTCAGGGTGAGGTCGAGTTCACGGTTCGACAGCGACGCGGTGTAGCTGTCCGGGTGGATGACCAGGTCGCCGAATTGCAGTGCGCTGTGGACCGACATGCGCCGGCGTGCCAATGCCAACCGGAGTCGGGCATGCGCCTCGGCCGGTCCCGCGGTCGCGACCAGGACATCGTCGACCTGCCAGTCGAGATCGACCGCGGCGAAATCCTCGGCGCTCACCACGGCCAGGACGGCGGTCGACGGTTCCCAACTGCAGAGCCGCCGACAGGTCTCGCGTGACGTGGTCAGATCGGTACAACCATCCACCAGCGCGGCCGCGACGCTGAGGCAGTCGGCCCGGACGGTGATGGCGAGCGGCGCGCGGATAACCGAATGCCCGAAGACGCGCAACGCCGACAGGGACTGTTCGAACTCGTCCCGGTCGGTCAGTAACAGAATGTCCATCGCCTGGCTCCAACCCTCGGAATATCCCTCGGTGCCTTTCAAGGCACTATTACCCGCTACGTGGCGCGAATAACCGCACAGCGATAGGCCCGGCCCGCGCCGCGGGCCGGGCCTATCCTCCATCGGGCTACTGGTGGGACTGTTCGCGCGCCTCTGCCGCGTCCGCGCCCGCCCGGGCCGATTCGGCCTCGGCTTCGCGCTTGGCGGCGTCGCGCTGCGCCTCGCCCTTGTCCTGCTGGGCCTTGCCCTCACGGGACATTTCGTCGTTGCCGGTCACGGTGCCCAAGGCCTCCTTGGCCTTGCCCTTGACGCCCTCGACGGCGCCCCGGAAGCCTTCTTCGGGGCCGCTCTTCTTGTCGTCCGACATAAAATCCCTCCCTGGATTTCGTGGATGTGACGGGCCGACGGTCAGCCCTGCGGGCTGCGTTAGCGCGCCACACCCGCAAGGCTTCCCGGTCGGCCGATTACCCAAACGTCGAATCGCCTTGACGCAGAGCCGATCAGCGCGGACGGTGGGGACATGGAACGCCGTATGCAACCCCGCCCCGGCGGCGACCGGTTGGGTCAGGAGGACGAGGAGGTCCGCTCGGCGATCAGGTTCGCCGGCGTGGTCACCGCCGCCGCGGTGGCGTTCGTCTTGCTGGCGGCGTGGTGGGCCGGCTCCTGTGATCCGGCGGCCGAGACGGTGGCGTGCGGCAGGCCGTACCGGGCCGTGCTCGCCGCGGGGGCGCCGGTGATCTTGGCCGGCGGCGGGGTGCGGGCCTTCCTGCGGACCTACCGGGTCTGGCGCGCGCGTGGCACCTGGTGGGGATGGCAGGGCGCCGGCTGGTTCCTGATGTCGTTGATGCTTCTCGTTTTGTTTATCAGCGCGGTGCCGATCAGTGGTATGGGCTGATCAGAGGCGTTTTTACCGGGCATTGACTGCCGGGTCGCTGTGAAGGCCCTGAAAGTGAGACGTTATGTAGATCACATCGACCTACGATAGTTTTTGGTCGCGGACGGGTTCGCCACGGACGGGGTTCCCCACCCGACCTCCGGACTGGCCGGACGACTCACGAGAGGAAGAAGCAATGGGCGATACGTTTCACGACCCCGTTGACCATGTCCGGACGACCCGGCCGCACGCCGGTCGTGCCGTGATCGACGTCATGGGGTGGCCGGGCTACAGCCTGCTGGTCGTCAGCATGGTCGCCGGGGCCGGCTGCCTGACCGCATTCGCCACCGGCCACGACCGGCAGGGTGTGGCCGTCGCCGTCTTCGCGGTGCTTGCCGCCGCGCTGGGCGCACTGTGGCTGCTGATCGAGCACCGGCGGATCGGCCGGGTAAACCAGCAGTGGCAGCTGGCGCACCCGGAGCTGCACCGGACGCATTCGACCAGCTGATCAGCGGAACACCCCACACGGCCCGGCCGGGTTCCGGCCGGGCCGACTTGTTCCCGCGTACCGAAATCGATGGTTGAGGTGACCGGCGACGGGGTACTAGCCCTCCCGTGACTAACCTCCGGGCGGCCGACTATGCGGTGATGACGGCGTGAATGGGCCATCGGGGCGCAGCGGTAGTCTCGGTCCGACATCGCCGGGAGGCTTTATGACCGACATCCACAGCGACCGGACCTCACGGTCGTGCAGCGAGCGAGCCGTCGAATTGCGGGTCACGCCCAGACTGGAGAGTTTGGCGGTGGTGCGCATGCTGGTCGGGGCGATCGCGACCTACGAGGATCTGGACGTCGATACCGTGGCCGATCTGCGGCTGGCGATCGACGAGCTGTGTACCCAGTTGATCCGGTGCGCAGCGCCGGGCGCGACGCTGCGGGTCGTCGTCGACCCGCAAGACGACGGCATGACGATTCAAGCGTCAGCCGCCGGCGGCGGCGCCGACGTGCTGACGCCGGGCAGCTTCAGCTGGCACGTACTCACCTCTCTCGTGGACGACGTGCAGACGTTCCGCGACGGCCCGGAGTCCGACGGTGCCGGCGAGGTGTTCGGGGTGACATTGAGAACCCGGCGGGCGGACTCCAGGCGGTGACCCCGCGCGCCGCCGGCGGCGGCTCACAGTCAGGATCGGAGTACGCCGATGTCGGCGACATGTTCCGTGAGCTCGCCCAATACGATGCCGACTCCGCCGATTTCCGCAACCGCAAGGACAAGATCGTGGAGCGGTGCCTGCCGCTGGCCGACCACATCGCCCGCCGGTTCGAAGGACGCGGGGAGTTGCGCGACGACCTGGTCCAGGTCGCGCGGGTGGGCCTGGTCAACGCCGTAACCCGCTTCGACGTCGAAACCGGCTCGGATTTCGTCTCGTTCGCGGTCCCGACGATCATGGGCGAAGTCCGCCGGCATTTCCGGGACAACAGCTGGTCGGTCAAGGTGCCCCGCCGGCTCAAGGAGCTGCATCTGCGGCTCGGGGCGGCCACCGCGGACCTGTCCCAACGCCTGGGCCGGGCGCCGACCGCCTCGGAGCTGGCCCGCGAGCTGGAGTTGAGCCGCGACGAGGTGGTCGAAGGTCTGGTGGCGGGCAGCTCCTACAACACCCTGTCCATCGACAGCGGCGGCAGCTCCGACGAGGACGACGTCCGCTCGATCGCCGATACCCTCGGTGACAGCGACGCGGGGATGGACCGGATCGAGGATCGAGAGGCGTTGCGGCCCTTGCTCAATGCGCTTCCGGAACGCGAACGCACGGTGCTGGTGCTGCGGTTCTTCGAATCGATGACCCAGACCCAGATCGCCGAACGGGTCGGCATCTCGCAGATGCACGTCTCGCGGCTGCTGGCCAAGTCACTGGCGAAGCTGCGCGATCAGCTGCAGTAGCCGCCGCTCACCCGCCCAGCGCATTCTGGGCGGACAGCGACGACATCACCGCGTCGGGACCGTCGAAGCTGTCTTTCTTCAACGCCCGCAGGGTGTCGACCAGCTTCGGCTCGGCCCCGTTGCTTCGGGCGTGGTCGGCGAGTTCCTCCGCCGTGCCTGGGTACTCGAAACCTGCCAGGCACTTCTGCACTTGTGTCACAGAGAATCCCATCTGTGCGCAGTACCCGGCGGCCTGGAGCCGGAAACGCCCGGGAGGGCCAGATCGGCCAGGTGAGGCCGCCCGCCCAGCTGCGGCACGCAGGCGGCCGCGGCGGCCGCGGCCAGCCGCCCGGCCCGGCGGGGATCGGGGCCGCGCCGCAGCCCGGCGATCAAACCGGCTACGAACGCGTCACCGGCGCCGGTGGGATCGACTACCGGTGCCTTCGACAGACCGAGCAGCTCCTGGCCGCCGGACCACACCAGCAGGTCGCCCACGCCCGGGACGGCCAGCGCGACCAGCCGCACTCCGGCGACCAACAGGCGGTCGGCCAGTGCCCGCGCCGCCGCCTGGCAGGTGACCGGTTCGCCGGCGAGCAGCGCCGCCTCCTCGGCGTCGGCGCGCAACACGTCAACGCAGCAGAGCATTTCGTCGCGTACCTCGGCCGGCGGATTGCCGTCGGCCACCACCTGCGCGCCGTGGCGCCGTGCCAGCCGGGCGGCCGCCAGCGTCGCCTCCGCTGGTTGCTGCAACTGCAGCGACACGATGGCCGACCGGGCGATCAGGGTGTCGCACTGCTGCACGTCGGCCGCGGTCAGCAGCGAGCTTTCCGGAATGTGCTCGAAAAGCCTGCGACTGGCCGGCTCGTCGACCAGATCGACCAGCAGCGCGGTCTCGCCGCGCCGGGTCACCCCGCTGATGTCGACTCCGTCACCGACCGCCTGCTCACACACCGCCGCACCGGCATCGTCGTCGCCGACCACCCCGATCAGCGCGGCCGGCACACCCAGCTGGGCCAGGCCCACGGCTTGGTTGGCGCCCTTGCCGCCCAGCAGTTCCCGGCGCCGCAGCACCCGGGCCGACCCGCCGGCCGGCGGCAAGCCCGCGCTGCGCAGCACCAGGTCGCGCCCGATCTGCCCGACCACCGTGACGGTCATTGCAGTCCGTAGATACCCGACCACCTCCGGATCAGCGCGGGTTCGTGAGCATCGCCGAACATATAGACCGGCGAGGCGATCGGCAGCGCGCATTCGACCCGGATCAGCACCGCCTCACGGCAGGGAAACCGCGGCCCATAGGTGGCGATCACCCACTGCCGCAGCCACTCGTAGACCTCGTCGCCGGGCGGCCGCAGTTGGGCGGTGCCCTTGAAGCGATAACCGCGGCGCTTGAGGAAGTCGACGACGTTGACCTCGATACGCGGATCACGGCGCAGATCGGCCACCGTGCTCGGCGATGCCATGTGCATGAACACCAGGTGGTCGTCGCCGTACACCAGCAGCGACTCCTTGGGCGACAGGTTCGGGGAGCCGTCCTCGCAGACGGTGGCGACGAACGCCAACTTCGCGCTCTCCACGATCAGGCGCATGTCATCGTCGATGATGCACACCGCTCACCCCATCGCTTCGCAGCTGTTGTTCACCGCCCAGCGGTCGGTTACCCGTCCGGCCGCGCGGTAAACGATGAGTGCCGCTCCTCAGCTGCTGGCGGTCAGGCCGCGGGTGGCGGGGCCTTCCAGCAGGGTGCCGTCGGGAGCGAAGCGCGACCCGTGCAGCGGGCACTCCCAGGCCCGGTCGGCGTCGTTCCAATTGACGATGCCGCCGAGGTGCGGGCAGACCGGGGAGAGGCGGTGTTCGACGCCGTTCACCCGGCACTGGGCTTGCAGGTGCCACGGCGGTCCGCTGACCACGCCGGCGGCGTCGCGGCCCAGGCCGTGCTGGCCGATGTGGGCCGTGGGAGCGATCCAGCCCTTCGCCAGGTTGAAGCCGACCTCAAGGTTGGCTGTCAGCGCGGTGGTCAGGCCTCGCAGCTCGCGGGTGCTCCAGCTGGCGAACGCCCGGTCCCATTCCGGACGTTTGCCCAGCAGCCGGCCCGACAGCGCCAGCGCGGCGGCCGCCCCATTGGTCATGCCCCATTTGTTGAAACCCGTTGCCACGTAGATGGTGTTGCTGTCGGGCAGGATCGGCCCGACATAGGGCAACTTGTCGACGGGGGTGTAGTCCTGCGCCGACCACAGATGCGTACGGGACGCGCCCGGGAAGTGCCGGACCGTCCACGCCTCGAGTTCGGCCAGCGCGTCGCCGGGGTGCTTGGCGCGGCCGACGGTGTGCCCGGCCCCGCCGACCAGCAGCCGCTCGGAGCCGTTGACCGGGGCGTAGCGCAGCGACCGCGTCGGCGAATCGGTGGAGATCATCATCGGGCGGGTGATCTCGCCGGGCACATCGAACGCCATGCAGTAGGACCGGCTGGGCTTGAGCCGGGCGAAGTATCCGCCGCGATCCAGGATCGGGATCCCGGTGGCCAGCACCAGTTGGGTAGCCTGCAGCTCGGCGTGCACCCGGGGACCGGCCACCCGCAGCCGCAGGCCGTCCCGCCCGCCGGAAACCCGTTGCACCCGGGCGTGTTCCACCAGCTGGCCGCCGCTGGCGAGCAGCTCGGCGCGCAGCGCGTCCAGGAACGGCATCGGGTCGAACTGCGCCTGCTCGGCCAGCCGGGCCCCGCCATGGAATGCGAACGGCACGTCGGCCCGCGACTCCCAGGTCACCGGAAGATCCACCGCGCGGCAGGCCTCGTACTCGGCGCGCGCCGCCGCCACCCCGCGCTCGGACTGGGCGAAACTGTAGGCGTCCTCCCGCTGCACCGCGACACCGGTCGAGGCGCAGAACGACAGCAGCCAGTCCTGCCCGGCGCGGTTGCCGTCGAGATAGGCCGCGGCCACCCGCTTGCCCTGCTTCGCCGAGATCGCCGACAGCTGGGTGCCCTGGAGCAGGCTGATCTTGGCGGTGGTGTTGCCGGTCGCGCAGGCGCCGACGGTCCGAGCCTCCAGCACCAGCACCTCGCGGCCTGCCCGCGCCAGCAGTACCGCGGTCATCAGCCCGGTGATGCCGGCGCCGGCCACCACCACGTCGGCGAACCCGGGGAGGTCCTCGGCGGTGCCCGACGCCGGTGATGTCGCGATCCGGTCAGCAAGCCACAACGACGTCATGGCGATCAGTTACCCGGTACTGCGTCGGTGAAACGTGTCGGCTTCCCGGGTTTCGGCGGCACCGCGGTGGGTATGCGATCGAATCGAACTCGACTCGGGAGGGAAAGTCATGGACGCATTGGCCTTTCTTCGTGCCGACCACGAAAGCGTGCTGGGCATGTTGGAAGTACTTGACGGCGCGCCGCAGGGCGACGGGGCCCACCAGAGCGGCTTGGCGACCATGGTCACCAATCTCGTGATCGCCGAGTCCCAGCACGAGGCCGTCGAAGAACAACTGTTCTGGCCGGCGGTTCGAGCGGCGCTCGACGACGGTGATGACATAGCCGATGTCGCCATCGCCCAGGAGGAAGCCGGCAAGGCGCTGTTGCAGCAGCTCGAGGACACCCGCCCCGGCGAGCCCGAATATCACCGCGCGCTGGCCGAATTCGTCACGGCGGCCCGAGAGCACATCAGCTACGAGGAGAACGTGGTGTGGCCGCGGTTCAAAACGGCGGTCAGCGCCGAAGACCTCGAGCAGTTGGGCGACAAGCTCCGCACCGCCAAGAAGATCGCGCCGACCCGGCCGCACCCCAACGCCCCGTCGGGCGGGCTGGCGCAGAACACCATGGGCGTGGTCGCTGCCGCCGTCGACCATCTGCGTGACCGGCTGACCGGCCGGGCCGCGGACAACCCACCCGACGCGCCCAAGAGTTGACCGGCAGCTCGAGCCGCCGAGCAGCCGCGAACGCCTAATCTGGCGGCTCGTCGGGTGAACCGCGCTTGGGAGTCTCGCGGGCCCGGTTTTCCGAGTCGTGTTCCTTGGCGGCCTTCTCGTCGAGCCGGTCGACGGTATCTTCCAAGGACTCCGGAGGGTCCGGCCGTTCGTCACCGCGTTCGGTCATCGGCGGGGCTTTCCACTTACCCTGTGGCGCTGTGCTGTTCGTGCGCGAACGGCTTCTCGGAGTGCACCGCGGGGCTACCGTCGGGGTTCTCCGCCGGCCCGCGGTTGTGTCGCAGGGAACCGCCGAGCCAGTCGCGGGTCGGCTTCTGGACGTACTCCCAGTGCATGCCCTCCGGCCACGGGCCCTGGCCCTCGTTCCAGGGGCCGCGGCTGGTCTCGGCGTCGGACATGTTGAACGCCACGTTCTGGAAGCGCTCGTCGCCCGGAGCCTGGCCGGGCGGGAAGTTCACCGGCAGCTCGTTGAGGGCCGCGGTGAACTGCTGGAAGTGGGTGACCTCTCGGGTCATCAGGAAGGTCAGGGTGTCCTGCACACCGGGGTCGTCGGTGAACTGCTTGAGATATTCGTAGACGATCTTGGCCCGTGACTCGGCGCCCAGATTGCTGCGCAGATCAACCGACGGGTCGCCGTTGGCGTTGATGTAGGCGCCGGTGAACGGTGTTCCGGCGGCATTGCTGGGATGCGGGCCACCACCGCTCTCCACGAAGTGCAGCGGGTTGAGCGCCACCTGGTGGATGATCTGGTCCCGGCCGTCGCGGCTGGCCACCGCCGGCATCCAGTCGCAGCGCTCGTTGGCGTTCTTCAGGTCGTCGTTGAGGCCGTCGAGCAGCATGGTGATCAGCGAGCCGACCATCTCCAGGTGGCTGAACTCCTCGGTGGCGATGTCCATGAACAGGTCGTACATCTTCGGGTTCTTGCGACGCAGGATGAACGCCTGGGTGAAGTACTGCATCGCCGCCTTGAGTTCGCCGTTCTCCCCGCCGAACTGCTCTTGCAGCAGGTTGGCGAAACGCGGATCGGGCCGCTCGACCCGGACCTCGAACTGCATCTCCTTGTTGTGAACGAACATGGTGGCTCCCTTAAGACAACGCTGGATTTGTTTCCCGCGGGCTACCCGCAGGCATCGGCCTCAAACCTTCGCCGGCAGGGGCTGTCGGAAACTGTTTGCGCTGTGGTGCGTGCGGGTAGCCCGGCGGTGTTCTTCACGACACGACGGAGGCGACCCGATGCGGGCGGTCACATGGCAGGGCAAGCGCAAAGTCCAAGTCGACACCGTGCCCGACCCGGTGATCGAGAAGCCGACCGACGCCGTCATCGAGGTGACGACTACCAACATCTGCGGATCGGATCTGCACCTCTATGAGGTGCTCGGCGCGTTCATGGACCCCGGCGACATCCTCGGCCACGAACCGATCGGGGTCGTCGCCGAGGTCGGTCGCGGGGTCAGCAACCTCAAGCCGGGCGACCGGGTGGTCATCCCGTTCCAGATCGCGTGCGGGCACTGTGGCATGTGCCGGCAGGGTCTGCCGACCCAGTGCGACACCACGCGGGTGCGCGAGCAGGATACCGGCGCCGCGCTGTTCGGCTACTCCAAGCTCTACGGCCAGGTTCCGGGCGCCCAGGCGCAGTACCTTCGGGTGCCGCAGGCGCACTACACCCACATCAAAGTGCCTGAGGGCCCGCCGGATTCGCGGTTCGTGTATTTGTCCGACGTGCTGCCGACCGCGCTGCAGGCGGTGGACTACGCCGCAATACCCGACGGCGGGACGGTGACGGTGCTGGGGCTCGGCCCGATCGGTGACATGGCGGCCCGGATCGCCACCCACCAGGGCGCCCGGGTGATCGGGGTGGATCTGGTGCCCGAGCGGCTGGGCCGGCTGGCCCGGCGGGGAATCGAAACCGTCGACCTGCGTGAGGCATCCGATCTCGGCGAGCTGATCCGTGACCGCACGGACGGGCGCGGAACCGACGCGGTGATCGACGCCGTGGGCATGGAGGCGCACGGCTCCGGCGGCGCCAAGGCGGTGCAGCAGCTCAGCTCGCTGTTACCGGATGCCGTCGCCGGGCCGTTGATCAGCAAGGCCGGCCTTGACCGGCTCGCCGCGTTGTACGCCGCGATCGACATCGTGCGCCGTGGCGGCACCATATCGATCGTCGGCGTCTACGGCGGCAAACTGGACCCGCTGCCGATGTTCACCTTGTTCGACAAGCAGATTCAGCTGCGGATGGGCCAGGCCAACGTCAAACCCCGGGTCGAGCGGCTGATGCCGCTGCTCACCGACGACGACCCCCTGGGCGTCGACACCTTCGCCACCCACGAGCTGCCGCTGGAGCAGGCGCCGCACGCTTATCAGATATTTCAGGAGAAGCGCGACGGCGCGGTGAAGATCCTGCTCAAGCCGTGACGTCACCGGCCAACAGGTGCGCGGCCTCGAATAGCAGCGCGTGGGTGAACGCCTGCGGCAGATTGCCGCGCAATTGGCGCTGGCCGACGTCGTACTCCTCGGTGAGCAGGCCGGGCGGGCCGCACGCGGTGCGGCCCCGCTCGAACCACTGCAACGCCGCAAGTTCGTTGCCCTGCTGGTGATCTGCCATGGCCATCGCAAAGTTGCACAACAGGAACGCTCCTTCGGCTTCGCCGAGCTCGCGCTGGTCGGGCCGGTATCGGTAGACGAAGCCGTCCCGGGTCAGCTCATGGCGCACCGCGGCCAGGGTAGCCACCGTGCGGGGATCATCGGCGGGGACGGCCCCGCGCAGGCTCGGCAGCAGCAGGGCCGCGTCGATCCCCGGGTCATCGGATGCGCGTTGCCATCGGCCGTCGCGGTGCAGGCAGTCGGTGCTGGTATCGGCGACCAGCTTGTCGGCCAGCTGGTGCCAGCGTGCGCCTTCAGCCAGTGACGCCACGCCGGCGACACGGCGCAGTCCGGCCGCGCACATCAGCCGCGAATGCGCCCAGCGCCGGTTGTCGAGTTCCCACACGCCGGCGTCGGCGTCACCGCAACGCTTTTCGATCGCGTCCACCAGGGTGTGCACCGCACCCCAATGGGTGCTGTCCAGCCGGTCCAGTCTCGCTGCGGCGGCCAGCAGCAGCAGCGCCTCCCCGAAGTTGTCGAGCTGGAACTGCCCGCGCACCCAGTTCCCGGTTTTGACCGCGGCACCCGGGTAACCCGGCAGCGGCAGATCCTCTTCCGGCGGCGGTGCGC
Source organism: Mycobacterium sp. NGS16 (assembly GCF_059813225.1). Lineage (NCBI taxonomy): Bacteria > Bacillati > Actinomycetota > Actinomycetes > Mycobacteriales > Mycobacteriaceae > Mycobacterium > Mycobacterium sp. NGS16. Next base: position 713,795 of record NZ_JCALEE010000001.1, read on the forward strand.
TGGCGTCGACACAGTAGGCCGGTCGCAGGTCGGGTCCGTCGTCCAGCACCCGCTCGGTGACGAACCGGACGGCGTCATCCAACAGCGGGTGCGGCCCGGCGGCGGCGATCGCCTGCCCGGTGTAGCACTGGTCGCGGATCCAGCAGTAGCGATAGTCGAAATTGCGGCCGGCCTTGGCCCGCTCCGGCAACGACATTGTCGCCGCGGCCACCATCCCGCCGCCGGTGCTGGTCAGCCCGCGCAACACCGCATACGCGAGCTGGGCGTCGACATCGGCCAGGGTGCCGGTGAGTTCGGGAACCGCTTCCTTCCATGCGGTTTCGGTGGCCCGCCAGGCCTGTGCGGCGTCGACCGGCTGATCGGGCAGTTCTCGATCGGATAGCTCGAGCACCAGGTCGTGGTCGCGGCCCGGTTCCACGTCGAGCACCAGGTGCAGCGCCCCGTCGCCGGGCCGGCTGGCCTGGCCGGCACCGGTCCACCGGAACCGGTGCGGTCCCGAGCGGCCGGTCCACACGTCGTCCCGGCAGGACAACCCCGACATGGCGGCGGCGCCGAAGTCGGCCCGCACCTGCAGGGCCACCTGCATCCGCACCGGCCGATCGAGTGCCCGGATGCGGCGCAGCACCACCGCGGTGTGCGGGTCGCCGGGGAACGCCAGCGCCTCCCGGCACTCGACGATTCCGTCGATGGTCACCCAGCGGGAACGCCAGATCAGCGACCGCTCTTCGTATTGGCCGCCCCACACATAGCGCAGCTCCGGAGTGACGGCGTACACGCCGGCGCCGCCGAGCAGCGAACTGAACACCGCCGGACTGTCCCACCGCGGCAGGCACATCCAGCAGAAGTCGCCGCGCGGGCCGACCACGATCCCGCGCTCGCCGTCGGCGATCAGCGCGTACTGCCGCAAGACCTGCGGGGGAAACCGTTCCAGCAGCGCCGGGCCGGTGGTCATGTGCGCGGATCCGGGCCGGGCGGCGCGAGACGTTCCACGGCGAAATCCGCCGCCTGGGCGGTCATGCCGTTGGCGGCGTACGCCCAGTGGGCGGCGCCGTCGTCACCCGCTGAGCAGATCGGGTCGCCGGGAGCACACAAATCGATCGTCTTGGCGGCAAATCCCGGACCGATCACCAGGGGCGGCGCACCGAGGGAATTCAGGAACGCCGCCGAGGGCCTGCCCAGCAACGCCACGGCGGCGACGTGGCCGGCCGCCTCGGGCGTCAGCGGCGGGGGGAACCCGTCGGCGGCAGGTGCCGGTTCGGTGAGGTAGCCCATCAGCGCCGCGCCCCGCGAGTACCCGCCGAGCACCACCGCGGTCTGTGGGCAACCCGCCGCCATATCGGTGATGTGGCCGGCTGCATCGGCCACCCCGGCGACCGTCGGGCCGAATTCGGGCACGGCCGGGAAATTGACCGGGTAGACCCCCACCGGCCGGCCGCCGACCCGCCACCGCAGGGCGTCGATGAACTGCTGCCCCATCGATCCCACGCCGGGCGGTTCGGCGGTCCCGCGGGCGAACACCACCTCGACATCCGGGCAATCCAAGGCGGCCGCGTCCCCGGCAGGCCAGCACAGCAGCGTGCCCCCCGCCAGGCCGGTCGCGGCGAGTATCCGAGTAATCACAGCATTTCGTCCGATACCCACAACCGCTGGTGGGCAAACCGTGGTTTAGCTCGTGCGAAAACGGCAAGCCTAGGTCGGTACCGTCACCGACGGAACATGAGTCGAAGGGGAGAAATCAATGATCACAACGTCTTTGACCAGGCTGGCCGCCGCTGCCGGTGGCGCGGCGCTGGCGCTGTCGGCGGTGGGGGTCGCGGCTGCGGATCCGGCGCAGGATCCGGCGGTCAGTACCACGTGCAGCTACTCACAGGTGGTGGCGGCGATGAACGCGCAATCGCCGGAAGCCGCAGCGCAATTCAACGCGACACCGATGGCGCAGTCGTTCCTGCAGAGCTTCCTGGCCTCGCCGCCTCCGCAGCGTGAGCAGATGCTGCAACAGGCCCAAGGCGTGCCTGAAGCGGCGCAGTTCGTCAACCTGGTCGGCCCCATCGCCAAGACCTGTGACAACTTCTGAGTGATGACTCAATCGACCGAGTCCGGCAACACCATCGCGGATGCGGCCAAGCGGGAGGCCGACGCGTACCGCGGCGACAACCCACGGCCGTTGGGGGGATACGCGGTGGTGTTGCTGGTCTACGGCGGGTTGGTCGCGGCGGTAACCGTGGCCGCCGCGGCCACCGGCCGCCGTCTGCCGCAGCGCTGGGCGGCCGGCGACCTGCTGACGGTGACCGTGGGCGCCCACAAACTGTCCCGGACGCTCACCAAGGACGCGGTGACCAGCCCGCTGCGGGCGCCGTTCGCCCACTATGCCGGCGCCGGCGGCCCCGCCGAGGTGATGGAGGAGACCCGCCACTCCAGCCAGCTGCGCCACAGTCTGGGGGAGCTGTTGACGTGCCCGTTCTGCACGGACATGTGGGCGGTCACCGCGTTTGCCGCCGGCCTGGTGTTCGCTCCCCGGCTGACCCGGCTGGTCGCCGGCACCTTCACCGCGCTGGCCGGCGCCGACTTCCTGCAGCTGGCTTACGCGAAAGCCCAGCAGCTCACCCAGCAGTAAGGCAAGCGGAGGCCCCGGAGATGCCGATGATGTCGACCACCACCGCGGCCGACCGGCGGCTGACCACAGCGCTGGAGCGGGCCGTCATCCTGGACACTCCCGCGAAGACGATCGCCGCCCGGGTGCGCAGCCTGACCGGGCAGGGCCCGTTCAAGGACGTCATCAGCGGCACCGGCCTGGGGCACCCGGCACACCCCCCGCTGACCGATCTGGTCATCGGTTCGTTCCTGGCGGCCCTGCTCCTGGATCTGCTGGCGCCGCGGACCGGTGCCGCGGCGGCCAACCGGCTGACCACGGTGGGTATCGCCGCCTTCGTTCCGACCGCGCTGACCGGTATCAGCGACTGGGCAGACACCGAACTGTCCGACGAGGCGTCCCGCCGGGTCGGTCTGGTGCACGCCGCCGCCAACTCCGGCGCGCTGCTGATGTACTGCGCATCCTTGGTCAATCGGATGCGCGGCCGACGGCTGCGCGCGGCACTGCTCGGCCTCGGTGGCGCCGCGTCACTGAGTCTGGGCGGCTATCTCGGCGGCCATCTGGCCTACTCGCGTGGCGTCGGGGTCAATCAGACCGTGTTCGATCCGGGGCCGGATGACTGGACACCGGTGCTCGACAGCGCCGAATTGACCGACGGGCAACTGCATTCGGCAGATGCCGACGGGACGCCGGTGCTGCTGGTCCGGCTCGACGGACTCGTCTTCGCGATCCATGACCGGTGCGGGCACCGTGGTTGCCTGCTGAGCGAGGGGAAACTCGACGGCACCGTGGTGACCTGCTCGTGCCACGGCTCACGCTTCGACATCCGCGACGGGGCGCTGCTGCGCGGGCCCGCCACCGGTGCCCAGCCGGCTCTGCAATGCCGCGACGCCGGCGCTCGGATCGAAGTGCGCAGGCGCCGACGCTGAAGTGTGGACCGGGCCGGCCCGGACGGTAGACCGACCCGGTAGTCGAGGACGCGCAGCATCGAGATGCTGGCGTGAGGAAAGCCGGTGACAGCGGCCGACCCGAAGTCCGCCACGCTGCCCTGCCATCTCATTCGGCCCGGATACCCCCGGTGGCGGCGGGCTACACCGGGCATTCGGCTCCGTTTGTGCGGGTGGGCCATCGGGTATGGGAGGAGGTGTCCGTAGTACGGAACAGGTCACGAAAAGGAGAGGTCGATGTCCGGATCGCAAGAGGGCCGCCGGGTCGCGTTTCTGGTGGCGCCCGAAGGCGTTGAGGAGGTCGAGTTGACCGAGCCGTGGCGCGCGGTTGCCAAGGCCGGCGCATGCCCGGTGTTGGTGTCGACGACCGCCGGGCCGGTTCAGGCGTTCAACCACCTCGACCGTGGCGACGAATTCGACGTGGACCGTGTGGTCGACGACGTCTCCGCCGATGACTTCGACGCGCTGGTGCTGCCGGGCGGGGTGGCCAACCCGGACCAGTTGCGCACCAACGAACGCGCGGTCGCGTTCGTGCGGGAATTCTTCGACGCCGGCAAACCGGTCGCCGTGATCTGCCATGGCCCCTGGACCCTGGTGGAGGCCGGAGTCCTTGCCGGGCGGCGGATCACGTCCTGGCCGAGCCTGCGCACCGACATCATCAACGCGGGCGCCGAGTGGGTCGACGAGCAGTTGGTGCGCTGTGACTGCGGACCGTCGATCCTGCTGTCGAGCCGCAAGCCCGACGACCTGCCCGCCTTCTGCGATGCGTTGGTGCACGAGCTCCGGGCGCGGGAGGCGGCGCTGTGACCGGAGAGCCGATGCCGGTACCGGTCCAGTCCGACAACCGCCGCGCCCGGTTCTGGGCCAACTGGGTGGCTGCGGTGTTGACCGCCGCCGGGGCTGCGCTGGTCATGGTGTTCGCGACGGGAGCGGTGATGAGCACCGCCGCGTGCAGCACCGCCGAGTGTCCCGACCTCGGGCCCAGCGGCGTCGTCTTCGGCGTGCTCTATTACGGTGCGCCCGTCATCGCCGCACTGACCATCCTGGTCTCGTTCGTGACGGCGGGGCGGCGACGCGGTTTCCTTGTCCCGCTGGCTGGTTGGGTGTTGCTGGCCCTCGACCTGCTGGCTCTGGTCATCGCCTTCCGGCGCTAGTGTCATGACATCAGGACTTGCGGCGCAAGCTCTTTGAGCATGGTGTTGGCCCAGTCCATCTGCCGCACCGTCTCGGGGTGGCACTGCGCTGCCATCTCGAGCAGCCCGCTGTCCCGGGCGGCCTGGGCGCCCTGAGCCACGAGTTCCCAGTCGACCGAGACCGCGGCGGCGTGCAGATACAGGCTGCGCAGATCAGCCAGCAACAGAACACCCGGTTCGGGCCGCCGGCCGAGCACCACGCTGGTCATCTCCCGCAACGACGACAACACCCTCCCGGGCCGTGGGGACGATTCGGCCAGCCGCAACCCGTGACTGTGCCCGGCTTGCGCAAGCCGGCGGACGTGGTCGTCCGACCAGCCGGCGAGATCGGCGCACAGGTGGAAGACGTCGTGATCAGCCTTGTGCCGCTCGCCGACTCGGCGGAACCGCCGGGCCAGCGACATCTCCGAGCGGTGCAGCTCCCGTAGCGCCAGGTCGAGCTTCACCAGCCGCTCCCGTCCGCCTCGACACCCTTGCTGATGCGTACCACCGACGTCTTGAACAGTGGCTGTTTGGACACCGGGTCCCAGTCGGTGATCGTGAGTTCATTGGCCGCCCGGTGATGACCATCGCCGTCGGTGTCCCAGTAGCCGTAGTGAAACGGCATGAATGCGACGCCGTCGCGGATGCCGCCCACCCGCGCACGGGCCTGCACACAACCGCGTGCCGAACGGATGATGGCCGGATCGCCGTCGCGGATCCCGCGGCGTTCGGCATCGGCGGCCGCGAGCTGAACCCACACCTCGGGTGCGGCGTCGTTGAGTTGCGGCGCGCGACCGGTTTTGGTGCGGGTGTGGAAGTGGTAGACCGTACGGCCGGTCGTCAGCCACAACTCGTCGTCGGCGGGCCGCTCATGCGGCGGGGTGTAGCCGGCGGCCCGCAGCACCGCCTTGCCGTCCGGGTTGGCTGCCCGGTATTGGGTCGGTTCGATCGCCCCGCCGGTGATCAGATCCTTGCCGTAGGTTTCGCAGTAGTCGGGTTTGCTCCAGAATTCGCCGTCGGTGTAGAGACGCTCGGTGCCGTCGGGATGCTCAGCGTTACAAGGCCATTGGATTCCGCTGCCGCCGCGCAGCTTCGCATAGCTCAACCCGGTGTAATCGCAGGGGCGGCCGGCGCTGCAGCGCTGCCAGGCCGCAAACGCCGACTCGGGATCCTTCCAGGAGATCAGCGGGGCGCCGTCGAGATCACGAAAATCCATCCGCTCGGCGTAATCGCAGAAAATATCGAGGTCGGGTCGGGCCTGCCCGGGCGGATCGACGGCCTTCTCCGAGAGGTGCACCGTGCGATCGGCATTGGTGAACGTCCCGGTCTTCTCGCCCCACGCCGCGGCCGGCAACACCACGTCGGCGAGCTCGGCTGTCTCGGTGCGGAAGATGTCCTGCACGACCAGAAATAGCCGGGTCTGGCCGAGGATGCGCCGGATCCGGTGCAACTCCGGAAGCGACACCGCCGGGTTGGTGGCGCTGACCCAGAGCATCCGCAGACTGCCCTGCTCGGCGAAGCGCAGCATCTGCATGGCATGCGTCGGTTCCGAGTAGTGCGGAATCTTGGCCTCCTCGACGTTCCACAGCCGGGCCAGCTCGGCGACGTGGGCATCGTTTTCCCAGTTGCGGAATCCCGGCAAGTCCCCGTTGGCGCCGCATTCCCGGGTGTTCTGCGCGGTCGGCTGCCCGTTCATCTGCAGAATGCCGGCGCCGGGCCGGCCCAGCATGCCGCGAATGAGGTTGAGGTTGTTGACCTGGACCGCGGCCGCGGTCGCCTGGTGAGATTGGTAGAAGCCCTGCAATACGGTGGACAGTAGGCGCTGGGCATGACCGAGGATCTCCGCCGCGCGTCGCAGATCCTGCACCGGGACATCGCAAATCGTGGCCACCCGCTCCGGCGGATACTGCGCGACACAGGCCGCCAGCTGCTCGTATCCGACGGTGTGGGCGGCGATATAGTCGCGGTTGGTCCAGTCGTGCGCGATCATCTCGTGCAGCAGGCCGTTCATCAACGCCAGGTTGGTCCCGGGAACCGGTGCCAGGTGCACCGTCGCGGCTTTGGCGACCGGGGTCTGGCGTGGGTCCACGCAGACGATCTGTGGCGGGTCGGCGCCGGCCAGCCGATCCAGCATCCGCGACCACAGCACGGTTTGGGTCTCGGCCACGTTGTGCCCGTACAGCGCGATGACGTCGGCGTGGTCGACGTCGGTGTAGGAGCCGGGTTGGCCGTCACAACCGAAGGTCTCCTTCAGCGCCCACTCGGCGGTGGCGGTACACAGCCGGGTATTGCCGTCGACGTGGTTGGTGCCCAGTCCGCCGCGCGCGATCACCCCGAGGGTGTAGTACTCCTCCAGCATCAGCTGGCCACTGGTGTAGAAGCCGATCGCGCTCGGGCCGATGTCGCGAAGCAGGGCCTGGGTCGTCGCCACGATCCGATTCATCGCGGTGTCCCAGTCGGATTCGACCAGCCGGCCGCGCTCGCGCACCAGCGGTACCGTCAGCCGATCGGGGGAGTTGTTGGCCTGCCAGCCGTAGAGGTCTTTGGGGTCCACCCGGCCGTGGTTGACCCGGTCGACGCGCCGGCCCCGTACTCCGACGATCCGGCCGTCGTGGGTGGCGATGTCGATGCCGTCGCCGTTGGAGTGCAGCACCGCCGCGGACTGGGCCCAGTCCACCTCGTCGGCGTCCAGACCGTCGGCGAGCTCGGTGTCGACCCGGTCGGGCCATGGCTGGCCGGCGGCGTACGGGGTGCGCGCGCCCCAGGGCTCGGCGATCCGGTCGGTCATGACCGCCGGTTACCCGCTGGTTGCCCTGGGTATGCCTAGCCGATATGGCGGATATGGATCACAGTCGAGCACCTGTTCTGGAGGCCCTGGCGGATTACCACCGCAAGGACCGCTACGGCTTCAGCCCGCCGGGGCACCGCCAGGGCCGTGGCGCCGACGAGGCGGTGCGCGAGGTGCTGGGTGCCGACCTGTTCCGCGCCGACGTCCTCGCGCGCGGCGGGCTGGACGACTGGGAGGCGCGCGGGGCGGCCCTGACCGACGCCGAGCAGCTGATGGCCGATGCGGTGGGGGCCGAGACGGCGTTCTTCTCCACGTGCGGCAGTTCGCTTTCCGTTCGGGCGGCGATGATGGCGGTGGCCGGCGGCAGCGGCGGTGGGCTGCTGCTGCCCCGCGACAGCCACAAGTCGATCGTGGGCGGGCTGATCTTCTCCGGTATCCAGCCGCGCTGGATCACCCCGCGCTGGGACGCCGCGCGGCATTTCAGCCATCCGCCGTCACCCGAACGGGTCGCCGGTGCCTGGGAAGAGCATCCCGATGCCGCCGGCGCCCTGATCGTCAGCCCGTCGCCGTACGGCACCTGCGCGGACGTGGCCGCCATCGCGAAGATCTGCCACGAGCGCGGTAAGCCGCTGATCGTCGACGAGGCCTGGGGTGCGCACCTGCCCTTCCACGAGGATCTGCCCACCTGGGCGATGGATGCCGGCGCCGATGTCTGCGTGGTCAGCGTGCACAAGATGGGAGCCGGATTCGAGCAGGGCTCGGTGTATCACATCCAGGGCGATCTCGTCGACCGGGAGCGGCTTACCGCGTGCGCCGACCTGCTGATGACCACCAGTCCCAGCGTGCCGATCTACGCGGCGCTGGACGGCTGGCGCCGCCAGATGGTGCAACATGGACACGAAATGCTGGATGCTGCACTGAAATTGGCGCACGATGTGCGCGGTCGCATCGACGACCTGCCCGACGTCGACGTGCTCGACGATGTGTTGCTGGGCGAGGAGGCCTCCCACGACTTGGACCGGCTGCAGGTGCTGGTGGACGTCGCAGCGACCGGAACGTCGGGCTACCAAGCTCGGGACTGGCTGCGCGAACAGCGGTGCATCGATGTGGGTTTGGCGGATCATCGACGGATCCTGGCCACCATGTCGTTCGCCGACGATCACAGCACCGCCGACCGGCTGGTGGATGCGCTGAGTGGATGGCGCGCCGCCGCACGGTCTTTCGACCCGCCGACCCCGATCCGGCTACCCTCGCCCGAGGAGCTGCAACTGGAGACCGTGCAGCTGCCCCGGGACGCGTTCTTCGGTGACACCGAGATGGTCGCCGCATCCCAGGCCGCCGGACGTATTGCCGCCGAGCAGATCACGCCGTACCCGCCCGGGGTGCCGGCCGTAGTGCCCGGCGAGCGCCTCAACACGGCCGTCATCGATTATCTGCGATCCGGGCGGGCGGCTGGCATGGCGTTGCCCGATGCCACCGATTCGACGCTGGAACACATCCGGGTGGTGGCCTGACAGCTCTGGCGCGGGTTTTGCCGCCGCCTGGGCGGGGTAGCCGGTAGCCATGGCACAGACCTCTTTGCACAGCCCGGTCGACGTGGTCGATTTCCTCACCGCCCAGCATGAGCGGATCCGGACGCTGTTCGACGAGACCCTGCGGGCCGCGGGCAATGAACGTGACGAGTCGTTCGTCCGGCTGCGTCGCCTGCTGGCCGTGCACGAAACCGCCGAAGAGGAGATCGTGCATCCGCGGGCCGCCCGCGAACTCGACAATGGCGCCGAGCTGGTCAAGCAGCGGCTGGCCGAGGAGAAGCAGGCCAAATCGGCGCTGAGCGAGTTGGAGAACGTCGACGTCGACTCGGAGTTCTTCACCGAGAAGCTGCGCGAACTGCGCGATGACGTACTCGAGCACGCCGGCCACGAAGAACGCGACGAATTCGCGGCGCTGCGCGCCGAACTCGGTGACACCGAACTGCAGCTGCTGCAACGGGCGGTCAAGCTCGCCGAGGCGGTCGCGCCGACCAGGCCGCACCCCGGAGTCGAGAGCGCGCTGGCCAACGCCTTCGTCGGGCCGTTCGCCTCGATGGTGGACCGGGCGCGCGACGCGATCCTGGGGTACGACTCATGATCGGGCTCGGGGTGGTTCTGCTGATCCTGGGACTGGTGTTCGACGTCTATCTGCTCTGGGCGATCGGGATCGTGCTGATGGTCGTCGGCGCGGTGTTCTGGCTGCTGGGGGCGGTCGGGCGGCCGGTTGCGGGCAGACGCTACTGGTATTGATCGATATGGCCGGTGTACTCGAACGCAATGTCGCCGACGGCGTCCACCGGCTCGGACACGCGGCGGTCAACGTCTACTTCATCGAGGACGACAGCGGCATCACCGTGGTCGACACCGGGCTGCCGGCGACCTTCCGGCACCTGGAGGCGGCGTTGGCGCAACTCGGGCGTTCGGTCGGCGACGTACGGGCGGTGGTGCTGACCCATGCGCACTTCGACCATGTCGGCTCGGCTCGACGGATCCGCAAACGCTGGCAGGTACCGGTGTGGGTGCACGCCGCCGACCAGTATCTGGCCGCGCACCCGTACCGATACGCCCATGAGAAGGCCCGGGTGCTTTATCCGCTGCGCTACCCGAGATCGATTCCCTACCAAGCGAAGATGGCCGCCGCCGGGGCTCTGGTCGTACGTGGTCTCCCCGACACGATGTGCTACTCGGCCGACACCGCCCTCGAGGTGCCCGGCCGGCCCCGGGTGGTGTTCAGTCCCGGGCACACGCTGGGCCACTGCGGTCTGCACCTGGCCGACCGCGACACCTTGATCTCCGGAGATGCGCTGGTCACCCTCGACCCCTACACCGGTGTCGCGGGTCCGCAGATCGTCTCGGGTGCCGCGACGGCCGACAGCACCGAAGCGCTGGCGTCGCTGAGCGCGCTCGCCGACACCGGCGCGAAAACCGTCCTGCCCGGCCACGGCGAGCCCTGGTACGACGGCATCGCGGCCGCCGCGCAGGCGGCGCTGCAGGCCGGGCCGTCCTGAGGTTCGCCCCGGTCAGACTCGTCCGCCCGCGCCCAGGGTGCTCGCCATGTCCGGCTTCATCGCCACCAGCTGGGCGTTCCAGTAGCCCCAGCTGTGCACCCCGTTGCTGTCGATGTTGAACGTGGCGTTGTGTCCGCCCGCGCCGGTGTAGGCGTCGCGGAAGGCGATGTTGCTCTGCGTGACGACCTGCTCGATCACCTGGCCGGGCAGGCTTCCTTCGCCGATCTCCGAGGGGGTGCCGTTGCCGCTGTAGATCCACAGTCGGGTGTTGTTGCCGGCCAGTCGCCCGGCTTGGACGGTCGGGTCGTTGCGCTGCCATCCCTCACTGCCGTCCGGGCCCCACATGTCCTGCGGGTGGAAGCCGCCCTCGTCGTTCATCGCCATGCCGATCAGCATCGGACCGTTGCCACTGGACGGAGTCAGCAGCGCCGAAAGCGACGCGGCATAAGCGAATTGCTGCGGATGGTAGGCCGCCAGGATCAGCGCTGAGGATCCGGACATCGAAACGCCCACCACCGCGTTGCGGGTCGAGCGCACGCCCTTGCCGGCGAGGAAGTTGGGCAGCTCGCTGGTCAGAAACGTCTCCCACTTGTAGGTCTGGCCGTTGGCCGACCCGTACCAGTCGGTGTAGAAGCTGGAGCGGCCGCCCACCGGTGCCACCACCGACATCCCGGAACCGGCGTACTCATTGAACGCCGGCGTTTCGATGTCCCAGCCGCTTCGGTCGTCGCGGGCGCGCAGGCCGTCGAGCAGGTAGACCGCCGCTGGTCCGCCGCCCTGGAATTCCACGGTGATGTTGTGGCCCATGCCCGGCGAGGGCACAGACAGGAATTCCGGCCCCGCGGCGCCGGCGGGCGCGGGCGAAGCGGCCAGTCCGATCACTCCGGGCAGGATCCCGGCCGAGACAATGACGTTGGCGGCCCGGCGTACCCGGCCCGCGGTGTGCTTCCGCATGGTTTCTCCCCTTTCACGCAGACCCGAAAGTCACGGCCTGTCGGCCGGGTGTGCGAGAGGGGAGACGTCGACAGACACCTAGCCTTCTTGTCTTAACAAAGTGGAGGACCGTTGTCCAGAGACCGGCGCCGAAAAATGGGGTAGGAAAAAAATTGAAATCGCGGTTTGAGCCGGGGCCGCGGCGGGCACCTAGTCCGACATGTCCGCACCACCCAACCTCTACTCCCTTGGCACTCTGGCGATAGCGGCTTCCGCTGCCGGTGCCGCAATGCTTTTCGCCCCCGGCGTTCCCGCCGCCGATGCCCAACCGTGCCCCGATACCGAGTTGGTGTTCGCTCGGGGAACCGGTGAGCCGCCCGGTGTGGGACCGACCGGGCAGGCGTTCGTCAACGCGCTCAGTGCGCGTCTTGCCCCTGAACCCTTGTCGGTCTACGCGGTCGACTACCCGGCCACCGACCAATGGGACACCGGCGTCGATGGCGTTCGGGACGCAGCTACCCACGTGCTGTCCCGGGCGACCAACTGCCCCCGAACCAAGATGGTGCTGAGCGGTTACTCGCAGGGCGCCGCGGTGATGGGCTTCGTCACCTCGGCGCAGGTGCCCGACGGGATCGACCCGGCCACCGTGCCCAAGCCGCTAGACCCTGCCGTCGCCGACCACGTCGCTGCGGTCGTGCTGTTCGCGATGCCCAACGAGCGGGCGATGAAGTTCCTCAAGGAGCCGGCTATCGCGATCGGTCCGTCGTACCAGACCAAGACGTTGCTGGTGTGCGCGCCCGAGGACGCGGTCTGCTCCGAGGGGCTGAATTTCGCCGCGCACGACAGCTACGCCGGTGACGACGCGACGATGGTCGAACAGGGGGCCAACTTCGTCGCCTGGCGCATGCAGCAGCTGCAGAACCGGTGAGCAGGTGGCATTCGCCAGCTACCAGGACGAGATCTACCGTCGTGGGCTTGCCGGGCAGAACCCGGCCCTGCCGATCACATTCGCCGATCTGGAAGCCAAAGCCGCTGCGGCGCTACCGCCATCGGTCTGGGGATACGTGGCCGGCGGCGCCGGTGACGAGCACACCCAGCGCGCCAACTGCCGGGCCTTCGAGCACTGGGGCCTGATCCCGCGGATGCTGGTGGCGCCCACCGAGCGAGACCTGTCCGTCGAGCTGTTCGGGGTGCGATTGGCGGCTCCGGTGTTCATGGCGCCGATCGGCGTCATCGGGGTCTGCGCCCAGGACGGCCACGGCGACCTGGCCTGCGCGCGGGCCGCGGCCCGCACCGGCATCCCCTTTGTGGCCGGCACCTTGTCCAGTGACCCGATGGAGGACGTGGCGCCGGCGTGCGGCGACACCCCGGGGTTCTTCCAGCTCTACACGCCGCCCGACCGGGAGATGGCCGCCAGCCTGGTGCACCGCGCCGAGGTGGTCGGATTCAAGGCGATCGTGCTCACCCTGGACACCTGGGTGACCGGCTGGCGGCCCCGGGACCTGAGCGCGGGCAACTACCCCCAAGTGCCCAGCGGCTGCCTGGCCAACTACACCACCGACCCGGTCTTCCTGGCCGGACTGGAGCCGGGTGAGGATCCGACCGACGCGGTGGTACACAAGCTGCCGATCTTCGGTGGCCCGGTGACCTGGGATGATCTGGACTGGCTGCGGTCGGTGACCGAACTGCCGTTGATCCTCAAAGGCATCTGCCATCCCGACGACGCGCGGCGTGCCAAGGATGCCGGAGCAGACGGCATCTACTGCTCGAATCATGGTGGGCGCCAAGCCAACAACGGCCTGCCGGCGCTGGACTGTCTGCCCGGTGTCCTGGAGGCGGCCGACGGGCTACCGGTGCTGTTCGACTCCGGCATCCGCGGTGGCGCCGACATCATCAAGGCGTTGGCGCTGGGCGCCACCGCGGTCGGCATCGGCCGCCCCTACGCCTACGGCCTGGCACTCGGGGGCGTCGACGGCGTGATGCACGTGCTGCGCTGCCTGCTGGCCGAAGCCGATCTGCTGATGGCGGTCGACGGCTACCCGGCGCGGCGCGATCTGGTGCCCGAAGCGCTACGACGGGTGGGGTAGCACTGGTCCGGCGCAGACACCGCCGCCGGCGCTGGCGGCGCGATCAGATCCGGGTTGCCGATCCCGCGGCGATCCGGCGCTCCATCCGCGGCACGGCCATCGGCAACTTCATGGAGTGGTACGACTTCGGCGTCTACGGATACCTCGCCACCACGATCGCGCGGGTGTTCTATCCGGGTGCCGGTGCGGCCAGCCTGATCGGTGTATTCGGCACGCTGGCCGCCGCGTTCGCGTTGCGGCCGGTCGGTGGATTGGTTTTCGGGCCACTCGGCGACCGGATCGGGCGCAAGCGGGTGCTGGTCACCACGCTGATCCTGATGACAGCCGGCACCACCGCCACCGGGCTGCTGCCCGGCTATCGGGCCATCGGGGTCGCCGCGCCGATCCTGCTCATCGTGACGCGGATGGTGCAGGGCTTCTCCGCAGGCGGCGAATACGTCGGCGCGATGGTCTATATCGGCGAACAAGCCCCGGACAACAAGCGGGGCATGATGGCCGGATTCCTGCCGCTGAGTTCCCAGGCCGGCTATGTTGTGGCCGGTGCGCTGGTGACCGGGCTGCAGAACTGGCTGCCCGATGAAGCCATGCTCAGTTGGGGATGGCGAATCCCGTTGCTGCTCAGCGCTCCGCTGGGGCTGGCTGCTTTGTATCTGCGGCTGCGGCTGGAGGAATCCTCGGCCTACCAGCACCACGGGGCAGGTCCCGGCGACGACGACTCGGCGCTGGCGCAGCTGCGCCGCACCACCCGGCGCTGGCGGCCGCTGGCGCTCTGCATCGCCCTGGTACTGACCTACAACGTCACCGATTACCTGCTCACCGGTTACCTGCCCACCTATCTGCAGACCACCGCGCGGGTTCCGCACCCCACCGGGCTGCTGCTCATCGTGCTGACCCTGCTGGTGATGATGGCCGCCGTGGTGCCGGTCGCGCGATTGTCCGACCACATCGGGGTCAAGCCGGTGCTGTGGCTGGGGTGCGCCATGTTGGTGGTCTTGTCGGTGCCCGCGTTCGCCCTCATCGGCTCCGCCGGCAGCTATCCCGGGGCGTTTCTCGGGGTGCTGCTGATCGGGACGATGCTGCTGTGCCTCGATGCCACTTTGCCGGCCACCTTGCCGGCGCTGTTTCTCACCGAGGTCCGCTACGGTGCCCTGGCCATCGGCTTCAACCTGTCGGTGTCGGCGTTCGGCGGCACTACTCCGCTGATCGCCGAGGCACTGGTCTCCAGCACCGACAACCCGCTAGCGCCTGCCTACCTGCTGATCGCAGCCGGCGCGATCGGCGCACTGGCACTGGTCTACACCCCGGAGGTGGCGGGCAGGCGCCTGCCCGGCTCGGGGCCCGCGGTGGAGAGTGAAGCGCGGGCCCGCGAGCTGGTCGAGGGGCGCGAGGCTTAGCTCACCGGCCGGAATCCTTGCACGCCGGCGAGCGCGTCGGCCACCGACGACGTCGTCGGCAAAGCGTTGGTGGGGTCGCAGATCCGCAATAGTCGGGTTACCGCGGGCCCCGGCACCGTCGTGCAGTACACCATGGCGTCGGCGCAGCGGGACGTTATCGCCTTCAGCACCGAAAAACCGGCGGTGCCAATGAATTCCAGGTCATTCAGGTCGAGAACCAGCCATTCGCAGTAGCCCGCGCAACGCTGCACGTAGCCGGCCAGCTCGTCGGCGTTGGAGGCGTCGAGTTCGCCGTCCAGACTGATCACCGCGCCGGAACGTCCCCACCGGGTGACGCACCGGGCGGTGGGGCTCTCCCAGGTATCGGATAACGGGACGGACCCTATGCGCGGCGCCGGGAACACCGACCCGGCGACTTTCAAAGCGGACATGTGATCACTCCATCAGTCGAAACTCGTACTGTGGGATCGCGTCGATGCGAGTTACACCTTCACGGATGAGAGGCAGGGAGTGGGCCTCCCTGACTTGCGTGGCTTGACGCGTCTTCCGGGTGGCTGGGAACTCAACCTGTCAATGAACCTACGCCTGCCCGCACCACTTTGCAACGGTTCGGTAACGGTGCTTATCCCGGTGTCGTTCGAATTCCGTTGCAGCAAACCGCTTCGGTGACCGCTTGGACGTTTAGCCGCAAGCGCCGCGGGTAACAAGCGGTTATGGCGTTTCCGCAGACCACCCCGCGTTCACTGCTCATCTGGCATGTGCACGGCTCGTGGATGGACTCCTTTGTTGCCGGCCGCCACCGCTACCTCATTCCGGTCAACGCCCCACGGGATCCGGACGGCCGCGGGCTCTGCGGGCGCGACTGGCCGCGGGCTTTCGAGGTCCCGACGGCGGAGTTGCGCCACCACGACGTCGACCTGGTGGTGTTGCAGCGCCCGCACGAGCTGGAGCTGGCCACCCGCCTGCTGGGCCGCCGGCCCGGCATCGATGTTCCGGCGGTCTACGTCGAGCACAATGCGCCGCGGCCGTTCGTGGTGGAGAGCCTGCACCCGATCGCCGAACGTGACGACATCCCGCTGATCCACGTCACCGACTTCAACCAACTGATGTGGGACAACGGCCGCGCCGCAACGACGGTCATCGACCACGGCATCGCCGACCCGGGGCACCTCTATACCGGCGACATCGCGGCGGCGGGCACGCTGATCAACGAACCGGTGCGGCGCTGGCGCACCGTCGGCGCCGACCTGCTGGGGGTGTTCGGGCAATCCGCGCCGGTCGACGTCTGGGGGATCGGGACCGACGAACTCAACGACCCGCCCCACCGCTGCGCCGGTGTCACCGGCCACGGCGACCTGCGGACCGGGCCGCTGATGAAGGAACTGGCCCATCGGCGGGTGTACCTGCACACCGCCCGCTGGACGTCGCTGGGCCTGTCACTGCTGGAGGCCATGTTCCTGGGCATGCCGGTGGTGGCGGTCGCCGCGACCATGGCGCCGCTGGTGGTGCCGCCGGAGGCGGGTGTTGTCAGCGCCGACCTCGACACCCTGCGGGCGGCGCTGACCGGGCTGGTCGCCGACCGTTACCTGGCTGAAGTGGTCGGGAAGGCGGCCCGCGACTACGCGACGGAACATTTCGGGCTGGAACGGTTTCTGGGCGAGTGGGACCAGATCATCGAAGCGCAGTGCGCGTGACTATCAGGAGAGGATCGCGATGAAGATCGCCATGGTTTCCGAACACGCCAGCCCGCTCGCAGCGCTCGGCGGAGCCGATGCCGGCGGCCAGAACGTCCATGTCGCCGAGTTGTCGGCGGCGCTGGCGCGCCGCGGCCACCAGGTCGAGGTCTATACCCGCCGCGATGACCCCGGCCTACCGGAGCGGGTCGACACCGAGCAGGGCTACACGGTGGTGCACGTGCCGGCGGGGCCGGCCCGCTATGTGCCCAAAGACGAACTGCTGCAGTACATGGGAACGTTCGGGCGCTACCTGGACGCCCAATGGGACGACGAGCGACCCGACATCGCGCACGCACACTTCTGGATGTCGGGAGTCGCCACCCAGCTGGCCGCCAAACGCCGCCGGGTGCCGACCGTCCAGACGTTCCACGCGCTGGGCGTGGTCAAGCAACGGCACCAGGGCCATCGCGACACCAGTCCGGCCGAACGGCTGAGGCTGGAGACGCGGGTGGCCCGCGAGGCGACGTGGGTGACGGCCGGCTGCAGCGATGAGGTGTTCGAGTTGATGCGTCTCGGCCGGGACCGGCTGCGAATCTCGGTGGTGCCGTGCGGCGTCGATGTGGACCGGTTCTCGCCGCACGGCCCGAGCGCGCCCCGGACGGGGCGGCGGCGCATCGTCGCGGTCGGCCGGTTCGTGCCACGCAAGGGGTTCGACACCGTGATCGAGGCGCTGACCACCGTCCCGACCGCCGAGCTGGTGATCGCCGGCGGTCCGCAGCGCACCGAACTCGACACTGTCCCGGAGGCCTGCCGCCTGCGGCAGCTGGCCGCCGACCTCGGTGTGGCGGAACGGGTTTCGCTCTACGGGTCGGTCGCGCGCGAGGACATGCCGGCCTTGCTGCGCTCGGCGGACGTGGTGACGTGTACCCCGTGGTACGAACCGTTCGGGATCGTGCCGCTGGAGGCGATGGCCTGCGGGGTGCCGGTGGTGGCGACGGCGGTGGGCGGCATGCTCGACACCGTGGTTCACGACGTGACCGGCCTGCTGATACCGCCGAAGGACCCGCGGGCCTGCGCGAACGCGATCAACGCCATCCTGCGGGATCGGCGCGCCGCGTCCGGCTTCGGCGCTGCCGGCCGGGAACGGGCCCGCTCGAGATACTCCTGGGACCGCGTCGCCAGCGACACGCTGCGGGTGTATGACCGACTGCTGCCCGCGGCGCCGCCGTCGCGCACCGCGGCCCGGGCCTCAGGCTCAGGTTGACGCCCGCGAAAGGGATGGTGCGGGACGTATTGCCGCCGCCCGCCGATCGGGGGAACATGGGTAGATCGGTCGGGATTGGGCGGAGCAAAAGCATGGCGGCGGCTGACCGCAGTGACATGATGCGCGAGGTGGCGGGCTTGGTTCGTTCGTTGGATCGACGCGCCCATGTCGATGTGGACGGCGCGCTCGATGACCTGATCGCGAACCTGCTCGGGCATATGACCTGCGCGCAGCACGCCGGAATCACGCTGACGACGTCGAGTGGCGGAGTGCAGACGCTGGCGTCGACAGGCAAGTATCCCGCCCTGCTCGATGACATTCAGCGGCGCCACCGGGAGGGTCCCTGCCTGGCCGCGGCATGGAAGCATCACGTCGTTCGCCTCGACGACGTCACCCGCGAGGAGCGCTGGCCGTCCTACTGCCGCGAGGTGGCCGAGACGACACCGATCCGGTCCGTCCTGGCCTTCGAATTGTTCACCGGTCAGGGCAGCACCGGAGCGCTGAACTTCTACGCCGAAGTGCCCGGCGTCTTCGACGACGAGGCGGTGGAGGTGGGGCTGACCCTGGCCACCCACGCGGCGCTGGCCTGGCACATCGTGCGCCGCGACGAGCAGTTTCGCAGCGCGCTGGCCACCCGCGACGTCATCGGCCAGGCCAAAGGGATGCTCATGGAGCGGTTCGACGTCGATGCGGTGCAGGCTTTTGAGCTGCTCAAACGGCTGTCACAGAACACCAACACCCCGCTGGCCGAGGTGGCCCAGCAGGTGGTCGGCCGGCAAGGCGCGGGCCCGTGAACCTCTCGGCGGCGGCGACCCGTGGCGAGCTGGCCCGGCTGCGAGCCGCGGAGCTGCAGGTGCGGCGCGAAGAACTGGCGGCCGGAATTGCGGTGACGGCGGAGAACGCCGACGTGGCCCGGGTGCGTGCCGACGAGTCGCGGCAGCGCGCTGAACGGGCCCATCGGGACGCCGCCCACCGACACCTGGACGCGGTCACCGCGCATCTGGAGGCCGCCGCTGCGCACGAACAGGCGGCGTTATCGGCCGGCAACGGCGACGGGGACGCTCACCTCGACGCCGCCGAAATCCACCGTGCGCACGCGCAGCTGCACGAACGGGCCGCTGCCGCGCAGGCCCGGGCGGAGCCGGCGGATCACGAGCGCACCTCCATCAGCAACAGCGCCCCGTGCACTCCGCCCTCGTTGGGCGCCTGAAAGCCCGCACACGTCACCCGGACCTTGGCCGGGCGGCCCCGCCGAT
Source organism: Mycobacterium sp. NGS16 (assembly GCF_059813225.1). Classification (NCBI taxonomy): domain Bacteria; kingdom Bacillati; phylum Actinomycetota; class Actinomycetes; order Mycobacteriales; family Mycobacteriaceae; genus Mycobacterium; species Mycobacterium sp. NGS16. Next base: position 732,942 of record NZ_JCALEE010000001.1, read on the forward strand.
TGACGGCCTCGACCAGCGCCTCGCCGGGATTGTCCGGATCGACGAACGCGTTGCCGATCAGCGGCCGGATGTCCTCCATCGGCAAGCCGATGTCGAGGCCGGTCAGCGCCGCCCCGAGGGTCTCCTCGGACCGCAATCCCCACAGGTCTTCGCAGCCCCGGTTCCACACCACCACCCGCATCTCCCGGTCGACCACGACCATGCCCAGATGCACCGAGTTGACCAGTGAATCCAAAAAGCTACGGGCATCGTCCAGCTCGATGCTGCGCTCGCGCAGGGTGTCGTTGATGGTGTGCAACTCGTCGTTGGTGGACTGCAGCTCCTCGTTCATCGTTTCGAGCTCTTCGTTGGTCGACTGAAGTTCTTCGTTCGTCGTTTCGAGTTCTTCGACCGTCGATTGCAGTTCTTCGTTCGTCGTTTCCAGTTCTTCGTTGGTGGACTGCAGCTCCTCATAAGCCGCCTCGAGCTGGCGGTTGGTGGCGACCACCTTGTCGACCAGCGCCCGGGTGGCGGTCACGTCGAAGAACACGATCGACACGCCCAGCAGACCGTTGTCGCCGTCGATCAGGGGATTGACGTGGATCTCGAACCAGATGGTCTCGGCGCCGGGGCGCTGCCAGCTGACGTCCTGGATCCGGGCGGAGCGCCGCTCCACCTTCGCCTGTTCCAGATAGGCGCGCAGTTCCACCGGGCGATAGGAGACTTCCAGGTCGCGCAGCAGCCGGCCGATGTCGCGGGCGGAGAGCCCGAACAGTGTTTCGGCCTGCTGGTTGATCATCGCCACGGTGTCCTCACCGGTCACCACGATCTGCGCCACCGGGCTCGCCCGGAATGCCATCTCCCGCACGGTCACCAGTCCGGGCAGGTCGCTGTGCTGCTCATACATCGACGCCGCGGGGTCGTAGCGTTGCAGGCCGCTGTGTGAGCCGGCGGCCTTGCGGAAGATCCGGTGCTTGAGGTTCAGCGGAGTGAATCGGTCGCTGTGGCTCAGCAGCATCTCGGCGTGGCCGAGGAACAAGGTGCCCTGGGGCGACAGCGCGAAATGCAGGCGGTTCAACACATTGCGCTGCGTCTCGGCGTTCATGTACATCAGGGTGTTGCGGCACACCAGCAAGTCGACCCGCGAGATCGGCGCGTCCTTGACCAGGTCGTTGCGGCCGAAGATCACTCCGCGGCGCAAGTCTTTGCGAAAGACGTACCGGCCGTTGGCGGCGTCAAAATACCGGTCCAGATACTGCGGCGGCACCGACTCGACGGCCCTGGCGTCGTAGGTGGCGGCGCGCGCCTCGGTGAGCGCGTCCTCGTCGACGTCGGTGGCGTAGATCTTGACCCGCTGGCGGAACGCCTCCGGGCCGAGCGTTTCGGCCAGCAGCATCGCCAGCGTGTAGGCCTCCTGGCCGGAGGCGCAGCCGGCGCTCCACACCCGGACCGGGTCGTCGGGGCCGCGCTCGGCCAGGATCCGGGGATGACGTCGGAGGCGATGTAGTCCCAGGAATCGGGATCGCGGAAAAACGCCGTGACGTTGATCAGGATGGTGTTGAACAGCGCCGAGAATTCGTCGGAACTGGCCTGCAGCACGTCCAGATACTGCTCGTAGGTCTCAACGCCGCCCTGGCTCATCCGGTGGCGCACCCGTCGCATCAGCGAAGCGCGCTTATAGCCGGTGAAATCGAATCCGCGGGAATCACGCAGGTAGCGCAACAGCGCCTCGAACGCTTCGTCTGGCCCGTCGCTCTTCCCGTCCATCTCGCCCCGTCCGTCCGCCAGAAACCGCTGCGAGGCCAAACACTACTCGCGCGCGCCGTCGGGCCTGCGACTCTAAAGCCGGTTCCCCGGGCCGATGACCGCCCACACCGTCTTGCCGTTAGGGCCCGGGCTGCTACCCCAGGCGCGGCACAGCGCGCCCACCACGGCCAGACCCGAAGTCCGGTCGGGGCCGCCGACCGCTTCGCGGCGCACCGCGGGGGCGGGGTTGGTGTCCTGGACCGCGATGGTGACGGCGGAGTCGGCGCTTTCCAGCACGAGTACCGGTGCGCTGTCGGTATGGCGAAGCACGTTCTCCACCAACGCGTCGACGATGACCTTCCCGGTCGGGATCAGCTCGTCGTGCGACCAGTTGGACAGCCACTGCGCCACATGGTCGCGGGCCCGGCGCAGGCTGCTCACAGCGCGCGGCAGCTCGATGCGGATCCGGCGGCGGGGAGGCGTGCCGTGGGCCAACGACCGTAACGCGGCCGCGACGTTGGGATGCACGGGGACATAGCGGGTCACGCCGGTGTGCGCGATACGCGCGGCCACATCACGATGCGGGCAGACCAGCATGATCGGGATGTCCGGCCAGGTGCTGACATACCAGCGGGCACTGGTGAACACCGACCAGGCCGAGGACGCCGGGACATCGAGGCCGCTCACGTCCACCAGCACGGCCGGTGGTTCGTCGAGCGCCGCTTTGATGACGCGGTCACGCAGTTCGAGGTAGGTGCTGCTGTCCAGCGTCCCGCTCGCAGTCAGCAGACAAGCGCCGGCGGCCGCGGCCGCGGTCACCGTCAGCTGACTCGGAACCCTACTCAGCGTGCTGCTCCTGCCTTTCGTAGAGGGCGGCCAGGCGCTGCCCGAGCACGGCGGTGGCGTGTTCGGCCTCGTCGGCCAGCGCCTCATAACGCTCGCTCAGCACGCCCGGTGTGACCTGAGTTGCCAGCCGGCGCGAGAGCTTGGCCTTCTCCTGCAGGCTGCGCAGCGCGATCCACAGCGCATTGCTCACTTCGTCATCGCGAGCCTGCAGCAGCGCGTCGGCGGTCCAGGCGTGCCCGACGTGGCACCGGTAGTTGCCGCTGCTGACGGTGACGAGGGCGCCGCTGCAGTCGGGGCAGACGTAACCCGACGGCGGCCCCAGGTCGTCACTGTTGAAATCGGTCGCGAACCGACCGGCCATCGCGATCCGGTTCTCCAGCTCCATGCTGGTGTCCGGCTCCATCTCGTCTTCCTCGAACTTTCGGTCCGCCAGCTTCTCCAGCAGAGCACCCACCTCGTGCGCCGGCACCTGATGGTCCACCGTGCCGGCGTCCACAGCGTTCTGCGGCATTGCCGGAAACAGGGCATCAGCCGGCGATTGGGCGATCGCCGTGCCGCCGCGCGACCGGATCGCGGCCAGCCCCAGCACGCCATCGTCCAGCACTCCCGACAGCAACACCCCGACCGCGCGGGGGCCGTGGGCCAGTGCGATCGAGCGGAACAGGGCGTTGATCGCGGGCCGGTGCCCGTTCTCGGTGGGTCCTTCGCTGAGCACCAGCCGGCCGTCCTCGACCATCAGGTGGTGATCCGGCGCGGCGACGTACACGCGACCGTGCTCCAGTCGCGTCCCCGAGGTGCCGGTGCTGGCCGGCAGCGGGCCGTGCCGATCGAGAATCCGCGCCAGCACGCTGGGGGCCCGGGCCGGGATGTGCAGCACCACCAGAACCGCGTACGGCAAGGTGGCCGGTAATCCGGCCACCATCCTCTTCAGCGCCTCGACCCCGCCGGCCGAAGCCCCCACGCCCACGACGTTGACCGGGCCCGGCGTGTCTGCCATCGCACTCACCACCTTTGGGTGGCTACCCGCCGGACGGTGCGGGCAACCTCAGGGCGCGCCGCGGTCTAGCGTAGTCTTCTCGGCGCCGGGTCAGCTCACGGTCAAGAGCGTGTGATCCACCAGCGACACCGAGTCCGGGGGAAAGGTCCCGCTCATCGCCGCCAGGAACCGGGCCGCCAGCTCGCGCACCTTGACATTGGTCTCCTGGGAACGCCACACCAGGATGTCGAACGCCCGCTCGGCGGAGATGCCGTAGGCGGCCATCAGCACCCCTTTGGCCTGCTCGATCACGGCGCGCGACTCGGCGACCTCGGAGACCACGGCGCTGACATCGGCCTGCAGCACATCGGTGACATCGACGTAGAAGCCGGCGGTACCGGTCACCACGCCGGTGTCGTCGAGCATGCGGTCACCGACCACGATCACCCAGTGCTCCTGGCCGCCGGTGTCGATGATCCGGTGCCGGCTGGAAAACGGCTCACCCTGCAGGACCCGCTCCAGCACCTCGGCGACCTGGGGGCGATCTTCTGGGTGCTTGTGCTGCAGCAGCAGCTCGGTGCTGGGCTCAACCGTGCCCGGCTCGTAGCCGTGCATGCGGGCCACCGCGTCCGACCATTCCCAGCGTTGTTCGCCGAGCCAGTACCGGAACCGCCCGACCCGCTGTGGTTCACCCTGTCCGACCACCAGATCGAGATCGCTTTGCGGCTCGGCATCGTCGCCGAACGGCGCGCCGAATTGAGCGTCGAGACCCCCGACCACCCTGCACCTGCTTTCTCGCACCACAACACAGTATGAGCTGAATCCAGACGGCTGGCGGCGAGCCGCGGTCTGGAAACGCAGGAATGCACGGGCGGTCCCGACCGGCGCTGCCTGCTGAACGCCCGAGCTTGGCGTAACTATCCACAATTTCCTCATGCCGCGCAACTGCAACGTGTTTTGCCGTCCGGGGCCCTGGGTAAGCGCTGTGACACGTGCGGCGATGTTCCAGCAAGGCGGACCGCCGCGAGGTAACGACTCGATGGAAGGAGTCACAAGTGAAGCTCTCCACGATGGCAGCCAAGACGGCCGCCGGCGCAGCCGGAATCGCCGCAGTGAGTGTCTTCTCTGCGACCACCGCCATGGCCGAGCCGGCGATCCAACCATTCGGCACGCCCGAACAGCTCGAGGACGGCGCGCTGGCGACCTCCTACACCGTCAGCAATCTGGGTCCGACCAACGTGGTCATCCCCGGATACCAGCCGCAGGGCAAGCTGTACCAGGCTGACGTGACCGCCCATGCGGACCAGGGGACGGTGACACCGCTGGTGAACGACTTCAATGCCCGGGCGGCCACCAGCACCACCTACCACGTGGTGAATAACGTGCCGGTGCCGGGCGGCATCCCGCCGACGCCGATCGCCCAGGGTGGCCAGGCCAGCGGCAAGCTCTACTTCGACGTCACCGGCCCGCCGCCGGACGGCGTGGTCTACAACGACGGCGTCCAGGATGTGCTGATCTGGACGAGCAAGGCCTGACGCCGAACCGAGATGGGCCCGATCGCAGCGGTCGGGCCCACTCGGGTGTGCGTCCCGTGCGTGCGCTCGACCGGGTTCTGGTCACCGGTGGCGCCGGCTTTCTCGGCACCCGATTGTGCGCGCTGCTGCTCGAAACAGGCGCGCAGCGGGTATGGTGTATCGACGACCTGTCTACCGCTTCGGCAGCCAATCGCTCTGCGGTGCAACAACTTTCCGGCATCGAGTTCGTCGAACACGATATCGCCGAAGGGTTCGCCGACCCCGGGCGGTTCGGGCCGCTGGACGCGGTGTTCCACCTGGCCTCGGCGGCGTCTCCGCCGGACTATCTGCGGATGCCGATAGCGACGCTGCGGGCCGGAGCGCAGGGCACCGCCGCCGCCCTCGCCATCGCCGAGGCGTCTCGGGCCCGCTTCGTGCTGGCCTCCACCAGTGAGGTCTATGGTGACCCGCTGATCCACCCGCAGCCCGAAACCTATTGGGGCAACGTGAATCCCGTCGGGTTGCGTAGTGTCTACGACGAGGCCAAGCGATTCGCCGAGGCGTTGACGTTCGCCTATCGCCGGGCGAGGGCCGCCGACGTCGGGGTGGCCCGGATTTTCAACAGCTACGGGCCGGGGATGCGCCTCGACGACGGTCGGATGGTGCCGACGTTCTGCGGTCAGGCCCTGCGCGGCGCGCCGATCACGGTCGCCGGCACCGGCCGGCAGACCCGCTCGCTGTGCTACGTCGACGACACCATCGCGGGGCTGATCGCCCTGGCCGCCCGCGATGTCGCCGGCCCGATCAACATCGGCAGCCCGGAGGAGCTGACTGTACTGGAAGTGGCCGAACTGATCCGCGCCCGGTCCGGCAGTACCTCGCCGATCCGCCATATCGCTGCCGCGCAAGACGACCCGCGGCGGCGCTGTCCGGACATCCGGCGTGCCCGCGAATTATTGGGCTGGGCGCCGAAGGTCGGTGCCGCCGACGGCCTGGATGCCACCATTGCCTGGTTCCGGCCCCAGATCGACGTCACCGCAACGGTTTAGCCAGCCTGCTCCGGTCGCCCGTTTAGCAGCGGTTCTGGTGGGTATCTCCACTGCTATCGAAGCGGTTCTCGCGGTTCGGGGGAGGTTCTCGTGCGAGTACTGGGCATCAACGCGGTCTTCCACGACCCGGCCGCTGCCCTGTTCGTCGACGGCCGGATCGTCGCGGCGGCCGAAGAAGAGCGGTTCACCCGGCGCAAGCACGGCAAGCAGGCGGTGGCGTTCTCCACCTGGGAGCTGCCGGTCCACGCCGCCCGGTGGTGTTTGGAGCAGGGCGGGATCGGCCCCGCCGATCTGGATGCGGTCGGTTACTCCTACGACCCCGCGCTGGCCGAGTCCCAAGAACCCGGCGGCGCGCCGATCGACGGGCAGGACCGCGACTGGGAGTATCTGCGCACCATGTACGCACGCCGGGCCCCGCGGTTTCTGGCCACCGCACTGCCCGGGCTGGATCCGGGCGTGGTGCGCCATGTGCGGCACCACGTGGCCCACGCGGCGTCGGCGGCGCTGGCCTCCCCGTTCGGTGACAGTGCTGTCCTGGTGGTCGACGGCCGCGGTGAGGCCACCTCGATGCTGGCCGGTGAGTATCGCGATCAGAAGCTGGATATCCTTGCGTCCCAAGCGTTGCCGCATTCGCTGGGCCTGCTCTATGAGAACCTCACCGAGCATCTCGGGTTCACCCGGTCCAGCGACGAGTACAAGGTGATGGCGATGGCCTCCTACGGCCGGCCCGTCTACGCCGAGCAGTTGCGGGAGCTGGTGTACTCCTGCCCGGACGGCACGTTTCGCACGCTGCCGGTGCAGTGGTCGGCATTCACCCGCCCCCGTGGCCGCGACGAGCAGGGACTGGACCCGGCGCACGCCGACCTGGCCTGCAGCGTGCAGCGGGTGGTCGAGGAGGTGCTGGCCGACACGGTGGCCTGGCTGGCGCAGCGCACCAAGGCCGACACGTTGTGCCTGGCGGGCGGAGTGGCGCTCAACTGCGTGGCCAACACCGCGCTGTTCAATCGGGGTGACTTCCAAGCGATCTGGGTGCAGCCGGCCGCCGGTGATTCGGGCACCGCGCTGGGGGCGGCGCTGGCTGTGGCGGCTGAGCACGACCAGGAGATCGCGCCGATGCCCTCGGCGTCACTGGGCCGCTCCTTCACCGACGACGAGATCGCCGCCGTACTGGCTGAGGCCGACATCCGTTACGAACGCCCTGCCGACATCGCCGTCGCGGTCGGCGACATCCTGGCCGGCGACGGGGTCGTCGGATGGTTCCAGGGCAGCGCGGAATTCGGCCCCCGGGCCCTGGGCAACCGGTCGCTGCTGGCCGACCCGCGCCGCGCCGGCAACCTGGACCGGCTCAACCGGGTCAAGGGCCGCGAACAGTTCCGCCCGGTCGCACCGATGGTGCTCGCCGAGCGTGCCGCCGAGATCTTCACCGGTGGCCCGCTGCCCAGCCCGTACATGCTGTTCGTGCACGATGTCGCCGAGCCGTGGCGAGATCGCATTCCCGCGGTCACCCACGTCGACGGCACCGCGCGCATCCAGACCGTCGACACCGGCCAACCGCTGCTGCATGCGATGATCAGCGCGTTCGCCGAGCGCACCGGGGTGCCGGTGGTGGTCAACACCAGCTTCAACACCGCTGGGCGGCCGATGGTGGACAGCCCGCGCGACGCACTGGCATGCTTCGGCAGCGCCCCGATCGACGCATTGGCCTTGGGCCCCTTCCTGATTCGGCGGCACGCCCAATGACCCCGAGCTATGCGGTGGTGATCCCCACGATCGGGCGCCCCTCGCTGAATCGGCTATTGGCCGCGCTGCAGCAGGAGTGTCGGCCGCCGACCGGTGAGGTGATCATCGTCGACGACCGCCCGGGGCCGGCCCGGCCGCTGTGGCCGGAGGCCGGATTTCTGCCGGTCACCGTGCTGCGCTCACGCGGTCGCGGCCCGGCCGCCGCTCGCAACGTCGGCTGGCGCGCCGTCCGCGCCGAGTGGATCTGCTTTGTCGACGACGACGTCGTGCCGGGCCAGAACTGGTGCGCCCGACTGGAGGCCGACCTTGCCGCCGCCGGTCCGGATGTCGTCGGATCGCAGGCCCGGATTGTGGTGCCGACGCCGGCGGACCGCCGCCCGTCCGACGATGAGCGGCGCACCCTGCGGCTGTCCGACGCACAGTGGATCACCGCCGACATGGCTTACCGGCGCGACGCACTGGTGGGCTGCGGCGGGTTCGACGAACGCTTCCCGCGGGCCTACCGCGAGGACGCCGACATCGCCCTGCGGCTGACCCGGGCTGGCGGCCGCATCACCGTCGGCTCCCGCGAATCGGTGCACCCGATCGCCCCGGCCTCCGGGATGTGGAGCAGCGTCAAAGCCCAGCGCGGCAACCGCGATGACGCGTTGATGCGCCGCAAGCACGGCCGCGGGTGGCGCACCGCCATCGGCGAGGGACGCGGACGGCTTCCGATGCACGTGATCGCTTGCGGCGCCGGGCTGTTGACGCTGCTGGGCATGATCACCGGCCGGCGCCCGATGCTCCGGGCCGGGGGACTGGGCTGGCTCGGGCTCACCGGGGAATTCGCGTGGCGCCGTATCGCCGCCGGACCGCGAAGCCGACGTGAGATCGCCGCGATGGTGGTCTCCAGCGTGCTGATTCCGCCCGTGGCGGTGGCTCACCGGGTCGCCGGTGCCGTGCGTTTCCGCCACGCCGTGGCCGACCCGCCGCTGGCGGTGCTGCTGGACCGCGACGACACCCTGATTCACGACAACCCGTATCTGGCGGATCCGGACGGGGTGATTCCGCTGCCGCACGCCCGCCGGGCGCTGGCGCGGCTGCGCCGGCACGGTCTGCGGCTGGCCGTGGTGAGCAACCAGTCCGGGGTGGCCAGGGGCCTGATCAGTCCGGAACAGCTGGACGCGGTCAATTCCCGGGTGGACGAACTGCTCGGGCCGTTCGACAGCTGGCAGGTCTGCCAGCACGGGGAGAACGACGGCTGCGGCTGCCGCAAACCGGCCCCGGGGCTGGTGTCGGCGGCCGCCGAGGCGCTCGAGGTACAGCCGCGGCGCTGCGTGATGATCGGCGACACCGGCGGCGACGTGGCGGCGGCGCTGGCCGCCGACGCCGACGCGATCCTGGTGCCCACCCGGCGCACCCGGACCGCCGAGATCGCCGACGCCCGTGCCAACGCCGCGGTCGCCCGCTCCCTGAATGCGGCGGTCTCCTTGGTGCTCAAAGGAATTCGATGAGCACCGCGGTCATCGCGCGGCTCGACAGTCTCGGTGACGTGCTGATCACCGGCCCGGCGGTGCGCGCCGTTGCCGCGGCGCACGACCGGGTGGTGTTTCTGGCCGGCCCGCGCGGCGCCGCCGCGGCCGCGATGCTGCCCGGGGTGGACCGGGTGGTGCGGTGGAGCGCCGGCTGGGTGGACTTCGACGCCGGTCCGGTGACCGCCGCAGCGGTGGCCGAATTGGTCGACGTGCTGGCCGGCGAACAGCCTGACGCGCTGCTGATTCTCACCTCGTTTCACCAGTCGCCGCTGCCGTTGGCGCTGATCGGCCGGATGGCGGGGGTGGCCTGGATCGGCGCGATCTGCACCGACTACCCCGGGAGCCTGCTGGACCTGCGCCACCCCGACCCCGGCGACGTCCCGGAACCGCAGCGCGCGCTGGCGCTGGCGCAAGCTGCCGGCTGGAGTCTGCCGCCCGGCGACGACGGGCGACTGCAAGTCAAGGAATTGCCGCCGCTTTCCCGGCCGCTGCGTGCCGCGCTGGGCGGCGACGACTACGTGGTGTTCCATCCAGGCGCCGCGGTACCGGCCCGGCGGCCCTCGGCCGGCAAATCCGCCGAACTGGTGCGCGCCCTGGCCCGGGCCGGGCAGCACGTCGTGGTCACCGGTGGCGCCGCCGACCGCGAGCTGACCGCGACCGTCGCCGGCCTCGACCGGCCGGTCGCAACTGACCTGGGCGGGCGTACCACGCTGGCCGAACTGGGTGCGGTGTTCGCCGGGGCCCGGGCGGTGGTGGTGCCCAACACCGGACCGGCGCACCTGGCCGCGGCGGTGGGGGCGCCGATCGTCTCGCTGTTCGCCCCGGTGGTGCCCGCCGAGCGCTGGAGCCCCTATGGCGTCCCGGTGATGCTGTGCGGTGATCAGACCGCGCCGTGTCGTGGCAGCCGGGCCCGAAACTGCCCCGTCGCGGGCCATCCCTGTCTGGACGGCATCGCCGCCGACGACGTGGTGGCGGCCGTGACCCGAATCGAAAGTCGAGGTGATCTGATGATCGCACGGCATATGGCCGAGCTGGAGCGAGCGATCGCCCGGGTGCGCCCGGCGGCCGCCCAGCTGTCGGACTGGGGTGCGCGGCTGGCCGAGGTGCTGGCCGGCGGCGGCCGGTTGCTGGCCTGCGGCAACGGCGGCAGTGCCGCCCAGGCGCAGCACCTGACCGCGGAACTGGTCGGCCGCTTTCACGATGAACGAGAACCTTTGTCGGCCATTGCATTACACGCCGACACATCGGCGTCCACGGCGATCGTCAACGACTATGGTGCCGAAGAGATGTTCGCCCGGGGGGTGCGTGCCCACGGTCGTCGCGGTGACGTGCTGGTCTCGCTGTCCACCAGTGGCACCAGCCGCAATGTGCTGGCCGCGGTGAAGGCCGCGCAGGAGATCGGCGTGGTGACCTGGTCGCTGACCGGGCCCGCGCCCAACCCGCTGCTGACCATGAGTGACGACGGCATCGCGGTGGAGGCCGACTCGACGGCCACCGTGCAAGAGATCCACCTGTTGCTGCTGCACAGCCTCTGCATGGCCGTTGATGCGGTGCTGCTCGACACGGAACGGACGCTCGCATGAAACCGCTTGTTGTGGTGGGGGATTCGATGCTCGATGTCGACGTCGACGGTACCGCCAGCCGACTGTCCCCGGAGGCGCCGGTTCCGGTCGTCGACCCGGAACGCATCTGGCAGCGGCCCGGCGGCGCCGGGCTGGCGGCGGTACTGGCCGCCCGCGAGTACGGAGAAGTCGTGCTGGTCACCGCCACCGCCGACGACGCCACCGGCCGCAGCCTGGCCAGGATCTTCGCCGAGGACCACCCGGGCATCCAGGTGGTGCGGCTGCCGCTGAGCGGCGGCACGCTCAGCAAGATCCGGATCCGGGCCGGGGGGCAATCGGTGGTGCGCGTCGACCACGGCGACGGCTACGCGGCCGAGGAGCGACTGCCCGCCGAGGTCGGCGAGCTGTTCGGCGAGGCGGCCGCGATCTGCGTCGCCGACTACGGTCACGGCGTCGCCTCCCACGACGAGCTGCGTTCGGCACTGACCGCTGCCGCGGCACGGACAACCGTGGTGTGGGACCCGCATCCGCGCGGCGCGGTGCCGATCCCGCGGTGTGCCCTGGCGACACCGAACGACGCCGAGGCGAAGATCTTCGCCCCGTCCTGCGGCGGGGGGCAGCGGGCCGACGCGCTGCGGCGGGCCTGGGGCGCCGGCGCCGTCAGCGTCACGCTGGGGGCCGGCGGCGCGCTGTTCGCCGACGCGCGGCACGCCGCGCACCACATCCGCTCGCCGGGTACCACCGGCGGCCGCAGCGACACCTGCGGTGCCGGCGACCGGTTCGCGGTGGCCGCCGCACTGGCCCTGGCCAATGGCGCCGACGCGCTGGCGGCGGCCAGCGCCGCGGTGGCCGATGCGTCTCGCTTCGTGGTGGCCGGCGGCGCGGCCGGCGTGTCCAGCGCCATGCCGATCCCGGGCGGGATCGACCTGAGCACGCCGGGCGGCGCGGTCACCGGCATGGCGGCGGTGACGGCGCTGGCCCATCGGGTGCGGCGGCGCGGCGGCACGCTGGTGGCGACCGGCGGGTGCTTCGACCTGCTGCACACCGGCCACGTCCGGTTGCTGCGGCGGGCTCGCGACCTGGGCGACGCACTGGTGGTGCTGATCAACTCCGACGATTCGGTGCGGGCGCTCAAAGGCACCGGACGCCCGGTGGTGCCCGCCGAGGACCGCGCGCGGGTGCTGGCCGCGCTGGCGTGCGTGGACGGCGTAGCGATCTTCCACGAGACCTCGCCGACTGCGGTGCTCGAGAGGCTCCGGCCCGACATCTGGGTCAAAGGCGGCGACTACGGCGGAGTGGAACTGCCCGAGGCGGAAACGGTGCGCCGCCACGGCGGTCAGGTGCTGGTGCTACCCACCATCCCGGGCTACTCGTCGTCGAAGCTGATCGCCGCTGTCCGCTAGCGAAGGAGTGTGAAAGATGAAGGAACTGGGCAACATCTTGATCGCCGGCGGTGCCTCCGGGCTGGGCGCCGCCACGGTGCGGGCGGTGCAACGCGCCGGTGGGACACCGCTGGTGATCGACATCAACCAACCGGCTGACGACGTCACCTACCGGTGCGCCGATCTCGCCGACACCGCCGCGGTCGAAGAGGCCGTCGCCGACCTGGCCGGCACCGCCGACCAACCGCTGCACGGGGTGTTCACCCCGGCGGGCATCGACAGCTGCGGGCGGCTGGATCGCGTCCCGGCCAAGGACTGGGAACGGGTGCTGCATGTCAACCTGCTGGGCACCGCCGCGGTGATCCGGGCCGCCCTGCCGTACCTCGACGCCGACGACGCCCGGATCGTGACCTGCGCATCGACGCTGGGCATCAAAGCAGTCAGCGACGCCACCGCCTACTGTGCCTCGAAGTTCGGGGTGGTCGGGTTCACCCGGGCGCTGGCCGCCGAACTGGCCGGTGAAGTCGGCGTGACGCTGCTGATCCCGGGCGGAATGACCACCCCGTTCTTCGACGGCCGCGCCGAGCAGTACAAGCCGCCGCCGGACGCCAAACTCAACGACCCCGACCTGGTGGCCGAGGCGGTGCTGTTCGCGCTGCGCCAGCCGGCCGGCTGCGAAATCCGGGAGATGGTGGTGTGTTCCAGCGAGGAATCGTCGTGGCCGTAACCGGCAGCGCCACGGTGCTGGTGCTGCGCGCACTGGGGGTGGGCGACCTGCTCACCGGCGTGCCGGCGCTGCGCGGGCTGCGGCGGGCGTACCCGTCGGCTCGGATCGTGCTGGCCACACCGGAACCGCTGAAACCGCTGGCCTTGCTGTGCGGGGCGGTGGACGCGGTGGCGCCGACCGCCGGTCTCGGTGCGCTGCACTGGTCCGGTCCGGCGCCGCAGGCGGCGGTCAACCTGCACGGGCGGGGCCCGCAGAGCATCACCGACCTGCTGTCGACCGGAGCGAAAACGCTTATCAGCCACAGCAATTGCTCCTATCCCGCGGTGAACGGGCCGCCCTGGCGCGACGACCTGCACGATGTGGATCGCTGGTGCATGCTGCTGGAACACGCCGGAATCGCGTGTCGTCCTGGGGAACTCGGCATCGCCCGGCCACCGGGATACCCGCGCCGCGACGGCGTCGTGGTGATTCACCCCGGCGCCGCGGCACCGGCGCGGCGCTGGCCGGCGGACCGGTTCGCCGCGGTCGCCGCGGCGCTGAGCCGTTCCGGGCACCGGGTGGTGATCACCGGATCGGCCGCCGAACGTTCGCTGGCCGAGATCGTCGCCGCCTACGCCGGACTGAGGTCGTCATCGGTGCTCGCCGGCGAACTGGACCTGCTCGGGATGGTCGCGTTGATCAGCGACGCGCGGCTGCTGGTGTGCGGGGACACCGGCATCGGGCATATCGCCACCGCTACCGGGACCGCTTCGGTGCTGCTGTTCGGTCCGACCCCCCCGGCGCACTGGGGACCCCGCGGCCCCGGCCCGCACGTCGCCATCTGGGCCGGTGACCGCGGCGACCCGCACGCCGATCGGCCGGATGCGGGACTGCTGCTGATCACCCCGGCGCGGGTCATCGCCGCGGCCCGAGACGTCCTCGCGGAATGCGCATGACATCACGCGTCGGTGTCGTCGGTGCCGGATATGTCGGGTTGACCAGTGCGGTGTGTCTGGCCGCCGCCGGTGTCGACACGGTGTGCATCGACACCGACCGGCGGCGCGTCGCCGAGTTGCGGGTCGGATACGCCGCGATCGACGAACCCGGCGTCAACGACCTGTTGCGTGCCGGGCTGGCGCACGGAACCCTGCGGATCACCGACGACTACGGCCTGCTGGCCGACCGCGACGTCGTCTTCGTATGCGTGCCGACGCCGACCAGTGACGACGGCAGCGCCGACCTGCGAGCCGTCGAACGCGTTGTCGCGCAGCTTGCCGACACGATGTCGCCGGGATCGACGGTGGCGGTCAAATCCACTGTTCCGCCCGGCACCTGCCGGCGCATCGGTGCGCCGCTGGCGGCCCGCGGCATCCACGTCGTGGCCAATCCCGAGTTTCTGCGCGAAGGTTACGCAGTCGAGGATTTCTGCCACCCCGACCGGGTGGTGATCGGAGCCGACGACGGTGCGGCAGCCGAGCGGGTCGCGAAGCTGTACTCCAACGATGCCGCCCCGGTGTTGCGGATGAGCTTGGAGAGTGCGGAGCTGGCCAAGTACGCCAGCAACGCCTTCCTGGCGGTCAAACTGTCCTTCGTCAATTCGCTGGCTCAGCTGTCCAGCCGCGTCGGCGCCGATATCGCCGACATCGCCCGCTGCATGGGCGCCGACCCGCGGATCGGCCCGCACTTTCTGCGGCCGGGCCCGGGCTGGGGCGGTTCGTGCCTGCCGAAGGACAGTGCGGCACTGGTGTGCACCGGCCGGGCGCACGGTGTGGAACTGCGGGAGATCGAATCGGCCCGGCGGACCAACGCCGCCCAGGTGCACCGGATCGCCGCCATGCTGCGGCACCGGGTGGGCCGCCCGCTGGCCGAGCTGAAGGTCGCGGTGCTGGGCTTGACGTTCAAAGCCGGCACCAGCGACATCCGTGACTCCCCGGCGATCGCGGTCTGCGCCGGCTTGCAGGCCGGCGGCGCCCAGGTCACCGGTTATGACCCGCGGCTGGCGATGATCGATACCGCGCACCTGCCGATCCCGGCCGCCGACGACCCCTACGTCGCGGCCAAGGACGCCGACGCGATCGTGGTGCTCACCGAATGGCCCGACTTCGCCGAGTTGGACTGGGAGGCCATCGCCCGGTGCGCCGCTGCCGGTGCGGTGGTCGTCGACACCCGCAACGTCGTCGACCGCAGCGCGGTCGGCGGTGCCCGGCTGGTCTGCCTCGGCAACGGAACACCGGGCGGCTACTGACCTGGGCGGTCATGTTTAGGTACCCGCCTCGGGGGTAAACACCCTCACGCGCCGCGCGCCCGGCGGGGCAAACATCGGGGAGGGGCCAGCATGGTCGCGGGATATCAGATTCTGGGTAGGGCGGCACTTGTGGCGTCAATGGCTGTCGGCTGCGCCGCGGTCGCGATCGTGCCGGGCGCGTTCGCCGATCCGGACACCACCTCGACCACCATGACGCCGACGTCGTCCGGCCCTCCGACGACCCGTAAGCCCGCGGACGCGACGCCGACGCCGTCCGACGCTCCGGCGACCACCACGGCGCCCACGCCTACGCCCTGAGCAGCGGGTCCAGACCCGCGGCCGGTGCCGCAGCAGCGGCACTACGGCTCACCGCCGCCGATCAGCCGTACCGGGACTATCTCCATCACCGATTGCTCCTCCACGCTGTAGGTGGAGAGCTCCGCCGCCGCGTCCTCGCGACGCAGGAAGGCATCCACCGGCTTCCCGAGGTAAGTCAGCAAGAAGACATCGGTGACCTGCTCGGGCATCGCGGTAGGCGCATGTTCAGTCGCGCAGCCGGTGCGCCAGCAGCGACTTGCCCTCTTCGGCGCCCTTACGGCTGGCGTTCTGGGCGCGCCGGAACAGGTCGGCCAACTCGGTGTCGCCGGTGCGTTCGGCGTCGGCGATGTAGACGTCCATCCGCAATGCGTTGTCCAGGCAGTTCTCCACGAACCACAACAGGTCGTAGTCGCGGTCCTTGGTGCCGGTGCGCTGGCCGCTCTCCACGTTCTTTACGTCGGCCATCGAATCCCCCCTAGGTCTTGATGTTTCTGCCAATCGGCTACCCAGAGGTCTGCGACGACTAACCGACGGCCAGCCGCGAACTCGCTGAGGATTAGCCGACGCCACGACGGGTATGCCTGAGCCATGACGACCCTCGGTTATGCGTTGTCCAGCGAGGAGTTTCACCCCAACGAGCTGGTTCGTCAGGCCACCCGGGCGCAGCGGGCCGGGTTCGAGGCGCTGTGGATCTCCGATCACTTCCACCCCTGGACCGACCAGCAGGGCCACAGCCCGTTCGTGTGGTCGGTGATCGGCGCACTGTCGCAGGCCTGCACGCTGCCGATCACCACTGCCGTCACCTGCCCGATCATGCGCACCCATCCGGCGGTGGTCGCGCAGGCCGCAGCGACCAGCGCCGCCCAACACGACGGCCGCTTCGTTCTGGGGGTCGGGACCGGAGAAGCGTTGAACGAACACATCACCGGTGCACGCTGGCCCTCGGCGGCCATCCGCCGCGGCATGCTCGACGAGGCCGTCGCGGTGATCCGCGAGCTGTTCACCGGCCACCAGGTCAACCACCACGGGCGCTACTACACCGTGGAGAACGCCCGGCTCTACACGCTGCCGCCGAAGCCGACACCGATCTACGTCTCCGGTTACGGCCCGCATTCGGCGCGGCTGGCGGGCCGGATCGGCGACGGGTACCAGTGCAGCATGCCCGACGCCGCGCTGGTCTCGGAGTTCCACCATGCCGGCGGGATGGGCAAGCCCACCCAGGCCGGGTTCAAGGTGTGCTACGCGCCGTCGAAGGAGCAGGGGGTGCGCACCGCGCAGGCGTTGTGGGCCAGTGAGCAGCTCCCCGGTGAACTGGGCCAGAACCTGCCCACGCCGACGCATTTCGAGCAGGCCTCGAGTCTGGTCACCGCCGACATGGTGGTACAGGCGGTGCCGGCCGGTCCGGACGCCAAACCGTATCTGGACCGGATCCGCGAATTCGCCGACGCCGGCTTCGACGAGGTCTACGTGCAGCAGATCGGCGGAGACCAGGAGGAGTTCTTCGCCTTCTGGGAATCCGAGATCGCGCCGGAGCTGGCGGCGTGAGCGCAACGACGAAAGTGCCGGGGGCGCAGCGCTATCTGCCGGAGAAGCGGACGCTGAGCGCACTGCGGGTCGCGGCCGCGGGGTGTCACGGCTGCGAGCTGTACCGCGACGCCACCCAGACGGTGTTCGGCGAGGGCCGGCGCGGGGCGCCGCTGATGCTGGTCGGGGAGCAGCCCGGCGACCAGGAGGACCGGCAGGGCCATCCCTTCGTGGGTCCGGCCGGGCGGCTGCTCGAGCGTGCGATAAGCGACGCCGGCATCGACCCGGGCTTGGTCTATGCGACCAACGCGGTCAAGCATTTCAAGTTCACCCGCCGCGAGGGCAAGCGCCGGATCCACCAGAAGCCCGGCCGCACCGAGGTGGTGGCGTGCCGACCGTGGCTGATCGCCGAGATCGACGCGGTGGGTCCGCAACTGGTGGTCTGCCTGGGTGCTACTGCCGCGCAATCGTTACTGGGCCCGGCGTTCCGGATCTCCACCGGCCGCGGAGAGCTGATCGAGGTGCCGGGCCGATCCGGGCCGCCGGTCCTGGCCACCGTGCATCCCTCGGCGGTGCTGCGCGACCGGACCGACCGGGCAGCGGCCTACCGCGCATTCGTCAGTGACCTTCGGGTGGCCGGCGGCGCTGTGACAGAACAGAACAGCACCGTGGTCTGACGGGCTGTTTGACAACCACGGTGACGGGTAACCGTGTGCCGATAGAAGGGAGCGCACCATGCCGAAGACCGCGGACTTCATCATCGACCGGTTACGCCAGTGGGGGGTGCACCGGATCTTCGGATATCCCGGTGACGGCATCCTGTCCATGCTCGGCGCACTGGACCGGGCCGGAGGCGATCCGGAGTTGATCCAGCCGCGCCACGAGGAGATGGGCGCCTTCATGGCGACCGGGCACGCCAAATTCACCGGCGAACTCGGCTGCTGCCTGGCCACGTCCGGCGGCGGGGCGATCCACCTGCTCAACGGGCTCTATGACGCCAAACTCGACCATCAGCCGGTGGTGGCCATCGTCGGCCAGCAGAAGCGGATGTCACTGGGCGCGGCGTTTCAGCAGGAGATCGACCCCAACTCACTGTTCAAAGACGTCTCGTCGGACTTCATCCAAACCTGCATGGCGCCAGTGCAGGCCCGGCACCTGGTAGACCGGGCGTGCAAGGTGGCGCTGACGAATCGCACGGTGGCCACCATCATCCTGCCCGAGGACGTCGCCGAAGAGGACGCGGTGCCGTCGCCGCCGCGGATGCACGGTGCGGTGTTCAGCAGCGTCGGCTGGTCCCGGTCCCGGATGCTCCCCGCGCAACCGGAATTGCAAAAGGCCGCCGACATTCTCAACGATGCCGAGAAGGTGGCGATTCTGATCGGCGCCGGTGCCGCCGACGCGTCAGACGAAGTGGTGCAGGTGGCCGAGCTGCTCGGCGCCGGGGTGGCCAAGACCTCCCTGGGGCGGGCTTCCCTGCCCGACGATCTGCCGTATGTCACCGGCCCGATCGGGCTGCTGGGCTCCACGGCCAGCGAGGCGATGATGTCCGGCGCCGACACGTTGTTCATGATCGGATCCAGCTTCCCCTACTCCGAATGGCTGCCCAAAGAAGGGCAGTGCCGGGGGGTGGAGATCAACCATGATGGCCGCATGATCGGCGTGCGGTACCCGATGGACGCCAACCTGATCGGGGACTCCAAAGACACGCTGCAAGAGCTGATCCCGCTACTCAAGCGCAAGGAAGACCGGTCCTGGCGCAAGAAGATCGAAGGCGAGGTGGCCGAGTGGTGGCGGGTGCTCGACAAGCGCGCCCACGACAAGGCAAACCCGCTCAACCCCGAGCTGGTGGTACACGAGCTGTCCAAGCGACTGCCCGATAATTCGGTCATCACCACCGATGCCGGCTCGGTGGCCAACTGGTGGGCGCGGCACCTGCGGCTGCGGCCCGGAATGGCCGCCTCGCTGGCCGGCAACCTCGCCACCATGGGACCCGGCACCCCGTATGCGATCGCCGCCAAACTGGCGCACCCGGGCCGCCCGGTGATCGCCCTGGTCGGTGACGGGGTGTTCCAGATGAACGGCATGGCCGAGATGATCACCGTGAAGCGCTACAAGGACCGGCTGTCCAAGGGCCCGCTGATCTTCTGCGTGTTCAACAATCAGGACCTCAACCAGGTCACCTTCGAGCAGCGGGCGATGGGAGGGGAGAAGAAATTCGAGGGCTCCCAACATATTCCAGACGTACCGTATGCCGAATTCGCCAAGCTGCTCGGGCTGACCGGTATCCGCTGCGATGACCCGAAGAACATCGGGCATGCCTGGGACCAGGCGCTGGCTGCCAGCAGCCCGGTGGTACTGGAAGTGGTCGTCGACCCGGATATCGCACCGGTTCCGCCTCAGATCAGGATGGACATTGCGAAGAAGACCGCCAAGGCGATGATCAAAGACCCGGACCGGGTCAGCGTCGCCACCAAGGGCGCCAAGCAGAAGATGCACGAGTTCACCGAGTCGGCCAAGCAGGCGGTACGCGACCTGCGTGACAAGGACGACGACGAGTGAGCCTGCTCGGCCACCGGCACACCGAGCAGATCCCCGCCCGGCCGGACACCCGGTTCGTCGCAGGAATGGCGGCGGTCGACCGGGTCAACGTCATCGGGCTGGAGAAACAGTTGCGCCGCCACGTCGAAGGGGAAGTGCGCTTCGACGCCGGCACCAAGGCGATGTACGCCAACGACGCCTCCAACTACCGACAGGTGCCGATCGGGGTGGTGGTGCCCAAGACGATCGAGGACGTGGTGCAGACCGTGCGCGCCTGTCACGGCTACCGGGCGCCGGTGCTGTGCCGCGGCGGCGGGACGAGCCTGTCCGGGGAGACCGTCAACGTGGCGGTGGTCATCGACTTCTCCAAATATCTGACCGAGATCATCGACATCGACGCGGGCCAACGGTTGTGCACCGTGCAGACCGGGGTGATCAATGAGCAACTCAACAAGGCCACCGGTGAATACGGGCTGGTGTTCGGGCCGGACCCGTCGTCGCACTCCCGGTGCACCCTGGGCGGCAACATCGGCAACAACTCCTGCGGTGTGCATTCGATCCAGGCGCACTTCTACGGGCCGGGGCCGCGCACCTCGGACAACACCCACGCATTGGAGATCATCACCTACGACGGCGCCCGGTTCTGGGTGGGCAACAACGAAGAGTCCAAGATCGACGCGATCATCGCCCAGGGCGGCCGGAAGGGCGAAATCTATGCGGCACTGCGCGATCTGCGTGACAGGTATGCCGACGACATTCGCAAGGGGTACCCGGATGTCGATGAGCTGCCGCGGCGGGTGTCGGGCTACAACCTTGACGAACTGCTGCCGGAGAAAGGCTTCAACGTCGCGCGCGCCCTGGTGGGGACCGAGAGCACCTGTGCGGTGGTGCTGAGCGCGACCATGATGCTCACCCCGGCGATGCTGCACCGCAGCGTCGTGGTCGTGGCGTTCGACTCGGTCGGAGACGCCGGCGATCTGGCGCCGGAGATCATGGAGTTCAAGCCGATCGGGTGCGAGGCAGTGGACAGCCTGCTGGTGCACGACCAGGAGTTGACCGGAACCAACGCGGCCGGTAGAGCACAGCTGCCGCAAGTGGATTCGGCCGGGGCGTGGCTGATGGTGCAGTTCGGCTCCGATGACCCGCGGGATTCGTCGGCGCAGGCGCAGCGATTCGTCGAGTGGTTGCAGCAGAAGAAGGGCTTCGGCTCCGACCGAATCGTGATGGCCCGCAGCAAGCAGGACGGCGGCAACAGCGCCCAGCTGTGGTCGATCCGGGAGTCCGGGCTGGGATCCACGGCGTTTCCGGTGGACAGCGGCAACCACTGGCCCGGCTGGGAGGACTCGGCGGTGCCGCCGGCGCGGGTCGGCGACTACGTGCGGGACCTGCAGCGGCTCTATGCCGAGCACGGGCTGCGCGGCGCCATGTACGGGCACCTGGGGGAGGGCTGCATCCACTCCCGGGTCGGGTTCGATCTGCGCCACAAGGACGGGCTGGCCACCTACCGGCATTTCCTGGAAGCGGCCGGGGATCTGGTGGCCTCCTACGGCGGCTCGATGTCGGGGGAGCACGGCGACGGCCAGCAGCGCGCCGAGCTGCTCGGCAAGCAGTACGGTCCGCGACTGATCGATGCGATGCGCGAGTTCAAGTCGATCTGGGATCCGATGTGGAAGATGAACCCCGGCAAGGTCATCGACCCCTACCGGTTCGACGAGAACCTCAAGCTGGGCACCGATTACAACCCGCCGCGGCCGAAGGTCAAGTTCAGCTACCCGGAGGATCATGGCGACTTCTCGCACGCCGCGCTGCGCTGCGTGGGGGTGGGCAAATGCCGGGTGCCCGAAGCGCAGGACACCATGTGCCCGAGCTATCAGGTCACCCGCGAGGAGAAGCACTCCACCCGGGGCCGTGCGCGGCTGCTGTTCGAGATGCTGCGCGGTGAAGTGATCACCGACGGCTGGCAGTCAACCGAAGTCGCGGACGCACTGGACCTGTGCCTGGCGTGCAAGGGCTGCACCAACGACTGCCCGGTCAACGTCGACATCCCCACCTACAAGTCGGAGTTCCTCTACCACCACTACCGGTCGTTGCGCCGGTGGCGGCCCCGCTACGCCTACGCCTTCGGCTTCATCGACCAGGCCGCCCGGCTGGCCGCCAAGGTCCCGGAGCTGGCGAACTTCGCCACCCAGACCCCGGTGCTGTCGGCCATCGCCAAATTCGTCGGCGGCATCGACCGGCACCGCCCGTTGCCGACGTTCGCGCCGATGACCTTGCAGCAGTGGTTCGCCGCGCGGCCGGTGGTCAACTCCGGCGGGCCGCGGGTCATCTTGTTCCCCGACACCTTCAACAACCATTTGCACACCGATGTCGGGGTGGCCTGCGTGGAGGCCATCGAAGCGGCCGGCTGGCAGGTGCTCATGCCGCGCGGTCATATCTGCTGCGGACGCCCGCTGTATGACTACGGCTTCCTCGACGTCGCCAAACACTATCTGCTGGACGTGCTCTCCGCGCTGCGCGACGAGATCCGCGACGACACCCCGGTAGTCGGGATGGAGCCGAGCTGTCTGGCGGTGTTCAAAGACGAGCTGCCCAAACTGCTTCCGCATGACGACGACGCCGAGCGGCTGGTGCGCAACAGCTATCACTTCGCCGAGTTCTTCGCCAAGTTCGACGTCGAGGTGCCCAAGACCTCTCGCATGCGGGCCCTGCTGTGGGGCCACTGCCACCAGCGGGCCACCGGCGGCGTCAGTGCCGACCAGGAAGTGCTGCAGAAGATGGGCGTGGACGTCGAGCCGGTATCCGGGGGCTGCTGCGGGCTGGCCGGCTCGTTCGGCTTCGAAGAAGGTAAGTACCAGATATCGATGGACTGCGGAGAGCAGGCGCTGTTCCCGGCGACCCGCAAGAACCCCGACGCGCTGGTGGTGGCCGACGGGTTCTCCTGCCAGACACAGCTTGCCGACGCCGGCGCCGCCTCAGCGCTGCACCTGGGCCAGCTGATGGCGATGGCGAAGCTGTCCGAGGACATCAGATCCGTTGAGCCGCCCGGTCGTCCGCGACCTGCAACGCCGACGCGGGCCATCCGGACTGTCGGGCCGGTCGCCGCTCTCGCCGCGGTAGCCTTCGGATTCAGGCGACGCGAAAGTCGTCGAGATCGGCCTGTTTGACGGTGAGCCCGTGCCCGGGTGCCGACCGGTCCGGGCGCAGCACTCCGCCCGGCTCCGGGGTGATCACTCCGTCGAACGCCAGGCCTTCGATCCGTACATGGTCGTGGAAGTACTCGAGATGGCGCAGGTGCCAGATCGCCGTGCCGACCTGGCCGCTGATCTGCGGTGCACAATGCAGCGACAGGTCGATGCCGCGGGCGTCGCAGAGCGCACCGACTTTGAGCACCCCGGTGATTCCGAGCGCCCGGGTGACGTCGGCCTGCAGGCAGTCCACGGCGCCCGCGGCCAGCATGTGCTCGAAATACGGTAGGTGGTAACCGTATTCGCCGGCGGCGATGTCCATTCCCGGCGGCCCGTGCTCGGTCAACTGACGCAGCCCCTCGAGATCGTCGGAGGTCACCGGTTCCTCGAACCACCGCACACCGAAATCAGCGAAGCACCGCGCCCACCACAGGGCCTGCTTGCGGTGGTAGGCCCCGTTGGCGTCGACGAACAACTCGATACCCTCGCCGATCGCCGCCCGGGCCGCAGAAACCCGGCCGGTGTCGGCCTCCGGGTCGCGGCCCACCTTCATCTTGACCCGGGGAATGCCGGCGTCGGCCCAGCCGCACAACTGTTTACACAGCGTGGCGTTGTCATAGGAGGTGAATCCGCCGCTGCCGTAGATCGGGGTGGCGTCATGGACAGCGCCGAGGGCCACGGCCAGCGGCTCATCGAGCAGCCGGGCCCGTAAATCCCACAGCGCGATGTCGACCGCCGAGATCGCCTCGGCGACCACGCCCGGCTTGCCCAGGTTGCGCACCGCGTGCTGCATTCCCGCCCACCGGGCCGGCGGCTGCAATGCGTCCTCGCCGGTGATGACCTCGGCCAGCTTGCCGCCCACCACGGTGGCCACCGCCGTTCCGCCGTAGGTGTAGCCGGTTCCGACCAGACCCCCGGCCCGGATGCTGACCAGCACGAAGGTAGTCGAGTCCCAGGCCAGGGTGCCGTCGGACTCCGGGGCGTCGGTGGGGATCGCGTAGGCCGAGACCTCGACGGATTCGATCGGTATCGCAGTGGCTGCGCGCGAAGTCATGGCTGGTGACTACCCGCGACGCGGAACGGGTATGCCCGGGCAGATCAGTTGCGGGGGAGCGGCGTGCAGCGGGCCACCGGGGTGCCGACCAGCCGGAAGTCTTCGCTGGTATCGATCTGCGGATCGACGCCGTCCTGGAACAAGATGATGATGTCCGACCCGCCGAACTGGAAGTAGCCGAACTCTTCGCCTTTGGCCATGTGCCGGCCTTCGACCCCGGTGAGCACCACCGACGACACGTGCGCCATGCCCACCGGGATGATCGCGACCAGGCCGAGGTCGCCGGCCGCCGACCGCGACGTATCGACGGTCACCACGCCACGGGTCTGGGAGAACTCGTAACCGGTGCTGGCGCTGTCGCTGGCCTGCAACTCGTGGTCTTCGATGGACACTCGCAGGAACACTTCACCGTTGATGCGGAACGACTCCCGGACCAGACCATCGACCGGCAGGTGATAACGGTGATAGGCGTGCACCGGCAACATGTAATGCACGAAGGTGCCGCCGGCGAAGCTCTCGCGGTAGGCGCTGCCTTCCATGAGTTGCTTGATGTTGCCGAACCTTTGGTTCTTCAGCGTGATGGCCGGGATGTTCGAGTCGGCATCGATGTCGAAGGCGTGCTGGAAACGGCAGTCGGCCGGTGAGGTGATCACCAGGTTGCTGCCCGGCTCGGCGATCGGGCGCAGCCCGCCGTTGAGTTCGCGGGCGATGAACTGGTTGGCGGTCAGCCAGCCGCTGGGCGCGTTGGGGGCGCCATCGACCAGGGACTCCTCGACGCGGTATTCCGGTGCGTTGGCGATGAACGACTTCAGCGCCTCCGGGCTGAACGACTCCGGCGTGTCGAGGAAGTTGCCCCACTGCTTGGCGAACTCGGTCAGCCACTCCCGGAAGATGTCGCAGTGCTGCAGTGTCTGGTCGCCGATCTCCTGGTCGACCAGGAAGTAGAAGTGGCTCATCCGGTCGCTGACCTCTTGGGTCTGGCCCTGTTCGGTCCAGGCCTTCGCCGGCGACTCCTGCGGCACCCACCTGACGAAGCGCCGCAGGTAATCCTGGTATTCACCGATGTCACAAGGCCATTCCAACGCCTCGAACAGCGCCGGGCGCAGGTCGGCTTGCGCGCGTTGCCTGGCCTTGCGCAGCGACTGTTCGACCAGCTCTGCCAGGCCCTGCTGACGGCCCAGTGCCTCCTGCAGTTTGTCGGTGATCGCGTCCGGCTCGCTCATGCGGTGGACATACCCACCGCGGCGGTCCCGTCAACCGTTTGCCCTGGGGCACCGGCGGGTACGCGGAGGCGCATGCACGGAGTCGTCGACGCGGTCCGGGGAGTGCTGTGGGCGCGCCGGCGCCAGCCCGACGACGTCGCGTACTTTGCCGCCTTGGGCCACGAGCGGTTCTCGCCACCGGAGTTGCTGCGGCAGGCGGTGGAGGCGGAGAACGCCGGCTTCGACGGCGTCTGCTGCTCCGATCACCTCGCGCCCTGGTGGGATCCGGCCAGCGGCCCGCCCGCCGCCTGCGGCAACGCCTGGGTGTGGTTGGGTGCGGCAGGGCACGCGACCCGCAACGTGGCTCTCGGTACCGCGGTAACCGGCCTGGTGCACCGCTACAACCCGGTCGTCGTCGCGCAGCAGGTCGCGACCCTGGAATCGCTGTATCCGGGCCGGACGTTCCTGGGGGTCGGATCCGGCGAGGCGATGAACGAGGTCCCGGCCGGGCTGGACTGGCCGAGCGTCGCCGAACAGCAGTGCCGCACCGAAGAGGCCCTGGAGATCATCGTCCGGCTGCTCAACGGCGAAACCGTCGATTTCCGGGGCCGCCATTTCCGGACCGACGGCGCCCGGATCTACCTCGACGTCGAGCGCCGCCCGCCGGTGTTCATGTCCGCGTTCGGGCCGCGTGCGGCCGCTATCGCGGGCCGGCTCGCCGACGGCGTCTGGACGCTGGGCGACCCGGCCAAGGCGCCGGCCGTGATCGGCGCCTACCGAAAGGCTTGCGAGGACGCGGCGAAGCCGCCCGGAGAGATCATCGTG
This sequence comes from Mycobacterium sp. NGS16, assembly GCF_059813225.1. Lineage (NCBI taxonomy): Bacteria > Bacillati > Actinomycetota > Actinomycetes > Mycobacteriales > Mycobacteriaceae > Mycobacterium > Mycobacterium sp. NGS16. The sequence goes on from NZ_JCALEE010000001.1 coordinate 758,847, forward strand.
CAGGGGCTGATGTCGTGGGCGGAGACCGACGATGCCGCACTCGAACATTCCCGGGTGTGGAAGGCGGCGCTGGTCGACGCGAACTACGCCGACGACATCCATGACCCCGGCGAGGTCGGGCGGTTGGGGGCGCAGGTGTCCGACACCAAGTGGAAGCTGATGGGGGCGGTGTCGTCGGATCCGGCGGTGCATGTGCGTCGGATGAAGGCGATGCGTGCGCTCGGGGCCACCGTCGTCGTGATGATGAACGTCGGCGGTGCCGATCCGGGCGGCGCACTTCGTACCTACGGCACCGAAGTGTTGCCCGCGTTGCGTGAGTGATCAACGGCGTTTGTCCGCGGTGGTGGCCGGGTAAACCGGCTGGGTGAACCCGATTGCCGCTACTCCCGCGACCAGGACCGATCTGCTGACTCCGCTCGGCGTCTATGCCCCGCAGCAGGATTCGCACCTGCTCATCGAGACGATGGAATCGTCGGGCCTGGCCCGCCGCGGCCGGGTGCTCGATCTGTGCACCGGCTCAGGGGTGGTGGCGATCGCGGCGGCCGATATGGGCGCCGGCAGCGTCACCGCATTCGACATCTGTCCCGTTGCGGTGCGGTGCTCCCGGGACAACGCGCGCGCCGCCGGGGTGGACGTGGAGATCCGGCAGGGCCCGTGGACCGGCGCGTTGGCCTGCGAGCCGTTCGACCTGATCGTGTCCAACCCGCCGTATGTGCCCACCCCGCGGCATGCGGACCCGATCCCGGCCGCCGGCGGCCCGGAGTGGTCGTGGAACGGTGGCGTCGACGGCCGGATCGTCCTCGACCCGCTGTGCCGCTCGGCCGCCAGGCTGTTGCGCAGTGGTGGTTCGGTGCTGTTGGTGCAGTCGGCACTGGCCGACGCCGGCCGGTCCCTGAAAGTCCTGCGGGACAGCGGCTTGGACGCCGACATCGTGGCGTCCCGGTGGATTCCGTTTGGTCCGGTGCTCTCGGCGCGGGCCGGCTGGCTGGAACGCACCGGGCGGATGCCCCGCGGCTGCCGCGAAGAGCAGCTGGTGGTGATCCGGGCGGACAAGCCGTGACCGAACCACGGGTGGTTCGCCCGGTCCGCAATGGCCCGGTCCTGGTCCCCGGGCCGGTACGCATCGAGACCCCCGAGGGCGTCGTCGAATCGGACCGGTTCATGGTCGCCATCTGCGCCTGCGGGCGCAGCCGCAATTATCCGCTCTGCGACACCAGCCACCGGCGACGGGAACCGTCCCGCCACCACGTCGAGGGCGAGGTGGCCGAGCCCGGGTGACGGGTCTGCCGCTACTGTTCTATGTCGTAGTCGTCGTCGGACAACGGAACGCTGATCGCTTGGTCGATCAGGTCGGCGGGGTTGGCGTCGACCTCGTCGGCGTTTGGCAGGTGGGCGGGGTTCAGCCCTGCCTCCTCGTCGGTGGCGTCGGCAGAGGTCCGCTGTTCGGCCAGATCGGCCTCCGGAACGTCGTCGGTCGGCGGCAGCCCCTCAGCGTTCGTCATCATGACCCCTTTCGTTTCCGCGCTCGCGCGTCCCGGTCTCGTCGTTCTGCCCGCTCGGCGACGAGCAGGGCATAGTCCGACTTCAGTTGAGTGTTGTCCAACCTCAGCCGGTTGTTGTCCGACTCCAGCCTGGTGTTCTCCGACTCAAGGCGGGCGTTGCGGGCTTCCAGGCTGAGGATCTCCCCGATACCGGCCACGTTGACCCCGTCACCGACCAGCTCCAGGATGCGCTGCAGCCGCGACAAGTCGTCATCGCTGTAACGGCGCGTCCCGCCCGCGGTGCGCGCCGGGGTGAGCAGCCCGCGTCGCTCGTAGAGTCGCAGCGTCTGCGGACCGATACCGGACAACTCTGCAGCCACGGAAATGCTGTATACCCCAAGCCCGGATCGGGCACTCATGTCTTCGACCAACATACGTCGCTTCCACTCGCGAGAAAATCCTCTTGCACGAACCTACCACCCGTGCTATATAAAAATCTATGTCGGCAGACACAGATAATATGCCAACATTCGAGGAGGTGGAGATGATGTTGATGCGTACCGACCCGTTCCGTGATCTCGACCGTTGGACCCAGCAGGTACTGGGCACCGCGGCCCGGCCGGCGGTCATGCCCATGGACGCCTGGCGCGACGGAGACCAGTTCATCGTCGAGTTCGACTTGCCCGGAGTGGCGGAAGACTCCTTGGATCTCGACGTCGAACGCAACGTGCTGACCGTGCACGCCGAACGGCCCGGCCTTGATCAGAACCGGGAGATGGTGTCGGCGGAGCGGCCGCGCGGCGTCTTCAGCCGTCAGCTGTTCCTGGGCGACAACCTCGACGCCGAGCAGATCGAGGCCAGCTACCAGGACGGGGTGCTTCGGCTGACCATTCCGGTTGCGGAGAAGGCGAAGCCGCGCCGGATCAAAGTCGCCAGTGGACACGGCGAGCGGGCCATCAACGCCTGATTGCGAGGGGCCGGGTGGCGGCCGTGTGAAGGAGGTGAGCAGAATGACCACCGACACGTTAACCGCCCACGTGCTCGACGAGGCGGAGCGCATCGTGCGCGCCGAATGGCTGCAACTGCTGACCGCCCCGGAGCACTGCTACGCGGTCCGCACCGAGATGCCCGCCACCCGGCTCCGAACCCCGAAGCTCGCCCTTTGTAGCGCCGGGCCCGCGCGGCCGGGCGCGCCACCACCGGCCCGCCGGGCGCACCGGTCGGCCACCCGGCGGCGTAACACGCAGGTGTGGCCGACGCAGCGGTCGCCTCCGGACGCCCGCCGGATTTGTCCGCCTGCACAGGGGAGGTGATGGCCCCACACGATGAACACCGGAGTTCGGCGTGGCCCCGCTGTGTGTTGCTCTCCCGACAGCGGGGCCACGCCGGCCTACACCAGGAGAGTTCTTCCTCGGTTGCCTCAGTGAGCTTGGTGGCGCGATGAGCGAAAGCCTTGATCCCTATGCCGTACTGGGAGTGACGCCTTCGGCCACTCCAGCTCAGATCAGCCACGCCTTCCGCACCAAGTTGCGCGCCCTGCACCCCGACACCGGCTATGCGCGTTCTCGGCCGCCCGGCGATGCCGAGGCACAGCTGCAGCAGCTGCTGCGGGCATATGACGCGTTGCGGCACGGCGGCCGCCGGAACGCCGGCGCCGATCCGCCAGGTTCAGGGCGCCCCGCCGCGAATGCCCAAGGGCCGGTGAAGATCCGGGTCACCCACGGTCGGGCGGCCGCTGCGGAACGCCGCAAAGACCTGTGGGCGGGGCCGGTGCGCCGGCACCGCGGACGGGATCACTGACCCCGGCGGTGTCACTTCTGCAGCGTGAACTGGTGGACGCTGGTGTAGCCGTCGCGGAACAGCTGGACGCAGCCGTTGAGGTACTTGTCGTAGCGGTCATAGACCTCTTGTGACTGCACGGCGATCGCTTGGTCCTTGTGGGCGGCCAGGGCGTCGGCCCAATCCTGCAGCGTCCGCACATAGTTGGGCCCGATCTCGTGGATGCGGCCGACGGTGAAGCCGGCTTCCGTCGCGCGGTCGGCGACCATAGACACCGTCGGCAGCTGACCGCCGGGGAAGATCTCGGTCATGATGAACTTGTTGAACCGGGCCATGCTCATGGTCAGCGGAAGGCCTAGCCGCTGGGCGTCGTCCTGGGTGATTGCGGTGATGGTGTGCAGCAGCATCACTCCGTCGGTCGGCAGAACGCGGTGGGCCATGGCGAAGAAGTCGGGGTAGCGCTTGTGGCCGAAGTGTTCGAAGGCGCCGATGGATACGATGCGATCCACCGGCTCGTCGAATTCCTCCCAGCCCTGTAGACGCACCTGCACCGTGCGGCGGGTAGCGAGGTCGGCCAGCTTGGCCAGGGCATATTCGCGTTGCCGCTCACTGAGCGTCAGCCCGATGACATTGACATCGAATTCTTCCAGGGCGCGCCTCATTCCGCCGCCCCAGCCGCAGCCGATATCCAACAGTGTCATGCCCGGCTGCAGCCCCAGCTTGCCCAAAGCCAGGTCGAACTTCGCGTTCTGTGCCTCGTCTCGGGTGGTATCCGGATGCTGGTAATACCCGCAGGTATAGCCCATCGTCGGGCCGAGAAACAGCTCGAAGAACTCATTCGAGATGTCGTAGATCGACTGCAGTTCAGCGTACTTGGGCTCCAACTCAGGCATCGATCCCTGAGGGTACACCCAGATGTGGCCGCGCGGGAGACCCTCACACCGCCGTGTCGATCCGGACGTTGTCGAAGCCGATGATGTCGAACAGCCGTTGCACGGTCGGGCGATTGCTGCGCAGCACGGCCACCCGGTCATGGGCGGCACAGCACCGGTCGAGCAGGACGAGCTGTCGGTGGCCGATGAATTCCAGCTCCCGCGCGTCGATGTCGAGTGTTCCGGGCGACAGCAGCGGCAGGATTCGCTGCAAGGTGGTGGCGAACAGAGCCTCGCTGGCGGCGTCGAGGTTGCCGGCGAGTGCGATGGCATTGCGCCGGGCGGGTTGGGTGTAGAGCTGGAACGGAACCGAAGTCGGCCCGGCCCCCGGGTGCAGGCACAACAACCCGGCAACGGCGTCGCCGAGTTCCGAGATGTCGTAGCCGCACAACGCCGCGACGGGCAGCGTGGAGATCCGCCGGTCCCCGAGGAACTCCAGGGCCGACTGGGCGTCGCGCTGGGCCGGCGTCCGAACCACCGGCGTCACGTCGATGACGACCCGCAGACCGCTGTAACCGTCTGCGACCGCTGCGATCGCGGCGGCCGCATAGCGTTCGGCCATGGACTCGGCATCGACCACGTCGCCGCGGAACCCGAAGTGCTCCGGCAGGGTCTTGAGCTCCACCTCGTCGGCGGCAGCGCCGAGGCCGGCAGCAGCCAGGCTGGCCCGGAGCCGCGCGGGTTCGTCGTCGCCGACGTAGACCACGCGCTGGTCCAGATTCAAGCCGATCGCGATGTATTCGGCGGCGCGGCAGAGGAACTCGTCGCGGTCGCGGTATTGCCAGCCGATGTGTCCGAATTCGCCCGACGGGTCGGCCCGGGCGGTTCCCATCACGCCGCCTCCCTCATCCGCAGGTGCGCTTGCACGGTGGTGCCGCTTGACGCGGTGTGGATGCGTACCAGGTCCGCGGTCGCGTTGACCACGAACAGCCCGAACCCCTGATGGTCTTGATGCGTGACCGGCCGCCGGCCGGCCATCGGATCCGCCAGGTGTCCGGAGTCGCGCACCTGGCAGATCAATTGGCCGTCGGTCTCCCAGAGCGCCACCGTGCATGGTCCGCGCCCGTGCTGCAGGCTGTTGGATGCCAGCTCGTTGACGATCAATTGCAGATCGGCGATGTCGGCGGTGGAGAAGCCGAACCAGCGGGCGTATTTGGCGGAGAACGCCCGGGCGCCGGACAGATCTCTGAGCCGATTCACGGTGTAGCTGGCCGCCGTCGGGCTGCTGGGCAGCGGTTCGTTGTAGCGTACCCAGGCCGCCTCGGGGGCGAAGCCCGCGCTCGTTCGCTCCGGACGCCCGGCACCGTCCAGGCGCGGGTGGGTGATCTCGGCGTCGACGAGAATGTCGGAGTCCAGATGCGTTGCGTCGTAAGGGCAGAACAAGGTGATGTCACGCCCGGTGAACGCCCGGTTGATCAGCGCCTCGTGCTGCACGCAAGCCGGATACTCCAGCGCGGAGCGACCATTCCAGATCGGCTCGCCGACCATCCGCATCGGCCCCGACCGATGACGGGCGGCAAACGTCCCCAACACCCCGCCCAGGATGTGCCCGGGGTTACGCCCCACCTGGCTCATGTCCACCAGCGTCACGGCCTCGGCGGCTCCCGCGGGCAGGGCACCGCGCAGCAGCGAGAGCTTGGGTTCCGGCACGCCCACAAGAACGGGGAGTCCGGCGGCAACACCGTCGAGGATGAACGGCACCAGATAATCGAGGTATTCGCGCGGTGACCGGTAGAACAGCGCGATATGCCTGAAGGAGCCGGGATCATCTTCGGCAGCGACAGTCATCGCAAGTGCCCCTGTCATCCAACGTGAGCGGGCGCGCAGAACCTCACCAGTCTAACGCTGCCCGGACAACGCGAGGAGGGCAAACGGCCGTGGCTCAACCGGGTCGGTACCGGTCAATACCAGTACCGACGGCCGGCGACCGGACGGCCGACCGCACCCAGAATCCACAGTATGGCGCCGACAACCAGGAGAATGATTCCGATCGTCCACAACACGTTGATCTTGAAAACGAGCGCCAGAATAAGGAGGATCACTCCGAGCGCAATCATCACCAATCCCTTCTTTCAGACAACTTGGCCGACCACACCCAGGGAAGAGGGTTGCGGCAAATGACAATCCGTCACCACCGGGTTGTAACCGGCATAGTTCAAGGGGCCCGCCAGGGTAGTGACAGCGATGGTTCCGGCAGTCGCACAACTGGTTTGACCCCCGTGGAAATAATCGCGCTGCCATGCGGCGAAGACGCCGATAAGCAGCCATATCAGCACAATCGCACCGGCTAACCCACCGATCCGCATCCGTCCTCCATTCACCTAATACACCGTTCAATTCCCGCTTCTGCCGCGGTTGAAACCTGGCACCCGCATGGGATGTTTGGCGCCGCCAGCAGCGGGGTACTGCGGCCGAATCGGCGAAACCTTTCACAGGAACGGAGCGCAGATGATGCTGCTGGGTACCGGCGAATCCGGTTTGCGGACGGGCAGTCACGCGGAGTGGATCGGCGAAGCCGGAGACCTCGTCGATCACATGCTGCGCAACGTGGCACACGGCCGCTTCGAGAGGTCGTTGTCGGCGATGACCGCGTTCGCCGCGGTGGTGACAACCGCCGAGATCTATCTCGAGCATTACAAAGCCGGCTTCGGCAACAAGTGGATGTGGAGCCCGGTGCTGGTGACGCCGCCGGTGGTGGCCGCCGGAATCGGGGGGGTGTTCTCCCGCCGCTGGGCCAAACGCTGGCTGCCGTTGACCGCCGCGGTCTACGCCGCCAACGGACTGCTGGGTGAGTACCTGCACGCTCGCGGGGTGGCGCGCAAGCCCGGAGGCTGGAAGATGGCGTCCTACAACGTTCCGATGGGTCCGCCGATCGCCGCGCCTGGCCTGATGGCGATGGTCGGCGGGATGGGCCTGTTGGCCGCGGTGCTGCGCCGCGAACGCTGAGGTGCCCATGGCCGACACCTCGCTTCCGGACCACCTGCCGAACCTGCGGGCCGACCGCCAACCCCCACACCCGTCCTGGCTGCCGCGACAACGCCGCGGCACCACGCCGCAGATGATCGGGCGCTACCCGGATTTCGACGTACTGCAAACCCAAGACAGCTGGGACGAGGCCACGCAGAAGGTGGTGCTGGCCCGGCTGGAGCCGCCGGGGCCGCTGCGCTTCTTCTCCGCCGCTGAGGAGCCCACCCTGCGGGCATTCTGCGACATCGTGCTGGCCCAAGACCACGAGCCGCGGGTGCCGGTGGCCGAATTCGTCGACGCCAAACTGGCCGACGGCCAGCTCGACGGCTACCAGTACGCCGACATGCCGGATGACCGGGACACCTGGCGCCTGACGCTCAAAGGCTTGGACGAGTCCGCCCGGGACCGGTACGGCAGGCCCTCGTTCGCCGCCACCGAGGTGGCCACCCAACTGGCGCTGGTCGATGCCTTCTCGCGGGGCTGGCTGCAGGGCGGCAGTTGGTCGCAGTTGAACGTGAGCCGTGCTTGGTCGGTGTGTATGCGGATGACCTTGTCGGCGTTCTATTCACACCCCTGGGCGTGGAATGAGATCGGGTTCGGCGGGCCGGCGTACCCGCGCGGCTTCATGCGACTGGGCGGGCCGAGCGGACCGGCGGCGGTGCGCGAACCTTTCGAGACGCGCGGCGCCACCGGTGAGGACCCGGTGGAGCTGGTGCGAGACGAGGGCCTGTAGTGGGCGATTTCTGGCGCGGCCTGCTCAAGGGATCGCTGGGCCCACCCGCCAATGACTCACGGTTCCTTCTGGATGTGCAGTCGCGGGAGCTGCCCGGCGAGAAGACGATGTGCCGGTATGCCACCGATGACGAAGTCGACCTCGTGGTCGTCGGCGCGGGCGCCGGGGGATCGGTGCTGGCGCAACGTCTGGCGCGGGCCGGCTGGCGCATCGTGATCATCGAGGCGGGTCCCTTCTGGCACCCCGACAGCGACTGGGTCTCCGACGAAGCCGGATCGCACCCGCTGTACTGGACACAGAAGCGCATCATCGGCGGTGACGACCCGATCGAGTTGGGCAAGAACAACTCCGGCCGGGGAGTCGGCGGCTCGATGGTGCACTATGCCGGCTACTGCCCGCGGTTCCACCCCAGCGATCTGCGCACGCGCAGCCTCGACGGGGTCGGGGTGGACTGGCCGATCTGCTACGAGGACATTCGCCGCCACTACGAGGTGCTGGAGGCCGAACTGCCGGTGGCGGGACAGAACTGGCCGTGGGGCTATCCGCACCGCTATCCCGCGTCGCCGCACCCGATCTCCGGTGCCGCCTCCAAGCTGTGGGAGGGCGCCTGTACGCTCGGGATCGAGATGCGGGTGGGCCCGGTCGGAATCGTCAACGGCACTTTCGGAAACCGTCCGCACTGCATCTACCGCGGCTACTGCCTGCAGGGCTGCAAGGTCAACGCCAAGGCCAGCCCGTACGTCACCCATCTTCCCGACGCACTGGCGCACGGTGTGGAGATCCGGGCGGATTCCATGGCCGCCCGCATCGAACTCGATGACGCCGGGGCGGCGCGTGGCGTCGTCTATTACGACAACCACGGCAGGGAGCACCTGCAGCGCGCCAAGGTCGTCGCCGTCGCGGGATACTCCATCGAGACCCCACGGCTGCTGCTGAATTCGGCCAGTCCCCGCTTTCCGCACGGGCTGGGAAACAACGACGACCAGGTCGGCCGTTACGTCATGGTCCAAGGCGCTGCCCAGACCGCGGGCCGATGGCCGGAGGAGCTGCGGATGTACAAGGCGCCGCCGCCGCAGGTGAGCAGCGAGCAGTTCTACGAAACCGACACCGCCCGTGGATTCGCCCGCGGATTCTCCATCCAGACCGTGTCGCCGTTGCCGATCGGCTGGTCTGAGCACGTGCTGGCCGACGGCCACTGGGGGCGGGCGTTGCGCGAATACATGCGCGACTACAACCACTGGAGCACGATCGGCGTGCTCAACGAATTGCTCCCGCTGCCGGACAACAGGGTCACCCTGGCCGACGAGACCGACGTGTACGGGATCCCGGTGGCCCGAATGGATTACAGCCGCTGCGACAACGACAAGGCGAACATGGAGTACTCCACCAAGGTGATCACCGACATCCTGCACGCGGCCGGCGCACAAGATGTGCTGACCATCCAGCGCTATGCCCACCTGATCGGCGGCGCCCGGATGGGCACCGCACCGGAGAACTCCGTCGTCGACTCCGACCACCGGGTGTGGGGGGTGCCCAACCTGTTCCTCTCCGACGGCTCGGTGTGCCCGACCCAGGGGTCGGCCAACCCGGCACTGACCATCATGGCGCTGGCCTCCCGGCTCGCCGAGCGGCTTGCCGGAAAGCGCATTCTGCAGAAGGGATTCCAGCCATGACCCAGACCGTCGTCATCACCGGGGCCAGCGCCGGAATAGGCCGCGCCGTCGCGCAGCAGTTCGGCGCGCGCGGGGACAGGGTGGCCCTGCTCGCCCGTGGCGAAGCCGGATTACGCGGTGCCGCAAGCGATGTCGAGACCGCCGGTGGGGCCGCGCTGGCCATCCCGACCGATGTGGCCGACTACGCGGCCGTGGAGGCCGCCGCCGACCGCGTCGAAGCCGAGTTCGGCCCGATCGACATCTGGGTCAACGTCGCCTTCACCTCGGTGTTCGCGCCGTTCAGCGAGATCGGTCCCGAGGAGTTCAAACGGGTGACCGAGGTCTGCTACCTCGGATTCGTCTACGGCACCATGGTGGCGCTGGCGCGGATGAAGCCACGTGACCACGGCACCGTGGTGCAGGTGGGCTCAGCACTGGGGGAGCGGTCGATCCCGCTGCAATCGGCGTATTGCGGAGCCAAGCACGCCGTTAACGGCTTCACCGAATCGGTGCGCTGCGAGCTGCTGCACGAAGGCTCGAAGGTGAACATCACGATCGTTCAGATGCCGGCGGTCAACACCCCGCAGTTCTCCTGGGTGCTGTCCCGGCTGCCTCGCCACCCGCAGCCGGTGCCGCCGATCTACCAGCCGGAGTTGGTGGCGCGGGCCGTGCTGCGAGCGGCAGATCATCCCCGGCGCAAGCAGTACTGGGTCGGGGAGAGCACCGTTGCCACCTTGCTGGCGCAGAAGTTCGCCGCCCCCCTGCTGGACCGCTATCTGGCCCGCACCGGCTATGACTCGCAGCAGACGGGCGAATACGTTGACGGCACCGCCGTGCAGAACCTGTGGCAGCCGGCGGACGCCGCCACCGATCACGGCGCTCGCGGCGAGTTCGACGACTCCTCGCATGCGCACAGCCCGCAGGTCTGGGCGTCCCGGCACGCCGGGCTGGTCGCCGGGGCCGCGACTGCGCTGGGTGTAGCGGGGGCCGGCGTGCTGGCTGCGCGCCGGCGTTGATGCTGGGCGGCTGGCTCGGCTGCCCGCACGCCGGTGGGTCGGCCCCCGCGCGACGGCGTTGGAGCGGAGCGGCTTACTGGGCCGATGGGGTGATTGCCCGCCTCTGCGCGACAAGCGAATTCCTTACTGGCTTCTTAAATTCCCGGGCCGGTTTTTTGTCGGTGGTTCGCACTAGTGTTCGAATTGTGGGTAGGGATGCATTCGCGGATCGGGACACCATCATGGGATGTCTCGATGAGCAGGAGGCGATTGCTGCCCGGTTGGCGCAGTGTTCGTTTGATGCGTTGACTCCCGAGGAGTTGGTGGAGGTGCTGGCCCGCCGCGAAGCGTTGGCGTGGCAGGCGCCGGTGATCGATCATCAGATCTTGGCCCGGCTGGTGGCGGAGGGCCATGGGGAGGTGTTGGCGGGGTGCTCGCTGACCAAGGCCTTGAGTGAGCGGTTGCGGATCAGCACGAAAGAGGCCCGGCGGCGCGTCGATGACGCCGCCGAGTTGGGCCCGCGCACCGCGATCACCGGCGAGCCCCTGGAACCGGTGCTGCCGGCGCTGGCCGCGGCCCAGGCCGCCGGGCAGGTCGGCCCCGAGCAGGTGGCGATCGCCCGTAAGGCGATGGCCAAGATCCCGGCCGGGGTGCCGGTGGCTGATCGGGAGCGCGCCGAGCGTGACCTGGTGGAGTTGGCCACCTTGTTCGGCCCGGAAACCTTTCAACGCCTGGCTGTTCACCTGATCGCGGTGCTGGATCAAGACGGCGACGAGCCCGACGACCGTGAACGCCAGGCCCGGCGCGGGCTGCGGCTGGGGCCGCAACGCCCCGATGGGATGAGCACCCTGTCCGGCACGATCACCCCGGAGTTGCGGGCCACCCTGGAACCGGTGCTGGCCAAACTGGGAGCACCCGGGATGTGCAATTCCGCCGATGAAAACCCCTGTGTCAGTGGCACGCCGAGCCAGGAGCAGATCCAGGGTGATCACCGCACCCGCGACCAACGCCAGCACGATGCGCTGTTGGCGGCGTTGCGGGCGGTGCTGGCCTGTGGGGATCTCGGGCAGCTCAACGGCCTGCCGGTCACGGTGATCGTCTCAACCACCCTGGCCGAGTTACAGGCCGCAGCCGAGCACCCAGCCCTGCAGTCACCGACCGAGGCGGTCGAACCCCGCATCTGCGGCAAAGCCCACACCGCCGGCGGCTCCTTGTTGCCGATGGGTGATCTGCTGCGGATGGCCTCCCACGCCTATCAGTACCTGACGATCTTCGACGGCCAAGGCCGCGCGCTGTGGCTGGGCCGCTCCAAGCGGATCGCCTCAGCCGATCAGCGCATCGTGTTGCACGCACGCGATCGCGGCTGTACCCGACCCGGGTGCACGGTCTCGGGATACCTGTCCCAGGCGCACCACCTGGAACACGATTGGGCGAACAACGGCCACACCGACATCGATTCCCTCGCGCTAGCGTGCGCGCCCGACAACCGGATGGCCAGCGAGCAAGGCTGGACCACCCGACTCGGCCAGACCGGCCGGGTCGAATGGATCCCGCCACCCAAACTCGACCACGGCCAACCCCGGATCAACCCCTTCCACTTCATCGAAGCCGTCATCGACTACCCTCGCCGCTCGCCGCCCGAGGAGCAGCCACCGCCCGACGTCGAATGGCTATGGCCCGACGACGAGTGGCCGTGGCCCGACGACCCGGTTCGCGACGACCCGGTACTCGACGACCCACTGTTCGACGAGGCCTCCTACGAAGCCGTGCCCGTCCAGGGCCACCCCCCACCACACCTCGTCGAAGACGACGACTGGGCGGAAGCCGGATGACGACCCGCTTCAGGCCGAGGCGGTCGGCGGGTAGCGCAGCACCGCCGCGACGCCGTCCGCCGGATCGACCGCCTCACCGCCGCCGACGATGGCCGCACCGATCGCAATCGCCCCCCAGGGCAGGGCCTCATCTGCTCGTAGCGTATGTGCCGGGGCGGCACCGTATTCGGAGAGCATGTCCGGGTCCGCCGCGGTGACCGTCAGGTCTGAGTCGGCGACCACGGTCGCATCACCCATGTCGCCGATGATCAGCGTCTCCACCGCGCCCTGGCTCAGCCCGGCGCACACCGCGGCAAGCCCTTCGACCGCCAAGCCGGAGAGCCGGCCCGATTCGGCGGTGAAGCGTTGCACCGTGGCCTGAATGTGGGCGAGTTGCCGCCGCAGGCATTCGGCTTCGATCGCGTTCTGTACTTCGCCGGAGTCGTGCCCACTGTGCCGGGCGCCGACGGAGAGCTCGCATGCCAGGCCGGCGATCCGTTTCGGTAGGGCTTCCAGCAGTGCCGAGCGTGACTGCACCTCGCCCACGACGAACACCGCGTCGATCTCGGCACTGCCGGCGAGTTCGGCGATCCGGGTGGCGACGGCGCGGACGTTCTTGCGGGCGGCTTCCTCGGCATGCGGCTGCGGATCGCCATAACCCGGCGTCTCGGCCCCGGCCGCCTTGTGTACCGGATACCCGCCACCGTCAACGGTTTCCGAGCGCAGTGCGCCGTTGGCGTGAACGGTGATGTCGGCGCCGGTCTGGTCGACCTCGGCCAACACGTAATTCGGGTACTCGTAGCCGTGCTCGACGACCGGGACGAGGTAGGGCAGTCGCGACAGCCGGACAGTGGTCGCGGCCGGAACCTGCAGATGTTCGTTGAGTACCACGCCGTCGGCATCGGCGATCACCGCACGGCCACTCTTGCCGACCGGTGGCCGCAAGTCCATCACGGCGCGTTCGATGTCACCGACGAGCCGCTGGTCCACACCCTGTCGCGTGAGCTGTTCGCTCACCTCACGCCAGGTGAGTTCGAGCTTGGTTGCCGCGTCCTCGGTGTCGTGCGAGTCCTCGAAGTACACCGAGATGAACGGGGCACGGCCGGTGAGCAATTGACGGAAGCGTTCGGCGTCCACGGCTATTCGGGTTGCCCGGTCTTCGCCCCGGCAAACGTGCACGCCGCCGGAAATGGTTGCCGAGCCGTTACGGCGGGTATGCAGCACAGACTGGCTGATTGGAGGTCTCATGCCCAAGACGACGAAGCGCGGCGCCGCCAAGCAAAGCGAGTTGCCCAGCACGCTGCAACGCTCCAGCGCCAAGGCGCAACGCACCTTCGCCAAAGCGCACGACGCGGCCGCCAAGGAGTACGGCAGTGAGCAGCGCGCGCACCGGGTCGCCTACGCGGCGCTCAAGCACAGTTTCGAGAAGGTCGGAGACCATTGGGAGCCCAAGAAGAAGCGCGGCCCCTCCGACAAGCGTGCGGCCGGCGGAGGGCCGAACAGCTCGGGGCCGTCCGCCGAGGGCGTTGATGCCAACGCCAGCAAGCAGCACCTGCTCGACGTCGCCCGGCGGCTGGACATCCACGGGCGCTCGACGATGCGGAAATCGGAACTGGTCACGGCGATCAAGAAGCACAACCGCCGTGTCCGCGGCCGGTAGCAGAGCGGTCGGCGAAACCCTGCTGTGGTGGCTGGTCGCCGCCGCGCTATGGGTGGTGACGCTGACCCAGCGCACCGCCGCGGAGCTGGCCGCGGCGGCGCTGTGCACATTTCCGTGTGCCGTCGCCGCCCGAGCGGCCCGGCGGGCGAACTCCGGTAGCTGGCGGTTCCGGCCGGGATGGCTGTGCTGGGCGCCGACAGTAACCGGCGAGCTACTCACGCAAACCGCGCAGGTGTGGGCCTACGTGCTGGTGCCGGCGCGGCGTGCCCGGTCGGCGATCGCCCCGGTGACATTGCCCGACGAGCCGGCGCCGGTGGCGGCCGGTCGCCGGGCGGCCGCGACGCTGGCGCTGGCCACCACGCCGGGAACCGTGGTGCTCGACACTGCCGCCCAGACGGTGCTGGTGCACCGGGTCGGGCAGCGCCCGGGCACGCTGGAGACGGCGGTGGGACGGTGAGCCCGGGGGAACTGGCCGCGCTGATATTGCAGGGCGGGGTCTTTCTGCCCGGTGTCTGGATGGCCGCGCGTGGCGCTCCCCGGCGGCGCCTGGTCGGTCTGGAATTCGCCGGCGTCAGCGCCATCGCGATCCTGATGCTGCTGGCGGTGTCCTGGCGTCAAGACTGGAGCCTGATCGTCCCACTGGTGTTGGCGCTGGTCACCTTTCCCGGGACCCTTGTCTATGCCCGGTTGTTGGCGGGGCGACCGTGATCGCCTGGGTGCTGGTCTTCGCCGGTGTGGCGGTGATGGCCGGCTGCGCGCTGATGGCAGCCCTGCTGCACGACGTGGTCGACCAACTGCACCTGCTGACCGTCACCACATCGGTCGGTTTCCCGCTGACCGGACTGGGCCTGATCCTGCACCGCGGCGCCACCGAGGCAGCTGCGATGGTCGCGGTGATCGTCGCGCTGGTGTTGCTCACCGCGCCGGCGATGTCGGCGGCCACCGCCCGGCTGACCGCGCAGGAAGCCGGTGTGGTGAAAGGAGATTCGCCGCCATGACGGTGCTGATCCTGGTCTCGGTCACGCTGGTCGGCGTCACCGGGACTCTCGTCGCCCTGACCGCTGACCCGCACCGGCAGGCGCTGGTGCTGGCGGTGTTCGGGTTGGCGCTGACCATCTTGTTCGTGGTGCTGCAGGCGCCCGACGTGGCGTTGTCCCAATTGCTGATCGGCGGAGTGGTGGTGCCGCTGATGGTCATGCTCACCGTCCGCGCGGTGCAGCGCCGGCACCGGGAGACCGGCCGGTGACCCGCGCGGGGCGGACGGTGCTGTTCCTCGCCGGCGCGGCCGGCCTGGGCCTACTGCTGTGGCTGGGATTCGCCGACCTTCCCGCGTTCGGGCAGCAGCACCACCTGTATCGGGATCTCGCAGTGCGGGAAGCGTTTTCCCACGCCACCGCCAACGTGGTCGCGTCAGTGAACTTCGACCAGCGCGCCCTCGACACCTTCGGCGAGGAGACGATCCTGGTCGCCTCGGTGACCGGTGTGATGGCGCTGCTGCGTCCGACCGTCGAGGAGCGCGAATACCACGATAGCGGCCGCAGTGCCGCCCTGGACGCCACCCGATTGGTCGGCTACCTGCTGCTGCCGGTGACGCTGGCGGTAGGACTCGACGTGGTGGTCCACGGTCACCTGACACCGGGCGGCGGCTTTCAGGGCGGCGTGGTGCTGGCCACCGGCCTGCACCTGCTCTACGTCACCGGAAGCTTCCGGGCGCTGGACCGGCTGCGCCCGGTCAACGTCTTCGATATCGGCGAGGCACTGGGCGCGGCGGCGTTCGCCGGCATCGGAATCGCCGGCTTGCTCACCAGCGGAGCGTTCCTGCTCAACGTGTTGCCGACCGGCACGCGCGGTCAACTGCTTTCTTCCGGGTCGGTACCGCTGCTCAACGCAGCGGTCGGGGTGGCGGTGGCGTGCGGCATGACGGTGCTCCTGGCGCAGTTCCTGGCCCAAGAGATCACCGTCGCGCGAAAGCGGGAACGCTCGTGAGCAGCTACATCTACGGGGTGGCGGGCTGGCTGGTGCTGATCGGGTCGTTCGGAATCGTGCGCAGCCGCAACCTGATTCACGCGGTGGTGTGCTTGTCGGTGGCGCAGGCCGGTACCTACCTGCTGCTACTGACCGTCGGCTACCAGCAGGGCGCGGCGCCGCCGATCTTCGTCGACCCCACCACCGGCCCCGGCCAGCCTGCGCCGGTGGTGGATCCCGTGGTGCAGGCGATGACCTTGACCGACATCGTCATTCAGGCCACCGTCACCGCGCTGCTGCTGGCGTTGGCGATCCAGGTCCACAAGCGCCACCACACCCTGGACCCGGATCAGTTGTCGGCGCTGCGGGGCTGAGCCGCGGTGCCGGCCGCCACCGCCCTGCTGCCGCTGCTGGTCGCGGTGCCGATCCTGATGGCGTGTCTGCTGCTGGCGCTGGGCCATCGGCTGTCCCGGCCGCTCGCCAACGCGGTGGTGGTGGCCACCTCGGCGGCCTCAACCGGTGCCGCCGGTGTTGTGCTGGCCGCCGCGACCGGGCCCACCGTGGTGGCCTGGATCGGTGACTGGCGCCCGCGCGACGGCCTGGCCGTCGGCATCGCCCTGGCGGCCGACCCGCTCTCGGCGGGCCTCGCGGTCCTGATCGGCGCCCTGACCGGCTGCGCGGCGCTCTACAGTCGCCGTGGCCTCGATCAAGCCGGTGCCCGCTTCGACGCACTGCTGTTGATCTTCCTGGCGGCGATGAACGGCTTCGTCATGGCCGCCGACCTGTTCAACCTGTTCGTCTTCCTGGAACTGATGGGCGCAGTCGCCTACGCGCTGACCGGCATCAAGATCGAAGACCGGTCGGCGATCCAGGGCGCACTCAACTTCGGGATCATCCAGTCGCTCAGCGCGTGTGTGACCCTGATCGGCATCAGCATGCTGTATGCCCGCGTCGGTCAGCTCGGCATGGCTCAACTGGGCGCGGCGTTGCGCGACGGCCCGCCCGATGCGCTGGTGGTGGCGGCCTTCGTCCTGGTGTCGGCGGCGCTGGGAGTCAAAGCCGCGATCGTGCCGTTGCATTTCTGGCTGGCCGACGCGCACGCCGTCGCGCCCGCCGGGGTGTGCGTACTGTTCTCCGGCGTCATGGTCGAACTCGGGCTCTACGGGCTGTGGCGGGTGTACTGGGTGGTGTTCGCGGGCACCCTGCCGCCGGCGCTGATCAGTCGCGCCTTCATCGCCGCCGGGGTGCTGACCGCGGTCATCGGCTCGGTCATGTGCCTGGCGCAACGACACCTCAAGCGGCTGCTGGCCTACTCGACGATCGGCCACATGGGCTTGCTGCTGGTGGCCACCGCGACACTGACCCCGCAGGGGGTGGGCGGTGCGGCGGTGTATCTGATCGGCCACGCCGGAGCCAAATCGGCGCTGTTCTTGATCGTCGGGATCCTGCTGGACCGCCACCACAGCGTCGACGAATGGGAGCTGGCGGGGCGCGGTCGAGGCCAGCCGGTGCTGGCGGCTTGTTACGCGGTTGCGGCAGCGGCACTGGCCGGCCTGCCGCCGTTCGGTACCGCGCTGGGCAAATCCCTGTGCGAGGAGGCCGTGGGCAGCGGCTGGGGATCGGCACTGTTCCTTGGTGTTTCGGCGTGCACCGGCGGTGCGGTGCTACGGGCCGGGATCCGCTGCTTCACCGGTGTCGGCGGCCGAACCGAGCCGTCCGACGGCGGCGGGCGCACCACCCGGGGCGACGAGCAGCCCGACACCTGGCTGCAGCGGACACCGCCGAGCATGTACACCGCGGTCGGGCTGCTGCTGGCCGGTTGTCTGGCCGCCGGGGCGCTGCCCGCGGTCGCGCGCGGCGCCGACACCGCCGCACGCCGGTTCGTCGACGCCGGCGCTGCCACCGCCGCGCCCGGCTGGTCGGTGCTCGGCGCGGGGTTGGCTGTCCTGGGCTGCGTGGTGGCGGCGGGGGTGGCGGCCGCCGGGTTGCACCGCTGGCCCGCGGTGGCCCGCCGCACCGCGGAAGCCGTCACCGCGCCGGCGCTGGGCGCGCTGCGCGCAGCGCATTCCGGTCACATCGGCGACTATCTGGCGTGGATGTTCGCCGCGCTGGCGGCGTTCGCCGCCGCGGTGGGCGTGCCATTGACGTGGTAGACGGTGTAGGGCGCCCGGATCAGCGGCTGGGCGACATTGCGCACCGGAACACCGCCGGCGGTGCGGCCCGTCTCGGTCCCGGCGTGCGCGTGGCCGTGCACGGCGAGGTCGGCGCCGGCATCATCGATCGCCTCGGCGAGCAGGCACGAGCCCAGGAACGGATAGATCTCCGGCGGCTCGCCGTGCAGGGTGTCCGCCACCGGAGAGTAGTGCAGCAGCGCGATCCGGTAGTCGGTGTGCAGGCACCGCAGGCCCTCCCGCAACGCCACCGACGCGGTCTTGGTGGCGGCGACGAACGCCTTCATCTCCGGTTCGCCGAACGCGGTGGCACATCTGCCGGCGAACCCGCCGCCGAAACCCTTGACACCGGCGACGCCGACCCGCTGGTTGGCGACCTCAACGGTGTGGGTCTCGCCTTCGAGCACGACGACCCCGGCGTCGCGCAGCACGGCGGTGATCTGGTCCTGCTGGTTCTGGTGGTAATCGTGATTGCCGAGCACGCACACCACCGGTACCGGGCATGCGGTCAATTCGTCGGCGACCACGTGGCCTTCGGTAGCGGTTCCGTGGCGGGTCAGGTCGCCGGCGAGGAGCAGCATGTCGGCCCGGTCGTCGAGATCGTGCCAACGCATCGTGCCGCGCGAGTCCTCGCCCAGGTGGATGTCGCCTACCGCGGCTACCCGGATCACCCGGTCACCTGCTCGACGGGCTCGCACAGCTGGACCACTTCGATGTCGTTGACGACGGTGCGCGGTTGCACGATGCGCCGAACCGCGGTCTCGATCGTCGCTTTGCGTTGGGCTCCGTTGACTGAGCCTGTCAAACATACTGTGTCGGAGTCGATTTCGATCCCGATGCCCAGCTCGCCGATCTCCGGGTCTTCGGCCAGCTTGCGTCGTACGACGGCGATCAGATGAGCCGGCGCCTCAGCGGGCGCGGTGCGGTCGTCGTCGATTATGGACAGCCCGCACAGCAGCTGCCAGAACGCCTGGGCGAACGGTGAGTCCCGCAGCCGCCAGCGCAGCTGGGGCCAATCCACCTGTTCGCGCAGGATCCGTGCGACGACGAGAAGTTCGGCGTAATCGCAGCGGTGGCAGTCCAGCACCGCGAGCTTCTGCGCCATCAGGTCGGTCGCGCTGATGACGTGTGCGGTCATCGAACCGACCGGCAGCACCGGCGCGCGCGAAATCGTCTCGGCGCTGACCGCGGTGTCACCGAGGCGATGGATCAAGTCGATGAGCACGTCGCCGTCGAAGACTTTGAGCAGCCAGTCCTCCGGCGGCTGGAACCGCGACATGCCGATATCGGCGAGGGCGTCGGCTGCCCGCTCGGCATCCGACGGTTCGACGAGCAGGTCGATGTCGTGGTGGGAGTGCGGCCCGCCGCGGGCATACACCGCCGCTCCGCCGGCCAGGGCGAAGGGCACCTCGGCGCGCTGCAGTGCGCCGATGGCCCGGACCAGAGTGGTCAGAAACGCAGCCTCATCCATGTCCGGCCCACCCGTCGGCCAGGTCGGCGATCGGTGTCTGATCGAGGTGTAGCGCCAGATCTTCGGCGTTGTCGAAAACGGCGGTGGCGCCGGCGGTTTCCAACTCGGCGCGGGACACTCCGCCGCTGAGCACGCCGATGCTCGGCACTCCGGCGCGCAGGCACGCCTGCACATCCCAGATCGCGTCGCCCACAAAAACCGCCCGATCGGCGGTTGCTCCGATCCGGTCCAGGGCGATCCCGATGATGTCCGGTTCCGGTTTGGCGACGTCGACGTCGGCGGACGAGGTGACCGCGTCCACCAGATCGTCGCAGTTCAGCGCTTTGCGCAACAGGGCCAGCTCCTCTTCGGGCGCCGAAGAGGCCAGCACCACCGGCAGATCGAGCGCGGCGATGCGTTCCAGCAGCCGGCGGGCGCCCGGCAGCGGCGACAGCAACGCCGCCGACTCCAGGTAGTAGCGCGTGTGCAGGTCCTTGAGCCGCTGGCGGACGTCATCGGGCGCATGGTCGGAGAGCAGGCGCACCAACTCGGATCCGTCCATTCCGATGGCGCGGTGGATGCGCCAGGACTCCACCTCGATGTGCTGCTCGGCGAACGCGCGCCGCCACGCGTGCACATGCAGGTAGTTGGAATCGACCAAGGTGCCGTCGACATCGAACAACACAGCCGATTGGGCGGTCACGATCGGCCCCTCTCGTTTGCGGATGTCCTGGCTGGGATACCCACCCAGGGAATTCCCATACCGTCCCCAGGAGAGAGGACAAACACGGTGGCTACCGACGACCCCAAGCAGCGCCAGCTCGACCAGCACCGGATCGACCGGCAGTCCGGATACCTGACCACCCAGCAGGGAGTGCGGGTCGACCACACCGACGATGCGCTGACCGTCGGGGAGCGCGGGCCGACGCTGCTGGAGGACTTCCACGCGCGTGAGAAGGTCATGCACTTCGACCACGAGCGGATCCCCGAGCGGGTGGTGCATGCGCGCGGGTCGGGCGCCTACGGCTACTTCGAGCCCTACGACGATTCACTGGCCGAGTACACCGCGGCACGGTTTCTGACCACTCCGGGCACCAAGACCCCGGTGTTCGTGCGGTTCTCCACCGTGGCGGGCTTCCGCGGCTCGGCCGACACCGTGCGCGACGTGCGCGGGTTCGCCACCAAGTTCTATACCGAACAGGGCAACTACGACCTGGTGGGCAACAACTTTCCGGTCTTCTTCATCCAGGACGGGATCAAGTTCCCCGACTTCGTGCACGCGGTGAAGCCCGAACCGGACAACGAGATCCCGCAGGCCCAGTCCGCCCACGACACCCTGTGGGACTTCGTGTCGCTGCAGCCCGAGACGCTGCACGCCATCATGTGGCTGATGTCGGACCGCGCGTTGCCGCGCAGCTACCGGATGATGCAGGGCTTCGGGGTGCACACCTTCCGCTTCGTCAACGCCAAGGGACAAGGCACCTTCGTGAAGTTCCACTGGAAGCCCAAGCTCGGCGTGCATTCGCTGATCTGGGACGAATGCCAGAAGATCGCCGGCAAAGACCCCGATTTCAACCGCCGGGACCTGTGGGACTCCATCGAGGCCGGCCAGTACCCGGAGTGGGAGCTCGGGGTGCAATTGGTGCCCGAGAGCGACGAATTCAGTTTCGATTTCGACCTGTTGGATGCCACGAAAATCATTCCGGAGGAACAGGTTCCGGTACGCCCAGTGGGTAAAATGGTACTCAACCGCAACCCCGACAACTTCTTCGCCGAAACCGAGCAGGTGGCCTTCTGCACCGCCAACGTGGTGCCGGGAATCGATTTCACCAACGATCCACTGCTGCAGTTCCGCAACTTCTCCTATCTGGACACCCAGTTGATCCGGCTCGGCGGACCGAATTTCAATCATCTACCGATCAATCGGCCGGTGGCGCCGGTGCACACCAACCAGCACGACGGCTACAGCCAACACGCCATCCCGGTCGGTAAGTCCAGCTACTACAAGAATTCGCTGGGCGGCGGCTGCCCCGCACTGGCCGGGGACGACGAGGTGTTCCGGCACTACACGCAGAAGGTGGACGGCGACAAGATCCGCAAACGCGCCGCCAGCTTCGAGAACCACTACAGCCAGGCGCGGATGTTCTACCAGAGCATGTCAGCACCGGAGGCCGAGCATATCGTCGCCGCGTACGCCTTCGAACTGGGAAAATGTGAGACCATCGAGATCCGCCAGCGCGTCGTCGAGCAGCTCAACCGCATCGACCACGACCTGGCGAGTCAGGTGGCCGGCAAGCTGGGCCTGCCGGTGCCCAAAGAGCAGCCGCTTGACCAGGCCGCCGAGAAGGCACCTGTGTCACCGGCGCTCTCGCAGCTGCACAGCGCCACCCTTCCGCCGGACGCGCGGGGCAGCGCCAGCATCGAAACCCGCAAGATCGCGGTGCTGGCCGCCGACGGCGTCGACGTGGTCGGTGTGGAACGCTTCGTCGAGGCGATGCGCCGGCGCGGTGCCATCGCCGAAGTGCTGGCCCCGATCGCGGGCGGGGAGCTGGCCGGCGGC
This sequence comes from Mycobacterium sp. NGS16, assembly GCF_059813225.1. Classification (NCBI taxonomy): domain Bacteria; kingdom Bacillati; phylum Actinomycetota; class Actinomycetes; order Mycobacteriales; family Mycobacteriaceae; genus Mycobacterium; species Mycobacterium sp. NGS16. Next base: position 781,003 of record NZ_JCALEE010000001.1, read on the forward strand.
TCGGGCGGCCAGTTGAGTGTCGACCGGGCGATCACCACCATGGCCTCGGTGCTTTACGACGCGGTGGTGGTGCCGTGCGGTCCGGACGCGGTGCGCGCCCTGTCCGCCGACGGCTACGCGATGCACTTCATCACCGAGGCCTACAAGCACCTCAAACCCGTCGGGGCATTCGGGGCGGGCGTGGAGTTGCTGCCCAAAGCCGGCATCGCCGAACGGCTGGCCGAGGACACCGGCGTCACCGTCTCCACCGGAGTGGTCACCACAACCGCGGCGGCGGACGACCTCAACGACGAATTCTTCGACGCGTTCACCACTGAGCTGGCCAAGCACCGCGCCTGGGACCGCGCCGCCGATGCGGTGCCCGCCTAGATCGGGGGCACCGCGCGCAGCGGCCGGCCGGACTTCTGCACGTCGTCCAGGGCGTCGGCCAGCGACGCCACCAGGGGAAGCCGCGCCTGCGGGTCACAGATCCGCAGCACCGCCGACACCGCCGGGCTCGGTATCACCCTCAGCCGGGTCCGCGCGGCGGCACACCTGGCGCTGATCGACTGCAGGGCGGTAAACCCGACCGTGCCGATAAACGACAAATCGGCCAAGTCCAGGATCAGCCATTCGCAGCAGTCGGCGCAGCGCCTGGCGTAATCGGCGAACGGGCTTGCATTGGCTGCGTCGATTTCCCCGTCCGCGGCGACCACTGCTCCCGCCCGTCCCCAGTGCACGGTGAATTTGGCGGTGTGATTCCGCCACGCCTGGGTGGCTTCCGTTGCGGGAGTGGCGAAAGCGGTCCCTGAAGCGGGGGAAATCTTGCTGCTAGTCATCTGCGGCTCCATCAGTCGACGAATCGTGCTGTTGGATCACGTCAGCGCAAGCTCTTCGCGAGCGGCTTAAACACGGTGACGTTCAACTGCGGCTGTGAACTCAACCGGAGGAACCAGACGTTACCGAGGCGTGATCCGATTGGTAAAGGGATGAACCACAAATTCCGCAAAATCCCAGTGAAAGCTTAAGTTTCACATCGCACACAGCGAAGAACGCCCCGCCGACCATGCCGACATCATGAGATCGGCCAGTCGGTTCTCCACCGCGTCGCGGGCACGCATACCGAAAACCACATCGGCCTGCAGGTGCGGGTCCTGGCGGATCAGATCCTCGACCACATCTGTGCGCACCACCTGCTCGTGTACCGCGTCGGCCTCGACGTGTTCGGCGTAGAACGTCACGCACGGCTCGGGTGCGCCCATCCGCCGCAACGCGGCCACCAGGCGGCTGGACCCCGGCGGCGAGGTGATCTCCGTGGAGGCGAAATGCCCCACGGCGGCACCGCGCCACCTGCGGTGTAACCCGAACAACGACATCAGATTCACCACCGCGAGCGACTCGGCGGGCACCACGTCGAGGTAGGCGAGGTACTCGGCGTTCAGGCCGGCAGCGGTGAGCAGATCGGCGAAGAGCTGCTGGTGCACCCGTGGGCCGCGGCCGGCGCCGTACTCGTCGAACTCGACCGCGACAAAGGAGGCCTTGGCCTGGCCGGTCAGGCGGGGGATGGCCCAGGCATGCGGATCACCTTCTTTGAGGTGATACAGCGACCGGTGCACGAAGTACTCACGGGCCTGCTCCCAGGTGCCGTGGTCGCGCAGATACCACGAGGGGCCGCTGCCGTGCACGGGCTCGGTTGCGGCAGCAGCCATTTCGTCGCACGCGGTGGTGTCCGGCGGTATCGGTCCGACATCCTGCCGCACACTATTGAGGAACACGCGCTCCAACTCGGCGCGAAGGTCCAATAAGGTGGCGTCCCATTCCCAGTCCGGGTCCACCCCGGCGAAGCCGCGGTAATGCAGCTCGTAACAGACGTACAGGGCCAGGTGCAGGTCTCGGCCATACGGGTCCGCGCCGGCGGTGCGGGTGGCGAACCCCTCGGTGGCGCCCGCGGGCCGGCGCAGCAGCTCGCAGACCGCTGAGGACAGCGGGCCGCAGGCGACGGGCAGCGCGGGTTCGGTGCGGGTAGGTGCGATCGTCACGCTCGCGGGTACCCCGGGTAGGGCTGCGGCCAAACGGTGTCGGGGCGCCGTGGTCTTCGTTTCGGTGGTCGGCTGTTGGGTACCCGGGGTCCATGACACGGTTCGGCTACACCCTGATGACCGAGCAGAGCGGGCCCAAAGACCTTGTCCGTTATGCCGTTTCCGCTGAAGAACGAGGTTTCGACTTCGAGGTGTGCAGCGACCACTTCTCACCGTGGCTGACTTCGCAGGGCCACGCTCCGAACGCCTGGGCGGTGCTGGGGGCGGTCGCGCAGGCCACCGAACGGGTGGAGCTGTGCTCTTATGTCACCTGCCCGACGATGCGCTACCACCCGGCGGTGGTGGCGCAGCAGGCGGCCACGGTGCAGATCCTCGCCGACGGCCGATTCACGCTGGGCCTGGGCAGCGGGGAGAACCTCAACGAGCACATCGTCACCGGTGCCGGCTGGCCGAATGTCCGGCGCAGGCAGGCCATGCTCGGCGAAGCGATCAAGATCATCCGTGAGCTGCTGATGGGCGAGACCGTCAACCTGTGCGGCGACCACTTCCAGGTCGACCAGGCCCGGCTGTGGGACCTTCCGGAGATCCCGGTGGCACTGGCCGTGGCGGTGTCGGGCCGCAACGGCGTGGACCGATTCGCCACCGCCGCCGACGATCTGATCGCGGTGCAGCCGGATGCGGAACTGGTCCACGCCTGGCACACCGCGCGGCAGGCCTCCGGACTGGACGGCGGCCGGGTCATCGGACAGCTTCCGGTGTGCTGGGACCCCGACCGGGACGCCGCGGTGCAGCGCGCCCACCGGCAGTTCCGCTGGTTCGGCGGCGGATGGCTGGTCAACTCGGAGTTGCCGACGCCGGCGGCGTTCGCGGCGGCCACCCAATTCGTCACGCCGCAGGATGTCGCGGACGCGATCCCGTGCGGCCCGGATCTGGACGCCATTGTCGAGGCGGTGCGCGCCTACTCCGCAGCCGGTTTCACCGACATCGCGCTCATCCAGATCGGCGGGGAGACGCAGGAGGCTTTCCTGGCCAAGGCCGCGGAACCGCTGCTGGCAGCGCTGCGCGCCGCGGCGTAGCGGGGACTGCGAGCGCGGCGGACCCGGGGGAGGTCGCCGCCAGCAGCGCAGAGGGTTTTGCGCCCGTCCGCCGCGGGTATCAGGGACCCATGAGCGAGACCGAGCATCCGATCGATGAGGCGCGCACAACCCGGCCCCGGGCCGGGATGGTCTTCAAGGACCGCCGTGAAGCGCCGGGACTGGCCATGCTCGTGATGGCGGTGCTGGCGCTGGCGGGATTCGTCAGCGCGGTGGCACAGCATCACGCCGGCTGGTCGGTGGGGTTCGGGATCGCCGTCTTAGCGCTGGGGATCGGCGGCGCGGCCTGGATTTTCGTCGGTCGGAACCGCAGCGCACAGGCCTCCCGGGCCGGCAATCACCGTCGGGGTCAGGCCTAGCGCACCGGCGGCGAACCGGGAGACCGCGTCGGCCCCGGTGCGCGCCGCCTGCTCATGACTGGGGCGGCTGCGGGTCGCGATCGCGCCGCAGACCGGGTCCAGGGTCACCTCGGCCAGCAGCTCACCCGTGGTCGGTTCGCAGACCGCCCACAGATAACGCGTGTCATCGGCCCACCCGGTGACCGCCTGGGCTACGTAGTCCGGGTCGGTCTCACCGAGGTCGGCCAGTGCAGGACGGTCATCGACACGAGTGTCGGCCCGTGGCATCCGCAGATACCACGGGCCGGCATTGATCTCGACAGCTTCGATGAGGCCCCGCTACTTGATCTCGCAGAGCACGGTGCCCTGCGTGATGGCGGATCCGGCTTCGGCCGCCAGGCCGGTGATGACACCGTCCTTGTGCGCGGTGACGGGGTTCTCCATCTTCATCGCCTCCAGGACGACGACCAGGTCACCGGCGGCGACTTCCTGGCCCTCCTCGACGGCCACCTTGACCACGGTGCCCTGCATGGGCGCGGTCACCGCGTCACCGGACGCCGCCGCGCCGCCGTGGGCGCTGCGCTTGCGGGGCTTCGGCTTCTTCCTGATGGCCCCGGACGCACCGCCGGGAGCACCACCGCCGCCGAGCGCCAGGTCCCCGGGCAGCGAGACCTCCAGGCGGCGACCGCCGACCTCGACGACCACCTTCTGCCGCGGCTGGGCATCTTCTTCATCCAGCGGCTCGCCACCGGTGAAAGGTTCGATGTTGTTCTCGAACTCGGTCTCGATCCAGCGGGTGTGCACCGAGAAGCCGTTCTCGTCGCCGATGAACGCCGGGTCACGAACCACCACGCGGTCGAACGGGATGACCGTGGCCAGCCCTTCGACGTGGAACTCGTCCAGGGCGCGCCGGGCGCGCTCGAGCGCCTCGGTGCGGGTCGCGCCGGTGACGATCAGCTTGGCCAGCATCGAGTCGAACTGACCGCCGATCACCGAACCGGTCTCCACGCCGGAGTCCATCCGGATGCCGGGGCCGGTCGGCGGGTCGAAGCGGGTAACCGGGCCGGGGGCCGGCAGGAAGCCGCGACCGGCGTCCTCGCCGTTGATGCGGAACTCGATCGAGTGGCCGCGCGGCTCGGGGTCCTCGGTGAGGTCCAGCGTCTCGCCGTTGGCGATCCGGAACTGCTCACGCACCAGGTCGATGCCCGAGGTCTCCTCGGTGACGGGGTGTTCCACCTGCAGACGGGTGTTGACCTCCAAGAAGCTGATCAGGCCGTCCTGGCCGACCAGGTACTCCACGGTGCCGGCGCCGTAGTAACCGGCCTCCTTGCAGATCCGCTTGGCGGACTCGTGGATCTCCTTGCGCTGCGCGTCGGTCAGGAACGGCGCCGGGGCCTCCTCGACCAGCTTCTGGAAGCGGCGCTGCAGCGAGCAGTCGCGGGTGCCCGCGACGACGACGTTGCCGTGCTGGTCGGCGATGACCTGGGCCTCGACGTGGCGCGGCTTGTCCAGGTAACGCTCTACGAAGCACTCGCCGCGACCGAAGGCCGCAATCGCCTCGCGGGTGGCCGACTCGAACAGCTCGGGAATCTCTTCGAGCGTGCGCGCCACCTTCATGCCGCGGCCGCCACCGCCGAACGCGGCCTTGATGGCCACCGGCACACCGTGCTCCTTGGCGAACGCCACCACCTCGTCGGCGTCCTTGACCGGGTCCGGGGTGCCGGGCACCAGGGGAGCCTTGGCGCGGGCAGCGATGTGGCGCGCGGTGACCTTGTCGCCGAGGTCGCGGATCGACTGCGGGCTCGGCCCGATCCAGATCAGCCCGGCGTCGATCACGGCCTGGGCGAAGTCGGCGTTCTCGGAGAGGAAGCCGTACCCGGGGTGAATCGCGTTGGCGCCCGACTGGGCCGCGGCGTCGAGGATCTTCTCGAACACCAAGTAGGACTCGGCCGAGGTCTGCCCACCCAGGGCGAAAGCCTCATCGGCGAGCCGGACGTGGGGTGCGTCGGCGTCGGGTTCGGCGTACACGGCCACGCTGGCCAATCCGGCGTCGCGCGCGGCGCGGATCACCCGGACTGCGATCTCTCCGCGGTTGGCGACGAGCACCTTGGAGATCTTCGAGCTGGCATGGTTCGCCACTGGCCCTCCTGATGGCATGTATAAGAAATGTCTTTAAGAATCTAGCTTCAGGCAGTGTAAAGCGCGACCGCTGAACCTGTTCCAGTGCCCCTTACGCGGCGCGTAAATGCCGCTTGATGCGGGTCAACATGGCCGACATACCCCGTAGTCGCAGCGGGCTGATCAGTGCGGCCAGCCCGAGCTGTGACGCGAAATCCTCCGGCACGCCCAGGATGACGTCGGCCGGTTCGCCGTCGAGGCCGGCGGCCCAGATCGATGCGAAGCCGCGCGTCGTCGGCGCCTCGGGAGGCGCGCTGAAATACAGCCGCACCCGTTGCGGGTCGGCGGCATCGACATGCATAAACAACGGCGACTGGCACTCGGGTACCGGTTCCATGGCTGATTCGGTCAGCTCTTCGGGCAGTTCGGGCAGTTCGTCGGCGAATTCGATCAGCAGCTTGAGCTTGTCCTGGCCTTCGACTTCGGCGAAGTCGGACACCACCTGCGCCAATCCCTCCGGCAGGCTCATCAGCTGGCTGCGGCTCCCTGCGCTGCCGCGGGCGCAGCACCCGGCTCCGGGCCGTCGACGATCGGAACCCGCACGGTGTTGCCCCACTCGGTCCAGGAGCCGTCGTAGTTGCGGACGCCCTCCATGCCGAGCAGGTGGGTGAGCACGAACCAGGTGTGGCTGGAGCGTTCCCCGATGCGGCAGTAGGCAACTGGCTTGTCCCCGGGCTGCAGGAACCCGTAGAGCTCTTCCAATTCCTCGCGCTTGCGGAACCGGCCGGCGTCGTCGGCCGCCTTGCTCCACGGAATGGACACCGCGGTGGGGATGTGGCCGCCACGCAGCACACCCTCCTCCGGGTAGTCCGGCATGTGGGTGCGCTCGCCGGTGTACTCCTGCGGCGAGCGGACATCGATCAGCGGCTCGCGGCCGAGGATCTGCAGCACGTCGTCCTTGTAGGCCCGGATCGGGGCGTCGTTGCGCTGCACCACCGGGTAGCCGGTGGTCGTCTTCGACGGGACGTCCAGGGTGGTCTCGCGGCCCGAGGACACCCACAGGTCGCGCCCGCCGTCGAGCAGCCGGACGTCTTCATGGCCGAACAGGGTGAACACCCACAGCGCGTAGGCCGCCCACCAGTTGGACTTGTCGCCGTAGATCACCACGGTGTCGTCGCGGGAGATGCCCTTGCGGTTCATCAGGTCGGCGAACTGCTCCCCGGTGATGTAGTCCCGGACCGGCGCGTCGTTGAGGTCGGTGACCCAGTCGATCTTCACCGCGCCGGGAATGTGGCCGACGTCGTAGAGCAGCACATCCTCGTCGGACTCCACCACGACGAGACCGGATTTACCAAGATTGCCCGCGAGCCAGTCGGCGGTCACCAACCTCTCGGGGTGGGCGTAGGACTGCAGGGCGGGGCTGGGGTCGGCAGGCACTGGCACGTTGTCGAGCCTACCGTGCGAGAGCTCATCTCCGGGCCCGGTGGATCCGCTGTTCGGGCATGAGGTGTGACCGCACCGACGCGACGTTTGACCGGTCGGCCGGCGGGTATGCGCCCCGGAATGAACGGCGTTGTCGGCGCGGCCCGGCTGGCGAGGCTACACGGAGCGTTCAACGTGGTGGGCGGGCTCTGGCCGCTGTTACATCTGCGCAGCTTCGAGGCGGTGCTCGGACCGAAGGTCGACCGCTGGCTGGTGTACACGGTGGCAGGCCTGATGGTCGCTATCGGCACGGCGCAGCTGGCCTCCGCCACCGATGCCGCCGGCGTTCGCCAGGCCCGTCGGCTCGGCGTGGGCACAGCGCTCACGTTGGGCGGTGTGGACGCGGTGTACGCCCCGCGGGGCCGGATCAGCCGCGTCTATCTCGTCGATGCCGTCGCCGAGGTTGGCTGGCTGCTTGCCTGGGTAAGCACCTTGTTCAAGACACGTCCGGAGGTAACCCGGTAAGCCGCAGGGAGCGTTCCATGGCTGCACGCACCGCATTCGGAGTTGTTCCAGACATCGCCGGTGTCGCCAAGCACCAAGCGCAGGTCGTGCTCGGCAAGGCGGTCGAGGTGTTGCGGCGCCGGGAGCGACCACAATCGCTCACCATCGCGGGTGGCCTGGACGCGGCGAAGGAGTTCTTCCGCGACCCCGCCAGGCTCTCCGAGGTGCTCGGCGATATCGCCGAGGTGAAACAGACCGGTGCAGGACGCTTTCGCTGGGAATTCAGCGGCGGGCCGGCCAGCGGCGCCGGGTGGGACTCCGTCCTCGTCGAGGACGACCGGCGGATGCGCTTCGCCGATGTCGACACATCCCGCTCCCGCAGCGAGATCGTTCTCGATTTCGCCAGTGCGCCAAACGATATGGGCACCGAGGTGACTCTGCGGATCAAGGGCCCGATGCCCTCGCTGCTGTCCGGGGCGCTGGCGTTCAAGGCGCTGTATCGCGCCCGGGCGCTGCTGCAGGCCGGGGAGCTGCCGACGATCAGACACAACCCGAGCGCGCGCCGGTCCGCGCGATAGCCGCGGAGGAGAAACGTCATGCGAGCGCTGTGTTGGAACGGGGTCAACGACTTGTCGGTGGAGACGGTGCCCGACCCCGAAATCCTCAACCCGCACGACGCGATCATCAAGGTGAGCCTGTCGACCACCTGCGGATCCGATCTGCACTTCATCGACGGTTACCTGCCGGGGATGCGGGAAGGCGATGTCTTCGGCCACGAATTCATGGGTGAGGTCGTCGAGGCCGGTTCCCAGCTGAGCCAGCCCCGGGTGGGTGAGCGCGTCGTGGTCCCGTCGTTCATCGCCTGCAACCGGTGCTGGTACTGCCGGCACGACCTGTTCTCGCTGTGCGATACCACCAATCCCAATGCCGAACTCCAACAGCCGCTTTTGGGCTACCCAACCGGCGGCATCTACGGCTATACCCATCCGTTCGGCGGCTACCAGGGGTCTCATGCCCAATACATTCGCGTCCCGTTCGGCGACGCGAATTGCTTTGCGGTTCCCGACGATGTCACCGACGAGCAGGCCCTGTTCCTGTCCGATGCGGTACCCACCGGGTACATGGGTGCGGACTTCTGCGAGATCGACGCCGGTGACATCGTCGCCGTGTGGGGCGCCGGGGCGGTCGGGCTGATGGCCGCCCGTGGTGCGCTGCTGTCCGGCGCCGGTCGGGTCATCGTCGTCGACCGGATACCGGAACGACTTGCGCTCGCAGAGCGGCTCGGAGCCGAAACGGTCGACTATTCCGCCGTCGACAGCGTGCAGGAGGTGCTGCGCGAAAGCACCGGGGGACGTGGTCCCGACGCCTGCATCGACGCGGTCGGTATGGAGGGCCACGGCACCGGTCTTCAGCAGCTCTACGACCGCGCCAAACAGTTGCTGCGGCTGGAGACGGACCGGGCCACCGCCTTGCGTCAGGCCATCCTGGGCTGCCGCAAGGGCGGCATCGTCGCGGTGCTGGGGGTGTACGGCCTCACCGACAAGTTCCCCATGGGCGTGGTCACCAACAAAGGACTCACCGTGAAGTCGGCGCAGCAGTACGGCCAGCGCTACATCGCGCAGTTCTTCGACTACATCCAGCAGGGTGATCTGGACCCGGCCGCACTGATCACGCATCGGATGTCGCTTGAGGACGGGGTACGCGCCTACGACTACTTCAAGAACAAAAAGGACGGCTGCATCCGCGTGGTGCTGCAGCCCTAACCGCCGAGATTGCGGACCGCGGTGTTCAACGCCTCGGCTTGTTCCTCGAGTTCCCGCTCCGAGACCGACTGCCGTCCGCCGGTACGTTCGATCAGCTCATCGCGCGACGCGATGCGCAAGGCGCCGCGATACGCCGGTGAGTCCAGCTCGGCGGCGGTCACCGCCTCGACGCGGCCTTCGATCAATACCAGTACGGTGTCGGGCTCGCGCGCGGCGAGCAGTCGCCGTACGTCGTCTGCGCAGATGTCCATCACCCGCACTGACTTCCCCGTCGGGGCGTTGCCTACACCGGATTGGCCGCCCACAGTGCGGCGACGGACAGGCCGGCCCCGGCGAGCAGCGACCGCAGCAACGGCAGGCTGATCCCGATGACACTGGACGGGTCGCCGTCGACGCCGTCGATGAACCAGCCGCCCAGACCGTCCAGGGTGAAGCCGCCGGCCACCCGTAGCGGCTCGCCGGTGGCCAGGTAGGCCTCCAGGTCGTCGTCGGTGGGTGTTCCGAACCGCACCCCGGTGACCACTGTTTCGGCAGCCTGATGGCGTATCGCGTTGTCGCGCAACCAGATCAGGCTATGGCCGGTGTAGAGCTGTCCGGCGCGCCCAGCCATGAACTGCCATCGGCGGCGGGCCTCGTCCACCGACGGGGGCTTACCGGCCAACACGCCGTCGATGTAGAGCATCGAATCGCAGCCGATCACCACGCAATCGGTCGCTACGGCTGGATCCAGACGGGCCGCGACGTCTTCGGCCTTGGCTCGCGCCAGGGCCTGCACGACGTCGGCGGGTCGGGCCTCGGGGCCCAGGCCCGCTGCCACGGCGTCCTCGTCCACCCCCGAGACCACCACCAGCGGGTCGACTCCGGCGCCGCGCAGCACGGCCAACCGGCCCGAGGAGGCGGACCCGAGGACCAAGCGCGGCGTCGTCACCGGCGCGGCTTGCGGCGCCGGTTCCTCGGCCTCGCTGGCGCTCGGCGTCGTCACCGGCGCAAGTGAGTGCGCTCCAGCAGGGTCACCCGTTGCCAGCTGAACAGCGGATACCGGAGTTTGTCCACCGGGTGCCCCCACATATTGCGATCCGGCGGGCCGGTTTCAACAGCACCGCCGCCGGCCGCGCCGAGCACCGCGACCAGCGCCGCGAGCTCTTCGTCGGTGGGGTTGCCCTTGAGGACCTGGATGTGCGGCTCGGCGGCTGCGGCAGCCTCCGGGGTGATGGCGCCGCTCTCGTCGCCGGCTGCGCTCGCGCCGCTCACAGGGGGATGTTCCCGTGCTTCTTGGGCAGCGGCTGGACGATCTTGCGTTCCAACAGCCGCAGCGACGTCGCGATGTAGCCGCGGGTGTGCGAGGGCGGGATCACCGCGTCGACATAGCCGCGCTCGGCGGCGACGTACGGGTTCACCAGGGTGTCTTCGTACTCCTGCTGCAACTGCAGGCGCAGCGCGTCGACGTCTTCGCCGTTCTTCGCGGCTTCCGCCAGCTGCTGGCGGTAGACGAAGCCGACCGCGCCGGAAGCGCCCATGACCGCGATCTGGGCGGTCGGCCAGGCCACGTTGACGTCGGCGCCCATCTCCTTGGAACCCATCACGCAGTAGGCACCGCCGTAGGCCTTGCGGGTGATCACGGTGATCTTGGCGACGGTGGCCTCACCGTAGGCGTAGAGCAGCTTGGCGCCGCGCCGGATGATGCCGTTGTACTCCTGCTCGGTGCCGGGCAGGAAGCCGGGCACGTCGACCAGCAGCACGATCGGGATGTTGAAGCAGTCGCAGGTCCGGATGAACCGGGCGGCCTTCTCCGAGGCGTTGATGTCCAGGCAGCCGGCGAACTGAGTGGGCTGGTTGGCCACGATGCCCACCGTGCGCCCGTCGACGCGGCCGAACCCGACGATGATGTTCTGGGCATAACCGGCCTGCACCTCGAGGAACTCGTCGTCGTCGAGGATCCGGGTGATCACCTCGTGCATGTCGTACGGCTGGTTCGGCGAGTCCGGAATCAGCGTGTCCAGTTCGAGGTCCTCGTCGGTGAGGTTGTCCTCGATGGCGCCGTCGGGCGCCGGCACCGCGTAGTGCGGCGGGTCGGCGTAGTTGTTCGGCGGCAGGTAGCTGAGCAGGTCGCGCACGTACTCGAAGGCGTCCTGCTCGCCGGAGGCGACGTAGTGCGCGGTGCCGGACTTGCCCATGTGGGTGTGCGCGCCGCCCAGCTCCTCCTGGGTGACGTCCTCGCCGGTGACGGTCTTGATCACGTCGGGGCCGGTGATGAACATCTGCGAGGTCTGGTCGACCATCACGATGAAGTCGGTCAGGGCGGGGGAGTACACGTGACCGCCGGCGGCCGCCCCCATGATCAGCGAGATCTGCGGGATCACCCCGGAGGCGCGGATGTTGTTGTGGAAGATCTTGCTGTACAGCCCCAGCGAGACCACGCCCTCCTGGATGCGGGCGCCGGCGCCGTCGTTGATGCCGATCAGCGGCCGGCCGGTCTTCATGGCCAGCTCCTGGACCTTGACGATCTTCTCGCCGTACACCTCGCCGAGGCTGCCGCCGAACACGGTGGCGTCCTGGCTGAAGATGCAGACCTCGCGGCCGTCGATGGTCCCGTAGCCGGTGACCACGCCGTCGCCCAGCGGCCGCTTCTCGGCCAGGCCGAAGTTGGTGCTGCGGTGCTTGGCCAGCGCGTCGAGCTCGACGAACGACCCCTCGTCCAACAGGGCGAGGATGCGCTCGCGGGCGGTCAGCTTGCCCTTGGCGTGCACCTTCTCCACCGCGGCTTCACCCACCGGGTGCAGGGTTTCCTCGGTCCGACGCTTGAGGTCGGCAAGCTTGCCTGCGGTGGTGTGGATGTCGACGACGTGCTTGGCCTGGGCTTCTACCGTGGACTCCCCGGAGTGCTCCGTAACACTGGTCATAAGAAATGATCTTAATCGCGGAGCATCGGTTCTCCCGACCGGACCCGGTTAGCCCGACTTTGCCCTCGTCGCCGTGGTGGGGAGGACCTGATCGGTGCGCGGCTGAGGTCGCAGCAGGCGCGGCCGGCCGTGGCGGCCGATCGTTCGAACGCACGTGCCCTCGGCGCTGCGCCCAGGGCGGGGTAACCGAACCAAAACCGTTGTTACGCAAGCAATATATGTGGCTGGTGGGACGCGGTTTATCGCTTCGGTGTCAGCGGGTATGCGGCGGTGATGAAGCCCCGCATCGCGATCACCCATCCGGACCGGGTGCTCTTCCCGGCCTCGGCCACCCACGAAGCGATCACCAAGGGCGACCTGATCGACTACTACGCCGAACTGGCGCCGGTGATGGTGCCGCACCTGGACGGCCGTCCGCTTACGCTGACCCGGTTTCCCGGCGGCATCGACGAGGAAGGGTTCATCCAGCAGAACTTCGCCACGTCGTTGCCGGACTGGATGGACCGGGTCGAGGCCCCCAGAAGGTCCGGTGCGGGATCGGTCGTGCATCCGGTAGTGGGCCGCGACGAGGCGCTGGTATGGGCGGCCAACCAGGACTGCGTCACGCTGCACGCCTGGCTGTCCCGCCGGCCGCAGCTGGACACGCCGGATCGGCTGGTGTTCGACCTGGACCCCGACGACGACGATTTCGCCGTGGTCCGGGCCACCGCCCGCGCGGTGGCCGATGTGCTTCAGGAGCTGGGCATGACGCCCTACGTGCAGACGACGGGGTCGCGGGGACTGCATGTCGTCGCACCACTGCGGGGCAGCGCCGACTTCGACACGGCTCGCGGGTTCGCCCGCGCCATTGCCGGCCGCGTCGTCGCCGACGACCCGCTGCATCGCACCAGCGAAATCCGCAAGGCCGGCCGCGGCGGCCGGGTGTATGTGGACGTGATGCGCAACGCCTACGGGCAGACAGCGGTCGCGCCGTACGCGGTCCGGGCGCGCCCGGGCGCGCCGGTGGCCACCCCCCTGGAATGGGACGAACTCGACGTGCCCGGCATGCGGCCGGATGGGTTCACCCTGCGTGAGGTGCCCAAGCGGATGTCCGAGCGCGGCGACCCGTGGGCCGACATGCATCGGCACGCCTGCGCGCTGGCCCCGCTGCGAGACCGCCTGGCCAAGCTGGGCGCGTAGCTCAGGCCACGGCCGTCCCGGGTTCGGGGCCCGGCTCGGGTGGTTCGGTGACTTCGGTGACCTCCTTGACGAAGTCGCCGATGTAGCGGATCGCGCGCCGACCCTCAGGGAGAACGTCGGCGGCTAGCGGGAAATCGTGAATCTGGCCGTCCCACAAGTGCAGATCGCAGGGCACACCCGCGGCAGCGAGTCGCTGCGCCATGACCTCGGCGTCGGGCAGCAGCAGTTCGTCGGAGCTGGCGTGGATGGTGACCGGCGGCAGTGCCGATAGGTCGGCGTCCACCGGCGAAATCACTTGGGCGCGACGGAGATAGCGGGTGAACGCCGGCAGTGCCCCGCGGGGGAACATCGCACACCGGTAGGCGTTGCGGTGCCGCATCTTTGCCGTCGGATCAGCATCGGTGAAAGGCGAGACCGTCGCTATGCCAGCAGGTTTCGCAATTCCGGCCTGCAGGGCGGCCAAGGTGGTCATGAACGCCAGATATCCACCGGCGGAGTCACCGGCGACGACGATCTGCTCCGGGTCATACCCGCGTCGGATCAGCCAGCGCAACCCGCTCAGACCGTCGTCGATCGCGTCAGATATGCGGTGCGACGGCAACATTCGGTAGTCGATGTTGACCACGCAGGCGTCCGCGGCGCGGGACAGTCGTGCCACCAGCGAACGGTGGGTGTTGAGCCCGCAGGTCAAGAACGCGCCGCCGTGCAGGTAGAGAATCGCCCGCTGCGCCGGTATCTCCGCGGCCTGAACCCGTTCCGCGGCACAGTGTCCCAGCCGGAAGGGTTCGACGGTCACTGTCGGTCGATAGGGTACCCAGCCGGCGAACCGGTCAACCGACGCGAGCGGCCACGCGAGATCCGGCCGGATGGCCCACGCGCGCACCACGTTCTTGACGACGAATCGGCTGGCCAGCGCGACCGCCACCGATTGTGCACTGTGACGACGGTGAATTCGCCGCTTGAGCCCCCTGGTGACCATTCGATCTCCTCCTCCACCACTTCGGGTACCCTGCGCTCGGGCGTTTCAACCGGCGCGGCGACGGCACCGGCCCTAGGCTGGCGAAATGAACTTTGCGCCGCCGCTTGACGCCACCGTGTTACGTGACCAGCTCGTCGGGCCGGGTCAACCGTGGCGGGCGCTGGATGTGGTCGCCGAAACCGGGTCGACCAATGCTGATCTGTTGGCCCGCTCGGCTGCAGGCGAGGACATCGACGGTGTGGTGCTGCTGGCCGAACACCAGACGGCCGGCCGCGGGCGGCACGGCCGGCACTGGGTGGCCCCGCCGCGCAGCCAGCTCGCACTGTCGGTCGGGGTCGCCGCGGACACGGTGCCGGCGGCGGGATGGGGCTGGCTGACGCTGGCGACCGGGGTCGCGGTGGCCGATGCGCTCGCCGAAACCTCGGGCCTGCAGGTCGGCTTGAAGTGGCCCAACGACGTCATCGTGGGCGAGGGCAAGTTGGCCGGCATTCTCGCCGAGGTGGCTGCGCCCAAACAGCTCATCGTGGTCGGTCTCGGCCTGAACGTGACCATGACCCCGCAGGAGGCGCCCGATCCGGCGGCGGTCTCGTTGGCCATGCTCGGCGCCTCGGTACTCGACCGGAATCTCTGGGCCGACAAGGTGCTTCGGCACCTGGCGGGCCGGATCGCGGCCTGGCGGGCGGCCGGCGGGGCCGACGACGCGCTGGCGGCCGACTACCGGCGGCACAGCTGCACGCTGGGCGTCCGGGTGCGCGCCGACATGCCCGGAGATCAGCGGGTCGAGGGCCTCGCGGAGGCGATCGACGACACCGGCCGGCTGGTCATCAACACCGGTACCGAAACGGTCACCGTGTCGGCCGGTGACGTCACCCGGCTGCGGCCCGAGGACCCCCGGCGCTAGGACACCACCGTGGGCTATCCGGACAACGTCCTGGCCGAGGACGAACAGGTGGTGCTGCACCGGCACCCGCACGTCAAACGCCTGATCGGGCCGGTGCTGGCCCTGCTGTTGGCGACCGCCTGCGCCGGTTTCGCGTCCGGGCTCGTCAACCCGCGAGCCTGGGACCCGAACGCCAAGAACGTGGTCTTCGGGGTGATCTGGGCGATCTGGCTGGTGGTGGTCGGCTGGCTGGCGCTCTGGCCGTTCCTGACCTGGCTGACCACGCATTTCGTCGTCACCGACCGGCGCGTGATGTACCGGCACGGGCTGCTGACCCGCAGCGGAATCGACATTGCGCTGGCACGGATCAACAGTGTGGAGTTCGTCCACGGGCTGATCGACCGGATGCTGCGTACCGGGACGCTGATCATCGAGTCGGCGTCACAGGAACCGTTGGAGTTCTACGACATTCCGCGCGTGGAACAGGTCCACGCGCTGCTCTATCACGAGGTCTTCGACAACCCGTCGTCCGCTGCGGGCTGATGCCGGGCCGGGCGGCGGAACAGGGTCACCACACCGGTGTCCGGGCCGCCCTCCAGCGTGTCTTCTCGTGCATCCTCCAAGGCCTCGGCGAGCGCGCCGTCCTCGAGCGTCGCGCCCAGCGCCACGTCCGCGCTGCGGGCGAACTCGTCGGGGAAGACCCAGCGCCGGAACGCCCAGAACCGGAACGCCATCTGCAGCAGGTTGCCGACGATGTACGCCGAGATGAAGTCGGCGATGTTCTCGAGGGTCAGCGACACCATCGGCGCCCGCAGCTGCAACACGTAGCTGGAGAACCACAGCGGCGCCATCGACAGCAGCACGCCGACGCCGCTGACCCCGAAGAACAGCAGTGCCTCGTGATGACGCTCCCGGCCACCCCGGTCCTTGAAGCTCCACTCCCGGTTGAGGATGTAGGACGCGATCACCGCGACGATGCCGGAGATGACCTTGGCGGTGACCGGCTTGGGCTCCAGAACCGTCAGCTTGAGCGTGTAGAACAGCGCCGAGTCGATGACGAAGGTGGTCGCGCCGACAATGGCGAACTTGATCAACTCGTGGTGGCGTTCGGCCAGTGGCCGGATCACCCGCGGCAGGCGAGCGATCGTGGCGTCGGTAAAAGACACAAGTTGCCAGTGTACGGACTCCGCCTGATCGGCGCTTAACGACTGGATAACGACGCAGAGGGCCGACGTGACACGATATTGCCCGTGTCTGTGCCGTCCACACCCCCGCCAGCGCCGCCGGAGAGCGGGCGGTGCCCCCTGGTCGCCATGGTCGGCGGCGGTCAGCTGGCCCGGATGACCCATCAGGCCGCGATCGCACTGGGCCAGCGGCTGCGGGTGCTGGCCGGCGCGGCCGACGAGCCGGCCGCCCAGGTCACGCCCGACGTGGTGATCGGCTCGCACACTGATCTCGATGACCTGCGCCGCGTGGCCTCCGGGGCCACCGTGCTCACCTTCGACCACGAGCACGTGCCGGGTGCGCTGCTGGACAAGCTGGTCGCCGAGGGTGTCAACGTGGCGCCGCCGCCGGCTGCGCTGCTGCACGCCCAGGACAAACTGGTGATGCGTCGCAAGCTGGCCGCGTTGGGCGCACCGGTGCCGCGGTTCGCTGAGATCGAGACGCCGCAGGCGGTCGACGAGTTCGCCGCGCTGACCGGTGGCCCGATGGTGATCAAGGCGGCCCGCGGCGGCTACGACGGGCGCGGGGTGACGATCGTCGACGACGCGGCCGCCGCCCGTGCCGCCGCGGCCGACTACCTGGCCGCCGGGGTACCGGTGCTGGCCGAAGAGCGGGTCGCGATGCGCCGGGAGCTCTCGGCGCTGGTCGCCCGGTCACCGTTCGGCCAGGGCGCGGCCTGGCCGGTGGCGGAGACGGTGCAGGACGACGGGATCTGTGTGACGGTGATCGCGCCCGCACCCGACCTGTCGGCCGAATCAGCCGCTGCCGCACAGCAATTGGCGTTGCAGCTGGCCGAGGAGCTGGGCGTGGTGGGGGTGCTGGCCGTCGAGCTGTTCGAGACCACGGGCGGTGAGTTGCTGATCAACGAGTTGGCGATGCGGCCGCACAACTCCGGGCACTGGACCATGGACGGTGCGGCCACCAGCCAGTTCGAGCAGCATCTGCGCGCGGTGTTGGACTATCCGCTCGGCGCCACCACCCCGGTGGTGCCGGTGACCGTGATGGCCAATGTGCTCGGCGCACCCGAACCGCCGGCGATGACGATGGACGAGCGGCTGCACCACCTGTTTGCCCGCTATCCCGACGCACGCGTGCACCTCTACGGCAAGGACGAGCGGCCCGGCCGCAAGATCGGGCACGTCAACCTGCTCGGTGATGACGCGACGGCGTCGGTGAAGCTGCGTGAGCGGGCCGAAAGCGCGGCACACTGGTTGGCACACGGGCAGTGGACAGATGGATGGAATGCACATGGCTAACAGCCCCCGGGTCGGCGTGATCATGGGCAGCGACAGCGACTGGTCGGTGATGGAAGACGCGGCTCTCGCGCTGGCCGAGTTCGACATCCCGTTCGAGGTCGGCGTGGTCTCGGCGCACCGCACCCCGCAGCGCATGTTCGACTACGCCCGCAACGCCGCCGACCGCGGCATCGAGGTGATCATCGCCGGGGCGGGCGGTGCCGCCCACCTGCCCGGGATGGTGGCGTCGGCCACACCGCTGCCGGTGATCGGGGTCCCGGTTCCGCTGGCCCGGCTGGACGGTTTGGATTCGTTGCTGTCGATCGTGCAGATGCCGGCCGGGGTGCCGGTGGCCACGGTTTCGATCGGCGGCGCACGCAACGCGGGTTTGCTGGCGGTGCGCATTCTGGGCTCCGCCGACGCGGCGCTGCGGGCCCGGATGACGGCGTTCCAGGATCAGTTGGCCGATCTCGTGCTTGCGAAGGACGCCGCGCTTCAAGGTAAAGTTACCGGCGAGTAGCTTAGGAGGCTGTGATGGCTGGGTGGGCCGGGAATCCGTCGTTTGATCTGTTCAAACTTCCCGAGGAGCACGACGAGTTGCGGGCGGCGATTCGGGCGTTGGCAGAGAAGGAGATTGCTCCGTATGCCAAGGAGGTCGATGAGCAGGCGCGGTTCCCCGAGGAGGCGCTGGCGGCGCTGAACGCCTCGGGGTTCAATGCCGTGCACGTGCCCGAGGAGTACGGCGGGCAGGGTGCGGACTCGGTGGCGGCCTGCATCGTGATCGAAGAGGTCGCCCGGGTATGTGCGTCGTCGTCGTTGATTCCGGCGGTGAACAAGCTGGGCACCATGGGGTTGATCCTGGCCGGTTCCGAGGAGCTCAAGGCGCAGGTGTTGCCGGGTCTGGCCGCCGGTGAGGTGATGGCTTCCTACGCTTTGAGTGAGCGGGAGGCCGGCAGTGACGCCGCGTCGATGCGCACCCGCGCCAAGGCCGACGGGGATGACTGGATCCTCAACGGGTCCAAGTGCTGGATCACCAACGGCGGCAAGTCCACCTGGTACACCGTGATGGCGGTGACCGACCCGGATCTGGATGCCAGCGGCATCTCGGCGTTCATGGTGCACATCGATGACGAGGGCTTCACCATCGGGCCCAAAGAGCACAAGCTGGGCATCAAGGGCTCACCGACGACCGAGCTGTATTTCGAGAACTGCCGCATCCCCGGTGACCGGATCATCGGCGAGCCCGGGACCGGGTTCA
The DNA here is from genome assembly GCF_059813225.1 of Mycobacterium sp. NGS16. Lineage (NCBI taxonomy): Bacteria > Bacillati > Actinomycetota > Actinomycetes > Mycobacteriales > Mycobacteriaceae > Mycobacterium > Mycobacterium sp. NGS16. The sequence continues at coordinate 799,915 of NZ_JCALEE010000001.1, forward strand.
AGACGGCGTTGCGGACCCTGGATCACACCCGCCCGACCATCGGCGCCCAGGCCGTCGGTATCGCGCAGGGGGCGTTGGACGCGGCGATCGAATACACCAAGGACCGCAAGCAGTTCGGCAAGAACATCGCCACGTTCCAGGGGGTGCAGTTCATGCTCGCCGACATGGCGATGAAGCTCGAAGCCGCCCGGCTGATGGTGTATTCGGCCGCCGCACGCGCCGAGCGCGGCGAGACCGAGCTGGGTTTCATCTCCGCGGCGAGCAAGTGCTTTGCCTCCGATGTGGCCATGGAGGTCACCACCGATGCGGTGCAGTTGTTCGGCGGGGCCGGTTACACCACCGATTTCCCGGTGGAGCGGATGATGCGTGACGCCAAGATCACCCAGATCTACGAGGGCACCAACCAGATCCAGCGCGTGGTGATGAGCCGGCACCTGCTGCGCTGAGCGACTCGGCGCTAACCCGAAGCCGATGGCGACCACCTCAACTAAGTTGAGGGCACCATGACAGAAGCTGAGCCGGCCCGAACGTCGAGCATCTACCTGGCCGCCGCCGAGGGCGGCACCGGCAAGTCCGCGATCGCGCTGGGCCTGCTGCACGTGTTGGCCGCCTCGTCGGCGCGGGTCGGGGTGTTCCGCCCGATCGTGCGCTCGCTCGATGAGCCCGACGCCCAACTCGAGCTACTGCTGGCGCATGCCACCGCAAAGATCGACGACCGCGGCAGCTGCTGCGGCGTGACCTACCAGCAGGTCTACGCCGACCGGGAAGCCGCGCTGGGTGAGATCGTCGCGCGCTTCCACGAGGTGGCGCGCCAGTGCGACACGGTACTGGTGGTCGGAAGCGACTACACCGATGTCGTCAATCCGAGCGAGTTGACCTTCAACGCCCGCGTCGCGGTGAACCTCGGGGCGCCGCTGGTGTTGGCCATCAACGGTCACCGCCGCGACGCGCAAGCCATCGGCGAGATCACCGCACGCTGCCTCGCCGAAGCGGCTGCCGTACACGCGCACCCCGCCGCGGTGATCGCCAACCGCTGCGACCCGGACCGGCTGGCGGACGTCACCGCGGCCCTGGCCGGTATCGGCGGTGACATTCCGGCGTTCGCGGTTCCGGAGGTGGCCCTGCTGGCCGCCCCCACGATGGCCGAACTCTGCACGGCACTGGACGGCACCGTCTACAGCGGTGACCCTGAGCTGCTGCGCCGCGAGGCCCTCAGCGTCATGGTCGGCGGGATGACCGCCGAGAACATCCTGGAGCGGCTAACCGACGGACAGGTGGTGATCGTGCCGGCCGACCGCTCCGACGTGCTGCTGGCGCTGGTGAACGCCCATGAGGCACAGGGCTTCCCGTCTCTGGCCGGGATCATTCTCAACGGCGGCCTGCTGCCGCACCCGGCGATCGACAAACTGGTCAAGGGGCTGCGGCCCACCCTGCCGCTGATCGCCACCGGCCACCGCACCTACGACACCGCCGAACTGGTGTCGCACACCGGCTCGCGGATCACCGTCGACGCGCTGCGCAAAATCGACACCGCACTGGCGGTGATGGCCGCCCACATCGACGGCGCCGAATTGGCCGAACGGATCCGGGTGCCGGCGTCGACGGTGGTGACCCCACAGATGTTCGAGTACCGGCTGCTCGAGCGCGCCCGCTCCGACCGCCGCCACATCGTGCTCCCCGAAGCGACCGATGACCGGGTCCTGTTGGCGGCCGGTCGATTACTGTCCCGCGGCATCGTCGACCTGACCTTGCTCGGCGTGGAAGACGCGGTGCGCCGGCGCGGCGCCGAACTCGGGGTGGACTTGGCGGCGGCCCAAGTCGTCGACCCGGCCAACAGCGGCCTGCTGGAATCGTTCGGCGCCGAATACGCCCGACTGCGCGCCCACAAGGGGATGACCGAGGAACGCGCCCGCGAAATCATGCGCGACATCTCCTATTTCGGCACCATGATGGTGCACCTGGGGATCGCCGACGGCATGGTGTCGGGCGCCGCCCACACCACCGCGCACACCATCCGCCCGGCGTTCGAGATCATCCGGACCGCGCCCGGGGTGTCGACGGTCTCCAGTGTCTTTCTGATGTGCCTATCCGACCGGGTGCTGGCGTTCGGCGATTGCGCGGTGGTACCCGACCCGACCGTCGAGCAACTCGCCGACATCGCGATCTCCTCGGCGGCCACCGCGGCCGCGTTCGGCATCGGTCCCCGGGTGGCGCTGCTGTCGTATTCGACCGGTGAATCCGGGGCCGGGGCGGGCGTGGACAAGGTGCGTGCCGCAACGCAATTGGTGCATCAGCGCCGGCCCGATCTGCTCGCCGACGGGCCGATCCAATACGACGCCGCGGTCGACGAACAGGTGGCGGCGGCCAAAATGCCGGACTCGGCGGTGGCCGGGCGGGCCACCGTGCTGGTGTTCCCGGACCTCAACACCGGCAACAACACCTACAAGGCGGTGCAGCGCAGCGCCGGTGCGGTGGCGATCGGGCCGGTGCTCCAGGGATTGGCCAAACCGGTCAACGACTTGTCCCGCGGCGCACTGGTCGACGACATCGTCTACACGGTCGCGATCACCGCGATCCAGGCGCAGGAGGCGGCTCAGTGACCGTCGGCGGCACCGGGCTGGTGTTGGTGCTCAACTCCGGCTCCTCGTCGATCAAGTTCCAGGTGGTCGATCCGGGGGCCGGCACCGCGGTGGTCTCGGGACTGGTCGAACAGATCGGTGAGCCGGAGGGGGCGATACCCGATCACGCCGCCGGCCTGCGCCTGATTCACCGCCGGCTCGTCGAGTCCGGCGTTGACCTCGGCGCGGTCCGGGCAGTCGGGCATCGGGTGGTGCACGGCGGCACCAAGTTTCACACGCCGACGCTGATCACCGACGCGGTGCTGGCTGAGATCGAGCGGCTCGCCGAGCTGGCGCCACTGCACAACCCGCCCAACGCGATCGGCATCGAGGTGGCGCGCGCCGACTTCCCGGATGTGCCGCACGTGGCGGTGTTCGACACCGGTTTTTTCCATTCGCTGCCGCCGGCCGCCGCCACCTATGCGATTGACCGCGAGGTGGCACGCGACCACGGGATCCGCCGGTATGGGTTTCACGGCACCTCGCACGAGTACGTCTCCGGCCAAGTGGCGGTGCTGCTGGACGCCGACCCCGGCGCGCTCAACACGATCGTGCTGCACCTGGGCAACGGCGCATCGGCGTCGGCGGTACGCGGCGGGGTGGCGGTGGAGACCTCCATGGGGCTGACCCCGTTGGAGGGTCTGGTGATGGGGACCCGCTGCGGCGACATCGATCCGGGCGTGCTGATGCACCTGCGGCGCACCGCCGGGATGGGGGTGGAACAGCTCGACGAACTGCTCAACCGGCGCTCCGGGCTCAAGGGAATGTGCGGGATCAACGACTTCCGGGAGCTGCTCGAACGCATCGACGAGGGTTCGGCACCGGCAAAGCTGGCCTACGACGTCTACATCCACCGGCTGCGAAAATACGTCGGCGCCTACCTGGCGGTGCTCGGCCGTGTCGACGCGATCGCCTTCACCGCGGGGGTGGGGGAGAACGTCGCCGCGGTGCGCGAGGACACGCTGGCCGGCCTGGACGGACTGGGCATCGTCGTCGACCCCGAACGCAACCGCACCGGCAAGGGCGCCCGGGTCATCTCCGCCGACGGCTCGCGCACCACCGTGCTGGTGGTCCCCACCAACGAGGAGCTCGCGATCGCCCGCGCCGCATGGGAATTCGTGTAACGGCCATGCGCCAGGATCCGGATGCGACCGTGCCGCTGTGGTGGGCGGCGCAGCTGTTCCGCTTGCTCAGTTGCCTCTACGCCCTCGGCTTTCAGATCGCGATCAACGACGACCTGACCCGGCCCGGGATGGCCTGGCTGCTGTTCGCGGTGCTGATCGCCTGGAGCATCGCGTGCGCGATCGCCTACCTGCGCGGCTTCGGCCGGCGCCCGGGCTGGGTGATCGCCGAGTTGGTCGTCGTGGTGGCGCTGATGCTGACCACCGAACTGGTCGCCTCCCGGTCCTGGGCGCTGGACAACCAGACCTGGCCGACGACGCTGTGGGCCAGCAACGCGGTCATCTCGGCGGCCCTGCAGTTCGGTCCGGCCGGCGGCCTGCCCGCCGCGGTGGTGATCACTGCCGCCAGCGCGTTCGTGAAGGGCTATGTGAGCCTGAACTTCGGCCGCAACGCCACGGTGATCGTCGAATTGGCGCTCGCGCTGGCGGTGGGCATGGCCGCCCAGACGGCCCGTCGCGCGCACGACGAGCTGCAACGCGCGGCCCGGCTCACCGCGGCCACCGAGGAACGCGAACGGCTGTCTCGCCACGTCCACGACGGCGCCATTCAGGTGCTGGCGTTGGTCGCTCGCCGCGGCCGGGAGATCGGCGGCGGCGCAGCGGAGTTGGCGGAACTGGCCGGCGAGCAGGAGCGCGCGCTGCGGCGGCTGGTGAGTTCGGCGGAGTTCGCCCTGGAAACCGCCGCCGACACCATCGATCTGCGGGCCCTGCTGAGCCGCCGCGGGGACGACCGGGTGTCGATCAGCCTGCCCGCCACCCCGGTGATGCTGCGCCGCGGCGTGGCGGCCGAACTCGACGCGGCGGTCGGCAATGCGCTGGACAACGTAGGCCGCCACGCCGGCGACGGCGCCCGGGCCTTCGTGCTCTGCGAGGACCTGGGCGAGGCCGTGACCGTCAGCGTGCGCGACGACGGGGTGGGCATCGCCGCCGGCCGATTGGCAGAGGCGGTCCGCCAAGGCCGCATCGGGGTCTCGAAGTCGATCGTGGGCCGGCTGGCGGCGCTGGGCGGCAGCGCCGTGCTGCACACCGAGGTCGGGGAGGGAACCGAATGGGAACTGAACATCCCACGGTGATGGTCGTCGACGACCATCCGATCTGGCGGGACGCGGTGGCCCGCGACCTGGCCGAGGCGGGCTTCACCGTGGTCGCCACCGCTGACGGGGTGGCCACCGCGCGCCGCCGGGCCGAGGTGGTCAGACCCGATGTGGTGGTGATGGACATGCGACTGGCCGACGGCGACGGTGTGGCGGCCACGACCGCGGTGCTGCAGGCCTGCCCGTCGACGCGAGTCTTGGTGCTGTCGGCCTCCGACGAGCGCGACGACGTGCTGCAGGCCGTCAAAGCCGGCGCCACCGGATACCTGGTCAAAAGCGCCTCGCGCGACGAGCTCACCGCCGCGGTGCAGGCCACGGCCGCCGGGCGGGCGGTGTTCACCCCCGGCCTGGCCGGGCTGGTGCTGGGCGAATACCGTCGGCTGTCGCGCAGCCGGGACTGCGGGCCGGCGACTCCGGCGCTGACCGAGCGGGAGACCGAGGTGCTGCGCTATGTGGCAAAAGGGCTGTCCGCCAAGCAGATCGCGGCGAAGCTGTCGTTGAGCCACCGCACCGTGGAGAACCACGTGCAGGCGACGTTTCGCAAGCTGCAGGTCGCCAACCGGGTGGAGCTCACCCGGTATGCCATCGAGCACGGTCTGGACCAATAGCCGCCCAGATCAGGTAGTCCTACTCATCCGCGCGGCCCGGGAAACCGGCATCGTCACAGCCATGACCGAATCACGTGCCACGACCCTGCCGCTGGGTTTCCCCGGACCCGCCGAACTGGCCGCCGCGACACCGCCCGAACGCGACCGCGCCGTCGACGTCATGCGGATTACCGCGCTGATCGGCGTGGTGACCGGCCACACCGTGATGGCCACCAGCGTCATCCGCGACGGCGTACTGATCTGGGACAACCTGCTCACCACCTCGACGGCGTTGCAGGCGCTGACCTGGATCTTCCAGATCATGCCGCTGTTCTTCTTCGCCGGCGCCGCGGCGTGTGTGACCTCGTGGCGACCCGATGCCGACTGGGGCGCCTGGCTGATGAAACGTTGCCTGCGACTGTTCCGTCCGGTCTTCTACTACCTGGCGTTCTGGGCCTGCGCCCTGACCGTGCTGCACCCGGTGTTGCCCCGGCACGTCTACGAACCGGTGGCCGGGGTCAGCATCCAGCTGCTGTGGTTCCTCGGCGCCTACGTGCTGGTGTTGGCCGCGATGCCGCTGCTCTACCGGGTGACCACCCCGGCGCGCCTGGCCGCGGGGGTGGCCGGCATCTACGCCGGCATCGCCGTCGTCGATGTGCTCCGGGTACATTGGCCGGCGCTGGCGCCGCTGGGCTATCTCAACCTCGCCGTCTGGCTCATTCCCGCGATGTTCGGGGTGGCCTACCGGCGCGGGCTGTTGGCCCGGCGGGCGCCGCTGGCCGTGGCGGCGGCGCTGCTGGCGGTCAACGTGGGGCTGCTGTGGTTCGGCCCCTACCAGCCGAGCATGGTCGGCACCGGAGCCGATCGGCTCTCCAACACCAGCCCGCCCTCGCTGCTGCTGGCCGGGCACGCGATCGTCATGAGCGCCCTGGCGATCTGGGCGGCACCGGCGATCACCCGGTGGGCGCAGCGCCCACGGGTGTGGTGGCTGACCGCGATCGGCAACTCCGGGGCGATGACGCTGTACCTGTGGCACATTCCGGTGCTGCTGGGCGTGCATCTGCTCTTCGACGGCCTGGGCCTGCCGCGGTATCCGGGCCTGCCGCACTTCGTGGCGTTGAGCGTGGTGCAGCTGCTGGCGGTGGCCGCGGCGGTGGCGGTGGCGTTCGTGGTGCTGCGGCCCCTGGAGAACACCCCACTGCCGGGTTGGGACGCCCCGGTAGCGGTGGCGCCGGGCCGCAGCGCGGCCGTGGGCGCACTGATGATGGTGGCCGGGGCGGCGACGCTGGTCGGCATCAAGTGGGGGCTCAAGGACGACGGGCTGATCTGTGTCGCGGTGCTGCTGACCGCACTGGTGGGCGCCCGGGTGCTGGCTAGTCAGCCCTCGGCGTGCCGGCGAGACAGCCAGCTGATCAGCCGCCCGACCAGGATCAGCAACAGCACGAAGACGATCAGCAGAAACGCCGCGTTATAGGACAGGTCGCGGGCCGACTTCGACGGCAGGTTGTAGAACGTCCAGATCGGATAGGTCAGGTAGCCGACCGGGGAGTGGGTGAGTTCGCCCGTCGGCGCGGTGTTGGACCAGCCCGCGGTGTAGAGCATCGGTGCCGTCTCGCCGATCGCCAGCGCCAGCGCCACCAGCATTCCCGTGACGATCCCCGGGGTCGCCGATTTCAGCACGATCTTGCGCAGCGTCCAGCCGACCGGCAGGCCGAGTGCCTCGGCGCCCTCCCGGTAGGACGTCGGAACCTGACCGAGCGCAGACTCGGTGGCCTTGGTGATGTAGGGGATGGACAGCACCGACAGCGTCAGCACCCCGGCGGCCAGGGAGAACCCCCACCCGAAGAACACCACCAGCGCCAGGTAACCGACATAGCCCAGCACGATCGATGGGATGCCGGCCAGCACTTCGTAGGCGCCGCGCAGGATGGACTTCGTTCTGCCGTGGGCGAATTCGGACAGATACAAGCCGGTGAGCACGCTGACGGTGCCGCCCACCAGCAACACCCCGAGCCCCAGCACCGCGGTGCCGATGATCGCGTTGCGCAGACCGCCGCCGTTGCCGCGGGTGTTGTCGGTCAGTACATGCCAGTCGAACACCGGCAGGGCGCGCCCGACGACCTCGATCAGCATCCACAGCGTCGGCACCACCACCACCGCCAGGCAGAGCGCGCAACCCGACCAGAACGCGACGTTGACGATCTTGCGGCTGTTCATCGCTAGACTCCCCGGCCCACCGGCAGCGCGGTCCCCGACACCCGGCGCACCAGGATGCGCGCGGCGATATTGGTGAGCAGCGTGATCACCATCAGCACCAGACTTGCCTCGGCCAGTGTCTTCACCGCAAAGTCGGTGAAGTCCGTCATCGCCGAATCAAGCTGGGAGACAACGGTGGCGGCGATCGTGGTCATGGTGGAGTAGATGGTGGTCGGCATGGTGCCCAGCACGGCGCCGGAGACCATCGCCACCGCCATCGTCTCGCCGAGCGCCCGCCCGAGCCCCAGCACGATCGCCCCGACGATGCCGCTGGACACCCACGGCAGCGTGACCCGGCGGGCGCATTCGAAGTCAGTCATCCCCAACGCGAGTGCGCCCTCGCGGGGCAGCAGCGGCACCTGCCGGATCAGGTCGCGACTGGTGCTGGCGATGATCGGAATGACCATCACCGCCAGCACCAGCCCGGACACCAGCAGTCCTTCCCCGTGACCTGGGTCGCCGCGAAAGTAGCGCAGCAGCGGCACATCCGGGGCGTTATGGGCGATCACCGGCGCGACGTGATGAGCGATGAACGGCCCGAACGTCATGGCGCCCCAGAGTCCGACGATGACGCTGGGGATTCCGGCCAGCAGTTCCAGCACCATCCCGACCGCCGACGCGAGCCCTTTCGGCAGCCGCTCCGCGATCAGCAGGGCCGCCCCGATCGACACCGGAACCGCGATCACCAGAGCGATCGCCGAGGTGGCCAGGGTGCCGACGATCAACGGCAGCGCCCCGTAGTAGGCGCCGGTCGGGTGCTCGACGCCGCGGGTGACCGTCGCCGAACCGTAGGTGTTGCCCGGGTTCCAGTCGGTCGCGGTGAAAAAGTGCACCCCGTTGACGGCGATCGCGGGTAGCGCCTCGATCAGCAGCGTCGCCAGCACGAACAGCAGTGCCAGCAGCGGGATCGCGGCACCCGCCGCGCCCAGCAGGGCGACGGCACGGCCCTGCTGGGCCCCGGAAGGCGCTCCGGTGCGGCCCACAGCCGGCTTTACTCGGCGCTGATCTTGGCGATCTGGGCCTGCGACTGTTTGGCGACGGCGTCGGGCAGCGGCTGGAAGTGCACCTTGTCCAGGAAGGTGGGAGCGTTGCCGTCGGTGATCGCCCAGTGCAGGAAGGCCTGCAGGGTTTGCGCGGTGGCGGCATCCTTTTGGTGGGCGTTGACGATCGCGTACTCGTAGTTGACGATCGGGTAGGCGTCGGGGGCGGGGCCGTTGATCAGCGAGACGGCCTGGTTGTCGGGGGTCTGGTCGGCGAAGCCGGCCGCGGCGGCCTGGATGCTCTTGGCGTCGGGCTGCAGATAGTGGCCGGCCGCGTTGGCCAACTGGGCTTCGCCCAGACCCTTGTCGCGCGCCTGGTCGAGGAAACTGATGCCGATGTAGGCGACGCACCCAGGGGTTTCGGCGCAGCCGGTCACCATGCCGCCGTTGCCGTTCTCGCCCAGCGCCCCGGGCACCGCGGGGAAGTCCACGGTGGTGCCGAAACCGGGGGCTTTGCCCCAGCCGTCGGGGTCTTGTTTGGACAGGTACTGGGTGAACAAGAAGGTGTCGCCGGAGCCGTCGGAGCGGTGCAGTGGCACCACCGGGGTGTCGGGCAGGTTCAGCCCGGGGTTGAGCGCGGTGATCTGTGGGTCGTTCCAGGTTTTCACCGTGCCGGAGTACATGGCGGCCAGCACCTTGCCGTCGAGCTTGATCGCCTCGGTGACACCGGGAAGGTTGTAGTTGATCTGCTGGGCCGAGATGGCCAGCGCGACGTTCATCAGGCCCGGGTGTTCTTTCATGTCGCCCTCGGACAGGTAGGCGTCCGAAGCGCCGATGTCCACCGCACCCGCGGCGGCCTGCGAGATGCCGGTGCCCGAACCGGTGCCCTGCGCGGTGATGGTGACGTTGGGATACTTCTGGTGATACGCCGGGCCCCACTGGTTGAACAACGGGTAGAGCAACGTGCTGCCGGTCTCCGACAACGCCACCTCCGAGGAGGCCGGCGTCGTGGCCACACCGCCCGGATGAGCCGATTCCGATGGCGCCGTGTCGGTTTTCCCACCGCAGGAGGCCGCGGCCAGGATCAGCGGCGCGGTGGCCGACAGGGTCAGCATGCGACTCAGCTTGCTTTGACGGCGAGTTTTCACGGTGACACCCTTTCGTCGTACCTTGCGATTACCTAGGCGTGCTCGGCGGACAACTGCCCCCGGGAGAGGTAGCGGACCGTCTCTTGGTGCTGCGGAGACGAGAACAGTTGTGCGGTCGGGCCTTCCTCGACCAGCCGGCCCTCGAAGAAGAACGCGGTGCGGTCTGCGATCCGCGCGGCCTGGGCCAGATCGTGGGTCACCATGATCACCGTCAGCCGGTCGGTCAGCGACGAGATGAGCTGTTCGATCTTGTCCGTGGTGGTCGGATCCAGTGACGACGTCGGCTCGTCGAGCAGCAGCACGTCGGGGTTGACCGCCAGTGCCCGCGCGGTGCACAGCAGTTGCTGCTGGCCGCCGGAGAGCCGGAACGGGGAGTCTCCGAGGCGGTCCTTGACGGCATCCCAGAGTCCGACCAGCCGCAGCTTCTCTTCCGCAACATCGCGAAACCGGCTGCGCGGCACCATCTTATGGGCACGCGCGCCGGCGACGACGTTGTCCAGGATCGACATCGGGAACGGGTTGGGGCGCTGAAACAGCATGCCGACACTGCGCCGCAGTTCCATCAGATCCCGGTCGCCGAAAATGCTTGCCCCGTCGAGCAGGACGTCGCCGCGGTAGCGGTAGCCGGTGACCTTGTCGTTCATCCGGTTCAGGGTGCGCAGAAACGTCGTTTTGCCCGAACCCGTGGGCCCGAGCAGGGCAGTGATCGCCCGGGCGGGAAACGCCAGATCCACCTCGTCGAGCACGGTTTTGGCGCCGAAACCCAAGGTGAGACCCACAGCGCGCATTGCTGGAGCGCTGGCATTCCCGGTCTCGCTGTCGAGCCTTTCGGGTGGCATCGGCGCTTATGTTACGTCCGGTTCCTGCGGATCGGTTGTCAAAGCCTCAATGAGCGGCGCCGATTTTGGCGATCTGGGCCTGCGACTGTTTGGCGACGGCGTCGGGCAGCGGCTGCAGGTGCACCTTGTCGAGGAAGCTGGGAGAGCTGCCGTCGGTGACGGCCCAGTGCAGGAAGGCCTGCAGCGCTTGGGCGGTGGCTTTATCCCTGGTGGCTTTCGGCGTGACGTTGACGATCGCGTACTCGTAGTTGACGATCGGGTAGGCGTCGGGGGCGGGGCCGTTGATCAGCGAGACGGCCTGGTTGTCGGGGGTCTGGTCGGCGAAGCCGGCCGCGGCGGCCTGGATGCCTTTGGCGTCGGGCAACAGATAGTGGCCGGCCGCGTTGGCCAACTGCGCCGTGCCGAGGCGATGAGCGCGCGCCTCATCCTGCTGGCTGATGCTGACATAGGCGATGCAGCCGGGATTGGCGGCGCAGCCGGTCACCATGGCGCCGTTGCCGTTCTCGCCCAGCGCCCCGGGCACTGCGGGGAAGTCCACGGTGGTGCCGAAACCGGGGGCTTTGCCCCAGCCGTCGGGGTCTTGTTTGGACAGGTACTGGGTGAACAAGAAGGTGTCGCCGGAGCCGTCGGAGCGGTGCAGTGGCACCACCGGGGTGTCGGGCAGGTTCAGCCCGGGGTTGAGCGCGGTGATCTGTGGGTCGTTCCAGGTTTTCACCGTGCCGGAGTACATGGCGGCCAGCACCTTGCCGTCGAGCTTGATCGGCTCGGTGACGCTGGGCAGGTTGTAGTTGATCTGCTGGGCCGAGATGGCCAGCGCGATGTTCATCAGGCCCGGGTGTTGCTTCATGTCGCCCTCGGACAGGTAGGCGTCCGAAGCGCCGATGTCCACCGCACCCGCGGCTACCTGGGCGATACCCGCACCAGACCCGCCGTCCTGAGTGCTGATCGTGACGTGGGGGTGCTGCTGTTGGTAGGCCGGACCCCACTCGCTGAACAACGGGTAGAGCAACGTGCTGCCGGTCTCCGACAACGCCACCGGCATCGCATCGGTGTCGCCGGTGGTGGCCGATCCGCACGCCGCGGCGCCCAGCAGCACTGTGGCGGTGAGCAACCCGGTGAGGCGTGTCCGTCGAGACCGCATCGAGCAATGCTACGTCCCCCTGCTGGGCACCGCGGTAAGGTTTTGAGCTGTGAAACCCGGCCGATGGACCGTGTTGGTGGCGCTGCTCATCGTTGGTGCACTGACGGTTTCGGCATGCGGCGGCCACGCCGGTGATTCCGGTTCGGCGGAAGGCCCGGCGTCATCGGTGGACTGTGGCGGCAAGCAGGAACTGCACGCCAGCGGCTCCACCGCCCAGGAGAACGCCATCGAGCAGTTCGTCTACGCCTACATCCGGGCGTGCCCGGGCCACACCCTGGACTACAACGCCAACGGTTCGGGCGCCGGGGTGGACGAGTTCGTCTCCAACGAAACCGATCTCGCCGGATCAGACGTGGCGCTGGACCCCTCCAAGGGCCAGCCGGAACGCGCTGCTGAGCGGTGCGGTTCACCGGCGTGGGACCTGCCGATCGTGTTCGGCCCGATTGCGGTCACCTATCACATCAGCGGAGTCAACTCCCTGAGCCTGGACGGTCCTACCCTGGCGAAGATCTTCAACGGCACGATCGGCAGCTGGGACAACCCCGCCATCAAGGCGCTCAACGCGGGTGTGCCGCTGCCCTCGACGCCCATCCATGTGGTCTACCGGAGCGACAAGTCGGGAACCACCGCCAATTTCCAAAAGTATCTCGATGGTGCCTCCGATGGCGCGTGGACCGGCGGAACCAGCGAGATGTTCAACGGCGGTGTCGGTGAAGGCGCCGCGGGGAACAACGGCACGTCGGCGGCGCTGCAGAACACCGATGGCTCGATCACCTACAACGAGTGGTCGTTCGCTGTCGGCAAGCAGCTGCCGATGGCGCAGATCATCACGTCGGCGGGGCCGAAGCCGGTCTCGATCTCCGCGGACTCGGTCGGCAAGACGATCGCCGGGGCCAAGTTCGCGTCGCCGGCCGGACAGCCCAATGACCTGGTGCTGGACACGTCGTCGTTCTACAAGCCGACCGAGGCGGGCGCCTATCCGATCGTGCTGGCGACGTACGAGATCGTCTGCTCGAAGTACCCGGACGCCGCCACCGGCGCAGCCGTCAAGGCGTTCATGCAGGCGGCGATCGGCCCCGGCCAGGACGGACTTGACCAGTACGGCTCCATTCCGTTGCCGGATTCCTTCAAATCGAAGCTTCTGGCGGCGGTAAACGCCATTTCGTGACTTCGGGGTGACGCCGGTTAGGCTGGTAGGCAGGTCTTTCGCCGCGGATTCGCGGCACCGGGGTGCTGGTGAGGCGAAGGGAGCGTCGTCGGTGAACAACACCGAGCCGGGTTCGCGGGCGGGGTCGCGGTTCGGCCCCTACCGGCTTGAGCGTTTGCTGGGTCACGGCGTCGTGGGTGAGGTCTACCGGGCCGAAGACACCCGCACCGACGAGATGGTGGCGCTGAGACTGATCGCCGAGTCGTTCTCCGGCGACGAGGCGTTCCGCGGCCGGCTGGAGGACGAGGCCGAAGCGGCCGGTCAGCTGACCGAGCCCCACGTGGTGCCTATCCAGGCCTACGGCGAGATCGACGACGTGCTCTACCTCGAGACCGCCCTGATCGACGGCACCGACCTGGCCACCGTATTGGCGGACGGCGGGCCGTTGAGCCCGCCGCGCGCGGTGGCGATCGTGCGGCAGATCGCCGCGGCGCTGGACGCGGCGCACAACGCCGACGTCACCCACCGTGATGTCAAGCCCGCCAACATCCTGCTCACCGGCGACGACCTGGCCTACCTGATGGACTTCGGGGTGGCCGCGGCCATCCCGGATCCGGGCACCCGGCCCGACCCGGCGACCGGCACCGTGCATTACATGGCTCCCGAACGTCTGACCGGCGAGCAGGTCACCCACCTCGCCGACATCTACTCGCTGGCCTGCGTGCTGGCCGCGTGCCTGACCGGAGCGCCTCCGTTCTCCTCCGGCACCCTCGACGACGCGGTCGAAGAACGCCGGACCGCGTCGCCCCCATGTCCCAGCAAGCTGCGCCCGGGGCGCGTCCCGGCGGCCATCGACGACGTGCTGGCCCGCGGATTGGCCAACAAACCCGAGGATCGCTACAGCAGCGCCGGTGAGCTGGCCGCGGCCGCCTACCAGGCGCTGACCGAGCCCGAACGCCACCAGGTGGCCAGGATCCTGCGGCGAGGCGAGCCCGCCCTGCATCTGCCCGGCGGCCTGGAAGCCGAGACCCGGGCCGACTCCCGCCCCGCCGCCCGTACCGCGGGCCCCGGGGACGCCGTGCCGCAGCCGGTGCCGTTCCCGGTGTCGCCGCTGCTGGGCACCGAGCTGCGCAGCGCGACCCCGGCTCTGCCCAGCCCGTCCCGGCTCCGGCAACTGCCGTGCAAGCCGGTGCTGGCGGCGGCCGCGGCGCTCGCCGCGGTGACCGTGGTGGCCGGCATCGGCCACCTGGTCAGCCGCCCGTCGTCGGCGTCGGCGGTGGCCTCGCCCCCACAGCAGGTGCTGTCGTTCACCAACCTGGACTACCGGCTCTCCCCGGGCGGGGTGGCGCTGGACGGCGACGGCAACGTCTATGTCACCAGCGAAGGCATGCGCGGGCGGGTGGTGAAACTGGCGGCCGGCTCGGATGACACCACGGTCCTGCCGTTCAGTGACCAGTATCAGCCGCGCGGGCTGGTCGTCGACGACGGCGGCAATGTGTACTTCTCCGACGTCAACAACCGGGTGGTCAAGCTGGCGGCCGGTTCCGAGGCGCACACGGTGCTGCCGTTCGCCGGGCTGGACGATCCCAGCGGGGTAGCGGTGGATTCCGACGGCAACGTCTACGTCGCCGACCGGGGCGCCGACATGGTGGTGCGGCTGGAACCGGGCTCGAACATCCAGACCGTGCTGCCGTTCGCCGGCCTCAACAAGCCCAGCGGGGTAGCGGTGGACTCCGCCGGCAACGTCTACGTCGCCGACACCGGCAACAACCGGGTGCTCAAGCTGCTGGCCGCGGCAGGCGAACAGATCATATTGCCGTTCGCCGGCATCGTCTCCCCACGAGGAATCGCCGTGGACGACGCCGGCGACGTCTACGTCACCGAGCACAGCCGCAACAAGGTGGTGAAACTGGCTGCCGAGGCCGCGATCCCGGAGGTGTTGCCGTTCACCGGCCTCAACGCGCCGCTGGATGTGGCCGTCGACAAGCACGGCCACGTCTACGTCGCCGACCGCGGTAACGACCGGGTCGTCATGGTGGACGCGAACCGATGAGGACCGGTGTATAACGGCGGCCCCGGGTCGCGAGCCGGTTCCCACTTCGGGCACTACCGGCTGATCCGCCTGCTCGGCAGCGGCGGGATGGGTGAGGTCTACGAGGCCGAGGACACCCGCAAGCACCGGATGGTGGCGTTGAAGCTGATCTCGCCGCAACTCTCCGACGACCCGGTTCTGCACGCCCGGCTGCGGCGTGAGGCCGACACCGCCGGGCGGCTCACCGAACCGCACGTGGTGCCCATCCACGACTACGGCGAGATCGACGGACAGTTCTACGTGGAGATGCGCCTGATCGAAGGCGACTCACTGCGCACCCTGCTCAACCGGCACGGCCCGCTCAGCCCCGCCCGGGCGGTGGCGCTGATCCGCCAGGTCGCCGCTGCGTTGGACGCCGCCCACGCCGCGCAGATCATGCACCGCGACGTCAAGCCCGAAAACATCCTGGTGACCGGGGACGACTTCGTCTACCTGGTGGATTTCGGTATCGCCCGCGCGGCCACCGACCCGGGGTTGACTCAGATCGGTACCGCGGTGGGCACCTACAACTACATGGCCCCGGAACGGTTCACCGGCGGCGACGTCACCTACCGCGCCGACATCTACTCGCTGGCCTGCGTGCTCGGTGAGTGTCTGACCGGCACACCGCCGTACCGGGCCGACAGCATCGAGCGGATGATCGCCGCGCACCTGACCGAACCCGCCCCGCGGCCCAGCGCGCAGCGCCCGGGCAGTGTCCCGCCGGCCTTCGACCAGGTGATCGCCCGGGGGATGGCCAAACGGCCCGAGGACCGCTACCGCAGCGCCGGCGAGCTGGCCGCCGCCGCCCACGACGCCCTCACCGGCCCGCAACAGGATCAGGCGGCCACCATCATCCGGCACAGCGAGGAAGCGGCCTTCGGCCCCGCACCGGCCGCTCCGGTTGCCCCGGTTGCCCCGGCCGCTCAGGTCACCGGCTGGCGCGACCGGCCCGCACCGCAACCACCGACGGTGCGCCGGCCGGCGGCCTACGCGCCGCCGCCGGCGTCCTCGCGGCTCGGCCGCCGGCCCGGGGGCCCCGGCGGGCAGCGCCCGGCGGTGCTGGTCGCCGCGATCCTGGCGTTGGTCACGGTGGTCGGCGTGGTCGGCTACCTGATCGCGCGGCCGTCGCACCCGTCGGCGGCGGCGCCGGCCGGCCAGAGCGAGCTGCAGTTCACCGGCATCAACTTCCGGCTCTCCCCGAGCGGGGTGGCGCTGGACTCCGACGGCAACGTCTACGTCGCCAGCCAGGGCATGTACGGGCGGGTGGTCAAGCTGGCGGCCGGATCCACCGCGCCGACCGTGCTGCCGTTCAGCGGGCTCTACCAGCCGCAGGGCGTCGCGGTCGACAACAACGGCACCGTCTACGTCTCGGACTTCAACAATCGGGTGGTGAAGCTGTCGGCCGGCTCCAACGACCAGGTGGTGCTGCCGTTCAACGGGCTGAGTTACCCCGAGGGCCTGGCGGTCGACTCCGGCGGCAACGTCTACGTCGCCGACCGCGGCAACGACCGGGTGGTCGAGTTGGCGTCCGGCTCGAACACCCAGACGGTGCTGCCGTTCAGCGGCCTCAACAACCCCGACGGGGTGGCGGTGGACGGTTCCGGGACCGTCTATGTGACCGACACCGACAACAACCGGGTGCTCAAGCTGGCGGCCGGGTCCACCGATCAGGTGGTGCTGCCGTTCCCCGGGCTCGCGGTGCCGTGGGGCATCACGGTCGACTCCGGTGCCAACGTCTACGTCACCGAGCACGACGGTAACAAGGTACTCAAGCTGCCGGCCGGGGCCACCGAGCCGACCACCCTGGCGTTCACCGGGCTCAACACCCCGTTGGATGTCGCGGTGAGCAAGGACAACACGGTCTATGTGGCCGACCGCGGCAACAACCGGGTGGTGCGGCTCGCCCCGGGCTGAGCCGGTCGTGCCGGTGTGACGTGCGTCCGGCGGCCGTGCCCCGTCGCCGATCGGCGGTAGCATTTTCGCGTGGACAGTCGCGTGGCGGGCCCAGAGGTCGGCCTGACCAATCCGGTCATCGACGCAGCGGCCGTCCACCCTCCCGAGCACGATCACGCCGGGCACCGCCATGCGGTTCGCCCGGTGCTCGATGCCGGCTGGCACCGCGCCGCCAGGTGGGCTCGCCGGCTCGCCTGGGTCAGCCTGGTGGTGGTGGGGTTCGAAGGCGTAGTAGGCCTGTGGCAGGGCTTGGCCGCCGGCTCGATCGCGCTGACCGGCTGGGCGCTGGGCGCCATTCCCGAAGCGTTGGCCGGGGCGATCGTGATCTGGCGGTTCACCGGCGCACGTACGCTGTCGCCGACGGCCGAGCGGCGCGCCCAGATCGGGGTGGCGGTGTCGTTCTGGATCAACGCCCCCTACATCGCGGCCGAATCGGTACGCCACCTGTTGGGCGACCACCGCGCCGAGAGCAGCGTCCTGGGAATCGCGATCACCGCTGTGGCGGTGCTGGTGATGCCGATTCTGGGCCGCGCGCAGCGCCGGCTCGGCACCCGGCTGAGTTCGGCGGCCACCGTCGGCGAAGGCGTGCAGAACTACCTGTGCGCGATCCAGGCCGCCGCGGTGCTGGTCGGGTTGACACTCACCGCGCAGTGGTCGGGGGGATGGTGGCTGGATCCGCTGATCGGCCTGGGGGTGGCCGCGGTGTCGGTATGGCAGGGCTTCCGGTCCTGGCGGGGCGAGGGCTGCGGCTGCTAAAGACCGTCGAACCTGCGGGGAGACTGCTTACCGAGCAAAGTCCCGGCTGCCCTGGAGCTGGTGGTGTTGCTCGACAGGGACAGCCGGGACGGAAACAGATTACGCCCCGCCGGGGGCGGATGCCATCGGTTCGGTGCCCAGCTTGTAGCGAATCAACCGCGAACTATTGGCGACCACGGCCACCGACGACGCGTTGTGCAGAATCGCCGCCAGCACCGGTGACAGCGCACCGCCGGCGCCGATCAGCAGACCGGCGGCGTTGACCGCGATCGACATGCCGTAGTTCTGCCGGATCACCTCAACGGCCCGGCTGCCCAGGTCCCGGACGTCCAGCAGCCGCCGCAGGTCGTCGTTGGCCAGAGCGACATCGGCGGTCTCGACCGCCACGTCGGTGCCGGCCAGGCCCATCGCGATACCCATGTCGGCGGCGGCCAGCGCGGGAGCGTCGTTGACCCCGTCACCGACCATGCCGACCACGTAGCCCTCGTCCTGCAGGTCGCGAACCACCTGCAGCTTATCTTCGGGGAGCACCTCGGCGCGCCACTCGTCGATGCCGAGCTCGGCGGCCACCGCAGCAGCGGTCTCGGGATGATCACCGGTGAGCATCACGATGCGACGAATTCCCTTGCCACGCAACTGCTCAAGCACGCCGTGTGCCTCCGGGCGCACCTCGTCACGCAAGCTGATCAACCCCACCAGGGTGCCGTCGACCGCCAGCAGCAACGGGGTCTCGGCCTGCGCGCGCAACTTGGTGACCCAGTCCGCCGCCTTCTTCGAGATGCGGACCTTCTCGGCGCGCAGCAGATTCGGGCTGCCCAGCAGCAGGGTACGGCCGTCGGCCCAGGTGCGGATGCCCAGCCCGACCAGAACTTCGCACTCCTCATGCGGCGGAATGCTGATGTGGCGTTCCTCGGTGGAGCGGATCACCGCCTCGGCCAGCGGATGCCGCGAGTGCAGCTCCGAGCTTGCGGCGTAGGCGAGCACCTGCTCGGGCTGCCAATCCTTGTGGACGGCAACGATATTGGTCACCACCGGGCGGCCCACGGTGAGTGTGCCGGTCTTGTCGAACACGATCGCGTCCACCCGGCCGGCCTGCTCGAGATGGGAGCCGCCCTTGATCAGGATCCCGCGCCGGGCGCCGTTGCCGATCGCCGCGCTGATCGCCGTCGGGGTGGCCAGCCCGACCGCGCACGGGCAGGCGATCAGCAGCATCGTCATCGCGCGGCGCACATCACCGGTGACCAGCAGGGTGAACGCCGACAGGATGAACGACGCCGGTACGAATCGGCGGGAGAAGTTCTCGCCGACGGTCTGGATCGGGGCACGGTCGTGTTGCGCCTCCTCGACGCGGCTGATGATCCGGCCGATCACGGTCTGGCTGCCGACCGCGGTGGCGCGCACCACCACCCGGCCGCGCACCACCACCGAACCGGCGTGCACCGTCGCCCCGGCGATCACGCTGACGGGCAGGGTCTCACCGGTGATCGCGGACTGGTCGACGATGGCCTCGCCATCGGTGACCTCGCCGTCGACCGGGATCGCAACGTGATCGTGGACGATCACCTCATCGCCGATCTGCACCGTGTCGATCGGTACCTGCACCTCGGTTCCACCGGCGAGCCGCACCCAGGCGGTGTCCTGGCTGCCGCGCAACAGATCCGAGATGGCGCGCCGGGTGCGGCGCAGCGTCAGGTCCTGCAGGTATTCGCCGATGTTGAGCAGCCACAGCACGGTGAGCGCGACCACGTTCTCCCGCAGTACCAGGCTGGCGATGGTCGCGGCGGTGACCAGCGCGTCGGTGCCGGCCTTGCCGGACCGGATCGAGCGCAGCGCGCCCCGCAGGAATGGATAACCCATGAACACCGTCGCGCCGGTGGCGACCAGCTGGCCGCTCGGCCCGAGCAGCGGCGGCCGGGCGAATACGTAGCGGCGCATGCCCAGCAGCGCCAGGGCTGCACCGCCGATCACCATGCGCAGCACATCGGTGTTGCGGATGTCCGCCGAGCGCGGGGTGCGGGCCGGGATCAGCTCGGCGGCGACGGTGGCCGCGTCGCGGATCGCCGCCATGATCTCCGCGGTGTCGCATCGTTTGGGGGAGTACCACACCACCACCGCGCCGGTGCGCGGGTAGGCGTGCACGGTGCGCACTCCGTTGACCCGCCCGGCCGTCTCCTCGACCGCCACCGCGCGCCGCGAGTCGTTTCGGACCCAGGGGACCCGTACCCGCATCCGGCCCGCAGCGTCGGAGACGACGCTCAGTTCTGCGCTGTCGGCGGCGCTCACGTCGCCGCGCTCAGTGGTCGTGGTCGTGGGCGACGGCCGCCGCCGGGGGTGTCGCCTCCTCGCCGATGCGTTCGCGTGCCTCGGCGACCACGTCGGCCACCTTCAGCCGCGCCGACTCGGCGACCTCCTCGGCGCGCCGGGTTCCGCGCAGGCTCCATTCGGTGGCGGTCACCGCAGCCTCGTGCAGCGGAGCCTTCTGCAGCGCCTTACGCGCCAGCTCATAGGCGCTCACCCCGACCAGCCCGGTGAACACCGTGCCGGCCGCCTTCGCCAGCAGTCCCTGTACCGCCATGAGTCATCCCCTTCGTGGCTCGTCCGTCTTAGTCAGCGAGGGTATCATCATATAAGCATTTCTGCATATATCGCGTCGGCTGTGAGTCGGCCTGGAAGCGCGCCGCGTGTGCGGTTTCGTACGCAACACGCCGGCGCGGGCGTATTGAACCGCACACTCGACCGCCGGGCCGCGTCAGCCCAGCGTCCGGGTGACCTTCTCGGTTTCCCGGCGGCGCTGCTGCGCGTCGGGGTCGGGATTGGTGACCTGCACCAGCGACGCGCCGACGGCGAAGACCGCCAGCATGTTGTCGACCAGCTCGGCAGGGGTGGCCCAGGAATTGGCCGACCACACCCGATCCGAGGGTGTCAAACCTGTTGCCGCCGCGGACTTCTCGCACCAAGCCAGCACCTCGTCGGCGGACGATCCGGCCAGTGCCGGGCCGGGGGCCCGTTCGGCGACGATCTGGTCGCCATGCACCCGCACCGCCGTCGCGTAGTCGGTGACACCCACCGGCAGGTCCGGGACCGGCCCGCCGAACGGGTCCAGGGACAGCACGACCACCTCGCCGCCGGTGGCGGCGACCGCCGCGTCGGCCTCGTCGAGCCGCTCGGCGGTGCACAGGGCGATATCGGCGTCCCCGCCCGGGGCGGCCAGTAGCACCTCGGCGCCGATCCACCACGCGCCGAACAGCACCGCCGCGGTCTGCCAGTGCGCCGGCAGCAAGACCGCCACCCGGCTGCGCGCCCCGGCGCCGAGTTCGTCGCGCAGCAGGTTGCCGGTCTTGGCGGCCCAGTTCGCCAGGGTCGCCGCGGATAACTCGATGCGCTCGCCGGTGGCGTCGTCGTAGTGGGTGATCCGTGGGCCCGCCGGGTCGGCGCGCATGATCGGGTCAAGGATCGCCGAGCTGAGGTTGGTCACCTCACCGACGTTAGTTGACGCATTGCGGGTCGTTGGAACCTGCGGTCAGAATCGGTGACGCAGCGGGGATTTGGGGCAGCTCGCCGTCTGCGACGCCGGAGATGCCGGCCACCTCGGCGCGATCACCGGCACCCAGGCCCGATCCCGGTCCGGTGTAGTCGTTGGCCAGCACGACGCGTACCGCGCCGGCCGGCACCGACTCGTTGGACACCACCGGCAACCCGCCGAGATCCCGGGCCACCGCCTGGGCGCCGGGGTCATCGGTGTTGGCGGCCTGCACCTGGCTGTTCGGCACGTGGGCGGCTTCGTTGTTGCCGACCGACCCGGTACCAAACCCCTTGGCGTTGAGCACACCCGAGACCGCCGCGGCCAGGCCGTTGATATCGGTGTCGTTGTACACGCTGGCGATGGTGTGCTCCGGGTCGTAGGCCCGCTGGTCGGTCCTGCCCTCGTCGGTGTCATGCAGCAGTCCGGCCACCCAGTCGGACACCTGGGCTGGGTCGACGCGCACCACGCTCTGCATGCCGTCGTCGCTCCAGCCGGACTCCTCGAGCACGGGGATGGTGGCGAAGGCGACCTTGCCCGCCGCCAGATCCTGCAGCTTGGTGACGAAATCCATTACGTCCCAACCGGCCGAGAGCACCACCGAGCGCTGCACCGCGGCCTGCAGCCGCGACAGGGTGCCCGGACTCGACAGTGTCTTGCCGGAGATCACCTTGTGGGCCAGCTCCGCCATCACCGCCTGCTGGCGGCGGACCCGGTCGAGGTCGCCGTGCGGCAGGTCGTGGCGCTGCCGCACGAAGCTCAGCGCCTGCGCGCCGTCGAGTCGCTGCCAGCCGGCCGGGAAGTCCGCACCGGAAAGTTCCTCATACACGGGCTCTTTCAGGCAGACGTTGACGCCGCCGAGGGCGTCGGTGATCAGCGCGAAGCCCAGCAGTCCGACCTCGGCGTAGTGGTCGACGGTGACCCCGGTGAGGTCGGCCACCGTCTTGATCAGGGCCTCCCGGCCCGCCTCGGTGCCGCGGGCCTGCGCCTGGGCCGGGTCCATCCCGGACGCGACCAGCGCGTCGGCGGTCTCGAGTCGGGTGGCGCCGTAGACGCCGTTGATCTTGGTCTTGTCCAGCCCGGGGGCGGCCACGTAGGAGTCGCGGGGAATCGAGATCGCGGTGGCCGACTTCCCGTTGTTGGGGATGCGGACCAAGATGATGGTGTCGGTGTTGGTGGCGTCGTCGTCGCCGACGCGCAGCGCTGCGAGCTCCTCGGGAGTCAGCGGGTTGCCGTGGGCGTCGGTGCGACTGTCCATCCCGACCAGCAGGATGTCGACCGCGCCGTCGGCTCCGCCCTTGCCGAGGGCCAGCGACGCGACGTGGAAGATGCCGTCCTCGAAGGACCGGACCCGGCTCCAGGCCACCCCGGTGCCGAGGACGACGGCGACGGCTGCCACGGTCGCGATCACACGAATCACACGTTGCGCAGGCATCACTTCAGGCTACTTGTGTAACTGCTGTATCGGCGGTAGCCGTGATCGGCGCGCCAGATCAGCTGGAACCGCTGCATAAGCTCGGCAGCTATGAGTACTCGGCAGCGAATCGTGATCACCGGAGCCGGCGGCCAGGTCGGCACCTGCTTGGCCGCCCGCGCCGCCGAGGCGGGCCGCGACGTGCTGGCGCTCACATCGGCGCAGTGCGACATCACCGATCCGGACGCCGTCGACGCCGTCGACCTGCGCGCCAATGACGTGCTGGTCAACTGCGCGGCCTACACGAACGTCGACGCCGCCGAGACCGACCCGGACCGCGCCCACGCCGTCAACGCGGCCGGCCCGGGCCATCTGGCCGCCGCCTGCACGCGCGCCGGCGCTCGCCTGATCCACATCTCCACCGACTACGTCTTCGACGGCGACTTCGGCGGCGCGCCGCCGCGCCCGTACGAGCCCGGGGACGCCACCCGCCCGCTCAGTGCCTACGGCCGCAGCAAACTGGCCGGTGAGAACGCGGTGCTGGGCGCCTCGCCGGACGCGCTGGTGGTGCGCACCGCCTGGGTCTACACCGGTACCGCCGGCGGGACGGACTTCGTCGCCGTCATGCGTGGGCGGGCCCCCGGCGATTCGACAGTGGAGGTGGTCGACGACCAGATCGGTTCACCGACCTACGCCGGCGACCTGGTCGAGGCACTGCTGGCGTTGGCGCAGGCGTGGCCGACGGCGCGGGTGCTGCACGCCGCCAATGCCGGTGCGGCCAGCCGCTATGAGCAGGCCCGGGCGGTGTTCAGCGCGCTGGGCGCCGACCCGCACCGGGTGTTGCCGGTCAGCAGCGCGGCCCGGCCCCGCCCGGCGGCCCGGCCGGCCTACTCGGCGCTGTCGGGCGTCGAATCGGCGCGGGCCGGCCTGGCGCCACTGCGCTCATGGCGCGATGCGCTGGCCGCGGCACTGGCGAGATAACCTCTACGCCGTGAGTGAGGCCCTGCCGGTGGTGACGGTGACGTATTCGCCGGGTTGGCATCTGGACCGTTTCCTGGCATCGCTGTCGCTGGCCACCGACCGCCCCGTGCAGGTGGTGATGGCCGACAACGGATCGACCGATGGCGCCCCGCAGGAAGCCGTGCAGCGCTACCCCAATGTGCAGCTGTTTGTGACCGGGGCCAACCTCGGCTACGGCGGCGCGGTCAACAGCGCGGTGGCGCACCTTGACGCCGCGGATGGCCACCGCAGCGAATTTCTCATCGTGGCCAACCCCGACGTGCAGTGGGGCCCCGGCAGCATCGACGCCCTGCTCGAGGCGGCCGACCGGTGGCCGCACGCGGCGACGCTGGGCCCGCTGATCCGCGAACCCGACGGCTCGGTGTACCCCTCGGCGCGCCACCTGCCGAGCCTGATCCGCGGCGGCATGCACGCCGTGGTCGGTCCGGTGTGGCCGAACAATCCGTGGTCGCGGGCCTACCGGCAGGAGCGCCTAGAACCCAGTGAGCGCCCGGTGGGCTGGCTCTCCGGCGCCTGCCTGCTGGTGCGCCGCGCCGCGTTCGAGGCGATCGGCGGCTTCGACGAGCGCTACTTCCTCTACATGGAAGACGTCGACCTGGGCGACCGGCTCGGCAAGGCCGGCTGGCTCAACGTCTACGTGCCGTCTGCGGAGGTACTGCACCAGAAGGGGCACGCCACCGGCAAGGACCCGGCGGCCAACCTAGCGGCGCACCACCGCAGCACCTATACCTACCTTGCCGACCGGCACACCGGGTGGTGGCGGGCGCCGCTGCGCTGGGCCATGCGCGGTGCGCTGGCGGTGCGCTCGACCCTGGCGGTGCGCAGCGCCCGCCGCAAGCTGATGAAGGGACGCCCGTGACACTGAGCCAAGTCGATGCCGTGGTGCTCGTCGGCGGCAAGGGCACCCGGCTGCGGCCGCTGACGTTGTCGGCGCCCAAGCCGATGCTGCCGACCGCGGGCGTGCCGTTCGTCACCCACCTGCTCTCGCGGATCGCCGCGGCCGGCATCGAGCACGTCATCCTCAGCACGTCCTACAAGCCGGCGGTGTTCGCGCAAGAATTCGGCGACGGGTCCGCGCTGGGCCTGCAGATCGACTACGTGACCGAGGACGAACCACTGGGCACCGGCGGCGGTATCGCCAACGTCGCGCCCGTGCTGCGCCATGACACCGCGATGGTGTTCAACGGCGACGTGCTGTCGGGGGCGGACCTGGGCGAGTTGTACGCCTATCACCGCGAGCACGGCGCCGAGGCGACCCTGCACCTGGTGCGGGTCGGAGACCCGCGCGCGTTCGGGTGTGTGCCCACCGACGACGGCCGGGTCACCGCGTTTCTGGAGAAGACCGAGGATCCGCCGACCGACCAGATCAACGCCGGCTGTTATGTGCTGTCCCGCAACGTCATCGACCGCATCCCGCGCGGGCGGGCGGTTTCGGTGGAGCGCGAGGTGTTTCCAGCGCTGCTCTCCGACGGGGTCAAGGTCTGCGGGTTCGTCGACACCAGCTACTGGCGTGACATGGGCACCCCGGAGGACTTCGTGCGCGGCTCGGCGGATCTGGTGCGCGGCATCGCGCCGTCGCCGGCGTTGGGCGGTCAGCGCGGTGAGTCGCTGGTGCACGACGGTGCCGCGGTGGCGCCGGGTGCGGTGCTGATCGGCGGGACGGTCGTCGGCCGCGGCGCCGAGATCGGCCCGGGCGCCCGGCTGGACGGCGCGGTGATCTTCGACGGCGTCAAAGTCGAAGCCGGCTGCGTGATCGAACGCTCGATCATCGGGTTCGGCGCGCGCATCGGCCCGCGCGCGTTGATCCGCGACGGGGTGATCGGTGACGGCGCCGACATCGGGGCCCGCTGCGAGCTGTTGCGCGGGGCCCGGGTGTGGCCCGGGGTGTCGATCCCCGACTGCGGAATCCGCTACTCCAGCGACGTCTGAGCCGGCTCTCCGCTGACTCTGCGCTCAGGGTGCAGCTTTCTCGAACTTTTCCGCCGTAAACGCGGAGTCAACGGGGGATAGTCATAGCCATGTTCATCAAGGTCTTCGTCGCGTGCCTGGCGGCGGTCGCCATGGCGCCGTCGGCAGCTGCCGATCCGCTTGACCCGATTCCCGGTAACGGCGTCTATCAGGTCGGCACCGATATCGCACCTGGCCTGTATCACACCGGCGGGTCGGGTTCGGCCTTCGGCGTATGGATCAACAACGTACCGACGCAAGAGTCGATGTGTTCGTGGTTCACCTACAGCACACCCGATGCGGCCAAGGATCATGTGGTCCAGACGAATACGTCTATCGGTCCGATGTACGCGAGCATTCCCGCCACGGTCAAGGCCTTCGAGTCGCAGAATTGCCAGCCCTGGACGCGGGTCACCGACTCCCAATGAGCCCGCGGGCAGGGCTACCTGACCGCCCGCGCCACCAGATGCGCCAACGCGTCATCGGCATCCGGCGGCAACGCGTCCACCGGCCACCAGCGCAGGTCGACCGACTCGTCGCTGATGCCGATCTGCGCGCCGGCCGGGGCGTGCGCCACGAACTGCAGGTCCAGATGCCGGGTCGGCACGCCCAGCGAGCACGTCACCGGATGCACGTGTACGGCCGCCAGACGCGGGTCGAGCTGCAGGCCGGCGATACCGGATTCCTCGGTGGCCTCGCGCAGTGCGGCGTTGACGATGTCGGCGTCACCGTCTTCGCAGTGCCCGCCCAGTTGCAGCCAGCGGCCCACCCGCGGATGCAGCGTCAGCAGCACGTGTTCGCCGGTGTGGTCGAGCACCAGGGCCGAGGCGGTGATGTGGCCGGGCGCGCATTCGCGCGCACAGGCGTCGGCGCGGGCGGCCAGAAACGCCAGGACCGCGTGGCGCAGCGCATCTTGTCCGGCATCGGGTGCCTCCCAAGCCGTCAGCGTGGCGACAGCGGAGGCGTGGGTGCTCACCGGCGCACCAGCAGATCGTCGATGGCGGCCGGCGGGCGGGGTTCGATCGGCTCGGGGGAGTAGCCGATTGCGATGGCGCCCAACGGTTCCCAGTCCGCCGGCAGATCCAGCTCAGTACGCACCAGCTCGGGGGTGAAGATGGTCGACCCGATCCAGCAGCTGCCCACGCCGCGCACCGCCAGCGCCACCAGCAGCGCCTGCACGGCAGCGCCGACCGCCACGGTGAACATGGTGTGTTCGGCGGCGGTGCGGGCCTCATCCCGGTAGTGGTGGGCGCCGTCGGGGACCATCACCGGGATGACGACTTCGGTGGCGTCGTAGAGGATCCGGCCGCGCGCCACCCGGGCCTCGATGGCTTCCGCGGATTTGCCGTCGCCGGCCAGGTCGGCGCGCCAGCGCTGGGCCATCGCATCGAGCAGCCGGGTGCGCACGCTCGGGGTCTGCAGCCAGACGAACCGCGCCGGCCGGGTGTGGTGCGGCGCCGGGGCGGTCAGGGCTTCGGCGATGGCGTCGGTGATCGTCTCCGCCGGCACGGGTTCGCTGGAGAAGGTGCGCACCGAGCGACGCAGCAGCTGGGCTTGTCGCCGCCCGGTCTCGATGGCCTCGGCGGTGCCCAGCCAGAACAGGTCATCGGCGCCGGAGCGCACCAGCGCGGCCGCGGTGGAGCCGTCGTCGGGGCTGGACACCCCGCGTACCACCGCCACCGGAACATCGGTGAGCTTGCCCTTGACCAGGTCGGCGGCGGCGGCGAGCTCGTCGGCGACGGCCACTTCGGTGACCACCAACTCGTTGCCGTGCCGGTCGACGGCACCGCCGTAGCCGTTCAGCACGGTCAGCCCGGATGCCCCGATCGCGACATCGATCTGCCCGTTGCGCCAGGCGCGGCCCATGGTGTCGGTGATCAGCACCGCCACCGCGACCCCGAGCCGCGCGGCCAGGCCGGCGCGCAACGCGGCGGCACTTGCGTCGGGATCGACCGGCAGCAGCGCGAGTTCGTCGGCGCCGACGTTGGACCCGTCCACGCCCGCGGCGGCCTGCACCAGCCCCAGCCGATTCTCGGTGATCCAGGTGCGGCCCTTGCGGGCCAGGACCCGCACCGCCTCGGCCTCCACCAGCTGGCGGCGCAGCGCATCTCGGGCCTCGGCGTCGTGCGGCGCCGGCACGATGCGGCCCTCGCACTTGGACACCACCTTGCTGGTGACGACCACGATGTCGCCGTCGGCCAGCCAGGGCGCGGCCTGCGCCAGCGCGGCCGCCAGGTCATCACCCGGCCGGAATTCGCCCAGGCCGGTGACCGGCAGGATCTCGACCTTGGCGGCGCTGCCGTGTTCGGTCATCGTTTGCCCGCGAGATCCAGCCCGGTGCGCACCATCTCGGCCGTCGCGGCGGGATCGGTCATCAGCAGCGGGGCGCTGCACACGGTCACGCCGTCGACCTGCACGTGTTCGCCCTCGTGCACCAGCCAGTAGTCCAGGATCCCGGTTGCGTTGCGGGCGCCGTAGTGCGCGCCCACGGCCTGCGCAGTGGACTCCACGCCGATCACGCTCAGGCAGGTATCGGCCATGCCGCGCAACGGTTTCCCGGCGATGATCGGCGAGTAGCCGACGACCGGTGCCGGCGTGGATCGCAGTGCCGCCCGGATGCCGGGTACGGCGAGAATGGCGCCGATGCTGACGACCGGATTGGACGGGGCCAGCAGCACGATGTCGGCTCCGGCGATCGCCTCGGTGACTTCGGCTGTCGCGCTGGCCTTCTCGCTGCCGACGAAGCCGAATCCGTGGGTGGGGACCTCGGCGCGGTAGCGCACCCACCATTCCTGGAAGTGGATCGCGCGCTGCGAGTCGTCGGCCGGATCGGTGATGACGACGTGCGTTTCGCAGCTGTCGTTGGTCACCGGCAGCAACCTTGCCCCCGGCTGCCAGCGGTCACACAGTGCCGCGGTTACCTCGGTCAGCGGATAGCCGGCGCGCAGCGCCTGGGTGCGAACCAGGTGGGTGGCCAGGTCGCGGTCGCCGAGGCCGAACCAATCCGGCTGCATGCCGTAGCGGGCCAACTCCTCCATCGCGTGCCAGGTTTCGTCGCGGTGGCCCCAGCCGCGCTCCGGGTCCACCCCGCCGCCCAGGGTGTACATGCAGGTGTCCAGGTCCGGGCAGATGCGCACCCCGTGCATCCAGGCGTCGTCGCCGACGTTGACGACCGCGGTCAGTTCGTGCGCGGCGGTCTCGGCGTCCGAGCCGTCGCCGAACTGGCCCAGACCCAGCAGTTTCTGGACGCCGAGCAGGAAGCGGGCACCGCCGACCCCCCCGACCAGAACCGTCACCTTCACAGCGCACGACAGTACCTTTGGTGAGGCCGCGGCCGGTGTGGCGGTGCATCCCAACAGCCCCCGCAAGACACGCCGGAGGGCCGGTGTGGGCTAGATGACACGGACTCGCCGGTCTCGGACACGTCGGAAATCGGTCACGGGATGGTAAGGAATTTGGCCGTTCGGCTTGACCGGACCAGTCAACCCGTGTCTAATCACATCAGTGTCATTTCCCGGTTGGCCAGCCGATTCCGGTGTCGCAGACCGAGATTCGATCACATGTTCGAATTGAGACGGACAATATCGCACAAGCGGGCGACATATCAGGATCGCGCAACCAGGTGAGGAGGCCCAGCATGTCCTATGAACACCTTTGGGGCGTAATGGGGGGGACACCGCATGCCCATACCGCAATGACGCCGGCCGAGGCCGAACCGGCGCGCAGCCGGCCCCATCTGAGTCTGGTTCCCGAACCCGAGGACTACGACGAATTCGACCCGTTCGACCCCGCCTCGGCCACCAATGAGCAGTGGCAGGACCGCGCCCTGTGCGCGCAGACCGACCCCGAGGCGTTCTTCCCGGAGAAGGGCGGCTCCACCCGCGAGGCCAAGAAGATCTGCCAGCGGTGCTCGGTGCGCAGCGAGTGCCTGGAATACGCGCTGGCGCACGACGAGCGCTTCGGCATCTGGGGCGGCCTGTCCGAGCGCGAGCGCCGTCGCCTCAAGCGCGGCATCATCTGAGCGCGCTACGTCCGGCCTAGTCCTCGATCGTGGGGTCGATGACGGTGGGGTCGACATCGAGGTAGGTGGCGACCTGAGCCACCAGAATTTCGTGTAGCAAATCCCCGAGTTCGGTGCTGTCGTTCGCCCGTTGCTCGATCGGCTTGCGGAACAGCAGGATTCGCGCCCGCGTCGGATTTCCCCGCACATCGACCCCGGCGGGAATCAAGCGGGCCAGCGGAATCGGCCCGTCGGCGACCACTTCCGGCGGCCACTGCACACTGTCGGGGTCGCGGGCGGCGATCCGCGGAATCTCGTCGACGGCGACGTCGAGCGCCGATAGCCGTTGCTTCCAGCGTTGTTCGATGGGCTCGTAGGCCTCCAGCACCGCCATGTCGAACCGTTCGGCGCGGGTGCGCCACCCCGGCACGGTCGGCGGCAGCAGCGGCCCGCGAGGCTCGCGGCCGCGCCAATGCCGACGCGTGGCGATCACGGAAGAAGATGGTAACGGTTGCGCATAGCCTGCTCGCCCCTTGCGCGTGTCCGGCGACACGGCGGTGCGCGGCCACGATAGCCTCACGGGCGTGAACGTTCCCCGCCGCTGCTGTCGGCCAGGGTGTCCGCACTATGCGGTGGCGACGCTGACGTTCGTCTACTCGGACTCCACCGCCGTGGTCGGCCCGCTGGCGACCGCCGCCGAGCCGCATTCGTGGGACCTGTGCTTCAGCCACGCCGGCCGGATCACCGCCCCGCGGGGCTGGGAACTGGTCCGCCACCCCGGCCCCTGGGTCTCGCCGGAGGAAGACGATCTGGTCGCGCTCGCCGAAGCGGTTCGCGAGGGCCAGTCCGGGCCGGCCGCGCCCGCCAAGGGGTGGTACCCGCAGGCCGGCCCGACGGATTCCGGTGCCCGGGGCGCACCGGCCACCGCCCAAGGGGTGCTGGCACCGCCCGGTCCGCCCGGCAAGAGCAACGGCCGGCGCCGCGGTCACCTGCGCGTGTTACCCGACCCGTCGGACTGATCGCGCGTTCCGGGCTAGGCTTGAGCGTCAAGAGTCCACTTCGTCAGGAGCCCTGTCCATGTCTCGGCCCGCTGCGGCTGTCCACCGTGTGATCAAGGCGTACGACGTACGTGGCCTGGTCGGTTCGGAGATCGATGAATCCCTGGTTACCGAGGTCGGGGCTGCGTTCGCCCGGCTGATGGGCGACGAGGGCGCCCGCCAGGTGGTGATCGGCCACGACATGCGGGACAGTTCGCCCGGGTTGTCGGCGGCGTTCGCCGACGGGGTTACCGCCCAGGGCCTCGACGTGATCCGGATCGGTCTGGCCTCGACCGACCAGCTCTACTTCGCCTCCGGCTCACTGGACTGCCCGGGCGCGATGTTCACCGCCAGCCATAACCCCGCCGCCTACAACGGCATCAAGCTGTGCCGGGCGGGCGCCAAGCCCGTCGGCGCCGACACCGGCCTCGGCCGGATCCGCGACGAGCTGATCGCCGGGGTGGACCCGGACGCCGGCCGGTCCGGGCAGCGTGGTGCCATCACCGATCGCGACGTGTTGGCCGACTACGCGGCGTTCCTGCACTCGCTGGTCGACATCAGCGGCTCGCGCCCGCTGCGGGTCGCCGTCGACGCCGGCAACGGGATGGCCGGCCACACCGCCCCGGCGGTGTTCGGCTCGGTCGAGGCGATCACGCTGCTGCCGCTGTATTTCGAGCTGGACGGCAACTTCCCCAACCACGAGGCCAACCCGCTGGACCCGGCCAACCTCACCGACTTACAGGCCTTTGTGCGCGAGCGCGGCGCCGATATCGGACTGGCCTTCGACGGCGACGCCGACCGGTGCTTCGTCGTCGACGAGCACGGCGACCCGGTGTCCCCGTCGGCGGTGACCGGCCTGGTCGCGGCCCGCGAACTGGCCCGCGAGCCCGGTGCGACGGTGATCCACAACCTGATCACCTCGCGGGCGGTGGCCGAGTTGGTGACCGAGCGCGGCGGCACGCCGCTGCGCTCGCGGGTCGGGCACTCCTACATCAAGGGGCTGATGGCCGAGACCGGTGCGATCTTCGGCGGGGAACATTCGGCGCACTACTACTTCCGGGACTTCTGGGGCGCCGACTCGGGCATGCTGGCCGCTCTGCACGTCCTGGCCGCACTCGGCGAACAGCAGCGGCCGCTGTCCGAGCTGACCGCCGACTACCAGCGGTACGCGGCATCCGGCGAGATCAACTACACCGTCGAGGATGCGCAGGCGTGTGTGGACGCCGTCGTCGCGTCGTTCGGCGCGCAAGCCTCCGTCGACCACCTGGACGGGGTGACCGTCGACCTGGGTGCGGGCAGCTGGTTCAACCTGCGCAGCTCCAACACTGAACCGCTGCTGCGGCTCAACGTGGAGGCGCCCGACGCCGCCACGGTGGATGCGGTGGTGGCCAAGGTCGCCGGGCAGATCCAGGCCGTCACCGCCGCCGAGAAGTCACGGTCGTGAACGCGTTCTCCGGATCCTTTTCTTCCACCGTCGACCTCGACGACACCGAGGGGCTGCTGGCCGCCGACCACGACGGCGTGTTGCGGGCCGCGTCCATGGCCGGCGCGCAGGTACGGGCCACCGCCGCCGCGGTCGCCGAGGGCGCGTTGGACGCGGTGCGCAGCGACGGCTGGGACTACCCGCCGCGCACCCTGGTCTGGGTGGCGACCCGCGGAACGGCGGCGACGGCGGGCAGCCTGCTGGCGGCGGCCCGCGCAGATGTGGTTCGCCAACCGCTGGTCCTGGCCTCCGAGGCCCCCGCGTGGGTTGGGTCGCTGGATGTGCTGGTCGTGGCCGGCGACGACCCGGGGGATCCGGCGCTGGTCGCCGCAGCCGCCGCCGGGGTGCGGCGCGGCGCGCGGGTGGTAGTGGTCGCTCCCTACGAGGGTCCGCTGCGCGACGCCACCGCCGGCCGGGTCGCGGTGCTTGAGCCGCGAATCGGTGTCCCCGACGAGTTCGGCCTGCCGCGCTACCTGGCTGCCGGGCTGGCCGTGCTGGACGCGGTCGAGGTCGGCGCCACCGGTGCACAGACCGACCTGGGCGCGCTGGCCGACGAACTGGACGCCGAGGCGTTGCGCAACAGCGCCGGGCGTGAACTCTTCACCAACCCGGCCAAGATGCTGGCGGACCGGATCGTCGGCCGCGACGTCGCACTGGCCGGGGACTGTGCGGCGACGCTGGCGCTGGCCCGGCACGGTTGCGCGGCGATGCTGCGGATCGGGCGGACGACGGTGGCGGCGACCGGGCTGGCCGATGCGGTGAGCGCGCTGCGGGCGCGGGCCGCGGCGGGCTCCGCCGATATCTTTCACGACGAGCAGATCGACGGCCCGGCCGCCGACCGGCTGCGGGTGCTGGCGCTGACGCTGGCCGCCGACCGCACGGTGGTGGCGGCCCGGGTCAACGGTCTGCACGATGTCGACCTGATCGGCGCGGGGGACGTACCGCTGACACCGGGGGCGCCGGAGGGGGCCGCCGGGCCGGCTGGACTTTTGCCGGTGCCGGTGCCGACCGACGCGGACCGGGTCGAACAACAGCTTGCGGTGCTGGCCGTGCGGTTGGAGATGGCCGCCGCCTACGTGCGACTTTTGCGGGGTTGACGAGAACAGTGGAACCACTACGCGGTGCGATACGGACCTACGCCTGGGGGTCGAGGACCGCTATCGCCGAGTTCACCGGACGGCCGGTCCCGGCGGCGCACCCGGAGGCCGAGCTGTGGCTGGGTGCGCACCCGGGTGACCCGGCCTGGCTGGAGACCGCCGAGGGCGAGGCGTCGCTGCTGGACGTGTTGACCGCCGACTGGGAGGGGCAGCTCGGGCCGGTGGCTCATGCCCGCTTCGGTGACCGGCTGCCGTTCCTGGTCAAGGTGCTGGCCGCCGACGAGCCACTGTCCCTGCAGGCGCACCCCAGCACCATGCAGGCGATCGAGGGCTACGAGCGTGAGGAGCGGCTCGGAGTTCCGGTGTCCTCGCCGATCCGTAACTACCGCGACACCAGCCACAAACCCGAACTGCTGGTGGCGCTGCAGCCGTTCGAGGCGCTGGCCGGGTTCCGGCCCGCCGCGCGCACCACCGAGCTGCTGCGGGCGCTGGCGGTATCGGACCTCGACCCGTTCATCGACCTGCTCGGTGACGCCCCGGACGGCGACCAGTCCGACGCCGACGGCCTGCGGGCCCTGTTCACCACCTGGATCACCGCACCCCAGCCCGATCTCGATGTGCTGGTACCCGCAGTGCTGGAAGGCGCCATCCAATATCTCAGTTCGGAGGCGGGCGAATTCGCCGCGGAGGCCAAGACGGTGCTCGAACTCGGTGAGCGCTACCCCGGCGACGCCGGGGTGCTGGCCGCGCTGTTGCTCAACCGGGTCAGCCTGGCACCCGGTGAGGCGATCTTCTTGGCGGCCGGCAACCTGCACACCTACCTGCACGGGGTCGGCCTGGAGGTGATGGCCAACTCGGACAACGTGCTTCGCGGCGGGCTGACGCCCAAGCACGTCGACGTGCCCGAACTGCTGCGGGTGCTGGACTTCACTCCGACCACCGAGGCGGCGCTGCGGCCGGCGGTGCACACCGAGGGGCCGGAGCTGGTCTACCAGACGCCCGCCGAGGAGTTCGCGGTGTCCCGGCTGACGCTCGACGGCGCCTACCTGGGCCACGAGGTGGACGCCCCGGCGCACCATGACGGCCCCCAGATCCTGTTGTGCACCGAGGGCTCGGTCACAGTGCACGCGAAGTCGAAAACGTTGACGCTGCATCGCGGCGAGTCGGCCTGGGTGCCCAGCGACGACGGACCGATCCGGCTGCTGGCCCAGCAGCAGGCGGCGTTGTTCCGGGCGACGATAGGCCTGTGAGTGTCGTCGTCCGGTAGTACCAGGGCGATCATCGCGGCGCTGGCCGCCAACGCCGGAATCGCGGTGGCGAAGTTCACCGGGTATGTGATCACCGGCAGCGCCGCCATGCTCGCCGAGGCGGTGCACTCGGTGGTCGACACCTCCAACCAGGCGCTGCTGCTGTTCGGCCAGCGGGCCGCGGCCAAGGCGCCCGATGCGCTGCATCCGTTCGGGCACGGGCGCAGCCGCTACTTCTGGTCGTTCGTGGTGGCGCTGGTGCTGTTCAGCCTCGGCTCGATGTTCGCGGTGTACGAGGGCTACGAAAAGGTCCGCCACCCGGTCGAGTTGAGTTCTCCGGTGGTGGCGGTGGCGATCCTGGTCGTGGCGATCGGATTGGAGGCGTTCAGTTTTCGTACCGCGGTGCGCGAATCGCGCCCGCTCAAGGGCGACGGCAGCTGGTTGCGGTTCTTGCGCACCTCGCGTAACCCGGAGCTTCCGGTGGTGCTGCTGGAGGACACCGCCGCACTGATCGGCCTGGTGCTGGCGCTGGCGGGGGTGGGCCTGAGCATGCTCACCGACAACCCGGTCTGGGACGGCGTGGCAACCTTGGGCATCGGCGCGCTACTCGGGGTGGTCGCGGTGTTTCTGATGGTCGAGATGCACAGCCTGCTGATCGGCGAGGGCGCCACCGTCGCCGAGGATCGGGCCATCCGCGCGGCGCTGGAACAGACCGCCAACGTCACCCGGCTGATCCACATCCGCACCCAGTACCTGGGGCCCGACGAGATGCTGGTGGGCGCCAAGATCGCGCTGGTTCCCCGGCTGGACCTGGCCGCGATCGCGGCCACCATCGACGCCGCCGAAGCCAATATCCGCGCGGCCGTGCCCACCGCTCGGGTCATCTATCTCGAACCGGACCTGGACCGCACGCCTGTGCCAGACTCGCGGGAGCAGAAAGGGTGACCGTTTTGTCCAGCTTCTCCTACCAACAGCTGACCGCGGCCTGCCAGGCCGGCGGTGCCAGCACCTTGAGCGTGGCCACCGACTTGGCCGCCGCCGGCGGGCCGCACGCCGCGATCAGCCCGGCCCACCGCGCCGGACGTGGCCCGTCGGCCATCATCACCGAGACCCGCCTGATCGACGGCAACCCGACGCCGACGGTGGTCGTCGACGACAATCAGAGCCAGATCCAGCGCGTGGAAGCCGCGATCCTGCAAGGCCTGCGCGATCAACACCCGCTGCTGAGCCGGGTGCCGCATCTGCAGGTGGCCTACGAAGGCGGCCGCTCGGTCTACACCGATCTTGAACTGCCGCAACGCATCTTCGATGGCCACTTCCTGACCGGGTCGATCGACGGCCACCCGGCGATCGCGCACCCGGTCTACCGCGCTGCGCGCGAAAGCACGCCCGAAAACGCCCGCGCTCTCCTGGAATTGAGCCCCGGCAGCCTGGTTTTCGGCGCGATCGACGCCGCCCGCAGCGCGGGCCAGAGCCGCTTTCGCGGTGTGCTGTCCGGTGAGATCATCGGCGTGCTCGTCGAGGGCGCACCGACGAATTCCCGCGGGGGCGCCGACACCGTCTGCTGCAGCCGCATCATCCGCACTCAGGTGCTGAGCTTCGCCGCCCTGCGGCAGCTGCGATTCGACTGCGGGCCCGCCGGCGACGAGGCGTGCCGGGCATTGTTGGGTGCCTACGCGCTGGCCGGGCTGGTGCGCGCCAACGCCGAGCTGAGCATCCGGGCCAACTGCGACCTGGTCGAGACCGGCCCGACGACGCTCAAGCTCGACGCCCGCGACGGCGACTTCGTCGAGCTGGCGGCGCTGTCGATCGAGCAGGCCGACGACCTGCTGGAGCGCGCGCTGGCGCAGGCCTACCGGGAAGCCGACATCAGCTGGCGCGGCCAGGTGCTGCACGTCACCGGCAACGCCGGGGCCTACGCCGCGGCCCAGAACGGGGGAGCGGCGCAGGAGGCGCCGGTCGCCCATGAGCCGCGCCGGTTCCGGCTGCCGCACTTCATCGAGAGCCGGCGCACCGCGATGCGCTGAGGGACCGGCGCGCATCGACTGACCGGCCGTAGGGACGATGCCAGCACGAGTCGACGCAGCGCAACCTGATGCAGTGCTGGCAGCGGCACGGAACCTCCGGGGCTGCGCAGCTCTGGGCCGGCGTTATAGCGTCAGGGGGTGTCGGTACCGCTGCAGGGCGGCGTCCCGGACTTGACGGGCCGCGCCGCGGAGCGCCACGTGGTCGATCAACTTCTGGATGCGTTGCGCGCGGGTCGGAGCCGGGCCCTTGTGATCCACGGCGAGGCCGGTATCGGTAAGACGGCGCTGTTGCACTACGCCGCCTCGCGAGCGACCGGCATCCGGGTGCTTCGTGCAGCAGGTGTCGAATCGGAGCTGGAACTGGCGTACGCCGGGCTGCACCAGCTGTGTGCCCCCTTCCTCGACCGGCTCGATCACCTGCCCGCGCCGCAACGCCGGGCTATGCAGATCGCCTTTGGTATCAGCTCCGGCCCGCCCCCCGACGAGTTCGTCCTGGGGCTCGCTGTACTGGGCCTGCTGTCGCACCTGGCCGAGGAACGACCACTCATCTGCCTGGTGGACGATCAACAGTGGCTGGACCGGGCCTCGATGAGGTCGCTGGCATTCGTCGCCCGCAGGCTCGGCGAGGAGTCGGTGGGGATGGTGTTCGCGACCCGGCAGCGAGGGATCGAGGTAGCCGGCTTGCCGGATCTACCCGTCGCCGAATTGGCGGACGCCGATGCGCGACGACTGCTCGACAGGGCGCTTGATGGTCCGCTCGATGCGCGGGTCCGCGATCAGATCGTCATCGAATCACGCGGGAATCCCCTTGCCCTGCTGGAGCTTCCGCGCGCGGTATCGACGGCCGCGTTGGCCGGTGGCTTCGCGCTGCCGCGCGCGGGGTCGCTCACCGGGGCACTCGAGGAAACGTTCCGCGTCCGCTATCGGGCACTTCGCCCCGAGGCCCGGCTGCTGCTGCTGGTCGCGGCTACCGATCCGACCGGCGATGCTGCGTTGGTGTGGCGGGCCGCCCAGGCGCTCGGCATCGACGACAGCGCCGCGGTGGACGTTGCCGACGCGGGCCTGGCGGAGATCGGCACCCGGGTACGTTTCCGGCACCCGTTGGTGCGTTCGGCGACGTACTGGTCGTCGTCGATCGCGGACCGGCAGTCGGTGCACCGCGGACTCGGGGAGGCCACCGACGCGACCCGTGACCCGGACCGGCGCATCTGGCACCTCGCCCAAGCCGCCGCGGGGCCGGACGCAAAGCTGGCAGATGAGCTCGAACGCGCCGCCGACCAGGCGCTCGAACGAGGTGGGCTGGTGGCCGCGGCGGCATTCCTGGAGCGGTCGGCACTGCTGACGCTCGAGCCCTCCCGGCGGGGACAACGCGCCCTGATGGCCGCGCGGGCCAATGTGCAGGCCGGGCGATTCGATGCGGCGACCCACCTGCTGACCACCGCCGAATCGGAGTCGGTTGGCGAGCTTCAGCGCGCCCACATCGACCTGCTCCGCGCTCACCTCGCGTTCGCGACCAGCCGCGGGGGCGAGGCGCCGCTACTGCTGCTGCAGGCAGCGCGAAGATTCGAGCCCATCGATCCGCAACTCGCCAGGGAGACCTACCTGGAAGGCATCTCCGCCGCTGCGTTCGCCGGGCGGCTCGCAAGCCCTGGCGGAGACGTCCTCGACCTGTCGCGCGCCGCCATGTCGGCCCCGGCCCCCCGGGGAATACCGCGGACAACCGACCACCTCTTGGCCGGCATGGCCAAGAACATCGTCGAGGGATACCCAGCGGCGGTCGCAGACCTTCGCGCTGCGCTGGCCAGCGTGCCGGGCGAGATGTCGCCCACCGAAGAACTGCGGTGGATGTGGTTGATCAACGAGACCGCATTGCACCTGTGGGACGACGCGCGCTGGAACGCGCTGTCGGAGCGTTACCTTCGCCTGGCCCGTGGCGTCGGCGCGCTCATCGAGCTGCCCCTGGCGTTGAGCACCCGGGCCATCATGCTGGTGTTCGCCGGCGACCTGTCCACCGCGAGCGTTCTCATCGCCGAGCAGGCGGCTGCCACCGAGGCCACCGGTATCAATCTGGGTCCGTACGCCGCCGCGCAACTGGCCGCGGTCCGCGGTCGCTACGCCGAGACGATGGGGTTGGTCGACGACATCCTCGCCGTGGTGCCGCTGCGCGGGGAGGGTATCGGCATGGCGATCGCCGAATGGACGAAGGCACTGTTATTGAACGGCACGGGGGATTATCCGGAGGCGATGGCCGCGGCGCAGCGCTCCCTGCACCATCAGAAATACCCTGACCTGCACTATCCCGGGATCGCGAACTGGGCCGTGGCGGAGCTGATCGAGGCCGCCGCCCGTACCGGAATAACCGACACGGCAACCGAAGCAACACAGTGGATGACCGCGATGACCGATGCGAGCGGCACCGACTGGGCACTGGGCGTGGGCGCGCGATCCCGGGCGCTGGTGGCCCAGGGCGAGGAGGCCGAGCAGCTCTACCGCGAAGCGATCAGACGCCTGCAGGCCAGCCTGGTGCGGACCGACCTGGCCCGCGCGCACCTGCTCTATGGCGAGTGGCTTCGCCGGGAGCGGCGCCGCGTGGATGCCCGCGAACAACTGCGCACCGCGCACGACATGCTGGAGTCGATGGGAATGTCGGCGTTCGCCGACCGCGCATGGCGGGAGCTTATGGCGACGGGCGAAACCGCCCGCAAGCGGTCGGAACCGACTCGCACCGCCGAACTCACCGCCCAGGAGCTGCAGGTCGCTCGGCTGGCCCGCGACGGGCTCTCCAATCCCGAGATCGGTACCCGGCTCTTCATCAGCGCCAAGACCGTTCAGTACCACCTGCGCAAGGTGTTCATCAAACTCGACATCACCTCCCGGGCCCAGCTCGAGTACGTTCTCCCCTCGGTCTGAGCTCGGTTGCTGCCCACCGGCCGAGGCGAATGACGTTGTGGCCGGCGGAGCATCACCGATATGCCGGCAGGACCGGTCCCGCGCCACCGGCCTGGGCGGTTAGACCATCCACGTGGTCCCGGGCCGCTGGCCTCTGCTGGCGCAAGTTGTGGGAAAGCTGTCGCATCCTCGACCTCCCGGCGCCGGCCGGGTGGGTGAAGCTCGACCGGTGATTCCTTCCACCGCTCCCAGCCCGGCGGTTGCGGCCGCCGCAAACTCCCGGCAGATCCGGAGGACCGTATGACGATGAACCGCAGCGACAACGACACCTGGGACCTGGCCCGCAGCGTCGGCGCCACCGCGACCATGGTCGCTGCGGCCAGGGCGGCGGCCAGCAGACGACCCGACCCGATCATCAACGACAAGTTCGCCGAACCGCTGGTCCGCGCTGCCGGGGTCGAGTTGTTCGCACGACTGGCAAGCGGCGAGCTGGAGTACGCCGATGTCGGATCTGCTTGGATGCCAGACTATTTCGGGGCTCGCACCCGGTTCTTCGACGCTTTCTTCCCTGCTGCGACCATCGCCGGCATACGGCAGGTGGTG
Organism: Mycobacterium sp. NGS16; assembly: GCF_059813225.1. Taxonomy (NCBI): domain Bacteria; kingdom Bacillati; phylum Actinomycetota; class Actinomycetes; order Mycobacteriales; family Mycobacteriaceae; genus Mycobacterium; species Mycobacterium sp. NGS16. The sequence goes on from NZ_JCALEE010000001.1 coordinate 839,973, forward strand.
ATCGTGGGATCCGGGCTGGATTCCCGGGCGTACCGATTGGATTGGCCACCAGGGACGGTCGTCTACGAGATCGACCAGCCGGAGGTGATCGCATTCAAGAACGCGACGCTGGGTCGCCTGGGTGCCGACCCGAAGACGGAGGTGCGCCCGGTCGGCATCGATCTGCGTCAGGACTGGCCCGCCGCGCTGCGTGCAGCAGGCTTCGATCCGGCGGCGCCGGCCGCCTGGTTGGCCGAGGGGCTGATGATCGGATACCTTCCCGGTGACGCCCAAGACCGCATGCTGGAGCAGATCACCGCGTTCAGCGCGCCGGGCAGCCGGCTGGCCGCCGACTACTTGCGCAGTGACTCCGCCTCAGTGGGGGCGATGATCTTGCGCACCGCCGAGGACTGGAGACTGCGCGGTTACGACGTCGACTTCGGCGCCCTTACCTACGCCCGCGGGCCCAAGGACGTCGAGTCCTCACTGCAAGCCCGCGGCTGGCAGACCGTCAGCTACCGGCTCACCGATCTGCTCACCGCGGCCGGAGTGGCCGACGGAGGTATGGACACCAGTCCGGACGGGCACGGTGCCATGGACTACGTCACCGCGATCCGTCGGGGATCGGAATGACTGGCCATCGGCGGATGCGAGGCCTGCCCCGTGCGCAGCATCCTGGCCAGCAGCGGACAGTGAGTGGAGGCCGATGATGCGTGTGGTTGTTGCGATGACGGGTGCGACGGGTGCCGTGTTGGGCATCGGTGTGCTGGAGGCACTTGCTCGGTTGGGGGTCGAGACGCACCTGGTTCTCAGTGAGTGGGCGCGGGCGACGATCAAGTTGGAGACCGACGTCAGTGTGGGTGAGGTTCGTGCGCTGGCGACTCACGCCTATGGTGCCCGCGATCTGGCGGCGGCTATCTCCAGTGGCTCGTTTCGCACGGACGGGATGGTGGTGTGTCCGTGCAGTATGAAGACGTTGAGCGCGATCCGGATCGGCTTCAGCGACAATCTGATCACCCGGGCTGCTGACGTCACGCTCAAGGAGCGTCGCCGGCTGGTGCTGGTCACCCGGGAGGCTCCGCTAAGTGAGATTCACTTGGAGAACATGCAGTATCTGGCGCGCGCGGGTGCGGTGATCTTTCCGCCCACGGTGGCCTATTACGCCCGTCCTCGTTCGGTGCAGGAGGTGACCGACTATGTGGTGGGCCGGGTCATCGATCAGCTCGGGATCGAGCACTCGCTGATCAACCGCTGGAAAGACGACCGGCGCCTGGGCGTGCACGGTGACGCCGGGCTGGCGGTGGTGAGGGCAACGAAATGACCACGGCCACCGGCGCGACCGGACCCCAGACGGACAACGGGGCCATCGAGCAGAACACCGGTCCTGATCTGCGTAGCTGGCTTGGCACCCTCGAGGCCGCCGGTCAGCTGCGCCGGATCACCGTCCCGGTGGACTGGGATGAGGAGATCGGTGCGATCACCCGCGCCAACTTGTGCCTGGGTGGACCGGCGCTGTTGTTCGAGAACATCATCGGCCACGAAAACACCCGGTGCACCAAGCTGTTGACGTCGGCGATCGGCAGCCGACGCCAGATCCAGTTGCTGCTGGGCCTGCCCGAGGGCACCACTGATTCGGCTATCGTGCATCACCTGCGCCAGGCGTTCAGCCACCCCGTTGCACCGCGCATCGTGGCCACCGGCCCGGTCAAGCAGAACATCATCGAAGGCGCCGACATCGACCTGCGGGAGTTGCCGGTGCCGAAATGGCATGGCCACGACGGCGGCCGCTACATCGACACCTTCTGCGGTGTCATCACAGCAGACAAAGTGACCGGCCGGGACAACATCGGCCTGTACCGGGGCATGATCGTCGACCGCGACAAGATCGCCAAACTGCTGGTCCCCAGCCAGGGCTGGGGTGGACACATGGCGGAGTACAAACCGGAACCAATGCCGGTCGCCGTCGTCTACGGATGGCACGATGTGCTGCCGTTCTGTGCGGGCAGCCCATTCCCCAAGAACATCTGCGAATGGGACATGATGGGGGCGCTGCTGGGCCGCCCCGTCGACCTGGTGGCCTGCGAGTCGGTGCCGCTGCATGTGCCGGCGACCGCCGAGATCGTCGTCGAGGGATACATCGACCCCGACCCGGGGACCTTCGCCATGGAAGGCCCGTTCGCCGAGTACCCCGGATTCATCGGCGATGCCGCACCGGCGCCGGTGCTGCACGTCACCCGGATCACCCACCGCAACGACCCGGTGTTGCGCGGCACCCTTGAGGGCATCCGCCCCGGGATGCTCAACGAGGACAGCATCGTCAACTTCGCCCGCTCGGCCATCACCTGGAACCTCCTCGACGATCTGGGCATCGGCGGCATCACCGACCTGTGGATGACCGAGGTCACCAATGGCCAAAACACCGTGGTGCAGATCCAAAAGCGATACCGCGGACACGCCCAACAGATCGCCTCGGCACTGTGGGGCACCGGCGGCTCGATGTGGTTCCACAAAAACGTCATCGTCGTCGAGGAAGACATCGACATCCACGACCCGGCCGCCCTGGACTGGGCCCTGTCCTACCGTGTCAACGCCGGCCACGGCGATATCGCCTTCTTCGGTCCAGGCCTGGGCTCATCACTGGATCCATCGACGCCGCCACAGCGCAACGACACCAACAAATACGGCACCGGCGAATGGACCCGCGTCCTCGTCGACGCCACCCGCAGCTGGGACATCGACCCACGGCCGCAGTGGGGAGGACGCCGATTCCCCCCGACCGACCGGCTACCAGTCGAATTGGAAGCCCGAATCGCCGCCCGCTGGAGTGAATACGGGATCGGCATCCCCTACCTGGACACCGCCGGTCGCGAACGCCTGACCCTCGCCCAACTAAGCAAACGAATGCCACAGGTATAGGCGCCTGCAGCAGGCCATCCATTAGATCGGAGAACATATGCCCGTCTACCGGTGCTACAGCCCCGCCGGCCTATTGAGCAGGTCGGCGAAAGCTGCTGTTGCCGAAGGGATCACCACCATTCATACGCACGCCACCGGGGCGCCCAGACTGTACGTTAACGTGCTGTTTCACGAGATCCCGGACGGCAACTGCTTCGTTGCGGGCAAGCCGGCCGCCTACTCCTACGTCTTCGGACTCATCCGCCACGGGCGTGACCTGCCGACGCGGCAGGCGATGCTGGCCGAACTCTCCCGGATGTGGGCACGCGTCACCGGGCAATCGGAAGCCGAGATCCTCGTTGCGCTGACCGAGACCGATCCTGCGAATGCGATGGAGGCCGGGGCGATCCTGCCCGAGCCCGGAGACGAGGAACAGTGGCTGGCGGCCAACCGCACCATCCTGACCGGAGACACCTCGACGTGACCGGAATCGACCTAAGCGTCGCGATACCACCGTCGTTCGAGGCGGCACGGCATATCGCGACGGCGGAGAAACTGGGCTATCGCCGGGCCTACCTCTACGACACGCCGTTTGAAGGCGGCGATGTCTGGCTGGACCTGCACCGCGCCGCCGAATTGACCACGACGATCGAGCTGGGTCCCGCCGTCCTGATTCCGACACTTCGCCACCCGTTGGTGAATGCCGCACAGACCGTGTCCCTGCATCGGCAGGCCCCGGGCCGCATCGTCAGTGCATTCGGTACCGGGTTCTCCAGCCGGGCCGCCATGGGTCAGCCGCCGATCCGGTGGTCCTATATGGAGTCCCACATCCGTACTTACCAGGCGCTGCTCGCCGGCGAGACCGTCGATTGGGAAGGCGCAGCCATCAAGCTGATGCTCACCACCGCACACGCGGACACGCTGCCGCTGCGAATCCCGTTGCTGCTGGCCGCGACCGGCCCCAAGGGCGCCGGCGTGGCGAAGCGTCTCGGCGTCGACGGGCTGATCTCGATGTTCGATGTGGTTGCCGCACAACGCGAATTTCCGCGGGCCGTGGTCGCGACGATGGGCACCGTCATCGACGACGACGAAGACCCCGCCGGTGAGCGGGTTCGCGCGGCCGTCGGGCCGTCCTGGGCGGCTGCGTATCACTACACCTATACCGTCCGCGGCGCCGAGACGGTACGCGAGATGCCGGGTGGTCAGGCCTGGCTCGAGGTGATCGAGAAGGTCCCGCATGCCCTGCGGCACTTACACATCCACCAGGGTCACATGATGGAGATGAACGATGCCGACCTAGCGGCCTGGCGCGCCGGGGGCCACGCCTCGGTTGCGTCGGTCACCCTCACCGGCGACGCCGCCAGGGTCCGAACCGCGGTCTCCGCTCTGGCCCGAGCCGGTGCCACCGAGATCATGTTCGAGCCGTCGGGCCCGGACATCGACCGCGAGCTCGAAACCTTTCTCGCCGCCGTCCGGAGCTCACCCCGGTAGGTCGATGGCGGCGAAGTTCACCGTCGCCGTCGCCGCGAGCTCGTCGTCGTTGCCCCGGTAGATGTCGACCTGGACCACCACCGAGCGCCGGCCGGTGCGCAGGATGGCCGCGACGGCCCGCGCCGGTCCCACCTTGATCGGCCGCAGGTAGCGGATGAACAGATCGGTGGTGGCGATGCCGTTGCCGAAAGCGGTGCTGCGGGCGGCGAGCTGGCCGGCCGCCACGTCGGCCATGGTGGCGATCAACCCGCCCTGCAGGCCGCCGGCGGTGTTGACCACCCGCTCATCGACGGGCATCTCCATGGTCAAGGTGCCGTCGGCCGACGGCACCTCCTGCAGGCCGAGTTGGGCGAACAACTCCCGGATCGATTGGGGCGCGGTCATAGTCAGCGCGCCTCGGCGCGGTCCCAGGCCTCGTCCATGGTGCGCAGAATCTCCTCGGCGCGACCGAGCCCGGCCAGGTGGCTTTCCCCGGGGATCGGGTACAGCCGGGCATCGGGCAGCAGCGAGACGGCGTGTTCCCCGTGCGCGAACGGGATGATGTGGTCGGCGTCGCCGTGCCACCAGTGCACCGGCACCTGCACCTCATCCAGCCGCAAGCCCCAGTAGCGGGCGAACAGGACGGCGTCGGCGATGGGCGCGGCGAGCTGCTTGCGGGAGCCGTTGAGCAGGTCGTCGAGGAACATCGCCTTGAACTCCGGCCGGCCCAGCAGCCGGCGGTCGCCCTCGGGGGAGATCAGCGCGTAGAGCTCCAGCGCCGGTTCGGCCACCGGCCGGATCATCCGGATCAGGCCGGTGGCCACAATGCTGATCGGGCGCCCGGCGCGCTGCAGCACCGGCTCGGCGAGCCGGGCCAGCGTCATCAGGCCGCTGCCGATGGCGTCGGGGCCTACCGCGGGGGCGACACCGCCGAGGATCCCGGCGGCGACCACCCGCTCGGGCATCGCCGCCGCGCACGCCAGGGTGTAGGGGCCGCCGCCGGACAGCCCGATGACCGCCATCTTGTCGATGCCCAGGGTGTCGGCCACGGTACGCAGATCGTCGGCGAACTGGGACACCGTCTGGTACTGATACGGCGTCGAGGAACCGATCCCGGGCCGGTCCACCCCGATCAGGCGGATGTTCGCCTCCTTGGCGTAGATCCGCGCCTCGACCGGGATCTGGCGGCGGGCGCCGGGGGTGCCGTGCAGCCAGAACATCGCCCGGCCCTGCGGGGCGCCGAACTCGGCGAAGCCGAGCTGACGGTCTTCGCCGACGGCGATATTGCCCTCGATCTGCGGGCGGGCGATCGCGTAAGCCATGCCCTGAGTGTGGCACGGGCCTGGGAGCTGGGTCACACGCCGGTGCCGGGGCCGGCAGTCGGCTCGCTGGCCGGCATGGACATCACGGTCGGCTGGGCGCGGCCGCGCAACAGCGCCGAGCCGTGCTGTGCCCAGTGCGCCCGCTCGCGGTCGTCGGCGAGTTCCAGCGCGGTCTGCGAGCACAGCACGCGGGCGCTGACGGTCTTGGCGCGGTCGGCCAGCCGCGCCGCCTCGTTGACGGCGTCGCCGACCACGGTGTACTCGTAGCGGTTCTCGCTGCCGATGTTGCCGGCGAACACCCGCCCCGCCGAGACGCCGATCCCGAAGTCCACCAGCGGCAGCCGGCGAAGCTGGGTGAGCAGGGTGCGGGCGGTGGCCAGCGCCGCCGCGGCCGAACCCTCGAGGGGGACCGGCGCGCCGAACACGGCCAGCGCCGCGTCGCCCTGGAACTTGTTGATCGAGCCCTGCTGGGCGTCGACGGCGGCCACCACGATGCGGAAGAAGTCGTTGAGCACCGCGGCGACCTCGTCCGGCGGATGGGTGGCGGCCAGCTCGGTCGAGCCCACCAGGTCGATGAACAGAATCGCCGCCTCCTGCACATCGCCGGCGAGCGCAAGATCGCGCTCCACCGCCAGGCGGGCCACCTCCGGGCCGACGTGCCGGCCGAACAGGTCGCGGAGCCGGTCGCGTTCGCGCAGGCCGGCCACCATGCGATTGAACCCGGTTTGCAGCCGCCCGATCTCGGAATGCTCGTAGACGCTGACCGAGGCCTCCATCTGCCCGTGCTGAACCCGGGCCATGGCGGCGACGACCTCGCCGACCGGATCGGAGACCGAGCGGGCCACCAGGATCATGGCGCGCATCCCGAGCAGCACCGCGACCAGACACAGCACCAGCACCGGCGTCTCCACCGAGGCGGTGCGGTCGATGACCCACCCCATCCGTCGGCAGACGATCAGGACGACGATGGCCGCGGCGGGCAGCGCGCAGGTGATGAACCACATGGTGACCAGCCGGGCCAGCACCCCGGGGGCGGTGGCGCGGACATCGGTGTTCCGCCAGGTGGCAGCCACGATCGGCCGGAAGGTGCGGTGGGTGAACAGCATGCTGGTGCACACCGACGCGGTTCCGCCGAACACGACGACCATGGCCAGCAGCACGAGCAGCCCGACGTCGGTCGAGCGCAGTGCGGCCAGGCCGATGGCTCCGCCGACCACCCAGGTGCCCAGCACGATCGTCGACTGGCGGCGCAGGATGTTGATCGCGGCGCGGCGTTGCCCGGCGTCGGGTTGCTGTCCGGCGGTGTACCAGCGCAGCGATCCAGCGATGCTGGCCGTTCCGGAGATGACCACGGCAACTGTGCCCAGCCCGACCAGCACGGCGGTCAAGACCAGGTGCTGCGGGCGCAACAGGATGTTGGCACCGGTGGGGGTCTCACCGGTCAGCGACAACACCACCGCGATCGCTTCGGCACTGGTGAGCAGGTGGGCGAAGGCCAGCCCGGTCGCGTAGTCGGCACCGACCCGAAGGGCCGAACGGGGCCGCGACGCTGCGCTCGAACCGGCCCGCGAACCTGCCTGAGTCATCGCGGTCGCGCCCATCCGTGAGTGCCTGCTGCAGTCAAAGTGCTCTCAAAGTTATACGGATCGGGCGAGCCCGGTGCGGCGAATCTGTGTGTACAAATTGACACCAAATGTCTAGACAACGGACGTAGCGAGATGTAATGTCCATCCACAACGGTGGTCGAACTCACAAGGAGGGACGCGGATGGCGCACAACGGCACTGCGGCGGCACCAATCCAGGCGTGGCGGGACAAGAAGCGCTACCTGTGGCTGATGGGCTTGATCGCCCCGACGCTGATCTTCACCATGCTCCCGTTCGTGTGGGCGATGAATCGGCTCGGCTGGCACGGGGCCGCGCAGGTGCCGTTCTGGATCGGGCCGATCCTGATCTACCTGTTGTTGCCGGCGCTGGATCTGCGGTACGGCGTCGACGGGCAGAACCCGCCCGACGAGGTGATGGCCCAGCTGGAGAACGACCGGTACTACCGCTACTGCACCTACGCCTACATCCCGTGTCAGTACGCCAGCGTGGTGCTGGGCGCCTACCTGTTCACGGCGGCCGATCTGAGCTGGCTGGGTGTCGAGGGGTCACTCAGCTGGTTCGCCAAGATCGGGCTGGCGCTGTCGGTGGGCGCCCTGGGCGGCGTCGGCATCAACACCGCGCACGAGCTGGGGCACAAGAAGGAGCGCCTGGAGCGCTGGCTGTCGAAGATCACCCTGGCGCAGAGCTGCTATGGGCACTTCTACATCGAGCACAACCGCGGGCACCACGTGCGGGTGGCCACTCCCGAAGACCCGGCGTCCGGCCGCTTCGGCGAGACCTTCTGGGAGTTCCTGCCGCGCAGCGTCTTCGGTGGTCTGCGCTCGGCCTGGCAACTGGAGGCCGCGCGGCTGCGCCGGTTGGACAAGGGGCCGTGGCGGTTGTCCAATGACGTGCTCAACGCGTGGCTGATGTCGGTGGTGCTGTGGGGAGTGCTGATCGCGGTGTTCGGCCCGGCGCTGATCCCGTTCGTCGTCATCCAGGCCGTCTACGGGTTCTCCCTACTGGAGTCGGTCAACTACATCGAGCACTACGGCCTGCTGCGCGGCACCCGCCCCAACGGCCGCTACGAGCGCTGCACGCCCGAACACAGCTGGAACTCCGACCATCTGGTGACCAACCTGTTCCTCTACCACCTGCAGCGGCACAGTGATCACCACGCCAACCCGACCCGGCGTTACCAGACGCTGCGCAGCATGGCCGAGGCGCCGAACCTGCCCAGCGGCTACGCGTCGCTGATCGGGTTGACGTATTTCCCGCCGCTGTGGCGCAAGCTGATGGATCACCGGGTGCTGGCGCACTACAGCGGCGACATCACCCGGGTCAACATCGACCCCCGGCGCCGGGCGAAGATCCTCAACCGCTACGCCGCCACCGAGCAGGCGGCCGCATGATGGCGCGCTACCGCTGCCCGGGCTGTGACTACCTCTATGACGAGGCCATCGGCGCGCCGCGTGAGGGGTTTCCGGCCGGCACACCCTGGCGCCAGATCCCCGATGACTGGTGCTGCCCGGACTGTGCGGTCCGCGAAAAAGTGGATTTCGAACCGGTGGAGGTCCCAACGTGAGCGACTACAAACTGTTCCGCTGCCTGCAGTGCGGCTTCGAGTACGACGAGGCGGTGGGCTGGCCGGAGGACGGTATCGCACCCGGCACCCGCTGGGCTGATATCCCCGAGGACTGGAGCTGCCCGGACTGCGGCGCGGCCAAGGCGGATTTCGAGATGGTGGAAGTCGTGCGGGGATGACACCAGCTAATCTCGCGGTGGTGAAACGCATCCCCTACGCCGAGGCATCCCGGGCGCTGCTGCGCGACTCGGTGCTCGACGCGATGCGGGAGTTGCTGACCACCCGGGACTGGTCGTCGATCACGCTGGCCGCCGTGGCGGAGGCGGCCGGGGTCAGCAGACAGACCATCTATAACGAGTTCGGTTCGCGCCAGGGGTTGGCGCAGGGCTACGCGATCCGGCTGGCCGACCGACTCGTCGACGCCGTCGAGCGCGCCATCTACGGCAACGTCGGCGATGTCCACGCCGCCTTTCTGGAGGGGTTCCGGTCGTTTTTCTCCGAGTCGGCCGCCGACCCGCTGGTCATCTCGCTGCTGACCGGTGTCGCCAAGCCGGACCTGCTGCAGATCATCACCACCGACAGCGGCCCGATCATCACCCGCTGCTCGCAGCGGCTGACGTCGTCGTTCATGCACAGCTGGGTCAAGGCCAGCGAGGAAGACGCCGGCATCCTGGCCCGGGCCATCGTCCGGCTGGCCATGAGCTATGTCTCGATGCCCCCGGAAGCCGACCACGACGTGGCCGCTGACCTGGCCCGATTGTTCACTCCGACCGCCGAGACCTACGGGGTCATCGACGTCGATTGACCCGCTCGAGCATTCCCGGGCGTTCGCCGGTAGCTTGTAGCGGAGCTGATTTCACCGAACCTACGGGGGCGCACTGATGAGTTTGACCGCGGACAGCCGCAACGGCATCGACTACAAGGTCGCCGACCTGTCGCTGGCCGAATACGGCCGCAAGGAGATCCGGCTGGCCGAGCACGAGATGCCGGGCCTGATGGCGCTGCGCCAGGAGTACCACGGCGTCAACCCGCTCAAGGGCGCCCGCATCACCGGCTCGCTGCACATGACGATTCAGACCGCGGTGCTCATCGAGACCCTGGTTGCGCTCGGCGCCGAAGTCCGTTGGGCGTCGTGCAACATCTTCTCCACCCAGGACCACGCGGCCGCCGCGGTCGTCGTCGGCCCCCACGGCACCGTCGAGGAGCCCAAGGGCACCCCGGTGTTCGCCTGGAAGGGCGAGAGCCTGGAGGAGTACTGGTGGTGCGCCGAGCAGGCCCTGACCTGGGAGGGTGAGCCGGCCAACATGATCCTCGACGACGGCGGCGACGCCACCATGATGGTGCTGCGCGGCGCCCAGTACGAGAAGGCCGGTGTGGTGCCGCCCGCCGAGGACGGCGACTCGCACGAGTGGAAGATCTTCCTGGCCACGCTGCGCGACCGGTTCGAGACCGACAAAACCAAGTGGACCAAGATCGCCGAGTCGGTCAAGGGTGTCACCGAGGAGACCACCACCGGCGTGCTGCGCCTGTACCAGCTGGCCGCCGCCGGTGAGCTGGTGTTCCCGGCGATCAACGTCAACGACTCGGTCACCAAGAGCAAGTTCGACAACAAGTACGGTTGCCGGCACTCGCTGATCGACGGCATCAACCGCGGCACCGACGTGCTGATCGGCGGCAAGAAGGCGCTGGTCTGCGGCTACGGCGACGTGGGCAAGGGCAGCGCGGAGTCGCTGGCCGGCCAGGGTGCGCGGGTCACCGTCACCGAGATCGACCCGATCAACGCCCTGCAGGCGCTGATGGACGGGTTCGACGTCAAGACCGTCGAGCAGGCCATCGCCGAAGCCGACATCGTCGTGACCACCACCGGGAACAAGGACATCATCACCCTCGAACACATGAAGGCGATGAAGGACCAGGCCATCCTGGGCAACATCGGCCACTTCGACAACGAGATCCAGATGGCTGCGCTGGAGACGTCCGGAGCCACCAAGCTCAACATCAAGCCGCAGGTCGACCAGTGGACCTTCGGTGACACCGGGAAGTCGATCATCGTGCTGTCCGAGGGCCGGCTGCTCAACCTGGGCAACGCCACCGGGCACCCCTCGTTCGTGATGAGCAACAGCTTCTCCAACCAGGTGATCGCCCAGATCGAGCTGTGGACCAAGGGCGACGAGTACGACAACGAGGTCTACCGGCTGCCCAAGCACCTCGACGAGAAGGTCGCCCGCATCCACGTCGAGGCGCTCGGCGGCACACTGACCAAGCTCACCAAGGAGCAGGCGGAGTACATCGGCGTCGACGTCGAGGGCCCCTACAAGCCGGACCACTACCGGTACTGATTTCGGCTGCCAGCAGGCACAAGAGCCCCATTCCGGCCCGGAATGGGGCTCTTTGCCGGGGACGGTGCCCGCGGGTGCGGGGAACGGCCGAAGCGGCTTGCCTGCCGCGAGAGGCCTACGCTGGACGGCAGACGCATACGACGGGAAGGGTTCAGACCATGAATTCATCGCGATCGATCCATACCGCGCTGATCCGCGCGGCGGGTGCTGCCTTGCTGGCCGCTGCCACGGCGGTCGTCGGTGTTCCCGCCGGCGAGGTCGCTGTTGCGTCGGCAAGCCCCGTGGTCGCGGGGCCGTCCGCTCCCGCCGACCTACCGCCCGGCGTCGCCGGGATGCCGTTGGGCGGAGGCTGGGGCCACGGCGGCGGCCACGGTGGTGGCCACGGTGGTGGCAACGGCGGCTGGGGTCACGGCAACTGGGGCAAAGGCAACTGGGGCCACAACGGCTGGATCAACGGTGGCCGGATCAACGGTTTCATCCAGAGCGGGGGGCGCGGCGGCTGGTAGCCGAGCCGCTCAGTGCCTGGCGTGAGCGATGACCTCCGCCGGCGTGCCGCACGCCTTTTCGTCACTGATCGACGGCCAGCGGCCGGGCATGCCGGATCGATCCGGTTCGTCGCTGCCGGCTTCCGGCAGGTCGATCGGGTGGCTGCCCGCGAAATCGATGACGCGCTGGATCTCTTCCGGCGTGTAGCCGTTGTGGGCCTGGGTCAGTACGAAGTCGCTGTAGCTCACGCACAACGCCTGGTAGGCGGGTTTGATGGCGCTGGCGGCGGCATACTCGGTTTTGCTGTGGGTGACAAAAGCGAAGAAGGCCGCTATCGAAGCGGCCACCGCGGCGATTACCGCGGCAGCCGCCGTGACCCAATCTGACCAGCTGCGCCGAACACGTGTTTCTGCGGTCATGAGGTTCCCCCTGGATCGGTGGGTGTCAGCTTAGCGGTCAGCGGTACGCCGGAAGGTGGGAAACGTGAGTAGGCTGCCGCCGTGCTGATTGCGATCGAAGGTGTCGACGGCGCCGGCAAGAACACCTTGACCACGGGGCTGGAGGCCGCGTGGCGGGCCACCGGTCGCACGGTGGCCACGCTGGCGTTTCCGCGCTACGGCGACTCGGAGACCGCCGACCTGGCCGCCGAGGCGTTGCACGGCCAGCACGGCGACCTGGCGGATTCGGTGTACGCGATGGCGGTGTTGTTCGCGCTGGACCGCGCCGGGGCTCGGGCCGAGATTCGGCACCTGCTGCACCACCACGATGTCGTGCTGTTGGATCGCTACGTCGCCTCCAACGCCGCCTACAGCGCCGCCCGGCTACACCAAGACGCCGACGGGGAGATCGTGGACTGGGTGCACACGCTGGAGTTCGGCCGGTTCGGCCTGCCGGCGCCCGACTGGCAGGTGCTGCTCGACGTCCCCGCCGAGTTGGCCGCCCAGCGCGCCCGGACTCGCGAGACGCAGGACACCGCCCGCGCCCGCGACAGCTACGAGCGCGACGACGGCCTGCAGCGCCGCACCGCCGAGGTGTACCGCGCGCTGGCCCGGGCCGGGTTCGGGGGGCGGTGGCAGCTGGCCGGTCCGACGGTCTCAGCGGCCGAGCTGGCGGCCGATCTGTCCGCGCAAATGCGCGGGTAAAACCGCGAAACGCGCGTGTGGTAGCAGGCATTTGTCTCGATCTGATGACACCATGTACGCCATGAGGCAAAGGATTCTCGTCGTCGATGACGACGCTTCGCTGGCCGAGATGCTCACCATCGTGCTCCGTGGGGAGGGTTTCGACACCGCGGTCGTCGGCGACGGCACCCAGGCGCTCACCGCGGTGCACGAGCTGCGGCCCGATCTGGTGCTGCTGGACCTGATGCTGCCCGGCATGAACGGCATCGACGTGTGCCGGGTGCTGCGGAAGGACTCCGGTGTGCCGATCGTGATGCTCACCGCCAAGACCGACACCGTCGATGTGGTGCTTGGGCTGGAGTCGGGTGCCGACGACTACATCATGAAGCCGTTCAAGCCCAAGGAGCTGGTGGCCCGGGTGCGGGCCCGGCTGCGCCGCAACGACGACGAGCCGGCCGAGATGCTCTCGATCGCTGACATCGACATCGACGTGCCGGCGCACAAGGTGAGCCGCGCCGGTGAGCAGATCTCCCTGACCCCGTTGGAGTTCGACCTGCTGGTGGCGTTGGCGCGCAAGCCCCGCCAGGTGTTTACTCGTGAAGTGCTCCTCGAACAGGTCTGGGGATACCGGCACCCGGCCGACACCCGGCTGGTCAACGTGCACGTGCAGCGCCTGCGGGCCAAGGTGGAGCAAGACCCGGAGAACCCGACCGTGGTGCTGACCGTTCGAGGAGTGGGTTACAAGGCCGGACCTCCGTGATCCCCACCGGGGAGCGGCTGCGGTGATCTTCGCGTCTTCGACGAGGCAGAGCGCCAGCGATGCTGAGGAGAAGCGCCAATGATTTTCAGCTCCAGACGGCGCCCCCGGCGGTCGGGTCCGCTGCTGCTCGGCGTGAACACGCTGCGCCGCGCGGTGCAGGTCGCCTGGCGCCGGTCGCTGCAGCTGCGGGTCGTGGCGCTGACGATGGGGCTGTCGGCCGCGGTCATCCTGGCGCTCGGATTCGTGTTGACCAGCCAGATCACCGACCGGGTGCTCGACGTCAAGGTGCGGGCGGCCACCGAGCAGATCGAGCGGGCCCGGGTCACGGCCGGCGGCATCGTCGGCGGTGAGGAGGCCCGGTCGCTGACCTCGAGCCTGCAGCTGGCCCGCAACACGCTGATGAGCAAGACCGACCCGGCGGCCGGCAGCGGAACCGCGGGTGCCTTCGACGCGGTGCTGGTGGTGCTCGGCGAGGGCCCGCGGGCGGCGACCACCGCCGGGCCGGTCGACCAGGTGCCGGCCGCGTTGCGGGAATTCGTCAAGGCCGGTCAGGTCAGCTATCAGTACGCCCCCGTGCACGTCGAGGGGTTCTCCGGTCCGGCGTTGGTGATCGGCACGCCGACGACGTCGCGGATCACCAACCTGGAGCTCTACCTGATCTATCCGCTGGGCACCGAGCGCAACACGATCAGCATGGTGCGCGGCACCATCGCCACCGGGGGACTGGTGCTGCTGGTGCTGCTGGCCGGCATCGCGCTGCTGGTATCGCGGCAGGTGGTGTTGCCGGTGCGGTCGGCGTCGCGGATCGCCGAACGGTTCGCCGAGGGGCACCTGTCCGAGCGGATGCCGGTACGCGGCGAAGACGACATGGCCCGGCTGGCGGTGTCGTTCAACGACATGGCCGAGAGCCTGTCGCGGCAGATCACCCAGCTCGAGGAGTTCGGCAACCTGCAGCGCCGGTTCACCTCCGACGTCAGCCACGAGCTGCGCACCCCGCTGACCACGGTGCGGATGGCGGCCGATCTCATCCACGACCACAGTGAAGATCTGGAGCCCTCGCTGCGGCGCTCCACCGAACTGCTGGTCAGTGAACTCGACCGGTTCGAGTCGTTGCTCAATGACCTGCTGGAGATCTCCCGGCACGACGCGGGTGTGGCCGAACTGTCGGTGGAGTCGGTGGACCTGCGCTCGACGGTCAACAGCGCCCTGGACAACGTGGGTCATCTGGCCGCTGACGCCGGCGTCGAACTCAAGGTGGATATGCCCGGCGATCCGGTGATCGCCGAGGTCGATCCGCGCCGGGTGGAACGCATTCTGCGCAACCTGATCGCCAACGCGATCGACCACGCCGAGCATAAGCCGGTGGTGATCCGGATGGGCGCCGACGCAGACACCGTCGCGGTCACGGTCCGCGACCACGGTGTGGGGTTGCGGCCGGGGGAGGAGAAGCTGGTGTTCAGCCGGTTCTGGCGCGCCGACCCGTCACGGGTGCGGCGCTCCGGGGGAACCGGGCTGGGCCTGGCGATCAGCGTCGAGGACGCCCGGCTGCACCAGGGCCGGCTGGAGGCCTGGGGCGAGCCGGGCAAGGGCGCCTGCTTCCGGCTGACCCTGCCGCTGGTGCGCGGCCACAAGGTCACCACCAGCCCGCTGCCGATGAAACCGGTGAGCGCCGCCGAGCGTCGGCAGCGCGCGCGTGAGCACGCTGAGAGGAGCGGGTGATGCGCCGGCTGCGTCCGGCGGCGCTGCTGCTCGCCGTCACCGTTGCACTGGCGGGCTGCGCCGGGGTGCCCAGCACCTCGGCCCCGCAGGCGATCGGCACGGTGCAGGCGCCGCCGCCGTCGGTGCTGCCCAAACCCACCCCGGGGATGGACCCCGACGTGCTGCTGCGGGAGTTCCTCAAGGCGACCGCCGACCCGGCCAACCGGCACCGCGCGGCGCGGCAGTTCCTCACCCAGTCGGCGTCGGATGCCTGGGACGACGCCGGCAGCGCGCTGCTCATCGACAATGTGGTGTTCGTCGAAACCCGCAGCGCCGACCGGGTTGCGGTCACCATGCGCGCCGACATGCTCGGTTCGCTGTCGGACATGGGCGTGTTCGAGACCGCCGAGGGTGCCCTGCCCGCCCCGGAGCCCATCGAACTGCTCAAGACCTCCGAGGGCTGGCGCATCGACCGGCTGCCCAACGGAGTCTTCCTGGACTGGCAGCAGTTTCAGGCCACCTACAAGCGCAACACGCTGTATTTCGTCGACCCCACCGGCAAGACGGTGGTCCCCGATCCGCGCTACGTCGCGGTGTCCGACCCCGACCAGCTGGCCACCGAACTGGTGTCGAAACTGATCGCCGGCCCGCGCCCGGAGATGGCCGGTGTGCGCAACCTGCTGGCGGCGCCGTTGCGGCTGCGCGGACCGGTGACCCGTGCCGACGGCGGCAAGAGCGGGGTGGGCCGCGGCTACGGCGGGGCGAAGATCGAACTGGACAGCTTGTCGACCACCGACCCGAACAGCCGGCAATTGCTTGCCGCGCAACTGATCTGGACTCTGGCCCGGGCGGACATCAAGGGCCCGTATGTGATCAATGCCGACGGCGCGGCGCTCGACGACCGGTTCCCGGACGGCTGGACGACCTCCGATGTGGCCACCACCGACCCGGGCGCCTCAGACGGCGCCGGCGCCGGGATCCACGCGCTGGTCGGCGGCTCGCTGCTCGTCCTGGACGGGCAGCAGGCCAACCGGGTGCCCGGGGCGTTCGGGCGGGAGCCCGATCAGGAGTCGGCGGCGTTGTCGCGCAACGGACGTCAGGTGGCGTCGGTGGTGGTGCACCCGGGTGCCCCCGACCCGCCGGCGACGCTGTGGATCGGCGACCTCGGCGGTGAGGCGGTGCTGGCGGCCGAAGGCCACACCCTGTCACGGCCGAGCTGGTCGCTCGACGAAGCGGTGTGGGTGGTCGTCGACGGCAACAACGTGCTGCGCGCGATCCAGGAGGTGGCCTCGGGTCGCCCGGCCCGGATCCCGGTGGACTCCGGGGCGATCAACGCCAGGTTCCCCGGACCGATCAGTGAGCTGCAGCTGTCCCGCGACGGCACCCGGGCCGCCATGGTGATCGGCGGTCAGGTGATCCTGGCCGGCGTCGAGCAGACCCCGGCCGGCCAGTTCGTGCTGAACTATCCGCGCCGGCTGGGCTTCGGGCTCGGCTCCTCGGTGGTGTCGCTGAGCTGGCGCACCGGCGACGACATCGTGGTGAGCCGATCCGATCCCAAGCACCCGGTGTCCTACGTCAACATCGACGGGGTGAACTCCGATGCCCCCAACGGCAATCTGCAGCTGCCGGTGTCGACGATCGTCGCCGACCCGTCCACGGTCTATGTGGCCGATCCGCGCGGGGTGCTGGCGTTGTCGTCGTCGCGGGCCGAGGACGAGCAGAGCTGGTCGCCGCTGGGCCCGTTCATGGTCGCCGGCGCGGTGCCGGTGCTGCCGGGCTGACCCGCACCCGGCAGGGCGATCGCCATCCGGGCGAGCATTCCATCGCGCAGGGTCAGTGTGTGCAGCAGGACGGCGGCGACATGCCCGGCGATCAGGATCACCAGTGCGTAGGCAAGAACCGAATGCTCGTTTCGCAGCAGCGCATACAGGCCGGCGTCGACGGGGATCAGTGACGGCAACCGGACCGGGCCGACCATGACCGGCACACCGGCCGCCGTCAGCATGGCCCAGCCGATCAGGGGCTGAGCCAGCAGCGCGGCGTACAGCGATACCTCCGAAGCGATAACCGCGCGACGTTCCCACCGGCCTACCGTGGCCGGCAGCGCCGGCTCCTGGCGCCGCAACCGGTTGACCACGCGGGCGATCATCGCGACGAAGATGAGCGCACCGAGAATCTTGTGCAGCATCAGCAGCGTGGGATAGGCGGCCAGCGCGTTCGCCAGCGCGAATCCGACCATGATTGTCGTGAAAACCAGTGCGGCGACCAGCCAGTGCATGATCCGCACCGACAGGTGAAACCGGCCGGCGGCCGCGGAGTCGCTCACCGCGATACCTCGCGAACCTCGACCGCGGGCCGGGCGCCCCTTTCGCCGGCCCGGCGCCGGAACGACGCCGCGTACACCGCCGAGCGGGCGGCCAGCAGCGGATCCGCGGAGGGCGCAATGCCGTTCGGCAACACCATCGGGTCGAAGTTGATGTCGCGGGCGTTGCCGCGCCGCTCCCGCTCGATCGAATCGATCACCACCGTGCCCAACTCCACCACCCGCCGTTCGGGTGGCCAGGCGACCGTCGCATCGGTGAGCGAGTCCTGCGGTTCGGCCACGGTCACCAGGAGGCGCCAGCGCAACGGGCCGAATCGGAGGTCTTGAATGAGGTTGTCGAACAACCAATTCGGCCCGTTCTCGGGCGGTGGTGACGCGCGGGGCGCAGCCATGGGCGCCAGCGACCAGCGGACCGGCGTGCGCTCGCCGGCCGCGTTGACGAAATAGAACGCGTTGAGCCCGTGGTAGGCGCTGTCGCCGAAGCCCGACGACGCCGGCTGCTGTTGGATCACCGCCATGGCCCGCGCGGTCTCGGGATGCGCTGCCAGAAACCGTGCCATCGCCTCGGAGTCGGGTTTACCGGTATCGGCCCGGGGCTTCGACGCCAGCAGTCGGTCGTAGAACCCCTGCGGTGAATTGTCGGGGAAGACCGGGCTGTTCAACATCGCGGTGCGCCATTGCTCGGCGCCGGGATACCCGAACGCCAAGCCCAAACCCCGGCTCGCACCGGGCGTGTCGGCGACGGCCGGGTTGCCGCCCGGCAGCGAGAACCGTCCCAGGATCGGGGTGCGCCGGCCGCTGCCGAACACCACCGCGCGGCTTAGCTGGATCCCGTTGCCGTTGGAATCGAAGTACCCGGCAACCGCTACGCCCTTGGCGTGATTGCGCCGAAATCCCGGATGGAATCCGTGGACTCGCCGGAAGGCGTCGATGAAGCCCTGCGGGGTCAGCCGGCCGCCCGAGCCGACGGGGCCGCGCGCATACACCACGGCGGCCGCGTCCACCGCCAGAAACCCGCCGACGGCCGCCATGCCGAGCAGGACGCCACGGCGATCGATGGGGGCCTCGGCCCACGAGGAGGGAAAGAACCGCGGCCGCTCTCTCATCAGCGCTCCTGATATTCCCCGATGCGTCAAGCGTCAGGGTCCGCGCCCACCGCGAACCCTGTCAACCGGATTGCGGTGCGGTTTCGAGGTGTTTACCAAGCGTTCGCCATGGGTTGGCCGGGCGGCGGGTGCTGATCGTGCCGGCCCGTGGTGGCTACCCGGTAGCCACCAGCGACAGCCGCCGGTTCTCGGCGCGTTCGAGCACCGTCGTTCGCCGCTTGGCGGCGGCGACCAGGCGGGCCACCGCGGCCTCGATGCTGCGGGCGAACTCGTCGACATCGGGCATGGTGTCGTAGTCGGCCAGCACCCCGAAGAACAGGTGCTCGGCGTAGCTCAGCATCGCCACCCCGGTGCGCAGCTGTAACGCGATCGGCGGCACCGGCAGCACATCGAGCACCTGGCGGCCCAGGATGTGCAGCGGCTGCGACGGGCCCGGCACATTGGTCGCCAGGGTGGTGACGCCCTGCTGCGGCAGCCGCGTCAACAGCCGCACCGCCCACGCGGTGAGCGGGAACGGCAGGCGGTTGGCCGCCGAGACGAACGCGCTGCCGGCCTGCCGTTGCCCGGTGCTCTTGGTTCGGTTCAGCCGCGAGTGCACCAGCTTGAGCCGGCGCACCGGGCTCTCCTCGTCGACCGGCAGGTAGGGCAGCATCACCGAGACCCGGTTATCGGTCGCGCCGATGGCGTCGCCGGCGCGGGTGGACACCGGCACCAGGGTGCGCAGCGTCTCGGGCAGCGGGCGTTCGCCGCGGCGGTCCAGCATGCCCCGGTAGCCCTCGGTCAGGGCGGCCAGTGCGACGTCGTTGACGGTCACGCCGAACGCCTGGCAGATCTGGTTGATGTCGGCGAGGGCCACCTTGGCCGAACTGTACCGGCGCAACGCGCTCATCGGCCCGTTCAACGAGCTGGGGTTGCCCTGCCGCAGCAGTCCGGCCGACAACTCGACGGTGCCGCGGGCGGCCCGCGCCGCGGCGGCGCTGATCGCCGTCGAGATGTTCCACAGCTCGGCCGCCCAGCTGGCCGGGTTCAGGTTCACCGTGGGCAGGCCGAAAGACCGACCGCCCGAAGGGGTTTCGCGGGAACCGCGGATGTGGTCGGCGAAGCTGGTGACCCCTTGACCGACGTCGCCGCCTTCATCGCACAACCCGGTGAACAGGTGCGAGGTGGCGATGCCGTCGCCGACACAGTGGTGAACCTTGATCAGCATCGCCCACCGGTCATCGCGCAGTCCCTCGATCACCCAGATCTGCCACAGCGGCCGATCCCGGTCCAGCCGGTGGGCCATCTGGTCGGCGACGAAGTCGTACAGTTCGGCGTCGCCGCCGGGCCGCGGCAGCGCGACCCGCCGCAGGTGATGCGCCATGTCGAAGTCGGGGTCGGGCACCCACCGCGGTGGCGCCAGGTCGAACGGGTGCAGTTGCAGCTTCTGACCGAACCGCCGGCAGGCGCTGATCCGCGCACCCAGCGTGGCGAACAGCGTGGCGTAATCCGGCGGCGGCCCCTCCAAGACGATCAGCCCGCCGATTGCCAGGCTGATGCGGCGGTCGGAGTCCTCGGCCTCCAGAAAACCCGCGTCCAGTGTGGTCAGTTGCTCCATGATCCGGACCTCCTGCCTGCGTCCGCTCTTATGATCCGCCCGCGCCGGCGGTCCCGGCAGGGCCGTAAGTCCCAAGCCGGTGAGGTCTAACGGCGGGCGGCCGCGGGCCTTGGTGCCCTGTCCAGCCCGGCCCGTTGCGGGGCATCGTGAAGGAGGCACGGGGTTCGGCGCCGATTCGGCTCAGGGCCCGTGGCCGAAAGCGGAAAGGGGGACCGGACCGTGAATGAATGCCCTGTGGGGTACCCGGACACCGCGGCCGTGCGGGAGACCGTTCGCACCGCGCTTCAGCTGGCGAGCCGCGCACCGTCGGTGCACAACTCCCAGCCGTGGCGCTGGCGGGTGCAGACGGCGACACAGCAGCCTCTCCTGGAGCTGTTCGCCGACCCTGACCTGCACCTGCGCAGCGTGGATCCCGACGGCCGCGGTCTGATCCTGAGTTGCGGTGCAGCGCTGCATCATTGCCTGGTGGCGCTGGCGGCGCTGGGGTGGCACGGCAAAGTCCACCGGCTGCCCGATCCGGCCCGGCCCGATCACCTGGCGTCGGTCGAGCTGTCCGGGCCGATTCCCGGGCAGCACCCCGAACAAATCGACGTGACGCTGGCCGCAGCGATACCGCGGCGGCGCACCGACCGCCGGTACTTCAGCGGGTGGCCGGTGGCGGCGGCCGACATCGCGTTGATGGGCGCTCGCGCCGCCCGCGCCGGGGTGATGCTGCGCCGGATCGACGCGCTCGACCGGCTCCATGCGGTGGTGGCCCAGGCCGTTTTCACGCACCGCAACGACTACGACTACCTCGCCGAGCTGACGAGGTGGAGCGGCCGGTACCGGTCGGTGGCCGGGGTCCCGGCGCGCAGCGTGCCGGCGCCGGACGCCGAGGCACCGATTCCGGGGCGGCTGTTCGCCGACCCGCTGCTGGCCCAGCCACCCGGGGCCGCCCCCGCCGAGGACCGCGCGGTGATGCTGGCGCTGGGCACCGGAGATGACGACCGGCTGGCGCAACTGCGCGCCGGTGAGGCCACCAGCGTGGTGTTGCTCACCGCGACGGCGCTGGGGCTGGCCAGTTGCCCGGTCACCGAGCCGCTCGAGATCGCCGAAACCCGCGCCGCGGTACGCCGCGATGTCTTCGGCACCAGCGGCTATCCGCAGATGCTGCTGCGGGTGGGCTGGGCGCCGATCAACGCCGACCCGCTGCCGGCGACCCCGCGCCGCTTCCTCGACGACACCGTGGAATGGGTGACCACGCATCCGCGCGACGCTCAAAACGTGTTCGCCTGAGCTACTGCGAGTCGGGTGTTTGACCCTGCATCCACACCACGATGTCGATCACACGTAACGGTGTGACGGTGTCGGGCAGGTCCGCTCTGCGGCGCAGCATTTCCGCGTGGCGGTGCAGGCGCCGGTCATCTGCTTGCAGCGCTGCCCGCATCCCGGACCACAGCCCACGAGAGTCGGGCAAACCGTACTGGTCGCGGACCACCGAATCGTAGATCGGCACCAGCCGGGGGCGTTTGCGTGCCAGCAATTTGCTGGTGGTCACCGGGCCGAAATGGCCCCATCGGCTGGTGCCGTCGGGGCGGCACAGCTGCCACAGCCGATTCGCGGGCGAGTCGTTTCCGATATCGGCGTCGGTCGCGTCGACCAGGTCGAGATCGGGACTGATCTGCTTGAGCAGTTCGGTGAACTCCTGGGCCAGACCGGTGCCCAGAATTTCGATGGAGGCCCGAGCGGAGCCCTGGACGGACAATGTGTTCAGGGCGAGCAAGTCGGCGGCTGTCACCGTGTTGATCGTCGCGGGCGCGTTCCACGGGTGGCCCAGCGTCTCGAAGTGCCAGCCGGTGTAGTGATTGCGGTAGTCCTGAAGCAGTTTCACCGCGTCGTCGGTGGACCGCTCGTCCAGTACGGCCGGTATGCGCAGTGTGGTCTGTCCGGTCATAGGTACATCCCCGTGTTGCTTGGTTCCTGGGTCGGAGCGGTACTGATCCGACTGTTGGTGCCCAGTCTTTCGTAGAGTTCGGCCAGCGACGACGGTGCTGTCGGTGCCGGTGCGTCCGCGGGCAGCCAGGCGCGTGCCTGCGCCACGGTGAACTTCTGAAACCCGACTTCGGCCAGGCAACGACCGGGCCGCGTGAGCGCGGGATGCAGTTTGCTGATGTCCTCGTTGGTGGTCAGCAAGATGATGGTTCGCATCCCCTGGCCGAGTATCCCGTCGGTCACGTTGAGCAGGCGTCCGAGGGCCGCGCCGGCGTCTTGCCGGGCGGTCACCCGCAGGTATTCATCGGTATCTTCGGCGATGATGAGCTGCCAGCGCGGTGTGTTCTCACGCTCGGATGGCTCACCGGACAGCACCTCCAGGAGGTAGCCCGCATTTCGGAACATCTGCTCGGGATCGACCACATAGACGGTGTCGCACCACGATCTCCACTTCCGGGCGAGAGCGCGCAGTGCGGTGCTTTTCCCGGTTCCGGGCGGACCGTGCCACAGCACCAGGCGTCCGCGCGATCCCGGTCCGTCGAGCCCCACGAGATCGGCGAGGCGCCGCTCGACGTCGGCAGGGTAGTTGCGTGCGATGTCCTCCCATGCCGGTGCCTCGATGTCGTTCCGCCGGGTCCGCACGCCGATATCGGTGGAGGCGACCATCTTCAAGGTGACGGTCTCCGATGACCGGGGTGTGCCCTTTTGCGCGACGAAGGCTTCCGCGATCTCATCAGCGCGCTCCATGCGGTCGGCGCTGACTTTGACAGAGACCGATTGGTCACGGAATTCGAGTAGCACGCTTGCATCCGCGGTGCGTGCTAGGACATGCGTCGAGCGGGGCAGGCGCCAGCGCCGCTCGACCAGCAGATCCGGGGGTAGCTGCAGCGTTGATTCGGTGGCGCGCGTGACGGTTACAGCTCGGACGAACGGCTGGGTGCCGTCGAGGACATTGGTGTGGAAGGCCGCTTCCATCGTCTGGATGTGGCCGTCGAACCCGCGGATTTCATGATGCACGCCGTGCACCGGTACGGCGGGGGTGATCGTGCCGGTCATCGCTCACCGTCCATCCACACCGCGATGTCGAGAATCCGCAGCGCACTGACGGAAACGCCGGTCTCGGAGCCGATCTGGCCGGCCCACCCCGCCAGCGCCGTGCCGGCCGGTCCCTGCAGGTCCGCCTGGATCTCGTGCAGGAGCCGCGGCCAGGCGGCTTCGGCGCGTCGCTGTCCGGTCAACGGGCGGTAGTGGTCGACGATATGGCGGTCGACGAGGGGGATGAGTTCAGGTCGCTTGCGGTGCAAGACCTTCGTCACAAGTGATAAGTACGGTGCCGGTGACCATTTCGCCAGCGCCGCCAGGTGTGTCACCAGATCGTCGGATGCTTCCTGTAGCGGGACGCCGACCGGAGCTTCGTCGAGCCACTCCTGGATCAGGTCACGTTGCTCGGCAAAGAAGGCCAGGTTGCTGCGGCTGATTCCGGGGTGCAGGGCTGCGGTACTGATGACGTCCACCGGCGTCAGCCGGCCGGGATCGGTTCGGATCGCGTCGTAGTAGGCGAAGGCCCACGTTTCCGGCGCCCCGCCGCTCCAGCTGAGTCCGCAGTACCGGCGGACTCGGTCGAGAGCAACTGGAAAGGGACGTCCGCCGAGCACCAACTCGGGGACTGCTGAATAGGAAGGCATTTTTTCTCCGTTCTCTGCGGCCTCCCGTCCGGGAGCGCCCAGGCGAGCAACAAGCTAACAGCGGGCTCCGACAAGCGACGCGAAGGCGGCCGAGGCGGCCCCTAGCGGCTATGTCATCAGCGGGGCCGACCAGCGCAGCACGGTGCCGCCGCCCGGGGCCGATTCGACGCCGAAGGCGCCGCCGGCCTGCTCGGCGCGCTGTTTCAGATTGGCCAGGCCACTGCGGGTGACCACCTGCGGCATCCCGCGGCCGTTGTCGGTCACCTCGATGGACAGGTCGTCTTCGACCTTGATCTGCACGCTCAATGCAGTGGCGCCGGAATGCCGCACCGCATTGCTGACGGCTTCGGAGACCACCGCCTCGGCGTGATCGGCCAGCGCCGGCTCCACCACCGACAGCGGGCCGACGAACGCGACGGTGGTGTGCAGTCCCGAACCGGAGAACTGGGCGACGGCGTTGTCCAGCCGCTGCCGCAGCCGGGTCACCCCCGAGGAGGTGCCGTGCAGATCGAAGATGGTGGTGCGGATCTCGCCGATGATCTCCTGCAAGTCGTCAACCGCGTCGCTCAGCCGGCGCTGCACCGCGGCAGACCGGGCCCGAGGAATGGTGCCCTGCAAGGACAATCCGACGGCGAACAGCCGCTGGATCACGTGGTCGTGTAGGTCGCGCGCGATCCGGTCCCGGTCGGTGAGCACGTCGAGTTCGTGCATGCGGCGCTGCGAGGTGGCCAACTGCCAGGCCAGCGCGGCCTGGTCGGCGAACGCGGCCATCATGTCGAGTTGCTCGCCGCTGAACGGGTTGGCGCCCGCGTGGCGCACCACCACGACGACGCCGGCCACCGCGTCCGCGGCGCGCAACGGCAGGATCAGCGCCGGGCCGACCATGTCGACGCCGGCCAACCGCAGCCGATCCACCTTGCGCGGCATCCGCCGGGAGAATGCCTCGCCGACCGGGGTCCCCGCGACCGGGATGGTGTCTCCGGACACCGAACCCATTGCCGCACCGACGGTCTCGACCACCAACAGCTCGTTGACCTCGGCTTCGGGGAGGTCCTCGTCCAGGGGGATGGCAACCAGCGCCGACTCGGCGCCGGTGAGCTTGCTGGCCTCCTCGGCGATCAGCCGGAACACCGTCGTGGGATCGGTGCCGGAGAGCAGTTCGGTGGCGATGTCGCGGGTGGATTCGATCCAGGATTGCCGCGCCTTGGCCTGGGCATACAACCGGGCGTTGGCGATGGCGATGCCGGCGGCCGCCGCCAGTGCCTGCACCAGCACCTCGTCGTCCTCGCTGAACGGCTGCCCTCCTGTCTTCTCGGTGAGATACAGGTTGCCGAAGACCTCGTCCTGCACACCTACCGGCACACCGAGGAATGTGCGCATCGTCGGGTGGTACGCCGGAAAACCCACCGACGCGGGGTGTTTGGTCAGGTCATCCAACCGCAGCGGGTGGGGATCGTCGATCAGCAGGCCCACCACACCGACTCCTTCGGGTAGCCGCCCGATCCGCCCGACGGTGTCGTCGTCGATGCCCTCGTAGACGAACTCCACCATGCGCCGGTCGTGATCGTGCACCTCCAGTGCACCGTATTTGGCTTCGACCAGGTTGGTGGCGGTCTGCACGATGGAGCGCAGGGTGGCGTCGAGTTCCAGCCCGGAGGTGACCACCAGCATGGCCGCCAGCAGGCCATCGAGCCTGTCGCGTCCTTCGACGATCTGCTCGACCCGGTCCTGGACGCCGACCAGCAGTTCGCGCAGCCGCAACTGGGAAAGTGTGTCGCGCAAGGGATTCGGACCGTCCGCGGGTACGTGATCAGTCATTCCGGGAGCGCTCGAGCTTCGTGGCGAACACCGCGGCCTGGGTTCGGCGTTCCATGCCCAGCTTGGCCAACAGCCGCGACACATAGTTCTTGACGGTCTTCTCCGCCAAGAACATCCGGTCGGCGATCTGCCTGTTGGTCAGGCCCTCGGCGAGCAGGCCCAGCAAGGTGCGTTCCTGTTCCGACAGCCCCGACAACGGGTCGGGCTTGGCGGCGGCGCCGCGCAGTTTGGCCATCAATGCCGCCGCCGCGCGGTTGTCGAGCAGGGACCGTCCGGCGCCGACGTCCTTGACGGCACGGGCCAGCTCCATCCCCTTGATGTCTTTGACGATGTAGCCACTGGCGCCGGCCAGGATGGCGTCGAGCATCGCCTCGTCGGAGGTGAACGAGGTCAGGATCAGGCAGCGCAGCTCGGGCATGCGCGACAGCAGATCGCGGCACAGCTCGATGCCGTTGCCGTCCGGCAGCCGTACGTCGAGCACCGCCACGTCGGGACGCAGGGCCGGGATGCGCGCCAGCGCCTCTGCCACCGAGCCGGCCTCACCCACCACGTCGAGCTCCGGATCGGCGCCGAGCAAGTCGATCAGGCCGCGGCGCACCACTTCGTGATCGTCGACCAGGAAGACTGTGACCATGCCGCGTCTTTTCGCCGCGGCCGTCACCGCGGCGTCCCGCCCACCGTGAGCACCGAACAGCCGCCGGTGCCGCCGGCCCAGCCCAGACTGCGCCGGTCGCGGGTGCCCGAGACGAACAACTGGACCGACTCGGCTTCCTCGGCCAGGCAGGAGGCGAGGTAGCCGGCGGCGTCGCCGGCGGTGATGGCATCGATCGGCAGGTCGGGGTGACGCTGCGCCCAGTCGTCGAGCCGGCGCCGCACCTGCTCATCGCAGGTGACCACCCGCAAGGGCGCGTGACGCAGCTTGGCTTCGGCCATCGCCCAACCCAGCACGGCCCTATTGTCCGGTGACGCATCCACTTCGGCGACGATCGCCCCGCCGCGTCGTGGGGCGTCGGGACTGCGGATCACCGCGACCGGGCAGCGGGCCGACCCGGCCAGCGCGGCCGCGGTCGAACCGGCGCGGTGGCAGGTGTGGGCCACCCCGACCGAGCCCACCGCGACCATCGCCGCCGAACGCGACAGTTCGATCAAGGTGGCGAGCGGGTTGCCGTGCAGCGACTCGGTTTCGGCCTGCACTCCGGTGCTGGCCTGCACCGCCTCGCGGGCCTGCGACAGGGCGCTGGAGGCGGCGGCCTGCGGGTCGGGGGGATCGGCCGGGTCGCCACCAGGGCCGATGACATAGACCAGCTTCAACGGCAGGTTCCGATCGGCCGCTTCGCGGGCGGCCCAGACCGCGGCGCTGCGCGCGGCCGGTGATCCGTCGATCCCGACGACGACCGCGTGTGTTGACTTCCGATCACCCATGGTGGCTCCCGAATCGCCGGCCGGGCGTCGACCGCGCCCGGCACTGCCCAGGGTAACCGCGTGAACAGAGCAGCTGCAGGGCCATTGGTCCATATCAGCGCCTGGGCGAACCGCCGCCCAGAAACGGGGTGATGATGTCCACCGGCAGCGGGAAGACCACCGTCGAGTTCTGGTCGGCGCCGAGTTCTAAAAGGGTTTGCAGGTAACGCAGTTGCAGCGACGCGGGATTGCGTGACAGCGTCTCGGCGGCCTGGCTCAGTTCCTCGGAGGCCTGCAGTTCACCGCGGGCGTTGATCACCTTCGCCCGGCGTTCGCGCTCGGCTTCGGCCTCCCGGGCCATCGCCCGCTGCATAGATTCCGGGATCTCCACGTCCTTGATCTCGACCACCCGGACCTGCACACCCCACGGCTCGGTCTGGGTGTCGATGATGGTGCGCAGGTCGGCGTTGAGGTCGTCACGGTGCGCCAGCAGGGTGTCCAGGTCGGCGCGGCCCAGCAGCGAGCGCAGTGTCGTCTGGGCGATCTGGGAGGTGGCCACGGCGTAGTTCTCCACCGCCAGAATCGCCTTGAGTGGATCGACCACCTGGAACATCACCACCGCGTTCACCCGGGCGGGCACGTTGTCGCGGGTGATCACCTCCTGCGGGGGGATGGTGAGGGTCACCACCCGCTCATCGACGCGGACCATCTTGTCCACCAGGGGAATCAGGAACCGCAGCCCGGGTTCATACAGCGGACGGGCGTGGCCGAACCGGAAGACGACGCCGCGTTCGTACTCCGGCAGCACTTTGACCGAGAAGTAGGCCAGCGCGGCCAGCAACGCGATCACGATCACCAAGACGGTGATGAGGGCTTCACTCATTGCGCTGCCTCCTCGAGCTATCGGCAAAGCCGCCCCATCGGGTGGAGTACCGGTCGATGGCCGCCTCCACCTTCTCGGTCCGCTGTTGTGGACTGATCCGGTGCGCTATGTCATCCGGGGCGTTCGACGGAGTGTTCCACAGATGGCGCAGCAGCGGGGACCCGCCGGCCAGCACGAGCGCCATCGTGGCGCCGAGCACCAGCACGTCGGCGGGCCGGTGGTTGGCGATCAGCGTCGCCAGCGGCATGACCACCCCGAATCCGGCCACCGCGCAGGCAATACCGCGGTGGAAGCGGCCCGCCTCCGAATGCGGCCACGGGTCCACCGGCCGGCTGATCTCGCGGCCGTGGTTCGACGTGGTGCAGGTGTCCTTGACCGGGCAGGCGTTGCAGATCGACGGTGTGGCCCGATACCGCATCACCCGGTTGGCCGGGTCGAAGGCGGTCGGCCAGAGCCACTGATCCTGTGGGCACTTCCAGGCGTCGTGATCTTCGTGGTAGGCGAATTTTCCGGTGCGCCATTGGGCGGCGCGCTCAGAGGTCCGCTTGGCCATGGCATCGAAGCCCCACGCGAAGACGAGCAGAAGCAGGGCGTAGCCGGAGATCAGCCACACCCATGCTCCCGGCATCGTCATCGTCGATCAGCCCTTGGTCGCGGTCTCGGTGTCGCTCTCCACCGAGGTGTACAGCGGGTGCTCCGGCAGTTCGTCGACGGTCTCACCGGAGCGGAAGTTGCGCAGTGCCGTCCATGCGATCCAGCAGAACGGAAGCACCCCGGCGATGATGACGATCAAGTCGCCGGGCAGCCGCAGCCATTCCAGCACGGCGTTGCCGGGCTGGGTGATGTAGCCCAGGGAGCGCGCCTCGAAATAGCCGGCGTTGACCGAGTGGAACAGCTGCAGCACACCCAGCGGCAGCAAGGTGACGAACACCATCCACGCCAGGCCGATGTTCATGCCCCAGAACGAGATTCGGGCGAGCTTGTTCGGCCACTCGTCCGCCGGGATCACGTACCGGAAGGCGAACATGGCCAGGGCCACCGCGAGCATGCCGTAGACCCCGAACATCGCCGCGTGCGCGTGGTTGGCGGTGAGCGCGGTGCCGATCTCGTAGTAGGACACCACCGGCAGGTTGATCAGGAAGCCGAAGATGCCGGCGCCCAGGAAGTTCCAGAACCCCACCGCGACCAGGAACATCACCGCCCAGCGGGCGGGGAAGTTGTGCTGGCCACCGGCCTCTTGCCGAGCGCCCAACTGCAGGAATGCCCAGGCCTCCACGGTCAGGAAGGTCAGCGGGATCACCTCGGCGGCTGAGAAGAACGCACCCAGCGCCATGTGTTCGACCGGGGTGCCGGAGAAGTACAGGTGGTGCATGGTGCCGATCACCCCGCCGGCCGAGTACAAGATGATGTCGAGGAAGATCACCAGCAGCGCGACCTTCTCCCGCACCACCCCGAGCTGAACGAAGATATAGGCCACCATCGCCGTGGTGAACAGTTCCAGGAAGTCCTCCACCCACAGGTGCACCATCCAGAACCGCCAGAAGTCGGCGACCGAGAAATGCGTCTCGCTGCCTGCAAGCAGGCTGACCGCGTAGAAGGTCGGGATGGCCAGGCCGGTGAAGAAGAACAGCCACGGCAGGTTCATCTTCGAGGTGGTCGACAGCTTGGCGCGCATGCCGCGCCAGATGATGACGATCCACAGGAACAGCCCGACGATCAGCAGCACCTGGAACAACCGCGGCAGGTCCAGGAACTCCCACTGCTGCGACCACACGGTGCCGGGCTTGATCACGCCGAAGATCGACAGCGCCTCGAACGCCATGGATCCGAAGACCACCACCGCGAGTGCGCCGAGCAGACCGTAGACCAACACCGACTGCTTGCCGGGCTCACGGCGGGTGATGAACGGCACCAGGAAGATTCCGCCGGCCAGGAACGCCGCCGCGGTCCAGAACAGCGACAGCTGAAGGTGCCACGTCCGGGCCAGGTTGTAGGGCAGGATCTTGGCCAGGTCGATGCCGTAGAACTCCGACAGGTCCGCCCGGTAGTGCTCGACGGCGCCGCCCAGCAGGGTCTGGGCCAGGAACAGCACTGCGACCACGGCGAAGATCCAGATCGCGGCGCGCTGCGACCGGGTCAGCGCCACGTCACCGGGCTGACGGAACTCGAGCTTGGTCATCTCCGTGCCGTGCCAGCCGATGTTCTGGCTCCAGCGGCCGTAGACGGTGAACATGATTCCGATCCCGCCCAGCAGCGCGATCAGTGACAGCACCGACCACACCACGACCGATCCGGTGGGGCCGTTGTCGACGCGGGGCTCCGAGGGCCAGTTGTTGGTGTAGCTGTAGGTGTGGCCGGGCCGGTCGGCCGCCGACGCCCAGGCGGTCCAGGCGAAGAACGCGGTCAGGTCGCGGATCTCGCCGGAGTCGGTGATCAGGTGCGGCAGCAGGCCGTACTTGGTGGAGCCTTCGCCGAAGTATTCGGCGTAGTGGCGCTGGATGTCAGCGAATGCCCGGGCCTGCTTGTCGGTGAAGACCAGGGTGCCGGTGTCGGCGTTGTAGCGGTTGGTGCGGAATTCGGCCACCACCTCGTCGTGCGGATTGACCACGCCCTGCGCCTCGAACTGGCCGGCCACGTTCTCGGTGGCCATCCGCAGGTACTCGGCGGTGTAGTCCGGGCCGAGGTAGGCGCCGTGGCCCAGCACCGACCCGTATTGCATCAGTCCGCGGGCCTGGAACAACTCCTGGCCGCGGGTGATGTCCTCCCCGGTGAACAGTTGCTGTCCGGTCTCGGTGACAACCTTCTGGGGCATCGGCATCGAGGCGGTGTAGGTGCGATAGGCCAAGATGCCCATCACCAGGAATCCGAAGATCATCACCAGGGCCACGCCCTGCGCCCAGCCTTTGCCGACCAGCGCCCCAGCGCGGCCGGAATCGCTGGTGGGAGTACCGATCTGGGTTGGTTTGGCGGTCATGGACCCGGACGCTAACAGTATCGAGGAACAAAATTCGTGAATCTGTTAGGGACCTCACGGTTTTGGGGTCCGGCGTCCACGTCATTGTGGACTAAATGCCCCTTGACATGCGGTTACGACATGACGTAGTAGGCATTTTCGGGTCGGGCTGTCGGTGGCCGATGGCAGCCTCGGCGATGTGCTCGACGCCGGATTGGATCTGATGCTGCCCCGCCAGTGCGGTGGCTGCGGCGCCCCGGCGACCGGTTGGTGCGCCGGCTGCGCGGCGCAGCTCGCCGTCGGTCCGGGCGAGCCCCGGCTGGCCAGTCCGCGGCTCGACCCGCAGGTGCCGGTGTTCGCGCTCGGCCGCTACGCCGGAGCCCGCCGGCAGGCGATCGTCGCGGTGAAGGAGCGTGGGCGCACCGATCTCATCGCTCCGCTGGCCTTGACGCTGGCGCTCGCGCTGGACCGGCTGCTGTGCTGGCGGATGCTCGAGCTGCCGCTGACGATCGTCCCCGCGCCCACCCGGCCTAGCGCCGCCCGCCGGCGCGGCGGCGACCCGATCCGGCGGATCGCGGCCGCGGCGTCGGCGAGGCATCCCGGCATGACGGTGGCGCCGGCGCTGCGGATGCGGGCATTGACCCGGGACTCGGTCGGGCTGGGCAGCGGCGCCCGCGAACGCAACATCGCCGGCCGGGTGCTGTTGAACCGGCGCCGGCTGACCGCCGCCGGTCGCGGCGGTGACGTCCTGCTCGTCGACGACGTCGTCACCACCGGCGCCACCCTGGCGGAGTCGGTGCGGGTGCTGCGGAACGGCGGGGTTCCCGTGGCCGCCGCGCTGGTGATCGCGGCGGCTTGATGCCGGCGCGGCTACCAACTGGCAACGGGTGCGTCAAACCAGTGGCACGTATCCGGTGGCATGGCTACGGTCGTCATCAAGGACGGGGAACCGTGGGAGTACGTGGTCGAGACGACGAGAAGAGAGTGTCGAGCATGGTGAGTCAATTCATGGAAACCAGCCGTACGCCGGTCGACACCGGCGAGCGCCCCGCTCAGGTGGCGGGCGCCGAAGTCGTGGTCAAGGGCCGCAATGTCGAAATCCCGGACCACTTCCGCGTTTATGTCTCGCAGAAGCTGGCCCGCCTGGAGCGATTGGACCGCTCCATTCGGCTCTTCGACGTCGAGCTCAAGCACGCGAACAACCGCCGGCAGCGAAAGTCCTGCCAGCAGATCGACATCACCGCGCACGGCCGTGGACCGGTGGTGCGCGGTGAGGCCCGCGCCGACAGTTTCTATGCCGCGTTCGAGGCCGCGATCGACCGCCTGGAGGGCCGGTTACGCCGCGGCAAAGACCGCCGCAACGTCTCCTACGGTGACAAGACCCCGGTCTCGGTGGCCGAGGCGACCGGGGCCACCGCGCTGGACCCGGCGTTTCTGGCCGCGGCGTTCAAGCGGGATGGCATCGCCGAGCCCGACCGGCGCGACGGGGCGGCCGAAGGCGATGGTTCCTTACTCGATGGCCACGACCACGAGCCGGGCCGGATCGTCCGCACCAAGGAGCACCCCGCCACGCCGATGTCGGTCGACGACGCGCTCTATGAGATGGAGCTGGTGGGCCACGACTTCTTTCTCTTCCATGACAAGGAGACCGACCAGCCCTCGGTGGTCTATCGGCGGCACGCTTATGACTACGGTCTGATCCGTTTAGTCTGACACCGTTTGTCGGGCCCCCCGAAACACTGCTCAGCCGCGGCAAAGCCGGGCTGTGCGGCGGTGTCGCCTACCATGGGTGACGCTCGTAATGGAAGAAGACTGAGTAGGGGACATAGCCGTGCTGTCCAAGTTGCTGCGTTTTGGTGAGGGCCGCATGGTCAAACGGCTCAGGAAGGTCGCCGACTATATCGACACCCTCTCCGGCGATGTGGAGAGTCTGACCGACGCCGAACTGCGGGCCAAAACCGACGAGTTCCGCGCGCGTCACGCCGACGGCGAATCCCTCGACGACCTGCTGCCCGAGGCGTTCGCGGTGGCTCGCGAGGCGGCCTGGCGGGTGCTGAGCCAGCGGCCGTTCCACGTCCAGCTGATGGGCGGTGCGGCCCTGCACTACGGCAACGTCGCGGAGATGAAGACCGGTGAGGGCAAGACCCTGACCTGTGTGCTGCCGGCCTACCTCAACGCCATCTCCGGCAAAGGCGTGCATGTCGTCACCGTCAACGACTATCTGGCCAAACGCGACAGCGAGTGGATGGGGCGGGTGCACCGCTTCCTGGGGCTGGAGGTCGGGGTGATCCTGTCCCAGATGACCCCCGACGAGCGGCGGGCCGCCTACAACGCCGACGTCACCTACGGCACCAACAACGAGTTCGGCTTCGACTACCTGCGCGACAACATGGCGCATTCGCTCGACCAGCTGGTGCAGCGCCCGCACAACTTCGCCATCGTCGACGAGGTCGACTCCATCCTGATCGACGAGGCCCGCACCCCGCTGATCATCTCCGGGCCCGCCGACGGCAGCTCCAACTGGTACACCGAGTTCGCCCGGATCGTGCCGCTGATGGAAAAGGACGTCCACTACGAAGTGGACCTGCGCAAGCGCACCATCGGGGTACATGAGCTCGGGGTGGAGTTCGTCGAGGACCAGCTCGGCATCGACAACCTCTACGAGGCGGCCAACTCGCCGCTGGTCAGCTACCTCAACAACGCCTTGAAGGCCAAGGAGCTGTTCAATCGCGACAAGGACTACATCGTCCGCAACGGCGAAGTTTTCATCGTCGACGAGTTCACCGGCCGGGTGCTGGTCGGGCGGCGCTACAACGAGGGCATGCACCAGGCCATCGAGGCCAAGGAGCGCGTCGAGATCAAGGCCGAGAACCAGACGCTGGCCACCATCACGCTGCAGAACTACTTCCGGCTCTACGACAAGCTCGCCGGGATGACCGGCACCGCCGAGACCGAAGCCGCCGAGCTGCACGAGATCTACAAGCTGGGCGTGGTGCCGATCCCGACGAACAAGCCGATGGCCCGGACCGACCAGATCGACCTCATCTACAAGACCGAAGAGGCCAAGTTCGCCGCGGTCGTCGACGACATCGCCGAACGCTACGAGAAGGGCCAGCCGGTGTTGATCGGCACCACCAGTGTGGAACGCTCGGAGTACCTGTCCAAGCAGCTGACCAAGCGGCGCATCCCGCACAATGTCCTCAACGCCAAGCAGCACGAGCGCGAGGCGCACATCATCGCCGAGGCCGGCCGGCGCGGGGCGATCACCGTGGCGACCAACATGGCCGGTCGCGGCACCGACATCGTACTCGGCGGCAACCCGGACTTTCTGGCCGACCAGAAGCTGCGCAGCCAGGGCCTGGACCCGGTCGAAACCCCCGAGGAGTACGAGGCCGCCTGGGACGACACGCTCACCGCGATCAAGGCGGAGGCGGCCGCCGAGGCCAAGGAAGTGATCGAGGCCGGCGGGCTCTACGTACTCGGCACCGAGCGGCACGAATCGCGACGTATCGACAACCAGCTGCGCGGCCGGTCCGGCCGGCAGGGCGACCCGGGGGAGTCGCGGTTCTACCTGTCGCTGGGGGACGAGCTGATGCGACGGTTCAACGGGGCGGCACTGGAATCCCTGCTGACCCGGCTGAACCTGCCCGACGATGTGCCCATCGAGGCGAAGATGGTCAACCGGGCGATCAAGAGCGCCCAGACCCAGGTCGAGCAGCAGAACTTCGAGATCCGCAAGAACGTCCTCAAGTACGACGAGGTGATGAACCAGCAGCGCAAGGTGATCTACGCCGAGCGCCGCCGCATCCTCGATGGCGAGAACCTGGCCGAGCAGGCCCACGACATGCTCGTCGACGTGATCACCGCCTACGTCAACGGCGCCACCAGTGAGGGCTACGCCGAGGACTGGGACCTCGAACAGCTGTGGACGGCGCTGAAGACGCTGTACCCGGTCGGCATCGACTACCACGAACTGCTGCACGCCGACGACGTCGGTGAGGCCGATGACCTGACCCGCGAGGAGCTGCTGGAGGCACTGCTCGCCGACGCCGAGAACGCCTACGCGGCGCGTGAGGCGCAGGTCGACGCCACCGCCGGTCCCGGGGCGATGCGGGAGCTGGAACGCGGCGTGCTGCTGTCCGTGCTGGACCGCAAATGGCGTGAGCACCTCTACGAGATGGACTACCTCAAGGAGGGCATCGGTCTGCGGGCGATGGCTCAGCGCGACCCGCTGGTGGAGTACCAGCGGGAGGGCTACGACATGTTCACCGGCATGCTCGAGGGGCTCAAAGAGGAGTCGGTCGGCTTCCTGTTCAACGTCGCCGTCGAGGCCGCGCCGGCACCGTCGGTGGCACCGGTGGACGCCCCCGAGGGACTGGCGGAATTCGGCTTGCGCGCCAAGGGAATCGACGGCGCCAACGGCGCCAACGGCGCCGACGGCGCGGCCGGGCTGACCTACTCCGGTCCCGACGAGGACGGCTCCGCGCAGGTGCGGCGCAACCGTGACCTGCAGCCGGCGGGAGCGAGTTCTCGCCGGGAGCGCCGCGAAGCGGCCCGCCGCGAAGGCAAGGGACCCAAGCCGCCTAAGACGCCGCGCAAGAGCTGAGGCCCGCCCTCAGCCGATGTGCAGGGCGACGATCTGCCAGGCCATGCCGACTCGGGTGCCGGGTCCGGCCCGGGCCACCCGCTCGATGCGGCAGGCCAGCGCATGGGTACGCCGGCCGCGCCGGTAGGTGCCGAACGCCTCGACGGCGGTGGCCGGGTCGGCGGGGCCGGCCGGTTGGACGCGCACCCGCTCCAAGGTCGCCGGCCCGCCGCGGGCCGCGGCCGCCCCGCGGCGCACCGACAGCACCGATTCGGCCAGCCCGGCGGCCAACAGCGGGTGCATATGCGCCGGTGGGCGCCGCCCATCGATGACCTCCAACACCCGGCGCAGCGCGGCGTCGGCGAACACGGCGGCTGACTGTAACGGCGCCGGCAGCCCGCCCCGTGCGGGCCGGTCCGGCCCCGGTCCCGCCGGATGGGCGCGGTGGGGCCGCGAGCACAGCGCCGATGCCCGCGGTGCGCCTCGGCGCGGCACCGCCGCGCGGGCTGGTGGTTCGTAGTCGGTCACCGGCACGACAGTGCAACGCACGGGCGGGGTGGGGTCGGTGGTCACGGCAGCTCTCCACGGTCGATCCGATCGGGGTCCTGCTGGAGAGTGGCAGGGGTCTGTCTGCGCGATCATTGCACAATCGCGGCGCGGCCGTATCCGCGTGCGCCGCGCGGCCGTATCGGTGTGCGCTTCGCGCGTGGGGCGGGCTACCGTGAGCGGCAGTACTTTTCTCGGGTTCGGGGCGCTGGCGGCGCCCGTTCGGATCGAGTCAGCAGGGAGGGCGGGCCGCATGGTGAACCGGTTGTCGGCGACGGATGCGTCCTTCTACCGCCTGGACAACACCACCACGCCGATGTACGTGCAGTCGCTGTACATCCTGCGTAACCCGCGTGGCGGACTGGGCTACGAGAAGTTGCTGGCGACCGTCGAGCAACGGCTGCCCCAGACCCCGCGTTACCGGCAGAAGATCCGCGAAGTCACGATGAGTCTGGCCCGCCCGGTGTGGGTGGACGACCACGAGTTCGACATCACCTATCACGTGCGCCATCTCGCGGTGCCGTCACCCGGCAGTGACCGGCAGTTGCACGAGCTGATCGCCTATCTCAGCCAGCAGCCGCTGGACCGGTTCCGGCCGCTGTGGGAGATGTACCTGATCGAGGGGCTGGCCGGCAACCGGATCGCGCTGTACATCAAGTCGCATCAGACGCTGGTCAACGGGATGGCGGCGCCGGCCCTCGGCCACGTCCTGGTCGACCGGACGCAGCGGCCACCGCCGTTCGACGAGGACATCTGGGTTCCGCGGCGCGAGCCCGGCGCCGTCGAACTGGTCCTCGGCGCGGTCGGGGATTGGGTGGCGGCGCCGCGCACGCAGCTGCAGGCGGTGGGATCGACCGCCGGCAGCCCGCTGACCTGGTTGGGCCGCAAGGCTTTCGACACGGCGCGGGCGATCGCGCGCGGCACGGCGCCGCACAGTCCGCTCAACACTCAGGTGTCGCAGAACCGACTGTTCACGGTGGCGAAGGGCGCGCTGGAGGACTATCGCACGGTGCGGGCTCGCTATGACTGCGCCATCAACGACGTTGTGCTCGCCGTGATCACCGGGGCGCTGCGTAACTGGCTGCTGTCCCGCGGCGAGCCGGTCGGCTCGACCCGGACGGTGCGCGCCATGGCGCCGCTGTCGGTCTACCCCGACCACGAATACGACACCGCGGGGCAGCCCATCGGTGCGGTCACCCCGTTCCTGGTGGATCTGCCGGTCGGAGAACCCAATCCGGTGGTGCGGCTCTCCCAGATCGCCTACGCCACCGAATCCCACCCCACCTCGACCGGATTGGTCGACGCCCGCACCATCCTGACCGTGTCGGGGTTCGCCCCGCCGACGCTGCACGCGATGGGTGTGCGGGTCGCGACCGCCTTCGCCGGGTTCTCCGGGCGGGTGTTCAATCTGTTGATCACCAATGCCCCCGGTGCGCAGCGCCAGCTCTACGTCTGCGGTGCCAAACTGCTCGAGACCTACAGCGTGCCACCGCTGTTGCCCAACAAGGCGTTTACCATCGGGGTCACCTCCTACAACGGCACGCTGTACTACGGGGTCAACGCCGACCGCAAGTCCATGAGCGACGTGGGGCTGGTCTCGGCGCTGTTGGACGAAGCCCTCGCTGAGCTGCTGGAGGCGGCCACGTGAGCGGTGAGCTCGCCGAGCGCCGGATCGCCGACGACGTCTACGAAGCCGAGTTGCAGCGCCTGCAAATCGAATTCGTCAAACTGCAGGAATGGGCGCGGGCTACCGGCGCCCGGATCGTGGTGCTCTTCGAGGGCCGCGACGCGGCCGGCAAAGGCGGTGCCATCAAACGCATCACCGAGAGCCTGAGTCCGCGCGTGGTGCACGTGGCGGCACTTCCGGCGCCCACTGAACGCGAACGTGGGCAGTGGTACTTCCAGCGCTACGTCGCAGCGTTGCCGGCCCGCGGCGAGGTGACGCTTTTCGACCGGTCCTGGTACAACCGCGCCGGCGTGGAGAAGGTGATGGGATTCTGCACGCCGGACGAGCACGCGCAGTTCCTGGCGCAGGCCCCGGTTTTCGAGCAGCTGTTGATCGACGACGGAATCCTGTTGCGCAAGTACTGGTTCTCGGTCTCGCAACGCGAGCAGCTGCGCCGGTTCCGCAAGCGGCGCAACGATCCGCTGCGGCGCTGGAAGCTGTCTCCCATGGACCTCGAGGCGGTGAACCGCTGGGAGGACTATTCCCGGGCCCGCGACGAGATGATGGCGCACACCGACGTCGCGGCGAGCCCGTGGTATGTGGTCGAGGCGGAGATCAAGAAGCACGCGCGGCTGAACATGATGGCGCACCTGCTGTCGACGATTCCCTACTCCGAGGTAGCGCTTCCGCCGCTGGAGTTGCCGGACCGGCCGGTCGTCACCGGTGACTATCAGCGCCCGGACCGCGGGAGCTACCACTACGTACCCGACTACGCCGCCACTCTGGTGAGCGAGGCGTGAGCAGCCATCCCGGCGACCCGTGCCTGATGGCCGCGACCCGCTTCGCCCGGCTTCGCCGCGCTCGCGATCGCGGCTGATTTGATGGCCGCGACCCGCTTCGCCCGGCTTCGCCGCGCTCGCGATCGCGGCTAGGGTCTGAGCTCATGCGGGTTTACATCCCGGCGACGCTGGCCATGCTGACCCAGTTGGTCGCCGACGGTTCACTGCGGCCGGTCAGCGGGACCGCGTTCGCCGTGACGCCGGCGCTGCGGGAGTCCTACGCGCACGGCGACGACGAGGAACTGGCCGAGGTGGCCCTGGGCGAAGCGGCGTTGGCGTCACTGCGGCTGCTCGCTACCGCCGACCCGGCCCCGAGCGGCGAGACACTGCCGACCCGCAGGGCGGTGCTGGTCGCCGAGGTCGAGCCGGTCACCGCCCGCCCGGATCTCGATGCCGCCGTGGTGCGGCTGCCCAGGCCGGTCGAGATCGGCGAGGTGGTCGCGGCGTATGTGGACAACGCGGCCGCCGAGCCGGCGGTGCGCGCGGCGGTGGCAGCGATCGACGACGCCGATCTCGGCGACGAGGATGCCGAGCTGACCGTGGGCGACGCCCAGGATCACGACCTGGCCTGGTATGCCACCCAGGAGCTGCCGTTCCTGCTTGAGCTGCTCTGATGTCGGATCGGGCAAGCTACGCTACCGTAGGTTTACCGACCTTCGGTAGCGAGCAGGGAAGTTTCAGTGAGCAAGAAATATGCGTCGATCAGTGCCAACATCGGCGACACCAAGCGGCCGACCGTCGTCGGCGCCGACCGCCATCCGGGTTGGAATGCCTTGCGGCGCATCGCCAGCCGTATCACCACGCCGCTACTGCCGGACGACTATCTGCGGCTGGCCAACCCGCTGTGGTCGGCCCGCGAACTGCGCGGCCGGGTGCTGGAGGTGCGGCGTGAAACCGCCGATTCGGCGACGCTGGTCATCAAACCCGGCTGGGGTTTCCACTTCGACTACCGGCCGGGGCAGTACATCGGCATCGGGCTGCTGGTCGACGGGCGCTGGCGCTGGCGGTCCTACTCGCTGACGTCGGCCCCGACCGGGGGCCGCACCATCGCCATCACGGTCAAGGCGATGCCTGAGGGCTTCCTGTCCAGCCACCTGGTCGACGGCGTCGTGCCGGGCACCGTGGTGCGGTTGGCCGCTCCGCAGGGCGAATTCGTGCTGCCCGAACCGGCGCCGGCCACCGTGCTGTTTTTGACCGCCGGGTCCGGGATCACGCCGGTCATGTCGATGCTGCGCACCCTGGCCCGCCGGGGCGGGATCACCGATGTGGTGCACCTGCACTCGGCGCCCACGCCCGCCGACATGCTGTTCGCCGAGGAATTGGCCGCATTGGCGCGGGAGCACCCCGGCTACCGGCTGCTGTTCCGCGCCACCCGCTCCCAGGGCCGGCTGGACCTGTCCGGGCCGGCCATGCTGGACGCCGAGGTGCCCGACTGGCGCGGCCGACAGGTTTGGGCGTGCGGGCCGGCGGCGCTGCTCGGCGATGCCGAGCGCATCTGGGCGGACGCTGGGATCGCCGACCACCTGCACATCGAGCGATTCACGATCGCCCGTACCGCGGTGGCCTCCGGTGGGGGTACTGTCACCTTCGCAGCCAGCGGCAAGAGCGTCGTCACCGATGCGGCCACCACACTGCTCGAGGCGGGTGAGAGCGCCGGGGTGCAGATGCCGTTCGGCTGCCGGATGGGGATCTGCCAGTCCTGCGTGGTGGAGTTGGTGGCCGGCCAGGTCCGCGATCTGCGCAGCGGTGTCGACCATGAGCCGGGCACCCGCATCCAGACGTGTGTCTCGACGGCCGCCGGCGATTGCGAGCTGGACGTCTGACGGTTACCCGTTGGTAACCTACGCGAACGTAGGTTACGATAGCGTAGGTCAAGTAGTAAGACGCTCTGTGGAAGGCGGTCCAATGGCGGTAACCGACGTCGAGGCGTTCGCGCATCTCAGCGACGCCGATGTGGCGAACCTCGCCGCGGAACTCGACGCCATTCGCCGCGACATCGAGGACTCCCGCGGCGAGCGCGACGCCCGCTACATCCGTCGCACCATCGCCGCCCAGCGCCTGCTCGAGGTGACCGGCCGGGTGTTGCTGGCGGCCGGCTCGCGCCGCACGGTCCGCTGGGCCGGCACCGCGACCCTGGGGGTGGCCAAGATCATCGAGAACATGGAGATCGGCCACAACGTCATGCACGGCCAGTGGGACTGGATGAACGACCCGGAGATCCACTCCACCGGCTGGGAGTGGGACATGGCCGGGCTGTCCAAGCACTGGCGCTTCACCCACAACTTCCAGCACCACAAGTACACCAACATCCTCGGGATGGACGACGACGTGGGCTACGGCCTGCTGCGGGTCACCCGCGATGCGCCCTGGAAGCGTTTCAACCTGCTCAACCTGTTCTACAACACCATGTTGGCGATCGGTTTCGAGTGGGGAGTCGCGTTGCAGCACTTGGAGATCGGCAAGATCTTCAAGGGGCGCAGCGACCGTGCGGCGACGCTGGTGCGGGTGCGGGAGTTCTCCGCCAAGGCCGGCCGGCAGTTGTTCAAGGATTACGTCGCGTTCCCGGCTTTGACGGCACTGTCGCCCGGTGCCACCTTCTGGGCAACGGTGCGGGCCAACGCGATCGCCAACGTGATCCGCAATGTGTGGTCCAACGCGATCATCTTCTGCGGCCACTTCCCGGACGGCGCGGAGAAGTTCACCAAGACCGATATGGTCGGGGAGTCGCGCGGCCACTGGTATCTGCGGCAACTGCTGGGTAGCGCCAACATCGACGCCGGTCCGGCGATGCGGTTCTTCAGCGGCAGCCTGTCGCATCAGATCGAACATCACCTGTACCCGGACCTGCCCAGTAACCGTTACCCCGAGATCGCGGAGCGGGTACGTCAGGTGTGCGAGAAGTACGACCTGCCCTACACCTCCGGGCCGTTCCTGGTGCAGTACGCCAAGACCTGGCGCACCATCGCCAAACTGTCGTTGCCCGATCGATTCCTGCGCGACACCGCCGACGATGCCCCGGAGACCCGCAGCGAGAAGATGTTCGCCGGGCTACAGCCCGGTTACGCCGGGGCCGATCCGGTGACCGGGCGGCGCCGCGGGCTCAAAACCGCGATCTCGGCGGTGCGGGGCTGGCGCCGCGACAGGCGGGCCGACCTCGCGGCCTGATCTCCCGTGTCGACTCGGAATTTCACGACGCGACACGCCGCACGGGTGTCGTGAGATTCCGGGTCGGCCGTGGGATGGCGCGCTACGCCTCCCTCAGCACCGTCAGCAGCCGGCGCGCCGCCTCGACGCGGCGCTGGGCCGGCCCGGTCAGGGTGTCCAGCGCACATTCGGGGTCGGCGGGCGGCCCCAGATGCCCGCAGCCGCGCGGACATTCGGTGATCGCCGCGGCCAGGTCGGAGAACGCCATCAGCACGTCGTCGGGGGCGATATGGGCCAGGCCGAACGACCGGATGCCCGGGGTGTCGATCACCCAGCCGGAGCCGACCAACCGCAGCGCCACCGACTGGGTGGAGGTGTGCCGCCCGCGACCGATGTCGGTGACTTGACCGACAGCTCGATCAGCTTGGGGGACAAGGCGATTGACCAGGGTTGATTTGCCGACCCCGGAGTGGCCCAGCAGCACGGTGATGCGGCCGGTCAACAACTCGGCCACCGCCTCGAGCGGGTCGTCACGGCCGGCGGTGACCACCGTGAGATCCAGGTCGGCGAACTGGCCGGCGAACGGCTCCGGATCGGCCAGGTCGGTCTTGGTCAGGCACAGAATCGGCGCCAGGCCGCCGGCGTAGGCGGCGATCAAGGCCCGCTCGACCAGGCCGGTGCGCGGCGGCGGGTCGGCCAGGGCCACCACGATGAGCAGCTGGTCGGCGTTGGCGACCACCACCCGCTCGGTCGGGTCGGTGTCATCGGCGGTGCGCCGCAACACCGTTCGCCGGGGTCCGCGGCGGACGATGCGGGCCAGCGTGTCGGGCCGGCCGGACAGGTCCCCGACCACGTCGACGTGATCGCCGACGACGATCGGGGTGCGGCCCAGCTCGCGGGCCCGCATCGCGGTGACCTGGCAGCCCGGGTCGCCGTCGAGCACGCAGCCCCAGCGGCCGCGGTCGACGCTGACCACCATGGCCGATTGCGCATCCGCGTGTTCGGGGCGGATCTTGGTGCGCGGCCGGGAGCCACGGCCGGAACGGACCTTGACGTCGGACTCGTCGTAGTCGCTGGGCCTCAAGCGCCCGAACCCGAATCGGCCAGCATCTCCGCCCACATCCGGGGGAACGCGGGCAGCGTCTTGGCGGTGGTCTCGATGTCCTCCACGTCGACGTCGGCGACCCGCAATCCGATGATCGCGCCGGCGGTGGCCATCCGGTGGTCAGCATAGGAGTGCCAGGTTCCGCCGTGCAGCGGTGTCGCGGTGATCACCAGGCCATCGGTGGTCTCGACGGCCTTGCCGCCCAGCCGGTTGATCTCGGTGGTCAACGCCGCCAGCCGGTCGGTCTCGTGGCCACGCAGATGCGCGATACCGCGCAGGTGCGACACCGATCCCGGCGCCGCCAGCGCCGCCAGTGCAGCCACCGTCGGGGTGAGCTCGCCGACCGCGCGCAGGTCGACGTCGAAACCGGGATAGCTGTCCGGGCCGCGGACTAGCAGCTGC
This sequence comes from Mycobacterium sp. NGS16, assembly GCF_059813225.1. NCBI lineage: Bacteria > Bacillati > Actinomycetota > Actinomycetes > Mycobacteriales > Mycobacteriaceae > Mycobacterium > Mycobacterium sp. NGS16. The sequence continues at coordinate 883,237 of NZ_JCALEE010000001.1, forward strand.
GAATCGGTGTGGCGGATCGCTGCGCCGGTTCGACCGATGATGTCGGTGATGGCATCGGCCGGCTGCACCCCGAACGCGGGCCAGTCGGTGATGCGCACCTCGCCGCCGGTGACCACGGCGGCCGCCAGGAACGGCGTGGCGTTGGACAGGTCCGGCTCGATCTCCCAGTGCCGGGCCGCCGGAGTCGCCGGCCGCACCTGCCAGCGGTTGCCGGTGCTGTCGTCGACGTCGATTCCGGCCTGCCGCAGCATCGCCACCGTCATCGCGATGTGCGGTGCCGACGGGAGGGACGGACCGGTGTGCACCACAGTCAGTCCGGCGTCGAACGCGGCACCGGCCAGCAGCAGGCCCGAGACGAACTGCGAGGAGGCCGACGCGTCGATCTCCACCGTGCCCCCGGCGACCGACCCGGCGCCCTTGATCGCGAACGGCAGCCCATCACCGTCGACCGCGATGCCCAGCCTGCGCATCGCATCGAGCAGCGGCGCGATCGGCCGGCTGCGGGCCTGTTCGTCGCCGTCGAAGGTCACCGTGGCGGTGCTCAACGCGGCCAGCGGCGGCACGAACCGCAACACCGTCCCGGCCAGGCCGCAGTTCAGCCGGGTTTCCGGCTCCGGGTCGATCTCGCCGCTGACGGTGACCTGGTGAGCCACCGCCTCCACCCGCAGTCCCAGGGCGCGCAGCGCGTCGAGCATCAGGTCGGTGTCGCGGCTGCGCAGGGCGCCGGAGAGGGTGGAGACCTCGCCGCCGCGCGCCGCCGCCAGCGCCGCCAGGATCAGCGCCCGGTTGGTCTGGGACTTCGAGCCGGGCACGGTGACCGTTGCCTCGACAGGGGTGCTGGTGGTCGGTGCCGGCCAAGTGGTCACGGTTTCATCCTGCCAGGCGCCGGTATGCGGCGCTGGTGTGACGTTCTTTGCCCGCTGGCCGCTTTGCAGCACCCAGCCGTTCACCCAGCATCGTTACCATCGGCGGCATGGCTCTGGCAGCGGGCTCGATTTTTGCTGAGTACACCATCCTCAAACTGTTGGGCGCAGGCGGGATGGGCAAGGTTTATCTCGCTCAGCACCCTCGCCTGCCGCGCCACGATGCGCTGAAGGTGCTACGCCGGTCGTTGAGCGCCGACGACGAGTATGAGGAGCGCTTCCGGCGGGAGGCCGAAGCCGCCGCGGTGCTCGATCACCCGAACATCGTGCGGGTGCACGATCGCGGTGAGTATCGCGGGCGGTTGTGGATCGCGATGGAGTACATCGACGGTGAGACGCTCGGTGAGTTGATCTGCCGCCGGTTTCCGGCCGGCATGCCGGCGGCGGCCGTCATCCCGATCGTGGCATCCATCGCCGATGCGCTCGACTACGCCCACCGCAAAGGTGTGGTGCACCGCGACGTCAAACCCAGCAACATCCTGGTGACCGAGCAGGAGGACGGCGAGCTGAGCGCGGTGCTGGCTGACTTCGGTATCGCCCGGCAATTGAGCGGTCCCAGCGGGCTGACCGCGAGCAACCTGGCGATCGGCACCATCGCCTACGCCGCGCCGGAGCAACTGATGGGCTCGGAGGGGCTGGAATACGCCGACCAGTATGCGCTGGCCGCCACCACGTTCCAGATGCTCACCGGGACGCCGCCGTTCCAGCATGACAACCCGGTGACCGTCATCAGCCACCACCTGAACACGCCTCCGCCGCTGGTCAGCGCGCACCGTCCCGAGCTGCACCCGTTCGACGACGTACTCGCGGCGGCGCTGGCCAAAGACCCCGCCGAGAGGTTCCGGAACTGCTCGGATTTCGTCACGGCGCTGGCGGAGCGGCTGGACGACCCGGCTGCCGAGGAGACCTCCGACGTCGCCAGCACCGTCGTTCGGGGCGTGCCACTACCGGCGGGCGCCGCCGCAGCACCGCGAAGCCGACTGGCGGTATTGGCCCGTCCGGCTGTCGTGCTGCCGCTGGCCCTGGTGTTGGTGGGATCGGTGGCGACCGTCGTCCCGCGACTACTGGCTGACGAGCCGGTGGAGACGGCCGCCGCCGCCGGTGAGGCACCGGCCGGCGTGGTGGCGCAACCGCCCACGGCGCCGGCGTTCGAGGGGACCTTCCGGGTCGACGCCAACCGGGCGGGGGAGAAGTACAACGGTGTCCCCAACCCGCAGCCGCCCAACGTGAGCACCTGGTGGGCGGTCCGGTCGTCTTGCGACACCAAAGTGTGTACCGCCACGGCGACGATGCTCGACCAGAAGGACCACCACAAGGCGGCCACACTGCCCGACGGCGGCACCGAGATGGTTCTCGAATACGTCAGCGACACCTGGCGGTCCCGGCCACAGCAGTTGACGGCCCCGTGTGTGGGCGCCGACGGGCGGCTGAGCAACCAGACCACCACCCAGGTGCTGTCGTTGGAGCCGACCATCCCGGGCGTGCTGCACGGTGCGATGGTCGCCACCGTCGACACCAACGAGTGCGGCCAGCGCGGCGCCCAGATCTGGGTGCCGGTGGTCGCGAGCCGTTTCGGTGACGCACCGGCCGAGGTAGTCGGCGGTACCGATACCAAACCGGCCAAACCGGCCTGATTCTCCCGCGATACCCAGCCGATGGTGTCCAGCGCCAAACCCCGACGCCCAGCGTGAAGCTGGCTTCACGCTCGAGCCGTGAGCGTGAAGCCAGCTTCACGCTGGGCCGGTGATCCGGGGTTATCCGGCGCTGGGCGGCCGGTTCATCACCCGGTGACGGTAGCCGTAGCGCGGCACGAACCGGAAGCCGGTGGGCCCGCCGGCGGCGGCACTGGCCCCCGGCAAGCCCGCCATGCCGGGCACGCCCGCCCGCGGCACCATGCCGGCTTCTGAGGCTGCGGCGCTTGCCACGCTTTCCGAGGCCGCTGCCATCCGGCTCGACACCAGGGTCGCCGGATTGGCCGAACTGGGCGTCGTCGGCCAGCTCTGCGGCACCGACAGGCCGCCGATCTGCATCCCCTTGCCGAGCGCGACCGACGGGTTCATAGCGCCGAAACCCGGTGCCCGGACCGACGCGGTTCCCGCCCCCTTGATGGAGCTTTCGGCTGCCTTCGCCATGTCGGTCAAGAATGCCCGGGACTCCGAGACGGCCTGACCGGACACCTCCCAGCCGTTGAGGCCCTGACCGACGGAGTCGCCGATCCGGAACAGGCCCATCGCCGAGTTGGTGTAGCCGGTGAGCGTGGTGAGCTGGCTGACCAGCTGCTGTAGGCCCGCGGTGGCCGGCGGCACGGTGGTGCCCGAGGAGCCGGCGGTTCCGGTGGCGGTGCCCGCCTGGGCGACCGACTGGGCCGCGGTCAAGGACTGGGCCGCGGTCAAGGATTGCGTCGCGGTCAAGGATTGCGTCGCGGTCGCAGCCTGCGATGCCGCGGAGTTGCCGGCGGCCTGGGCGGAGGCGGCGGCCTGCCCCGCGGGCGCGGCCGGGTTGGTGGTCTGCGGCGGCGAGGTGAACTCCGACAGCTGCGTGGCCGCGGCAGAGCCACCCGCGTAGCCGTACATCGCCGCGGCGTCCTGCGCCCACATCGCCGCGTAGTGGGCTTCGGTCGCCGCGATGGCCGGGGTGTTCTGGCCGAAGAAGTTCGTGGCGACCAACATCAGCAGCTGCGCCCGATTGGCCGCGACCACCTGCGGCGGAACGGTCATCGCGAATGCGGTCTCGAAGGCCGCCGCGGCGGCTTTGGCCTGGCTGGCCGCCAGCTCGGCTTGCGCGGCGGTGGTCTTGAACCAGGTGGTGAACGGCAGTGCCGCCGCCGCCATGGCCGCCGCCGAAGGACCGCGCCAGGTGGTGGTCAGATCCGTGATGGCCAGGTCCACCGCAGCTGCGGTCAGGCTCAACTCCTCGGCCAGCACATCCCAGGCGCCCGCAGCCGCCAGCATCGGCCCGGATCCGGCTCCGGCATACATCCGGGCGGAGTTGATCTCCGGTGGCAGTGCCCCGTAGTCGATCACTGAACCCCTCGGGTGCTATCCGCCGAACGGGCGGCGTGGCATGACGGTCAACGGGGTCCCGTAGCGCGGCGCGCCGAACCCGCGATATCCGGCTCCGGCCGCACCGGCGGCCGCGGCCGGGACTCCGGGCATGCCGGGCATGCCGGTCGGGGGCGCCATCGGCGTCGTGCCGAGAATCCCGCCCGCCGAGGGGACCGGTGCACTGGCGGCGGGGCCGACCGGCACCCACGAGCCGCCGGAGACCGGGCCCAGCGTGCTCACCGGCGGGGCCGGCGGAACCCAGGTCGGCGGCACCGACAGGCCCCCGATCGAACCGGCGGCACCGCTGGCGGCGTTGGCCGCGCCCGAGGCCGCACCGGCCGCGCCCGACGCCGCGCTCGCGGCTCCCGACGACGCGGCCTTGGCCGAGTCGGCCGCCAACTTCTGCAGGCCGAGCACACCGCTGACACCACGCCAGACTGCACAGACGTTGTTGGACTGCAGGTTGGCGTTGGTCACCAGCTGGGTCATCGCCTGGTTGCCGAGCTGGTAGTTCGGGTCGTTGAGGAGATCCTGGGCCGGGTTGCCGGTGGTGGCGTCGGCGGCCTTCGTGGTCAGCGAGTTCACCAGGCTCTGCAACGTGCCCGACGCCTTGGTGGCCTGCGTCCCGGTGGCGCTGCCGACCGCCTGGGCGACCGCGTTGCCGGTGGCGGCCTCGCCGCCCGGATTGGTCGGGTTCGGCGGCGCGGTGAAGTCGCTGAGCTTGGTCGCCGCGCTGGACTGGGCGTGGTAGCCGTACATCGCCAGCGTGTCCTGTGCCCACATCTCGCCGTGCTCGGCTTCGGTGGCCGCGATCGACGGGGTGTTCTGCCCGAGGATGTTGGTGGCGACCAGCTGCTGCAACTGCTGGCGGTTGGCCATGACCGCCATCGGCGGCACGATCGTCGCGCGCGCGGTCTCGTAGGCCGAGGCGGCGGAACGGCTCTGCCCGGCGGCCTGCTCGGCCTGCGCAGCGGTGAGCTCCATCCAGTTGATGTAGGGCGCCGCCGCGGTTGCCATCGTCGCCGACGCCGGCCCCAGCCATTCCTCGGTGGTGAGCTGGTTGATCACCGCCCGGTAGGAGGCCGCAATCGACTTCAGTTCGGCGGCCAGCGCGCTCCACGCCGACGCCGCCACCGTCATCGGTTCCGAGCCCGGGCCGGTATAGATCTTGGTGGAGGTGATCTCCGGCGGGGACGACAAGTAGTCCATCGCGGTGACCTAACCGGCCGCGGCGGCGTTGGCCGCCTCGGTGGCGGCGTACGCACCGGCGCCGTTGCTCAGCGCGTTCACGAACATCTCGTGCACGGCTGCGGCTTGGGCGCTGACCATCTGGTAGGCCTGGGCGTGCGCGGCGAACTGCGCTGCGGTCAGCGCGGAGACCTCGTCGGCGGCGGCGGGAACCACGCCGGTGGTGGGGGCCGCTGCTGCGGCGCTGTGGGCGGTCATCGCCGACCCGATGGTCCGTAGGTTGGCAACCGCGGCCAGTAGCGCCTCCGGCTGCGTTGTTACGAACGACATAACGCTCCTCGTCGAGTCCTTCGTCATCTGCGATCGTCGAGATGCGGATCGCGCTACCCGGTTGGGTGCACACCCGACGCTAGGCGATCTGAACGCCGTGACACACCCGCGGAGCTGGCTTTTCGCAGACTGTCAGCAGTTGTTCACCGACCGTTCGGAACCGCACCCGATTCATTCACCGATCCGCACGCCGAAGTCGTGCAGCCGTTACCGGCGGTTCATCTTCAGTTCAGCGCGTCGGCCAGCAGTGCCAGCGTGGATTCGCGCCCCGGCGCGGTGCCCGGGGCGGTGCCGCGCCGGGCCGAAGCGACCGGATTGAGCATCACTTCGTCGACCCTGAACCGGCCGGCCAGCTCCCGTAACTGCCCCAGCGCCTCGGTCGGTGTTCCCACCACGGCGCGCTCGAGCTCACCCTGGGCGACGCGGTGCTGCTGCGGGGTGAGCGTCGCCTGCTGGGCCTCTTCGACCAGTTCGAGGCGGCCCGGCGGCTGCCCGGTCGCCGTCCGCGCCTGCAGGTGCAGGTGGGGAAGTATCAAAGCGGCTGCCTCCGCGCCGGTTTCGGCGACGACGGTGTTGACGGTCAGGAAGGTGATCGGCTCTGCGGCGGCTTCGCTCGGCACGAACTCCGACCGGTAGAGCGCCAGTGCCTCGGCGGTGTGCTCGCCGAACAGGTGATGGCCGAACACGTAGGGCAGTCCTTTGGCCGCGGCGACCCGCGCCGACTCCAGCGACGATCCCAGCAGGAAGACGCGCGGTGACGTCAGCGCGTGTGGCGTCGCCTTGAGGACATAGCTGCCGTCGGGCAGCTGCACCGACACGCCGGCGGCGCCCAGCAGGGCGATCAGGTCATCGAGATGGTCGGGGAAGTCGTCGACGTTGTGGTCGGCGCGGCCGGTCGGGCCGCGCAGCACCATCGTCGCCACCGGGTCGGCGCCCGGCGCCCGTCCGATGCCCAGGTCGATACGGCCCGGGTGGGCCGCCTCGAGCAGCGCGAACTGCTCGGCCACCGCCAGGGGTGCGTGGTTGGGCAGCATCACCCCGCCGGAGCCGACGCGCATCCGGGAGGTCGCGGCCGCCAGCATCGCGATCAGCACCGCGGGGCTGGTCGCCGCCACCGACGGGATGTTGTGGTGCTCGGCGACCCAGTAGCGGGTGTAGGCCAGCCCGTCCGCCAGCTTCGCCAGGCGCAGGGAGGCTGCCAGTGCGTCCGGACTGGATTGGTCGGTGCGCACCGGCGCGAGGTCGAGCACTGAGAGGCGCACAGCGGCGATCTTGCCATCACCGGTGCCGTTATCGCCGTTCGTACACCGTCCGTTCCGATGTCGTTAACCGGCGTCACGCACAGTGGACAGCGATGAGCAGCGATACCGAGTTCGCACCGCCGGCGGGTCCGCCCGAGCCCTGGGACATCGGCCGACCGCAGCCCGCGGTGCAGCAACTGGTGGCCTACGGAGCGCTGCGTGGCGCGGTGCTGGATCCCGGCACCGGGCCGGGACACCACGCGATTCACTATGCGGCTCACGGCTATTCGACAACCGGAGTAGACCAGTCCCCGGCTGCGATCGCGCAGGCGCAACGCAACGCCGCGGCAGCCGGCGTGAGCGTCGACTTCCAGGTCGCTGACGCGGTGGAACTCGCCGGGTTCGACGGCCGTTTCGACACCGTCGTCGACAGCGCGTTCTACCACGTCTTTCAGGACGACGAGGAGACCCAGCTGCGTTATGCGCGTGCCCTGCACCGGGCCACCAAGGCGCAGGCGCGGCTGTTCATGTTCGAGGCCGGCCGCCACAACGTCAACGGCTGGCAACTCGACGGCCTGTCGCCCGAGCGGTTCGGGCCGTTGCTGGCCGAAGCGGGGTGGCGCATCGACCACATCGGGACCACTACCTATCAGGGCACCTTCGACCCCGACGCCTTCACCGAGATGGTCGCGGTGATGGAGGCGCTCGGCCGGGAAGACCTGGTGGAGGGGGTCCGTGCGCTGGCACAGCGGTTCGCGATCCTGCAGCCCCTGCTCGAAGACAACCTGGTGCACATGCCGTTCTGGGCGGTGGCCGCCACCCGGCTCGACTAGCTGCCACCATGGAGACATGTGCGGGCGTTTCGCGGTAACCACCGACCCGGCGTTGCTGGCCGAGCGGATCGACGCCGTCAACGAGGTGCCGGCCGACGCTGATCCGGGGCCGAGCTACAACGTGGCACCGACCGATCTCGTCGCGACCGTGGTCAGCCGCCACGCCGATCCCGCCGACGTGCCGACCCGGCGGGTGCGGCTGATGCGCTGGGGGCTGGTGCCGCCCTGGACCAAGGCCGGCCCCGACGGTGCGCCGGCGACCGGCGGCCCGCTGCTGATCAATGCCCGCGCCGACAAGGTCACCACCTCGCCGGCCTACCGCTCAGCCGCCGACCACCGGCGCTGCCTGGTGCCGATGGACGGCTTCTACGAATGGCGGGCCGAACCGGCGGGGAAGAAGGCCCGCAAAACCCCGTTCTACATCTACGGCGACGGCGCGATGCTGTTCGCGGCCGGCCTGTGGTCGGTGTGGCGCGGCGACCGGCGGTCCGCCCCGCTGCTCAGCGTCACGATCATCACCACCGGGGCGGTTGGGGAACTCGCCGAGATACACGATCGGATGCCGCTGTTGCTTCCCGAAAACCGTTGGGACGCTTGGTTGGACCCGGATGCGTCGCTGGACACCGCGCTGCTGGCTTACCGCCCGGAGACCCAAGGGATCGCGCTGCGGGAGGTGTCCACCCTGGTCAACAGCGTGCGCAACAACGGCCCGGAACTGATCGCGCCGGCCGAGCCGCAACCCGAACAGGCATATCTGCTCTAGTCGCTATCGGCCGACCAGGGCCCGCTTCTCGGCGGCGTACTCCTCCTCGGTGAGGATGCCGGCGCTGCGCAGCTCGGCCAGCTCACGCAGCTCCACATCGGCGCCCATCAGCAGGCCGAAGGCCGACTCCGGCGTCAGCTCCGGCAGCTCGTGCGACCGCGAGGACGGCGGCTGCGGGGCCGTGGTCCTGCCGGTGGTCGGGCCCCGGTGGCCCCGAGCGGCACCCGCGCTGGCCCGGCCCGCCAGACCCGCCGCGGCCATCCCCACCGCGGGAACCACGGTCTCGCCGGCGGCCACACCCGATGCCGCGGCCGCGGGCGCGGAGGTGGCGGCGGACGCCAACGCCACGCCGGCCTGCCCGATCGCCGAGGGCACCGCCGACGTCCAGGCCAGTGGCACCGACAAACCGCTGATCGAGGTCGCTGAGGCCATGCTGGCCGTCACCGGCATGGCGCCGGCAAGCGCGGCTCGAGCCACTTCCTCGACTACCCCGAAGACGCCGAGCGGATCGATCAGGAACGTGCCGAGCGCATCGATACCGAACGTGCCCACCGAGTCGACGACCAGTTCCAGGCCGGCGTTGGAGAGTTCGACGGCGGGCGCGCCGGCCGTGGCCGCGGCCGTCAGCGGGCCGATCACACCGGCCAGCGCCGATACCCCCGCCGACGACCCCGCGGGAAGGGTGGAGCCCTGCAGCGCCTGGCCGATCCCGGCGAGCACGCCCTCACCTTGGCCCTCGGCGGCGGTGGCCACCGCCTGCCCCACCGCCCCGGCCTGGGCGGCCGGCCCGGCCGTGCTGGTGGTGCGCGGCGGTTGGGTGAACGGGACGAGTTTGGTGGCGGCGGCGGCGCCGGCGGCGTAGCCGGACATGGCGGTCGCGTCCTGGGCCCACATCTGCGCGTAGTGGGCTTCGGTGGCCGCGATCGCCGGGGTGTTCTGGCCCAGGAAATTGGTCGCGACCAGGGCCATCAGCAGGCTGCGGTTGGCGGTGATGACCGGCGGGGGCACCGTCATCGCGAACGCGGTTTCGTAGGCGGCGGTGGCGGCCCGGGCCTGAAGGGCCGTCTCCTCGGCCAGGACCGCGGCGGCGCGCATCCACTGGGCATACGGTGCGGCGGCTGCCGCCATGGCCGCGGCGCTCGGTCCGGCCCAGCCCGATGCCAGCTCGGTGAGCACCGATTCGTAGGCGAGGCCCGCGGTGTTCAGCTCGGCGCCCAGCGCATCCCAGGACGCCGCGGCGGCCAGCAGCGGCCCCGCCCCGGCGCCGGAATACATCCGGCCCGAGTTGATCTCCGGCGGCAAAAACGCGAAATCCATGGGCTACCGGCCGAGTAGGCGCCGCTTCTCCTGGGCGAACTCTTCTTCGGTGAGGATTCCGGCGTCGCGGAGGTCAGCCAGTTCGCGCAGTTCGCCCGAGATCCGGGTGATCGGTCCGTTCAGCGGGCGCAGCGGCGGTGACTCCGGCTTCGGCTCATGGTGCTTGACGACCGGACGCGGCACCCGCGGGGCGGCCGCTGCTTTGGTTTTCGCGGTCGCGGTGGCGCCACCGCCTTGCCGCTGGCCCCGTCCGACGCCGGCGGTGGCCCGGCCGGCCAGGCCGGCGGCGGCCATCGCGGCCAACGGCAGCGCGGTGGCGCCGGCCGCACTGGGGACAGCGCCCTCGGCGGCCGTCGGCAATGCCCCGCCGACCTGCTGGATCACCGTGGTCGTCGGCGCCGCGGTCGCCCAGGTCTGCGGCACCGACAGCCCGCTGAGCGTGGCTGCTTCGCCCATCTCGGCGGTCACCGGCGTCACCGCACCGGCCAGCGCCATCTCCGGCAGCAGTTCGCTTTCGATCTCGCCGACACCGATCAGGTCGATACCGAAGGAGCCGGCCGCATCCACGCCGAACGTGCCGGCCGAGTCGATGACGAAGGTGCCGAACAGGCTGGCTGCCAGCGCCGCGTACGACGCCGCCAGACCGGGCTCCATCGCCGCCGCCGATCCGACCGAACCCAGCAGCGACGCGTTCGATCCGGCAGCCGCCGAACCCGGCGCGGCCAAGCCCTGCAGCGCTTGGCTGATCGCCGAGGCCACGGTCTCGGCGCGGCTGCCGGTCACGGTGGCGGCCGCCTGCCCGACGGCGCCCGCCTGGTTGGCCGCCCCCGCCGGGTTGGTGGTCTTCGGCGGCTCGGTGAACGGGGCGAGCCTGCTGGCGGCGGCGGAACTGCCGGCGTAGCCGTACATGGCGGTCGCGTCCTGGGCCCACATCTCGTAGTAGTGGGCTTCGGTGGCCGCGATGGCCGCGGTGTTCTGGCCCAGGTAGTTGGTGGCCAGCAGGGTCATCAGCTGGGCGCGGTTGGCGGTGACGACCGGCGGCGGCACGGTCATCGCGAACGCGGCGTCGTAGGCCGCGGCGGCGGTTCTGGCCTGGGATGCCGCATGTTCGGCCTGGGCGGCGGTGGCGTGCATCCATTTCGCATACGGTGTGGCGGCGGCGGCCATCGCCGCGGCGCTGGGTCCGGCCCAGCCGCTGGATAATTCGTCGATCACCGAGTCGTAGGCCAGGCCCGCGGCGTTCAGTTCGGCGGCCAGCGAACTCCAGGACGTGGCAGCCGCCAGCAATGGCCCGGCGCCAGGTCCGGAGTACATCCGAGCGGAGTTGACCTCCGGCGGCAGCGTTGCGAAATCCATTGCTAGACAGTTCTGTCGGTGGTAGGCATCATGGTCTCTCCTGAATTCCCCCGGTTCGCGTCGGTCGACGGGCCGCTGGGCGCACCACTGTCCGCACTCGCCTGAGGCGACGGTAAACGGTGAACTTGAAGTGAACCTGAAGAACACGGCGAACGACGAAAATCGCCCCGGCGGCTGCTGCCCAACCGGGCGCCGCGGTGTTATCAATGGACCATGGCCGATTCCCGGTCCGCTGAGCGGCGAGGCGGCAGTCCCTCAGCGCGTGGCGCCGAGGGCTTCAGCGTGGGCACCCCGCGAGTGCTGGTGGTCGAGGATTCCGAGACGATCCGCGAGATGGTCAGCGAGGCGCTGGCCGACGCCGGCTATCTGACCGACGCCCAGCCCGACGGCAGCGCCCTGGAGGAGGTGTTGGACGGGTTCCGGCCGGATCTGGTGGTGCTCGATGTGATGCTGCCGGGACGCGACGGCTTCGCTCTGATGGATGTGATCCTGCGCTGGGGCGAGGTCGGCGTGGTGCTGCTGACCGCGCGCGACGGCCTGCCCGACCGGCTGCGCGGGCTCGACGGGGGCGCCGACGACTACGTGGTCAAGCCGTTCGAGCTCGCCGAACTGGTGTCGCGGGTCGGGGCGGTGCTGCGGCGCCGGGGCCGGCTGCCGGCGGCCGTACAGTTCGGCGACCTGATGGTCGATGTCGACGCCGGGGTGGCCTCGCGTTCGGGGACCCCGCTGGGCCTGACCGCCACCGAGCTGCGGGTGCTGGTCTACCTGGTCGAACAGCGTGGCCGGATCGTCAGCAGCGCGCAGATCCTCAATGCGGTGTGGGGGTATGAGGCCTACGACCCCAACCTGGTCCAGGTCCACATCAGCGGGCTGCGCCAGAAGCTGGAGGCGCACGGGCCGCGGATCCTGCACACCGTGCGCGGGATCGGCTACCGGCTGCAACTGTCGGCCTCATGACCGCCACCCCGTCACTGCGGCGCCGCTTGACGGTGATGGCGTTGGGACTGCTCGCCCTATTGATGCTCACCATGGGCCTGGTCATCAATGCGACCTTGAGCGCGCTGGCCAACCACAGCCTTCAAGAGCGGCTGTCGACCGCCACGAAGCGCGCTGATTCCCTTGTAGCACTGGGGATTTCCGCCGACCAACTGGCCGAACAGCTCAACGGTGGCGTCATCGGCGCGCTGGTGGTCACGGCGGACGGTGCCAGCTACGGCGACCCCGCGATCGAACCCGATGCGACCAGCGGATCAAGGTATCCGCCTCCACCCCTGGAGCCTGACGACACCGCGACGGTGTTGGTGCATCCGCTGGCCAACGGCGACCGGGTGATCCTGGTCGCCGACACCACCGAGGCGGTCGAGACGATGCACCGACTGCAACGCCTGATGATCGAAGCCGGGCTGGGAACTCTGCTCGTGGCGGCGATTCTGCTGGCCGGGGTGAGCCGGGCCATGCTCGCTCCGCTGGACCGGCTCACCGATCTGGCCCGGGATATCACCACCGGGGACCGGGGCCGGCGCCTGCGGCCCGACCGGCCGAGAACCGAACTCGGCCGCGCGGCAAGCGCTTTCGACGACATGCTCGATGAGCTGGAGGATTCCGAGAAGCGCGCGCAGCGGGCCGCCGACGCGGCGCAGCGCGCCGAAGCGGCGGTACGGCGTTTTCTGGCGGACGCCGCCCACGAATTGCGCACCCCGATCGCCGGCATTCAGGCCGCCGCCGAACAGATCGCCGGCAACGTCGGCCAGGACGTCGGCCAAGATGGCCAGGACGCGGTCGACCCTGAAGTGCTCCGACAGCATCGCCGCGCCACGATGCTGCTCACCGAGGCCCGCCGCGCCACCCGGCTGGTCACCGACATGCTCGACCTGAGCTACATCGACGCCGGTCTGCCACTGGAACTCAAAGATGTCGATCTGATCGGAATCGTCGACACCCAGCTCGAGCGGGCGGCGTTACTGGCCCCGCAACTGAACCTGGCCCGCACCGGCCTGGACACCTTGGCCGTGCGGGCGGACCCCACCCGGCTGGCGCAGATCCTGTCGAACCTGCTGGACAACTCCCGCCGCTACACCCCGCCCGGCGGGCAGATCACCGTCGACGTGCAGCGTGTCGGCGGCGCCGCCGAAGTGACCGTCACCGACACCGGGATCGGCATCCGCGCCGAGGACGCCGAGCGCATCTTCGACCGGCTGGTGCGCCTGGACAGTGCCCGCGGCCGCGACCACGGCGGCGCCGGGCTGGGTCTGCCGATCGCGCGGGCGCTGGCTGACGCGCACGGCGGCCAGCTGACCTGTGTGCCCCACGACGGCGGCGCCTGCCTCCGGCTGGTCCTGCCGATGATCGGGCCGCGACCGACCGGCTAGCTGCGGCGCAGCAACGGCTGGGTGCTGCAGCGGAACGCGCCGCCCAGCGATCGGCTGACGCGGAAGTCGACATACTCGACGGTCACGCCACGGCGTTTCAGCTGGTCACCGACCCCGCCGAAGGCCGGATCGGTCACATAGACGTCCGGGCTGATCGGCAGCCCGTTGGTGATCAGCTCCTTGGCCTGCGGTAGTGAAACCGAAATCCGGTCCCAGGATGCCAACGGCTCCGGAACCCCGTCGAGCAGTGCCTCTTCGCATACCACCATCAGCCCGTCGCGGATCAATCCGAGCGCGCAGTCCAAGTGCAGGATCTGCCGGTTGAGCCGGACGACCTCGACGGTATAGCCCTGTGCGCCGAGGAGTTTCTCCAACCAGCGCGCGCCGAGGTCGTTCGACGCCAGGCCGGAAGTGCCGACGAAGACGTGCTTGCCGAGCACCAGGACGTCGCCCCCCTCCAGGAACGGGCCGGGCCCCAGCGTCGCGTCGTCGTCGGCGGTGATCTCGGGAACCGGGACTGCGAGATAGCTGCAGGCCGCGGGATACACCCGTTCCAGCATGATGTCGCGCACCGGGAAGATTTCGCGGCGGCGGTGCCGAAACCGAACCGAGCCCTCGATCACGACGTTGCCGACGGTGAAGAACGGGTCTCGCACAAAGAAATTGGCGTACCCGTCGTGAGCTGATTTCTCGGCGGCGGTCAGCATCCGCGGCCGCAGCACCTCCACGCCGTAGCGGCGCAATACCGCCGCGAAATTCTCGCGCTCCTGCTCCCACGCGCGTTGGCGCTGCGGATATGCGATACCGAAATCCTGCCCGCCGGAGACATTTTCGGATTCGCCGGGCGGCAGGAACGCCAGTTCGGACACCGGAATATGTTCCGGCAGCGCCAGTTCGGATTGTGCCAGGACCACGGTGCGCAGCGGCGCGAACTCGCTCTCGACAAAGACCGGCGGGTTCTCGGACATGTCTGCGGGGTGCCGGTGCTACGGCTGCACGTAGCCCGGTGGGTTGACGGTGTCCACCCACAGGTCCACGCCCAGGTCGGAGCCGGGGACGCAGTCATAGACCGACAGGTCGGTGACGCCGGACTCGAGCAGCACGTCCTCGCAGAGCAGCGAGTTGCCGGTGTAGGAGCCGGCCGGGCGGGTCAAAATCGCGTAGGCGGCGTCGGCGTACACCTCGGGTGTGCGGGCCCGGGCCATCGCCTCGTCGCCGCCGAGCAGGTTCTGCACCGCGGCGGTGGCGATCAGGGTGCGCGGCCACAGCGTGTTGGACGCGACCTGGTGCTCGCGCAGCTCTTCGGCCATGCCCAGCGCGCACAGCGTCATCCCGAACTTGGCCATCATGTAGGCGGTCGGCTTGAGCCACTTGGATTCCAGGCGGATCGGCGGGGACAAGGTGAGGATGTGCGGGTTGTCCCGGCCGATCATGTGCGGGATGCAGGCCTGCGACACCGCGTAGGTGCCGCGCACCTCGATTTCGTTCATCAGGTCGAAGCGCTTGAGCGGCACCTCGAGGATCGATCCCAGGTTGATCGCCGAGGCGTTGTTGACGCAGATGTCGATCCCGCCGAACCGGTCGACGGCCGCCGCGACGGCCTCTCTGACCGAGTTCCCGTCCCGGATGTCGCCGACGATCGGCAGCGCCTGCCCGCCGGCGTCCTCGATCTCGGCGGCCGCGGTGTAGATGGTGCCGGACAGCTTCGGGTGCGGTTCGGCGGTTTTGGCGATCAGCGCGACATTGGCGCCGTCGCGCGCCGCCCGCTTGGCGATCGCCAGCCCGATCCCGCGGCTGGCGCCCGAGATGAACATGGTCTTACCGGAGAGTGGTCCTGGGGTTGGCATGGGTGTCACCCTATGCCGCCGTGCGGCGCGCGGTGAGCGTGCGGGGCAGATGGGTGATGGGTGACGGCGGCTGACGCCGCTTGGGCGGTTCCCGGCATGCCCAGGCCGGCTTACGCCGTAAACTAGGTGACCATTCGGCACGCTTGCGGCGACGTGATGACTCGGCCGATCAGAGCCTGCGGGCGCAGTGAAAAGGAAGTGGTCCGGTTGGATGCCGACGATCTCGATGGCCAGCGGCTGCTGGACGCCGAGGTAACCGGCAGTGGCGACGGTCAGCGCCCGCCGTCACAGCTGAGCCGCGACGGGATCCTGGAGATGGCGATCGACTTCATCGACCGCCACGGCCTGGCGAAGCTGACCATGCGTGCGCTGGGCGCGGCCTGCGGCGTCGAGGCGATGGCGCTCTACCGCTACGTGCACGGCCGCGGTGACCTGCTGACCGGGGTCGTCGACCACATCATCGATCGGCTCTATGCCGACCAGCTCGCCGCGCGGCGACAAGAAGACGGCTGGCAGGACTACCTGATGCGGCTGGCGCACGGAGTGCGCCAGATCGCCCTCGACCATCCGGAGGTCTTCCCACTGGTCGCCACGCAGGCTCCCGAGGCGCCGTGGGTTCGGCCGCCGCTGCGCAGCCTGCGCTGGATGGAAAGCTTCCTCGACACGCTGATCTCCTACGGATTCGACGACGGCGCCGCGGTGGTCGCCTACCGCTCCTACACCACGTTCCTGATCGGGCACCTGTTGTTGGAGGTCTCTGAGCATGGGGCGGAGCTGCATCCCGAGGAGGCGCTGCTGGAGGACAGCGTCCGGCCGGTGCGCGACCTGACGAGTTATCCGCACCTGCAGCGGTTGCAGCCGATGCTGTCCCAGGACCACAGCAGCGCCGAATTCGAAGAGGCGCTGGAAGCCATGCTTGACCGGCTCGAACTGCTGCTTGCCCGACACTGAGCCACAGGTTTACGGCGTAAACACCGTGGGTATGTTGTGTTGTGCATCACACGGTTGGCGCGCATCGGGAGGAGCGTCGCATGGGACTGACGGACAAGGCGAGAAACGCCGCGCAGCATGCTGCGGGCAAGGCCAAAGAGGCCGCCGGGAAGGCCACCGGCAATGACGAGCTGAAGAACGAGGGCAAGGCCGACCAGGGCAAGTCCAGCCTGAAGAAGGCCGGCGAGCACATCAAAGACGCCTTCCGGGGCTGAGGCACCCGAGAATGCGCATCTCGCGCCGGGCGGCGGCACCGCCCGGCGACAACATCGTGCCGGGCGGAAACGGGGGGGCGGCAGATGGTGTGGCGATTCATTCGGCCGGTGGGGTTGGCCGTGCTGTGTGTGGGGGTGATCGTGTTGCTCGCACCGGTGTCGATCTCCGACGGCGATGGCGGTTCGATCGGCTGCGGCAGCATCGCGGCGACGGATATCTCCGGCGCCTTGGACGCCAACGCCAAGAGCGTGGCCACCGTGTTGGTGGCCACTCAGGGTGTCCCGCACACCAACTACGTCGCCGGCTGCCAGTCCGCACTGTCGAGCCGGCGCGCCTTGGTTGTGACGCTGGTGGCCCTCGGGCTCGTCGCCGCCGCCGTCGGGTTTACAACGTAAACGAACTGGCGTAGCTTCATCCGCATGCTGTTCGGTTTACGCCGTAAACTCGGTCGCTGCGCGGTATGGCGCGGCCGGGGGGCGGCGTCGGATCCGGCGGGAGCGGCAGCGGCCGCTACGTCGGCGACGGGTCATCCCGCCGAGGACGCACTTGCCTACGTGGTGGCTCCTCATGACGACGAGGTGCGCGTCGTTCTGGAACGCACCGGCTCAGCGCTGCTGGTCTGCGCGGGCGGCAGCGTCGACGCATCCAACGTGGCCGTCTGGCGCCAGCTGATCGGCGAGGCCGCCGCGATTACTGCCGCACCGGGTCCGCTGGTCGTCGATACCAGCGGGCTGGAGTTCATGGCCGTCTGCGCCTTTGCCGCATTGGCCGAGGAAGCGACCAGCTGCCGGCGCCGGGGCGTCCGGCTCTGCCTGGTCAGCAGCCAACCGATCGTCGGCCGGGTCATCAAGGCGGCAGGCTTCGATGGCGAGCTGTCGTTCTGCGCCACGCTCGACGAGGCGCTCGACGACGCGCCGCGGGAAGACCCCGGGCCGGTCGATGGGTCCAGCGCCTGACGCTGGTCACCCGGCCCGGATGTCAGCGACCACCGCATCGGTCAGCCGGATCAGATCCGCCGGCGCCACGGCCACGTCCCAACCGCGTTGGCCGGCGCTGCACAGCACCCGATCGAAGTTCGCGGCCGAGGCGTCCACGACCGTCGGCAGTGCCTTTCGCTGGCCGAACGGCGAGATCCCGCCCAGCACGTAACCGGTCGCTTCGTTGGGCCGCCGCGGGGTCGGCCATCGCCGCCTTGGATGCGCCGAGCGCGGTGGCGACGGCTTTCAACGACAGCTTCGCCGGCACCGGCAGCACCGCGACCGCCAGGCCGCGCGGCACGGTGACGACCAGCGTTTTGAAGATCTGCTCGGGTCGCACCCCAGCCGGCCCTGCGGTGGCGAGCTGCTCGACGGCCTCGGCTCCAAACGAGCGCTGGTCGGGTTCGTGACGGTAGCGCAGCACTTCGTGCGGTACCTGCGCGGCGATCAAGGCGGCGATGGCCCGGGTTGCCGCGCGACTCACCGGGCCAGGATAACGGCGGGAAATAGCGTCATCGCCGACGCTGTTGAGCAAGGCAGCGCGCGGCCACCACGCGCAGCCGATGTCCACAGTCCTAGGATCGGAGGGAGTCCGGGTGTCAACGGCGATCGGTCTGCTGGAAATCGAGCCATCGACGGTTGTGGGCACCGCGACAGAAGGGACTGCAGCGATCACGATGGCTGACGGCGACAGTGCGACCCAAACCGGGACCGAGACTGCGGCAGAGACAACGGTCCCGGTTCGTTCCGATGAGACCGACGAGCAACTGACGGCGCGCTTCGAGCGTGACGCGATCCCGATGCTCGACCAGCTCTACGGCGGTGCGCTGCGGATGACGCGCAATCCGGCGGACGCCGAGGACCTGCTGCAGGAGACCATGGTCAAGGCCTACGCCGGGTTCCGGTCTTTTCGGGAGGGCACCAACCTCAAGGCGTGGCTGTACCGCATCCTGACCAACACCTACATCAACAGCTACCGCAAGAAGCAGCGCAAGCCCGCCGAATACCCGACCGACGAGATCACCGACTGGCAGCTGGCCGCCACCGCCGAGCACACCTCGACGGGTCTGCGGTCGGCGGAGGTCGAAGCTTTGGAGTTGCTGCCCGACACCGAGATCAAAGAGGCGTTGCAGCAGCTTCCCGAAGAATTCCGGATGGCGGTGTACTACGCCGACGTCGAAGGGTTCCCGTACAAGGAGATCGCCGAGATCATGGATACGCCGATCGGCACGGTGATGTCGCGCCTGCATCGCGGCAGGCGCCAGTTGCGCAGTCTGTTGGCCGACGTCGCCAGAGACCGCGGGTTCATCCGTGACGGCCAGGCATCGGAGGAGGTGTCGTCGTGACCGAGTACACCGGAGAGTGCGCTACGCCGGATCCCGACCGGCCGGTCACCGACTGTTCCCAGGTCATCGCCGAGGTATGGACGCTGCTGGACGGTGAGTGCACCGCAGAGACCAAGGCCAAGCTGCGCCGGCACCTCGAGGAGTGCCCGGGTTGCCTGCGCCATTACGGGGTCGAGGAACGGATCAAGGCGTTGATCGCCCGCAAGTGCAGTGGCGAAAAGGCGCCCCGCCAGCTCTACGAGCGGGTCCGGCTGGAGATCAGCCGCACCACGATCATCCACCGCGACGGCTAGGGCCGGGCCGGCGACGGCCCCGACAGCGTGTTAAGCGTTGGGGCGCTTGCCGTGGTTGGCTTTGCTGTGCTTGCGATCGCGCTTCTTGCGGCCACGCTTTGCCATGATTGACCCTCCTAGCAGGTATTCCGGCTGGACAGTCTCTCACACCGGTGGCGGGGCCTTGGATTTGACCGGCCCCGCCACCGATTGCGCGCACCTCAGTGGAAGGACCGCGCCCCCGCCAGGGTCTGCGGCACGGGTGCGGCCGGGGCGCCGGCCGTGGGAGCGCCGAAGGCCGGCGGAGTTCCTGGCGGCGGCGTCCCGACCGCGGGCGCCCCGGGCACGCCCCCCGCAGGCGGGGTCAGCGAACTGACGTCGCTGGGCATGATCGAGCCCACCCCGGGCACCACGCGGTTCAGCATGCCGTTGAGCGCCTGCAGGAAGGAGTTGGCGGCGTTCACACCGGCCGCCGAGCTGCCGGCGGCCGGTCCGGGCGCACCGGGCAGCGCCGGCGCACCGATCGGGGCTGGGAGCGGCATCGGGTCATCGACCAGGGCCGGGGCGGCCTTGGCGGAGGCGACACCGAACCCCAGGGAGGCCAGCGTCATGGCGGCTGCGCACACCAGGGGCAACCGGACTCGCGGGTTTGCAAAACGGTTCTCAGACAACGCGTACTCCTCAGCTCGACTTCGATTCGTCCCCCGCGTCACGGCCAATACGTCACGCGTTAGAAACACTGGAGTAACGGTGCTATGCAATTGTCACAGTAGAAACACGACACGGTCACGGATCCAACTCTCTAGATCCGCTTAAGTGTCTTGGAGTTCGCTTAATCGGCGCTGCGGGCGGATACCGCGGGGCGCCAAGTGCGCGCCCCGCTCAACGACGCAGCGGGGTTGTGGTTCCATAAGACGAAGAATTTTTGGGTGATCAGGGAATCGTTGACTGGTGATGAACGAGGTGAAGATGGCCGAGGACGTTCGCGCGGAGATCGTGGCCAGCGTGCTCGAGGTCGTGGTCCACGAGGGCGAACAGATCAACGAGGGCGACACCGTGGTGTTGCTGGAGTCGATGAAGATGGAGATCCCCGTGCTGGCCGAGTCCGCGGGCACCATCAGCAAGGTGGCCGTGAAGGTCGGAGATGTCATCCAGGCCGGCGACCTCATCGCCGTGATCAGCTGAGCGCAGCTTTCCCATGGCGTGACATGAGCCATGTCCACCCTCGGTGACCTGCTTGCCGAACACACCGTTTTGCCGGGCAATGCGGTGGACCACCTGCATGCCGTGGTCGGGGAGTGGCAACTACTGGCGGACCTGTCGTTCGCCGACTATCTGATGTGGGTGCGCCGCGAGCCGGCGGCCGGCGGCGCACTGGTGTGCGTCGCACAGTGCCGGCCCAACACCGCGCCCACGGTGTTGCTCACCGACGCCGTCGGAACCGTCGCCGACGCGGAGTCGCTGCCGCTGGTGGCTGGGGCGTTCGAATCGGGCGTTATCGGCCGGGCCAGCCCGGAAGACGCTGCCGGGCAACGCAGTACCGAGGCCGTTCCGGTGCGCCACGGCGACCGGGTGGTGGCCGTGCTCACCCACCAGACCGCATTGACCGGCGGGCGCGAATCCAGCCGGCTGGAGGCGGCCTATCTGGACTGCGCGGCGGACCTGGTGCACATGCTCTCCGAGGGCACCTTCCCCGACGTCGGCGACATCGCGGTGTCGCGTTCGAGTCCGCGAGTCGGTGACGGCTTTATTCGCCTCGGCGTCGACGGCACGGTCAGCTATGCCAGCCCGAACGCGTTGTCGGCCTACCACCGGATGGGGCTGGCCGCCGAACTCGCCGGCCACAACCTGGTCGCCGTCACCCGGCCACTGATCTCCGACCCGTTCGAGGCACACGAGTTGGCCGAGCATGTCCGCGATTCGCTGGCCGGCGGATCGAGCATGCGGTTCGAGGTTGATGCGGCCGGTGCGGTGGTGCTGCTGCGCACCCTGCCGCTGATCGTGCACGGCCGGCCGGCCGGCGCCGCCGTGCTGGTCCGCGACGTCACCGAGGTGAAACGCCGTGACCGGGCGCTGCTGTCCAAAGACGCCACGATCCGCGAGATCCACCACCGGGTGAAGAACAACCTGCAGACCGTGGCGGCGCTGCTGCGCCTGCAGGCCCGCCGCACCACGAACACCGAAGGACGCGACGCGCTCCTGGAATCGGTGCGGCGGGTCTCCTCGATCGCGCAGGTGCACGAGGCGCTGTCGATGTCGGTCGACGAGGTGGTCAACCTCGACAAGGTGATCGACCGGATCCTGCCGATGATGAACGACGTCGCCAACGTGGACACTCCGATCCGGGTGGCCCGAACCGGAACACTCGGGGCGCTCGACGCCGACCGGGCGACCGCCCTGGTCATGGTGATCACCGAGCTGGTGCAGAACGCGATCGAGCACGCCTTCTCCGCGGACGCGGATCGGCGCAGTGTGACGATCCGGTCCGAACGGTCGGCGCGCTGGCTCGACGTGGTGGTGCACGACGACGGGCACGGCCTGCCCGCCGGGTTCCGCCTGGAGACCTCCGACCGGCTGGGTCTGCAGATCGTCAACACCCTGGTATCGGCGGAGCTGAGCGGTTCGCTGACCGCGCGTGATGCCCCCGGCGGCGGCACCGAGATGGTGCTGCGGATTCCGGTCGGCAGCCGGCGGACCCGTCCGGCGCCGTGAGCACCAGGGGTGCCCCGGCGCAAAACGACGCGGCCCCGACCTGGTCGGAGCCGCGTCGCAAGTTGCCCGCTGGGATCAGACCCCGCTGCGCGCCCGGGTCCGGGCGTTGCGGCGCTTGAGTGCACGCCGCTCGTCCTCGCTCATGCCGCCCCACACGCCGGCGTCCTGGCCGGTCTCCAGCGCCCAGGTCAGGCACTCGGTGACCACCGGACACCGGGCGCAAACCTGCTTAGCGGAAGCGATCTGGGCGAGTGCCGGCCCGCTGTTTCCCACCGGGAAGAACAGCTCCGGGTCCTCGTCGCGACAGACCGCCTTGTGGCGCCAATCCATAAGTCTCCAACTCCTCACTGTAGAGCGCAGCAGGGCGCACCCTTGTTTTTCGACTGTTAATAAGCGGCGGCAAGAAATGAATACGGCTTGCATCCGATCGCTCGATCGTTTCACAGCCTGGACAGATGTCAAGAGTGTGCCTTATCACGTGGCCAACGTCACGCGTGCGTGGGGCTGCTCCCAGGCCGGCCGCCGATGTGTACTACAGTGGGTTCAACTGTGTGCTCCGCGGCCGCGCGAAATATCATCCGCGCAGGTCAGCGGAGTTTTTTGCTGGGGGAGCGACGACGGTGAGGGCGTCGGGCACCGCGCGGAACGTCATCGTAGTGCGCAACCCCAGGTACTCCCCGTCGATCTGGGTGGCGATCGGCGTGTCGCCGGCGTCGATGCGCAGTGCGGTCACGTTGTCGTCCCGGATGAGCTGCTTGGCGCGAATCTTCGGCCGCTTCGACAGCATCTGCCGGACCAGCCGCAAGGTGGGCAGCACCCTCATGCTGGTCGTCGCGAACACCCCCATCCCGGACTCGAACGTGGTGTCGGGGTTGGTCCACACGCAGCGCTCGTCGGCATAGGTCCACGGGCTGCAGTTGGAGACGAACACGAAGTGCACCCCGGCAACCGGCTCGTCGTCGCCCAGCTGCAGCGTCAACGTCGGCGCTCGGCGCGTGGTGGCCAGTACGGCCGGAACCGCCGCGCGGACGTAGCGCAGCGCGGTGACGGCATGGCCCTTTTCGCGTTCGGCTTCGACGGCGGCCACCACCTCGGCGTCGACGCCCATCCCGGCGTTGAGCACCGACCACCGCTCGCCGCAGTCGATCAGCCCGATCCGGCGCCAATTCGGTTGCCCGCCAGGGCCATTGATCAATTCGATCAGTTGATTAGTGGCCACCGTCGGGTCGGGGGCGATCCCCAGCGAACGGGCGAACACGTTCGCCGAGCCGCCGGGCACCACCGCCACCGCGGGCAGGTGCTTCGGCGGCGCTGAACCGGGTTTTCCGAGGAGGCCGTTGACCACACCGTGCACGGTGCCGTCGCCGCCGTGCGCGATGACCAGGTCCACGCCGTCACGGGCCGCGGCCTGGCTGATTTCGATGGCGTGGCCGCGGTAGTCGGTGTGCACGACGCTCAGGTCGAGCCGGCTCTTGAGTGCGTAGGCCAACAGGTCCCGTCCGGCCGCGGTCGTCGAGGTGGCATTGGGATTGACGATCAGCACGGCACGCACGGGGTACCAGTCTATGGGCATCGAGGCGATAACAGGGCCGTGGTTAGGCTGGCGGCGTGAACGCTGTCGCTGACCCGCCGCGCGCCGTGCGGGGCGCGGGCCTGATCGTCGCAGTACAGGGGGCGGTCGGGCTGGCGGTGGCCGTGGTGCTGGTGGTGCGCGCAGTGGCCGGAGCCGATCAGCGGCTGGTCAACGGCTACGGCACCGCGGCGTGGTTCGCGCTGGTCGGTGCTGCGGTGCTGGCCGCCGGCGCGGGGTTGCTGCGGGGCCGGCGGCTCGGCCGCGGCATCGCGGTGTTCGTCAACCTGACCCTGTTGCCGGTGGCCTGGTACCTGGGAGTCGGCTCGCAGCGGTGGGGCTACGGCGCCGTGGTGGGCGTGGCGGCGGCGGCGGTACTGGCGGCGCTGTTCAGCCCGGCGGCGCTGCGTTGGGCGGCGCAACGCCCAGTGCGGACAGGATCGTAGCGAACTTCGTCACGGTTTCGGCCAGCTCGTCGTCCGGATCGGATTCGGCGACGATCCCGCCACCGGCATGGGCCAGCGCAGATCTCCGGTCGGCGGACAGTTGCGCGCAGCGGATCGAGACCACCCACCGCCCGTCGCCGACGGCATTGCACCAACCGACCGCCCCGGCGTAGAAGCCCCGGTCGCCTTCCAGCCGCTCGATCAGGTCGAGCGCGGCCGCCGTCGGGAACCCGCCGACCGCCGCGGTCGGGTGCAGCGCCAGTGCCAAATCCAGTGCGGTGGTGGCGGTGTCGCGGAGCCGGCCGGTGATCGGGCTGCTCAGGTGCCAGACCGCGGCGGTGCCGGTCAGCCGCGGCGCCGGTGCGATGTCGAGTTCGGTGCACAGCGGTTCGAGCGCGGTGCGCAACTGGTCGACGACCAACTGATGCTCGTGGCGGTTCTTGCCGGATTCGGCCAGCGCGGCCCCGTTGGCGGCATCGACGGCCGGGTCGGGCGAGCGGGGTGCCGAGCCGGCGAACGGCCGGCAGGTCACCCGGTCGCCGTCGCGGGCGACCAGCAACTCGGGGCTGGCGCCCACCAGGACCGCCCCGGCGTAGGCGTCCCCGGCAGCGCTCAGGTCGACCAGATAGCCGTAGCCGCTCGGATCGGCGGCGATCAACCGGCGCAGCACGGTACCGGTGTCCAACGGCGCGTCGGCGGCCAGTCGCAGGCCGCGGGCCAGCACCACTTTGCGCAGCGCCCCCTGCGTCGCGGTCAGTTCGTGCAGAGCCCGGCGGATCCGGGCCCGGTGCTCGTCGGGCTCCGGCAGCTGCGCCACGATGCGCACCGTGGGCAGTGCCGCAGCGGGGGCTCGCAGCGCGTCATCGTGACGCACCCGGGCCGGCGCGAACAGGGCGGCAGCGCCATCCGGGCGGAAAGGCAACGCGCCCACCACAATTGGTGCCTCACCGGACGCCAGCGCGGCCTGCGCGTCGGCGACATCGCAGAATCCGGTCACGGCTTCGTCGGCCACCAGTGTCCCGGCCGGTCCGGACAGCACGAACGCCGGTGCCGTCGGCGTCGTCGGGGTCGTCGGCGTCGTCAGCTCAGGCTCCCGGCCCGGTCAGTCCGAGTGCGGTGAGCTGGCGTACCCCGTGCTCGAATCCGCAGACCGCGATCGACGCTGCGGGCATGCCGAAACGCGCACCGTCGGCCAACGGCAGCTCGAGCCAACGGGTGATCACCGCCCGGGAGAAGTGACCGTGCCCGACGAAGACCACGTCACGCGCGACCAGCTGCCGCAGCGCCAACGCCACCGCCCGGTCGGCGCGATCGCTGACCTGTGCCACCGTTTCACCGCCCGCGCTGCCGTGCGTCCAGATCAACCAGTCGGATTCGGATTCCCTGATCTGCGCGGTGGTCAGACCCTCGTAGCGGCCGTAGTCCCATTCGGCGAGGTCGTCGGAGACTTCGTCGACGTGCAGCCCGGCGAGCTCGGCGGTGACCTGGGCGCGCCGGCGCGGGCTGGAGACCACCAGCGGGTTGTCCAGCCGCAGTTTGGCCAGCGTTGCGCGGGCGGCGACTGCTTGGCGCCGGCCGGTGTCGGTCAGCGGCAAATCGCTGCGCCCGGTGTGCTGCCCGCCTTTTGACCACTCGGTTTCACCGTGGCGCAACAGCAGCAGTCGGTGCTCCTCGATGCCCACGCCCGTCGATTCTGCCCGACGGCGGACACCGAGCCGCGTTTGGTGCTGCCGGGCCGCAAGCCGTGCCAGTATGGCGGTGGTGCAAAGGGAGGAACCGATGTGGGGGTACCACCGGAGAGGGGCGGCGCCACATGAGTCAGCTGCGGATATTGGCGGTTGCCAATCAGAAAGGGGGCGTGGCCAAGACCACGACGGTGGCGTCCCTGGGGGCGGCGATGGCCGAACTGGGCCAGCGGGTGTTGCTGGTCGACCTCGATCCGCAGGGCTGCCTGACCTTCTCCCTGGGGCACGACCCCGACAAGCTGCCGGTGTCGGTGCACGAGGTGCTGCTCGGCGAGGTCGAGCCCAATGCCGCGCTGGTGTCGACCGACGAAGGCATGACCCTGCTGCCCGCCAACATCGATCTGGCCGGCGCCGAGGCGATGCTGCTGATGCGGGCCGGCCGCGAGTATGCCCTGCAGCGCGCGCTGGCCAAGCTGGACGGCGAGTTCGACGTGGCGGTCATCGACTGCCCGCCGTCGCTGGGGGTGCTCACCCTCAACGGGCTCACCGCGGCCGGCGAGGTGATCGTGCCGCTGCAGTGCGAGACCCTGGCCCATCGCGGCGTCGGTCAGTTCCTGCGCACGGTGGCCGACGTCCAGCAGATCACCAATCCGAAGCTGCGCCTGCTGGGTGCGTTGCCGACGCTGTACGACTCGCGCACCACCCACACCCGCGATGTGCTGCTCGACATCGCCGACCGGTACGGCCTGGCGGTGCTGGGCCCGCCGATCCCGCGCACCGTGCGGTTCGCCGAGGCCAGCGCATCGGGTGCGTCGGTGATCGCGGGACGCAAGAACAAAGGGGCCCAGGCGTATCGGGAGCTGGCCGAAGCGCTGCTCAAGCACTGGCAGAAGGGCACGGCGCTACCGACCTTCACCCCCGAGGTCTAGCCGTCCCCGGCGGAGAGCATGCGTGTCTCTTTGGCGACACGCCGGGTTGGGCTGTACCGCCGTGCACGCTCGCGCGGTAGCTCAACCCAGCGCGACCACGGTGTCGCCGCGCTGCTCCAGCACCGTGGGACCCGAGACTGCCGGAAACACCGCCCGTGTCCCGGGCGGGCGACTGACCGGGATGACGCGTTCGGGTGCGCCGGTGCGCTGGTCGAAGACACCGACCCCGCCGGTCACCGGGATCAGCAGCCGATTGGCCATCAGTGCTGCCGGCCCCAACGGCGCCGCGGCCCCGGCCGCCGGGACGGTGTAGCGGTAAGTCAGGGTGCCGGCGTCGAACACCATCACCGCGTCGCCGGTCCACCAGCACACCAAACCGGTGGGCCGGGACACCTGCAGGGCCGCGCTGTCGGGGCTGGCCTTGCCCGGCAGCAGCGTCGTGGCGATCCTGGTGCCGGTCTGGTCGACCACTTCCACCCGCGGCCGCGGTGTGGGCAGATAGACCGCGGTGTTGGCGCCGGTATCGGAGTCGGTCACCGCCAGCACCCGGGCACCGGAGTCGGCGGCCGCCCCCGGCTGGGGGACATGCTGGCGCTCCGGCTCGTCTTCTTCCTTCCCGGGGCGCAGCAGCGTCAGTTGCAGATCGTCTTGCCCGGGACAGGATTCGAGCACCGAGACCGCCGACGAGGCCGCGGCCGCCGACACCAGGGTGCAGCCCTGGCCGCGGCCGCGAGCCGACGGTTTGACCCGGGCGTCGATCTCCCCGTAGGACAGCACCCGGACCAGGTCCGAGCGCCACAGTTCCAGGCGGGTGGGTCCGGCCGAGAGCACCGCACTGCCCTCGGAGGTGACGGTCACCTTCTTATCGGCGTAACTGGTTCGAGCCGGACCGCGCCAGCCGGTGGCGGCGACGACCGTGCTGACCTGACCGCAGCCGCGGGCATCGGGATACACCGCGACGGCATAGCGGTAGATCCAGGACACGGCGCACAGATCGACTCCGCGGGCATAGCTCCAGCGTTCCTCGCCGGTGACCGGGTCGCGGCCGGTCAGCTGCGGCCCGTCGCCGGTGATCACCGTGCCGGACACCATCACCGGCGCCGTGGTGACCGGGCT
Organism: Mycobacterium sp. NGS16; assembly: GCF_059813225.1. Taxonomy (NCBI): domain Bacteria; kingdom Bacillati; phylum Actinomycetota; class Actinomycetes; order Mycobacteriales; family Mycobacteriaceae; genus Mycobacterium; species Mycobacterium sp. NGS16. Next base: position 910,707 of record NZ_JCALEE010000001.1, read on the forward strand.
GGCCGCCGTCCACAGCTGGGTCAGCGACGCCGGCACCATAGCGGCCGATGGGGGATTGGTCGATGAGTCCGTCGCCGGCCGGCTGACGGTCGCGCGGGCGTCACTGGTCCACCAGACGATCACGCCGGCGACGACGACGGCGACCGCGATCACCGCTGCAGCCACCAGATCGCCGGCGGTGCGGCGCTCCGGTCGCACCATCTCGGCGGCCCGGCTCAGCTGCCGTTCACCGCGGCCGCCGGCTTGCTTGGCCGCCGGCGACGGCGGCGGCGCGGCGCACTGGGCCCGTTAGCGTCGGAGGGGGCGGTGCTGGCGGTCTCAGCCGTCTCGACGGCCTGCCCGGCGCTCGCGGTGCCGTTCGCCTGACCACCGCGGGTACGCCGCCGCTTGCGGGTGGGGTTACGCGGCGCCCGCTGCCGATCGGCCGAGCTCTCGCGGCGCTCGCGGTCTTCGCTATCGGCCCGCTTGGCCGGCGACCGGGTCGGTTTGCCGACGGTGCCGCTGGCTTCGGCGGGGATGTTCAGCTCGGTGTAGAGGTGCGGCGAGCTGGAATAGGTCTCCGCCGGGTCCGGGCAGCACAGGTTCAGGGCCTTGTCGATCAGCGTCCAGCGGGCCAGCTCGTCCCAGTCGACCAAGGTGACCGCGACCCCGGTGCGCCCGGCCCGGCCGGTGCGGCCGATGCGGTGCACATAGGTCTTCTCGTCGTCGGGGCACTGGTAGTTGATGACGTGCGTGACGTCGTCGATGTCGATGCCACGGGCAGCCACGTCGGTGGCCACCAGCACATCGATGTCACCGGACCGGAAGGACTTCAGCGCTTTCTCCCGGGCCACCTGCCCCAAATCGCCGTGCACCGCGCCCACTTTGAAGCCGCGCTCGCCCAGGTCGTCGGCCACCTTCTGCGCGGTCCGCTTGGTGCGGGTGAAAATCATCGTGGCGCCGCGCCCGCGGGCCTGCAGCACCCGGGCGACCAACTCCGCCTTGTCCAGTGCGTGGGCCCGGTAGACGAACTGCTCGGTCGCGTCGTGCACCGCCGAGGAGTGCGGCGCCTCGGCGCGGATGTGGGTGGGCTGGTTCATGAAGCTGCGGGCCAACGTGATGATCGGGCCGGGCATGGTCGCCGAGAACAGCATCGACTGCCGGTCGTCGGGGATGCGGGCCAGGATGCGCTCGATGTCGGGCAGAAAGCCCAGGTCCAGCATTTCATCGGCCTCGTCGAGCACCAGCACCGACAGCCCACCCAGCTGCAGGTGGCCCTGCTGGGCCAGGTCCAGCAGCCGGCCCGGGGTGCCGACCACCACGTCGGCGCCGGCCTGCAGCGCCTCGATCTGCGGCTCGTAGGGCCGGCCGCCGTAGATGGCCTGCACCGAGAGCGGACGGTCCCCGGCGGTCAGGTATTTGGCCGCGTCGGCCAGGTCGCCGGAGACCTGGATGCACAGCTCGCGGGTGGGCACCACCACCAACGCGCGGGGCGCCCCGGTCAGCGGCCGGTCCGGGCTGGTGGTGATCCGCTGCAGCAGCGGGATGCCGAAGCCGTAGGTCTTGCCCATGCCGGTGCGGGCCTGGCCGATCAGATCGTCGCCGGCCAGGGCCAGCGGCAGGGTCAGCTCTTGGATCGCGAAGGCGTGCTCGATGCCGTCCTCGGCGAGTGCGCGGACGATTTCGTCGCGGACGCCCAGTTCGGTGAAGCTCGGGGGAGTAGTGGGACGGGTGGTGGCGATAAGCGGGGTCATGCGCTGGCAGGTGCCTTTCGAAGTCGGCGCGGTAGGTAGGTCGATCGCGGTGTGGTCGGGGCGCACACGCTGTGACGGTCGATACTTACTTGCCGATTCGGGGCCCTGCACTCGCCGAGCAGGCGGGCCAACCGCGTGTACGCACATTGCGCGGCAGCGCCGAACCGGCACTGCCTGGTAGCCATACTACCTGGTCGGGCCGGGCATCGGTCCAATGCGGCGGAACGCCTACAGTGTGGTGATGAATTCGGTTCCCTCAGCCGATCCGGTGGAGCAGGCTTCGCAGCCGCGGCTGTCCGCCGATCATCCCGGTGTCACTGAGCTTTTCGCCCTGCTCGCCTACGGCGAGGTAGCGGCGTTCTATCGGCTCACCGACGAGGCCCGCATGGCACCCGACCTGCGCGGGCGGATCTCGATGGCGGCCATGGCCGCCGCCGAGATGGGCCACTTCGAGTTGTTGCGCGAAGCCCTGGCCAGCCGCGGTGTCGACGTGGTGGCGGCGATGTCGAAATATGCCACCGCCCTGGACAACTACCACCGGCTGACGATGCCCAGCACCTGGCTGGAGGCTCTGGTCAAGACCTACGTCGGTGACGCGATGGCCGCCGACTTCTACCTGGAGATCGCCGACGGCCTGCCCGACGAGGCGGCCGACGTGGTGCGGGCGGTGCTCGCCGAGACCAAGCACTCCCAGTTCGTCGTCGACGAGGTGCGCAGCGCGATCACCTCCAGCGCCAAACAACGCAGCCGGCTGGCGCTGTGGTCACGGCGGCTGCTCGGCGAGGCGATCACCCAGGCGCAGTACGTGCTGGCCGACCACGACGAACTCGTCGATCTGGTGATCTCCGGCGCCGCCGGGCTGAGCCACTTGGCCGGGTTCTTCGAACGGGTCCAGCACACCCACGACGAGCGCATGCGAGAACTCGGGCTGGCCTAACCGGTCGGTTATCGCCGACGGCGAACGGCCGGTGCGTTCCAACCCCGTGGCCGTCCACTAGCCTGCTTAACAACGCCCACCGCGACACGAAAGGGGCCGGCGTGGAGGTCAAGATCGGGGTCACTGACAGTTCGCGCGAACTGGTCATCAGCAGCGCGCAGACGCCAGATGAAGTCGAGAAACTGGTCACCACCGCGCTCAGCCAGGGATCGGACCAGCCAGGGCTGTTGTCCCTCACCGACGAGAAGGGCCGGCGGTTCCTGGTGCAGACCGCCAAGATCGCCTACGTCGAGATCGGCATCGCCGACAGCCGGCGGGTCGGCTTCGGTATCGGTTCTGACGCCGCTACCGGAGCCAGCTAGCGGGTGAGGGGCACGTGTGACAGTCCGCCCCAGGCGAACGCCACCGTGCCCTCGACGGCGTCTTCCTTGGAGATCGGGCGGTCGCTGTCGAGCCAGTAGCGGGCGCAGTCCACGCTGATCGCGACCAGCCCCACGGCCACCATCCGGGCACGGTGCGGGTCCAGGCCGGAGTCATGGCTGACCAGGTCGAAGATCGCGTCGATGCATGACTCGGTCGCGACCCGCACCTGGACCGCCACCTGCGGTTCGGCGACGTTGTCGTTCTCGAAGATCAGCCGGTAACCCTGGCCGTCGTGCTCGATGAAGTCGAAGAACGCCTGCACCGCCGAGCGCAGCCGCTGGCGGTTGTCGGTGGTGGTCCGCAACGCCTGGCGCACACCGGAGACCAGGTTCTCCACGTGCCGGGCCAGCACGGCCAGGTACAGCTCCAGCTTCGACGCGAAGTGCTGGTACAGAATCGGTTTGCTGACACCGGCACGGTCGGCGATCTCGTCCATGCCGGCGGCGTGGTAGCCACGGTCGACGAACACCTCACTGGCGGCGATCAGCAGCTGGCCGCGCCGCTCGTCGCGGGGCAGTCGGCTGCCCCGACGGCCGGCGGCCGCCGGCGCCTTGGCGGTGGCCGGGCCGCGGCCGGCCGGCTTGGCGCCACCCCGCTCGGCCGTGTCGATCGGTTTGCTCATCGACTCCTCAATCCGGGTTCTCCGCGGCCGAGGGAATGGGCATCCGACGGCCGGTGCGTGACAGCGAGACTACGCGCTGCACCCTTCACTTCCATCAGCGACATCCATCAACGCGGCGTCGATCGTCGCGCGGCGGCCCGGACCGGCGCTGCAGGGCGCGGCGGAGAGTCCCAGCTCGCAGTGCTTGTGTCATTCTGGGACGGTGACCTACGACCCGGGGCAACGTGGCGGCGGTCGAGCCCCGGTGCTTCGGGATCGTTTCCGCGAACCCCTGCGCGCGCAACGTGACCCGCTGGCAGCCGGCGCCGGCCGGTTGCGGTCCGACCGCGACGTGCACCGGCAGTGGCGCAAGCAGAGCTGGCTGGGCAGGTTCGTGTCCACCTACGGCTGGCGCGCCTACGCCCTGCCGGTGCTGATGGTGCTCACCGTCGTGGTGGTGTATCAGACCGTGACCGGCACCGGCGTGCGGGCCTCGGAGATCGACGAGCCGGTCCAGGGCCCGCCGACAATCGGCTCGGCCGGCACCTCGATCATCGGCGCGCCACCACGCGGCCTCACCGAATTCGACGTCAACCTGCCGACCGGCGTGCTGCCCGATGGTGGGCCGTTCACCGAAGCCGGTGACATGGCCTGGCACATCATTCCGGGCACCGTGCCGGTGTTCGGCCGGGGCACCGAGAAGGTGTTCGCCTACACCATCGAGGTGGAGAACGGCATCGACACGACCGCCTTCGGCGGCGACGAGGCGTTCGCCCGGATGGTCGACCAGACCTTGCGCAACCCCAAAGGGTGGACGCACACACCGCAGATCGGGTTCGTCCGAGTCGACGCGACCAGCGGGGTCGACCCTGATTTCCGGATCTCGCTGACCTCACCGATGACGGTCCGGGAGGGCTGCGGCTACGAGATCCCGCTGGAAGCGTCCTGCTACAACCCGTCCTACGGGGCGAGGTCGGAACCGCGGGTGTTCATCAACGAGGCCCGCTGGGTGCGCGGGGCGGTGCCCTTCCAGGGGGATATCGGCTCCTACCGGCAGTACCTGATCAACCACGAGGTCGGTCACGCCATCGGCTACCAGCACCACGAGCCGTGCGAAAAGCAGGATGCCCTGGCGCCCGTGATGATGCAGCAGACGTTCGGCACCTCCAATGACGATGCGGCGAAGTTCGACCCGGACTGGGTCAAGCCCGACGGCAAGACCTGCCGGTTCAACCCGTGGCCCGCTCCGATCCCCTGAACCGGCACCGGTCTTCCCGGCGCTGGGGAGGCGCGGTGGTGGGGGAAGCGTCGCGAGCCGTTTGTCGTTGACCCCACCAGCTGCTGTGATGGTGAGTGGAAGCGATCTTGAGGAGACTCTCGGTGTCGAATTCACTGCCGCCGCTGGTGGAACCGGCCGGTGAACTGACCAAGGAAGAGGTGGCGCGCTACAGCCGCCACCTGATCATCCCCGACGTCGGCGTGCAGGGGCAGAAGCGGCTCAAGAACGCCCGGGTGCTGGTGATCGGCGCGGGTGGGCTCGGCGCGCCGACGCTGCTGTACCTGGCGGCCGCCGGTGTCGGCACCATCGGAATCGTCGACTTCGACGTCGTCGAGGAATCCAATCTGCACCGCCAGGTCATCCACGGTGTCTCCGATATCGGCCGGTCGAAGGCCGAAAGCGCCCGCGACTCGATCAACGAGGTCAACCCGCTGGTCAACGTGCAGCTGCACCAAGTCCGGCTTCAGCCGGACAACGCCGTCGAACTGTTCGAGCAATATGACCTGATCCTGGACGGCACCGACAACTTCGCCACCCGCTATCTGGTCAACGATGCCGCGGTGCTGGCGCACAAGCCCTACGTGTGGGGGTCGATCTTCCGCTTCGCGGGCCAGATCTCGGTGTTCTGGGAGGACGCACCGGACGGACGGGGTCTCAATTACCGCGACCTGTACCCCGAGCCCCCGCCGCCCGGGATGGTGCCGTCGTGCGCCGAGGGCGGGGTCCTGGGGATTTTGTGCGCATCAGTCGGGTCGGTGATGGGCACCGAAGCGATCAAGCTGATCACCGGAATCGGGGACCCGCTGCTGGGCCGGCTGATGATCTACGACGCCCTGGAGATGAGCTACCGCACCATCGCGATCCGCAAGGATCCCTCCACGCCCAAGATCACCGAGCTGATCGACTACGAGGCGTTCTGCGGGGCGGTCTCCGACGAGGCGGCCGACGCGGCGGCCGGGTCCACCATCACCCCGGCCGAGCTGCGTGCGCTGCTGGACTCCGGGCGGAAGCTGGCGCTGATCGACGTGCGCGAACCGGCGGAATGGGAGATCAACCGGATCGAGGGGGCCCGGCTGGTTCCGCAGTCGACGATCAACACCGGCGAGGGGTTGGCGGCCCTGCCGCAGGACCGGATGTCGGTGCTGTACTGCAAGACCGGTGTCCGCTCCGCGGAGGCGTTGGCGACGCTGAAGAAGGCCGGTTTCGCCAATGCCGTGCATCTGCAGGGGGGAATTGTGGCGTGGGCCAAGCAGATGCAGCCCGACATGGTGATGTACTGACGCCCGGCGAGGCTCCCCGACGCCCCGGCCCGGACCGCATAGGCTTGTCGCGTGACTGTCGAGCCGCCGCCTGAACACGTGCTGGCGACGTTCGGCCTTCGCAGCGTGGACCCGGTGCCCCTGGGCGCCGGCTGGGAGGACGGCTGGAAGTGCGGGGAAGTGGTGGTGTCGATGGTCGCCGACCACGCCCGGGCCGCGTGGTCGGCGAAGGTCCGCGAGACGCTGTTCGCCGACGGCATCCGGCTGGCCCGGCCGGTGCGCTCCACCGACGGCCGCTATGTGGTGTCGGGCTGGCGCGCGGACACCTTCGTCGCCGGCAGCCCCGAGCCCCGGCACGACGAGGTGGTCTCGGCGGCGGTTCGGCTGCATGAGGCCACCGCGAAGCTGGAGCGGCCCCGTTTCCTCACCCAGGCGCCGGTGGCGCCGTGGGCCGACGTCGACGTGTTCATCGCCGCCGACCGGGCCGCGTGGGAGGACCGGCCGTTCGCCTCGCTGCAGACCGGCGCCCGGCTGGCCCCGGGCTCGGTGGACGGTCAGCGGTCGATCGACCTGATCAACCAACTCGCCACGTTGCGCAAGCCCACCAAGAGTGCGAGCCAGTTGGTGCACGGCGATCTGTACGGCACGGTGCTGTTCTCCGGCGCCGCGGCGCCCGGCGTCACCGACATCACGCCGTACTGGCGTCCGCCGTCCTGGGCCGCCGGTGTGGTGGTGGTGGACGCCCTGTCGTGGGGTGACGCCGACGACGGGCTCATCGAGCGCTGGGAGTCGCTGCCGGAATGGCCGCAGATGCTGTTGCGCGCGTTGATGTTCCGGCTCGCCGTGCACGCTCTGCACCCGCGGTCGACGGCCGAGGCGTTCCCCGGCCTGGCGCGCACGGCGGCGCTGGTGCGCTTGGCGCTGTAGCGTCAGAACCGGTGCCGCGCGGTGCGCAGGTCCACCCGGCCGTCGACGGCCAGAACCCCTTCGGCGCGAAGCCGTTCGAGTTGTTCGGTGCTCAGGTGCGCCGCCGGTCGCCCGGACGCCCGGATCACCCGATGCCAGGGCAGGTCAAAAGAATCGGTGCGCATGATCCATCCGACGATGCGAGGGCTGGAAAGCCCTGCCGCGGAAGCGATGTCACCATAGGTGGCGACCCGGCCGGCAGGGATCGCGGCGACCAGCGCGCGCACCCGCTCGACCTGCTCGTCGGTGACCGCTGCCATCACGTCACCGGCAGGAGGTCACGGATCAGCGCGGCGACCTCCGCGGGTCTGGCGTGGGGCACCATGTGCTGGCAATCGATGTCCACCAGCCGGAGGTCAGGACCGAGTCGGTCACGCAGCGCCGCGATGAGATCCTCGCGCACATACGGCGGCGACGTGCGGCGTGCCCGCACCAGCGTGGTCGGGGTGCCCGGCTCCGGTAGCACGATGTCGCGGGCCAGTTCGCTCCAGTACGACATCATCGCGGGCACGCTGATCCGCCAGGCGTAGCGCCCGCTGGGCAATGCGATCAGGTGTTCGTCGAGTTCGGCGTCCAGGACGGCGGCGTCGACGTCCGACCAGGAGCCGTGCTCCTTCTCGGCCCGGGCTTCGGCGGGGTCGGGATAGTCCGGTGAGGCCAGCATCGCGTCGGCGATCTCGGCCATCCATTGGCCGTCCAGGCCGATCGCCGGGTCGAGCAGGACCAGGGCGGCCACCAGATCCGGACGGGCTGCGGCCAGATGCAAGGCGACGGCACCGCCGAACGAATGCGCCACCACCAGCACCGGGCCATCGGCGGAGCGCTCGAGCAGCGCGGTCAGCTCTTTGACATTGGCGTCGATGGTCCAGGGTGCCGCCCACGACGAGCGGCCGTGCCCGATCAGATCCGGTGCCGCGACGCTGAATTCAGCCAGGTGCTCGTCGGCCAGGTGCTGCCAGCGTTGACCGTGCCCGGTCAGGCCGTGGATCGCCAGGATGCGCACCGGTCCCGCCGGGCCGTAGCGGTGCACATGCAGTCGATGATCGGAATTCACCCGTCGATGGTGCCAGCCGCGGCCGGGATTGTCGGAGGGCGGTGCTGTCATGGGCGGTATGACACAGCACTGGGGGTCGCTTGCCGCCGAGGCCGCCGCGGCGCTGGACCCGTGCGCGCGTGGCGTGCTGCGGGTTCGCGGCGGCCCGGGGACCGGCAAGACCAGCCTGCTGGTCGAGGTCGCCGCGGCACACGTCGCCGCCGGGACGGATGCGAATTCGGTGCTGCTGCTGACGGGATCGGGGCGGCTACCGGCGGCGGTCCGTGGTGCGCTGACCGCCAAGGTGCTGGCGGCGGGCAGTCCCGGATCCGCCCGGGCGGTCAGGGAACCGCTGGTTCGTACCGTGCACGGCTATGCCTTCGCGGTGCTGCAGCGCGCGGCGCGGCGGGCCGAGGCCGCACCGCCGCGGCTGGTCACCGGGGCCGAACAGGACAGTGTTATCCGGGAACTGCTCGCCGGTGACGGCGCCGGGGCCTGGCCGCCGTCCTTGCACGCGGCGCTGGCCACCGACGGGTTCGCCACCGAACTGCGGGACTTGATGGCGCGCTGCGCCGAACGTGGCGTCGACCCGGGGGCGTTGGTCCGGCTGGGCAAGCGGTGCCGCCGCCCGGAGTGGGCCGCCGCCGGGCGTTTCGCCCGGCAGTACGAACAGGTGATGCTGCTTCGCGCTGCGGTCGGCACCGCGGCACCACAGGCGACCACGCCGGCGCTGGGCGCCGCGGAATTGGTGGGAGCCGCCTTGGAGGCCTTCGCGGCCGACCCGGACCTGCTCGCCGAGGAACGCAGCCGGATCCGGTTGCTGCTGGTCGACGACGTCCAGCAACTCGACCCGCAGGCGGCCCGGCTGGTGCGGGTGCTTGCCGCCGGTGTGCAGCGCACCATCATCGCCGGCGACCCCGATCAGGCGGTGTTCGGATTCCGCGGCGCCGAACCCGCCGCCCTGCTGGCCGATGAGGCACCCACCCTGCAGCTGTCGGTGTCGCACCGGTGCGCCCCGGCGGTCGCCCGCGCCATCAACGCCGTCGCCGCGCGGCTGCCCGGGCCGAGTACGACCCGCCGCCTCGAGGGCAGCGGGCCCGAGGACGGTTCAGTCACGGTGCGCACCGCGGCCACCGGGCAGGCCGAGGCCGCCTTGATCGCCGACACGCTGCGGCGCGCCCACCTGATCTCTCAAGTGCCCTGGTCGCAGATGGCGGTGATCGTCCGCTCGGTGCCGCGCGCGGCGGCCCGCCTGCCCCGCACCCTGGCCGCCGCCGGCATTCCGGTGGCCCTCCCGGCCGCCGGGGGCCTGCTGGCCGAGCAGCCGGCGGTGGCCGCCCTGTTGACCGTGCTGGCGTGCGCCGCCGACGGCGTCGACGGCCGCCGGGCGCTGGATCTGCTCACCGGCCCGATCGGGCGCATGGATCCGATCTCGCTGCGGCAGGTCCAGCGCCTCCTGCGCCGTGGCGGCACGGCCCGCCCGGAAACCGATCCCGGTGACCGGCTGGCGGCGGTGCTGTCCGGTGAGCCCGGCCAGTTGCCGGCCGCCTACGCCCGCCCGCTGCGCCGGGTACGCGCGGTGCTGCAGGCCGCGGCCCGCAGTCACGCTGGCGGCCGGGACCCGCACCATACGCTGTGGCAGGCCTGGAATCGCTCCGGGCTGCAGCAACGCTGGCTGGCGGCGGCCGCGCGCGGCGGGCCGGCCGGTGCGCAAGCCGGGCGGGATCTAGACGCGGTGACCGCACTGTTCGAGCTGGCCGAGCAGTACACCGCACGCACCGCCGGCGCCACCTTGGCGGGGCTTGCTGACCATGTCGCCGCCATGCAACTGGTGATGCCCCGCGCCGAGCCGGCAGCGGGTGGCGAAGCGGTCACTGTGCTCAGCGCTCATGCCGCGCTCGGGCGGGAGTGGGATCTGGTCGTCATCGCCGGTGTCCAGGAAGGACTGTGGCCCAACACCGTTCCGCGCGGCGGCGTGTTGGGAACCCAGCGGCTGCTGGACACGCTGCACGGCCTCGGCGACGACGTCTCGGCCCGGGCACCGCTGCTGGCCGAGGAGCGGCGCCTGCTGGTGGCGGCGATGGGCCGGGCGCGTCGCCGGTTGCTCGTCACCGCCGTCGACGGGGAGGGGGACACCGGCGGCGCACAGGAGCAGATCCCGTCGGAGTTCGTCGCCGAACTCGCGGCCTGCGCCACCTCCGACGGCGCCCCGCTGCCGGCGCCACCGGTGGCGGCGCCGCCGGTACTGTCGGCGGCCGGGCTCGTCGGGCGCCTGCGGGCGGTGGTCTGCGCCCCGGACGGAGCCGTCACCGACTCCGAACGAGCCGACGCCGCAACACAACTGGCTCGCCTGGCACATGCCGGGGTGCCCGGCGCCGACCCGGCCGACTGGCACGGCGCGGCGCCGGTGAGCACCCAGGAGCCGCTGTGGCGCGCCGATGACGGGCACGCCGTCACGCTGTCACCCTCGGCGCTGCAGAGCCTGCTGGACTGCCCGCTGCGCTGGCTGGGCGAACGGCACGGCGGAACCGACGGTCGTGACCTGCGCTCCACGATCGGATCGGTGATGCATGCGCTTGTCGCCGAATCGGCCGGCAGCGCAACGGAGTTGCTGGCGGAGTTGGACCGGGCCTGGCAGCACCTGCCGGTCGAATCGCCGTGGTATTCGGCCAACGAGCACGCGCGGCATCGCGCCATGATCGAGACGTTCCTGGAGTGGCGGGCGCAGACCCGCGACCAGTTCACCGAGGTCGGCACCGAAGTCGCCTTCGATGGGCTGGTCGACGCCGGGGTGCGCATACGTGGCCGGATCGACCGGATCGAGCGTGACGCCGCCGGGCGGCTGGTGGTTGTCGACGTCAAAACCGCGAAGACCCCGGTCAGCAAAGACGACGCGCAACAGCACGCGCAGCTGGCCGTCTACCAGCTGGCGGTGCAATCCGGCCTCGTCGGATCCGGCGAGCAGCCCGGAGGCGCCCGGCTGGTCTACCCGGCCAAGCCCGGCGCCGGCGGCGCCACCGAGCGGGAACAAGACCCGCTCACCGGCGAAACCGCCGGCCAGTGGCGGGACCGGATCGCCCAGGCGGCCGCGGCCACCGCCGGGCCGGAGTTCACCGCCCGGGCCAACGACGGTTGCCGGCACTGCCCGATCCGGCCGAGCTGCCCGGCCCACACCGGGAACGGCGCATGACGAATCGCTATGACCCGGGCGAGCTGGCCGCCGCGCTCGGCTTGCATCAGCCCACCGCAGAGCAGGCCGCGGTCATCGCCGCACCGCCGGGCCCGCTGGTGGTGATCGCCGGAGCCGGAGCCGGCAAAACCGAAACGATGGCCGCCCGGGTGGTGTGGCTGGTCGCCAACGGCTACGCCGATCCGGGCCAGGTGCTGGGGCTGACGTTCACCCGCAAGGCCGCCGGCCAGCTGCTGCGCCGGGTCCGTTCCCGGCTGGCCCGGTTGGCCGGCGCCGGCCTGATGGTCCCCGAACCCGCGGCTGGCGGCGCCGGCCCGGCCGCGCCTACGGTCAGCACCTACCACGCGTTCGCCGGCGCACTGCTGCGCGAGCACGGGTTGCTGCTGGGAATCGAACCCGACACCCGGCTGCTCACCGAGACCGGGCTATGGCAGCTGGCGTTCGAGGTGGTCAGCAACTATCCCGGCGAATTGCGCACCGACCGGGATCCGTCCGCGATCACCTCCATGGTGCTGCGCCTGGCTGGGCAGCTGGCCGAACACCTGGTGGACACCGACGCGCTGCGAGACACCCACCTAGAGCTCGAGCGGCTGGTCCACACCCTGCCCCCGGGGCCCCGCCAGCGCGCCGAACCCAACCAGTCGCTGCTCAGGATGCTCGACACCCAGACCGAACGCGCCCAGCTGGTACCGCTGATCGATGCCGTGCACCAGCGGATGCGGGCCGAACGGGTGATGGATTTCGGTGCCCAGATGGCCACCGCCGCGCGGCTGGCGCAGGCCGACGCCTCCGTCGGCGCCCGGCTGCGCGCCAGCTACCGGGTGGTTCTGCTCGACGAATACCAGGACACCGGGCACGCCCAGCGCGTCGCGTTGTCGGCACTGTTCGGCGGCGGCGTCGACGACGGCCTGGCGCTGACCGCCGTCGGCGACCCGATCCAGTCGATCTATGGCTGGCGGGGCGCCTCGGCCACCAACTTGCCGCGCTTTGCCACCGACTTCCCGCTCTCCGACGGCACCCCGGCACCCACGCTGGAGTTGCGGACCAGCTGGCGCAATCCGCCGGAGGTGCTGCACCTCGCCAACGAGGTCTCCGCGGAAGCGCGGCGGCGCTCCGTCACGGTGCACACGCTGCGGCCGCGCCCGGACGCGTCAGCAGGCGACGTGCGGCTGGCGCTACTGCCCGACGTGACGGCCGAACACGAGTGGGTCGCCGAGGCGCTGCAGCGTCGCTACCGGCAAGCCGACGCCGAGGGTGTCGCGCCGCCCACCGCGGCGGTGCTGGTGCGGCGCAACGCCGATGCCGCGCCCTTCGCCGAGGCGATCCGGGCCCGGGGCGTCCCGGTGGAAGTGGTCGGCCTGGCCGGGCTGCTGTCGGTGCCCGAGGTCGCTGACCTGGTGGCGATGTTGCGGCTGGTTTCCGAGCCGACGGCCGGCGCGGCGGCGATCCGAGTGCTGACCGGCGCGCGGTGGCGGCTCGGCGCCGCTGACCTGGCCGCGCTGTGGCGGCGTGCCGCCGAGTTGGCCCGGCCGGACGAGGCGGTCGGGCAGGTCTCGGCCGCCGAGATCGCCGCGGCCGCCGGGCCCGATGCCGACACCGCATGCCTGGCGGACGCGCTCGCCGATCCCGGACCGGCCGAGCGCTACTCGGCCACCGGCTACCGGCGCATCGTCGCACTGGGCGCGGAGCTGACCGCGCTGCGCGGCCACCTGTGGCAGCCGCTGCCCGACCTGGTGGCCGAGGTGCGCCGGGTGCTCGGCCTGGACTGTGAGGTGCTCGCCGCGCAGCCGGTGGCGGCGCCGGCGTCCGGCACCGAGCAGCTCGACGCGTTCGCCGACGTGGTCGCCGGCTACGTGGTCGGGTCCGGCGGCCCGGGGTCACTACCGGGCCTGCTGGCGTACCTGGATGCGGCCGCCGTGGTGGAGAACGGGTTGGCGCCGGCCGCACCGGTGGTCGCCGCCGACCGCGTCCAGATCCTCACGGTGCACGCCGCCAAGGGACTGGAATGGCAGGTGGTGGCGGTACCGCACCTGGTGGCGCGGGTGTTTCCGTCGACCGCGTCGCGGCGCAGCTGGCTATCCGATGCCGCCGAGCTGCCGCCGCTGCTGCGCGGCGACCGCGCCGACCTGGGTTCTCACGGTGTCCCGGTGCTCGACACCGCCGCGGTCAACGATCGAAAACAGCTGAGCGACACCATCTCCGAGCATCAGCGCCGGCTGGATCAGCGCCGGGTCGATGAAGAGCGCCGGCTGCTCTACGTCGCGGTCACCCGCGCCGAGGACACCCTGCTGGTCTCCGGTCACCACTGGGGTATCGGGGAGCGCAAGCCGCGCGGCCCCTCGGAGTTCCTGACCGAACTCAAAGCGGTGATCGAGGACTCCGGCGCCGGTGTCGTCGAACACTGGGCGCCGGCGCCGGCCGACGGCGAGCCGAACCCGCTGGGCAACAACGCCGCAGAAGCGGTATGGCCGGCAGACCCGCTGGGCGCGCGACGCGAGGCGGTGGCCGCCGGGGCCGCGCTGGTCACCGCCGCGATGGCCGGGGAGCCGGCTACGGCACCGAACAGCCCCTGGGCCGCTGACGTCGATGCGCTGCTGGCCGAGCGGGCCCTGGCCGCCGTCCCGCGGACCCCGGCGCTGCCCAGCCAGGTCTCGGTGAGCAACCTGGTGGAGTTGAGCCGCGACCCGGTCGGCGCGGCGCAGCGGCTGAGCCGCCGGCTACCGACCCGCCCGGATCCGCATGCGGTGCTGGGCACCGCATTTCACGACTGGGTGCAGCGGCTCTACGGTGCCGAGCGGCTCTTCGAGCTCGACGATCTGCCCGGGGCGGCCGATGCCGACACGGCCCGGGCCGATGCGCAGGAACTGGCAGAGCTGCAGGAGGCATTCCTGGCTTCGCCGTGGGCGGCCCGCTCACCGGTGGCCGTCGAGGTGCCCTTCGAGATGGCCTTCGGGCAGACGATGGTGCGTGGCCGCATCGACGCGGTATTCGCCGAGCCGGGCGGCGGCGTCACCGTGGTGGACTGGAAGACCGGTGCCGCGCCGGCCGGGCTGGAGGCACAACGCCACGCCACCGTGCAGCTCGGCGTGTACCGGCTGGCGTGGGCAGCACTGACCGGCTGCCCGGAATCCACGGTCCGGGCCGCGTTCCACTACGTCCGCAGCCGCACCACCGTCGTCCCTGATGAACTGCCCGATTTCGCCGAGCTGGCCGCGCTGCTGAACCATTGACCGTGGGTGTGGTTACAGTGGGTCCGTGCGTCAGGCTGACCGGTGACCGTCCGTCGTGGCAGGAGCTAGCTGGCGACGGCTGCGTCGTCTCGACGAGACGCTGACCGCCCAACCCAGTCATGCGCTCGTCGGCGTCCTGCGCATCCCGCAGGGGCAGTCCAGTCCCGGCCGCACCGTCTACCGGCGAAGCCTCATCGCGCTGGCGGCCCTGTTGGTGTCGACGGTCTTCGTCTACGTCGACCGGGACGGCTACGCCGACGTGCAGGGCGACCGGCTGACGTTTCTGGACTGCCTTTATTACTCGGCGGTGACGCTGTCTACCACCGGGTACGGCGACATCACGCCCATCACCGAGTTCTCCCGGATGATCAACGTTTTGATCATCACCCCGCTGCGGATCGCGTTCCTGATTCTGTTGGTCGGAACGACCGTGGAGGCGTTCACCGAGACTTCCCAACAGGCCTTCCGTATTCAGCGTTGGAGGAGAAGAGTGCGAGACCACACCATCGTCATCGGGTACGGCACCAAGGGAAAGACCGCGATCGCCGCAATGCTCGGCGACGAAGACACCACCCCGAGTGACATCGTCGTGGTCGACAACGACCGTGCCGTGCTCGAACGCGCCAAGAGCGCCGGGCTGGTGACGGTGGACGGCGATGCGACCAGATCTGACGTGCTGCGGCTGGCCAGCGCGCAGCGCGCGGCGGCGATTGTGGTGGCCACCGGGTCGGATGCCACCGCGGCGCTGGTGACCTTGACCGCCCGCGAGATCGCCCCTAACGCCACCATCGTGGCCGCCATCCGGGAAGCCGAGAACCAGCATCTGCTGGAGCAGTCCGGCGCCAACTCGGTGGTGGTGTCCTCGGAGACCGCCGGGCGGCTGCTCGGCGTCGCCACCACCACACCCAACGTGGTCGAGATCATCGAGGATCTGCTCACCCCGGATGCCGGGTACGCCATCGCCGAGCGGGAGGTGGAGCAGCAAGAGGTCGGCGCGTCGGCCAAGCACCTCAACGAGATCGTGCTTGCCGTGGTGCGCGACGGACAGCTGCTGCGCCTGGACGCCCCGGACGTGGATGCGATCGAGGCCGGCGACCGGCTGCTCTACGTGCGCACGGTGGGCAACCCGTGACGATCGCGAGCGCGGCGAAGCTGGGCGAAGCGGGTCGGCACGAGGAGGAATGTTGAGTTTCCAGCTGCGCCAGGTACCGCTGCTATCGCGGATCGGGGCCGACCGGGCCGACCAGTTGCGCACCGACACCGACGCCGCGGTCGCCGGCTGGCCGGCCGCGGCGCTGCTGCGGGTCGACCCCCGCAACCAGGTGCTGGTCGCCGACGGCCGGGTGGTGCTGCACGACGCCGCTGAACTCGGTGATGTGCCGCCGCCGGACGCGGTGTTCCTGGGCCGCCTCGAAGACGGCCGGCACGTCTGGGCGGTCCGTGGTGCGCTGCAGGCACCGCCCGGCGCCGACGTCTCCGTGCTGGACCTGCGGGCCATCGGAGACGTCTTCGATGACACCAGCGCCCAGCTGGTGTCCTCGGCCATCGCCCTGCTGAATTGGCATGAGAACGCACGGTTCTCCGCCGTCGACGGCACACCGACCAAGCCGGTGCGCGGCGGGTGGGCGCGGGTCAACCCCGTCACTGGAGCCGAGGAGTTCCCGCGGATCGACCCGGCGGTGATCTGCCTGGTGCACGACGGCGCCGACCGCGTCGTGCTGGCCCGCCAGCACAACTGGCCGGTCCGGATGTTCTCGCTGCTGGCCGGGTTCGTCGAAGCCGGCGAGTCGTTCGAGGCCTGCGTGGTCCGCGAGGTCCACGAGGAGGTCGGGCTCACCGTGCGCGACGTGAGCTACCTGGGCAGCCAGCCCTGGCCGTTCCCGCGCTCGCTGATGGTCGGCTTCCACGCCGTCGCCGACCCGGGGCAGGAGTTCGTGTTCAGCGACGGTGAGATCACCGAGGCGAACTGGTTCACCCGCGACGAGGTACGCGCCGCGCTGGATGCCGGGGCCTGGAGCGGCGGGTCGGCGGAGGCGAAACTGCTGCTGCCCGGATCGATCTCGATCGCCCGGACCATCATCGAGTCCTGGGCCGGCTGATCCCGCGCAATAAATCAGCCGCTGAGCCGGTCCAGCTTCGCCTTGACCTCGCGACCGGTCGGGTTGGTCAGCGTCGAGCCGTCGGCGAACCGCAGCGTCGGCACGGTGCGGTTGCCGCCGTTGGCCTCCTCGACGAACTTGGCGGCGGTGGGATCGGACTCGATATCGATCTCGTCGTAGCCGATCTCGAACTTCTCCAAGGCTTTCTTGAGCTGGCGGCAGTACCCGCACCATTGCGTGGTGTACATGATGAGCGGCGGATCGCTAACGGTCATAGCTGTCAACGCTAGCCGCTGAGATCCCGGGCCGCTCGCGGCCGGGCGTCGGAGGTCCCTGTCAAGATGGACGCCGTGGACGGGTTGATCGCCGGCTTGGACGACGAGCAGCGCGCCGCCGTGCTGGCGCCGCGGGGGCCGGTGTGTGTGCTGGCCGGTGCCGGGACCGGCAAGACCCGCACCATCACCCACCGGATCGCCCACCTGGTCGCAGCCGGCCATGTCGGACCCGGACAGGTGCTCGCGGTGACGTTCACCCAGCGCGCCGCCGGTGAGATGCGCTCCCGGCTGCGCGCCCTGGGCAACGCCGCCGGCAACGGGGCCGGCGTCGGAGCGGTGCAGGCGCTGACCTTCCACGCCGCCGCGCGCCGGCAGCTGCGCTACTTCTGGCCGCGGGTGGTCGGTGACACCGCCTGGGAACTGCTGGACCGCAAGTTCGGCGTGGTCGCTCGGGCCGCCGGCCATGCCGGGCTGCGCCTCTCCAACGACGACGTGCGCGACGTGGCCGGCGAGATCGAGTGGGCCAAGGCCTCGCTGATCGGGCCGGAGCAGTACCCCGAGGCGGTGGCGGCCGCCGGCCGGGACACCCCGGTGGACGCCGGCAAGCTCGCCGAGATCTACGCCGGCTACGAGGCGCTCAAGGCCCGCGGCGACGTGGCGATGCTCGACTTCGATGATCTCCTGCTGCACACCGCCGCCGCGATCGAGAACGACGCGGCGGTGGCCGCCGAATTCCGGGACCGCTACCGCTGCTTCGTCGTCGACGAATACCAGGACGTCACCCCGCTGCAGCAGCGGGTGTTGTCGGCGTGGCTGGGCCCACGCGACGACCTGACCGTGGTCGGCGACGCCAACCAGACCATCTACTCGTTCACCGGCGCCTCGCCGCGCTACCTGCTCGACTTCACCCGCCGGTTCCCCGACGCCGCCCTGGTGCGTCTGGAACGCGACTACCGCTCCACCCCGGAGGTGGTGTCGCTGGCCAACCGGGTGATCGCCGCGGCCCGCGGCCGGGTGGCGGGCAGCAAGCTCAAGCTGATCGGTCAGCGGGACCCCGGGCCGGTGCCGACTTTTCGCGAGTATCCCGATGAGGTCGCCGAGGCCGCTGCGGTGGCCACCTCGATCGCCCGGCTGATCGAGGGCGGCACGGCGCCGGCCGAGATCGCCGTGTTGTACCGGATCAACGCCCAGTCGGAGGTGTACGAGGAGGCGCTCACCGAGGCCGGCATCGCCTACCAGGTCCGCGGGGGCGAGGGGTTCTTCACCCGCCAGGAGATCCGTCAGGCGCTGGTGGCGTTGCGGCGCGCCGCAGAGCGCGGAGCCGACGGGCCGCTGCCCGACACGGTGCGCGGCGTGCTCGAACCCCTGGGGCTGACGGCCGAACCGCCGAGCGGCGCCAAGGCGCGGGAACGCTGGGAGGCGCTCGGCGCGCTGGCCGAACTTGTCGACGACGAAGTCGCGCAGCGCCCGGACCTGGATTTGCCCGGACTGCTGGCCGAGCTGCGGATGCGCGCTGATGCCCGCCACCCGCCGACGGTGCAGGGCGTCACGCTCGCCTCGCTGCACGCCGCCAAAGGCCTGGAGTGGGATGCGGTGTTCCTGGTGGGCCTGGCCGACGGGACCCTGCCGATCTCGCATGCCCTGGCGCACGGCCCCGACAGCGAGGCCGTCGAAGAAGAACGCCGGCTGCTCTACGTCGGCGTCACCCGCGCCCGGGTGCACCTGGCGTTGAGCTGGGCGCTGGCCCGCGCCCCGGGCGGCCGGGCCTCCCGCAAGCCGTCGCGGTTCCTCAGCGGGATCGCCCCGCAAGCCGATGCCGCGGCGTCGTCGCCCACCCGGCGCCGGGCCCGCGGTGCCCCGAAGCACTGCCGGGTCTGCAGCAAGGCGCTGGCCACCCCGGCGGCCATCATGTTGAGCCGCTGCGAAACCTGCGCGGCCGAGGTCGACACCGAGCTGCTGGTGGCGCTCAAGGACTGGCGGCTGCGCACCGCCACCGAGCTGAAAGTGCCCGCCTACATCGTCTTTTCCGACAACACGCTGACCGCGATCGCCGAGATGCTGCCCACCGACGAGGCCGCCCTGGTCGCCATCCCGGGCATCGGTGCGCGCAAGCTGGAACAGTTCGGCTCCGATGTGCTCGAGCTGGTGCGCAACCGGGGCTGAACGCGCAGGTTAAAAATCAGTTGTGCATCGCACGCGGCAACGGTTAACCTGCCTAACCATGAACACCCCGAACACGATCGGCGTACGTGCGGCTGCCGCGGCGGCGCATGCCGCTGCCGGCGTGTCCGTGCATCGGGGTTTTGTCTAACGCATCAGCTCAACCCGCCCGATGGCCACGGACCTCCACCAGGATCCGTGGCCATATTTTTTGCGCGGCTCCCTGATCAGACCCCCGAAAGCAGGTGACCACCATGTCCAGCACCACAGCATGCAACCGAAGACGTCGGGAACTGCCGTGCAATCGCGAACCCGACCTGTGGTTCGCCGACGACCCCGCCGACCTGGAGCGGGCCAAGACGCTGTGCGGCGACTGCCCGATCCGCCGGCAGTGCCTGGCGCTGGCGTTGCAGCGTGCCGAACCCTGGGGAGTGTGGGGTGGCGAGATCCTCGACCGCGGCGCGGTCATCAGCCGCAAGCGACCCCGCGGCCGGCCGCGCAAGGAGCCGGTGGCCGCGTGAGTGGCGTGCCGGCTCAGGCGGAGGGCCCGACCATGGCGTCGCTGTCGGGGTCGGGGACGAAACCCGGCACCAATTCCTCGGAGAGCCGTTTGATCGGCACGTGCGCATCCAGCTGACACATGATCGCCGTGGTCGAGGCCAACACCCGCATCGGCATCGCCAGTTTGGGCGGCAGGTCGAGCTGACGGGCGGTCTTGAGTTGCTCGACGGGGCGTTCCAGCTGTTTGCCGGCCATTCTCATCAGCCACTTGCGGCTGTAGTGGAACGTCTCGACCTCGACCGGCTCGACGTACTGGCGCAGCATCTCGTCGATCTCGCGCACCGAGACGTCCTGACCTTTCTGGATGAAGCCGCCCCGGCGCATCGTCGCAATGACCTGTTCGTAGTCCTTGTCCCGGGCGAAGCGCACGGCGGCGCCCAGCTCCGGCGGGAAGCCGCCGGGCATCGGCGCCACCGCCCCGAAGTCGATCACGCCCATCCGGCCGTCCGGTAGCAGCATGAAGTTGCCCGGGTGGGCGTCGCCGTGGATCAGCTCCAGCCGGCGCGCCGCGTCCCAGGTGAACTCGGCCAGCCGGGTGCCCATCAGGTCACGCTGCTCGACGGTGCCGTTACGGATGATCTCGGCCATGCCGACGCCGTCGATCCACTCCTGGATCACCGTCTTGGGCGCGCTGGCCACCACGTTCGGGATGAGAAAGTGCGGGTGGCCCGCGTAGGCCTTGGCGAAGATCCGCTGGTTGTCGGCTTCGAGCCGGTAGTCCAGCTCCATCTCGGTGCGCTCGATCAGCTCGTCGATGACGCCCTTGACGTCCACACCGGGTGCCAGCTGCTTGAAGACGCCGGTCAACCGCCGGATCGTCTTGAGGTCGGCGCGCAGCGCCTCGTCGGCTCCGGGGTACTGGATCTTGACCGCGACGGGACGGCCGTCGCCCCACACCGCCTTGTGCACCTGGCCGATGCTGGCCGAGGCGATCGGGGTGTCGTCGAACTCGGAGAACCGTTCCCGCCACTTGGTGCCCAGCTGGGCGTCGAGCACCCGGTGCACCTTGTCCGCGGGCAACGGCGGCGCGTCCTTCTGCAGCTTGGTCAGGGCCTCCCGGTAGGGCTCGCCGAACTCCTCGGGGATGGCCGCCTCCATCACCGACAGCGCTTGACCGACCTTCATGGCGCCGCCCTTGAGTTCACCCAAGACGGTGAACAACTGGTTGGCCGCCTTCTCCATGAGCTCGGCGGTGACCGCGTCCTTGGACTTGCCGGTCAGCCGCTTCCCGAGACCGAGGGCGGCCCGGCCGGCGAAGCCGACGGGCAGACTGGCCAGCTTCGCATTGCGCGCCGCGCTCCCGCGCTTGATTTCTGACACGTGTCCATCATCCATGATGTGCTTGTGGCGCCGGTCACCGCGTGGGAAATCGCCGGGGGCGGGCGCGAGGTCAGCAATCGCACAGCGGGTGCCGCGTCCACCGCCTTCTCATGATCGACCCGGTGGCCAGATCCAGCTCCAGAGTGGCGTTCAGCGTCTGAGGTGCGGCCAGCTCCCGGTCGACCGCCGCGCCACGCACCGCGGCGATCACCCGGTCGATCTGACTCAGTGCCAGCGCTGCCGTCGCCAGGGCCGTCGCGCGGTCGGTGTGGGCGACGGTGTGGCGCAGTTGGGCGGCCACCGCCGGCCAGGAGGCGTCCCGGTCCCGGCGGTGCAGATCGGCGCAGCCCAGACAGCTGGTGACTCCCGGCAGGACCAGCGGGCCGACCAACCCGGTGCCGTCGCGCACCCGCACCGGCAGGTGCGGCACCCGCTCGGCATGCAGCTCGCGTACCAGCCGCGGGTCGGTGATCAGGTAGTCCGAGAGCACCACCAGATCGGTCCCGGCGGTGCTGACTGCGGCGTGCGGATGACTACTGTGCCGGACCACGGCGCTCGAGCAGCGCAGCGATTCGATCAGCAGATCCGACAGCGGGCCGCGGCCATGCACCCGCAGCGAGACCGTGCGGCATTGACGGCGGCCGTCGGCGCCGCGGACGACGACGCGCGCCGCCACCAGCGCGGCAAGCAGGTCGTCCAGCTCCTCAATGTCCACCGGGCCGTGCTGGGCGGCTTGCTGGCGCAGCGCGGCGACGGTGGTCGGTATCTGCATGCAGCGCAGGACGCTGGCCAGCGCGGCCGCGCTCAGCCCGCGTGGCGGATGCACGAGTACCGCCCGGCGCGGATCCCAGCCGACCTGGACGGCACCGTCGGGGCGCAGCAACACCGGCAGCGCCGGATCGAGGGTGTAGCTGGAGGTCTGGGAACCAACCCTTGTCACGGACGCGACCCTGCCATGGCCGGCGGCGAGAATCCTCCCGTCATCCACAGGGGTGCGCCACGATGCGCCGCGCGGCCTCCACGGCGGCGCTCCGTTGGCGTGCGATGACGGCGGGGTCGGTGATGGTCTCGTACGGATCGGGTGCGTGGGCCCAGGCCAGGCCGATACCGAACAGCAGGGCCAGCAGATCGAGCGGTTGCCAGCAGCGGTCGACATAACCGCCGTTCTGGGCGGTTTCGATGGCGGCCACCGCGTGCTCAAAGATCGCCTGTCCGTCGGCGTGCGGCTGGTCGAGGGCCAGGCCTTCCAGGCGCGCCCAGCTGATCATGCGCAGGTGCTCCGGGCTGTTTCTGCCCAAATCGTAGACGTCGCCTGCGAATTCGGGCACCGCGTCGGGGCGCAGGGTGACCGACCGATAGAACGCCGCCACATCGGTCGCCACCACGTCCCGAAATAGTGCTTCCTTGTCACCGAAGTGGGCGTAGAGGCGTTCCTTGCTGGCGTGCGCCGTCCGGGCAATGCGATCGATGCGTGCGCCGGCGAGGCCATGACGAGCAAACTCCGCACGGGCAGCGTCAAGTATCTGGCCCCGCAGCTCAGTCGCGCTTCTTCGCACAGCAAGATCTAACCATACGAACTAGTTCGTTCTGTACTGTGAGCACATGCACGTCCTCCAAGACACCGACGCGATCTTGAACCACCCGCCGCGAGTCGAGGCGATGCGGCGGGCTGTGGAGGCCGTCGCCGACGCGGTCAGGCCCCTCGTCGAGGCATACCGTCCCTATGTCGAGGGGCTCGAGAACCTTCCTGGCGATGGCCGATTTCTCTTGGTGGGCAACCACACCCAGGTCAGCATCGAAGCCCTGTTGATCCCTTTCCACGTTCGGCGTGGGATCGGCAAACGGGTACGGCCGCTGACGGACCGGCAGTTCGGGCGCATGCGAGGGCCCGCTCGCGATCTGCTCGCCGCAGCGGGGGCGCTGGTGGGCGCGCCCGAGCCCGTCCGCGAACTGATGCGCCACAACGAACCCATTCTGGTGTTTCCCGGCGGCGGCCGTGAGATTCCCAAGTTCAAAGGGGAGGAGTACACCCTGCGTTGGCAGGGCCGCGCCGGATTCGCCCGTCTCGCAGTCGAATACCAGTATCCGATCGTGCCTGTCGGACTAGTTGGTGGTGACGACGTCTATCGAAGCGTGAGTCGTCGCGGAGGCAGCTGGGAGCGCTTCAGCTCTGCGCTGGCTCGACGGCTGTCAGGGCCTCCGGACATGGCGGTACCGCTGCAGCACGGCATCGGGCCGACCCTCATCCCGCGACCGCAGCGGATGTACTTGCGTTTCGGTGCCCCGATCGACACCGCCAAGCCCGCCCGCGTTGCGACCGAGAAATGGGTTGCCGCCGTGCGGGAGAAGACTCAACAATCGCTCGAGCGGATCTTGGCCGAACTGCGTAAGATCCGCGCCGGCGATCCCTATCGCCATCTCAATCCCTTGGCCTGGCGGCACGCGACCTCACCGGCCGAGGCGAGTGGGCCCGTGGCAGGACGCAACTGAGGCCGGCTGCCCGTCAGTCGTCGGTGTCGCCGCTGCCGTCGGCATCCCGCTGGAACTCGGCGATCGCCTGGTCGATCGCGGAGTCGATGCCGCTGGTGTCGCCGCCCAGGATCCGGTCGATGAACGCAGCCGGGTCGTCGAGGTCGGCGGCCGCCGGCAGCAGGTCGGGGTGCTGCCACACCCGGTCGCGGGCGTCGATACCGACGGCGGTGGTCAGCCGCTCCCACAGCACCGCGGCTTCGCGCAACTTACGCGGGCGCAGTTCCAGGCCGACCAGGGTGGCGAAGGTCTGCTCGGCCGGGCCGCCGGTGGCACGGCGGCGCCGCAGCGTCTCCGACAGCGCAGCGGTGCCCGGGATGCGATCGCCCAGCGCCGCGGTCACCACCGTGCGCACCCAGCCCTCGATCAGGGCCAGCAGGGTCTCCAGCCGCTCCAGGGCAGCCAGCTGCTCCGGGGTCGACTGCGGCTCGAACACCCCCTGGTTCAGCAACTCCTCCATCGCCGAGGGGTCGGCCATCGAAGCCGGGTCGAAACCCTGCGCGAGCTCTTCGATTCCCCGGATGTCGATCTTCATCCCGCGGGCGTAGGCCTCCACGGCGCTGAGTAGCTGGTTGGCCAGCCACGGCACGTGGCTGAACAGCCGGTGGTGGGCGGCCTCGCGGGCGGCCAAAAAGGTGACGATCTCGCTGCGCGGCTGCTCCAGGCCGCTCGCCAGCTCCTCGATCGCGCCGGGCATCAGGGCCGCAATTCCCTTGGGTCCCAACGGTAATCCGATGTCGGTCGAGGTCAGTATCTCCCCGGAAAGCCGGCCCAGTGCCTGGCCCAGCTGCGATCCGAAAGCCAGCCCGCCCATCTGCGACATCACCGACAGCAGGGGACCGGCCATGCTCTTGGCCTCCTCCGGCAGCGCCGAGGCCCACACCGACGACACCTGCTCGGCCATCGGGTCGCACAGTCGCTGCCAGGTGGCCATGGTGTGCTCCACCCAGTCCACCGGGGTCCACGCGGCCGAACCGGTGGTGCCGGCCGGCAATGAGGTCACCCCGTTGAGCCACGTCTCGGCCAGATGCACGGCATCGCCGATGGCGCTGGCGGTCGACGCCGTGACCGGCGCGACAGAACCGATCGAGCGGGCCGCGACCTGGCGGGCCAGGTCGTAATTCACCGGTCCGGACGGTCGGCCGCCGGCGGCCACCGTGCCGGCACCGCTGAACATCTGGCCGAGCTGGGTGAAGAGCTGGCCCAGATCGGCGATGTTGAAACCGGCGCCCATCCCGAACGGGTCGGTCGGTCCGGGGCCCGAACCAGGATCGCGCCCCCCGGGCCGCTCGCGGTCGGGGTCGTCCCCCGAAGAGAAACCGAAGGGCAGATCAGCCATAGACACAACCGTACCCACCGGCGCCCGCCGACTGCGACACGCAACCGCCGACGGTCCGGCCCGGAGCTGCCCGGGCCGTGGCCGTTTACCATACCCGGGGTGAACAGGCGGATTCTGATGCTGCTGGCGGCACTGCTGCCGGTGGCCGTGTTCGGCGTACTGCTGGCGGCGGTCACCGTGCCCTTCGTGTCGCTGGGGCCCGGCCCCACCTTCGACACCCTGGGGATGGTCGACGGCAAGCAGGTCGTCGACATCCAGGGCACCACGACCCATCCCACGACCGGTCACCTGAACATGACCACGGTGTCCCAGCGTGACGGGCTGACGCTGGGAGAGGCGCTGGCGCTGTGGCTGTCGGCACGCGAACAGCTCGTGCCCCGTGACCTGGTCTATCCGCCCGGCAAGTCGCGCGAGGAAGTCGACGAGGACAACGACGCCGATTTCCGGGCGTCCGAGCAGAGCGCCGAATACGCCGCGCTGGGTTACCTGCGCTACCCGCGGGCGGTCACCGTCGCCGACGTCCACGATCCCGGGCCGTCGGCCGGCGCGTTGCAGGCCGGTGATGCCGTGGACGCCGTCAACGGCGAACCCGTCTACACCGTCGAACAGTTCACCGCGAAGCTGGCCGGCACCAAGCCGGGCGAGACGGTGGCCATCGACTACCGGCGTAAGAACGCCCCGCCCGGCACAGCGCGGATTACGCTAGGAGAGAACAAGGATCGTCCCAACGGTTTCCTGGGCGTGTCGGTGCTCGACGCGCCGTGGGCGCCGTTCACCATCGACTTCAACCTCGCCAATATCGGCGGTCCCTCCGCCGGGCTGATGTTCTCCCTGGCCGTCGTCGACAAACTCAGCACGGGCGGGTTGGCCGGCGAGAACTTCGTCGCCGGCACCGGGGTCATCAAAGCCAACGGCCAGGTCGACGCGATCGGCGGCATCACGCACAAAATGATCGCGGCCCGCGAGGCCGGTGCGACGGTGTTTCTGGTACCGGCAGAGAACTGCTATGAGGCCCGGTCGGACAACAACGGGTTGCAACTGATCAAGGTCGACAGCCTCGCTCAGGCGGTGGATGCGTTGCACACCCTCACCGGTGGAGGTCAGCCACCCTCTTGCTGAAGCCCGGGTTGGCTACAGTGGGGCCGTCAGGACAACCGAGCTAGGGAGCGTGGCACGTGGGTATGCGGCCCACCGCGAGAATGCCGAAGTTGACCCCGCGCAGCCGGATCATGATCGGCAGCGCGCTCGTCGTGATCCTGTTGCTGCTGGTGGGGCCGCGGCTGATCGACGGTTACGTCGACTGGTTGTGGTTCGGGGAGCTCGGCTACCGCTCGGTGTTCGTCACAACGTTGCTGACCCGCCTGATCGCCTTCGTGGTGGTGGGGCTGCTCGTCGGCGGGATCGTGTTCGCCGGGCTGGCAATGGCCTTCCGGGTCCGGCCGGTGTTCGTGCCCTCGGGCGGCGCCAACGATCCGGTGGCGCGCTATCGCACCGCGGTGTTGACGCGGCTGCGGTTGGTCGGATTCGGGATTCCGGCGGCGATCGGCCTGCTGGCCGGAATCGTCGCCCAGAGCTACTGGGTGCGCATCCAGCTGTTCCTGCGTGGCGGCGACTTCGGCATCGCCGATCCGCAGTTCGGCAAGGACCTCGGGTTCTACGCCTTCGACTTGCCGTTCTACCGGCTGGTGGTGGGGCTGCTGCTGGTGACGTTCTTCCTGGCCACGGTTGCGAACCTGACCACCCACTACATCTTCGGCGGGATCCGGCTCTCCGGGCGTGCCGGCGCCTTGAGCCGGCCGGCGCGCATCCAGGTGGTCAGCCTGATCGGCACCCTGGTGCTGCTCAAGGCCGCCGCCTACTGGCTGGACCGCTACGAGCTGCTCAGCCACACCCGCACCGGCAAGCCGTTCACCGGGGCCGGCTACACCGACATCAACGCGGTGCTGCCCGCCAAGATGATCCTGCTGGCGATCGCGCTGATCTGCGCGGTAGCGGTGTTCTCAGCGATCGTGCTGCGCGACTTGCAGATTCCGGCGATCGGCCTGGTGTTGTTGCTGCTGTCGTCGGTGGTCGTCGGCGCCGGCTGGCCGCTGATCGTGGAACAGTTCAGCGTCAAGCCCAACGCGGCGCAGAAGGAGAGCGAATACATCTCGCGGTCGATCGCCGCGACGAGGCAGGCCTACGGGCTGACCGAGGACGTGGTCACCTACCGCGACTACAGCGGTGACGCGCGGGCCACCGCCGCGCAGGTGGGCGCCGACGTCGCCACCACGTCCAACATCCGGCTGCTGGACCCGACCATCGTCAGCCCGGCGTTCACCCAGTTCCAGCAGGGTAAGAACTTCTACTTCTTCCCCGACCAGCTCACCATCGACCGCTATCGCGACGACGACGGCCAGCTGCGCGACTACGTGGTCGCCGCCCGCGAGCTCAACCCCGATCGGCTGATCGACAACCAGCGCGACTGGATCAACCGGCACACCGTCTATACCCACGGCAACGGGTTCATCGCCTCGCCGGCCAACACCGTGCGCGGGATCGCCAACGACCCCAACCAGAACGGCGGCTACCCGGAGTTTCTGGCGAACGTCGTGGGCGCCAACGGCACGGTGATCTCCGACGGCCCCGCCCGGCTGGACCAGCCGCGCATCTACTACGGCCCGGTGATCGCCGACACGGTCGCGGATTACGCGATCGTCGGACGCAATGGCCCCGACCGCGAATACGACTACGAGACCAACGTCGAGACGAAGAACTACACCTACACCGGTGCCGGCGGTGTCAGCATCGGAAACTGGCTGGCCCGCAGCGTATTCGCCGCGAAATTCGCCGAACGCAACTTCTTGTTCTCGTCGGTGATCGGCTCGGACAGCAAGATCTTGTTCAACCGCGACCCGGCTCGCCGGGTGCAGGCGGTGGCGCCGTGGCTGACCACCGATTCGACGGTGTACCCCGCGATCGTCAACAAGCGGCTGGTGTGGATCATCGACGGCTACACCACATTGGACAACTACCCCTACTCGCAGCTGACCTCACTGTCGTCGGCGACCGCGGACTCCAAGGAAGTGGAGTTCAACCGGCTGCTGCCCGACCGGCGGGTGTCCTACATCCGCAACTCGGTCAAGGCCACCGTCGACGCCTACGACGGCACCGTGAGCCTGTACGCCCAGGACGAGCAGGACCCGGTCCTGAAGGCCTGGATGAAGGTGTTCCCCGGGACGGTCAAACCCAAGGCGGAGATCACCCCCGAGCTCGCCGAGCACCTGCGCTACCCCGAAGACCTGTTCAAGGTGCAGCGCATGCTGCTGGCCAAGTACCACGTCAACGACCCGGTGACGTTCTTCTCCACGTCGGACTTCTGGGATGTGCCGTTGGACCCCAACCCAACCGCCAGCAGCTTCCAGCCGCCGTACTACATCGTCGCGAAAAACCTTGTCAAAGAGGACGGTTCGGCGTCCTATCAGTTGACCAGCGCGATGAACCGGTTCAAGCGTGACTACCTTGCCGCCTACATCAGCGCCAGCTCCGACCCGGACACCTACGGCAAGATCACGGTGCTGACCATCCCGGGCCAGGTCAACGGTCCCAAACTGGCCAACAACGCGATTACCACCGACACCGCCGTCAGCCAGGACCTCGGTGTGATCGGGCGCGACAACCAGAACCGCATCCGGTGGGGCAACCTGCTCACGCTGCCGGTGGCCCAGGGCGGGCTGCTCTACGTCGAACCGGTCTACGCGTCACCGGGTTCCAGCGACGCGGCGTCGTCGTACCCGCGGCTGATCCGGGTGGCGATGATGTACAACGACAAGATCGGTTACGGCCCGACGGTTTCTGATGCGCTGACCGGCCTGTTCGGTCCGGGAGCCGGCGCGGCGGCAACCGACATCGCGCCCACCGACGGGGGCGCCGCAGCCCAGCAGCAACCGCCGCCGGCCGCTCCGCCCGCCGCGGCGGTGCCGCCTCCGCCCGCGGGCAACGCCGGGCTGTCTGCGGCGAAAGCCGCCGCGCTGCACGAGATCGAGGCGGCGATCACCGCGGTGCGCGATACCCAGCGCCGGGGCGACTTCGCGGCCTACGGGGCGGCGCTGCAGCGCCTCGACGATGCGATGGCGAAGTTCAACAGCACCAAGTAGCGGCTGCCGATTGATCAGGCGCCGAACAGCACGGCGTGCATCAGTGCACGTACGCATGCCTGCGGGTAGGCGTTGTCCGCATTCGTGCCGGGCCGGTCGTAGTGCACCAGCCGGCCGACGTCGACGACCAGGCCCATCGCCGCGTGCACCAAAAACCGCGCGTGGGTTGCGGTGAGCTCGGGGCGCACCGCAACGAGCAACGCCACCCAGGAGTCGATCGTGGAGCGCTGCACGTTGCGCAGCACCTTCTGATCGGCCGGTGTGAGATTGATCCGTTCGCTGTAGTAGACCGAGGCCAGCTCGGGGTTGGCGAACGAGGTGGCGATAAAGGCATCGACGAGTTGGGCCAGCGCTTCTCGCGGTTGTGGGCGGCTGCTGTTGACCCGGGACAGTTCCGCTGAGAGCCGATCGGAGGAGCGCCGTAGTGCGGTGCTGAGGATGTCGGCCTTGCCGGGGAAGTAGCGGTAGATCCCCGCGACCCGCACGCCGGCCGCCTTGGCGATCTGGGCCATGCTGGTCTCTGCGTAGCCGTGGCGGTGGAACAACATCATCGAGGCGTGCAGCAGCGCTTCGTAGACCCCGGCGTCCGGGGTGAAGATGCGCCAGGCGGGCGCCCCGGGCGCGAAATCATCCGGGGTGGGCAGCCGCGCGTTCAGCAACGCCGACGACGCCCCGGTCAGTATGTTCCTGATGTCCTCGGCCGGGGCCCGCACCCGATGATCGGCGATACCGCCGGCGACACTGAGCAATCCGGCCGAAAGGATCCGCCGCTGCAGCGGAGTCGAGGTGGGGCGCAGTTCGGCCAGCGGCTCCTGCAGGCGGCGGTTGACCAGCCGCAGTTGGTCGACCAGGCGGGCCTCGTCGGCTTCCCGTAGGTAGCGCGCCTGCCAGCGGTACAGGCCACCGGATTCCCGATTGCGCAGTGCGATGTCGATAACGGCCCGTACCAGCCGATCGAGCACCGGTTCGTCGGCGGGTCCGGCCGGCAGATCGGTCGCGTCGACCAGTTGCTGGCTCAGCGCCAGCACCGCGTCGCGGAACAGGTCGTACTTGCTGGCGTAGTGCCGGTACAGGGCAGGAGCGGAGATTCCGACCTCGCTGGCGATGGAGTCCAGCCGCACGGAGTGATAGCCGAGCGCGCTGAAAGCCTCGGCGGCCACGCGGGCGATCTGATCCTTGCGGTCTTTGGGACGCCGCCGGACCGGGGGTGCTGCCTCAGACAGGTGTTGAGTCACGGGGAATCTCGCCTGACGCCAAGTGCGGCGCGCGCCCGGGCATTCCAATGGTGCCGGGGCGCGAGGGTGGACAGGCGGGCCAGCCGGGCGAACTGTCGCAGGGAGCGCCGGTCGGCGGCCGTGACGGTGATTCCGGTGAGTTCTCGGGCACGCGGATGCTGTAGCGCGCGGATGGCCCGGTGCGGGACGACACGCATCCACCAGTCGGTGGGAGCGAAGATCTGTTCCCGGAACGGCTCGAAGTGCGGGCCGGCGAACAGCTTTGTCTGGCAGTAGTTCTCGAAGTATTCGACGAACTCGGGCCAGGTCGGGGGCATCGACCGGCTTGAGATGCCATATCTGCGGTACCAGGTGCAGCACTCCTGGTAGAGCTGCTCGTGTTCAGACACGTCCAGCGGTCGGATGAAGGTATTGACCATGACGAAAAGGGACTCTACGTAAGCGGCATGCTGAAAATGAAAGATATCGGGACTCAAGGCATGATACTTCTGGCCGAACCCGTCCACGCCTTTGACGTGCTCGTGGGCGAACCGCATCTGGGGGCTCATGTCGGCACCGGTGTAGGCGTAGTTGACCGCCTGGGTGACGGTCCGCTTCTTGTGCAGCCAGATGCGATCGCGCATCAGCGCGTGCTCGGTGATGCCGGCGGCGATGCCCGGATGCAGCATCAGCAGACATACCGCCCTGGGCAACACGAACAGGTAACGCCGGTCGGCCAGCACATGCCAGAGCATGCTGTCGGAGTCCAGGCCCTGCACCGCGGGTGACGTCATGATCAGATCAGCGCCTTGCGTCGCCGGATCCGGTAGCGAAGGTCGGCCATCAGCACGCTGTAGTTGAACGTGCGGATGAACGGGGGGATGAAGCGGTTCACAAACGACACGAACAGGAACAGATTCTCAAACTGGCGTTGTTCGGCCTTCGACCATTGCACCCCGAGCAGCTCACGAAAACGCGGGGCCAGGAAACCGATCGTCAGGAACCGCAGCAGTGGCGCGAAGATCACCCGCAGCACCGGGTTGATCATCTTGAGGTTGATCAGCCGCATCAGGAAGTCGCGGACGGTGTCATCCATCTCCAGGCTCTGGCATGTCGTGTTCCAGTAGGTGTCGAATTCGGCACGGGTGGCCGGCCATTGGTCATCGCTGACCTGCAGGGTGGTGCCGAGTGGCCGGGCATGCTGGTAGAAATTCTCGGCCTGCTCCTCGGTCATCTTGCCGCGCAGCAACTGATAGGTGTCCTCGTAGAAGACGAACAGGCACGCCGCCACCCACAGTTGCAGGTCGCGATCGAAGGCGTTGTACTTGACCGGGCTGCTGTCGGTCGAGCGAACCTGACGGTGCGCGACATTGACCGCATCCCGGTAGGCGGCGCGTTCCTCGTCGCTACCGAGCACTGCGACGGCCATATATTGGGCGGTGGTGCGCAACCGTTTCCACGGATGTTCCATCAGCGCACCGGATTCGACGCGGCTCTCCACCACCCCGTAGCCGACGCCGGGCATGCTCAACTGCATGACGACGTTGGCGGCGGACGCGGCAGCCGACCAGAAGTCCAGTGCCTCGGTCAGATCGACGGTTTCGTCGTCCCAGCGCGGGGTGTACTGGACGACGTGGATGCGGGTCTCGGCGGTGGTCAATTCATCGCAGGTCGACATGTCAGCGATCCTTTCGATCTGGGCTACGGACTGGCGAAGAACTGTGGCAGCTGGGCGAGCCCCCAGATGAGACCGGCCGCCCCGACCAGTGCGCCGAAGAACAGCACCACCAGCACACCGGTGCGCAGCAGCCGCGCCTCAGGGGAGGCCAGGATGCGCAGCATGCTGACGACCAGATCGATGAGCCGCACCAGAAGCATCATCTTCTGGGTCCTCCTATCAGTGCTGGCCTCATGTTCCACCGTATTCGGGCCGAAGCGACGCCGACAGTGCGGTGAGTGGTACCCGGGCGATGACGGCGCCGCCATCCATCGACCACACCAGCCGGTCCGCCGGCCGCGGGTTCTCGCGAAGCATCGGCGCGTCGGGCAGATACAGGATCAGCTCGTCGGCCGACAGCGCGAAGGCCCGATAGCCGCCGGTGTAGCCGGTTCCGGCCGGATCGGGCTGGAACTCCTCGACGGTGAAGGGATAGGTGTTCGGGGCGTGCGGGGGCGCTGCGGCGTTCAACGCGGCCGATAGCACCGGCGCAGCGGCGGGAGGGATGACGCGCATCGGGTCGACACCCGTTTTGAACAGGTCGCCGAAGGCCAGCCGGCGGCCCTGATCCATGTCGAAGACGAAGGTGCGGTAGGCGTTGTTGGCCTGCATCCCGAACGGTTCCAGGCATTCATGGATAACGAGTGACTGCACTGCGCCGGGGCCGGGAAAGCTGTCGACGTAGGCGATTGCGCTGCTGTCGCGGGCCGCCTCGGCGCCCGAAGCACGCCACCCGGCCATCAGCCGGTGGTAGAAGTCGCGCACGACCGGCCCGGTCGCCGGGTGGTCGAGTAGTGGCTCGGGTAGGTCAAAAGCAATGTAGCGCTCGGCCTTTCGTGATGACACGACCAGGGTGGTGCACCGTTGGCCGTCCCAGCTCGCCTGCAGTTCACTGCAGAAATCCGGCGCGGAGCCGATGGCGGGTGGGGCCGCCACCGTGTTGACGGCGGTGAGCAGGGCCGCCAGGACGCAGACCGCTTTGTGGGCACTCATCGCTGTTGTTGTCCTGCCGCGACATCGTTGACCAGCCACCGTCCGGCTACTTTGCGCAGGCTGAACGCCATGGCGGTGATGTCGGGCGGCGCCTCGGGGCGGCCCGCGGGGGCTTGCTTGAGTGCCGCGCTGGTGAAGGTCTGCTCGACGAACAGCAGCACGGTGGCGTTGGTGGCATCGGCCGATTTGACAGCCGAGTCGACGACGGTGCCGCTGGTGGTCACCTGGTTGGCGACCAGCATCGCGCGAAGCTCGGAGCTCTGCTTGGCGTAGCGGTCGTGGAAGGTGCCGGTTGAGCGGTCCAGCAGCTCGCTGATCTGCCGGTCGACGGTGGCCGGATTCGCGGTCGTGAGGGTCACCGCGTATTGCGTTGCGGCGTCCAGTGCTTCGCGGGCGGCAACGCCGGACAGATGCTGCTGGTACAGCAGCCAGCTCTGGTATCCGCTGCCCGCGAGCACGGCGGCCGCGCCGAACACCGCGGTGGCCCGGGCGGCGCGCCGCCACCGGGTGCGGCGTGGCGGAGCCGCGGGAATCTCCTGTGCCGCCTGGGCACTGGGCGTCTCAACGATGGTCATATCGATTTCTTCCCGCTGCTCAGATCAGGTCGACCTGGCTGGCCAGCCACCGGCCGTCGACGAGTTCCATGGTCATCTGGATCCGGTTGCGGTCAAGGCGTGGGTCGGAGCGGACCGAATTGGTGATGGACTGGTCCACGA
The DNA here is from genome assembly GCF_059813225.1 of Mycobacterium sp. NGS16. Lineage (NCBI taxonomy): Bacteria > Bacillati > Actinomycetota > Actinomycetes > Mycobacteriales > Mycobacteriaceae > Mycobacterium > Mycobacterium sp. NGS16. The sequence continues at coordinate 944,417 of NZ_JCALEE010000001.1, forward strand.
ACAGCAACACCTCAACCCGGCTGGTGGTCGCGGATTTGACCGCCGCGTCCAGGACGATGCCTTTGCCGGAAGCCTTGTTGTCGATCAGGATCTGACGTAACTGCTTGGCCCCCAGGCTGTAGGCGTCCTTGAACTGTCCCGTCGCACCGTCAAGTGCACGGGCGTAGTTGCCGTCGATGTCGGCGGTGTCGAGGGTGGTCAACACGAGGGCGTAGTCCTTGGCGGCCGCCAGGGCGGCCTGCCCGGCGGCGGCACGCGCGTCGACTTGATGCAGCCGCCATCCCGCATATCCCGCATACGCCAGGGCGCCGATCAGCAGGGCGGCGATCAGCGCCCCCGCCGTACGGTGTCGCCGCGATGGGGGCTCGACGGGCTCAACGATTTCGGTGGCGGCGGTCTCGTCGTCGCGCGGCGTGTCCGTGTCGAGTTGGTCGTCGAGTTGCTCGAAGACGTCCGGGTCGGCTGCTTTTCCCATGGGGCTCGGCTTTCTCATCAATTCGGAACCCAGGCGGGCAGCTGCGGGCCGCCATCGGGGGTGGGCAAGGTGTAGGGCGGGTAGACCGGTGGCGGCTCCAGGGTGGCCAGTGGGTCGTGGCCCGCCGGCGGCCCGGCGGTGTCGTCACCCAGGGGACGTGGCGCGTTGCGGGCGCCGCGAACCAGCAGCGACGGGTCGTCGTCGGGGCAGTAGGTGTAGCGGTAGGGCGCGGGGAAGTTCACCGCCGACGGCGGCTTTCGGGGCAGGTTGTAGTCGCAGCGGTGCCGCGGGTAGATGTCGGCGATCACCCAGATGCCGCCGTCGTGCACGGTGCCGGCCAGCCGATCCACCAGGGAGCCGTGATCGGGGCGCCACAGGTTTTGCAGGGCGGGCACCCGCAGATAGAAGATCTGCGACAGGGTGGTCAGGTTGCCCAACAGGGCGTAGACGTTCTCCCGGTTGTCACCGATGAAACTGTCGACCTGGCCGAGTTCGGTGCCGCCGAGATCGACCAGGGTGCGGAAGCCGCCGTCCATGGTGTTGACGCCGCCCAGGACCTGTTGCAGGCCAGTGCTGGTTGCGCTCAAGCCGGGGGTGACATCGGCGAGGGTGGTGAACGAGATCCGGGTGTTGCGCAGCATGCCGACGGTCTCGGGCAGTACGCCATCGAGCGTCGAAGCCAACAGCACGATGCCGTCCAACAGCGCAGACAGTTTCTTGCCGCCGTCGGGGCTGACCCGAAGCTCGTTGAAGACCGCGGTCAGCTGCTCGGCGTCGACCTGCCCCAGGGCGCCGCGGCTGTCATCGATGATCTGGGGCAGCGATACCGGCACGGTGGTCTGCTCCTGACCGATCAGCGATCCGTCGGTCAGGTAGGGGCCGCGGTCGTGCTCGGGGCGGAAGTCGAGGTATTGCTCACCGGCGACCGACAGCCCGGACACCCGCACCCGGGTGTCGCGCGGGATGGGCCGGTCGGCGCGCACCGCGACGACGGCCTCGGCTCCCGCCGCGGTCAGGTGCACGTCGGTGACCCGCCCGATCGGGATGCCGCGCAGGGTGACGTCCTGGTTGACCAGCAGGCCGCCGGATTGCGGCAGCAGCACCCGCACCGCGATCGTCTTCTGCGCCGGATTGATCCCGACGCCGAAGATCGTCACGTAGGCCGCCGCCACCACCGTGGTCAGCGCTAACCCGAGGCCGGACAACAGGATACGTCGCCGGTAGCCGACCTGGACCAGCCAGACGCCGAGCCGGGCGAACAGGTCGAGGAGGTCGAGGAAAGGTCTCATCGCTGCGGTCCGTAGATCCGGGACAGCAGCATGTTCCACTCGTAGCGCAGGTCACCGATCATCAGATGCCAGTCGGTGCCGTCGGTCCAGTGGAATTCCGGATCACCCGGGTAGTTCTTGTCGGGCCAGGGAACCAGCGTGATCTTGTCGATCTCTCCTTTGACGTGGGCGGCGGGGCCGTTCAAGGTCTTCATCAAGATGCCCAGGAACCGGTTGAACGGCATCAGCGAAAGTTCGGGGTCGATGGCGATCTCGTTGAATACCCGCGCCAGCTTGTTGAGATCGGCACTCACGCTGCGGGTGTCGGTGCCTTGCAGGGACGGGAACCGGGACAGCTGACGGGTGATCCGCGCCCCGGTATCGACCAGCTCGATCAGGTCGGAGGTGTTGTCGGAGATGACGTTGAGGGCCGGCGCCAGGTGGGTCAGCGAGTCATCGAGGGTGGTCTGACGCGCCGACATGGTCGCGGCCAGCTCCGACGACGTGCGCAGGGTCAGGTCCAGTTGCTGCGAGCGGGCGCTCATCCGGGAGAGCAGCGTCGCGGTCTGATCCAGCAGCAGACCCAGCTTTTCGCCGCGCCCGCCGACCGCCTTGCCGGCGCCGTTGAGCATGGACACCAGGTGGCGCACCGTGCCGCCGTTGACCAGCATCGCCATCGAGGCGATCAGTTCCTCGATGGTCGGAGCGTTGGCGGTCGATTCCAGCGGCAGCACCGAGCCGTTGCTCAGCAGCGGCGCGTCGTCGGGCCGGTTGCTATCGGGCCAGATCTGCACGAAGATGTCGCCGAGCGGGGTAGCCGAGCGCAGTTCGGCGGTGCTGCCCGCATACAGCGGCACATCGGATTTGATCCGCATGGTGATGTAGGCGTTGAAGTCTTGGGCCCGAATCGATTCGACCTCACCGATCTGCGCCCCGTACAACCGCACCTTGGCCTTCTCCGGCAGGTTCAGGGCGTCGGAGAACACCGCGGTGATGGTGTAGTAGGGGCCACCGCCGCCGGGTGCGGGCAGGGCCACGCTCTCCAAATCCAGGCCGCATCCGACCGTCAGCAGTGCGGTCGTGACCGCCAGCGCCGCTCGAGCCCCGCGCACCCATCTGGTCGGCTGCCTCATGGCCGCTCACCGATCCCGTCCTGCATCAGATCGAGCATGCTGCCCAGCCCGAAGTCCGGTCCGTAGTCCCGCAGCGTTCCGGTCGCGCATGCGAGCTGGCGTAGACCCATCAGGTTGCAGATCTCCTTGCCGAACTGGCTGTTGAACAAGGTTTTTCCGAGCAGCAGGTGTGCTCGCAGACTGCCCGCGTTCTCATCGATGACGTTGTAGAAATTGTCGATGAACAGCGGTGCCACGTCGAGGATTTCGCGCAGGTCGCGTTCGTTGTCGGTGAGTGTCGTGGCCACTGTGCGAACACCGGAGAACGCGTCGCGCAGCCGGTCCTGGTTGCCTTCCAGCAGCCGCGAGGTCTCGGCGAGCAGCCGGTTGATCTTGGCCCCGGTGTTGCCGGTGCCGAGGTTCTCCGCGGCGAGGATGTCGCTGAGCTGGTGAATGTAGGAACCGAATTCGCGTAGGGCGGCATCGTTCCGGGACGCGGCTTCGCTGAGTTCGGCCACGCCTGTGATGATCGTCTGGATGGTCTTCTTGCTGTGCGCGCCCTTGTCCGACCCCACCTGCAGGGCTTCGGAGAGCCGGCCCAGTGTCGCCTTGAGGTCGGGTCCGTTCCCGACCGTGATCTGCGATCCCAGCGCCACGAATTCGCCCAGCGGGCCCTGGTTGTGGTCGTCGCCGCGCAACGCGCTGCCCAGCTTGTCCATCATCGCCAGGGTTCGCTCGAACTCCACCGGTGTGCGGGTGCGGTCCAGGCTCAGCACGTCGCCGTTTTTGAGCTTGGGTCCACCCCGATAGGCCGGGGTGAGCTCGACGTGGCGGTCGGTGAGCACGGAGTTGGACACGGTCACCGCTTCGACGTCGGCGGGGATGTCAACGTCGGCGTCGATCGCCAGCTTCACCTCGACATAGCCACCCTTGGGGTTGATGCTGGTGACCTTGCCGACGTCCATGCCCAGCACCGATACCCCGTTGCCGGTGTAAAGGCCTACGGCGTCCTGGAATTGGGCGGTCACCCGGATCTTGTGCACCGCGATCCGCGGTAGGTCGGGGATCAGTTGCGGTGCGACCGCGGCGCCGGTGACGGCCAGGACCAGAGCGGCCGCACCGGCGAGCAGGTAGAGCTTGAGGGCGCGGCTCATTCGCAGTCCTTGAAGTACTCGACCAGGTTGAATTGGCGGGCGCGTCCGCTCAGCGCGCACATCCAGGAGTCCACGAAGATCCCGGCCGGCAAGAAGACGTCGGCCGCGTTGCCGCTGCCGGTGGCGTTGGCGAAGTTGCGTAACGCCACCGGGGTGGATTGCAGGAAGCTGCGCAGCAAGGCGTCGTGATCGGCGGTCATCTTCATGAATTCGTGGAAGTCGGCGATCATCTGGTTGACGGCCGCCTCGTCGTGGAGGATCCCGTGGGCCCGGTCGACCAGCAGCGTGGCGCTGGCGAACAGTTGTTGCACGGCGGCGCGGCGGGTGGCGATCTCCCGCAGCACATCGCGGCCCTGCAGCACCAGGGCGCCGAGGTTGGCTCGCTGATCGCGCAGCATGGTGGTGAGGGTTTCGGTGTTGGTCAGCAGTGTGCCCAGTTGCTCGCGGCGGTCGGCGATGATATCGGCCATCGCCTGCAGGTTGGTCAGCGCCTGGGGCAGCTGTTCGGCGACCCCGCCGAGGTTGGCGTTGAGCAGGGTCAGCGATTCGACGAACCGGTTGGCGTCCACCGGCCCCAAGGTGCGGGTCGCCCCGGCCAAGGTCCGCTGCAGATCGTAGGGAACCTCGGTGCGCGCCAAGGTGATCGTGCGGTTCTCGAGCTGTCCGGGGCCGGCCGGCGAGAGCTCGAGGTAGCGCGAACCCAGGATGGTGGTCAACTTGATCGCGGCGCGGGTGTCGGCGCCCAGAGCGATGCCGCGCTCGACGTTGAATCCGACCACCACGTGCTCGCCGGCGAGCTTCACGCGTTCGACCGCGCCGACCTTGACGCCGGCGATGGTAACCATGGCGCCGGAGCGGATCTGGGCGGCCTGTGCGAATTCGGCGTGGTAGCGGGTCTTTCCGACGCCCAGGCCGGAGTAGACGACGGTAGCCATCAGCACGGCGGCGATGATGACGATCGCGCTCACGCCCAGCCACGGTGTGCTGAAGGACTCAAGGGGCCGTTTGAGGGCGGCGGGGATCCGGCTCATCGGCACGCCGCCGAGTGCTGGTGGGCGAGGCCTTCGCTGGCGGTGGCCGCCCCGACGAACGCCCGGAACCAGTGAAACAGGCCGCGCCACAAGCCGAAGTCCAGCTCGCAGGCGTAGACGTCGCTGTAGGTGCCGCTCTGGGTGACCCGGGCCAGACCCTGGAGAACGTAGGGCAGGTTCGCCGCCATGTAGGCGAATCGCTCGCGGCCGTCGTTGATGCCGTAGTTGAGCAGGCCGGGCTGGCGCCCGATGAATTCTTCGAGGTCCGGGGCGATGTTGTCGACGATCGTCGACAGCCGCGCCATGGTGGCATTGATCGAGCCCACCGAGTCGACCAGCGGTTGCCGCTGGTTGGCCAGCGTGACCATGGTGTCACGCGACTGGCGGATCATGTTCTCCATGTTGGCGCTCTGGTTGGCCAGGTCGGTCATCAACCGGTCGAGGTTGGTGATCAGCGCGCTGAGCACTTCGTCGGGTCCGGCAAAGGTCTCGGCCAGCTGGGAGGCCTGAGTGATCAGCATCAGAATCGATGCGTGATTGCCCTGCAGCGCCAGGACTGTCGCAGTGCTGATGTTGTCGACCTGTTCGGGGTCCAGCTCGGAGAACAACGGCTCGAATCCGTTGAGCATGTAGGAGACGTCCAGCGACGGGTTGGTGCGTTCGATCGGGATCTGGCCGTGGTTGGGCAAGATGGCCGGGTTGTCGCCGGGGCCCTGGGCCAGGCCGAGATAGCGCTGCCCGATGATGCTCTGATAAGTCACCGAGGCGATCGTGTTCTGGTAGAGCTTTTGGCTGCGTTGCACGCGGAACTGCACTTTGGCGGCGGTGCCGGCCAGCGTCACCCGGTCGACGCGGCCCACCCGCACGCCGGCGACGCGGACGTCGTCGCCCGGGGCCATCCCGGAGGCGTCACTGAAGATCGCCGAGTAGCTGTAGGTAGGGCCGGCGATGTCGCGGCGCAAGGTGTTGTAGACCATCCAGGTGACGGTCAAGGCGAAGGTGGTGAAAATGGCCATGCCGATCACCGATTTGCGACGACTGCTCATCGGCCGCCTTCCTTCACGGTCAGGTGCACCGTGCTGCCGCGCAGCAACGGCGCCAGCAGCAACATCGTGGGGGTATCGGCGCTGCCGGTGATTCCGCTGATCTGCTGTTTTTCCGCCGGGCTGCCGACCGGTCCGACATTGCCGCCGATGACCGCGCCCTGCGGTTCGACGGCGGGGGTGCCGGCCGGCGGGGGTTTCGGCGGTGCGGGGATCGGTGGGCCCTGCGGGTCACCAGGCATCGAGTGCCGGGGCGGGGTGAGATTCGGGCGATTCTCGGTCATGCCCGGGGTGGGGGAGACACCCTGAGATTCCAGCGCCGGAAACAGGTCGGGTGCGGTGGGCACCTCTGGTGCGGTGGCGCAGCTCAGTCCGGCCAGCTCGCCGTAACGCGGGCAGTCGGCGCGGACATAGGTGCGGCTCGGCGTGAGCGCTAGCGCTGCCTTGACCTGGAGAAGCTTCTCGTTCGGGTCCCAGATGACGTCGTAGACCCGGTCGGCCAGGGTCTGTAACTTGGTTGACACGCCGTGGAATTCGTCGGCGTGATCGGCGATCACCCCGAGGGCAGGGGTGAGCTGGGTGGTGATGGTGATCATCCGCTCGGCCTGATTCTCCAGGGCGTTCGCCAGCGTGGTCGCGGTGTCGGTTCCGCCGGTGAGCAGGCTGGACAGTTGCGGTCCCTTTTCGGCGATGGTGGCCATCGGCCGAATCGATCGGTCCAGCGCGCCGAAGAGTTCGGGGGAGACCCGTTGCAGGCCTTGGGCCGCCGCGGTCAGGGCCGACAGGGTGGTCGGGTCGGCGTCGTCGGCGGCGACGACGGAGTTCAGTTGCGCCAGAATCTCGTTGAGGTTGTGGCCGGTGTCGGTCAGTTCCCGGCCGCGTCCGTGGGTGGCGGTGCCCAGGGCGGCGATCACGCCGACGGTGGTGTCGTCGGGTTTGCGGCCCAGCGGGTTGATCAACTGGCGGAGCTTGTTCAGCACGTTCTGGAACAGCACGGTGGGCAGTGACCGGTCTTCGAAGACCACCGCGCCCGAGCGCAAATGGTCACCGGCGGCACCGTTGTCGACCAACTGGACCGCCGAGACCGCGAACAGGTTGGCCGGCACCACCCGGGCGGTGACGGTGTTGGGGATCTTGGCCGCATGTTCGGGTTTGAGCACCACGTGGACCGTGTTGGGCAGCCCGTGGGTGGACGGGGTGATGTCGGCGACCGAACCGACCAGCAGTTCATGGTATTTCACATCCGAGCGCGGCGGCAGGCCGTCGCCGATGTTGGTGAGCTCGATGTCGATCCGGACCAGGTTGTCAAGCTTGCCCTGGGATTTGGCGACCATCAGCGTCGCGGTGGCGACGGCGACGACGATGAACACGACGCCCAGCACGAACACCCGGAGGTTGGAGGGTCCGCGCGGATCGGTGTCGAACGAGTTCGGCATCGTCTAGCCCCCGAACCTGGCGCCGGACTCGACGCCCCACAGCGCCATGGTCATGAACATGTTCACCACGACCACCGCGGTGACACTGGTGCGCATCGCGCGTCCGGCGGCGACGCCGACGCCGGCCGGACCGCCCGAGGCGATGAACCCGTAGTAGCTCTGGATGGTCGACGACACGAAGACGAACACGGTGGCCTTCAACGTCGCGTACAGCACATCGCGGCCGTTGACGAACAGCGAGAAGTAGTGCAGGTAGGACCCGTTGGATTGGCCGGAGATCAAGATGACCGAGAACTGGCAGGACAGGTAGGCGATGCCCAGCGCCACCAGGAACAGCGGGACGACGGCGATGACCGAGGCGACCGCCCGGGTGGTGACCAGGAATGGGATGGGGTTGATCGCCATCGCTTCGAGCGAGTCGATCTCCTCGTTGATGCGCATCGCGCCGAGTTGGGCGGTGAAGCGGCAGCCGGCCTGGGCGATGAACGCCATTCCCACCATGATCGGGGCGAGTTCACGGGTGGTGGCGAACGAGGAGATCAGCCCGGTGGCGGGCCCCAGGCCCAGCAGGTCCAACACGTTGTAGCCCTCGACGGCGACCAGGGCGCCGGCGATCGCACCCAGCGCCAGTGCCACGGCGATGGTGCCGCCGCCGACGACCACCGAGCCGTTGCCCCAGGCGATGTCGGATAGCAGCCGCAGCATCTCGCGCCGGTAATGCCGGATCATGACCGGTACCGAAACGAGCGTGCGCCCGAAGAAGTGCACCAGGTGTCCGGCGCGGGCCACGGCCAAAAAGCCCCCACCGAAGAGGCCGGCGACCGCACGGAGACCGGGGAGCCGAAAAGCACTGGGAATGGCCGTCATTACAGCGCCTGCCTCGGGAACAGAATGACGTAGAGCTGGCTCATCAAGACGTTGACGAACATCAGCAGCAGGATGGATTCGACGACCGCGGCGTTGACCGAGTTGGCCACCCCGGCCGGCCCGCCGTGGCTGTCGAGGCCCTTCTGGCAGCTCACGATCGCGACGATCATCCCGAAGACGATCGCCTTGGCGAACGCCAGCCACATGTCGCCGACGTCGGAGAAGGACGAGAAGGTCGCGATGAACGAGCCGGCGGTCCCGTTCTGCAGGAACACGTTGAAGATGTAGCCGGCTACATACCCGACGAAAAACGTGATGCCGGTAAGCAATACGCCGATCGTCATCAGCGCCGCCAGGCGGGGGACCACCAGCCGCCGCACCGGCGAGACGCCCATTACCTCCATGGCCTGGATTTCTTCGCGCATGGTCCGTGATCCCAGGTCGGCGCAGACCGCCGAGCCGACCGCCACCGCCAGCAGCATCGCGGCGACCAGAGGGGCGGCCTGGCGGATGATGACCAGCCCGGTGGCCGCGCCGGCCAGGGAGGAGGCACCGACCTGTCCGGCCAGCACGCTGAACTGGATCGACAGCGTCACCCCGACCGGGATGGTGACGAAAACGGTTGGCAGGAAGGCGGCGCCGGCCACGAATGCCGTCTGGTCGATGAACTCCCCGACGAGGAAGCGCCCGGAGAACAGGTCGACGAACAGGTACTGGATCGCTCGAACACCCAGCACCACTTGGCTTCCGCCGGTGCCCAGCGACTGGATCGGGTGGCTTTTCAGGTAGTGCAGGAGCCAATCGACCACCGCCCGCAGGCCGGGCCGGCCGGCCAATTGTTGGTCGGCGAGTTCGATCAGGCGACGGGCGGAATTCGGTGCGGCCATCACTGCATGCAGACGTCTGCGAACAGCAGCACCGGCCACGACACGATCGATCCTAGGAAGGACACCACCAGGTCCGCCCCTTGCATCTCGTGCAGGTGAGCGGTGTGCGTCAACGACCAGATCAGGCCGATGATCAGGTAGGGCGTGCCCACGATCAGGCCCAGGCCGATGAGTTCTCCGACGCTCATCCGATAGCTGAGCAGTCGGCCGATGTTATCTACGATTCCGGGCATCCGTCGTTTCTCCCACTGCTTTGGCCCTGCGCCCCACCGAGGGGAGTGTGACGCAGGGCGCAGCAGACGCTGCGGATGCAGCATGACACAGCGGACGTAGCGCTGCAAGAGAAAAGTTAACTGCGATCTGCTGTCGTGCAGGCGCAGAACGAGTGGTTAACGCCCGTAATGCACCGGAAATAGCCGCGAATGACATGGGAAGTTATCCGTCATCTGAGCGTCTCTGGCCGCCGTGTGCGATGCCAGTGGACGGCGTTGACGTCAGCCGGCGGGGCGGTGTCGGCGGGGCGCGGGCTGTCGACCGCCCGCCCGGAATTGTTAATCTCGATTACGCCTGCGTTGCGGGGCGGTCGGGGTGGTGACGCGGACGATTTGGCGCCTCGGGCCTCCGTTCGGTAGCCTCGTAGACACCGACGCGGGGTGGAGCAGCTCGGTAGCTCGCTGGGCTCATAACCCAGAGGTCGCAGGTTCGAATCCTGTCCCCGCTACTAGTGGCAACGGCCCCCCGGAGAACGCTCCGGGGGGCCGTTGTCGTCTTCTCGGCCGTCTTCCCGACGCGAGGCACATTTGGGAACATTCACTGATGCCGGACGAGCCGGAGATGTCAGCGCCCGGTGCCGAACCGGCCGCGCCCGCGGCATTGCGGCGTCAGTTGGGCGTGTTCGACGCAGTGATGATCGGCCTGGGGTCGATGATCGGGTCCGGGATCTTCGTGGCCCTGGCCCCGGCGGCGCTCGCCGCCGGTGGGGCACTGCTGGTCGGGTTGGCGATCGCGGCGGTGATCGCCTACTGCAATGCGACCTCCTCGGCACGCTTGGCGGCGGTGTATCCGACTTCTGGCGGCACGTATGTGTACGGGCGCGAGCGCCTGGGCCCATTCTGGGGATACCTGGCCGGCTGGGGGTTCGTGGTCGGCAAGACCGCGTCGTGCGCCGCGATGGCGTTGACGGTGGGGTTCTATGCGTGGCCGGCGCATCCGCACGCGGTCGCGGTGGCCGCCGTGGTGGCGTTGACCGCCGTGAACGTGGTGGGTGTGCAGAAATCGGCGCGGTTGACCCGGGTGATCGTGGCTGTGGTGCTGGCGGTGCTGGCTGCGGTGACCGTGGCCGCGCTCGGCGCCCCCCGGGCCCCGCTCGAGGCGCCCAGCGTCTCCTGGGTGTCGGCCGGCGGAGTGCTCCAAGCGGCGGGACTGCTGTTCTTTGCGTTCGCCGGCTATGCGCGCATCGCCACCTTGGGCGAAGAAGTACGTGACCCAGCCCGCACCATTCCCCGGGCGATCCCGATCGCCCTGGGGATCACGCTGGTGGTTTATGCACTGGTAGCGGTCGCGGCGTTGAATGTTCTTGGCCCACAAGGGCTTGCGGAGTCGTCCGCGCCGTTGGCCCAGGTCGTCACCGACGCCGGGGCGCAGTGGCTGGCCCCGGTGGTACGGGTGGGGGCAGTAGCGGCGGCCATGGGATCGCTGCTGGCGCTGATCTTGGGGGTGTCACGGACGACGCTGGCCATGGCCCGCGACCGGTATCTGCCGCCGGTGCTGGCAGCGGTGCATCCCCGGTTCGGGGTGCCCCATCGCGCCGAGCTGGCCGTGGGGGCCGTGGTCGCCACCGTGGCTGCCACTACCGATATCCGGGGCGCGATCGGGTTCTCCTCGTTCGCTGTCCTGGTCTACTACGCGGTGGCGAACGCCTCGGCCTGGACACTGTCGGCCGGGGAAGGCCGTCCACCGCGGCTGATCCCGATCGTCGGGCTGGCCGGGTGCGTGGTCGTGGCATTCGCGTTGCCGCTCTCTGCAATCCTTGCTGGAATCGCCGTGTTCACCGTCGGAATCGCCGCCTACGGTGCACGGCAGCTCGGCGCGGTTGGTGGCAGGGACCGATAGCGAGCGGGAAACCGCAACCATGATGTCTCGAATCCCAGTACCGAGCGCGCGGTACGCACCGCGTCCAACCCGTCGGTCTTACCGACCCCGCGGCGGTGAGCAGCCGCTATCGCTGATGGCTCCGACCACCAACAGGCCCACATCGGCGACCCGGTCGGCAAGGCCGGCACACGGGTCACAAAAAAGGCTGTCGCAGCGTGCGCTGCGACAGCCTTTTGAAGTCTGTGTGTTCGATCAGATTACCGAAACGCCCACAGCCTGTGGACCTTTCGCGCCCTGTTCTACCTCGAACTGAACCCGAGCGTTCTCTTCGAGCGTGCGGAATCCGCCGCCACTGATCTCGGAGTAGTGAACGAAGACGTCAGGCGCTCCGCCATCGGGGGCGATGAAGCCGAAGCCCTTTTCGCCATTGAACCATTTCACAGTGCCCTGTGCCATTACTTAACTTCTCTCATTTTTCCAAGCGCATCAAGCAAGATGCGCGTCATTGACGGTAGCACGGTGGATTGCCTGGTCGCGGTCCACGGCTGTGCAGCGAGCAGAGAACGATGGAGTCAGGCTGTGATGATAGGCGTCACCCCAGCCCACACATCCGCGACGGATCGAGGATCCGACAAGCAAGGGCAGATATCAAGGAATGACGACTGCGCTCAAATCACCCACGGCGCAATCAACGTCATCGCCCCCATCACCGCCAGCCCGATGACGAACGCGACGACCGTAAAGCCCATCACCTGGCGGACATTGAGCTTGGCGATCGCCAGCAGCGGCAGTAGCCAGAACGGCTGGACCATGTTCGCCACGCCCTCACCGACGGCGACGGCCATGGAGATCAACCCGAGATAGGCGGGCGAGTGCTGGCCGATCGCCAGCGCCGAGTCGACCGCGATCGGGCCCTGTACCGCCCAGTGCCCACCGCCGGACGGCACGAACAGGCTGATGAGCACCGAGCCGATGAACGTCAGGAACGGCAGCGTGTACTGCGTCGCGCCGTCGACCAGCGTCTGGGCCAACAACGTCTGCAGCGGCTGGGAGTCCTCGGCGCCTTGATAGGCCAGCAGCCCCACCAGGCCGCCGTAGAGCGGGTACTGCAGCAGCAGGGGACCGGACACCTTCGCGGCCCCGGTGAACGCCCGGATGAAGCGGATCGGCGTGCGGTGCAGCAGCGCACCGGTGATGGTGAACAGCATGATCATCGAGGAGATGTTCAGCGCGAAACCACTCATCACGAAATACGCCATGCCGGCGACGAACACCAACACGTTGAGCACCCACTGGTCCTCCAGCCGTTCGGCGAACGTCGTGCTGCGCTGGGGCTCGACGAGCGGATCGTCGTCCTCGAACACCGCGGCATCCGGCGCGAGGGTGAGCGAAGGCTCCATCCGCCACACCGCAACCGCGAGCACCGCTAGCACGACGATCACCGACAGCCAGCTGTAGGGCTGGAAGATGGTGTGGCTCAACGGCACGGTGAATCCGGCGATCTTGTGGATCACGTTGATCGGGCTGCCGGCGTCGGTGTTGGCCAGTGCGATCGATGACGAGAGCCCCTGCGTCCAGACGATGAAGCCCATGAACGCCGCGGCGATCAGGTAGCCGAAATGCGAGTCGGGGAAACGCCGTGCCACCTGCCGGGCCACCAGCGCGCCGGCCACCAGCCCTAGGCCCCAGTTCACCAGGGACAGAACGGCACTGACGGAAAAGCACAGCAGCGCCCCCTGCGCCTGGTTGCGCGGCATACCCGCGACTCGGACAATGGCTCGCTTGAGCACCGGCGCTTCGGCCAGCGTGTAGCCCGTCACCAGGATCAGCACCATCTGGAAGGCGAACGTGAAGATGTTCTGCGGTCCCCACACCCCGCTGTACCAGGCGGTCACCAGGCCGTGGGCCGATGCTCCGCGTACCAGCACAGCGACCAGGCCGGCGACGATGAGCGTGAGGATCACCGCGAACAGATACGGGTCGGGCATCAGACGCTCGACATAGCGAACACTGAGCCCGGTGAGTGACTGCATGACGCTTCGACGTTGGACCCGGTGCGCCGAGCTCGTCGTCATGGCGTTGCCCCTTCCCTGGAACCGCCCGCGCGAGCGGCTCGTCGAGCAGGAGCTCATCCTGTCATCGTTTCAAGGCGTCAGGGCGAAGACACCTGTGCCTTTGCGAGCGCGGCGGCGATGTCGTCGAGCGCCCGGTCGGCGGCGTCGAACGGCCAGCGGATGAATTCGTGGATCATGCCGTCGTAGCGATTGACGATGGTGTGAACGCCCGCCGCCCGCAGGCGCGCCCCGTATTGCTCGCCCTCATCACGCAGGGCGTCGAACTCCGCGGTGACGATGAAAGTCGTCGGGAGATGTTCGAGGCTGGGCGCCAGTAGCGGCGAGACGTGGGGATCGAGCTTCCGGTCCTCGCTGGTCAGGTAGTGGTCCATGAACCACTGTTGGGTCGCCCGGCTGATGTTGCCGTACCTGCCGGCGAACTCCCGGATCGAGACGTTCGACCGCCGAAAATCCACGTCGGGGTAGATCAGTACCTGGTGTGCGATCGCCGGCCCGCCGGCATCGCGGGCCATCAGCGCGACGACGGCGGCCAGGTTGCCGCCGGCGCTGTCACCGGCGACGGCGAGGTCGGCGCCGTTGCCGCCGAACTCGGCGGCGTGCTCGGCCACCCACGTCGTTGCAGCGAAGGCGGCGTTGATCGCGGCCGGGTACTTGTGTTCCGGCGCCAGCGGATAGTCGACGGAGACGACGACACGGCCGCAGCGGTTCGCCAGCGCCCGGGCCAGCCCATCGTGGGTGTCGAGGTCACCGAGCACGAAACCACCGCCGTGGAAGAACACGATCACCGGGCGCAGCTGGTTCGGCTGCGGGTGATAGATCCGGACCGGTAGTTCGCCGACTTTCGTGGAAATGGTGCGATCTCGCACGCTGGCGACGGTTTCACAGGCGCCCACGCGGTGTGCCATCAGGCGCATGCCCTGACGGACCTGTTCGGGGGCGAAAGCGTGCAGGTCGGCGAAGTTGGTGCCGGCCAGTCGCTCGAGGTGAGCCTGGACCTGGGGATGTAGCGGCATGACTGGGATTCCTTTCCTTGTGGGCGGTTCACCGTTAGTCTCTGACTTGAACCGCACTTCAAGTCAAGGAGAAGGCCATGCTGGACATCGCCGAGGTGGCCACCCGATCCGGCCTGACGTCATCGGCGCTGCGGTTCTACGAGCGGCGCGGGTTGATCAGCTCCGGTGAACGCAACGGCCTTCGCCGCACCTACGAACCAGACGTGCTCGATCGGCTCGCACTGATCAGCTGCGCCAAGGCCGCCGGGTTCACGCTGGCCCAGATCGAGCGGTTCCTGCGCGCCACGCCCAGCGATACCGAGTTGCGCTCACGCATGGCCGAGAAAGCCCACCAGCTCGACGAGGAGATCGCCCGGCTTACCCGAATGCGCGACAGCCTCACCCACGCTGTGACCTGCACCCATACTCCACTGGTCGAGTGCCCGGAGTTCAAGGCGCGCATCAGCGATACCGACGTCTAGTGTCATAGCGTCGACGTACCGGGAGGACACGCTCATGCCATTCGAAGCCCATCTGGACCGGCGGCGGATCGCCTTGCTGGTCGCCATCGCTCTGGCATTCGTTCTGGGCGGGGTGTGGATGGTGGGCGGATTCGGGCCGGTAGACCCCCCTCGGCGTTGGTCAGTAGGCGCTACGCACGTATGGGGCTGGATCGGAATCGTCTTCTTCGGGCTCAGCCTGGCGGTGCTCGTGCCGCGGCTCTTTCAGTCCGGCGTCGAGGTCCGCATCGACGCCGAAGGGGTCTACGGGCGTCGCAACGGTAGACGGGTGATCCCGTGGAGCGCCATCGAGCGGATCGCGACCGTGGACGCGGGCCGGGTGCAGCTGGCGCACTTGTTCCTCGACGAGGCGTCCGCGTTCGCCGGCCGGAAGCGGCTGGGGGGCAAATTCTTTGGCCACGTCACGCTGTCGCTGCAGGGCACCGACGGAAAGCTCAGCGAGATGCGCGCCGCGTTCGACTACTTCGCACCGGGCAAACGGGAAGACCCCGCGGTTTAGTCAGCATCCGTGGCCTGACCTTGCCGACCTCAAGGTGGCCCGATGTGCTACTACTGCTTTTCGTCCTGGATGGAAGGTTCCGCCATGGCCGGTCTCTACCACGCCGCTATCGTCTTCCTGATCGTCCTGACGGCCGTGACCTTCGCCAGCAGCTTTTGGTTCACCAACCCATACGGCCGCTTCGCCAGCCCGGACCAGCGCTTCACGCTGCCCGGAAAAATCAGCTGGCTGATGTTCGAATGCCCGCAGTGGTGGGCTTTTACCGTGACATTCTGGCTCATCGCGCATCAGCACGGGGCACCGGCGATCGTGTTGTACGCACTGTGGCAGTGCCACTACCTCTACCGGGGGTTGATCTATCCGCTGAGCCGCAAAGGCGATGACAAACGGTTCCCGGTCTCCGGTATCGCCTTCGGCTTCACCTTCAACGCCGTCAACGGGTTCGCCAACGGCTACGCGGTGGCACTGGCCCCGCACTTGCAGCAGGACCGTTGGTTTGCCGACCCCCGCTTTATCCTGGGCCTCGCCGTGGCAGTGATCGGCTGGGGGATCAACTTCCAGGCCGACCGCGTCCTGATCGGCCTGCGCGCCGATGGCAGCAGCGGGTACAGCATCCCCTACGGCGGGGTGTATCGCTGGGTGTCTTCGGGCAACTACTTCGGTGAGCTCATACTGTGGGCGGGCTGGGCGATCATGGCCTGGACCGTTCCGGGGCTGATCTTCCTGCTCTTCTCCATCGCCAATCTGGGACCGCGGGCGATGGCCACCCACAAGTGGTATCTGCAGCAGTTCCCCGACTACCCGCCTAACCGCAAGGCGATCATTCCGGGCGTGCTGTAGCTGGGTGTGGCTCAGATATAGAGGCGGACAGCGGACATCATGCCGGGGTAAGCGGCCTCGTGAGAGAATTCAAACAATCCCACGCCGCGTTTGCCGTTCAGATGCACAGTCGCAGATATGGTGTGCCCCGCGGCAAGGAGCTTGTCCACCTGTAGATGCCGTGCTGCGGAGACGAACTCGGCAACCGAGGTCTCCGAAACACCGTCCAGGCTCAAGGCGGCACCCGGAGTCAGCAGCGGCGAAACGGCGGCCGCGTCCGCCTGCGCCAAGGCCGCGACAAGGTCGGTCACGCAACGCTTTCCCCGCTTCCGCACTCCGGCAAGGCCGCGCAAGAAGCCGACGGCGCCGGACAACCCCTGGTGCCGAACCAGTTGTGGGCCCAGAATCAACGACGCCAAAAGGCCACGGCCACCAGAGCTGAGCAGCTGCCAGATCATCGTCGGCAGTTCCCAGTACGCAAACAACTTCTGGATCTCCGGCGCGCCTTCCGGCCCGGCTGAAACGAGGTCATAACGCAGATGCATCGGGATCTGCATGGTGACGCCCGTCGACATCGTGGTGTAGACCGTGAGGTCGCGCAGCACCGACATGCCTGACACCACATCATGTTCGACGTCGAACTTGATGGTGTTGGGCGCGATGAAGGTATCGAAGAAACGCTCGATAGCGCCCGTGCCGATATGGGGAGTCGAGCCCACCGGATCGTTGACCTGACCGTCTGCGGCGAAGAGGGCGACCCAAGCCGACTTATCGTGCGCTGCGACAGCTTTCGGCGATTGCTCGACGGCTTCGAGCAGTGCACCGGCACTGTGCGGGCGACGTCGGTCTGGCATCGGGATTCCTCTCAGTTCGAAAACGGTACTGGCCGGGCGGCCCGCGAACGGTCACCACGACATAAGGCCGCGAACGCGACATCAGCGGTGATGACGCCCTAATCGCGCATCCGCAGCACCACCTTGCCGGCCGCGGTGCGGCTTTCCAGCGCCGCCAACGCATCTGCGGCCTGCTCCAGGGCGAACACCTGTGGTTGCGGCGCGGTCACGGTTCCGGAGGCCAGCAGCTGCTCCAACACCGACCACTGCCGTTCCAGCTCGCCCGGATGCGACATCACCCAGGCGCCCCAGCCGACGCCGACCACGTCGATGTTGTTGAGCAGCAGCCGGTTCACCTTCACCGTCGGAATCTCACCGCCGGTGAACCCCACCACCAGCAGCTTGCCGCCGGGCGCCAGCGACCGCAGCGAGTCGGTGACCCGGTCACCGCCGACCGGGTCGAGTACCAGGTCCACCCCTTTGCCGCCGGTCAGTTCGGCGACCGCGTCACGGAAGCCGTCGGCCAGCACCGTGTCGGTGGCACCGGCGGCCCGGGCCACCTCGGCTTTGGCGGGGGTGGACACCACGGCGATCACCCGCGACGCTCCCAGTGGACCGGCCAGCCGCAGCGTCGAGGTACCGATGCCGCCGGCCGCGCCGTGCACCAGCACCGTCTGGCCCTGCGTCAACCCGCCGCGGGTGGTCAGCGCGAACAGCACGGTCAGGTCGTTGAACAGCAGGCCCGCCCCGGCCTCGAACGACACGGTGTCGGGCAGCTTGAACACCTGGGCGGCCGGCAGCGCGATCACCTGCGCCATCGCGCCGTTGAGCATGGTCAGTGCGGCCACCCGGTCACCGGCGCGGACATGCGCGCCGGGCGGGGCGCTGCGCACCACGCCGGCCGCCTCCCCGCCCGGTACGAACGGCAGTTCGGGTTTGTGCTGGTAGAGCCCACGGGACTGCAGCACATCGGGAAACGCCACTCCGGCGGCGTGGACGTCGACGACGACCGCCCCGTCGCCGGCGGGCTCGTCGAGGTCGACCAGACGGGCGGCTGCCGGTCCGTCGAGCTGGGATATCTGTACCGCGCGCATGGGCGCCTCCTTCGTCAGCTGGAGCGCAGTGGCCTACCGAAAACCTAAACCACGGCGCGTACACTCGCGGTGCGGCAGCGTTGCCGCATCTCCGATGGGGTGGCAATGAGTTCTCAACGGCCCGGTCGGCGGGGCAGTCGCGCCGACAGGTTTCCGGCGGCGTTGCCGCCCGGCCGCACCGTGGCGGTCCGGGCAGCAGATGGAACCCGCCTGCACGCCGAGGTCTTCGGCCCGCCCGACGGTTACCCGATCGTGCTGGCACACGGCATCACCTGCGCCATCCGGGTCTGGGGCCATCAGATCGCCGACCTGACCCGCGACTACCGGGTGATCGCCTACGACCACCGCGGTCACGGGCGCAGCGAGGTGCCCCCGCGCGGCGGGTACAGCCTGACCCACCTGGCTTCCGACCTCGACTCGGTGCTCGAAGCCACCCTGGAACCGGGGGAGCGCGCCGTGATCGCCGGACACTCGATGGGCGGCATCGCGATCAGCGCCTGGTCGGATCGGTACCGGCACCGGGTCGAGCAGCGGGCTGACGCGGTTGCGCTGATCAACACCACCACCGGTGACCTGCTTGCGCACGTCGACCTGTTCCAGGTGCCGCCGCCGCTGCACCAGGCGCGGGTGCAGGCGGCGCGCCGGATTCTGCTGACGTTCGGCACGGTTCCGATCGTCGGGCCGGCGAACGTGGCGGTACGACGGTTCGTGCACATGCTCGCGGTCGGCGGTGAGGCCGATTCCTCGGTGGCACCGTTGATCTGCGATCTGTTCGCCAAGACCCCGCCGGCCAGTCGCGGTCACTGGGTGCGCGTGCTTGTCGATTCGCTCGGCCCGTCGCACATCAGCCTCGACGGCTTGACGGTACCGACCCTGGTCATCGGCAGCACCCGCGACCGGCTGCTGCCGATCGTCGCCTCGCGCCGGATCGCCAAGGCCGCACCCAATCTCGTGAGGTTCGTCGAAATGAGTGGAGGACACTGCTCGATCCTTGAGCACCCCGGCGCGGTGAACCGGGAGCTGCGCGACCTCGTGGAACTGGCCACCGGATCCGCCGACGGCCTGACGGCCGCTCGCGAAATCATCTCGTAGCGCCGTGAAAGTCCTCACCGCGCTGAGCGGGTTGACCGGTGTCGCCGACCAGGCGCGCGAACTGCGCGACTCCGGCGTGCACGGAGTGTTCACCTTCGAGGGCCCGCACGACGTGTTTGCGCCGCTGACGCTGGCGGCCGGCGTCGGCGGGCTGGATCTGATGACCAACGTCGCGATCGCGTTCCCGCGCAACCCGATTCATCTGGCACACCAGGCTAACGACCATCAGCTGCTCAGCGGCGGACGGTTCGTCCTGGGGTTGGGCACCCAGATCCGCACCCAGATCGAGAAGCGATTCGGCGCCGCCTTCGACCACCCGGTGCACCGGATGGTCGAACTGATCGCGGCACTGCGGGCCATCTTCGAGGCCTGGAGCACCGGTGCACGGCTGGACTTTCGCGGCGACTACTACCAGCACACCTTGATGACGCCGACCTTCAGCCCCGGACCGAACCCGCACGGCGCCCCGCCGATCTACCTCGGCGCATTGGGGCCCCGGCTGACCCGCGCGGCGGCCGAGCACGCCGACGGGCTGCTGGTGATGCCGTTCTCCACCAAGCGATTCCTGCATGAGAGCACCATGTCCGCGGTGCGTGCGGGGCTTGCTCAAGCCGGACGTCGCGCCGAGGATTTCCGCGTCGTCCCGGAGATCATCGTGGCCACCGGCGCCACGGATGCCGAGCGGGAGGCCGCCGAAGCCGCCGCCCGGATGTTGCTTGGTTTCTATGCGTCGACTCCGGCGTATGCGCCGGTGCTGGCCGCGCACGGCTGGCAGGACCTGCAGCCGGAGCTCAACGCGCTGTCCAAGCAGGGCCAATGGGCGCAGATGGGCGCCCGGATCACCGACGAGATCCTGCACACCATCGCCGCGTGCGGTACTCCGGCGCAGGTGGCCGCGCGCATCCGCGACCGGGTCGACGGAATAGCCGACACGGTCTGCGTTTACCAGGCTGCGCCGATCGCCCCGGCGGTCGTCGGGGCGATCGTCAGCGAATTGGGTTAGCGCTAGGGCGCCATGGTGACCCAGTCGGGGAACCCCGTCGGGTCATGGCGGCCCAGCACACCGTGCTCATAGAGGCCCCAGCCCTCGACCGGGGCGCTGTCGCCCTCGCGGCACATCGCACGCCCCACGTGATCGATCATCCCGAAGCTGGTCCGCGCGATGATGCCCGGATCGGTCATGTCGTAGGTCAGCCGCTGGGTGAACTTCTCACCCTTCCACTCCCCATGCAGCCAGTCGGTGTCGCCGCCGTACCCGCCGCCGACGTGAATCGGTACGGGCAGTTTGGATTCCACTTCGAACACCACCGGGGTGCCATCGGGTCGGGTCGCTTCGATGGTGGCGCCGGTGGCGATGCGGGTGCCGGAGCGATACCGGGTGGAAACCCGCGGCCAGCCCAGCTGCTCGACCCGGCCGTCACGCCAGACCCGGGTGCAGTCATTGAGCGAGCGGAACCCGTCGGGCTCCTCCTGGATGATCATCACCACCGCGAACTCGTCGAACGCCATCGGCACATACAGCCACCACATCCCGTCGAACGGCGGATCGGCGGGCCGGCCGGCCGGTTCGCGTTCGCCGACCGGGCGAATCCCCCAGGACCGGTCCCGTGATCCGATCCAGACCGACGGATCGACGGCGATCTCCTCGCCGTCGATGACGATCTGGCCGCTCCAGGAGCCCAGCTGGGCGAAACGCTGCGCGTCCAGCGTGACCCGGTTGCCGGACCGCAGGATGTGCGGCTGTTCTTGCACCGGATCGAACAGGGCCTGCCAGCGCAGGTCGACCGCGATGCCCTCGGTCTCCTCGCACACCACGCGCAGAGAGCGCAGCGGGTCGGTGACCTCGATGCGATAGCCGCCCACCTGCTGGTTGAGCCGGTCTTGGTCGATGGCGTCGGAGAAGTGCACCGCGGTCTGGGTGTCACCCCGGCGCACCAGCACGAAGGCGTCTTTCACGCCGAGGTTGGGGTAGTAGCCGCAACCGGTGATCAAGAAGATGTCCCCGGTGCGGTCGTGGGCGTTCAGGTAGCACCGGTCGTAGAAGTTGCGGTCCGAGGAGCCCGGCCAGGCGATCGGTTGCGGCAGTTGGTGAACCGGGTATTCGTCGAGTGGTCCCAACATCAGTTCTGTTCTCCGATCAGCTTTTTCAGCAATCCTGCGTGGTAGAAGAGTGATTCGGGGTTGTCGGGCTTCTCCATCTCCCCGAAGTGCACCCGGCGGGCCCCGGTACGCATGAACACGATCGCCCACATCAGTCCGGCGTAGACATAGAACCAGTGCAGGTCCCCGAGTTCGGCACCGGTCAGGCGCTGGTAGCTGGCCCGGACGTCGTCTTCGCGCAACACCTGGGGCAGCCCGGGCAATCCGGCCAGCCCGGCGAGTTCCTCGAACACCCGGTGCGCGAAGATCACCCAGGACACGTCCAGTTCGCGCGGCCCCAGCGCCACCATCTCCCAGTCCAGCACGGCGACCGGGCGGAAGTCGCGGTAGAGCACGTTGCCGACCCGGGAGTCACCCCAGCACAGCACCGTCTCGCCGGCGGCCGCATCGGCCGGCCAGTTGGCCTCCAGCCAGGCGATGGTGCGGTCCAGCAGCGGCGAGCGGCCGATGTCGGGCACCGCGAACTCATACCAGTCGCGGATCTGGGTGAAGTGGCGTTGCAGGGCGGACTCGCCCTGGCGGCCCTCGTCGAGGAAGCCGAACGTCCTTGCCGCGTCCGGGATCGCGTGCAGTTTGGCCAGCACTTCGACGGTGGAGTCCTGCAGGGTCCGTTGCTGCTCGGCGGTGGCGTCAGCGAACCAGTTGCTGCCGAAGGTGTAGGGCATGACGTCGGGGGGAACCTGGCCGTCGACGCGGTCCATCAGGAAGAACGGCCGACCCAGGATCTCGCCGGTGGGTTCGATCCAGCGGACCTTCGGCACCGGCACGTCGGTGAGCTCCCCGACCCGCCGCATCACCTCGAATTGATGGTCCAACCGGTAGGCCGGAAACACCGGGACGTCTTCGTCGGCCGGGGCTACCCGCATCACCCAACTTTGCTCGACCGGGGTGCCGTCGGCGATCCAGCGGCCGGTGAGCATGATCGTCTCCGACGACATGCCGTTGGTGTCGACGCCGCTTTCCACGGTGATCTCCGGCGTGGCCCCGCCCGGCAACTGCGTGGCAAGCCAGCGAGACATTACCGTGGGCAGGGTGGTGACATCACGGCTGGAACGCTGGATCCGGCCGACGTCCCTTTCCACTGTCGGTTGGTCGACCACGTTTGCATCCTCCGTCACAGTAATTACGATACGACAGGTAGCGTTATGAAAGCAGAACCTTCGCCGGTTGACAAGGGGTCCGGGGCCGGGCGGCCTCGTGATCCCCGTATCGACGCTGCCATATTGAAGGCCGCCGTGGAACTGGTTGTGGAAGTCGGATATACGAATCTGAGCCTGGCGGCCGTCGCGGAGCGGGCCGGCACGACCAAGACCGCGCTGTATCGTCGGTGGCCCAGCAAGGCCGAGCTGGTGCACGAGGCTGTGTTCTCGGTGCCGCCGAGTGCGGTGTCCGCGGCGCCTGGTGATGCGGCCACCGATCTCCGGGCGATGATGGCCGGTGCGCGCGACGCGTTCACCAACCCGGTGGTACGGGCGGCGTTGCCCGGTCTGATCGCCGACATGGCGACCAACGCCGAGTTGACCGCGCGAATCTTGGAGCGTTTCCAGGGCCTGTTCGAGGTGATGCGGCACTGGGTGGCCGACTCGGTGAGCCGCGGCGATGCGCGACCAAGCGTGGACCCTGACCGGCTCGTCGAAATTATCGGCGGTGCAACGTTGCTGGCGATGATGCTGCGCCCCGACGACGACCTCGATGATGACTGGGTGCAACGGATCGCCGACATCATCGCCCACGGTGTGATGGCATAGACCCATGGCTCAGTCGTTCGGGCCCACCGGGCCGCAGCCCTTCCCGCAAGACTGGGCGTCGCTGCTGGTGTTGGTGCCACACCCCGACGACCCCGAGTACGGCACCGCCGCCGCGGTGGCCAAATGGACCGCCGCCGGCAAGACCGTCTGCTACGCCCTGGCCTGCCGTGGCGAGGCGGGCATCGCCGGGATGGCCGCGGCGCAGGCCGGGGCGATCCGCGAGGCCGAGCAGCGCCGGGCGGCGGCCCTCGTGGGTGTGCCGGACGTCGACTTCTGGGACTTCCCGGACAGCAACATCCGCAACACGCCGGAACTGCGGGCCAAGATCGCCTCGGTGATCGCCGAGGTTCGCCCCGACGTGGTGGTGACGATCTACGGCGGCGCGCAGTTCGCTCCCGATGTTCCCAACCAACGCGACCACATCGAGTTCGCCGCCGCGGTCGCCGACGTCTGGGACGCGCTGGAGGACCCGCCGCGCCGGCTGTTCCAGAACGGGCCGGGGGCCACCCACGTCGAAATCGTCGACGACTACCTCGACGCCGCGGTGGATTCACTTGCCGCGCACGAGGTTTACCTGTCGGTGCTGGATCCGCACACCCCGGTACGCGAGCAGGCGCGTGCGGTGATCGACATGACCTGCCCGACGCTAACCGGCCGGCGGGTAGCGGGTTTCATTCTGGAGAGGGCCGCGGACCGATGACCCATGCCAGCCCCGGCCTACGGATCGGCGTATTCGGTGCGGCGCGGATCACCCCGGTGTCACTGCTCAAACCGGCCGCCGCCAACCCGGAAGTGGTGGTCAGCGCGGTTGCCGCCCGCGACGGCGGGCGCGCCCGGGCGTTTGCGCGCCGGCACGGCATCGGCCGGGTGCACGACAGCTACGACGAGCTGATCGCCGATCCGGACATCGACGCGGTCTACAACCCGCTGCCCAACAACCTGCACGGCCGGTGGACGCTCGCGGCGCTGGCCGCCGGCAAACACGTGCTCTGCGAGAAGCCGTTCACCGCCAACGCCGACGAAGCCCGCCAGATCACCGAGGTGGCCGCCAAGTCCGACCGGGTGGTGATGGAGGCCTTCCACTACCGGTATCACCCGATGACGCGGCGTATCGAAGAGATCATCACCTCGGGGGAACTGGGCACGCTGCGGCGGGTGGAGGCCGCGCTGAGCTTCCCGTTGCCCCGGTTCTCCGACATCCGCTACGACTACTCGCTCGCCGGTGGAGCATTGATGGATGCCGGCTGTTACGCGGTGCACATGGCCCGCACATTCGGCGGTGCGACACCGGAAGTCGTGTCCGCACAAGCGAAACTGCGTGACCCGCAGATCGACCGGGCCATGACGGCGCAGTTGCGGTTCCCGGCCGGACACACCGGCGCGATCCGCTGCTCCTTGTGGTCGACGAACCTGCTGCAGGTCAGCGCCCGCGTGATCGGCGACCGTGGCGAACTGCGGGCGCTCAACCCGCTGATGCCCCAGTACTTCCACCGGCTGCGGGTCCACTCCCAGCGAGGCAGGCGCATCGAGCGTTTCACCCACCGGGCCTCCTACGCCTTCCAGCTCGACGCGTTCGCCGATGCCGTGCTGCGCGGCGCGCCGGTGCGGACCACGCCGCAGGACGCGATCGAGAACATGACCGTCATCGACGCGATCTACACCGCTGCCGGTCTGCCGGTGCGCCAGCCGGGCTGAGTGGCCAGGTCGAGCCGCCTCAGGCGGGGTGGCCCGGCTCGACGTCGCCGACATCGGAGAACGCCAGCAGGTCGCCGGCGGGCTGGGACGCGTGTCCGGCGACGGGTTCCAACAGGTAACCCAAGTGGTCGCCGAGCTCGATCCGATTCAGCGTCTTGCCGACGAACCATGCCGGCGAGTCGTCCAGGATGGGCATTCCCGCCGGACCGCGGTGCCAGCTACAGTGCTCGAACTTGTCGATGTCGTCGCCGGTTTGGCCGCCGAAAAGCCGGGCCAGGTCAAGGTCACGGCGTGACAGCACATGCACGGCCAGGTGCCCGGAGCGGGCTGCCACCCCGAAGGTGTGATTGCGTTTGGACACCCCGACCAGGAACCGCGGTGGCTGCAGGCTGGTTTGGGTGGCAAACCCGACCAGACAACCCGAGGGGTGCCCGTTCGCCTCGGTGGTCACCACGAACATGGTGTAGTCCAGCATCGCGACCAGGCGCTGAAATTCGTCCACCTGTCCATGATGGACCTGCCGCAACCGGCACGCCCGCGGTCAGAGTGCGAACGCGGTTGCGGCGTCCACCAGATCGAGCAGCGGCTGCGGGAACACGCCCAGTCCGATGGTGACCGCGGCGCACAGTGCGATCGCCGCCTTGCTCCAGACGCTGGGTAACACCAGTTGCGGCGGGTCGGCGGGGGAGTCGGTGAAGAACATCAGCACGATCACCCGGACGTAGAAGTAGGCGGCGACCCCGCTGGCGATCACGCCGACTACCACCAACGGGACGGCGCCGCCTTCGGCGGCCGCGGAGAACACCGCGAACTTGCTGACGAAACCACTGGTCAACGGGATACCGGCGAACGCCAACAGGAACATCGAAAACAACAGGCCCACAACGGGATAGCGCTGCCCCAGGCCAGCCCACCGGGACATATCGAGTTCTTCTTCGCCGCCGGAGCCGCGGATCAGGTTCACCACCGCGAAGGCGCCGACGGTGGAGAAACTGTAGGCGGCCAGGTAGAACAGCGTCGATGAGACGCCCGCCGGGATCGCCGCCAGCACGCCGGTCAGCACGAAGCCCGCATGGGCGATCGAGGAGTAGGCCAGCATCCGCTTGATGTCGGTCTGGGTGATCGCTGCGATGGTCGCCACCACCATGGTCAGCACCGCGACCAGCCACATCAGGGGGCGCCACTGGTCGTGCAGGGCCGGTAACGCGACATAGATGATGCGCAGCATGGCCCCGAACGCGGCGACCTTGGTGGCGGCCGCCATGAAACCGGTGATCGGTGTCGGGGCGCCGACGTAGACGTCGGGAATCCAGGAGTGAAACGGCACGGCACCGACTTTGAAGAACAGCCCCACCAACAGCAGCGCGGCGCCGATCAGCGCCAGCGAGTCACCGCTGTGGGCGAACAACTGATCGCCGATCTCGGGCAGCGCCAGGGTGGCCGTCGCGCCATAGATCAGCGCGGCGCCGAACAGGAACAGCGCTGAGGAGAATGCGCCCAGCAGAAAGTATTTCAACGCCGCTTCCTGCGACAGCAGGCGACGGTAGCGGGCCAGCCCGCACAGCAGATACAGCGGCAGCGACAGTACTTCCAGGGCCACGAACATGGTGACCAGGTCGTTGGCGGCAGGGAACACCATCATGCCGCCGATCGCCAGCACGGTCAGCGGGAACACCTCGGTCTGGGTCACCCCGCTGCGCGCGGCCTCGACTTCGGTGACGCTGCCCGGGACCGCGGAGGCTTGCGGTGTGAACGAATCCAAGCCCCGCGGCGCGGCGGCCACCGCGGTCGCGGCGCCCGGGCCCTCGGTGGCGCCGACGTTGCGTTCGGCGATGAACACGATGGCCATGATCCCGACCAACAAGATGGTGCCCTGCAGCACCAGCACCGGCCGGTCGACCGCCACCGCGCCCAGCACCGCGAGGCGACCGGTAGCGGGCAGATCACGGCCCACCGCGACGACGGCGGCGAACGCGGCGGCCAAGCCGCCGAGGGCCAGCAGGACCTGCATCAGGTAACGCGCCCGCCGTGCCACGAACGCCTCGAAGAGCACGCCGGTGACCGCGGTGCCGAAGACGATCAGCAGCGGCAGGAGGAGGTCGTATTCGACGTGGGGTGTTGGCATGCCCGACATGGTCAGTGCGCCCCCTCGGCGGTCAGCGGTGCCGGGTCGGTTTGACCGATCGTGGTCAAGGTGTGCTCGACGCCCGGGTTGATGATGTCCAGCACCGGTTTCGGGTAGCAGCCCAGGAACAGCAGCAGCGCGATCAACGGTGCGACGACGACGAGCTCCCGCGGCACCAGATCACGGATGCGTTCGTTGCCCGCGGTGACCGGGCCGGTCATCACCCGCTGGTAGAGCCAGAGCATGTAGATCGACGACAGCACCAGTGCGGTGCTGCCGACCGCCGCTGCCAGCCAGTATCGGTTGAAAGTGCCTAGCAGAACCAGGAATTCGCTGATGAAGGGTGCCAGCCCGGGCAGTGACAGAGTGGCCATCGCCGCGACCATGAAGGTGCCGGCCATGACCGGGGCCACCTTCTGCACGCCGCCGTAGTCGGCGATCGACCGGGTGCCGTCGCGTCGGGCGATCAGGAACCCGGCGATCAGGAACAGCGCCGCGGTGGACAGTCCGTGGTTGAGCATGTACAGCGTCGAACCGCTCTGACCCTGGCTGGTCATCACGAAGATGCCCAGAATGATGAAACCGAAGTGTGAGATCGAGGTGTAGGCGATCAGCCGCATGATGTCGCGCTGGCCGATCGCCACCATCGCGCCATAGACCACCCCGATCACCGCCAGCACGATGATGGCCGGGCGGAAATACGTTGAGGCGTCCGGGAACAACTGCAGGCAGTAGCGCAGCATGCCGAAGGTTCCCACCTTGTCCATGACCGCCATCATCAGCACCGCAGTCGCCGGGGTGGATTCCACCGCGGCGTCGGGCAGCCACCGGTGCAGCGGCCACAGCGGAGCCTTGACCGCGAACGCGAACATGAAGCCGGCGAACAGCAGCTTGAGCACACCCGGATCCACGGTGGTGGTCGCCGCGGAGAACATCGAGACCAGTTCGCGGAAATCGAACGTGCCGCCAGATGCGCTCTCGCCGGCGCTCACCACGTACACCCCGATCACCGCGGCCAGCATGATCAGACCGCCGAACAGGTTGTACAGCAGGAACTTCAACGCCGCCCGAGACCGTCCGGCGCCGTTGCCGAAGCCGCCGATCATGAAGTACATCGGGATCAGCATCGCCTCGAAGAACACGTAGAACAGCAGCACGTCCAGCGAGACCAGCGAGATCAGCACCATCGCCTCGACGGTCAGCGTCAGCGCGGCGAAGGCGTGCGGGCCGCGGGTGCGTTCACCGCCGTCGTTCCAGCCGGCAAGCATCAGCAGCGGCACCAGTCCGGCGGTCAGCAGCGCCAGCACCACCGCGATACCGTCCACGCCGAGGGTGTAGCTGGCCCCGAATGCCGGTATCCAGGAATGGGATTCGACGAACTGGTAGGGGGCGGCCACCGGTGTGGTATCGAAGCCCGCGGTGATGACGATCGCCACGGCCAGCGTCGCCAGGCTCACCAGCAGGCCGGTCCACTTCGCCAGCCGTGTGGCCCCGGCCGGCAACACGATGACCAGGCCGGCGCCGGCCAACGGAAGGAGCCACAGCAGGCTCAGCCAGGGCAGGTGCGTGTTCACAGTTGCACCGCCAGGACTACCGCCACGACCAGCACCGTGCCGGCCAGCATCGTCAGCGCGTAGGAGCGCACGAAGCCGGTCTGCAGGCGGCGCATGAGATACGACCCGATCGCCACCAGCCCGGCCAGCATGTTGACCGAACCGTCCACCGCCCGGTCGTCGACGTCGACCAGACCTTGCGCCAGTCGGTTACCCGGACGCATGAACACCTCCTCGTTGAAGGCATCGCCGTAGAGATACTGGCGGGCCGCCACCGTCAGCGGCGACACATCGGTGGGCGCGGTGACCGGTATCGGTTTGCGGCCATACATGCGGTAGGCGACCGCGGCGCCGAGCACGACGATGCCCAGGGTGATGGCGCCGGTGAGCCAGGCCGGAATGGCGTGCGCCGTCTCGTGGGCCGCACCGGTCACCGGGCTCACCACCGGTTCCAGCCAGTGCTCCAGGCGCCCTCCGATGGCCAGTGCGGCCCCGGAGACCACCGCGCCGACCGCCAGCACGATCATCGGCCAGGTCATCACCCGCGGGGACTCGTGCGGGTGCTGCAGGGCCCGCTCCGCGCTCACCTCGCTGTCTTCGGCTGCCCAGCGGCGTTCACCGCCGAACGTCATCAGCATCACCCGGGTCATGTAGAACGCGGTGATGCCCGCACCCAGGATCGTCACCGCGCCCAGGATCCAGCCTCGGGTTCCGCCAGCGGCCAGCGCGGCCTCGATGATGGCGTCCTTGGAGTAGAAACCGGCGAACGGCGGCACCCCGATGATCGCCAGATAGCAGATGCCGAACGTCACGAACGTCACCGGCATGAAGGCCCGCAGTGCGCCGTAGCGGCGCATGTCCTGCTCGTCGTTCATCCCGTGCATCACCGACCCGGAACCCAGGAACAGTCCGGCCTTGAAGAAACCGTGGGTCAGCAGGTGCAGGATCGCGACGGCGTAGCCCGCCGGGCCGAGTCCGGCGGCCAGCACCATGTAGCCGATCTGGCTGACGGTGGAGGCGGCCAGCGCCCGCTTGATGTCGTCCTTGGCGCAGCCGATGATCGCACCGAAGAGCAGCGTGACCGCACCGACCACCACGACCGCCAGCCGGGCGTCGGCCGACAGGTCGTACACCGGGCCGGAGCGCACGATCAGGTACACCCCGGCGGTCACCATGGTGGCGGCGTGGATCAGCGCCGACACCGGGGTGGGGCCCTCCATCGCGTCGAACAACCAGGCCTGTAGCGGCACCTGTGCGGACTTGGCGCAGGCTGCTAGTAGCAGCAGCAAGCCGATCGCGGTGGTGAGCCCACTGGGTCCGGCATCGCTGACCGCACTGAACAATCCGTCGAAGGACAGCGTGCCGAAGCCGGCGAACATGGCGAACATCGCCAGCGACAGCCCGATGTCGCCGACGCGGTTGGACACGAACGCCTTCTTGCCGGCCGCCGCCGCGACCGGCCGGGCATACCAGAATCCGATCAGCAGGTAGGACGCCAGGCCAACGCCTTCCCAGCCCACGTAGAGGCCCAGGTAGTTATCGGCGACGACCAGCAGCAGCATCGCCGCGACGAACAGGTTGAGGTAGGCGAAGAAACGCCGCCGGTCGGGGTCTGCTGCCATGTAGCCGATCGAGTAGATGTGGATCAACGCGCCCACACCACTGATCAGCAGCACGAAGCAGATCGACAGGGGATCGATCAGCACCCCGAAGTCGACGCGCAGGGCGCCGACCGGCACCCAGCTGAACAGGTGAGAGTGCAGCGTCCGGTCCTCGCCCGCCCGGCCCAGCATCTCGGCCAACAGCGCCAGTCCGATTCCGAACGACCCCAGCACGCCGGCGCAGCCCAGCAGGTGCCCCCACCGGTCGGTCCGCCGCCCGCCGAGCAACAGGATCAACGCGCCGGCCGCCGGCAGCGCCACCAGCAGCCAGCTCAGCTGGCTCAGATTCGTCATTGAGCTCCCCAACTCCTAGCCGCGCAGTAGGTTCGCGTCGTCGACCGACACCGATCGCCGGGCCCGGAAGATCGTCATGATGATGGCCAGGCCGATCACCACCTCGCAGGCGGCGACCACCATCGTGAAGAACGCCACCATCTGGCCGTCGAGTGCCGAGTGCAGCCGGGCGAAGGTGACGAACGCCAGGTTGGCGGCGTTGAGCATCAGCTCGACGCACATGAACATCACCAAGGCGTTGCGCCGCAACATCACTCCGGTGGCGCCCAGGGTGAACAGCATGGCCGCCAGGTACAGGTAGTTCTCCGGATTCACTGGCCCGACTCCTCCCCGTTGCCGGTCGCATGCGCGGCGTTGCCGGTGGCGCCGACCCAGCGGTGCTGCAAGGTGTCCGACACCGACAGCTCCGAATAGGACCCGTCGGGCAACCGTGCGGCGATGTCGACGGCGTTGTGACGGGCGTAGACGCCCGGGGTCGGCAGCGGCGTCGCGCGCTGGCCCGTCTGGAAACGACGGATGGACAGCTCCCGCTGCGTCATCCGCGGTTGCAGTCGCTCCCGATGGGTCAGCACCATGGCCGCGACCACCGCGGTGATCAGCAGCGCACTGGTGAGCTCGAACGCCCACAGGTAACGGGTGAAGATCAGCGCCGCCAGCCCCTCGACGTTGCTCTGGCCCACCTCCGTCGAGCCGCCGGTCGCCGCGGTGGGCGTGCCGATCCGGCGCAGATGCATGGTGGCGCCGCCGATCCCGGCGATCAGCAGCACCCCGAAGCCGATACCGGCGAGCGTCGAAGCGATCCGTTGGCCGCGCAGGGTCTCCACCAGTGATTCGGCGGAGTCGACCCCGATCAGCATCATCACGAACAGGAACAGCATCATCACCGCGCCGGTGTAGACGACGATCTGCACCACCCCGAGGAACATCGCGTCCTGAACGAAATAGAAGACGGCCAAGGCGAGCATTGTCATCGCCAGGAACAGTGCCGAATACACGGCCTTGGCGGCGGTGACGACCCCGACCGCACCGATCAGTGCCAAAGCGCCCAGCGCCCAGAACGTCACCGCCTCCCCGGTGGAGGTGGCCACGACGATGTCGGCGGCAAGCAGTGTGGCGCCCATCAGGCCTTACCCTGCTTCTTGCGATCCAGCATGACGAACAGGTCGGGGTTCTCGTCGAGTCCGTCGGGGCCGACCCGGCCCAGGTAGTAGTCCTTGTCGGTGGCGCCGGCCGGCATCGGGTGCGGCGGTGCGGTCATCCCGGGCTCCAGCGGTGCCAGCAGCTGGTGGCGTTCCAGGATCAGGTCGGCGCGGTTGTCGGCGGCCATCTCGTAGTTGTTGGTCATGGTCAGCGCGCGGGTGGGGCAGGCCTCGATGCACAGTCCGCAGCCGATACAGCGCAGGTAGTTGATCTGGTAGACGCGGCCGTAGCGTTCGCCGGGGGAGAAGCGTTCGTCGTCGGTGTTGTCGGCGGCTTCCACATAGATGGCGTCGGCCGGACAGGCCCACGCGCACAGTTCGCAGCCGATGCACTTCTCCAGCCCGTCCGGGTGCCGGTTGAGCTGGTGGCGGCCGTGGTAGCGCGGCGCGGTCGGCTTCTTGTGCTCCGGGTAGCCGTCGTTGATCGGCCGTTTGAACATCGTCTTCCAGGTGACGCCGAAGCCGGCCAGAGCGTCTTTGAGCTTAGCCATTGACATCCTCCTTGACCCGCGGTGAATTGCGCTGCGGCAGCGGCGGTGTCGGGAATGACCCCCCGGGCGAGGTCAGTGCGACGATCGGCGGGGGCGCGTCGCGCCGGGCGTTCAGCGCGCTGAAGCGGCGATGTAGTGCCGCCAGCACCAGCAGCGTGGTGAGCGTGCTGACGGCTATCAACACGCCTTGCCAGTGCTGGTAGCCGTCATTGCGCAGGCTGCGCATCACCGCGGCGACCAATACCCAGACCAGCGCCACCGGGATCAGAATCTTCCAGCCCAGCGCCATGAACTGGTCGTAGCGCAGCCGGGGCAGGGTGGCACGCAGCCAGATGTAGATGAAGATGAAACCCCACACCTTGGCGGTGAACCACAGCAGCGGCCACCAGCCGGAGTTGGCGCCCGCCCACAGGTTGAGCGGGAACGGTGCATGCCAGCCACCGAAGAACAACGTGACGGCCAACGCCGAAACCGTTGTGACGTTGATGTATTCGGCCAGGAAGAACAGCGCGAACTTCAACGACGAGTACTCGGTGTGGAAGCCCCCGACGAGCTCGCCCTCGGCTTCGGGCAGATCGAACGGCGCCCGGTTGGTCTCACCGACCATCGCGGTCAGGTAGACCATGAACGACGGCAGCAGCAGGAACGCGAACCACATCCGGTCCTGGGCGGCCACGATGCCCGAGGTGGACATCGTGCCGGCGTAGAGGAACACCGAGGCGAACGCGAGCCCCATCGCGACCTCGTAGGAGATCACCTGGGCGGTCGAGCGGATGCCGCCCAGCAGCGGGTAGGCCGACCCGGACGACCAGCCGGCCAGGATGATCCCGTACACCCCGATCGACGACATGGCCAGGATGAACAGCACCGCGATCGGCAGGTCGGCCAGCTGCAAGGCGGTGCGATGACCGAAGATGCTGACCTCCGGGCCGAACGGAATCACCGCGAACGCGGTGATCGCCGGCACTGTCGAGATGACTGGGGCCATCAGGTAGATCGCCCGGTCGACGCCGACGGGGGTGATGTCCTCCTTGAGGGCCAGCTTGATGCCGTCGGCGAGGCTCTGCAGCCAGCCCTTCGGCCCGACCCGGTTGGGCCCGGGCCGCATCTGCATGCGCCCCAGCACCTTTCGTTCGATGACGATCGCAAACAGCACCGTCAACACCAGGAATCCGAAGACGCCCAGCACCTTGGCCAACATCAGCCACCAGGGATCGCTCATGGTCTGTGTCCAATCCGTACCACCGCACCGGGGCCGACCCCGAGGGTGCGGTGCACCGCTGAGTCAGCAGAGTTCATCGGCAACCACACCACTCGGTCCGGCATCTCGGTGATGACCAGCGGCAGGCTGATGTGTCCGCGTTCGGTGCTGACCGTGACCGGATCGCCCGCCGCAACACCGATCTCGGCGGCGGTCAGTGCCGACAGTCGCGCCACCGGCTTGCGGGCGGTGCCGGCCAGGTTCGGCTCGCCGGCCTGCAGTGCTCCGTTGTCCAGCAGCATGCGCCAGCCGGCCAGCACGGCTTCTCCGGAGTCCGGCTGCCCCGGACGGCCCGGCGCCGCGTCGGGGCCGGACACCCGCTCGCCATCCCAGGCGCCGAAGCGGGTCAGCTCATCGCGCGCTGCCGCCACGCTCGAAAGCCCCAGCACGACACCCATCTCCTCGGCGAGCGCGTCGAGTACCCGCAGATCCGACAGGGTGCCGCGCTCACCGAGAGCGACACCGAACCGGCGGGGCCGGCCCTCCCAGTTGAGATAGGTGCCGGACTTCTCCACCGCCGCCGCAACCGGCAGCACCACGTCGGCGCGTTCGGTGACCTCGCTGTGTCGCAATTCGAGGCTGACCAGGAAGCCGACTGCGTCGAGGGCGGCCAGCGCCGCAGCCGGGTCGGCCAGGTCGGCCGGGTCGACTCCACCGACCAGCAGTGCCCCCAATGTTCCGTCGGCGGCGGCCGTCAGGATGGCGTCGGTGTCACGCCCGGCCTGCGACGGTAGGTCGTCGGGCGCGGCCAGCCCCCAGGCCCGGGCGACCTCGGCCCGCGCGGACGTGTCGCTCAGCGGACGCCCGCCGGGCAGCAGGCCGGCGAGGGCGCCGCAATCCAGTGCGCCGCGCTCTCCGGCACGACGCGGCACCCAGGCCAGCCGTGCGCCGGTCGCCTCGGCCAGCCGAACCGCGGCGGTCAGTGCGCCGGGGGAGCCCGCCAACCGCTCGCCGACCAGGATCACCGCGCCGGGTTGGCGCAGCAGCTCGTTGAGCTCGGCGTGCTCGGAGCCTGCGCCGATGCCGTCCAGCGCAGCGGCTTCGTCGCCGGGAACGGTAGGCAGTACGGTGCCGAACATCTTGGTCAGCGCGCGGTCGGCAAATGGTGCGACGGCGAACACCTTGGTGTGCTTCTTGCGGGCGGCTTTGCGCAGCCGCAGGAAGACGATCGGGGACTCTTCCTCGGGCTCCAAGCCGACCAGCAGCACCACCGGGGCGGCTTCCAGGTCGGCGTAGCTGGTCTCGATGCCGCGTCCGGCCACCCGGGCGGCCAGGAACGCGGCTTCCTCTGCCGACTGGGTGCGGGCCCGGAAGTCGATGTCGTCGCTGCGCAGCGCCACGCGGGTGAACTTGGCGTAGCCGTAGGCGTCTTCGGCGGTCACCCGCCCACCGACCAGCACCCCGGTGCGTCCGCGTGCGGCGGCCAGGCCGTTCGCCGCGACCGCCAGCGCATGTGGCCACGAGGTGGGGACCAGGTTCCCCGCGTCGTCGCGCACCAGCGGTGTGCTGATCCGGTCGGGCTGGGTGGCGTAGGTGAACGCCCACCGCCCCTTGTCGCAGTTCCATTCCTCGTTGACGTCCGGGTCGTCGCCGGCCATCCGGCGCATCACCTTGCCGCGGCGGTGGTCGGTGCGCTGAGCGCAGCCGGACGCGCAGTGTTCGCAGACGCTGGGCGTGGACACCAGGTCGAACGGGCGCGCCCGGAACCGGTAGGAGGCGCCGGTGAGCGCTCCCACCGGGCAGATCTGCACGGTGTTGCCGGAGAAGTAGGAGTCAAACGGCGTCTCGGCATAGATGCCGACCTGCTGCAGGGCGCCGCGGTCCATCATCTCGATGAACTTGTCGCCGGCGATCTCGTCGGAGAACCGGGTGCAGCGCGCGCACAGGATGCAGCGTTCTCGGTCCAGCAGTACCTGGGAGGAGATGTTGATCGGCTTGGGGTAGGTCCGCTTGGCCTCTTCGAAGCGGGTCTCGGTGCGGCCGTGGGTCATCGCCTGGTTCTGCAGCGGGCATTCACCGCCCTTGTCGCAGGTCGGGCAGTCCAGCGGGTGGTTGATCAGCAGCAGTTCCATCACCAGGTGCTGAGCCCGATCGGCTTCGGCGGAGGTGTGCTGGGTACGGACCACCATGCCGTCGGCGGCGGCGACCGCGCAGGAGGGCTGCGGCTTGCGCTGGCCCTCCACCTCGACCATGCACTGCCGGCACCAGGCGACCGGGTCCAGCAGCGGGTGGTCGCAGAACCGCGGGATCTCGATGCCGAGCTGCTCGGCGGCCCGAATAATCAAGGTGCCCTTGGGAACTGTGATCTGCCGGTCGTCGATGGTCACCGTCACCGACTCCTGGCCATTGGCCTGAGAGGGTTGAGTCACGCCACACCGCCGTGAGTTCCGTTGGGCACGAACATGCTCGCTTTCGGGTCGAACGGGCAGCCCCCGTCAAGATGGGCGATGTATTCGTCGCGGAAGTACTCGATCGACGACTTCACCGGCATCGCCGCACCATCGCCCAAGGCGCAGAAGGATTTTCCGAACAGCACGTCGGCGATGTCGAGCAAGGTGTCGAGGTCTTCGGGGGTGCCGCGGCCGGTCTCGAGTCGTTCGTAGATCGGGACCAGCCAATAGGTTCCCTCGCGACACGGTGTGCACTTGCCGCAAGACTCGTGTTTGTAGAACTCCGACCACCGCTGGGCTGCGCGCACCACGCAGGTGGTTTCATCGAAGATCTGTAATGCCTTGGTGCCCAACATCGACCCGGCCGACGCCATACCCTCGTAGTCCAGCGGGATGTCGAGGTGTTCTTCGGTCAGCAGCGGGGTCGACGACCCGCCCGGCGTCCAGAACTTCAACCGGTGCCCGTCGCGGATCCCGCCGGCGTAACCGAGCAGTTCGCGCAGCGTGATGCCCAGCGGGGCCTCGTATTGTCCGGGCCGGTTCACGTGCCCGGACAGCGAGTACAGGGTGAAGCCACGGGACTTCTCGGTGCCCATCGACCGGAACCACTCCACCCCGTTGCGCAGGATCGATGGCACGCTGGCGATGGATTCGACGTTGTTGACCACGGTGGGCGAGGCGTAGAGCCCGGCCACCGCCGGGAACGGCGGCCGCAGTCGCGGCTGGCCCCGGTAGCCTTCCAACGAATCGATCAGCGCGGTCTCCTCGCCGCAGATGTAGGCGCCCGCCCCGGCGTGCACCGTGATGTCCAGGTCGAAGCCGCTGCCGTCGATGTCGGTGCCCAGCAGCCCGGCCGCGTAGGCCTCGGCGACCGCAGTCTGCAACCGCCGCACCACCGGCACCACCTCGCCGCGCACGTAGATGAAGGCCTGGTGCGCCCGGATCGCGTAGCAGCAGATGATCATCCCCTCGATGAGCACGTGCGGCGTGGCCATGAGCAGCGGCATGTCCTTGCAGGTGCCGGGTTCGGACTCGTCGGCGTTGACCAGCAGGTAATGCGGCTTGGCCGCGGCGCCTTGGTCGCCTTGCGGGACGAACGACCACTTGGTTCCGGTGGAGAACCCGGCGCCGCCCCGGCCCCGCAGCCCGGAGTCCTTGACCAGGTCGATGACCTCATCGGGCGTCATCGCCAACGCCTTGCGCATGCCGGCGTAGCCGTCGTGGCGGCGGTAGGTCGCAAGCGTCCACGACTCGGGTTCGTCCCAGTAACTGCTCAACACCGGCGTCAGCGGTGTGCCCCCGGCAAGTGTCATTGGCCGCCCCCACTGCCGCTGGTGCCGGGCTCCGGCGGGGTCATCCCGTGGTCGCGGGCGATCTGCAGGCCGGCCAGGGTCGCCGCGCCCGCACCGCCCTGGCCGTCATCGGCGCGTTCGTCGGGGAACCCGGCGAGAATCCGTTCGGTCTCGGCGAAGCTGCACAACGGCATCCCACGGGTGGGTCGCACTTGCTGGCCGTCTCGCAGCCCGTCGACGAGGTCGCGCGCCGATTCCGGGGTCTGGTTGTCGAAGAACTCCCAGTTGACCATCACCACCGGCGCGTAGTCGCACGCGGCGTTGCACTCGATGTGCTGCAGGGTGATCGCCCCGTCGGAGGTGGTCTGGTCATTGTCGACGCCCAGGTGTTGCTTGAGGCATGCGTAGATGGCGTCGCCGCCCATCACCGCGCACAGGGTGTTGGTGCAGACGCCGACCAGGTATTTGCCGGTCGGGTCACGCCGGTACATCGAGTAGAAGGACGCCACCCCGGCAACGTCGGCGCCGGTCATGCCGAGCGTGTCGGCGACGAACGCCAGGCCGGCCGGGGTGACGTAGGAGTCCTCGGCCTGCACCAGATGCAGCAGCGGCAGGATCGCCGACCGCGGCTGCGGGTAGCGGGCGATGATCTCCTTGGCGTCGGCTTCCAGCCGGGCCCGCACCTCGTCGGAGTAGGCGTGCGGCGCATCGGGATGGTTGAACTGATTGGGTTCCTCCGGTGGCCGGCCCAACTGCAGGAAGACCCGCTTGCCGTCGGTTCCGGCGGTTGCCGGCATCAGCCGGCCGCGCCCCGTTTTGTTGTTCTGACCGTTCGTCTGGCTCACCGGTCCACCCCGCCCATGACGGGGTCGATGCTGGCGACCGCGGCGATCACGTCGGCGATCAGCCCGCCCTCGCTCATGGCGGCGACGGCCTGCAGGTTGGTGAACGACGGGTCCCGGTAGTGCACCCGGTAGGGCCGGGTGCCGCCGTCTGAGACCATGTGCACCCCGAGCTCGCCGCGGGGCGACTCGACCGAGACGAACACCTGGCCCGGCGGCACCCACAGGTCCTCGGTGACCCGCTTGAAATGGTGGATCAGCCCCTCCATCGAGTGACCCATGATCCAGCCGATATGTTCCTTGGAGTTGCCCTGCCCATCCGGGCCCACCGTCAGGTCACCCGGCCAGGCGATCTTGCGGTCCTCGATCATGACCGGGCCGGGCCGCAACTTATCCAGACATTGTTCGACGATTTTCAGTGACTCCTTGATCTCCGCGATGCGGATCAGGTAGCGGCCGTAGGCATCACAGCCGTCATCGGTGATCACATCGAATTCGTAGTCCTGGTAGCCGCAATACGGTTCTTCCCGGCGGACGTCATAGGGCAGGCCGGTGGACCGCAGGACGGGACCGGTGATGCCCAGCGCCATGCATCCGGTCAGATCCAGGTAGCCCACGCCCTTGGTGCGGGCCTTCCAGATGTAGTTCTCGGTGAGCAGGTCTTCGATGTCCTTGAGCCGCTTGGGCATCAGGTCGAGGAAGTCGCGGATCTGGGGGATCACCTCGTTGGGCAGATCCACCGATACGCCGCCGGGACGGATGTATTGGTGGTTCATCCGCAGACCGGTGATCGCCTCGAAGATGTCGAGCACCAGCTCGCGTTCCCGGAAGCCGAACAGCATCACCGACAGCGCGCCGAGTTCCATGCCGCCGGTGGCCAACGCGACCAGGTGCGAGGAGATCCGGTTGAGTTCCATCATCAAGACCCGGATGACGCTGGCGCGTTCGGGGATCTCATCGGTGATACCGAGCAGCTTCTCCACGCCGAGGCAGTAGGCGACCTCGTTGAAGAACGGCGACAGGTAGTCCATTCGAGTCACGAACGTGACGCCCTGTGTCCAATAGCGGGCCTCCAGGTTCTTCTCGATGCCGGTGTGCAGATAGCCGATGCCGCAACGGGCTTCGGTCACCGTCTCGCCGTCGAGTTCGAGAATCAGCCGCAGTACGCCGTGGGTCGACGGGTGCTGGGGCCCCATGTTGACGACGATGCGTTCGCCGGGGTCGGCGGCCTTGGCCGCTTCGACCACCTGGTCCCATTCCTGCCCGCCGACGTTCAGGACGGTGCGAGGCGTCTCAGTGCTCATTACTTGTAGGCCCTCCGCTGGTCTGGCGGCGGTATCTGCGCGCCCTTGTATTCGACCGGGATACCGCCCAACGGGTAGTCCTTGCGCTGCGGGTGGCCGTGCCAGTCGTCGGGCATCTCGATCCGGGTCAGCGAGGGGTGCCCGTCGAAGATGATCCCGAAGAAGTCGTAGGTCTCCCGCTCGTGCCAATCAGTCGTGGGATAGATCCCGTACAGCGAAGGAATATGCGGATCCGCATCCGGCGCAGCGACTTCCAGCCGGAGCCGGCGGCCATGGGTGATGGACCGCAGTGGGTAGACCGCGTGCAGCTCGCGGTCGGTGTCGGCGGGGTAGTGCACGCCGGAGACCCCCAGGCTCAGCTCGAAGCGCAGGGCCGGTTCGTCGCGCAGCAGCTGGGCGACCGCGGGCAGCTGCGCCCGGTGGACATACAGGGTGAGCTCGCCGCGGTAGACCACCACTTTCTCTACGGCGTCGGCGAATTCGATGCCTGCGCGTTGCAGCGCCGCGGTGAGGGTGTCCACGAGTTCGTCGAAGTATCCGCCGTAGGGCCGTGGAGTTTCACCGGGCAGCGCGGCCTCGGTCACCAGGCGTCCGTAGCCGGAGGTGTCGCCGGAGCCCGTCGCGCCGAACAGGCCGCGGCGGACCCTGATCACGTCGTCGGAGTCGCCCCGGTCGCCACCGTCGACAGTGCCCTGACTCACCGCAGCAACCCCCTCATCTGCCAGGTGGACGGGGCCGACAGGGCCGCCTCTTCGGTCGCGGTGATCACCTGCTCCCGGTTGGCGCCCAACGGCATCTCGCGAATCTTCTCGTGCAGCTTGAGGATTGCGTACATCAGCATCTCCGGCCGGGGCGGGCAGCCGGGCAGATAAATGTCAACGGGAACGACATGATCGACCCCCTGCACGATGGCGTAGTTGTTGAACATCCCGCCCGACGACGCGCACACGCCCATCGACAGCACCCACTTGGGCTCGACCATCTGGTCGTAGATCTGCCGCAGCACCGGCGCCATCTTCTGGCTGACCCGACCCGCCACGATCATCAGGTCGGCCTGGCGCGGCGACGCCCGGAACACCTCCATCCCGAACCGGGAGATGTCGTAATCCGGCGCCATCGACGACATCATCTCGATCGCGCAACAGGCCAGCCCGAAGGTCGCCGGCCACAGCGAGCCTTTGCGGAAATACCCGGCGAGGTTCTCCACGGTGGACAGCAGGAGACCACTCGGCAGCTGTTCTTCTAATCCCATTGTTTAGGCCCGCCTACTCCACTCAATCCCAGTTCAGGCCGCCGCGCCGCCAGACGTAGGCGTAGGCGACGAAGACGACGGCGGCGAACAGCACCATTTCGATGAGGGCGAACACCCCGAGGCCGTCGAAGGCGACCGCCCAGGGGTAGAGGAAAACGATTTCGATGTCGAAAACGATGAACAGCATCGCGGTCAGGTAATACTTCACCGGGAACCGCTGACCGGGCGGGGCGTGCGGCCCGCTCACCGGCTGGTCGGTGGGTTCGATACCGCACTCGTAGGCTTCCAGCTTCGACCGGTTATAGCGCGAGGGGCCGACCAGCGAGGCTATGACCACGGAAAATACCGCGAAACCGGCGGCGAGCGCGGCGAGCACCAGGATCGGCATATACAGGTTCATGCTCAGTGACGTAGTTCCCTTCCGGGCGTCGATGTGAGTTCAGGCACAGCCTAGCCCGCGTCAACCGGGAGGTCGGGAAGAATCCGAAATTGACGGCAACTGTGACCGGCGTCACGCGCTGCAGCGGTCAACGGCCACAGCGTAATTCGCTTCTGAGGGCGCCCTAACCCGGCGGTTCAGCGAGGCTCGACGGAGGAGAGGTGAAGCTGGGGCCGCCGCGCTAACTGGGTGTCGGCGTGCGCAGCAGACCCAGCACCGCGCGGCTCAGGGCCATGGGGTCCAGCGGGTGTGCCAGCGCGGCGTCGGCATGCGACCATTTCGCCAGCCAGACGTCGTCGGCGCGGCCGGTCAGGACCACGATCGGCGGGCAGGGCGTGATCTCGTCCTTGAGCTGTTTGCAGATGCCCATCCCGCCGGCCGGAGTGGCCTCCCCGTCCAGGATGGCGAGGTCGATTCCGCCGGCGTCCATCTGCCGGATCACCACCGGTTCCGTCGCGACCTCGACATAACTCAGCTCCGGCAGATCCGGGTGCAGGTGCGTGCCCAACGCGGTCATGACCCGGGCGCGGGTCGCGGCGTCGTCACTGTAGACCAGGATCCGCAGCGCCTGGAGGGCAGACGTGGAAGACGTGGAGTCAGACACGGTGCAGATGCTACTGCCCGGGTGGCGCCCACAGAGCAGCTTTGGCGGACGACCGTCGAAGTGACTGTCGCGCAGTGACTCTAACCCTCAGCGGTCGTATCCGGGGTGGTCGATCGCCAGCCGGTGCCGCACCAGGGCATACAGGCAATCGGTGAGCGCATCGGGCCGGTCGTCGAACTCACCGGCCCGGATGGCGGCGGCCAGCGCTGCTTCGTCGGCGAAACCCAATCCGGCCAGCGCCTGGGCCGCGGCGCCACTCGCGGCGTCGCGTAACTCCCGTTCGACGATGCGCAGCGCGTTGGCGGCCACCCGGGCGTGGAAGTTGACCTGGCCTTCGGTGGCAGCGCGGATATCGGTGTCGAGGAACTCGGCGACCGCGGCGACGAGCTCGGCGGCGGTGGGCCGACGGCCCCCGGCGGTCACGGCCAGACCCCGTCGAGCAGGCGCAGCAGATCCCACTCCGTCTCGCTGACCCGCCGGCCGATGGTCGCCAGCTCCACCGAGCGCGCCTGCCCGCTCAGATGCCGCTCGGCCTGGTACCGGCAGATGATTCCCCACCGCAGGGTGCCCAGCAGTAGCCACCACTCGAACCGCCGGCGGTCGACCACCGTACCGGCGGCCCCCTCGTAGGCGGCCAGCAACGCCTCGATCGCCCCGAGTCCGCCGGCGGCGCGGTCGGCCGGCGCACCGAACCGCCACGCCCGCAGGCAGAACCAGGCCAGGTCCTCGCAGCCGTCGCCGAGGTGCACCAGCTCCCAGTCCAGCACGGCCGCCAGCCCGGTGTCGTCGACGATCAGGTTGCCCATCCGGAAGTCGCCATGCACCAGCTGCGGCCGCACCGCCGGGGGGCGGTGGGCGGCCAGCCAGCGAAACGCCCACTCGAAGGTTGCGGTGGTGTCGTGCATCGCGTCCAGCTGGAGGCGGCAGGCGGTGAGCTGGTCGTCAGCGCTGAGCGCGATGCCTGCCGGGTCGGCCCGGTGGATGGCGGCCAGGGCCTGCGCGCATTGGTGCAGCAGGACCTCGCGTCCGGTGTCGTCGAGCCGGCGATCGATGCGCCGCACCACCGTTTCGCCCGGGATCGCATCGCAGATCAGGAATGGATTTCCCAGTGCCTCAGCAGAATTGTCGGCGATCAGGACGGTCGGTACCGGGGCGCCGGCGTCGCGGGCGGCGCGCTGTGCGTGCGCTTCCAACTCCATGCTGGCATGCAGCTCATCGGGCGGCCCGGTGCGCAGGATCAAGGCGCGAGGCCCCGCTGCTTCCCCGGTCTTCACGACGGCGTCAAATGCCCAGGTTGTCCTGCTGGCGCCGCCGGTCAGGGCCCGCAGGCCCTCGACGGCGACCGGACCCAGCACCGGCGCCAGCACCCGGGCCAGCCGGGCCGACAGTTGCTCGGTCTTCACCACTGCCTCCTGTTCGCCTCATGCGTGGAGTGTGCTGTTTGGTACGCGACACGCCGGGTGTCGCGTACCAAACCGCACCCTGGGCAGGAGCGACGGCTCATCGCCGGCGGTCGAATCCGAACAGTCGCTGCGCGACCCGGCGGATCTGGATCTCCTCGGCGCCCTCGGTGATCCGGTAGCGGCGGTGGTGCCGGTAGATGTGCTCGAACGGCTCGTGGCGGGTGTAGCCGATCCCGCCGAAGGTCTGGATGGCCTGGTCGGCGGCGTCGCACACCAGCCGGTTGGCGCGGTAGTTGGCCATCGACACCTTGTCGGAGACCTCCAGGTGATGGTCGCGGTCCAGATGCCAGGCCGCGTAGTACACCAGCAGTCGCACCATCTGGGCCTCGGTGGCCAGCTCGGCCAACGGCCACTGCACGGCCTGGTTGACCGACAGCGGCTTGCCGAAGACCACCCGTTGGGTGGCATATTCGGCGGCCCGGTCGATGCAGTACTGCGCGGCACCCAGGCTGGAGGCCGCTTGGCGGATCCGGTTCTCGTGCAGGAAGGTCTGGGCCACCTCC
Organism: Mycobacterium sp. NGS16; assembly: GCF_059813225.1. Lineage (NCBI taxonomy): Bacteria > Bacillati > Actinomycetota > Actinomycetes > Mycobacteriales > Mycobacteriaceae > Mycobacterium > Mycobacterium sp. NGS16. The sequence continues at coordinate 987,985 of NZ_JCALEE010000001.1, forward strand.
AGGCCGTGGTCCACCTCGCCGAGTATTGCGTCGTCGGGTACCCGGACGTCGGTGAGCTCGACCTCGCCGTGATCGGTGGGCATATTGAACGTCCACCAGTAGAACGGCACATTGAAGCCCGGTGTGTCGGTGGGCACCAGGAACGCGGTGATGCCGCGCGCCGAGCCGGGGTCACCGGACGTGCGCGCGAAGACCAAGTCGTGGGTGGCTCGATGTACCCCGGTGTTGAACCGCTTGGCGCCGTTGATCACCCAGCCACCGTCGGCGGGTTCGGCGCGGGTTTCCATCCAGGTCGCATCCGAGCCGTGCGCCGGTTCGGTGAGGCCGAACGCCATTGACCGCTCACCGGTGATGAGGGCTTGCGACCACACCCGGCGCTGCTCGTCGGTGCCGAACCGCTCCATCATGATCACCTGCGGGAAGTTCCCGACGATCGACGACTCGTCCTGGAGGTCGTTGTGCAGGCCGAGTCCCTTGTGTGCCAGATGTTCCCGGATCACCGCCATGTCGAGGTTGGTTCCGTCGCGACCACCCAGCGACGACGGCAGCCCGTAGCGCAGCCAGCCCGCCGCGTCGGCTCGCCGGCGCATCTCGGCGAGCAACTCCTCCCAGTCCCGGTTCGGGACACCGCCGTTGCTGACGTCGGTGCGGGCGAACTCCCGGCGGTGGTCGAAGTACTGCATGTTCTCGGCCTGCAGCGGGGCGATCTCGCGCTCGATGAAGTCGTCCATCTCGGCCAGTAGCGCCGGAAGATGTTCGGGCAGTGTGAAATCCATGGCACATCCTTTGTCGGTGGTCAGCAGCCGTACAGGGTCTTCCTCCAGATCGTCGACAACGTCGCGACGGCGTCATGATCGCTGATTCGCCAGCCCGGTCCGGACGGGCCGACGAAGACGACGGTGAAGTTCTCGAACAGCAGCGCGATCGCCGCCGCGATGTGGTCGGGATCGAGGTCGAGGCCGTGGCCCTGCTGCTGGGCGCGCCGAACCGAGGCGGCGACGATCTCCATGCCGAACCGGCGGAATTCGTTTTGCAGGGCGGCGAATCGCTGGTTGGTGGCCGCGAGCTGCGCGACGGCGATCATGACGCCGATGTTCTGTTTGAACATGCTCCAGTAACCGCTGACCACCGACGTGAAGAACTCGGTGTCCTGCGGGGAGTGCGGCAGTCGCATTTTCAGCCTGGAGGGTTCGACCACGTCGGACAGAAACGACTCGGCCAGCGCGGCAAGCAGGTCTTCTTTGTCCTGGAAATACCGGTACAGCACGGCCGGGGACTTGCCGGCCGCCGACGTGATATCGGCCAGCGTGGTGCCGTGAAAGCCGCGTTCGGCGAACAGTTCCCGAGCGGCCTGCTCGATCGCCTGCCGGGTTTGGCGGCCTTTTGAGCTGAGCTCACGCTGGTTGGACATCGGGACGTTCAGTGCCGTTTCCGGTCACCGGCGGCCAGCAGCGCACTGGGCAGTCGGTGTCCGACGACCGAACTGGCCACGCCGGCGGCGGCGATGGCGGCCTGCAGGTCGATGCCGGTGTCGATACCGCAGTCGCCGAGCAGGTAGACGAGATCCTCGGTGGCAATGTTGCCGGTGGCGCCGGGCGCGAACGGGCACCCTCCCAGGCCGCCCGCGGAGGCGTCCAGGCGGGTCACGCCGCAGCCGACCGCGGCATAGGCGCAGGCCAGCCCGGCGCCGCGGGTGTTGTGGAAGTGCGCCCCCAGCGGCAAGTCCCCGATGATCGGGCGCACGGCCGCGATCAGGTCGGTGACCCGCGCCGGCGTGGTGGTGCCGATGGTGTCGGCGATCGCCAGCCGGTCCACCCCGAACGCGCTCGCCGATCCAGCGATATCGGTGACGCGGCCGGGCGGTGTTGGACCGTCGAACGGGCAGTCCCATGCGGTGGCGATGATGACCTCGACGGACCCGCCGGCGTCATGGGCGATCCCGGCGATATCGGGGATCGCGGCAACGGCCTCCGCGGTCGGCCGTCCGACGTTGGCAGAGCTGAACGAATCCGAGGCGCACACCACGTATTCGATCGAGGTCAGGCCCGCGGCCACTGCCCGGGCGGCGCCACCGGGGCTGGCGACCAGCGCGGAGAATTCCAGGGCGGGGTAGCGCCACAGTTCGGCGGCGAGTTCGGCGGCGTCGGCCAGCGCGGGAACCTTGGTGGGGGAGACGAACGAGGTCACCTCGACTTCGCGCACGCCGGTGGCGGCGATCGCGTCCAGCAGTTCGAGCTTGGCGCGCAACGGGATCGGTTGTTCGATCTGCAGCCCGTCGCGCAACGCCACCTCGCGGATCGAGACCTGGCCGGGAATCACAGCACCCCCTCGGCGCGAAGCTCGTCCAGTTCGGCTTCGGTCTTGCCGAGCAGCCCGGCGTAGACCTCGGAGTTGTGTTGGCCCGGCCGGGCCGACCCGGCGTTGCGGATCGCGCCCGGGGTGTCCGAGAGCATCGGGATGATCCCGGGGCCCAACACGGCGCGTTCGGCGCCTTCGTCCCAGTGCTCGACGAGCATGCCGCGGGCCCGCAGCTGCGGATCACCGACCACTTCGGCGACGGTGTTGATCGGTCCGGCGATCACACCGGCGTCGTTGAGCGTGGCGATGATGTCGTCGGGCTTTCGCTGCACGGCCCATTCGCCGATGATGGCGTCCAGCTCGTCCTGGTTGCGCCCGCGCGCAACGTGGTCGGCGAACCGCGGGTCGGTCGCCAGCCCGGGGGAGCCCATGGCCTGACACAGCCGGGCGAACACACTGTCCTGGTTGGCGGCGATCACCACCCAGCTGCCGTCGCCGGCCTGGTAGATATTCGACGGGGCGATGCCTTCCAGCCGGGTTCCCGAGGGCCCGCGTATCACGCCGCCGACGTCGTAGTCCGGGATAGTGGATTCCTGGATGGCCAAGCAGGATTCGGTCAGCGCGACGTCGACGACCTGGCCCTCGCCGGTGACGGTGCGCCGGTACAGCGCGGCCAGCGCGCCCTGCGCGGCGAACATGCCGGCCAGGCTGTCGCCGAGGGAGAGCGCCAGCCGTGGTGGTGGTCCACCCGGGAAGCCGTTCATGTGCCGCAGCCCGCTGGCCGCCTCGGCGACCGAGGCGTACCCCGCCTTGTGGGCGTCCGGCCCGGTCTGTCCGTAGCCGGAGACCCGCACCAAGATGATGCCGTTGTTGCGTTGCCGCAGCACGTCGAAGCCCAGACCCCAGCGTTCCAGCGTGCCGGGGCGGAAATTCTCCACGACGATGTCGGCGTTCTCGATCAGCTCCAAAAACAGCTCGCGCCCGCGGTCGGTGCGCAGGTCCAGCGTGACGGCCTTTTTGTTACGGGCGTGCACAGTCCAGAAGAAGTGGTGGCCGTCGACCTCGGCCTGGCCCCAGGTGCGCAGCGGATCGGGTCTGCCGGGCAGCTCGATTTTGATGACCTCGGCGCCCATGTCGCCGAGCAGGCGCCCGGCGAACGGCCCGGAGATCAGCGTGCCGAGCTCGATGACGCGGATGCCGTCCAGCGCACCGACGGGAGTTGGAGTCATACCGACGAGCCTACGAAGTCGTGTCGATCCAGCCAATCGGTGACGATGCCCACGGCCTCCCGCAGCGCACCACGCTGATCCGGGCCGGCGTAATAGTGGTTGGCGCCAGGGATTTCATGGATCTCCTTGTCAGGATGCCCGAGCGCCTCGAAGAGCCGGCGGGTGTGGCTGGGGGTACAGGCGTCATCGGCCATGTTGCCGATCACCAGGGCGGGAACCGCGATGTCGTTGCCGCAGTCCAGCCCGTCACCGTGGGCGTCGTCATAGCTCCATTGCGAGAGCCAGCTGCGCAGCGTGCAGAACCGCGCGAGGCCGACCGGGCTCATGTTCACCACCTGCGGATCCCCCAGATAGCAGCTGCCCGGGGTGCGGTCGTTGGGGTCGACGGTGGGGTCCAGCCAACGCGGGTCGGCCATGGTGCCGTGCACCACGAACGCGAACTCGTCGTCGGGGCGCCCGGCGGCCTTGAGCTCGGCCAGCTTCGTCTTGACCCAGGCGGTGATTCGGCGGTTGCGGTCGATCTGGGCGGCGCGGTAGCGGTCCAGGAACTCTTCGGTGTACGGCGGCTGGTTGGGGTTGTCCGGGTTGTAGAGGTCCAGCTCCGGGTCGCGCTTGGTCGGATCGGACTCGTCGAGGATCGAGGCGTCCAACCATTCGGTCATCGTGCCGTGCCGGCTGATGTGCGCCGCGAGCAGCATGATGCCGTCGGCGGGGATCAGCCCGAGTTTGGTCAGGTCGGGGCCGTCGCCGGACGGGCTGGCCGTCACCGTCGGATGCTGTGCCTGCTGCTGGTAGAACAGCGACAGCGAACCACCCCCGCTCCAGCCGGCCAGCACCACCTTCGAATAGCCGAGCCGATTCTTGGCGTCGGAGATGCATTGCCCGAGGTCTTCGACCACCTTCTCCATCAGCAGGGCGGAGTCGGTGCCGCGGAATCGGCTGTTGCAGTAGATGACGTGGTGACCGGCGCGGGCCAGTGCGTTGACCATCGGCAGGTAGGCTCCGCCGCCGATCGGGTGCATGAAGATCAGCACCGTGTCGCTCGGCGCATCCTTGGGCCGCAGCAGATAGCTTTCCAGCACCACCAGCTCGGCGACGCCGCCATAGACATCGCGAACACCGGAATTGTTCTGGTAGGCAATGAGATAGGGGATACGGTCGTAGTCGTGCTTGGCGGTCATGCGTGCTGTCCTAGGTCGTGGGCGAGAACTTCCGGTGACGGGGTGAGCCGGCGGCGGGTGTCGATGGCGACCACCTGCCAGTCCACGCGCTGGTAGTCGTCGAACTTGCGCCGGGCTCGTTCACGGGCTTTCTCCGGGGCGCCGTGGTGCACGCCTTGCGGTGCGTGACTGATCAGCCCCGGCGGCATCGGAATCCCGTAGAGCGATCCGCCGTGGAAGAACGCGATCTCGTCGTAGTCGACGTTGCGGTGATACCACGGGGTGCGCTCGGTGCCGGGCGCTCCTTCGGCGGGCTTGGGCAGAAAGTTCATCACGTACACGCCGGTGGCCTGCATGAACAGGTGCACCGTCGGGGGCAGGTGCACGCTGTCGGAGGTGATGACGTTGTAGTCGGCGATGTTGAAGGTGAAGGCGAAATTGTCGCCGCGCCAACCTTCGACATCGATCGGATTATGTTGGTAGTACAGCGTTGTCGGCCCACCGTCGTGGATCAGCCTGACCTCGTACTCCTCTCGTCCGTCGTCGTCGATGGGAGCCGGTTCCGGGATTACCGCCTGCGATGGGTCGAAGGGGAAGTGCCGGCCCAGCGGTCCGGGTGGCGGCACCCGGAATTCGTCGGTGGCCTCAATGAGTAGCAGTGTCGTTTCGGCGGCGGGCAACTGCCGCCAGGTGGCCGCCTTGGGCAGATACACCCAGTCGCCCTCGCGGTAGTCCAGCGGACCGAATTCCGTTTCCAGCCGCCCGGCACCGGCGTGCACGAAGCACAGCAGGTCACCGTCGACGTAGCGGACATGAAACGGCATCTCGGCGGAGCGCCGGGACAGCGAGATGCGGCAGTCGGCGTTACTGAACAGCAGCAGTGGGCCGCCGGCGGCATCGGTGGCGTCGCTGGGTTCCAGGTGCGCGGCCAGTACATCGATGGGCCGCAGCGGGCCCTCGGCGCGGTAGGCGGTCGGGTCGTGGCGCCGGTACATGTTGGCGGTGCGGCCGGTGAAGCCCCCGCGGCCCAGCTCGTCGTCCTTGAGCCCGTCGAGGTCGGCGTGCAGACGGCGCGGTGTGGTGCCTTTGCGCAGGTGAACGAAGGATTCCATCGGCGGCCCCCGGGGAGAACGTGCAGCAGACATGGCGCAGAACTAAAAGTGACTTTACTTTTCGTTTCCGTCAGCGGCAAGGGTCTGCGCGACCACAGCGGTCGCCGCGGCAACCGGGGCCTTCGGGCGTCGCGGTGTTGCCGGGACCGGGATCGGCGAGATCTGCCAGCGAGCGGGTGTCACGCAGGGCGCTTTCTCGTCGCACTTTCCGGAGGGCGAGCAACAGCTCGTGCTGGACGTCGTGCGGCGCCAATCGTGCGGACGTGGCCGGGCCCTTCACGCAATTGACTGCCGTCGAAGGGCAGTCGCCCGGACAGACGGTGGCAGCGGCGGGTGAGGCTTTCCAGTACTGGGCCGGCGAACATTGCGGCCGTGACGGCGCAACATCGAAGGATCTCGCCGTAGAACGCCCCCGAATCCCAAAGGAACCGGGGGCGTTCGAGGTGTGGCGGAGCTATTTCAGCTCGGCCGACGACAGGCCCAGCAGTCGCCGCGCCACCACCAGCTGCTGAATCTGCTGGGTGCCTTCGAAGATGTCGAGGATCTTCGAGTCGCGGCCCCACTTCTCCAGCAGGGTCTGCTCCGAATAGCCGGTGGTGCCGGCCAGTTCGACGGTCTTGAGGGTGACGTCGGTGGCCATCCGGCCGGCCTTGGCCTTGCCCATCGATGCCTCTTTGGAGTTGGGGATGTTGTTGTCGGCCTGCCATGCCGAGCGCAGCGTCAGCAGGTACGCCGACTCCCAGTCCGCCTCCATCCGCAGGAACTCGGCGGCCGGCGCGCTTTGGGCGTGGGCCGGTTTGTCGTAGGAGATCTCCACGCCGGCGTCGGTGAGGATCGTGCGCAACTCCTCCAGGGCCGCGCGGGCGACACCGATCGCCATCGCCGCGACGATTGGCCGGGTGTTGTCGAAGGTCTCCATGACCCCGGAGAAGCTCTTCTCGGTGTTGATCTCGGGGCTGCCCAGCAGGTTGTCCTTGGGGATCCGGGCGTTGTCGAACCGGATCACCGCGGTGTCGGAGGCCTTGATGCCCAGCTTGTGCTCCAGGCGTTCGACGATGACGCCGGGGTGCTCCCGCGGCACGATGAACGATTTGATCGCCGCACGGCCCAGGGACTTGTCCAGCGTGGCCCACACCACGATGTGGGTGGCCCGCGAGCCGGCGGTGACGAAGATCTTCTCGCCGTTGATCACGTACTCGTCGCCGTCCAGCGTGGCCGTCGTGCTCACCGCGGCCGAGTCGGACCCGAAGCTCGGCTCGGTGATGGCCATCGCCGCCCACACCTTGCCCAGCCGCTGCAGCTGTTCATCGGTGGCCACTCCCGAGATCGCCGCGTTGCCCAATCCCTGATAGGGCACCGACAGCATCAAAGCGACGTCGCCCCAGCTCATTTCGAGGACCTGCAACAGCGCGGCCATGTTGGCGCCGTTGCGGTTGCCCTCTTTGCCCTCGGCCTCGCGGAAGGCCTCGGCTCCGGCCAGCGCGTTGCCGCCGGCCTTCGACACCCCGTCGAACAGGGTCTCCAGCGTGTCGAGTTCGACCGGGTAGGCGTGCTCGCGCTGGTCGTATTTGCGTGAGATCGGGCGCAGCATCTCGGCGGCGCCGGCGTGTGTCATCTCGACGACGTGCTGCAGTTTCTTCGGGAGTTCCAGATTGATTGCCATGTCAGGTCTTTCAGGTCGGTATCGGGAAGAAAGGTTGAATGACCGCTAGATCACTACGATGCCCTCGGCCACGCCGATGGCCCGCAGGTCGCGGTACCAGCGTTCGACCGGGTGTTCCTTGACGTAGCCGTGGCCCCCGAGCAGCTGTACGCCGTCCAGGCCGATCTGCATGCCCTTGTCGGTGGCGATCCGCTTGGCCAACGCGGCCTCGCGGATGAACGGTAAGCCCTGCTCGGCGCGAGCCGCCCCGCGCCAGGTCATCAGGCGCAGACCGTCGAGCTCGATGGCGATGTTGGCGCACATGAACGCCACCGACTGCCGGTTGGCGATCGGCTCGCCGAAGGCGTGACGCTCCTTGATGTAGGGCATCACATAGTCGAGCACCGCGTGGCTGGTGCCGACCGCCAACGACGCCCAGCCCAGGCGCGCGAGCGCGATCGCCTCGGAGTAGTCCGTGTCGGTTGCGGCGTCCTCGCCGAGGCGGGCGGTCAGCGGTACCGACACCTTGTTCAGCTCGATCTGGCCCAGCGCCGCGGCGCGGACGCCCATGCTGGGGTCGGCCTTGACGGTCAGGCCCGGCGCCGAGGACTCCACGATGAACAGCGCCGGCTTGCCGTTGAGCTGGGCGGCCACGATGAACAGCTCCGCGCTTGCCGCTGCCGGCACCAGGGACTTGACGCCGTCGAGCCGGTAGCCGCTGGGGGTGCGCACCGCGGTGGTCTTCAGGTTGGTGGGGTCGAACAGCGGCTGCGGCTCGGCGATGGCCACGCACGCCTGCGGGACGTTCTCACCGGCGAATTCCGGCAGGTAGGTGGCTTGCTGGTCGGCGCTGCCCCAGTGCGTCAATGCCGCGGCCACCCCGCCCGGCGCCAGGATCGGCAGCGCCAAGCCCATGTCGCCGTAGGCCAGTGCCTCGCCGACCAGCACATTGGTGATCGCGGAGCGGTGTGCGGCGATCCCGTCGAAGTCCTCCGGGATGTTGATAGCGGTGATCCCCAGTTCGGCGGCCTTACCGATCAATTCGTGCGGGTAGTCGGCGGCCTCGTCGGCGTCGTGGGCGGCCGGGCGCAGAATCTCCGACGCGAACTCCTCGACCGTCTCGACGATCATCTGCTGCTCGTCGTCGGGGGTCAGATCGAAATAGTCTTTGCCGCTCGCCTTGAGCCGGGTGGGAGCCTTGCCCAGGGTCTGGACCCGCTTGAACTCGCGGGAGGTCGCCCCGGCCACCGAGAAGACCGTCTTCACCCCGTAGTTCAAGGTCCGGTTGAGCGGGTTGCGCAGGTTGTGCCGGTCCAAAAACTCCCGGCTGACCAGCGGGGTGACCAGCGCCAGGGCGTTGGCGATCGGGGTGCGCTTCGGCTTCTCCAGCCCGATCGCACTCGAGCGGCCGGACCGCTTGTTCTTGGAATCGCGGGCCACGGATGCAGTGTCAGTCATGTCAGAGCCTCACTGAAAAGGGAAGTATCGGTGAGACCACCTTACTCCGAAGTAAGGTGACTCGACAGTAAGGTGTGACGAAGTCGTCAGCGGCGCCCGCGCCGGCGCCCCTAACCCGTGGTCAGGCGGCTCAAGACCGGCTGGTGCAGCAGCGCATTCGCGGCCACAGCGCTGCCGCCGTGCGGCCCCGGGGCGCCGGTCAGATCGGTGAACGTTCCGCCCGCCTCGCGCACCAGTACGTCCAGGGCGGCCAGATCCCACACCGATACGGCCGGTTCGACGACGACGTCGACCGCGCCCTCGGCCAGCAGGCAGTACGCCCAGAAGTCGCCGTAGGCCCGCACCCGCCACACCGCCTCGGTCAGGTCGAGGAACTGCTCCCGCAGGCCGCGCAGCGCCCAGGTCGTCAGGCCGGCGAACGACAGGCTGGCCGAGTCCAGGTCGCCCACCGCCGACACCGACAGTCGACGCGCCGGCCGGTCACCGAAACTGCCGAACGCGCCCTGGCCGTCGGCGGCCCACCACCGCCTGCTCAGCGCCGGGGCGCTGACGACCCCGACGCGGGGGACGCCGTCGACGAGCAGCGCGATCAAGGTGGCCCAGACCGGGACCCCGCGCACGAAGTTCTTGGTGCCGTCGATCGGATCGATGATCCACTGGCGGCCGCTGAACGATGTTGTGCCGCCGAACTCCTCGCCGAGGATCTCATCGGCGGCCCGGTCCGCGGCCAGCATCTCGCGCAGCGCGGTCTCGACCGCCTGGTCGGCGTCGGTGACCGGGGTGAGGTCCGGCTTGGTGTCGACCCGCAGGTCCAGGGCACCGAATCGAGCCAGGGTGATCGCGTCGGCCCGGTCGGCCAGGGCCAACCCCAGGGCGAGGTCTGCTTGGAGATCGGGGTCGAGATTGTCGTTGCTCTGCGCCATGGCTGCAGTCCTACCATGGCCTGATGTGGGAGATGTGGGCGCTGCTGTTGCTGCTGGCGATTCTGGCGGTGTTCGTCGCGCCACGGTTCTTCCGCCCGGGTCCAGGCGGCGGAGCCCAAGACGGCACCCTGCTGGTCACCGGCGTCAGCCCGCGGCCCGAGGCTGTCGGTCAGCAGTACGTCACGATCACCGGCGTCATCAACGGGCCCGGAGTGGATGAGCACGAGGTCTACCAGCGACTCGCGGTCGACGTGGCCAACTGGCCGAGCATCGGCGACCTACTGCCGGTGGTGTATTCGCCGCGCAACCCCGACAACTGGAATCTGGTGGGCCCGCCCTCACCCCGAGACTGAATCGGCCGACGCCGCACCGGTGTGTCGCGTCGTCAGATTCCGGTTCGCGCCACCGCGCAGACCGTGGCGCCGAACGCTCAGCCGTGCCCGACCCGCAGCATCTCGGCGACGCTGACCAGCTTGACGCGGGGCCGGCCGTGCGGCTCCCCGGTGGACCGCTCGTGCGCGTCGATCAGCTGCCAGTGCTCGGCGGTGACCAGCTCGGGCTGGCGGGACAGCAGCCACTTCTCCAGCTGCACGTCATAGTCGGCGTCGACATCGGGCAGTTCGGCTGCTGCTGCCCGGGAGGCCAGGTCGGCGGCGAGGGTGTCGACGGTGGCCTGCGAGTCGCTCTTGTTGGAACCGATCACCCCGGACGGCCCGCGCTTGATCCACCCGACCACGTACTGATTGCGGGTGCCTTCGATACGGCCGTCGGTGTGCGGAATGGTGCAGCTGCGCTCGTCGAACGGCAGACCCGGCGTCGGCACCCCGCGGTAGCCGACCGCCCGCACCACCAGATCGACCGGTAGCACTTCGCGCTCCCCGGTGTCGCGGGCGCTGACCCTGCCGAGTTCGTCGGTGACGAGTTCATTGCGGCCCAGCACGATCTCCTGCACCCGGCCCTCGCCGCGGATCTCGATGGGGGAGGTGCGGAACCGGAATACGATGCGGCGATTGCCCGGATGCTGCTCGCGGCCGACGTAGCCGCTGAGCACCTTGAAGTTCGCCCTCGGGTGTTTGCCGGCGGCTTCGGCGTCGGCCTCGGTGATCCCGGCCAGTTCCTCGGGCGGGATCACCACGTCGACGTTCTCGAGGCTTTTCATCTCGCCCAGTTCGCGCAGCTCCGGGCTGGTGAAGGTGGCTTGCAGCAGGCCGCGGCGGCCGATGACCACCACCTCTTCGATACCGCGCGGGTCGAGCAGTTCCAGCGCGTGGTCGGCGATGTCGGTGTTGCGCAGTTCGTCGGGGTCGCTGACCAGGATGCGTGCCACGTCCAGGGCCACATTGCCGTTGCCGATCACCACCGCGCGCTTGCCGCTCAGGTCCGGGGTCATGTCCTTGAAGTGCGGGTGGCAGTTGTACCAGCCGACGAAGTCGACGGCGGCGACGCTGCCGGGCAGATCCTCGCCCGGGATGCCCAGGTGCCGGTCGGACTGGGCGCCGACGGCGTAGATCACCGCGTCGTAGCGTTCGGCGAGTTCCGCGGCCTGTACGTGCTCGCCGACGGCGATGTTGCCGAAGAACCGGAACCGCGGATCGGCCGCGGTCTTCTCGAACTGCGCGCTGATCGACTTGATCTTCGGGTGATCGGGTGCCACGCCGGAGCGCACCAGACCCCACGGCGTCGGCAGCATCTCCAGCATGTCCACGCGCACGTCGACCTCACCGCCGGCGGCCAGCTTGAGCAGGGAGGCCGCGGCGAAATACCCGGACGGGCCGGAGCCGACGATCGCGACGTGGTAGGGCCGCATCCTCGAACCTTCTTTCCTGTCGGGAAGTCGTGCATGCACCGGCGTATCCCCGATGCTAGAGGTCGACTCCCGATGCTCGCCGGTAACCTCGATAAACGTGGAACCCGACCGCCAGTCCGACATCGCCGCCCTCGACGCCACTTTGACCACGGTGGAGCGGGTGTTAGACGTCGATGGCCTGCGCAGCCGCATCGACAAGCTCGAGCACGAGGCGTCCGACCCCAACCTGTGGGACGACCAGGCCCGCGCCCAGCGGGTGACCAGCGAGTTGTCACATGCCCAGGGCGAGCTGCGCCGGGTGGAGGAACTGCGCCGCCGCCTCGACGACCTGCCGGTGCTTTACGAGCTGGCGGCCGAGGAGGAGGGACAGGCTGCAACCGACGCGGTGGCCGAAGCCGACGCCGAACTCGCCTCACTGCGCGCCGACATCGAGGCGATGGAGGTGCGCACGCTGCTGTCCGGCGAGTACGACGAACGCGAGGCGCTGGTCACCATCCGCTCCGGTGCGGGCGGCGTGGATGCCGCGGACTGGGCGGAGATGCTGATGCGGATGTACATCCGCTGGGCCGAGCAGCACAAGTACGGCGTCGAGGTTTTCGACACCTCCTACGCCGAAGAGGCCGGGATCAAGAGCGCGACATTCGCGGTGCACGCCCCGTTCGCCTACGGCACGCTGTCGGTGGAGCAGGGCACGCACCGGCTGGTGCGGATCAGCCCGTTCGACAACCAGAGCCGCCGGCAGACGTCGTTCGCCGAGGTCGAGGTGCTGCCGGTGGTGGAGACCACCGACCACATCGACATCCCCGAAGGCGATGTGCGGGTCGACGTCTACCGCTCCAGCGGGCCGGGTGGGCAGTCGGTGAACACCACCGACTCGGCGGTGCGCCTTACCCACCTCCCGACCGGCATCGTCGTCACCTGCCAGAACGAGAAATCCCAGCTGCAGAACAAGGTGTCGGCGATGCGGGTGCTGCAGGCGAAGTTGTTGGAGCGCAAGCGTTTAGAGGAACGCGCCGAACTCGACGCGCTCAAGGGCGACGGCGGCAGCTCGTGGGGCAACCAGATGCGCTCCTATGTGCTGCACCCCTATCAGATGGTCAAGGACCTGCGCACCGAGTACGAGGTGGGCAACCCGGCAGCGGTGCTCGACGGTGACATCGACGGATTCCTGGAAGCCGGAATCCGGTGGCGCAACAGGCCGGAGGGCGACTGACCTCATGGTGGTGGCGTTCTCGCCGGGACAGCGCTGGCATGACCTGTGGCACGGTGCCATCGGCGAGTGGGTGATCACCAAGGGATTGCGGATCGTCCTGCTGCTGATCGGGGCGGTGCTGGCGTCGCGATTCATCACCTGGGCGGCGCGTCGGGTCACGCGTCGCCTCGAACTCGGCTTTCAGGCCAGTGACGCGCTGGTGCGCTCGGAGGCCTCCAAGCATCGCCAGGCGGTCGCCTCGGTGATCTCCTGGGTGTCGGTGGTGCTGCTCGGGGTGGTGGTGGCCGTCCAGATCACCGGCATCCTCGATGTGCCGATCGGCTCGCTGGTGGGGCCGGCCGCGGTGATCGGCGGCGCGCTCGGTTTCGGCGCCCAGAAACTGGTGCAGGATCTGCTCAGCGGCTTTTTCATCATCACCGAGAAGCAGTACGGCTTCGGCGACCTGGTGCAGCTGAGCATGATCGGCGCGACGGTCGAGGCGCTGGGGACCGTCGAAGACGTGACCTTGCGGGTGACCAAATTGCGCACCCCCAACGGCGAGGTCTTCACGGTCCCGAACGGCAACATCGTCCGGTCGTTGAACTTGTCCAAGGACTGGGCACGGGCCGTCGTCGACATCCCGGTTCCCACCACCGCCGATCTGAACCGGGTCAACGAGGTGCTGCACCAGGTGTGTGAGAACGCGCGCGAGGCCGACGCCCCGCTGCGCGACCTGCTCTTGGACGAGCCGTCGATCATGGGGGTGGAGAGCATCGAACTCGGTGTGGTCAATCTGCGCATGGTGGCCCGCACCCTGCCCGGCAAGCAGTTCGAGGTGGGACGCCGGCTGCGCATTCAGGTGGTGCGAGCGCTGGCCTCGGCCGGTGTCGTCACCGCCGGCGAGGTGAAGCCGGTGGAGACGCCGTGAATATCAGCCTGAACAAGCCGGAGACCGCCCGCGCCGCGGCCAAGCGGCGCTGGCCGGTGCACCTGTTCAATGGCCGGATCCGCACCTCGACCGTGGTGTTGATCATCGCGTTCGCGGTGGTGTGGTGGGTTTATGACACCTACCGGACCGAGCCGACACCGCCGGCCGCCCCCCAGGTGGTGCCACCCGGTTTCATCCCCGACCCGGCCTACACCTGGGTGCCGCGCACCAAGTTGCAGCAGCCGCCGGTGACCGTCACCGAGACGGTCACCCCCACACCGACCACGACCGAGGCGCCGCCGCCGACCACCGAGACACCGCCGCCGCCGTCACCGGTGCCCGGGTTTCCGTTCTGTCCGCCGCTGTGCCCGCCTCCCGCCCCGGCTCCGCCCGAACAGGTGCCGCCGCCGGCGCCTGGGCTGCCGCAACCGCCGCCACTACCCGGCGCCCCGCACGCCCCCGCCCCGCCGCCACCGGGTCCGCCGACTTCGTATCCTGCGGCGCCGTAGATGTGGCCTGACCGGCGCCGGCACGCCGCACGGCTAAACTGCGTGCCGTGATGATCACGCTCGACCATGTCACCAAGCAGTACAAATCGTCGGCGCGACCGGCGTTGGACAACATCAACGTCAAGATCGACAAGGGCGAGTTCGTGTTCCTGATCGGACCGTCCGGTTCGGGCAAGTCGACGTTCATGCGGCTGCTGCTGGCCGAGGAGACCCCCACCAAGGGCGACATCCAAGTGTCGAAGTTCCACGTCAACAAGCTGCCCGGTCGCCACATCCCGAGCCTGCGCCAGGTGCTGGGCTGCGTGTTCCAGGACTTCCGGCTGCTGCAGCAGAAGACCGTGTTCGAGAACGTCGCGTTCGCCCTCGAGGTGATCGGCAAGAAACCGGAGATGATCAACCGGGTGGTCCCGGAGGTGCTGGAGATGGTCGGGTTGTCCGGCAAAGCCAACCGGCTGCCCGGCGAGTTGTCGGGAGGGGAGCAGCAGCGGGTGGCCATCGCGCGCGCGTTCGTCAACCGGCCGCTGGTGCTGCTTGCCGACGAGCCCACCGGCAACCTCGACCCGGAGACCAGTGAGGACATCATGGATCTGCTGGAGCGGATCAACCGCACCGGGACCACGGTGCTGATGGCGACGCACGACCACCACATCGTCGACTCGATGCGCCAACGGGTCGTCGAGCTGTCACTGGGGCGGCTGGTGCGCGACGAACAGCGCGGGGTCTACGGGATGGACCGCTGACGTGCGCTTCGGTTTCCTCTTCAACGAAGTCCTGACCGGACTGCGCCGCAATGTCACCATGACGGTGGCGATGATCCTGACCACGGCGATCTCGATCGGGTTGTTCGGCGGCGGCCTGCTGGTGGTGCGCTTGGCCGATCAATCCCGCAACATCTACCTGGACCGGGTCGAATCGCAGGTGTTTTTGAATCCCGACGTCGCCGCCGACGACCCGAACTGTGACGCGCCGGCCTGTAAGGCGCTGCGCGAGCGCATCGAGGCACGCGACGACGTGAAGTCGGTCCGCTATCTCAATTCCGACGACGCCTACGCCGACGCGATCCGCAAGTTCCCGGAGTTCAAGGATGTGGCCAGCAAGGACTCCTTCCCGGCGTCGTTCATCGTCAAGTTGGAAAACCCTGAGCAGAGTAGGGATTTCGACGCCGCGATGGCCGACCAGCCCGGTGTGCTCAGCGTGCTCAACCAGAAGAAGCTGATCGACCGGCTCTTCGCCGTGCTCGACGGGCTCTCCAGCGCTGCGTTCGCCGTTGCCCTGGTGCAGGCGATCGGGGCGGTGTTATTGATTGCCAACATGGTTCAGGTCGCCGCGTACACCCGCCGCACCGAGGTATCGATCATGCGACTGGTGGGGGCCAGCCGCTGGTACACCCAGTTGCCGTTCCTGCTGGAGGCGGTGCTGGCCGCGACCGTGGGCGTCATCATCGCGGTCATCGGCTTGATCGTGGTGCGGGCATTGTTCCTCGACAACGCGCTCAGCCAGTTCTATCAGGCACATCTGATCGCCCGTATCGACTACGCAGACATCTTGTACATCTCACCGATCCTGCTGTTGCTGGGCGCAGCGATGGCCGGGGCGACGGCGTATGTGACGCTTCGTCTGTACGTCCGGCGGTAGTGGTGGCCAAGAAGGCGGCGGGCAAGCGCACCGACAAACCGGCCAAGCAGATCATTGCGTCGAATCGCAAAGCACGGCACAACTATTCGATTCTGGACGTCTACGAGGCCGGGGTGGCGCTGGTGGGCACCGAGGTGAAGAGCCTGCGGGCGGGCCAGGCCTCCCTGGTCGATGCGTTCGCCACCGTCGACGACGGGGAGGTGTGGCTGCGCAACATGCACATCCCCGAGTACCGGCACGGCAGTTGGACCAACCATGACCCGCGACGCACCCGCAAGCTGCTGTTGCACCGACGCCAGATCGACACGCTGATCGGCAAGATTCGCGACGGCAACCTCACCTTGGTGCCGCTGTCGGTGTATTTCACCGAAGGCAAGGTGAAAGTCGAACTGGCGCTTGCCCGCGGCAAGCAGGCCCACGACAAGCGGCAGGATCTCGCTCGCCGGGATGCCCAGCGCGAGGTGTCGCGCGCGCTGGGACGACGCGCCAAGGGCATGTGATCGGGGCAGGGCTGGCACTGCTGTCAGCGGCCGGCTTCGGGTTCAGCGATTTCGCCGGCGGCCTAGCCGCGCGCCGGGTACCGGCGCTGCGGGTGGTGCTGGTGTCCTACCCGGTGGCGCTGATGTTGTTGGGCACGCTGGCGATCGCGGTCGGTGGGCCGATCCCGCCGGGAGCAATCGGCTGGGGCCTGGCCTCCGGGCTGGCGCTGGGACTGGGCGGGTGGTGGTTCTACGCCGCCCTGGGTTCGGGTCCGATCGCGGTGGTATCCCCGGTCTCGGCGGTGCTGACCGCGGGGGTACCGGTCGTCATCGGTGTCCTGCAGGGAGAGCGGCCCGGCACGGTGGCCGCGGCCGGAATCGTGCTGGCCCTGGTCGCCGTCGCCTTGGTGAGCCGGCAGGCCACCGACGAGGACATCCGCCCGCACCGGTTCACCCGCAAGGTGGCGTGGCTGACCGTCGGCGCCGGCGTGGCGTTCGGTCTGGACTTCGTGTTCATCCACGAGGCCCCGGCCGACTCCGGACTGTGGCCGCTGGCGTTCGCGCGGGTGGCGGCCGCGGTGCTGGTGGTCACCGCGGCGACCGGCGCCGGGGAGCTGCGGGTGCCCACCGGCGCGACGCTGCGGCTGGCGCTGCTGGCGGGGCTGGCCGATACCGGCGCCAACGTCGCGATGCTGCTGGCCCTGCGCGGATCGGAGCTGTCGCTGGCCAGCGTGCTGATCTCGCTGTTCCCGGCGGTGACGGTGGTGCTGGCCATCGTGGTGCTGCGCGAGCGGGTGCATCGTGGGCAGCTGGTCGGCATGGTGGCGGCGGTGGTTTCGGTGGCGATGATCACCGCCGGATAGCGGCCGGGTTTAGCATCGGAATCCATGACCGACCCTGCCTTGACGCGGCTCGACAAGTCCGAGGTGTTGGCAGGGCTGTTCGCCTGCTGGGATGGCCTCGATAAGTTGCTGGGCGGTTTGACCGACCAGCAGTGGTCGCAGCCGGTGCCGTTGCCGGGGTGGTCGGTGCACGACGTGGTGGCACACCTCGTCGGAACCGAATCGATGCTGCTCGGAACGCCCACGCCGCAAAGCGATCTCGACGTCTCGGCGCTCGAACACGTTCGCAACGAGATCGGGGCGAACAACGAGTGCTGGGTCCGTCATCTGCGTGGCGAATCTCCGGCGGATCTGCTGGGGCGGTTCCGGTCGGTGACCCAGCAGCGGCGCGCGGTACTGGCGGGGCTCTCCGATGACGACTGGAGCGCGCCGACCGCCACACCGGTCGGTCCGGACAGCTACGGCCGGTTCATGCGCGTGCGGATCTTCGACTGCTGGATGCACGAACTCGACATCCGTGACGGGGTGGGACTGCCGGCCTCAGATGCCGAGCTGGCCGGCCCGGCGGCCGCGCTGGCTCTCGACGAGATGTCCGCCGCGATGGGAAGGGTGGTGGGCAAGCTCGGCGGGGCGCCCCAGGGCTCCCGGGTGGCCCTCGAGCTGACCGGGCCACTGGCGCGAACCATCCGGGTGACGGTCGACGGCCGCGGCCGGGTTGTCGACGACTTCGGCGGCGAGGCGCCCACCGCGGTGATCCGGATGGACGGGCTGGCGTTCACCCGGGTGGCCGGCGGGCGCGCAGCACCGGACGGGGTCGAACTCGACGGCGACCGGGATGTCGCCACCCGCATCGTGCAGCACCTGAACTACGTCATCTGAGGTGTCGCCCCAGGCCGGGCCCGGGAAGAAAATGTCGCGACCTGTCGTTGCAGACCGGTACCATGGGTTGTCTCGCCGAACCGGCGGGGCAGCGCAAGAAATATAAGGACAGGGGGCTGAAAGGTTTCGACTTCGCGCGTCGAATCAAGGGAAGCGTGCCGGTGCAGGCAGGAGACCACCGTAAGCGTCGCTGTAACCAAGTAAGCGCCAAGGTTGCACTTACTCCGGCTAAGGTCGCTCTCCAGAGCGACTTCGCCCTCGCTGCCTAAGCGACGGCGGGCCTGTCAGACCGGGACCTCCCTCGGCCCGGACCCTGGCATCGACTAGAGGGATCCACCGATACGTCCGGTCGCGGGACTTATCGGGACACCAACAGCGACTGGGATCGTCATCTCGGCTAGTTCGCGTGACCGGGAGATCCAAGTAGAGGCATAGCGAACTGCGCACGGAGAAGCCTTGAGGGAATGCCGTAGGACCCGGGTTCGATTCCCGGCAGCTCCACCCCGAGAAGCTGGCCAGAGCACAAGCTCTGGCCAGCTTTCGTTTTCGGCCCGCCGGGGGCCGGCTTGCCGGCGATACGCTGGGGCATGACCGCGAAAACCACGATCCGGGTGGCCCGCGTCTACGACGAACCCCGCGCCGACGACGGGCAACGCATACTCGTCGACCGGGTGTGGCCGCGCGGATTCCGCAAGGACGACCCGCGGGTGGGGCACTGGTTCAAAGACGCGGCACCGTCTCGGGAGCTGCGCAGCTGGTACAACCACCAGCCGGAGCGTTTCGAAGAGTTCGTCTCCCGCTACGAAGCGGAACTGCGCTCCCCGCAGGGCGCCACAGCGTTCAACGCCCTGCGCGCGCTGACCCGCGGCAAGAAGACCGTCACCCTGGTGACCGCGACTCGCGACGTGGAGGGCAGCCAGGCGGCGGTGCTGGCCAAGTTGCTGGCCCGACCGTGACGGCGCGCCAAGCCTAGCCGCGGCCCGCGGTGGTGATCAGCGCTCCGATCGGGATGCTCACGATCAGGGCCGCGATGAAGAGCCGGTAGGCGACCAGCGCCCAGCCGCGTCGCGCGGCACGGCGCACCACGTAGAGCAGCCATGCCAGCACACCCAACAGCAGCGCCGAACCGATGTCGAACACCACGATGTGGTCGGTGACCACACCCAGCACGATCGCCGCTCCGGAGGCGTTGAACGCCAGCGCGGTGACCCTGGCCGCGCCCGGCGGCAGTGGCTCGGCGGCCAATAACGCTTGACCCGCACCCAACACCAGCTGGCCGACGCCGAGCACCAGCACCAGGTAGGCGACCGCCCAGACGCCGTGGCGGGTCGGTGCCGGCGCAGCAATGGCGGCGGCCAGCCCGCCGCCGCCCACGATCGCGCCGGCGCCGGCCACCGCAAACGGTGCGAACGCGGCCCGCTGATCCCATAACGCCAGCACCACCGGCCGCCGTACCGGGTCGTCATCCATCGCTGGGCCCTCTCTGCGCCGCGGTAGCTCTTCATGATCAAGCTTGCGGGCCTGAGATTACCGGGGGCGGACCGATGACCCGGCTCACAGCGATCCCTACCGCGGATTCCAGGTCTTGCCGAACCGTTGCCTAAAATCGGCAGGTGACTTCTGATTCCCGGGCCGCCCGCATGCGGCTGCCACGGGAAGTCTTCGTGTTGCTCGGCGCCAACTTCTTGATCGCGCTCGGCTACGGGGTGGTGTCGCCGGTCTTGCCGGTCTATGCCCGCCAGTTCGGGGTGAGTATCTCCGCGACGACCTTCCTCATCACCGCATTCGCGCTGATGCGCCTGTGCTTCGCGCCGGTGAGCGGTCTGCTGGTGCAGCGGCTGGGAGAACGCCGGGTCTATGTGACCGGCCTGTTGATCGTCTCGGTGTCGACCACCGCCTGTGCATTCGTCCAAACCTACTGGCAGCTGCTGCTTTTCCGCGCGCTCGGCGGCGTCGGGTCGACGATGTTCTTCATCGCGGCGGTGGGCCTGATGATCCGGATCAGCCCCGCGGATGCCCGCGGGCGGGTCGCCGGGATGTTCGCTACCGCGTTCCTGCTGGGCACCGTCGGCGGTCCGGTATTGGGCAGTCTCACAGCGGGTTTCGGGTTGAGCGCCCCGTTTTTGTTCTACGGATCGGTGCTACTGGTGGCGGCCACCGGCGTATTCGTCAGTCTGCGTAATTCGCACCTGGCCGAACCGGCTGACTCGACGGGACCCACGGTGTCGGTGCGCGCGGCGCTGCGCCACCGGGCCTACCGCTCGGCGCTGTTGTCGAACTTCGCCACCGGCTGGTCGGTATTCGGGCTGCGGGTGGCGTTGGTGCCGCTGTTCGTCACCGAAGTCCTGGACCGCGGACCCGCCGTCGCCGGTCTGGCACTGGCAACGATCGGGATCGGCAATGTCTGCGCGGTGCTGCCCAGCGGCCACCTCTCCGACCGGATCGGCCGGCGGGGCCCACTCATCCTCGGGCTCGCGGTGGCCGGCGCCGCGACGATCCTGCTCGGTGCCAGCGGCTCGCTGGCGGTGTTCCTGATCGCGGCGTACCTGGCCGGGCTGGCCTCGGGAATGTACGGGGCGCCGCAGCAGGCCGTCATCGCCGATCTGGTCGGCAACCAGGCCCGGGCCGGCACCGCGGTGGCGACCTATCAGATGATGGCCGACCTCGGGTCGATCGTCGGGTCACTGGCGGTCGGCCAGATCGCCCAGCGGCTCTCGTTCGAGTGGGGGTTCGCGATCAGCGGCGCCGTGCTGCTGGTGGCCGCCGTCGCCTGGGTGCTGGCGCCAGAGACGCGGGCCCGCAGCCCGATCGGCGGGATCACCGGCGAGGCGTGGTTAGGCTCGGTTGATGGTGACGCTGGACCGGCTGGTCAACGTGGTGGGCAGCTACGGGGTACGCCTGCGGTTCTGCTCCGTCCCGCGGACGACGCCGCTGAGCAGCGTGGTGATGCACGAGGTGACCGGTGAGCGCGCCGTCATCGGCGACGTTCTGCTGGCCGTCGGCGCGCGTTCGGTAAAAGAGGCGGTGCGCTGGGCGGTGGCCGCCAAGGCCGTCGCCGTGCTGGTGCGCGACGCCGAGGACAAGACCGCGTTCGCCGGCGAGGGCGAGTCGCTGGCCGTGCTGGTGGTGGATCCGGCGGTGTCCTGGAGCGAACTGGCCGCGGTGGTCTACGGGCTGGTGCTCGAAGGCCGGGAGACCGAATCCGGCCGCGGGCCTACCGATCTGTTCGCGGTGGCCGACAGCCTGGCCGATGCCGTCGGCGGAGCGGTCACCGTCGAAGACCAGCTCGGCCGGGTGCTGGCCTACTCGCGAGGCCAGCGGCACGCCGATCCGGCACGGTCGGCGACGATCCTCAACCGGCAGGAGGCCGGGCCGCTGCGGGAGCTATTCGAAAAGCGCGGCGTGCTAGAGCATCTGGATCGCCACGATGAACCGCTGTTCGTCGCCGCCGAACCCGAGCACGGGCTGACCGGCCGGATGGTCGTGGCGGTACGGGCCGGCCGCGAGCTGCTGGGAGCGGTGTGGGTGGCCTGCCCGGCCCCCCTGCGTGGCCAACGGCTGACGGCACTGGCCGACGGAGCACGCACGGTGGCATTGCACGTCCTGCGATCCCGGGCCAGTGCGGACCTGGAGCGTCAGGTCGAATCCGATTGGGTGACGCGGCTACTGGACGGTCGAACCGACCCGGCCGACGCCGCCGCCCTGGTCGCCAGGCTGGGGCTGCCGCAGGCGCCGCTGCGGGTGATCGCCGTGCACACCCGGATCGCCACGCAGCCGCATGCCGGGCTGTTGCTGGCCTTCGAGGCCGTCACCACCGGATTCGGCTGGTCGCGCCCCGGCCGCAGCGCGCTGGACGCCAACACCGTCTACACGGTGCTGCCCGCCCAGGACGCGGCGCAGGCCCGGCACTGGGTGAGCGGGCTGCGCTCGGCGCTGCCGCAACAGGCCAGTGTGCTGGCGGGGATCAGCGCGGTCGCCGGCGTGGCCGAGCTGGCCGCGGCGCGCCGGGAGGCCGAAGAATGCCTGGCGCTGCACGAAGCCGGGCCGCCCGACGCCGCGCCGCCGGCCTACGACGAGGCCTGGGACGAGATCGTGCTGCGACGGCTGTATACCGCGGCCCGCGCCGGCCGGGTCCCGGCCCGCGGGCCGGTCGCCGAACTGCGCCGCCACGATGCGGCACACGGCACGCCGTATGTGGCCACGCTGCGCGCCTGGCTCGACGCCCAGGGCGATCTGGCGCGGGCGGCCGAGCGCCTCGGCGTGCACGAGAACACGATGCGCTACCGGTTGCGCAAGATGGCCGAGGTGACGCCTCTGGGCCTCGACGATGCGCGCACCCGATTCGCGGCGATGATCGAGCTGGCGGCCGGTGACATGTCGGTTTTCGACAAACGCTGACCTCGTCGTTGTGTGATTAGGTCAAACCGGTTTCCGGCGATCGCCGCATCATGGGATACATGGGTGCGGGCAATCGGATCGACGGCGCGCCACGGTCGGTGATCGTGGTGGGCGCCGGCATCGTCGGGTTGTCCACCGCCTGGTTCCTGCAGGAACGCGGGGTCGAGGTCACCGTCGTCGATCGCGTCGGCGTCGCGGCCGGCTCCTCGTGGGGCAACGCCGGCTGGATCTCCCCGGCGCTGGCCATACCCCTGAATGAGCCGGCCAATCTGCGCTTCGGACTGCGGTCCCTGCTGAGCCGGGGTGCGCCGCTGCAGGTGCCGCTCAACGCGGGCCCGGGGCTGTGGAGCTTTCTGGCGCGTTTCGCCGCCAACAGCCGCCCGTCGACCTGGCGCCGTGCGGTGCGGGCCAACGCGCCGCTGAGTGCGGAATGCATCGAGGCCTACGACGTGCTGGTGGCCAACGGGGTGGACGCGCCGGTCACCGATGCACCGATCACCGCGATCTTTCGCACTTCGGCCGACGCCGAGCGCCTGCTCGACGAGCTGCGGCGGTTCTCCGAGGCCGGCAGGCCGGTGTTCTGCACCGAACTGACCGGTGCGGCGCTGCGGGAACGGGTGCCGCTGGCGTCGTCGGCGGTCGCCGCCGCGGTGCAGATCGACGGCCAGCGGTTCCTCGACCCGGGCCGGTTCGTCACCGCGCTGGGACGCGCGGTGGTGCAGCGCGGCGCCGCGCTGCACACGGTGGACGTCGCCGACGTGACGCCGGCCGCAGACGGTGTGGTGGTGACCGGCCGTGACGGGACGACGCTGACGGCGGCCGCGGCGGTGATCGCCAGCGGCGCCTGGCTGTCGCAGCTGGCGGCCCGTTGGATTCGGGTGCCGGTGCGCGCCGGGCGCGGCTACTCCTTCACGGTTCCGGTCGACGGGCCGGTCACCGGCCCGATCTACCTTCCGGACGCCCGAGTGGCCTGCACACCGCTGAACGCCAAGCTGCGGGTCGCCGGCACCATGGAGTTCGGCGATCCGGACGCCCCGATCAATCCCGCCCGCGTCGAAGCCATCGTCGCGGCGACCCGGCCGCTGCTGGACGGGGTGCGCTGGGCGGAGCGCACCGAAGTGTGGGTGGGTCCGCGCCCGGTCAGCCCCGATGGGCGCCCCCTGGTGGGGGAGGTGTGTCCGCGCACCGTTTACGTCGCCGGCGGCCACGGGATGTGGGGGCTGACGCACGGCCCGGTGACCGGGCGGCTGCTCGCCGAGCAGATCACCACCGGCAAGCAGTCCACTGTGTTGCGTGAACTCGATCCGCTGCGCTGAAACTAGTTCGTACCCAAGCCAATTGCAGTTTGTAAAGGAGATCGTCGATGGCTGATTCGCAAGGTGTCTGGATGACACAGCAGACCAAGGACCGGCTGCTGGCCGAGCTGGCCGAATTGTCCGAGCCGCACATCGGTTCAGGCACCGCCGACATCAGCGAGCAGCAGGCGCGCCAGGCTCGGATCCACCAGATCCACGATCTGCTGTCGGTGGCGGTCGTGGGGGAGGACCCGCCGGACGACGGGGTGGCCGAGCCCGGCATGGTGCTCACCGTGCGCTACGACGACGGGGAGACCGAGACCTTCCTGCTCGGGGTGCGCGACGACGACCAGAGCGGGCTGGAGGTCTATTCGCCGCAATCGCCGCTCGGCAAGGCCATCGCCGGAGCGCGCCCCGGCGAGCAGCGCAGCTATCAGGTGCCCAGCGGCGCCAACGTGACGGTCACCCTGCTCGACGCGGTGCCCTACGGGTTGCATCAGACCCAGCACCCGGCCTGAATGCCGGGGTGAGCGACCAGGCGTTTTGAGCCTGGGTATGGCGGTGGTGTAGCTTCGATGAGCACGACACCGCGGGGCTATGGCGCAGCTGGTAGCGCACCACACTGGCAGTGTGGGGGTCAGGGGTTC
The DNA here is from genome assembly GCF_059813225.1 of Mycobacterium sp. NGS16. NCBI lineage: Bacteria > Bacillati > Actinomycetota > Actinomycetes > Mycobacteriales > Mycobacteriaceae > Mycobacterium > Mycobacterium sp. NGS16. The sequence goes on from NZ_JCALEE010000001.1 coordinate 1,012,418, forward strand.
GAGTCCCCTTAGCTCCACTCATTTCTTGAGTCTCGACGTTCATCGCGCATTGAGCATGCAAATATGCGGTAAACCGGCAGCTGAACGCAGAATCAACGTCGCCGATCCGCATCAATGCGATAACGAATCACATTGCGGTCGGAGTTACTTACAACGCTGTGATACGGTTCATTCGCAGTCAAAAACTGCGTGTCCGGGGGGCTGGATACTAACAATCGGAGCGTACGTTGAAGAGCCTCGGGAGACCCGGTATCGCGATATTCGCCGGTATTGGCTTGTGTGCAAGTGCACTGATTTTCAGTGCCAGTGCGGTAGCTGCGCCATTTTCGATGGTGCCGTTGCCGGTGGGTGGGCCGGTGTGCAATGGCGGCCTCACCGCGTTCGTGGGTCCGGCGGGTGCCGGAGCGCCGGCGGAGGCGACACTGGTCGACACCACCGCGGTGGTGGCCGGGGCTCCCTGCGGGCCCGCCGTTGCGGACCTGACGACGCTCGCGGCTCCCGTTGTGCCGATGGGGCTTCCCGGCCCGGTGCCGCCGGTGCCGATCGCCCCGATTCCGGTGCTGCCGGGTGCGCCTCCACCGATCCCCTTAGTGGCGCCAGGGCCGGCCGGTGCCGCGGCAGCGAGCCCGGTGGCGGGTGTGCTGGCCGACGCCAGCGCCCCCATCGGCTTGGCCGGCGGCACTAAATAACGCCCGGCAAACAGGGCCCGCAAGCATCTGCTTGCGGGCCCTGTTCTATCGCGCCCGAATTCGCCGCACTCGCTACCGCAGCTTTTCGGCAGAACCGTTATGCACCTGAGGCCGCAATGCGTTTTCGCCGTAAGGAAATAGTGCTACAAGTCAACCGGCCACAATTCGTCGCGGCGCGCCCACACAATAGGCGGCAATATCGTCGACGATATCCCGGTAGAACCGCTCCATGCATTTCTCGGTGACATAACCCAGGTGCGGAGTGAGTACGGTATTGGGCAGCCCCGTCAAGGGGTGGCCGGGCGGCAGCGGCTCCTCACCGTAGACGTCGAGCGCCGCACCTTTGATCCGCTTCGCGCGCAGCGCCTCGATCAGCGCCGCCTCGTCGATCAGGCCGCCGCGTGCGGTGTTGACCAGGATCGCGCTGGACTTCATCGCCGCGAGCTCGGCGCGGCCGACGACGCCCCGGGTGGCCTCGGACAGCACCAGGTGAACCGAGACCACATCGGCGGTGGCGAACAAGCTGTGCCGGTCCAGCAGCTCCGCCCGCGCTTCGGCGGCACGTTCCGCGGTCAGGTTGGGGCTCCACGCCGTCACCCGCATACCGAAGGCGTGGCCCACCGCGGCGACCCGCCGACCGATCCGGCCCAGTCCGACCAGTCCCAGCGTCGCCCCGGCAAGATCGGCGCCGACGGTCTGTTGCCAGCGCCCGGCGCGCACCGCCCGGTCCTCGACGATCAGGTGGCGTTGCAGGGCGTGGATCAACGCCCAAGTGAGTTCGACCGTCGAGGTGATGATGCCGCCGGTTCCGCACACCGTGATCCCCAGCCGGCGGGCCGCCGCCGTGTCAATGGCGGCGTTGAACGGCCCGGTCGTCACCAGCAGCTTCAGCGACGGCAACCGGCCGAGCAGCTCGGCGTCGATCGGGGTGCGCTCGCGCATCGCCACCACGACCTCGCGCCCGGCGAGCAGGGCGAGGAGTTCGTCGCCGGGTGCGATGTGCTCGCGCAGCGCTAACAGGTCGATGGGCCGCGGGATAGCTGACCAGTCGACGGTTTCGGCGATGCCCTGGTAGTCGTCGAGGACCGCGATACGCAGCGGTATCGAGGCGGTGGCCATCATCAGACCGCGTCCGGATCGGGCTGGACCGCCATCACCAAATCATAGGGAGGCACGTGATTTGTGTCATACGATCGCCGTGCGAGAAGGGGACTACGGGCTGAGTCGACCGGAAGGCAACACGATGACCCAGACACCTCATCTGCTACCCGAGGGATTCGACTTCACCGACCCCGCACTGATCGCGCAGCGGATCCCGCATGAGGAGTTCGCCCTGCTGCGCAAGACCGAACCCATCTGGTGGAACCACCAACCGTACGGCGCCTCCGGCTACCCCGATGAGGGCTACTGGGTCGTCACGAAACACGCTGACGTCCGTGCGGTTTCCCTGCGGGACGAGGTGTTCTCCTCGCATGAGAACACCTCGCTGATCCGCACGAGCACCACCACCAACCCGGAAGTCCACGAAGCCTCCCGCAACAACGTGATGCTGTTCCTGGACGGGCCGCAGCACGCCAAGTTGCGCCGCATCGTCGCGCGCGGATTCACCCCGCGCGTGATTGCCGGCATGCGCGATTCACTCGACCGGCAGGCGCGGGAGATCGTCGGCGCGGCCGCCGAGCGCGAGACCGGCGATTTCGTCACCGACGTGGCCTCCCGGCTACCCCTGGCGACCATCTGCGAGCTGATCGGGGTTCCCTCCGACGAGCGCGAGCACGTCTTCGAGTGGAGCAACCGCCTGGTGGCCGGCGGCGCCGGTGATGAGGCGGCCACCGCCGACGCGATGCAGGCCTCCGCCGAACTTCTGGGCTACGCCTACCAAATGGCCGAAGACCGCAAGAGCCGCCCACGAGAGGACATCGCGACGGCTCTGGTCACTGCGACGATCGACGGCGAGGCACTGACCGCGCTGGAATTCGGTTACTACGTGATGATGCTGATGGTCGCCGGCAACGAGACCACCCGCAACGCCACCTCGCAGGGGATGTTGGCGTTTTTCGACCATCCCGACCAATGGCGGTTGTTTGTGGCCGAACGCCCCCCGACCATGGTCGACGAAGTGGTCCGCTGGGCGACTCCGGTGATCTCCTTCCAGCGCACCGCACTGCGCGATGTCGACCTCGGTGGCGTGCACATCGCCAAGGGCCAGCGGGTCGGGATGTTCTACGGTTCGGCCAACTATGACGAAGAGGTGTTCGCCGATCCGTTCACGTTCGACATCCTGCGCAGCCCCAACCCGCACCTGGGTTTCGGGGCGCCGGGTGCGCACTACTGCATCGGTGCAAATCTCGCCCGTATGCAGATCAACCTGGTGTTCGGCGCGCTGGCCGACATCATTCCCGACATCCGCCGACTCGACGACGGGACGCGGTCCGCGCTGCCCTGGATCAACGGGATCGATTCGCTGCGTGTGGGTTTCGGGCGTACTCGCCGTGCAGGCGACGCTATTCCTTGATGATCACCGGGTCGCCGATGTTGACCCGATCGAAGTACCATTCCGCATCCGTGGGGCTCAGTCCGACGCAGCCGTGGCTGACGTTCTCCAGGCCCAGCGAGCCCAGCGCCCAGGGTGCGGAGTGGACGTAGAGGCCGCGCCGCGAGATGCGCACCGCCTGCTCGACATCGAAGCGGTAGCCCTCGGGGTCGTCGATCGGGATACCGACGCTGCTGGAATCCATCAGGACCTTCTTGTCCTTGGCCAGCACCGTGTAATTGCCTGTCGGGGTAGGGAACTCGGATTTGCCCATGGTGGCTGGCAGCACCCCGTCCTCACCCCAGTGCGGGCGGTGATGCGGGGCGGGCAGCGGGCCGGCCTCCTCGTCGTCGACGGTCACGGTGAAGGTGTGCGCGGAGATACTGGCCACGCCCACCACCTTGGCTCCGGTGCTGAAATCGGCGGAGAGCTTGCCCACCGAGAGCTTCACGGTGCTGTGCGCCGGCCAGTAGTGGTCGGGAACCCACTGCACCTCGGTGTCATCGACCCACTCGAAGGATCCGGTCATGGGCGGGGTTGAGCGCACCGCGATGGCGCGCTCGGCGGCTCGGCGGTCGAGCACCGGCGCCGAAAACTGCACCACCACCGGATGCGCCACGCCGACCACCGCACCCTGCGCCGGTTGGATCGATGCGATACCGCCGCCCGGTGGCCGGCTGGCAGCCGCCGAACTCGTTGCCGGCGGGGTCACCACCGTTGTGACGGCGACCCCGACAATGACAATGGCAGAGCGCACCAATTTCCACATCCGCGGCGTACCTTCCCGACCAAATAACTGAGGTTATTGCCGTTGATGGTAAGGAGATTCGAGCTGCCGCCCCTGCAACCCATGCCCACGACTCGGTCAAGGCTTCATTAAGGTTTGGCCACGGCCGTGTGAGCCGGACGGGCGGCTGGGCCACTACTAGGGGGCGAAACCGGGCAGCAGTTCGAGCGCGATCGCCCGAACCGGTACGTGCGCGTCCAGCTGAGCCAGGATCGCCACTGTGGTCCCGACGACGCGCGCCAGCACCGCCAGGTGGGGCGGCAGATCCAACTGGCGTGCGGTCTTGATCTGATGAATCGACTGATCCAGTTGTGCGGCAGCCAGTTTCTGCAGCCAGTCGCGGCTGAAATGGAATACCTCGGGTGCCACCGGCTCGACGTAGCGGCGCAGCATCTCGTCGATCTCCGCCACCGAGATCTGTTCGCCCGGCTGGATGAAACCGGCCTTCTCCAGCGTGGGCAGCAAAAGGTCGTAGTTGAACTGGCCCGCGAACCGCAGCGCCATGCCCAGCTCGACCGGCAGGCCGTCGGGAAGCGGCGCCACCGCGCCGAAGTCGATGACACCCATCCGGCCGTCGGGCAGCAGCATGAAATTGCCCGGATGGGCGTCCCCGTGCAGCATGCCCACCCGCGCCGGTGCGTCGCCGATCAGCTCGACCAGCCGGGCACCCAGCAGGTCGCGCTGCTCGACGGTGCCGCCGGCGATGATCGCCGACATGCCGATGCCCTCGATCCACTCCTGGATCACCACCTTGGGCGCACTGGCCACCACGTGTGGCACCGCGAAGCGCGGATGGCCGGCATAGGCCTTGGCGAACACGCGCTGGTTGTCGGCTTCGAGCCGATAGTCCAGTTCCATATCGGCGCGGTCGATCAGTTCGTCGACGACGCCCTGCACGTCGGCCCCGGGGGCCAGGGGCTTGAGTATGCCGGTCAGCCGCCGCAACGTCTTCAGGTCGGCGCGCAGGGCCTCGTCGGCACCGGGGTATTGGATCTTGACGGCGACCGGGCGCCCGTCGGCCCACACCGCTTTGTGCACCTGCCCGATGCTGGCCGCGGCGACCGGGGCGTCGTCGAAGGAGCTGAACCGCTGCCGCCACCGGGTGCCCAACTGCGCGTCGAGCACCCGGTGGACCTTGTTCGCGGGCAACGGTGGGGCGTCCTTCTGCAGTCTGGTCAGGGCCTCACGGTAGGGCTCACCGAACTCCGGGGGCACCGCGGCCTCGAGCACCGAGAGCACCTGGCCGACCTTCATGGCACCGCCCTTGAGCTCGCCGAGGACGGTGAACACCTGCTCGGCCGCCTGCTCCATGAGTTCGGCGGTGACTTCGTCCTTGGGCCTGCCGGCCAGCCGTTTGCCCAATCCGAGAGCGGCCCGCCCGGCCAGGCTCAGCGGCAGGCCGGCGAGCTTGGCATTGCGCGCCGCCCGCCCGCGGGTGATGTCAGCCACCTTTCGATCATGCCCGAAGCTGCCCGAGTGCGGTCAGCAGCACCGTCCACCGGGATCGGCGGCATAACGCCGCCGCCAATAGTCCCGCTCGGAGAGCACCGGTTCGCCCGGGTGGGCCCGCCGGCGGTAGTCCAGGTACCGGCGGTAATGGTTGTCGCCCAATAGGCTGGCCCAGTACCAGCTGACATGGCGGGCCGCCCGGGCTAGTCCACTGGCTGAGCGTCCCACTGCGCCTGTACCTTTCGCTCGGCGGCTGAGGGGATCAGCCCGGCGGGCGCGAACCGCCGTGACAATACCGGCCCGGCTTCGGTCGTCGGCGCGTTACCGCGAATCGCCTTGATACAGACCACGAGCCCGGTCACGAACACCACCGCGACCAGGGAGGCGAATACGATCGACAGGCTGCCCTGGACGAAGGTGTTGCGGACGACGTCGTGCAGCTGCGCCGGGTCGGCCGCCGACCCGAAGGAGGTCTTCCCGTCCCGCTCCGCGGCCCGGTAGGCAAAGTGCTGCGTCCAATAGCCGACCCGCGGGTCGGCCGAGAAGATCTTCTGCCACGACGCCGTCATCGTGACCGCAAGGTCCCACAACAACGGAATGCCCGGCACCAACGCCCATTTCAGGCTCAAGCCGTGCCGGCTCCGCTTGACCACGATCACCGTCACCACGGTCAACGCGATCGCGGCGAGCAATTGGTTGGCGATGCCGAACAGCGGGTAGAGGGTGTTGATTCCGCCGAGCGGATCGGTCACCCCCATCAACAGGATGGAACCCCACCCGGCGACCACCGCGACGCTGCACGCCCAGGCGCCGATTCGCCATCCCGGGTTGGCGAGCCTACGCAGCGGCCCGCCCAGGTTGCTCAGCGCATCCGACAGCATGAAGCGGGCCACCCGGGTGCCGGCGTCGACGGTGGTGAGGATGAACAGCGCCTCGAACATGATCGCGAAGTGGTACCAGAACGCTTTCAGGCCCGGCCCGCCGAACACCCGGCCCAGCACATCGGCCATGCCCAGCGCCAATGTCGGCGCCCCGCCGGTGCGCGACACGATCGAGGACTCCCCGACGGCCGTGGCGGCCCCGCTGATCTGCTCGGCGGTCACCGGCGGCCCGCCGAGTCCGAGGCCGTTGACATAGTCGGCGGCGCTGGCGGCGGTGCCGCCGGTCGAGGCGACCGGAGCATTGAGGGTGAAGAACAGGTGCTGGTCCAGAATCGACGCGGTGATCAGCGCCATCACCGCCACAAAGGACTCGGTGAGCATGCCGCCGTAACCGATCAGCCGCATCTGGCTCTCTTTTTCCAGCAACTTCGGCGTGGTGCCCGAGGCGATCAGCGAATGAAAACCCGACAGCGCCCCGCATGCGATCGTGATGAACAGGAACGGGAACAGCGAGCCGGCGAACACCGGCCCGTCGCCGGTGTGGGCGAAGGACGAGACGGCGGGAGCGGCCATCATCGGCTGGGCGATCAGGATCCCGACCGCCAGCAGCACGATGGTGCCGACCTTCATGAACGTCGACAGATAGTCGCGCGGCGCCAACAACAACCACACCGGCAGCACCGAGGCGGCGAAGCCGTAGCCGATGATGCACCACGACAGCGTCACCGGCGACAGCGTGAACCACGCGGCGCCCCAGGATGTTTCGGCAACCCAGCGGCCGGAGGCGACAGCGCCCAGCAACGCGACGATGCCGATCAGGGACACCTCGGACACCCGGCCGGGCCGCAGGAACCGCAGATAGATCCCCATGAACAGTGCGATCGGGATCGTCATCGCAATGGAGAACACCCCCCACGGGCTGACCGCCAGCGCCCGCACCACGATCAGCGCCAACACCGCGATCAGAATCACCATGATCACCAGCACCCCGATGATCGCGGCGGCACCGCCGACGGCGCCGAGCTCCTCGCGGGCCATCTGCCCGAGCGAGCGCCCACGGCGCCGCGTCGAGCACCACAGCACCAGGTAGTCCTGCACGCAGCCGGCCACCACCGCGCCGATCACGATCCAGATCGTGCCCGGTAGATAGCCCATCTGCGTGGCCAGCACCGGGCCTACCAGCGGGCCGGCGCCGGCGATCGCGGCGAAGTGGTGGCCGAACAGCACCCGCCGGTCGGTCGGCAGATAGTCGGTGCCGTCCTCGAAGATCTCCGCGGGGGTGGCGTGCTCGTCGCGGGGCTGCACGATCTTGCGTTCGATAAGCCTTGCGTAGCAGCGGAATCCGAAGATATAGGTGCACAGCGCGGCGACCACGAACCAAACCGCGTTCACCGACTCGCCGCGGGCGAAGGCGATCACGGCCCACGCCACCGCACCGACGACGGCCAACGCACCCAACACCAGTTTGTGGCGCGCCGAGATCGGGGAGCGGTCGACAACGGCGACCGGCGGCAGTTCCGGATCGGTCTGCAGGTAGGCCACCGCGCCGTCGCGTCGCTCAATCACCTCCAGCGCGGTCGGCGGTGCGGCCACGGTTACCTCCTTCAGGCCTGCCGGATGCCCGAGTGGCAGCGGATTCCGAGCGGAACGATAACTTGTTCCTGATACTCAAGTACTTGCTTAAAAGGAGTTCGCATGGAGATCAGTGGCAAGAAGGTCGTCGTCGTCGGTGGTGCCTCGGGGATGGGCCGCGCCACTGCCGAGCTGCTGGCGTCCCGCGGCGCCAGCGTCGCGGTGCTGGACCGGGAAGGCTCCGAGGGCAAGGAGGTTGCGGCGGGGTTCGGCGGAGGGTTCTACCCGGTTGACGTCACGGATTTCGCCGGCACCGAAGAGGTGCTCAAGAACGCTGTGCAGGCCTTGGGCGGCCTGCACGTCATCGTGACCACCGCCGGCGGCGGGATCGCCAAGCGCACGCTGTCCAAGTCCGGACCGCACGACCTAGAATCGTTCCAGTCGGTCGTCGACCTCAACCTCGTCGGCACCTTCAACATCAGCCGGCTCGCCGCGGCGCACATGAGCGTCAACGAGCCCGAAGACGAGGAGCGCGGCGTCATCATCAACACCGCGTCGATCGCGGCGTTCGAGGGGCAGATCGGCCAGGTCGCCTACACCGCCGCCAAGGCCGGTATCGCCGGCATGTGCCTGACCATGGCTCGTGACCTGGGGTCGGTGGGGATCCGGGTGCTGGCGATCGCCCCCAGCCTGTTCGCCACCGGGCTGACCAAGGGCATCCCGGACGAGTTCGCCAGCGCCCTGACCAAGGATGCGGCGTTCCCCAAGCGGCTCGGCCGCCCGGAGGAGTACGCCAAACTGGTCGCCGCCATCGTCGACAACCCGATGCTCAACGGGCAGTGCCTGCGGCTCGACGCCGGACAGCGGTTCGCACCCAAGTAGATACACACCAGGAGGCCTTCAATGGGCATCGCAGTAACCGACGACCATCGCGAACTGGCCGAGGTGGCCCGCGGATTCTTGACCGCCCAGAAGGCCCGTGCGGCGGCGCGTGCGCTACTGGACGCCGCAGACGAAGGCAGGCCGCCGTTCTGGGGCGAATTGGCCGCCCTGGGCTGGCTGGGCCTGCACATCGACGAGGCGCACGGCGGCTCGGGCTTCGGGCTGCCCGAACTGGTGGTGGTGATCGAGGAGCTGGGCCGAGCTGTGGCGCCGGGACCGTTCGTGCCGACGGTTATCGCCTCGGCGGTGATCGCCGCCAACGGCACCGGTGACCAGCAGGCTCGGCTGCTGCCCGGGCTGATCGACGGTTCGGTCACCGCCGGGGTGGGTCTGGCCGGTGCCGTCGCCCTCGACGGCGGCGTGGCCTCCGGTGACGCCGGGATCGTGCTGGGCGCAGGACTGGCCGATGTGCTGCTGATCGCCGCCGGCGACGACGTGCTGGTATTGGAGCGTGACCGGGCGGGGGTCAACGTCGACGTACCCGGCAACCTCGACCCGACCCGGCGGTCCGGGCGGGTCACGCTGACCGGTGTCGGGGTGAGTGCCGATGACACGCTGGTCGGCGCGCGCGAGTCGGCGCTGGCGCGCGCCCGGCTGCTGCTGGCGGCCGAGGCGGTCGGCGGCGCTGCCGACTGCACCGACGCGGCGGTGGAGTACGCCAAGGTGCGCGAACAGTTCGGCCGGCCGATCGCCACCTTTCAGGCGATCAAGCACCACTGCGCGAACATGCTGGTCGCCGCGGAGGCGGCCACCGCGGCGGTGTGGGACGCCGCCCGCGCCGACGGCGACGACGAGTTCGCCTTCCGGCTGGCGGCCGCGGTAGCCGCCACCTTGGCGTTCCCGGCCTATGTGCGCAACGCCGAGCTGAACATCCAGGTGCACGGCGGGATCGGCTACACCTGGGAGCACGACGCCCACCTGCAGCTGCGCCGCGCCCTGACGGTGCAGGCGCTGTTCGGCGGCGACGCCGCGGCCCTGGCGGTATTCGAGAGCGCTGCCGCCGGCATCACCCGGGCCAACAGCCTGGACCTGCCGCCCGAGGCCGAGGAGCTGCGCACGCAGATCCACGCCGATGCGCTTGAGATCGCCGGGCTGGCCCCCGAGGCCCAACTCGACCGGCTGATCGCAACCGGCTACGTGATGCCGCACTGGCCCAAGCCCTGGGGGCGGGCGGCCGACGCGGTCGAGCAGCTGGTGATCGAGCAGGAGTTCAGTGCTGCCGGGATCCAGCGGCCGGACTATTCCATCACCGGCTGGGTGATCCTGACCCTGATCCAGCAGGGCACTCCCTCGCAGATCGAGCGGTTCGTGGAGAAAGCGCTGCGCCAGGACGAGATCTGGTGTCAGCTGTTCTCCGAGCCGGACGCCGGCTCGGATGCCGCCGCGGTCAAGACCAGGGCCACCCGGGTCGAGGGCGGCTGGAAGATCAACGGCCAGAAGGTCTGGACTTCGGGGGCGCACCTGTGCCGGCGTGGGCTGGCCACCGTGCGCACCGATCCTGACGTCCCCAAGCACGCCGGCATCACCATGGTGATCATCGACATGGAGGCCCCGGGCGTGCAGGTGCGTCCGCTGCGCCAGATCACCGGCGGCTCGGAGTTCAACGAGGTGTTCTTCAACGATGTGTTCGTTCCCGACGAGGACGTCGTCGGCGAGGTCAACGAGGGCTGGAAGGTAGCCCGGGCCACCTTAGGCAATGAGCGGGTCAGCATCGGTGGCGGCGGCTCCTACACCGCCGGTGTCGACCAGAAGCTGATCGCGCTGGCCCAGCAGCACCGGCAGTCGGTGGCCGATGCCGCGGTGCGGGTCGGCCGGTTCGTCGCCGACGAGCACGCGCTGCGGCTGCTGAACCTGCGCCGCGTGGCGCGCAGCATCGCCGGTGCCGGGCCCGGCCCGGAGGGCAACGTCACCAAACTCAAGCTCGCCGAGCACATGGGCGACGGCGCGGCGATCGGAGCGGCGCTGCTCGGCCCCGACGTGGCCCTCGACGACGGCCCCGGCGCGATGGCCGGCCGGATGGTGATGGGAGCGCGCGGCATTGCGATCGCCGGCGGCACCTCGGAGGTCACCCGCAACCAGATCGCCGAGCGGATCTTGGGGATGCCCCGCGACCCGCTGATCAAGTAGCGTTTCCTACTGCGTGGGCCGGGGGTACCACCGCTTCGGCGAGGGTGCGTGTTTGCGCGGCGACACGCCGTCCGCGATGGCATTCTGCGCACACTCGCTCCTGGTGAGGAGGACGTGAAATGGCGACCGTCGCCGACCATGTCATCGCCACCCTCAAACGCAGTGGAGTGCACCGCGTCTACGGGATCCCGGGGGACAGCCTCAACGGCTTCACCGACGCGATCCGGCGCGCCGGTGACTTCACCTGGGAACAGGTGCGGCACGAGGAGACCGCGGCGTTCGCCGCCGCCGCCGACGCCGCACTGAGCGGGGGGCTGGCGGTGTGCGCCGGCAGTTGCGGGCCCGGCAACCTGCACCTGATCAACGGTCTGTTCGACGCGCAGCGCAGCCGGGTGCCGGTGCTGGCGGTCGCCGCCCACATCCCGCTGGCCGAGATCGGCTCGGACTACTTCCAGGAAACCCATCCCCAGAACCTGTTTCACGAGTGCAGCGTGTACTGCGAATTGGTCAGCACCCCCGAGCAGGCACCGCGCATCCTCGAGCTGGCGATGCGCGCCGCGGTCGAGGAGAACGGGGTCGCGGTCGTGGTGGTGCCCGGCGAGATCTTCTCCAACCGGGTCGACGACACCGCCTGGGGAGCGCGCCCGGTGCTGCCGACCGGGTCGGTCTGCCATCCCGATCAGCGCGGGCTGGCGACGGCGGCGGGCATGCTCAACGCCGCCACCAATGTCACCATCCTCGCCGGTGCCGGGGTGGCCGGCGCCCACGACCAGGTCATCGAACTGGCGCGGACGCTACAGGCCCCGATCGTGCACGCGCTGCGCGGCAAGGAGCACATCGAGTACGACAACCCCCACGACGTCGGCATGACCGGGCTGCTCGGATTCGCATCCGGGTACAAGGCGATCAGGGAAGCCGACGTGCTGCTGATGCTCGGCACCGATTTTCCCTACCAGCAGTTCTATCCCGAGCGTGCCCAGATCATCCAGGTCGACATCCGTGGCCGAAACCTGGGCCGGCGCACCCCGATCGATCTCGGACTGCTGGGCACAGTCGCCGACACCCTCACCGCGCTGCGCCCGCTACTGGCCGCCAAGAGCGACCGCACTCATCTGGACCGGTCACTGGGCCACTACCGCAAGACCCGCAAGCGGCTGGACGCATTGGCGTCCAATGATCGCGACCGCACCCCGATTCGTCCCGAATACGTTGCCGCGGTAGCGAATCGGCTGGCCGCCGACGACGCGGTGTTCACCGTCGACGTCGGCTCCCCGGTGGTGTGGGCCGCGCGCTACGTGACCATGAACGGGCGGCGACGGCTGATCGGGTCGTTCAACCACGGCACCATGGCGTGCGCATTGCCGCACGCGATCGGCGCGCAGACCGTCGACCGCGAGCGGCAGGTGGTCGCCTTGGCCGGCGACGGCGGGCTGGCGATGCTGTTCGGCGAGCTGCTGACGCTGGCGCAGAATCGGTTGCCGGTCAAGGTGGTCGTATTCAACAACTCGTCGCTGAACTTCGTCGAGCTGGAGATGAAGGCCGCCGGCATCGTCAACTTCGGCACCGAGTTGCGCAATCCCGACTTCGGCGCCGTCGCCAGCGCGCTGGGCATGTTCGGGCGCCGAGTGGAGCAGCCCGGCGACCTGGAGCCCGCCCTCGCCGAAGCGTTCGGCTACGACGGACCGGCCGTGGTCGACGTCATCACGGCCCGCCAGGAACTGTCGATTCCGCCGGCGATCACCGCCGAGCAGGCCAAGGGATTCTCGTTGTATGCGATCCGCACCATTCTCGCCGGCCGCGGAGAGGAACTGCTCGATCTGGTGACCACCAATGTGGCTCGGCGCATTCTGGATTGAACCCAATAATGCGGTTGCATGCCGACCGGAGCCCGACTAGCCTGGCCGGATCATGCGTCATCTGCTTGTAGTAGCCAGTACCCGCAGCGGGGTCTGATTTCGACCGACCCCCCGCTGTGGGTCGGAGGCTGCTACCCGTCGGTCACTCTCCTCGAGCAGAAAAGACCGAGACATGACCACAACATCATTCGCCGACCAATTCCGGGTTCCGCTCCCACGTGAACTGCGCGACCAGGCCGCGCGGCTGTCCTGGGACGGCTTCGTTTCGGCCTACGGCCGCGCCGCCGGCCCGCTGTCGCTGAGCCGATGGCGCTGCCTGGACGCTGATCGCCCGGCCACCCGACTGGGGCCGCAGGGCCGCACCTACCAGGCGACCCTCACCGTCGGCGGCGTGAACGGTACCTGCACCGCCGCGGCGCCCGGACCGCTGGCAGCGCTCACCACGATGCTGCACGACCGCGGAGTCCCCCTGGAAATCCTGGGGTTTCACCAGCTTCGGTGCGGCGCCGAGACCGCCACCTTCATCCACGGCTCGAACGGGCGCGGTGCGGCCTGGGCGGTGGGTTTTGCGCCCGATGCCGGGCGCTCCGCGCTGGAGGCCCTCATCACCTGCGCCAACCGGCTGCTGACCGCCCGGTGAGGCGTCGATCTACCGCCGACGCAACACGATCGGCATACCGTCCATCGGGATCGGCATCCCGCCGTAGTCCCAGCGCGGCTGGTACCCGGGCCGGGCCAGCTCCAGCCGGTAGCGGCGCAGCAGCCGGTGGACGATGGTCTTGACCTCCAGGCGCCCGTAATTCATGCCGATGCACTTGTGCGCCCCGCCGCCGAACGGCGCCCAGGCGTAGCGGTGCTTCTTGTGCTCGGCGCGCGGCTCCAGGAACCGCTCCGGGTCGAACTGGCGCGGGTTGGTGTAGAGCTCGGGCAGCCAGTGGTTCATGCCCGGCCAGGTGACCACGTTGGTGCCGGCCGGCAAATAGTGCCCGAGCAGCTCGGTGTCGCGCACGGCCTGGCGCATATTGAACGGCAGCGGGGTGACCAGCCGCAGCGACTCGTCCATCACCAGGTCGAGGGTCTCCAGCTTCTCCAGCGCCTCGATATCCAGCGGTGCGTCGCCGAGCCGTGCCGATTCGTCGCGGGCCCGCTCCTGCCAGTCCGGGTGTGCGGCCAGGTGGTAGGCCATCGTGGTCACCGTCGAGGTGGTGGTGTCGTGCGCGGCCATCATCAGGAAGATCATGTGGTTGACGATGTCGGTGTCGCTGAACGTGTTCCCGTCGTCGTCGGCGGTGTGGCACAGCACCGACAGCATGTCCGCGCCCTCGACCCGTCGGCGTTCGGTGACCCGCTCGGCGAAGTAGTCCTCGAGCACCTTGCGGCCCTGCAGACCACGCCACCATTTGAACGGCGGCACCCCGGTGCGGATGATCGCCCCGCCGGCGCGGGTGGTCTGCTCGAAGGCGTGGTTGACCTTGGTCACCAGCTCGTGGTCCTCGCCGGGTTCATGGCCCATGAACACCACCGCCGCCACGTCGAGCGTGAGTTCCTTGGCCGCCGGGTGGAACAGGAACCGCGCGTCGTCGGTCGGCCAGTCGGCCACGATCCGGGTGATCACCCGGTCCATGTCCTCGACGTAGCTGGCCAGCCGCGGACGGGTGAACGCGCCCTGCATGATCCGCTTGTGATGTAAGTGCTCGTCGAAGTCCAGCAGCATCAGGCCACGGTCGAAGAACGGCCCGATAACCGGGATCCAGCCGGTCGTCGAAAAGTCCTTCGCCTTGTTGGTGAAGATGGCCTGGGTGGCGTCGGGTCCCAGCGCAACGATCGACGGCAGAATCGGTGACTCCGCGAAGTACACCGGGCCGTACTTGTTGTAGATGTGCAGCGGGAAATCCGGTCCCTGCCGGAACATCTCGATGATGTGGCCGAGCAGCGGCAGCCCGGAATCACCCAGGATGGGTTTGAGTCCGCTGCCCGCCGGTGGCTCGGCCAGCGTCTTCTGCTTCCATTCCACGTTCAACAGCCGCTTCTCGATGGCGCCCATGCCGGGGATGGTGTTCAGCGTCGGGGTGAACCGACGCCGGGCCTGGTCGAGAAGGTACTGCGGGGTGGTCATGGTCGTCATCGGCTGACTACCTCTCGTTCATGGCGTCATAACACGCAGCGACTATGGCGCCTGTGGCGACCGTCACGCATCCACATCCTCAGATTAAAGTTGACGCGTGTCAAGTTTGAATCCGGCGCGGCGTGGTGCAAGGTGCAAAGGGTGAGTACCGAGCACGACCCGGGCGGTCCGGCCACCGACGATGCGCCCCAGCGCCGAGGCGACAAGCAGCGCCAGGCGATTGTGCAGGCAGTCCGGGAATTGCTGGAGGAGAAGCCGTTCGCGGAGCTGTCGGTCAGCACCATCAGCGACCGCGCCGGGGTGGCGCGCTCGGGCTTCTATTTCTACTTCGATTCCAAGTACGCCGTGCTCGCCCACATCCTCGCCGAGGCGACTCAGGAACTCGAAGAACTCACCCATTACTTCGCGCCGCGGGGCGCCGACGAATCGCCGGCGGCCTTCGCCGAACGGATGGTGGGCAGCGCGGCGGCAGTTTATGCCCACAACGACCCGGTGATGTCGGCGTGCAACCTGGCCCGCAACAGCGACGCCGAGATCCGCGAACTGCTCGACGCCCAGATCGACGCGGTGATCAACCAGATCGTCGGTGTGGTCAACGACGAGATCGCCGCCGGTACGGCGAACCCGATCAGCGATGACATTCCCGCCCTGGTGCGAACATTGGCGGCCACCACCGCCTACATGCTCTCCGGCGATAGTGCTTTCCTGGGCGCCGATGGTGACGTGCCTCGTGGCGTGCGGGTGCTCGAGGCGCTGTGGCGCACCGCGTTATGGAGCGGGTCGCGCTGATCGCGAGCGCGGCGGAGGCGGGCGCAACGGGTCAGCGCCGTGGGCTCCGCGGGGATTGAATCGTCCTCGCTGAACCGCCGGTATCGTCTGCACCTATGACACGCGTAGCGCAGTACTACCGGGGCAAGCGGTGCTTCATCACCGGAGCGGCGAGCGGGATCGGTAGGGCCACCGCGCTACGGCTGGCCGAGTTGGGCGCGGAGCTTTATCTGACGGACCGCAATGCGCAAGGACTTGCCGAAACCGTGGCCGACGCGCGGGCGCTGGGGGCGCTGGTGCCCGAACACCGAGTGGTCGATATCGCCGATTACGACGACGTCGCCGCGTTCGGCGCCGACATCCACGCGCGCCATGAGTCGATGGACATCGTGATGAACATCGCGGGGGTGTCGGCGTGGGGGACCGTCGACCGGTTGAGCCACGAGCAGTGGAACAAGATGGTCTCCATCAACCTGATGGGCCCGATCCACGTTATCGAGACCTTCCTGCCGCCGATGGTCGCCGCCGGCCGGGGCGGGCACCTGGTCAACGTGTCCTCGGCGGCGGGAATCGTCGCGTTGCCGTGGCACGCCGCCTATTCCGCTAGCAAGTACGGCCTGCGCGGAGTATCGGAGGTGCTCCGCTTCGACCTGGCGCGCCACCGCATCGGGGTGTCGGTGGTGGTTCCCGGCGCCGTGAAGACCCCGCTGGTCAACACCGTGGAGATCGCCGGCGTCGACCGCGATGATCCGCAGGTGCAACGGTGGGTGGACCGGTTCGCCGGCCACGCGGTGACGCCGGAGAAAGCGGCGGAGAAGATCCTGGCCGGGGTGGCTCGCAACCGCTACCTGGTCTACACCTCCGGTGACATCCGCGCGTTGTATGCGTTCAAGCGGCTGGCGTGGCTGCCGTACAGCGTTGTCATGCGGCAGGTCAATGGGCTGTTCAGCCGCGCACTGCTTCCGACGAGGAGTCCGCAGCGCAGCTCCTAGCCGGCGTCATCGGCTGCCGCCGTCCCACGCCAGAGCATCCGGCCCGCCGTCGGCCGACAGTCGCAGCGCCCGACACCGCGACGACTCGCCGATGCCGGCCGGACGTGCTGAGCCGGTGTCCGGGCAACTTTGCTGGTACGTGTTCGCCGGCCGCGCGTTGCGGTTGCTTGTCGGTGTCGGGTGGTAGACCTGCGGTTATGACGAGCCACCCGCGCGATTGTGAGATGCGACACGCCGAGGCCGCGGTGCGGCCGGGCCGCGACCAGCGAATTTCAACAATGTCGTTCAGAACATCTAGTATTGACACCAAGGGGTGACCACTAGGTGTAGTGTTCGTGGAACCGACAGGCCGGGGTTTTCCGGTTACCCGAGCCGCGGCGACCAGCACCGATTTGGGTGCCCTGCCACGGTGGGGGGAACTGGCGAATTGCGGTCCTGGCGGCCCGCTGGACGCTCTACCTGATCCGTCATCCGTTCGTTGTCGACGATTCGCTGAGGAGTCTGCCGCCCATGAGCATCACCGTGTACACCAAGCCCGCGTGCGTGCAGTGCAACGCCACCTACAAGGCGCTGGACAATCAGGGCATCGCCTACGAGACCGTCGACATCTCGCTCGACTCCGAAGCGCGGGACTACGTGATGGCGCTGGGTTACCTGCAGGCCCCGGTCGTCGTCGCCGGCGACGAGCACTGGTCGGGTTTCCGCCCGGACCGCATCAAGGCGCTGGCGAAGACAGCGCTCAGCGCGTAAGTGACCGCCGGGTCGGGTACGGGTGGAGTCTGACTGAGAGCTGAAGGGGGTCGCCGTGTCTGCGGAGTCTGCATGCAGCCTGGTGTATTTCTCCTCGGTATCGGAGAACACCCACCGCTTCGTGCAGAAGCTGCGGCTGCCGGCCATCCGGATTCCGCTGCACGGGCGCATCGAGGTGGATCACCCCTACGTGCTGGTGCTGCCGACCTACGGCGGCGGACGTCAGCAGCCCGATGTGAACGAGGGCGGTTACGTGCCCAAGCAGGTCATCGCCTTTTTGAACAACGAACACAACCGGAGTCTGCTGCGCGGCGTAATCGCCGCCGGCAACACCAACTTCGGTGCGGAGTTCTGCTATGCCGGCGACGTGATCGCCCGCAAGTGCGGGGTGCCGTACCTGTACCGATTCGAATTGATGGGAACCGACGAGGACGTCCAAGCCGTCCGCGCGGGTTTGGCTGATTTCTGGAAGGACGAGGCATGCCACCTACCGCTGCAACTGCAGAGCAGGTAACCGCAACCACCCGCAGTGCTCCGGTGGGCGAGCTGGACTACCACGCGCTCAACGCGATGCTCAACCTGTACGACAGCGACGGCAAGATCCAATTCGACAAGGACGTGCTGGCGGCCCGGCAGTACTTCCTGGAGCACGTCAACCAGAACACGGTGTTCTTCCACAACCAGGACGAGAAGCTCGACTACCTGATCCAGAAGGAGTACTACGAGCGCGAAGTACTCGACCAGTACTCGCGCAACTTCGTCAAGTCACTGCTGGACCGGGCCTACGCCAAGAAGTTCCGGTTCCCGACATTTCTGGGCGCGTTCAAGTACTACACCTCCTACACGCTGAAAACCTTCGACGGCAAGCGCTACCTGGAGCGGTTCGAGGACCGGGTGTGCATGGTGGCGCTGACCCTGGCCGCCGGTGACACCGCACTGGCCGAGAAGCTGGTCGACGAGATCATCGACGGCCGGTTCCAGCCGGCCACCCCGACGTTTTTGAATTCCGGCAAGAAACAGCGCGGCGAGGCGGTCAGTTGCTTCCTGTTGCGCATCGAGGACAACATGGAGTCGATCGGCCGCTCGATCAACTCCGCACTGCAGCTGTCCAAGCGCGGCGGGGGAGTGGCGTTGCTGCTGACCAACATTCGCGAGCACGGCGCCCCGATCAAGAACATCGAGAACCAGTCCTCCGGGGTCATCCCGATCATGAAGCTGCTGGAGGACTCGTTCTCCTACGCCAACCAGCTCGGCGCCCGCCAGGGTGCCGGGGCGGTGTACCTGCATGCCCACCACCCGGACATCTACCGGTTCCTGGACACCAAGCGGGAGAACGCCGACGAGAAGATCCGGATCAAGACGCTGAGCCTGGGCGTGGTGATCCCCGACATCACCTTCGAGCTGGCCAAGAAGAACGAGGACATGTACCTGTTCTCGCCCTATGACGTCGAGCGGGTCTACGGCGTTCCGTTCGCCGACGTCTCGGTCAGCGAGAAGTACTACGAAATGGTCGACAACTCCGCGATCCGCAAGACCAAGATCAAGGCGCGCGAGTTCTTCCAGACCCTCGCCGAGCTGCAGTTCGAGTCCGGCTACCCCTACATCATGTTCGAAGACACGGTGAACCGGGCCAACCCCATCGCCGGCAAGATCACCCACTCGAACCTGTGCTCGGAGATCCTGCAGGTCTCCACCGCGTCGCTGTACAACGATGATCTGTCGTACGCCAAGGTGGGCAAGGACATCTCCTGCAACCTGGGCTCGCTCAACATCGCCAAGGCCATGGACTCACCCGACTTCGGCCAGACCATCGAGGTCGCGATCCGGGCGTTGACCGCGGTGTCGGATCAGACCCACATCTGGTCGGTGCCGTCGATCGAGCACGGCAACAACGAGTCGCACGCCATCGGGCTGGGCCAGATGAACCTGCACGGCTACCTGGCCCGCGAGCGCATCCACTACGGCTCGGAAGAGGGCATCGACTTCACCAACATCTACTTCTACACCGTGCTGTACCACGCGCTGCGGGCGTCGAATCGTCTTGCGCTGGAGCGGGGCAAGGCGTTCGTAGGATTCGAGAAGTCCAAGTACGCCTCCGGGGAGTTCTTCGACAAATACCTCAACCAGGTGTGGGAACCGAAGACGGCCAAGGTGCGCCAGCTCTTCGCCGACGCCGGTATCCGGATCCCGGACCAAAGCGATTGGCAGCGACTCAAGGAATCGGTTGCCGCGCACGGCATCTACAACCAGAACCTGCAGGCGGTTCCGCCGACCGGGTCGATCTCCTACATCAACCACTCGACTTCTTCGATCCACCCGATCGTCTCCAAGATCGAGATCCGCAAGGAAGGCAAGATCGGCCGGGTCTACTACCCGGCGCCGTACATGACCAACGACAACCTGGAGTACTACCAGGACGCCTACGAGATCGGCTACGAGAAGATCATCGACACCTACGCCGCGGCCACCCAGCACGTGGATCAGGGGTTGAGCCTGACGCTGTTTTTCAAGGACACCGCCACCACCCGCGACGTGAACCGGGCGCAGATCTACGCCTGGCGCAAGGGAATCAAGACGCTGTACTACATCCGGCTGCGGCAGATGGCGCTGGAGGGCACCGAGGTGGAGGGTTGCGTCAGCTGCATGCTGTAAAGGCTCCCCGAGTGTCGGGTTGATGCACGCGTTTGGCTCTTCGGCGTGTATTAATCCGACACTCGGCGCTGCGCAGGGCGAGCGTCAGCTCTCGCGGGCCCGTTCCGCATGTAGCGCCTTGAGGCGTCGCTGCTCGCCCAGCACCGCCTGGTAGCTCTCGCGTTCGGTGACCAGCCACGGCGGTTTCTCCTCGAGCAGCGCATTGATCTGCTCGGTGGTGAGCGCACTCTCAACGTTGTTGCGTGCGAGTGCGGCGATCGAGACACCCAGCTTGGCGGCCACCAGGTTCTTCGGATGCGGCCCGTTCTTGCGGAGGTCCCTCAGCCACTGCGGCGGGTCGGCCTGCAGGGCGGCGAGCTCGCTGCGGGTGATCGGGCCGGCCTGGAACTCCGCCGGTGTCGCCGGCAGGTACACGTCGAGCTTCTTCGCCGCCGTGGCGGGTTTCATGGACTGCGCGTTCGGCCGGCTCATGCAAGCAGCGTATCGGTAGCCTGATGCGGTGACCCGGCTCTCCCTGACCCTCGGGTACGTCCCCGGCGGGACGCCCGCGAAGTGGGCCCGGATCTGGGCGGAGCGCCACCCCGAGGTCGCACTGCAGCTACAGTCCGTCGCCGCCGCGGAGGCGGCCGCCGCGGTTCGCGACGGCACCGTCGACGTGGCGTTGCTGCGGCCGCCGGCCGACGCCTCCGGGCTGGCCGTCATTCCCCTCTACGACGAGACGACGGTCGCCGTGGTCCCGACCGACCACATGGTGGCCGCCGCCGACGAGATCACCGCCGCGGACCTCGACGGCGAGCCGATACTGCTCCCACTCGACGACGTACTCGCCTGGGCCGGTGCCCCCGGCGCCCCGGTCGATTACCGGCCCGAGACCACCAAGGACGCAATAGAACTCGTCGCCGCGGGGATGGGGGTGCTCATCGTTCCGCAGTCGCTGGCCCGGCTGTATCACCGCAAAGACCTGACCTACCGGCCGATCACCGACGCGCCCGCCTGCCCGGTGGCACTCGCCTTCCGGCACGGGTCGCAGTCGGTCCTGATCGAGGAGTTCATCGGCATCGTGCGTGGCCGCAGACCGGGATCCTCGCGGGGGCAGGCGCAGCCGGTGCCGAAACGCACTGCGCGGGAGAAGACTTTGGCAAAACAGGCTGCCCGGGCCGCGGCGGGCAAGGTCGCAAGGAAGCCGGGCCCGGGCCGGCGCGGTCGGCGCTGAGTCAACTAGGCGTCGACTGTGCGTTTTAGGCGCCATCGTCGGCGAGTCGCGTACGAAACGGCACACTCGCGCTTAGGCGCGGGCGATCCGTTGGCCACTCAGTACCGGTGCGCCGGCCCCTGCTGCCCGGCGTACATCCGCCGCAGCATCTTGTCGCGGACCCAGCCGTTGTCGATGAGCTTGATCCCGGTGTTGGCGATCGCTGGAATGCCCGCGAGCTTGTGAAACACCCGGCCGCGCCGATACTCCCGGCCCCAGGCGGCCTCCATCCGCTGCGCGTAGTTGCTGAAGTCGTCGGGGCCACCGTTGGTCAACGCCGCGACGGCGCACTCACCGGCGGCCAACCCCGATTCCAGCGCCTTGGAGATGCCCGCCCCGGAGGCGGGCTTGCCCGCACCCAGGGAATCGCCGGCGAACAGCACACCCGGGCGCCACGGCGGCCACGCGGTGAAGCCCATCGGCAACCGCCAGGCCCGCACCGTCTTGGATTCCTTCAGCTCGGTGATCGACGGCAACTCCCACTCGGCCGGCAGCGTCTCCAGGAACTCGCCGAGGAACTGCGTGGCGTTGATCGCCTGCCAGTTCTTGTAGCTGTTGACGTAGCCCAGACCGACGTTGACCCGTCCGCCGCCCAACGGGAACACCCAGCCGTAGCCGGGGAGCTGGTCGCCGTGAAACGCCAGCTTCAGATAGATGTCGAGGGAATCGACATCGGGACGCGCCGCGGGCATCTCGGCGCGGATCGCGATCGCCGAATAGCCGTTGTAGGCCGAGTCGAGCTTGAGCGCCCGCTTGATCGGCGAGTAGGCGCCGTCGGCGGCGATCACCGCGTCGGCCCGCACCTTCTCGCCGCTTTTGAGCACAACCCCGGTGACCCGGCCGGCGTCGTCGAGTAGCGGTGCGGCGGCCTCGGCGGACTGGCGGACCTGCGCCCCGGCCGATTCGGCGTGCTTGAGCAGCAGGGTGTCCAGCTCGGGCCGGCGGGCTACGTAGCCATGATCGGGCATCCCCGGGCGGCGCGGAAACGACAGCTCCCACTCACTGGGGCTGAACACCTTCACCCGGTTGACCTGGTGGAATTTGTCGACCTCTTCGGCCAGCCCCATCTTCTGCAGATAGCTGACGGCGCGGGCGGTCAGCCCGTCGCCGCAGGGCTTGTCGCGCGGGAAGTCGGCCTTGTCCAGGACGACGACGTTCGCGCCGGCCTGACGGGCCTGCCAGGCCGCTGCCGATCCCGCCGGGCCGCCGCCGACGATGGCCAGGTCGAATCGTTGGGTCACTACATCTCGTCTCAAATATGCGCGTTTGTGCGCCACGGGAACTGTCTACCGATGCTAACGGACCAGGTCACCGCGCGGTCTCCCCAGGTCAGCCCCGGCAACGCGGTAAGGTGCTTGACGTGCGCGGAACCAGTAGGCCCAAGCCGGCCGACAACGGCGGGCAGAAGGTCGATGCGCGCAGTGAGCGTTGGCGCGAACACCGCAAGAAGGTCCGCGGCGAGATCGTCGAGGCCGCCTTTCGGGCGATCGACCGGCTCGGCCCCGACCTGAGTGTGCGCCAGATCGCCGAGGAAGCCGGTACCGCCAAGCCCAAGATCTACCGGCACTTCGCCGATAAATCCGACCTGTTCCAGGCCATCGGGGAGCGGCTGCGCGACAAGCTGTGGGCGGCGATCTTCCCGTCGATCGACCTGGCGACCGACCCGGTCCGAACCGTGATCCAGCGCAGTGTGGAGGAATACGTCGCCTTGGTCGACGAACATCCCAACGTGCTGCGGTTCTTCATCCAGGGGCGCTTCCCGGAGCGGTCGGAGTCGACGATGCGCACGCTCAACGAGGGCCGCGAGATCACCCTGGCAATGGCGGAGATGTTCAACAACGAGCTGCGCGAGATGGAGCTGGACCGCTCCGCGATCGAGCTGGCCGCGTTCGCGGCCTTCGGCGCGGCGGCCTCGGCGACCGACTGGTGGCTGGGCTCGGACCCGGACAGCCCGCGGCGGATCACCCACGAGGCGTTCGCCAGCTACTTCACCACGATCATCATGGGCGTGGTCAACGGCACCGCCGAACTACTGGGCATCACCATCAACCCGGACCGGCCGATCCACGAGGCCGTGCAGCGCCAGCCGGTCGGCTGATTTTCGCTGCGCTGGGCACCTCACAGCTGGCGGGCGCCACGCCAATGCAGTGCCTCCAAGGCCACCGCGACGTGCACGCTGTTGTCCTCCAAGGGCCTCGGCAACAGTTCATTGGCGCGAGTTAACCTGCGCAGCAGCGTGTTTCGGTGGGTGAACATGCGCTCTGCGGTGCGCGATGCGTTGCACTGCTGCTGCACGAATGCCAGGACTGTCTCCCGGAGTTCGATGTCCGCCGATGCCAAATCTCCGAGGGTATGCGTGATGAACCGGTCCGCCAACTCCGGGTCGGCACTGATCAGCGCCACCAGTTCGATGTCGGTGAATCGCGCGACGCGCTGGCTTGAGCCCAGTCGTACCATCATGCGCTGAGCCGTGACGGCGTCGAGATGGCTGCGCCGGAACCCGTCGATGCCTGACGCCGTCGCACCGACCGCGATGTGCACCCCCGGCAGGTCGTCCAGAGCCGTTGCGACGGCGGCGAGGTCGGGGCCTGCCGGGCCGGGCACCCATACCCAGCGGGTCGCCGCGCTGGCGAGCACCGACAAGGCGCGCCGGCCATCATCGGTGCGTCCCAGTGCTTCGGCGGCGGCGTCGAGATCGGCCAGGTTGGCCATGGACTCATCGGCCCAGATCACCGCGGCGGTGTGGCTTTGTTGCAGTCGGTAACCGAGCCGGCTTTCGGCACGCTGTCTGGTGATGGCCGCGCCGTCGAGGATCAGCGCAACGGTCTCTCGCCGTTCGGCGTGCGTCCCCCGTGTCAGCGCCTCGCGTTCGATCTGCATCTGCGCGCAGATCCCGGCGATCGTCGCATCGATGAAAGACGTCAGCGAGCGGGCCGTCACGTCGAGGAGTTCGCGCAGCACGTCGGGGTCGCGGGTCAATTCGAACGCGGTCTGCATCCACGATCGCCACACCACATTCGTTCCCACTCGGTAGGCGTCCAGCACGGCCGACTCATCGAGGCCGCGGCGGAAACCGTCTCGGACGATGAGCAATGACTCCGTCGCGAGGTTGGCCGGTACCGGTTCTCCGGGGTGACTGACGTTGGCGGCCGCCCAGTGCAGCAGGTTGGAGCGGTTACTGCGGCGGATGCCTTCGGCGAGGACCGGGTCCGAGGCGATTGCCTGGGTGTACACGCCCGACAGGGTGGCCTCGTGTAGTTCGTCGAGTGATTCCGGGGGAGCGCTGACCATCAGCTGAGCGCCGTGCCGGATCAGTTCGCGTACCGGCTCCGAGGGCCGTGCCCAGTCCATGGCCAGAGCATAGGTCGGTGGTGCAATATGCACCGGCAATCGGGCGCATTAGGTGATAAATGCTCTTTCCTCTCCACCCGGGACCCCCGAACAATCAGGTCGCTATCAGGTGACAGCCGTCACAGCGCACCTTGACCACACACTGGAGGACCACATGTCGCGCATCGGATCCACACAACGCGCAGCCGTCGAGCGCGCCAACCGCAAGGCCGTTCAGCGGCGCCGGGTACGGCAGCGGCTGCGCGTCGTGGCCGCCACGGCACCAGGGCTGGCGGCCGGGGCACTGGCGATGGCGTTGGCCACCCCGCACGCGGTCGCCGAAGTGGCGCCGGCCGGAGCCATGCAATCGGTGATCGACCAACTGCTCGACGCGCAGCAAAAGATCATCGACACCAACAGCGACTACCCGTTCATCGTTCCGTCCGATTTGTCGTCGCTGCAGGGCTACACCCAGAACCTGGCGATCACCACGCTGCTGCTCGGGCTGAACAAGCTGAACACCAGCAGTGACAGCATCACCTGGGTCCCGTTCCCGTGGTCGGCGAACGTCGCCGAGCCGCAATCGCCGCTGATCCTGCCGAACCCCGACGACCAGTACGGGCCCATCGCGGTCGACCCCACCGCGACCTACACGGTCACGGTCAACCCCGGTGCGGGCACCCAGGATCTGTCCTTCACCGCCAACGCCGGCAACGGCGTGACGGTCGACTTCACCCCGGTGTCGAGCCTGGACTTGGCCGACGCCACCCCCAACGCCGACGGCACCTACACGATCATCCTCAGTGCCACACCCCACGACGGGAACTGGGTCGACATCTCCGGGGTGGGAACGGTGATGATTCGCAACATCATGGGCGACGGCGGTCTGCCGCACGACTACATCACCATTCATCAAGACGGTGCCACGGCAGCATCGAGTCTTCCGGAGTTGTCGCATGACCAGATGATCACGATGCTCGGCCAGCTTGCCGCGATCATGCCCTTGGTGAACGCCTCGGGTACGTACTACTCGCAGATGGAGATTCCGGACTCGTTGCCGGACAACACCATGACCGACATCTCGGCGACCAGCGGCGCGGTAGAGGGGATATCGACGCCGGGCCAGATCAGCAGCATGGGGCACTTCGAGCTCGGCCCGGATCAGGCGCTGATCATCAAGGCGCCCAACCTGGAGGCCGGGTACTTCGGCCTGCAGCTCTACAACGACTGGGGCCAGAACGTTCCCTATGTGACCGCGCAGGGCGGCCTCAACAACACCCAGATCTTCCAGGATTCCGACGGCTACACCTATTACGTGGTCAGCAGCAAGGACCCCGGCGTGGCGAACTGGGTCGACAATTCCTCGCTGACCGACGGCATCGTCGGGTTGCGCTGGCAGAACGTGACCGGAGATGTGACCAACCCGGACGTGCAGACCCAGGTCGTCAACATCGCCGACGTCAAGGACTATCTGCCCTCGGACACCCCGCTGGTCACGGCCGAGGAACGGGCCGCCCTGCTGCAGGAGCGCCTCTTCGACTACGGCTACACCCAAGACCAGGACCACAACATCGACTGGCTGGGCTGGAACCTGGTGTACAACCAGTTCAAGGCCGCGATGGGCCCAGAGGCGTTCGAGCAGATCTTCGGGGGCCAGACCGACGTACCGACGGTGCTGGACCGGATGACCGACCCGTCCCTGATGCCCAACCTCGACGCCGTCGCATCGGAGTTCCTGACCAATCCGGCCGGAAGCCTGGCGGCGTTCATCGGCAATCTGCCACTGGCGATCAAAGACGTGGAATTGCCGATCCTGCTGGCCTCGTTGAGCATGAAGGCGGTCATCGACGAGACCGCTCAAGCGGTTCAGGGCGATCTCAGCTCCGGCGACTGGACGCAGGCCTGGGCCGAGCTGAGCAGCGGTCTGCAGGGGCTGGGAACACTGTTCGACGACGCGTTCACCGACCCGGCGACCGGAATCATGGCGGGTCTGCTCAATGCGCGCGACGACATGGCGACCGGAATCCTGCACGCCGGCAACAGTTTCGATCTCAGTGGGTACTCGCCGCTGACGGATTCACTGGTCGACCTGAATCAGCAGGTAATGGCCGCCCTGCTGGGCTGAGTCGCCGTCGCCGTCGTGCCGCCGCCCCGCACGGCCCTGCGGGGTGGGCGGCACGACGTTGACGGACTCAGGTCCGGCAAACACACTGAACATCAGTACCCGCAAGGGAAGGACGCCTCATGACGCTTACCGACGAGACCGCCGAAGAAGCCGGCCAGCGCGCACCCGTACAGACCCGGGCGCTCATCATCGGAACCGGGTTCTCCGGGCTCGGTATGGGCATCGAACTGCAACGCCGCGGCGTCGACTTCCTGATCCTGGAGAAGGCCGACGACATCGGCGGAACCTGGCGCGACAACACCTACCCCGGCTGCGCCTGCGACGTCCCGTCGCACCTGTACTCCTTCTCCTTCGAGCCGAAGGCCACCTGGAGCAAACTGTTCTCACCGCAGCCGGAGATCCTGGACTACCTCAAGGGGGTCACCGACAAATACGGGTTGCGCCGCCGCATCCGGTTCGGGTCGCGCGTCGACCGCGCGCACTGGGACGACACCGAGTTCCGCTGGCATGTGTTCACCACGACCGGGCAGGAGTACATCGCCCAGTTCTTGATCTCCGGTGCCGGGGCGTTGCACATCCCGCGCGTGCCCGACATCGAGGGCATGGACGAATTTGCCGGGGCGGCTTTCCATTCCGCGCAGTGGGATCACAACGTCGACCTGACCGGCAAGCGAGTCGCGGTGATCGGCACCGGCGCCAGCGCGATCCAGATCGTGCCCGAGCTGGTTCGCGATGACGCGAAGGTGGCCCAGGTGCAGCTGTATCAACGCACTCCGCCGTGGGTGGTGCCGCGGCCGAACAGCCCGTTCCCGAAGGCACTGCTGACCGCCTTCTCGACCGTTCCGGGCCTGCGTCGCGGCGTGCGCACGACGATCTACTGGGCGCTGGAAGGTCTCGGCTTCGCCATGACCAGGAGGCCGAGCCTGCTGCGGGCAGTCGAGCTGGTCGGCCGGTGGAACATCCGCCGCAATGTCCGCGACAAGGAGCTGCGCCGCAAACTCACCCCGCGCTACCGGGCCGGCTGCAAACGAATCCTCTACGCGCCCAACTACTATCAGGCGGTCGCCAACCCGAAGGCGCAGCTGATCACCGAGCGCATCGACAAGATCA
This sequence comes from Mycobacterium sp. NGS16, assembly GCF_059813225.1. Taxonomy (NCBI): domain Bacteria; kingdom Bacillati; phylum Actinomycetota; class Actinomycetes; order Mycobacteriales; family Mycobacteriaceae; genus Mycobacterium; species Mycobacterium sp. NGS16. The sequence continues at coordinate 1,040,358 of NZ_JCALEE010000001.1, forward strand.
CCGCCAGCGGGATCGTCACCGCCGACGGTGTCGAGCACCCGTGCGACGTCATCGTCTATGCCACCGGCTTCCATGTCACCGACTCCTACACCTACGTCGACATCAAGGGCCCGGGCGGGGAGGACCTGGTAGACCGCTGGAACCGCGAGGGGGTAGTGGCGCATCGGGGCATCGCGGTCGCCGGCATGCCCAACCTGTTCTTCCTGCTGGGCCCCAACACCGGCTTGGGGCACACCTCGGTGGTGTTCATGATCGAGTCGCAGATCCACTACGTCGCCGAAGCGATCACCGCGGCGGACGCCGCCGGGGCGCAGGCGCTGGCGCCCACCCGCGCCGCCCAGGACCGCTTCAACGCCGAACTGCAGCGGCAGCTGGGCGGGTCGGTGTGGAATACCGGCGGCTGCCGCAGCTGGTACCTCGATGAGCACGGCGTCAACCGGACGCTGTGGAGCGGCATGACGTGGCAGTACTGGCGCTCCACCCGTAAGCTGCGCCCGGCCGAGTACCAGTTCTCCGGAGTGGGCTGACGCGACACGGCAGACACAACTTCTTGTGTTGCCACGGGTTGTCGGCCCCCAGGGGTAGTGTCGAAGGCCTAGCTTTCCGCGGGTGAAATGGGGTTCTGGTGAGCGAGAAACTGAAGCTGATCGACCGGGTCTCAGCGATCAACTGGAACCGGGTGCACGACGACAAGGACCTCGAGGTCTGGGACCGGCTGACCGGAAACTTCTGGCTGCCCGAGAAGGTGCCGGTCTCCAACGACCTGCCGTCCTGGGGGACGCTGACCGATGAGGAACGCCAGCTCACCATGCGGGTCTTCACCGGCCTGACGCTGCTGGACACCATTCAGGGCACCGTCGGCGCGGTCAGCCTGATTCCCGACGCGCTGACCCCGCACGAGGAAGCCGTCTACACCAACATCGCGTTCATGGAGTCGGTGCACGCCAAGAGCTACAGCCAGATCTTCTCCACGCTGTGCTCGACCAACGAGATCGACGAGGCGTTCCGCTGGTCGGAGGAGAACGCCAACCTGCAGCGCAAGGCGGCCATCGTCATGCAGTACTACCGCGGGGACGAGCCGCTCAAGCGCAAGGTGGCCTCCACGCTGTTGGAGAGCTTCCTGTTCTACTCCGGCTTCTACCTGCCGATGTACTGGTCGAGCCGGGGCAAGCTCACCAACACTGCCGACGTGATCCGGCTGATCATCCGTGACGAGGCGGTGCACGGCTACTACATCGGCTACAAGTTCCAGCGCGGGCTGGCCATGCAGGACGAGGCCAAGCGCCAGGAGCTCAAGGACTACACCTACGAGCTGCTCTTCGAGCTCTACGACAACGAGGTCGAGTACACCCAGGATCTCTACGACGGGGTCGGGCTGACCGAGGACGTCAAAAAGTTCTTGCGCTACAACGCCAACAAGGCGCTGATGAACCTCGGCTATGAGGCGCTGTTCCCGCGGGATGAGACCGATGTCAACCCGGCGATCCTGTCGGCGCTGAGCCCCAACGGCGACGAGAACCACGACTTCTTCTCCGGGTCGGGGTCGTCGTATGTGATCGGCAAGGCCGTCATCACCGAGGATGAGGACTGGGAGTTCTGAGGTTCTCCCGTCTGGTGGCCGGGCACATCCAGTCCGGCCACTGAAGACATCGGTCACCAGGCCGCGGCTCGCTCGCGGACCTCGACGGCCGCCTGGAGCATCTGCTGGTTGCTGGTCAGCCAGCCATGACACCGCAGTGGCGGTGCGCACCGGAGAGCCGGCGGTGGCGCCTAGTCGGCGACGACGACGACGGTCTTTCCGTGGCTGCGCCTTGCGGGGTCGAATGCCGTCGGCACTTCGGCCAGTAAGCATGTCGCTCCCAGGATCGGGCGCAGCCGGCCCTCGCGGAGTCTGCGCTCCAGGACAGCCAGACCCGACCTGTCGGGCTCGACAACGAAAAAGATGGTCTGTGCGTCGGCGGGTCGAACGCGCGGCGGTTCGGCGATGGAAACCAGCGCCCCACCGGGACGCACCAGTGGCGCTGAACGATCGAGCAGCTCACCGCCGATCACGTCAAACACCACGTCCACCTGGCCGACATCCTCCAGCCGATCCTGTTGCAGATCCAGGAACTCAGCGGCGCCGAGGCCCAAGATCGTGTCCCGGTGTTCGGTTCGACCGCTTCCGATGACGCGCGCGCCGGCCTCGTGGGCCAGTTGTACGGCGAGGCAGCCAACAGCACCGGCGGCGCCATGAATCACCACTGTCTGACCGGCCACCAGACGCGCATGCGCGAAAAGCCCCTGCCAGGCGGTCAGTCCAGATATCGGCAAAGCGGCGGCCACCGTGTGGTCTACGTCGGCCGACAGCGGGGCGAGGTTGCGGGCCTCCACGGCGACGTATTCGGCCAGCGAGCCATTGCGGGCCCAATCGGTCATTCCGAAGACGCGCTGCCCCAGCGTCAACCCGGTTGTGCCGTAGCCCAACTCGGCCACGACACCGGAGACCTCGTGCCCAGGGACGCTGGGTGAGCGGTCACGCCCCGCGCGGTCCGTCCAGGTGGCCGGCCAGTCGAGCTCACCCGGCGTGAAACCGGCGGCGTGGACCCGGACGATGACGTCGTTCTCCGCGGCATGCGGGTAGGCGACATCGGCCAGCGAAAGCCCCGCGACACCCGCAGCGCGGTCCGTGGCAACAATTGCCTGCACGAGTACTCAACCTACCGTGGCCAGGTCGGGCGCCAGGTAGTCGTGCGGCCACAGCGGCTGAGGGACGTCGACGCCGAACGGTGTGCCCCAGTGGTTTCGTGATGAAACCTCTTGCACCGGGCGCCGATTGGCTGCTACGCCCCACCTTCCCCGGGGATATCCGAGTGCGAGCATGGCTGACATTGTCCAGCCTTCCTCCACCGGCACGCCCAGCAGTTCGTTGACGCGGTCGTTGAAATTGCGGAGGACCATCGTCATGACCCCACCGACGCCTTCGGCCCGGGCGGCCAGCAGCGCGCTCCAGATCGCCGGGTAGATGTTGGCCCCGCCGAGATCGTCGATGGCGAAGACGAAGAGCAGCAGGGGAACTTCTTCGAAATGGTCGGCCAGATAGTCCCCGGAGCCCTTGATGCGGCGCATCGTCTCGTCGTGTCGGGTCGGATCCGCGCCCGGGGCCGGCGCGACCATCGGTCCCGTGCCGGCCGCGAATTTCTCGTACTCGAGGGCGCGGCCCTGCCGGAACAACTGTGCCAGTTCACTCTTGAGTGCCGGATCGTCGACGGCGAGAAAATGCCAGCGCTGGGTGTTACCCCCGTTGGGGGCGCGCACGGCCGCATCCAGGATGCGGGCCTGGACGTCCAGCGGGATCGGTTCAGGCCGCAACCGCCGCATCATTCTGGTGGTATACAGCGCTTCGTGGATATCCATGTGCCTGCTCCTTTCGCTATTCGGGCCATGGGCTGTTGAGGATGCTGTCCACCAGGTTTCCCCGCTTGAAGGAGGGGTCGAAGTGTGCCAGCACATCGTCGTTCATCGTGCCGAAAGTGCTGTCCGGACGATGCTTCATACCGTCGTTGAAAGCCGCCAGAATGCGGTTCTTGAAGTCCGGGCGGGGATGGGCGGCGACCACCGCGTCAATGTCCGCCGCGTCCAGGTCTGCCCGGCCGACGCCGACCACATCGGTCTTGACACCTGCTGCAAGAAGCAAGGTTTCGGTGTCGAGTCGTGCGGTGATCTCCGGCGTCGTGTGCAGGGCAATGCCGAGCCACACCTTATCGGCCTCGGATCGACCGACGCCGCGGTCCAGCAGGAACTCGCGGGCGGCATCGGCGCCGTCGATCTCGAAGCGCTGAGTGGACCTCCGGTAGCGCGTGGTGAGGCCGAAGTCGTGGAACATCGCCGCCACGTAAAGCAGTTCCAGGTCTGGCTGGCGCCCGAGTCGGCGACCGTGCAGCGCTCCGAACAGGTACACCCGCCGGGAGTGATGGAACAGCACGTCGTCCTCGGCACTGCGAACGAACTCGGTCGCCTCGCGGGCGAGTGGCGTGTCGGGTACGACGATGTCGGCGATGGTCTCACTCCGCTGAACGGGCACGGTGGGTCTCCTTGGTTGGTCGAACAGAGACCAGCCTGCCGCCGACGCGGGTGGTCGACGCGCGGCGATCGAGCCGTCAAAACCTCAGATTGCGACACAATGGGTCCGTGGCTGAAGCCGGTTCCCGATCGCGGGTGATGGTGATCGTCGTCTTCGACGATGTGACGATGTTGGACGTCGCAGGTGCCGGTGAGGTCTTCGCCGAAGCCAACCGGTTCGGAGCCGACTACCGGATCAAGATCGCCTCGGTGGACGGGCGTGACGTGACCACCTCGATCGGGACGCGGCTGGGTGTCACCGATGCCCTCTCCTCGATCGAGTGCGCCGATACCATCATGGTCGCCGGTGCCGACAGCCTGCCCCGCCGCGCGATCGATCCTGAGCTTGTGGCGGCGGTCAAGTCGGTCGCGCAGCGCACCCGACGGCTGGCCTCCATCTGCACCGGGTCGTTCGTTCTGGCGCAGGCCGGTCTGTTGAACGGCCGGCGTGCCACCACCCACTGGCATGATGTCCGGTTGTTCTCGCGCGCCTTTCCCGCGATCACCGTCGAGCCGGACGCGATCTTCGTGCGCGACGGCGATGTGTTCACCTCGGCGGGCGTGTCGTCGGGCATCGACCTGGCGTTGGCGTTGGTCGAAATGGACCATGGCGCAGAGCTTGTCCGCGCCGTGGCCCGGTGGTTGGTGGTCTACCTCAAGCGCGCGGGCGGCCAGTCGCAGTTCTCCACGCTGGTCGAAGCCGATCCGCCGCCGCAGTCCGCGCTGCGAGCGGTGACCGATGCCATTGCCGCCGACCCCGGCGCGGATCACCGGGTCAGCGCTCTCGCCGTACGGGCCAGTCTCAGCACACGGCAGCTGACGCGCTTGTTCCGATCCGAGCTGGGCATGACTCCGGCCGACTACGTCGAAAAGGTTCGCGTCGACGCGGCCCGCGCCGCCCTGGACGCCGGCCACACGGTGACCGACACGGCACGCCTCGCGGGCTTCGGCAGTACCGAAACCCTCCGGCGGGTGTTCGTCGATCACCTCGGCGTCTCGCCGAAGGCCTACCGAGACAGATTCCGCACCGCCCTGCGCGGGTGAACGCAGGCCCGCCTGTCGGCTTTTTGGGCGAATGACGGGCCGAGCGGGCTTCCCGGTGTTTGCATATCCCAGTGAGGAGCGTTGAGCGACCCGTTGCCGGCGCCCGCCCGGGGCTGCAACTGGCCCTGGCCACCTGGGTGTCGATGATCAACTTCTGGGCCTGGAATCTCATCGGCCCGGTGGCGATGACCGATGCCGCGCGGATGTCGCTGGGCAGCACCGAAGTCTCGCTGCTGGTGGCCACCCCCATCCTGGCCGGCTCCTTGGGCCGGATGGTCGCCGGGCCGCTGACCGACCGGTTCGGCGGTCGCACCATGTTCATCGGGGTCTCGTTGGCCTCGATCGGCCCGGTGCTGGCCGTCGGTGCCGCCGAGGCCGCCGGCTCCTACCCCCTGGTGCTGGCCTCCGCGCTGCTGCTCGGCATACCCGGAACGGTGTTCGCCATCGGTATCCCGTTCGCCAACAACTGGTATGAGCCGGCCCGCCGCGGTTTTTCCACCGGCGTCTTCGGCATGGGCATGGCCGGCACGGCGCTGTCGGCGTTCTTCACCCCCCGCATGGTGCGACGGTTCGGGTTGCTGCACACCCACTACATGATCGCCGCCGCGCTGGCAGTCACGGTCGTGATCTGCTTCCTGGTGATGAGCAACGGGGACTACTTCGCCCCGAATACCGCGCCGGTGCTGCCCAAGCTCAGGGCGGCGATCCGGCTGCGGGTCACCTGGGAGATGTCACTGTTGTATGGGGTGGTGTTCGGGGGATTCGTGGCCTTCAGCAACTACCTGCCCATCTACATCAAGACCATCTACGGGTTCTCGCAGGTGGATGCCGGGGAACGCACGGCGGCGTTTGCGCTCGCGGCGGTGCTGGCCCGGCCCGTCGGTGGTGCGCTGGCCGACCGCATCGCACCCAAGTACGTCGTCTTGGCGTCGTTGGCGGGAACGGCGGTGATGGCTGCGGTCGCTGCCCTCAAGCCGCCGACGGACATATGGTCGGCGATCACCTTCATCACGCTCGCCGTTGCCCTCGGTATCGGCACGGGCGGAGTGTTCGGGTGGGTGACGCGACGTGCCCCGGTCGGGACACTTGGTGCCGTCACCGGAATTGTCTCCGCGGTAGGAGGTTTGGGCGGCTACTTTCCGCCGATCGTGATGGGCGTGACCTACGACCCCGTGCACAACGACTACACGGTCGGGCTGCTGCTGCTGGTGGCGACTGCCCTGATCATGTTCGGCTATACCGCGTTACGGTTGCGTGCCCGCGAACCGGCCGGCGCGGCACACGCTTAATGTTGCGGTAATCACCTTCGAGTACAGGGAGTGCAGGATGACGACAGAGACCGAACGCAGCACCCGTTCCCGAGCGTGGTACGCCGGAGCCGCGATCACCGCGCTGCTCGGGTTGTTCTTCGCCTTCGACAGCATCCCGAAGATCGCCGGGATGCGCTTCGCCCGCGAAGGCACCGAAGCGCTCGGTTTCGCCCCGGACAAGACCGCGGTGATCGGCTGGGTGCTGCTGGTGTGCCTGATCGTCTTTCTGATCCCGCGCACCGCGGTGCTGGGCGCCCTTGGCCTGACCGCCTACCTGGGTGGGGCGGTGACCGCCAACCTACAAGCCGACAAGCCGCTGGCCGGCTTCGTGTTATCCGGCGTGTACGTCGGCGTGCTGCTGTGGATCGGGCTCGTCCTGCGCCGGCCGGAACTGCTGCGGGTGCTGGGACTTCGGCGCGACTGAGCGGCCTAGCGGGCCGGCAGCTGATCTAACAGCTCGTCGAGGAATCCGCCCGCCTCACGCCCGGCCGCCTCGACGTCGCCAGTGGCGATCGCCTCCACCAAACCCCGGTGCCGGATCTGGTCTGACTGCACCGGTTTCGCGCTCGTGGTGGCCACACTGGCCATGACCACTTCGGTCAGTCCGCAGTACAGCTCGGTCAACACCGGATTGTGCGAACAGCGGACCACCGCGAGATGGAAATCGGTGTCGGCCCGCACGAAGTCGGAGTGTCGGCCCTGCTGCTGGTGGCCGTCGCGGATCTCCAGCAGTGCGCGCAACTCGGCCAGATCGTCGTCGGTGCGGGCAGCGGCGGCCAGGCGCGCGCCCTCGACTTCCAGGCAACGCCGCACCTGTAGCACGTCGCGTAGCTCGGATCCGCACAGCCTGCGCACGGCACCGGAGACCTCGCTGGTAGCGCGCACATACGTGCCGTCGCCCTGGCGGACCTCCAGGATGCCGCTGTGGGCCAGCGCCCGGACCGCCTCCCGCACGGTATTGCGGCCGACCCCGAGCGCGTCGGCGAGTTCTGGCTCGGTGGGGATCCGTGAATCGACCGGCCATTCCCCGCCGGTCACCGAGGCGCGAAGCTGTTCGATCACCTGATCGACCAAGCCGGTGCGGCGGGTGGTGACCAACGGCACAGCGTCCTCCCTTCATCCAATCATGGGATGTATGCGATCCTACGTTAGGTGACCCGCGCAGCCCGCACCGAAACGCTCGGCCAGTACGAGCACGACCTTGAGCTCGAGCTCGACGGCGTCACCGAGCTCCGACCGGCCACGATGGCGGCCGGCGGCGCCCTGCTGACCGTCGCGGTGGTGCTGACCGCGCTGAACCTACGTCCGGCGATCACCAGCGTGGGGCCGCTGCTCCCCGAGATGCGTGGCGCCTTGGGCACCTCGGACACCTGGGCCGGCGTGCTGACCACGCTGCCCGGACTGTGCTTTGCCGGAGCCGGGCTGGCCGCGCCGTGGTTGTCGCGGCGGATCGGATTGGGCCGCACCATCTCGGCAGCACTGCTCACTCTCGTTGCCGGACTGCTGATCCGGGTCTGCGACGGGCCCTTCACGGTGCTCGGTGGCACCTTGGTGGCGACCGCCGGAATCGCGTTGATCAACGTGCTGATCCCGGTGATCATCCGCGGGTCCTTCCCGGCGCGGGTGGGGCTGATGACCGGGATCTACACCGCGGCGCTGCAAGGGGGAGGAGCATTGGGGTCTGCGGTCACCCCGCTGCTCGATGACGCGCTGGGAGGCTGGCGCTCGGCCCTGGGCGCCTGGAGTGCGCTGGCCCTGCTGGCGCTGGCGGCCTGGGTGGTGGGGTCCCGCGGGTTCGATCGGGCCGGCACCGTAGCACCCGTCGCCGCGGCGAAGGGCCGGTCGCTGTTGCGCAGCAGGCTGGCCTGGACCGTCACGCTGTTCTTCGGCACCCAGTCGTTTCTGGCCTACGTGGTGATGGGCTGGCTGCCCGAGGTGCTGATCGACAACGGCATGAGCGACGCCCACGCCGGCCTGCTGCTCGGGTTGATCTCGCTGATCGCCGTGCCGATCAGCCTGATCGTCTCGCCGCTGGCCGCGCGTCGCGCCAGCCAGAGCGGCTGGATCGTCGGGCTGGGTGTGCTCGGCATCGCCGGAATACTCGGTCTGCTGCTAGCGCCCGCAGCCGCACCACTGCTGTGGAGCGTGCTGGTCGGCCTGGGCATGAGCGTATTCTCGTTGGCGCTCACCGTGATTGCGCTGCGTGCCCGCGACGCCGAGGACACCGTGCGGTTGTCGGGGATGGCGCAGGGCTTCGGCTATCTGCTCGCCGGCGCCGGCCCGTTCTTGTTCGGCCTGCTGCACCATGTGAGCGGCGGATGGACGGTGCCGTGGCTCATGATGCTCGCGGTCTACCTGGTGCAGACCCTGGCGGGCGCACTGGCCGGGCGCGGCCGCTACGTCTGAGTCCCGGCCCGGCGCTCAGGACTGCCGTAGCCACTCGGTGTCGATGACGAAGCGGTAGCGCACGTCGGAGGCCAGCACCCGCTCGTAGGCGGTGTTGACGTAGTCCGGCTCGATGACCTCGATCTCGGGGCGCACACCGTGCGCCGCGCAGAAGTCCAGCATCTCCTGCGTCTCGGCGATCCCGCCGATCAACGACCCCGACACGCTGCGTCGCATCCGCACCAGCGGACCCGGTGGCACCGCCAGCGCGTGCTCGGGCATGCCCAACTCGACCAGGGTGCCGTCCAGCGTGAGCAGGTTCAGATACGCGCCCAGGTCCAGGCTCGCCGAGACGGTGTTCAAGATGACGTCGAAGCCGTTGCGTAGCTTCTTGAACGTCTCGGGGTCGCTGGTGGCGTAGTAGTGCTGGGCGCCCAATCGCAGGCCGTCCTCCATCTTCTTCAGCGACTGGGACAGCACGGTGACCTCGGCGCCCATGGCGGTGCCGAGCTTGACGGCCATGTGGCCCAGGCCGCCGAGACCGACGACGGCAATTCGCTTGCCCGGCCCCACATTCCAGTGCCGCAGCGGCGAGTACGTGGTGATGCCGGCGCACAGCAGCGGTGCAGCCGCATCCAGGGGGATCTCATCCGGGATGCGCAGCACGTAGTTCTCGTCGACGACGATCCCGCCGCTGTAGCCGCCCTGGGTGGGCTGGCCGTCGCGGTCGACGCCGGCGTAGGTGCCGACCATGCCGCCGCCGGTGCAGTACTGCTCCTGGCCGGCCAGGCAGCTGGGGCACTCGCGGCAGGAGTCGACAAAACAGCCGACCCCGACACGGTCGCCGACCTTGAATTTGGTGACTTGCGCGCCGACCGCGGTCACCACACCGGCGATCTCATGTCCGGGCACCAGGGGGTACTGCGGGCGGCCCCATTCGGCCCTGACGGTGTGGATGTCGGAGTGGCAGATTCCGGCGAAGGCGATATCAAAGGCGACGTCGTGCGGGCCGGGCTCGCGGCGGGTGATGGTGGTCTTGCTCAGCGGCGCGTCCGGCGCCGTTGCGGCGTACGCGGAAACGGTGCTCATCGGTGATATCCCTCTTCGATTCGGCGGCGTTTTCATCGTTTTTATATAGCCTAGCGAAGTAAGTTCTCTCGGGCCGCCGGCTGCTCTGCGCAGGCGCGATGCCGAGGCGCTGTTTGCCCAGCGTGGGGGTGATGATGGGGCCGTCACGTAATCTTTGACACATCCCTCTGCAGGTCACTGCCGCACCGTGGTGGGGCGTAGCCGGCGTCGCGGCTCAGCGTGCCACGGTTCCTCTGCGGCGGGTGGTCAAAGCGAGGCGGGCGGCCCCGCGCAGCAGCCACGGTGTCTGCCGTGCCATCACCGCGACGGCACGGTCCGAGCGGCGCATCGAGGTCTGAGGGCCCGGAGTTGGCGTCGACGCCAGTTCGGCCTCGGCGGATCCGGCCGGCGGGCCGTTGCGATCGACGGCCAGGAGTTGCCAGGTGCCGGGAACGCCGCGTAGCTCGACGCTGCCGCGGTCCTCGAAGCCCGTGCCCGAGCCGACGACCAGGTCGCGCACCGTGCGCGAGACCAGAATCTCCCCGGCGCCGGCCTGGCCGACGATCCGCGCCGCGATGTGCACCGCCATTCCGGCAATGTCGTTGTCGATCAGTTCGCACTCACCAGTGTGGATGCCTACCCGGATCTCGATGCCCAGGGTGTCGGCGTCGGTCTGTAATGCCTCGGCACAGCGGATCGCCTGTGTCGGGCCGTCGAAGGTGGCGAGATGGCCGTCGCCGGTGCTCTTCACCACCGCGCCGCTGAACCGCTTCGTCAGTTCGGCGGTGACCTCACCGAAGCGCTGAAGCACCGCTCGCCACCGTTCGTCACCGGTGGCAGCGGCACGTTCCGTCGAGGCGACGATGTCGGTGAACAACACTGTGCGCAGGGCGCGATGTGACTGCGACGGCGCCGCATGGCTACCGGTGAGGAACTCCTCGATCTCAGTCAGGATCTTGTCGGGCTCGGTCAAAAAGGGTGCGTGGTCTATGCCTTCGACCTCCAGGTACCGCGCGCCGGGGATATGGGCGGCGAGATACCGTCCGCCCTGCACCGGAACCGCGTGGTCCTCGCGGGCATGGATGACCAGCGTGGGCGCGGTGAGTGTCGGCAGGATCGGCCGCACGTCGATCAGAAACGCCGCTTCAAACGATGCCCGCGCCATCCCCGGGCTCGCGCTCATGCGCTCGCACATCGCGAGCTGGCGTACCGACCCGACCGAGGGGGCACTGATGCTGGCTGTCTCACCGTTGCCCCACCCGGAGCGCACCGTGCGGCCGGCTTGCTGGAAGCGGGCCAGCTGCTCGATCGACGGCGTGTAGTCCTCGCCCAGTTCGGCAAGGAAGCGTGCCCGCAGCTCGGCCGGGTCTCGGTCTAGGTCGTCCCAGCCCTCGAAGCCCCAATAGGGCACTGTGCCGGAAAGGATCAGCGCCCGCGTTCGCGCCGGCCATGTTGCCGCGAACATGATGGCGACCGGCCCGCCGTCACTGAGACCGCACACCACGGCCTGTCCGAAGCCGACGGCATCCATGACCGCCTCGATCTCGGCGGCGCGTTCCTCCAACGTTCGAACTTTTGGCACCGGGTCCGACAGCCCGACGCCGGCCTTGTCGAACCAGGCAACGCGACAGAACGTCGCGAGCTGGTCAACGAACGCTTTGAATTGGGGGAGGGTCCAGGCCAGCTCGATGTGGCTGACGAAAGGCCCGACGACGACCAGCTCGATCGGCCCGTCACCGAATACCTGATAGGCCAGGCTGAGATCGCCACACTTGGCGTATGACGTTTCGGGCACGGCATGAGCGTACTGCGGCCGGAGTTTGCCGTCGCCGAAAACGGAGGCGTCCGACGCCACGCCGATAATTGCCGCGATCACCGGCCGCCAATGGAAGGTCAGCCGAGTGAAAACTTCTGCACTGCAGTAAATTTTCCGCGCTTCACACCGAAAAGAGAATTTTGAGTGGGAGCCGGTGGCCGGGCACCGAGGCGACGGTGCTTGAGACCTGTCGGCTTGCGGCGCAATGCCAACGGGCGCAAGTACAGCGCGACGAGGCCGAGGAGGCCCGTCAGCCGGCGCCGGTCGAGCTGCGGCAGGTGATCGCCGCAGCGGCCGGGCTAGTTGATCGGCGCGTTCAGCCAGCGCAGGTCGTCGACCACGCCGCGGGCCGCGACCGGTCCCTGCCCGGTCTGCCACACCTCGTTGTTGACCACGAACACCCGGCTGTCACGGTTGGCCGCCAACCGGCGCCAGGAGACGCTGTCGAACACGGCGGCCGCCCGCGCCTTGGCCGCCGGTGAGGCAAACGACACGTAGACGATGTCGCCGTCGGCCGCCGAGAAGTCCGCGCGGCCGCCGAGATCGCCGTCGGCTGCGGCGATTTCGATGTAGGGCCGGTCGGTGAACCGTTGCGATGGCGGCCGGTCCACCCCGACGGCCTTGAGCACACTGGCAGCGAAGTTGGCCGCCCCGTACACCCGCACGCCGTTGTCGGTGAGTGCAACCACCGAGGCTTGGAAGTGGGTGGCGTCACTGGCCTCGCCGGTCTCGGTCGCCTTCTCGCTGAACTTGTCGAGCACTTGGTCGGCGGCGCCGCTGCGCGCGGTCGCGGCGCCGACGCCGCGCACGTTGTCCTCCCATGCCATCCCCGGTGCTCCGGTGAACACCGTCGGGGCAATCGCCGCCAGCTCCGCATACCCCGGCGTCAGGCCGTGGGCTCCCAGGATCAGATCCGGGTGCAATGCGGCGATGGCGTCGGTGTCCGGATTGCTGCGGGTGCCCACCGCCGGCAGGTCGTGCACCACCGCGCCCAGATACGCCGGCTGGTTCTCCGAGCCCTCCGGCAGCGCCGCCCCGACGATGCGCGACTGCAGGCCGAGCGCGCACAGGGCATCGAGCTGATCACCGGAGAGCACCACGATGCGCTCCGCGTTCTCGGGCACCTCGACGCTGGGCGGCTCCACGCCGGCCGCGTTGTGCACCGACCGCATCGGTGGCCCCGCGTCGGCCCGGGCCGGCTCGGCCGCACAGGACTCGTCGGGCCGACGATCGTTGCCCAGCACCCCGGCCCCGGCGACCATGGTGGTGCTGGTGGACGTCGGCACCGATTCCGGCCCCTCGCCGGCGCAGCCCGAGACCGCGGCCAGCAGCACGGCCAGTGCTGCCGCCGACACCGCTCGCCGGTCCGCCCTGCTCACGCGGTGACGGTAACACCCGGGCGCGGCGCGCCCGCCGGGGAGACGAATACGACAGTTTGTAGGAGGCCTATACCGGCGCGGCGACGGCCGGGGTTAGGATTCGACCCAAGTTCCCGGGATGCCCATGTTTGGAGGAATGTTGACCGCCGAAGCACCCCCGCGCGCAGAACTCGAGCCGAGTCGGCCGTTCCCACCGTTGATGGGCCCCAAGGGCGGCCTGCTCTACAAGGTGATCACCACGACCGATCACAAGCTGATCGGCATCATGTACTGCGTCGCCTGCATGGTGTTCTTCTTCATCGGCGGCCTGCTGGCGCTGCTGATGCGCACCGAGCTCGCCGCGCCGGGCCTGCAGTTCCTGTCCAATGAGCAGTTCAACCAGCTGTTCACCATGCACGGCACGATCATGCTGCTGTTCTATGCCACCCCGATCGTGTTCGGCTTCGCCAACCTGGTGCTGCCGCTGCAGATCGGCGCGCCCGACGTGGCGTTCCCGCGGCTCAACGCATTCTCGTTCTGGCTGTTCGTGTGCGGTGCGACGATCGCGCTGGCCGGGTTCATCACCCCCGGCGGTGCAGCCGACTTCGGCTGGACCGGCTACACCCCGCTGAGCAACGCCGTGCACTCGCCGGGCGCCGGCGGGGACCTGTGGATCATGGGCCTGGCGGTCAGTGGTCTGGGCACCATCCTGGGCGGGGTGAACATGATCACCACCGTGGCCTGCATGCGCGCGCCGGGGATGACCATGTTCCGGATGCCGATCTTCACCTGGAACATCCTGGTCACCTCGATCATGGTGCTGATCGTGTTCCCGCTGCTGACCGCGGCCCTGCTGGGCCTGGCCGTCGACCGGCACCTGGGCGGGCATATCTACGACTCCGCCAACGGCGGTGAGTTGCTATGGCAACACCTGTTCTGGTTCTTCGGCCATCCCGAGGTCTATATCATCGCGCTGCCGTTCTTCGGCATCGTCAGCGAAGTGTTCCCGGTGTTCTCCCGCAAGCCGATCTTCGGCTACGTCACCCTGGTCTACGCGACGATGAGCATCGCCGGGCTGTCGACTGCGGTGTGGGCGCACCACATGTACGCCACCGGCGCGGTGCTGCTGCCGTTCTTCTCGCTGCTGACGCTGATGATCGCCATCCCGACCGGGCTGAAGTTCTTCAACTGGATCGGCACGATGTGGCGGGGCCAGATGACGTTCGAGACGCCGATGCTGTTTTCGCTCGGCTTCCTCGTCACGTTCCTGGCCGGCGGCCTGACCGGGGTGATGCTGGCCAGCCCGCCGATCGACTTCCACGTCAGCGACAGCTACTTCTTGATCGCGCACTTCCACTACGTGCTGTTCGGCACCATCGTGTTCGCCACCTTCGCCGGAATCTACTTCTGGTTCCCCAAGATGACCGGTCGCCTGCTCGACGAGCGGCTGGGCAAGCTGCACTTCTGGCTGACGTTCATCGGGTTCCACACCACGTTCTTGATTCAGCACTGGCTGGGCAACATGGGTATGCCGCGGCGGTACGCCGACTACCTGCCGACCGACGGATTCCAGCCGTTCAACATCGTCTCCACCGTCGGAGCTTTCATCCTGGGTGCCTCGATGCTGGCCTTCACCTGGAACGTCTTCAAGAGCTGGCGGTACGGCGAGGTTGTCACCGTGGACGACCCGTGGGGCTACGGCAACTCGCTGGAGTGGGCGACTAGCTGCCCGCCGCCGCGGCACAACTTCACCGAGCTGCCCCGGATCCGTTCGGAGCGGCCGGCTTTCGAGCTGCACTACCCGCACATGATCGATCGGCTGCGTGCCGAGGCGCACGTCGGCCGCCACCCCGGCGACGAGCTGTACGAGCCCGCAAACGCTTGATGAGTCCGCTGGGGGTGAGGCGGCGCCGGGTCGGGTCGGGCGGCCGCCGCGGGTGAGCATGCCCAAGGTGCCGGTGTTGATCACCGTCACCGGCGTCGATCAGCCGGGCGTGACATCAGCGCTCTTCGAGGTGCTGTCGCGGTATCGGATCGAGCTGCTCAACGTCGAACAGGTCGTGGTCCGCGGCCGGCTGACTCTGGGCGTGCTGGTGTCTGCAGTACCGGATGTGGCCGACGGATCGGCGTTTGCTGCCGAGGTCACCGCGGCCATCCACGGCGTGGGCCTGGACGTCACGATCGAGCGCAGCGACGACGCCCCGATCATCGCCGTGCCGTCCACGCACCGGATCGTGGTCCTGGGACGGCCGGTGACCGCCGCCGCCCTCGGGGCGCTGGCCAGCGAGATCGCGGAGATCGACGCCAACATCGACATGATCCGGGGCGTCTCGGACTACCCGGTGACCGGGCTGGAACTGCGGGTATCGGTGCCGCCCGGCGCGGCCGGTGAGTTGCAGTCCGCGCTGAGCCAGGTCGCCGCCCAGCAGCGGGTCGACGTGGCATTCCAAGACGCCAGCCTGTCGCGGCGGACCAAGCGCCTGATCGTCTTCGACGTCGACTCCACGCTGATCCAGGGCGAGGTCATCGAGATGCTCGCCGCCCGGGCCGGGGCCGGGGACGCGGTTGCGGCGATCACCGAGGCCGCGATGCGCGGCGAACTCGACTTCGCCGAGTCGCTGCATCACCGGGTAGCCACCCTCGCCGGCCTTCCCGCCGGTGTCATCGACGAAGTGGCCGGGCAGATCGAGCTCACCCCGGGGGCACGCACCACGCTGCGCACGTTGCGCCGGCTGGGGTTCAAATGCGGGGTGGTCTCCGGTGGGTTCCGGCAGGTGATCGCACCGCTGGCCGCCGAGCTGAAGCTGGACTTCGTCGCCGCCAACGAATTGGAGATCGTCGACGGCAAGCTCACCGGCCGGGTGATCGGGCCGGTGGTGGACCGGGCGGGCAAGGCCGACGCGCTGCGCGAGTTCGCCGACCGGGCCGGCGTGCCGCTGGAGCAGACCGTCGCGGTCGGCGACGGCGCCAACGATATCGACATGCTGGCCGCCGCCGGGTTGGGCGTGGCGTTCAACGCCAAACCGGCGTTGCGCGAGGTGGCCGATGCATCGTTGAGCTACCCGTACCTGGACACGGTGCTGTTCCTGCTGGGGGTCACCCGCGCCGAGATCGAGGCCGCCGACGCCCACGACGGAGTGCTGCGCCGGGTCGAGATCCCCCCGGAATAAGCCGGCGAGCAGACGCGGTCAGAACAGCGCGCCCACCACGATCAACGGCAACAACCCGAGGTCGGCGGCGATCGGGGTGCCGATCGCGTCGAGCAGGTTTCCGTCGGCGAGTTCGCTGGTGAAGATCTGGTAGTCCAGCTGCGGCAGGGTGAACAGCACCGCGCTGAGCATGTCCAGCGGTGGGATACCGGTGTGCGGCGGGAAGGTGCCGAACAGATCTTCCGATGTGGTGGGCACCATCGACAGCACCGAGAATTGGCTTCCGGGCAGCATCTCCGCGGATTTGACGAGTTGCTCAGCCCAGGACGGCAGCGAGTACACGTAGTTGTTCGGGTCGGCCAGATCCTTCAACGCATCGGTGACGCCCTTGACCAGGCCTTCGGCCAGTGCCTGCGGAACCTGTTGCAGCACACTGGCATCGGGCAGGAAGCCTAGCGGGGTGGGCAGATCGGCGAAGCCCTGGTCCCAGCCGTGTTCGAGGTTGCCGTAGCCCAGGTTGACCAGCACTCGCAGTGCCGGCTGCAGCAGGTCGACCAACGGGTCGCCGATGAACGGCAGCAACTGCAGCGGCGCCAGCAGCGGCAGGGTGTCGACCGGCAGCATGTAGTAGTTGGTCAAGGTGTCGGCCGCCGCCGTCGGCAGCGCTACCGCGTCGGCGATCTCCTCGGGCGTGAGCCCCAGGTAGGTGGTGTGCTCGAAGATGATGCCCAGCGCGGCGTTGAGGTCGGCCAGGAAGTTGATCGGGTACCGCGGGAAGTCGGCGAATCCGTCGTACTCGTGGGTGTAGATGTCGGTCGGGTACAGATCATCGGGGGTAGCACCGCTGAATGTGAGCCCCAGGCTGGGGATTGTCGGCATGCTGTCGTCGGGCAGATTGAACCGTTCCAGCATGCCGCCGTTGGGGTTGGCGGGATCCCCGACGAGCACGAAGTGCACCAGGTCGCGGGGCACGCCCTGCTCGGCGAGCAGCGACATGGCCACGGTCTCGACGTCGGCGCCCTGCGAATAGCCGAACACCACCACCGGGTTCGCGGCGTCCACCTGCCCGCCGGCGATCTGGTCCCCGATCGCGGTGGCCAGCAGTTGGGCGCCCTGCGCCTCGGACTTGTCGAACACCAAGCCGAACGGGCCCAGGAACGGGTAGAGCCCTTCGGGGGTGGTGACGATCTGCGTCGTGCCGGTGAATCCGCGCGGTGCCAGGTAATCCGCGACAGCGAAGTCGGCGTAGGTCTGACTCGGCGTCGGCAAGCCGCTGCCGCCGAGAATCAGTGCCGTGCCGCCGCCCAGTGAAGACGTGCCGTCGGCTGCGGTGAGCTGAATTTCGGGGGTCTGGGCGCCCGGCAGCGGGGAGGCGATGAGACCGGCGGCGAGCCCGACCGCGAGTGCATTGGGAAAGAGGACCATCGCAACCCCCTGAAATATGGCGCAGGCGATAGTGTGCGCGCACCATCCGGGAAATTACAACCTGCATGCCTTTGCTTCCCGACGCTGGCGCTGTGGGCGGTGCTACCGGCACCCCGGTCGGTTGCCAGGGGAGCGGGGTACGGCACCATAGGGCCGTGCCCGACACCGGACGCCCCGGCCCCGCTGCAGCGGCCGACCAAGATCTGCTGATCCACTTCGAGGGCGTTTCGTTGTGCCGTGACGGGCGCTCCCTGGTGGGCCCGCTGGACTGGTCGGTTGAACTCGACGAACGCTGGGTGATCATCGGGCCCAACGGGGCCGGCAAGACATCGCTGCTGCGGATCGCCGCCGCCACCGAACATCCGTCCTCGGGTATGGCCTTTGTGCTTGGTGAACAGCTGGGCCGGGTCGATACCACCGAACTGCGGGCCCGGGTCGGGTTGAGCTCCTCAGCGCTGGCGCAGCGGATCCCGGGCGGCGAAACCGTCCGCGACCTGGTGATCTCGGCCGGCTACGCGGTGCTGGGACGCTGGCGGGAACGCTATGACGCCGTCGACCACGAGCGGGCCGTGGACCTGCTGGAGAGCCTGGGCGCCGAACACCTGGCCGACCGCACCTACGAAACGCTGTCCGAAGGCGAGCGCAAGCGGGTGCTGATCGCTCGCGCGCTGATGACCGATCCCGAGCTGCTGCTGCTCGATGAACCCGCGGCCGGCCTGGACCTGGGCGGCCGGGAGGAACTCGTCGCCCGGCTGGCCGATCTGGCCGCCGATCCCGACGCGCCGGCGATTGTGCTGGTCACCCACCACGTCGAGGAGATTCCGGTCGGCTTCAGCCACTGCCTGTTGCTGGCCGAGGGCCGCACCGTCGCCGCCGGCCTGCTCAGCGATGTGCTGACCGCGGAGAACCTGTCCGCGGCGTTCGGGCAGTCGATCTCCTTGGACGTCATCGACGGTCGGTACTTCGCCCGCCGGACCCGCAGCCGGGCGGCGCACCGGAGGCGGGCATGAACCATCCACAGCCGCCGCCCCTGCCGACGCGACCCGCCGCGACGGTGATGCTGGTGCGCGACGGGGACAGCGGACGCGGTGCCCTGGACGTGTTTTTGATGCGGCGCCATGCCGCCATGCAGTTCGCTGCCGGTGTGATGGTGTTTCCCGGCGGCGGGGTCGATGACCGGGACCGCAGCGCCGAGATCGCCTGGGTCGGGCCGGACTCGTCTTGGTGGGCGCAGCGGTTCGGCGTCCAGACCGACCTGGCCGCGGCGCTGGTGTGCGCGGCGGTGCGCGAGACCTTCGAGGAATCCGGCGTGCTGTTCGCCGGCCCGGCGGATGACTCCCAACGTGTGGTCGCTGACGCCTCGGTATACGCCGACTCCCGCCGCGCCCTGGCTGCCGGCGATCTGTCCTTCGCCGAGTTCCTGCGCACCGAGAACCTGGTGCTGCATGCCGAACTGTTGCGGCCGTGGGCGAACTGGGTGACCCCGGAGGCCGAGCGCACCCGACGCTATGACACCTACTTCTTCGCCGCGGCACTGCCGGTCGGGCAGCGCGCCGACGGCGAGAACACCGAGTCCGACCACGCCGGGTGGGTCACCCCGGAAGCGGCGATCGAAGACTTCGCGGCCGGGCGCAGTTTCCTGCTGCCGCCGACCTGGACCCAGTTGGATTCGCTGGTCGGCCGCAGCGTGCAGGACGTGCTGACGTTGGAACGCCAGATCGTGGTGACCCAGCCGACGTTGGCCCGGCACGGCGACAACTGGGAGATCGAGTTCTTCGACTCGGCGCGCTACAACGAGGCGCGCGGCAAGCGGTGGCCCGGATGAGCGAATTCGTCACGGTCCACCCGTCGTCGGCCGGAGTAGCCACCCTGGTGCTGTCGCGTCCGCCGAGCAACGCCTTGACCCGGCAGGTCTACCGGGAGCTCACCGCGGCCGCCGCCGAGGTCTCGGCGCGCGACGACGTCGCCGCGGTGGTGCTGTTCGGCGGCCACGAGATCTTCTGCGCCGGTGACGACGTTCCCGAACTGCGCACCTTGCTGCCTGCCGAGGCCGAGCGGTTCGCCGGCGTCCGCCATGACGCCGTGGAAGCGGTGGCGGCGATCGGCAAGCCGACGGTGGCCGCGGTCACCGGCTACGCGCTGGGCAGCGGGCTGGCGCTGGCGTTGGCGGCCGACTGGCGGATCAGCGGTGACAACGTCAAGTTCGGCGCCACCGAGATCCTGGCCGGGCTGGTCCCCGATGGTGCCGGGCTGGCCCGGCTCACGCGCACCATCGGCGCCAGCCGCGCCAAGGAGTTGGCGTACAGCGGGCGGTTCTTCGACGCCGAGGAGGCGCTCGCGCTGGGCGTCATCGACGACATGGTGGCTCCCGACGGGGTCTACGACGCGGCGATGACCTGGGCCCGACGCTTCGTGGATGCCCCGCGTCAGGCGCTGGCAGCGGCCAAGGCCTCGATCGACACCGTCGCCACGCTGCCGCCGGCCGAGCGGGCCGCGGCCGACCGCCGCCGCTACGCCCAGGTGTTCGCCGCCGGACTCGGCGAAAACCCTCGATAATCACCCGTTCTAACTCTCTTATCAGCTAACGTTCAGTCGCGTGGCGACGTTCGCCCGCTTGCTGGCGTGAGGGAGAGAGACCAATGCAGCCACTTGGCCCCCGTCCGTGGATCACGGCGACCGTTGCGCTGGTCGCCGCGGGAGCTGTCGCGGCCACGCCGGTCGCGACACCGCTGCCCGACGTCGCCGCGGTGGAGGTCGTGCTGGCCGCCCAGGACATCACCCTGGATCTGGTGCGCCACGGCGAGTCGGTGGACAACGCCGAAGGGTTTTTGGGCACCTTGGCGCCGGGTGCCGAGCTCACCGAGCTCGGCCGGCAGCAGGCGGCCGACGTCGCCCCGGCGATTCATGAGGCGTTCCCGGACGGGATCGCCGGGCTCTTCGCCTCGGAGATGATCCGCGCCCAGCACACCGCCCAGCCGCTGTCCGATCTGCTGGGTATGGACGTCACGCACCTGGCCGGGCTCAACGAAATCAATGCGGGATGGTTCGAAGGCCGCGAACTCGACACGCTCACCCAGATCGCCTACGCCCTACCGACATTGCTGTGGGTCATGGGTCAGTACTGGGTGCCGATGTTGGGATCCACGATCGACCCCAACGGGGTGGCGTTCAACGACCGCGTCACCGACGCGATCGAAACCGTCTACCACCACACCGTGTCCGACCCGGACAACCCGCCGAGCAGCGCGGTGTTCGCCCACGCGGGCACGATCGCGATCTGGACGTTGATGAACGTCAAGAACCCCGACTTCGGGCTGGTCATCAAAGAGTTGCTCGACACCCACACTCCGCTGGCCAACACCGGCCAGGTCGTGATCGAGGGCAATCCGACCGACGGCTGGACGCTGGTCAGCTGGGAAGGGCACGAGGTGTCGGCCACTCCGGACCTGCTCACCGGATTGTTCGTCGACTGGCGCGATCTCACCACGGCGCCGCAGATCGCCGCCTGGCACATCCTGGAGGCCTTCCAGGGCGGCGACCAGGCAGACATCACCGCCGCCCTGCAGACCGGGTTCGACCAGGTCGTCGGGGCGATCACCGCCTTCCCGCAGGCGGTGATCGACACCCTCACCGGCGCGCTGAGCGGCTAGGACGCGCGCCGGAACGCCGGGCGGCCGATCTATTGACGTAGGAAAAATGTGAGCGTAGCTTCAGCGAAGTATTTGCGTTACGCGACGTAGCGTAACGGAAGCTCGCTGAAGGAGAAGACCATGCACCACACCCGCCCATGGATCACCGCCGGAGTCGCCCTTGTCGGCGCCGGCCTCCTCGCCGCCACTCCGGGGGCTGCCTCGATGTCCGGGCCACTGCCCACCCTCGGTACGCCTGACATCCAGCTCACCGCCACCGACATGGTGCTGGAGTTCGTGCGGCATGGGCTGTCGACCGACAACGTCCAGCTCATCAACGGCAGCGTGGCGCCCGGCGCGCACTTGGCCGACTACCCGGACCCGTACAACGGCTTCCATCAGGCGGAAGCGGTCGGCCAGGCGTTGTTCGACGAATACGGCACGGACGGCGTGGACGGGATCTTTGCCTCCGGCCTGGTCCGGACCCAGGAGACCGCCGCGCCGTTCGCCGGACTGATGGGCATGGATGTGGCGAACCTGTCCGGGCTCAACGAGATCAACGCCGGCATTTGGGAGGGCATCCAGTCGTCAACCGTGGACCAGTTCAAGGCGGTGGCGCTGTCGTACCTGATGGCCCCGATGTTGTGGACCTACGGTCTGTATTCGGTGCCGCTGCTGGGTTCCTCGGACTTCAACGGGATGGCGTTCAACGACCGCTTCGGCGACGCCGTTCAAGCGATCTATGACCACAGCCTCTCGCTTGACGACCCCACGATGCACGACGTGGCGTTTTCCCACGGCGGGGCGATCATGGTCTGGACGCTGATGAACGTCAAGAACCCCGATTTCGACCTGCTCTTGGAGCACCCGCTGACCAACACCAGCCGGGTGGTGATCGAGGGCAATCCGACGGACGGCTGGACGCTGGTCAACTGGGACGGGGTCGAGGTCTCCGCGACCCCGGATTCGATGACCGGGCTGATCGTCGACGTCCGTGACCTGATCGTGGCGCCGCAAATGGCTTCCTACCACATTCAGCAGGCCCTGCTGAGCATGGATCCGGACCAGATCACCTCGGCCATCCAGACCGGCTTCCAAGACGTGTTCAATGCCGTGACCCAGTTCCCGCAGGCGGTGTTCGAGACCCTCTCCGGAGCATTCGGTGATGCCACGAGTGGTGGCGTGGAGGCAACCAACGACGCGATCGGCGACGTGGTGGCGTCGCTGGCGAGCTGAACCGCAGCAGGCGCTTGGCCGGGCGTGGCGGGGTCATTCCGCTGCGCCCGGCTTCGTCTGTGGTGGCCCCAAACTATTGACATAGGAAAAACATCAGCTTAATCTGAGCTGAACATTTGCGCTACGCAACGTATCGTAACTGAACGTGTGCTCGCTGAAGGAGAAGGCCATGCACCACACCCGCCCCTGGATCGCCGCCGGAGTCGCCCTCGTCGGCGCCGGACTCCTCGCCGCCAGCCCGGCGGCTCCGATGGCCGGGCCGCTGGCCGCTGTCACCCTGCCCGGCATCCAGCTGACCGCCACCGACATGGTGCTCGACCTGGTACGCCACGGCCAGTCGGCCGACAACGTCGAGGGTGTCATCGGGACGCTGCCTCCGGGCGCGCCGCTCACCGCGGAGGGCGCTACCCAGGCGATGTATCTCGCCGACCCCGACAACCCGCAGCACCTCGCCGACCCGAGCTTTTACGACGGGATCTACACGTCAGACTTCCTCCGGACTCAGCAGACCGCAGCCGACTGGCTGGCCGCGGCGGGTGCGCCGGACACCCCGGTGACGCACCTGGCCGGACTCAATGAGCTCAACGCCGGCATCCTCGAAGGCACCTCCCAGTCCAGCCAGGCGACCGCGCTGCTGTACCTGGTGGCGCCGATGGCCTGGATGTTCGGCCAGTACTGGGTGCCGCAGCTGGGTTCGACCATCGACCCGAACGGGATGGCGTTCCAGGACCGGTTTTCCGACGCCATCGACCAGATCTACAACAACGCCGGGCCCGTCGATGCCGATGGCAACCTCAACGGCGTGGCGTTCTCGCACGGCGCGGCGATCTCCACGTGGGTGATGATGAACGTCAAGAACCCCGACTTCGAGCTCTACTTCAAGTCGTTGATGGCGGGGTTGCTGCCCAACACCGGCCAGGTGGTGATCGAGGGTAACCCGACCGACGGCTGGACGCTGGTCAGCTGGAACGGGCAGGAGGTGGCCGAGAACCCGGGCCTGCTCACCGGGCTGTTCGTCGACTTCCGCGACCTGATGATCGCCCCGCAGATGGCCAGCTGGCACATCATGGAGGCCCTGCAGGGTGGCGACCCCGCCGACATCACCGCCGCGCTGCAGACCGGCTTCAACGAGGTGCTCGCCGCGGTCACCGCGTTCCCGCAGGCGGTGATCGACACCATCACCGGGTCCCTGGGCGATGTGGCCGGCGGCAGTGCCGGCGACGCGGTCGGCGACGCGCTGGCATCGCTGGCGGGCTGAACCGCAGCCGGTCCTTGAGCCAGAGTCGCGGCGCATGAGCGGCTGAACGCACCCGCGCGATTGGCTGAAAACCCGGTATTGCCGGGCTCGACGTCGAATAGGAAATGTGATGTCCGTCACAAAATGTCCTGCCAGGGGAGGACGGACATGCAGCGACTTCTCAGCTGTTCGGGGATCGCCGCTGGAATACCGCTGGTCGCCGCCGGAGTCATCACCCCGGTAACGGCACCCCCGGCCGCCGCCGCGCAGCTAGACGACATCCGGCTCACCGCTACCGACATCACGCTGGATCTGGTGCGACACGGGGAGTCGACCGACGACGCCAACGGCATTCTCGGCACGCTGCCCCCCGGTGCCCATCTCACCGAGCTCGGCGACCAGCAGGCCGTCGACGTCGCCAAAGCCATCCAGCAGGAATTCCCCGACGGCATCGCCGGGATCTACGCCTCGCAACTGGTCCGGACCCAGGAGACCGCCGACCCGTTGGCCCAGGCACTGGGCCTAGACGTCCAGATCCTGCCGGGCCTCAACGAGATCCCCGCCGGGTTCCTCGAAGGCCAACCCCGCGACCTGGTCACCGAGATCGGCTATTTCGGGCCGATGGCCGCCTGGGTCCTCGGCTTGCTGTTCGTACCCGAGATCGGGTCCATCAACGGCGTGCAGTTCGATGAGCAGGTCGACGACGCCATCGGCACGATCTACGACAACACCCTCGCGGGCAATGGCCCACTGACAGATGTGGCGTATTCCAGCGGCGGGCCGATCGCGATCTGGGCGCTGATGAACGTCAAAAACCCGCCGATTTTCCTGCTGGCCCAGCAGCTGCTCCAAACGCTGGGTCCGCCCCCCAACGCGGGCCAGGCCATCCTGCAGGGCAATCCCACCGACGGCTGGACGATGCTCAGCTGGGACGGGACACCGGTCGTACAGACCCCGGACCTGCTCACCGGACTGTTCGTTGACTACCGCGACCTGGTCACTGCGCCACAGATCGCACTGTGGAACATCTGGGAGGCGATCCTGGGCGGCAACTCCGCCGACATCGCCACCGCGCTGCAGACCGGCTTCAACCAAGTCGTCGCCGCGGTCGAAGCCTTCCCGCAGGCGGTGATCGACACCATCACCGGGGCCATGGGCGATGCCGCCGGCAGCAGTGCCGGCGACGCGCTGGCGGCGCTGGCAGGCTGAACCGGCGTGTCGGTGTTACTGAACAAGGACCCGGGCCTTCCTGAAAATTGGGTGTTATCCCGTTCGCCAGTGGGTATGCAGCGTGGCGTCAACCGCGCCCGAAGTCTGCCAGGGGGAGATATGGACAAGCACCGACTTGCTACCCGCCCGTGGGCCACCACCGGCATCGCACTGCTTGGCACCGGCGTATTCGCCGTCGTCACGCCACTAGCGGCGCCCCCGCCCGCCGCAGCGGTCGGTACCGATATCCAGCTCACCGCTACCGACATCACGCTGGACCTGGTGCGGCACGGGCAATCGACCGACGACCTCAATGGCATTCTCGGCACGATGCCGCCCGGTGCTCACCTCACCGATTTGGGCGAACAACAGGCCGCGCAGGTCGCCCAGGACATTCAGCAGGAGTTTCCGGGCGGTATCGCCGGCATCTACGCCTCGGAGCTGGTCCGGACCCAGGAGACCATGCAGGCCCTGGCCGCCCTGCCCGGCATGCCGGACGTGACGGTGTTGTCGGACCTCAACGAGATCCCCGCCGGTCTCTTCGAGGGGCACCCCCGCGACCTGATCACCGAAGCCAACTTCTTCCTGCCGATGGCCTCGTGGATCCTCGGCAACCTCCTGGTCTCCGAGCCCGGCACCAACTACAACGGGGTGGTGTTCGAGGACCAGGTCAACCAAGCCGTCCAGACGATGTACGACAACACGATCGCCGACCCGAGCGGCGCGACGACCGCCGTGGCGTCTTCCAGCGGCGGGGACATCGCCATCTGGATTCTGATGAACGTCAAGAACCCCGATATCTGGCCGATCCTGCAGACGGTGCTGGAAAACGGCGGCCCGCCCCCCAACGCGGGCGAGGCCATCCTGGAGGGCAATCCCACCGACGGCTGGACGCTGGTCAGTTGGGACGGCATAGCCGTGCCGGCGAATCCGGATCTGATCACCGGATTGTTGGTCGACGTCCGCAATGTGATCACCGCGCCGCAGATCGCGCTGTGGCACCTGTGGGAGGCCATCCAGGGTGGTGATCAGGCGGACATCACCGCGGCGTGGCAGACCGGCTTCAACGACGTGATCGCCGCGTACGAGGCCTTCCCGCAGTCGGTGATGGACACGATCACCGGCGCATTCGCGGGCAGCGCCGGCGGGGCCGCCGACTCAGTC
This sequence comes from Mycobacterium sp. NGS16, assembly GCF_059813225.1. Lineage (NCBI taxonomy): Bacteria > Bacillati > Actinomycetota > Actinomycetes > Mycobacteriales > Mycobacteriaceae > Mycobacterium > Mycobacterium sp. NGS16. The sequence continues at coordinate 1,066,489 of NZ_JCALEE010000001.1, forward strand.
GCTGACGGCTTGCTGGGAGCGATCTGAACCGAGGTCGGCCCAGCCGTTAGGCTGACTCGCTATGACGAGTACGGACCCGACGCCGAACCCGCACGCCACCGCCGAGCAGGTGGAGGCCGCCCGGCACGACAGCAAGCTGGCTCAGGTGCTCTATCACGACTGGGAGGCCGAGCAGTACGACGAGAAGTGGTCGATCTCTTACGACGAGCGCTGTATCGACTACGCCCGGGGCCGCTTCGACGTGATCGTGCCCGCTGCCGACCGCGACAATCTGCCCTATGACCGGGCGCTGGAGCTGGGCTGTGGCACCGGGTTCTTCCTGCTGAACCTGATGCAGTCCGGGGTGGCGCGGCGCGGGTCGGTCACCGATCTGTCGCCGGGCATGGTCAAAGTCGCCACCCGCAACGGCAAGAACCTCGGCCTGGACGTCGACGGCCGGGTCGCCGACGCCGAGGGCATTCCCTACGAGGACAACACCTTCGATTTGGTGGTCGGCCACGCCGTGCTGCACCACATCCCGGACGTGGAGCTGTCGCTGCGCGAGGTGATCCGGGTGCTCAAGCCGGGCGGGCGGTTCGTGTTCGCCGGCGAGCCCACCACCGTCGGCAACTTCTATGCCCGCCGGCTGGCCGACCTGACGTGGAAAACCACGGTCGCCGCGATGAAACTGCCCGGGATGGGTTCCTGGCGCCGGCCGCAGGAAGAGCTCGACGAGAACTCCCGCGCCGCTGCCCTGGAGTGGATCGTGGACCTGCACACTTTCGAGCCGCGTGATCTGGAGCGGATGGCCGCCAACGCCGGAGCCGTGGACGTGCGCACCGCCAGTGAGGAGTTCACCGCCGCCATGCTGGGCTGGCCGGTTCGGACCTTCGAGTCCACGGTGCCGCCGGGCAAGCTCGGCTGGGGGTGGGCGCGGTTCGCGTTCGGTAGCTGGAGGACGCTGAGCTGGGTGGACGCCAACGTGTTGCGCCGCGTGGTGCCCAAGGGCTGGTTCTACAACGTGATGGTCACCGGGGTTAAACCGTCCTAGATTTCAGTGCCGACGATGTCGGCTACCTGAGTTCGACGGACGGCGCCGCCGCCCTGGCCGAGGTCGCCGGTTTCGCGTTGACCGCCGCCACCAGGGTCGCCGACATCGCCGCGCTGCGTGGCCGCTTCGGTGGGCGGACACCGGCACTGGCCGAGACCATTCTGCTGCGCCGGCGGGCGTCGGCCAAGCTGGCCGAGCTGCCGGGCACGGCGCAGTGGCTGTTCACCGACGAGGCGCTGCAACAGGCCAGCGCCGCGCCGGTGGCACGGCGCCGGGCACAGCGGATCAAAGCCAGCGCGCCGGATGCCGTCGTCCACGATGTGACGTGCTCCATCGGTACCGAACTGGCGGCACTGTCCGAGGTCAGCGCTACGGCGCTGGGCAGCGACCTGGACCCGGTGCGGCTGGCAATGGCACGCCACAATCTGGGCGGGGCAAATCTGGTCCGGGCCGACGCACTGGCCCCGGTCACCCGCGACACGGTGGTGCTGGCCGACCCGGGCCGCCGCAGTGGGGGACGGCGCCGCTTCGACCCGGCCGACTACCAACCCGCCCTGGACCGCCTGCTGCATGTCTATGCGCAGCGCGAACTCGTCGTAAAGACTGCTCCTGGAATCGATTTCGATAAGGTGCGACAGCTGGGTTTTGACGGCGAGATCGAAGTCAGTTCATGGCGGGCCTCGGTACGTGAGGCCTGCCTGTGGTCACCCGGCCTGGCTGACCCCGGGGTGCGCCGCCGCGCTGTGATCCTGGACCGCGACGAGCAGATCACCGACGCCGAACCCGCCGATTGCGACGTGCGCCCGGCGGGGCGGTGGATCATCGATCCGGACGGCGCGGTGGTGCGGGCCGGTCTGGTCCGCCAATACGGTGCCCGGCACGGGCTCTGGCAGCTCGATCCCGATATCGCCTACCTGTCCGGGGATGAGTTGCCCTGCGGGGTACGCGGGTTCGAGGTACTCGATTCGTTGGCCTACAGCGAGAAGCGCCTGCGTCAGGCGCTGGCGGCCCGCGACTGCGGCACGTGCGAGATCCTGGTCCGCGGCGTCGACCTCGATCCCGACGTGCTCCGGCGCCGCCTGCGGCTGCGCGGTGACCGGGCACTATCGGTGGTGATCACCCGGCTCGGGGCGGGGGCCGCGGCCCGGCCGATTGCGTTCGTCTGCCATCCTTCCCGCTGAATAGCCCGGTAGGCTATCGACTCCGGGCCATTCCTGCTTGCTGCGGCAAGTCGAGACAAAGCGAGACGAAACCGACGATGCGCATTCTGGTGGCCGCCCTGTTGGCGGGCGGGGCAGTGGGCGGGTGGCTGGGGCTGCCGGGTCTGCCCGCGGCGATCGCGGCTTCGCCGTGTGCCGAACTCGGCGGAACCATCGAGTCCGGGGGGCTGTGTCATGTCCACTCCTCGACCGCCAATTACACGCTCGACATGAAGTTCCCGGTCGACTACCCCGATCAGCAGGCGCTCACCGCCTACCTGGTGCAGAACCGCGACGGCTTCCTGACCGTGGCCAAGTCGCCCGGCTCACGCGACATGCCCTACGAAATGGACGCCACCTCCGAGCAGCACCGTTCAGGCCAGGCGCCCAAGGGAACTCACAGCGTCGTGCTCAAGATCTTCCAGGACCTCGGCGGCCCGCAGCCGTCGACCTGGTACCAGTCGTTCAACTACGATCTGGCGGCGCGTAAGCCGATCACCTTCGAAACTCTGTTCGCACCGGGCAGCAAGCCATTGGAAGCGATCTTTCCGGTGGTGCAGCGCGACCTCGAGCGCCAGACCGGGGTGCCGGCGATCCTGATTTCGACCGGTTCGGGCATGGACCCCTCGCACTACCAGAACTTCGCCATCACCAACGAGGACGTGATCTTCTACTTCGCGCCCGGCGAGCTGCTGCCGATGAGCGCCGGTGCCACCTCGGTGAAGGTGCCGCGCGCCGCGCTGCCGCCGCTGGCCGTTTGAGTGGTGGTTCAGGCCGGGGCGAAGCTGAAGACCTGCCCGGCGCTGGTGGCGACCACCACCCGCCGGTCACGGCCGACGGAGACCCCGAGCGGAAACCCGCGCGATTCCGGCAGCGGATAGCTGTTGACGGTATGGCCGTCGTTGGGGTCGAACACCAGCAGCGACAACCCGGCCGGCCCGACACTGGTGCCCGCGACGACGGTGTAGCCGACCTTTCCGGCCAGGCTCGACGACGACAGCGGGGTGGTGTCGTCGCGGCGCCACACCTGCTCGGCGTAGTCGCCGCGGTCGGCGAACGCCACCAGGTCGGTGTCCGGGCCGCCGCCGGAGACGATCAGCCCGCCGGGCGTCACCGCCGGCGGTGTCTGCGCCAGGAACTTCAGCGGCACCGACCATTTCGCCTTGCCGTCGGCGGCGTTGATCGCCCACAGCCGTTGGTCGCGTCCATTGACGTAGACGGTGGTGCCGTCGGCCGAGAGCACCGGGCTGGCCAGCACTCCGGCGGCGACGGCGTCGCTGGTCCACTCCTGAGTGAGCAGGGGAGTGCCGCCCGGGTGGTACTTGATGCCGACGAGGCCGGACTCCTTGGCGCCCGGCTGCCACAGGCTCACCACCACGGTGTTGCTGGCCGGGGAGTAGGCGGGCGCGGCGGCGACCGGGCAGTCCGGGCGGGCGGCGGCGCAGTCAGCCAAGCCGCGACGGAAGTCGGTCGGGTCGATGCCGTCCACCAGGTCCAGCGGCGTGCCCACGACGGTGCCGCGGTGCGCGTCGAAAACCAGGGTCTGCCCCAGGTGGGTCACCACCAGCAGCAGGCCGTCACCGAGGATCCGCGGGGTCGAGGGCATCCCGATCACCGGTGCCCGCCAGCGGATCCACTGGGTGGGTGGAAAAGACAGCATCGCGCCCGGCTGGCCGACATAAACGTTGTCGAAGCCGTCGATGAGCGGGCCGAAGAATCCGCCCCCCTGGTGCAGCCGGGTGCACCAGCGCTGCCGGCCGTGGTCGGCGTTCTCCCACTGCATCAGCGAACAGCCGGCCTCGGTCTGGGAGTTGAGCACCAGCCAGCCGTGCACGCCGAGCGCCGGACCGGCTCCCAGCTCGCCCTTGACCGACCGGGTCCAGTCCAACTGCAGGTCGGTGGCCCCGGCGGTGGCGGTGTTGCTGCTGTTGGCGGCATCGCCGTACTGGGCGGGCCAGCCCGGTGCGGGGGCGGCGTCCACCCACGAATCGGTGTTGGCGCAGCCGCCCAGCGGCAATGTCGCCAGCGTCACCGCCGTCACCGCGACGATTGCCAGGACACCGCGTCGCCGCAACACAGTGGCAATCCCCCATCATCGGCAGGCCAGTGAACGAGTCCAGGTGAGGGTAGCGCGTGGCAAGAACGCGCTCGCGTAGGCTTTCCGGCCATGACGACCATGTGGGGTGCTCCGATCCACAAACGCTGGCGTGGTTCGCGTCTGCGGGATCCGCGTCAGGCCCGCTTTCTCACGCTGGCCTCGCTGCGCTGGGTGCTGGCCAACCGGGCCTACACCCCGTGGTACCTGGTGCGTTACTGGCGGCTGCTGAAGTTCAAGCTGGCCAACCCGCACGTCATCACCCGCGGCATGGTGTTCCTGGGCAAAGGCGTCGAGATTCAGGCCACCCCGGAACTGTCCGAGCTGGAGATCGGCCGCTGGGTGCACATCGGCGACAAGAACACCATTCGGGCGCACGAGGGCTCGCTGCGCATCGGCGACAAAGTGGTGCTGGGGCGTGACAACGTCATCAACACCTATCTCGACATCGAGCTCGGCGATTCGGTGCTGATGGCGGACTGGTGCTATGTCTGCGACTTCGACCACAAGATGGACGACATCACCGTGCCCATCAAGGACCAGGGCATCGTCAAGAGCCCGGTGCGGATCGGGCCCGACACCTGGATCGCGGCCAAGGTCACCATCCTGCGTGAGACCAGCGTCGGCCGCGGCTGCGTGCTGGGCGCCCACGCTGTGGTCAAGGGTGTCATCCCGGACTACTCGATCGCGGTGGGCGCGCCGGCCAAGGTGGTCAAGAACCGCAAGCTGGCCTGGGAGACCTCGGCCGCCGAGCGGGCCGAGCTGGCCGCTGCGCTGGCCGACATCGAACGCAAGAAAGCGGCACGCTGAGGCTCGCCGACTCCTGACTCTCCAACTGGGGCGGCCCCGCGGGCGGATGCGCGCCGGTGCCCGGCGGGTACGGTGGATTGCGGAAGCGCACGCAGAAAGCCCGAAATATTGGAGGGATTTTGCAGAATTCCGCTGGAATCATTGCTGAGCGGACCTCGGAAAAGCGCCGGAACCCCGACAAGGGTTATATTGCGTTACTCGGCTGGAGTCTCAACGCCATCGATGCGGTGGACCGTTTCGATCGCCGATATGTGGTGGTGGCGCCGGACTGGGCCGAAGAATATTGTCAGCAGCACGACATCCCGTACCTCGCCTGGAATTTCGAGCGTCTCAATGAGCGGTCGATGGAGATCGCCGAAACCCTCAAGGAGCGCGGCGTCGACGTGGCGATCCCGCTCTTCGAGGAGACCGTGGAATGGGCCGGGGCCATCAACTCCGTCCTGCTGGACAACCCGCGACTGCTCGGCCAAGCCATGCTGCTGCGAGACAAGTCGCTGATGAAGCGCCGCGCCCAGCTGGGCGGGATCCGGGTGGGCATCTTCGAGGAGGCGCACGACCGCGACGACGTCATCCGGTTCCTCAAGCGGGTCAACCAGACGTTGTTGAAACTCGACGGCGACCCCAACGACCCGATCCACTTCAAGGCCTTCGACAAGGCCGGCTGCCTGGGGCACCGGGTGATTCGTGCTCCCGATGACATTGACTCGATTCCCGACGAAGAATTCCCGGCGCTGATGGAATCACATCTCGACGGCTGGGAATTCGCCGTCGAAGCCTGGGTGCACAACGGGAAGATTCGGTTTCTCAATATTTCCGAGTACGTCACCCTCGGCTATTCGGTGTTCGTACCGGCGTCACCGGAATTGGAACGTTACCGGCCGCAGATCACCGCGCAGATCGAGAAGCTGATCAAGACGTTCGACATCGATTTCGGCTTTGTCCACCCGGAATATTTCGTGACCAGCGACGGGGAGATGTACTTCGGTGAGGTCGCCTACCGGCCGCCGGGCTTCAAGGTCTTCGAACTGCTGGAGCGCGTCTACGGCTTCAACGGCTATCAGGGCCTGGTGCTGGCGTTCGACCCGAAAACCACCGAGGACGAACTCGAGCAGTTCTTCCCGCGCGAGGTCGTCGACGCCAGCGGGCACGCGGGCTGTTTCGGGGTGTATCCGCGCCGGCGGGTGGTCAGCACGCTGGCCATCCCCGAGGAGACCGAGGATCACCAATACTTCGAATCGCACGAACTCACCGCACCGCTGGAAGAGACTGTCACCAAGCGCACCGCATTCGGCACCCACTGGGGTCTGGTCTACTTCTCCGGTGAGGATCCGTATGAGATGCGGCGGTTGCTCAAGCGACAAGAAGACCTTGACTTCTACGTCTGAGGTGGCGGCGGCACGCACGTGAGGAACCCGTTGAGGTGACTGGGAATCCACCGCGGAGTCAGGCAAACGGTGACCTAGCGACCCTGGAATCTCGCCTGACCAGGCTCGATGATGCCACCAGCGCGCTGGCGCTGGCCGGTGCGCTGGGTAAACCGGACCGGCTGCGCCGTGTTCTCGACGGGCTGCGACTGGTGCTGATGCAACCGGGTGGTTGCGCGGCGGTACGCGCCCGCAGCGCAGCGCTGGAGGAGGCCGGGCTGTTCTGGGGAACCGACTGGGCGTCGCCGCGCACGCTGTTGCCGGTGCTGACCACCGGTTCATTGCGCAGCCCGAATCCGGACACCGTGGTGCTGGAGGCGGTCAACGAGCTGCGTCTGCTCGCCGTGGCCAACGGCGAGTACCCCCATCCGCTGATCACCGCCGAGCAGGCGCGTCATCATCTCGCGCAGGTGCTGGCGCTCAACCTGTCCCTGCTGTTGACCCCGCCGACCGAGGCGGAGCGCGAACTGCAGGGCCGGATGGCCCGGCTGACCCGGGACCTGTTCGGGTACCTGGTCGAGGAGATCGGGTACGACGGCGTTCTCGACCGGCTGGTCGATGAGATCTGGCGGATTCTGCGGCAGCGGCCCATCCAGGTCGACCAGATCAAGGCGATGATCACCCAGATCGCGATTGTGCGCAGTGATCCGAGCATTGATCTCGGCAGCGGTGCGCTGGGGACGGATCGGTTGATCACCAGCCTGTACGGCACCACCGATGGCTGTCGGGAAGATCCCGGGGTGCAGGTGTATCGCAGCCGGCTGGACTCGATGGACGAACCGACCCTGCAGTACGAGGCGGCCGGCTTCGCGCGGTCGATGCACGACACCGGGCTGGTGTCGCCCTATCACGCGGTGCTGCTGCGGTTCCTGCTCGAGAAAAGCGACTACCTGATCGGCGAGGCGCTGGGCCTGTCTAGCACCGGGCGCGACAGCCTGCTGTGCTTTCACGATCTGGTGCACAGCCTGATCGCGGCCGCGGTGCACGTCGAGACGGCCCAATGCATCTACGGGCTGGCGCTGCTGCTCGAGCGCGGCATCCTCTACCAGCCGCCGGTCGCGCCGTCGCTGTGGCGTCAATTGGCGTTGCCGCTGTCCAAGCAGTCCCGCGAGCGGATCACCCAGGTGTTCGGGGCGGCGCAAGACCCCCATACCTGGCTGCTGGCCGGGACGTTGTCGATGCTCGGGCTGCCGCTCGGGGTCGGGCAGGGCGACAACCCGACCTGCCAGGCGGCGCGTGCATTGTCGATGTGGTCCTACAACGACCCCGACTATCTGCTGCAGACGATCGCCTGGGCCGCGCGTGACGACGAGATCGTCATGCACTTCGAGGGGCAGCCGATCTCGTCGAAGGACACCGAAGCCGGGGTGGCCGCCCACCATCCCCTCGACCTGGACCCGGTGTCATTGCTGGTGGTGCCGCATCTGGACCGCATCTATGCCGAGATGTTCCGGCGGTGTGTCGGCCGCGACGGCGACCCGCACCGATGGGTCAATCCGGAGTTCCACGGGTGGTGGTCCGGGCGCGGCTTCCGCATCAATGTCGATGTCGAGACCGGCAATCTGGTCGACCTGGAAGGGTTCCTGCGACACTTCTACGCCGCCTACCACCCGTTCTACAACGGCAATCAACCGCTCATCCACCCGCAGCCGGCCGGCATCGCGGTGACCGACAGCGCCGCCCGCTTCGTCGGCTGGCATGCGATCACCGTGCTGCGGGTGAGCTTGGACCCCGAGGGCACCATGCGGGTCTACTTCTACAACCCCAACAACGACAGCGGGCAGGACTGGGGCGACGAGGTGGTGGTGAGCACCGCCGGACATGCTGAACGCTTCGGCGAGGCGTCGCTGCCGTTCGAGCAGTTCGCGTCGCGGCTCTACATCTTCCACTTCGATCCGCTGGAACCGGGCGAGCGGGCAGCGGTGCCCCAGGCCGAGCTGGACCGGGTGCTCGGATACCTGCAGCGCAGCTGGGGCGCCGACCGAATGGTCGCCGCGGCCGCGGTCCAGGCGTGAGACGTCAGGATCCCAGCTCCGGCAACACCCGCTCGACCAGCAGCCGCAGGCTCTCCCACCCGTCGTCGAGCGGCAGGCCGCCGATCAGCGGATGCAGCGTCACGCTGGTGCGTCCGGCGCGGCACTGCGCGATGAGCTCTTCGGGGGTCAGCACCTCCACCGTGCCGGCCCGGCGCAGCTCAGCCACGCTGCCCACCGCAGTTTCGTTGGGGCGCGCCACTTCCGGCACGGCCCATGAGCTGTATTCGCGGGCCTCGTGCAGGAAGTAGTCACCGCAGCAGGCCCAGGCCTTGTCCGGATCGTCGCTGAGATGCGTGACGGTGTTGCCGTTTTCGGGACTGAACACGAACCCGTGCTTGCCGTGGGCGGCCAGCTCGGCCAGATAGACCGCTTCGATGTCGGGCATCGGCATCGGCGGCGAGAACGGCAACCCGAATCGAGCCGCCCGCCGCGCCGCCGCGACGCTCATACCGCCGATGAGCAACAGCGGATGCGGTGTGGTGTACGGCTTGGGCGTGACATTCACCTTCTGGCCGTTGAACTCGAACGGTTCGTCGCCCCAGGCCTGCAGCAGCACGGCCAGGGATTCGTCCATCAGCCGCCCACGCCGGCGGAAGTCCTTGCCGAGGGCATGGTATTCCTCTGGGCGGTAACCGATCCCGGCCACGAAGCTGACTCGCCCGGCGGACAGCTGATCGAGGACGGCGATGTCTTCGGCCAGACGCACCGGGTCGTAGAGCGGCACCAGCAGCGCACCCACGCTGATGCGGGCGGTTGTCGTGCATCCGGCGACGGCTGCGGCCATCAGCAATGGGGCCGGCAACCATCCGGTGGCGGCGAGATGATGTTCTTCGCAACCGATCGCGGTCACCCCGCGGGCATCGGCGTAGGACGCCATCTCCAGCGCGGCCCGGTAGCGCCCGGAATGCCCGGCGCCGGGGACATTCGTCATGTTCAGGCGCAGGGCGCTCAGTAGCGGCATAGAACTGACCGGTCACCTCCTCCGGCGTTACCGTAGCGGACGATACCGTCAACCGATTGCTAGGGAGCGCCGATGGCCGGTCCGCCTGACGCCCAGGTGCTCGCGGCCTTGCTGGCGATGCGAGATGGCGCCGCCGAGGCGCCGCCGCCGGCGGTCGGTGACGTCGTGACCCGTCGCCGCAATGCCGGTCACATGTTCAACCAGGTGCTGGCGGCGCGGCCGCCGGTCACCGGCGTTGAGGCCCACGAGTTCTCGCTACGTTACGAGGGCGGCACGCTCGGCTTGCGCTGGTATCGGCGCGCGGGCGCTGCTCAGCCCGGCAGTGCGGCGCTGTACCTGCACGGCGGTGGGATGATCCTGGGCTGGGATCGCCTCGGTGGACTCTACGATGCGGCGGTCCGCGGCTACGTCGCCGCATCCGGGGTGCCGATGCTGGTCGTCGATTACCGTGTCGCCCCGGAATTCCCGCACCCCATTCCGCTTCGGGACTGCTATGCGGCGCTGTGCTGGCTGGCCGGCCACGCCGCTGAGTTGGGCGTGGATGCTTCCCGGCTGGCGGTGATGGGCGACAGCGCCGGCGGGGGACTGGCCGCCGGGGTGTGCCTGTTGGCCCGGGACCGGGGTGGGCCGGCGATCGCCACCCAGCTGTTGATCTACCCGATGCTCGACGACCGGACGCGCGACGGTGACGCGGCGGGCAGGCTGCTGACTTGGAGCTACGACGACAATGCCACCGGCTGGGGCGCGCTGCTGGGCGGCGCCACCGCCGACGGCTATGCCGCGCCGGCCCGCGCAGATGACCTGACCGGTCTGCCGCCGGCCTACCTCGACGTCGGCGGGCTGGACATCTTCGCCGCAGAAGACGTCTCCTTTGCGCACCGGTTGCTCGCCGCCGGGGTGCCCGTCGAGTTGCACGTCTACCCGGGCTGCCCGCATGCGTTCGATCTGCTGGTCCCCGATGCCGATGTGTCGCAACGGGTTATCGCCGACCGGGTGCGGTATCTGGGATCGGTGTAGACCCCGACGGATCCGTTGCGGGTGCGCCGAAGAAGCTGCGCAGGGCGGATGCGTCGCCGTCGATGTGCACGAGCGCGGCAATGTCATCAAGGGACAACACACCGGCCGCGAGCCCGAGAACCACGGGCGCCTCGGTGTGCAGCACGGCGTCAAGCTCGCGCCCGTCGGGCATACCGACCTCGATGCCGGATTCGGTGGTTCGCAGTTGAACCATTCCGCCCTCCACGGCGATTCCCACGGTCGACCGATCCGCAGGCGTGCGACCGGCGAACAAGGCGGGCAGCGCCAGTGCCAGCCACTCGGGACGGAACTCGTCGCCCTGCGGCCCGCGGACCATCAACGGCGTCGACCAGCGGACCAGGGCGTAGATGGGCTCACGCAGCTGCGCGCCCCAGTCGGTGAGCGCGTAGCTGACCGCGCGGCCGTCGTCGGACAACCGCCGCTCGACCACACCGGCGGTCTGCAGATCACGCAGGCGCTCGGTCAGTAGGTTCGTCGCGATGCCGGACAGCCCGTCGCGCAACTCGCGGTAGCGGGCGGGCCCCAGCAGCAGCTGGCGCACGATCAACAGGTTCCACCGGTCACCCACCACATCCAGGGCCCGGGCAAGTCCGCAGTACTGACCGTAGTCTCGACTCATCGCCACCTACTTGCTATTCTAAAGTGCGCTTGATTATATCAAGTTCGACGAGGAGGGTGGCTATGAGGGTCGCGGAGAGGCCCGCCTGGGTCGACGACGAGTTGTTCCCGTTCGAGAGCCGATTCATCGACATCGATGGGCACCGCCTGCACTACGTCGATGAGGGAACGGGGCCGGTGCTGCTGTTCTTGCACGGCAACCCGACCTGGTCATTCGACTATCGCGAGGTCATCGCAGCGCTACGGCGGGACTTCCGTTGCATCGCAGTGGACTACCCCGGATTCGGGCTGTCCTCAGCGGCACCGGGATATCGGTACCTGCCGGCCGAACACTCCCGGGTGATCGGCGCGTTCGTCGAAGCGCTCGCGCTGAGCGGCGTCACCTTGGTGGCCCACGACTGGGGCGGGCCGATCGGGTTGGCCGTCGTGCAGCAGCGCCCCGAGGTCTTTGACCGGCTGGTGCTGACCAACACCTGGGCCTGGCCGGTCGGAGCTCCGCTGGTGCAGATCATGTCCCAGGTGATGGGCGGCCCGATCGGACGCCTGCTGATCCGGCAGTTCAACCTCTTCGTCAACGTCATGATCCCTGTCGGCCACCGCCTCACCAAGCCCACCGGCGAGGAGATGGCCCACTACCAGAAGGCCCTCGGCAGTTGGGCACGACGGGAGGGGTCGGCGGTGTTTCCCCGCGAGATCACCGCCAGCCGCGCTTTTCTCGCCGGCGTCGAATCCGGGTTGCCCGCCATCGCGGCGCTGCCGGCGCTGATCGTCTGGGGCGACGCCGACTTCGCCTTCGGAGACAACGAGTTACGGCGGTGGGAGCAGACGCTGACGGATCACCAGACCGTGGTTATCAAGGGGGCCGGCCACTTCGTGCCCTCGGATGCCCCCGGGCAGTTCGCGGAGGCGATCCGGCGCTGGTACGCACCGTCGGGGTCATAGTGGCTTACGACGCGCAGTTGGCGGCCCGCGTGCGGGAGCAGTTCGCCGATGGCCCACCGGTGCTGGAAAAGGCGATGTTCGGTGGGCTGGCGTTCCTCGTCTACGGCAGAATCGCGGTCGCCGCCAGCGCCGAGGGCGGCCTGCTGGTCCGGGCCGGTGCCGACCGCGCCGACCAGCTTGTGCGGACCACCGCCGCGCAGCCCATGGCGATGGGAGGGCGGACCATGCGCGGCTGGGTGCACGTCGGCGCCGAGCACGTGCGTACCCGGCGTCGGCTCGGCGAATGGATCGATATCGGAATCGCCGCTGCGACAAGCCGTTAGCGGCCTGCGACTAGGTCGTCGGACGAGCGGGTGTCCGCGGTGTTGGACGGCCACCAGATCCGGTCGCCGATCAGGGTGAACAACGCCGGGATGACCAGGGTGCGCACCACGAACGTGTCCAGCAGGATCCCGAGCCCGACGATGATGCCCAACTGGGTCAGCACGATCAGCGGCAGCACACCGAGCACGCAGAACACCGCCGCCAGAACGATTCCAGCGCTGGTGATCACGCCGCCGGTGGCGGCGACCGCGGCCACCATGCCGTCGCGGGTGCCGCGCTCGGCGCTCTCCTCGCGAGCACGGGTCACCAGGAAGATGGTGTAGTCCACCCCGAGCGCGACCAGGAACAGGAACGCGAACAGCGGTGTGCTGTTGTCCAGTGCCGGGAATCCGAACAGGTGGATGCTGGCCCAGCCGCCCAGGCCGAGTGCGGCCAGCGCGCTGAGCACCGTTGCGGCGACCAGCACCGGCGGGGCCAGCGCAGCGCGCAACAGCACGCAGAGCACGACCAGCACCACCGCCAGGATCGCTGGGATGAGCACCCGGCGGTCGCGGTCGGCGGCATCGCTGATGTCCAGCGCCTGAGCGTCGGCGCCGCCCACCAGCGCATCGGGGTCGGCGGCGTGAACCGAATCCCGCAGTGCGGCAACGGTACCGAACGCCTCGGTGGTCGACGGGGCGGCGCCGATCACGACCGACCACCGGGTCAAGCCGGCCGGCGACAGGCCGGTGGGAGTCGCCGACGTCACCCCGGGGACCCGCGTGATGGCGTCGCGCAGCTGCGCTGTCCGGGCGCTGGAGCCGATGACGATGGTAGGGTCGGACGCCCCGCCGGGGAAGTGCTCGGCCAGGGTCTGAAAGCCTGTCACCGAGTCGGCCCGAACCCGGAACTGCTCGGTTTGCGAAAGGCCGACCCGGGTGCCGAGCAGCCCGGCTGCCGACAGCGCCAGCACCACCACCGCGATCGCACAGATCGGCACCGGCCGGCGGCCCACCGCATCGGCGACCCGGCGCCAGCGGGTGCCCGTGGAATCGTCGCCGATATGGGGAATGTAGGGCCAGAAGACGTTTCGCCCGCACGCCGCCAACAGCGGGGGCAGAACCAGCAGCACGAACACCGCCGCCACCACCAGCCCGCTGGCTGCACAGACCCCCAGGCTGCGGGTGCTCGGAATGCTCGCGGCGATCAGAGTCAGCAAAGCCAGCACCACGGTGGCATTGCTGGCCACAATCGCCGGGCCGGCGGCGCGCACCGCGGCGCGCAGAGCGATGCGATGCTCTGCGCAACGGCGCAGCTCCTCTCGGTAACGGGAGATCAGCAGCAGTGCGTAATTGGTGCCGGCGCCGAACACCAGCACGCTGGTGATCCCCGCCGTCGAGCCGTCGACGGTGACCCCGGTCGCGCCGGCGATCAGCCCGCCCAGCACGGTGGCCGCCCGGTCGGCGAACGCGATAACCAGCAGCGGCAGCAGCCACAACACCGGTGAGCGGTAGGTGACGATCAACAGCAGGGCGACCACCAGCGCCGTCACCACCAGCAAGGTGATGTTGGCCCCGGAGAAGGCATCGGCGATATCGGCGCCGAACGCCGGCCCACCGGTGACGTGCGCGGTGAGCGGGCCGGGCAAGCCATTGGTGACCGCCGACCGCAGGGCCTGCACGGCGTCACGCAGCTCGAATCCGGACAGTGCGGTGCTCACCTGCGCGGTGGCGATCGCCGCCCGGGCATCGGCGGAGACCGCTGCCGGAGCCGGCGGGCCGGGTAGCGCCTGCGGCACCTGCTGCATCCGCTCGTGTGCCTGCGCGACCGCGGCCAGATCGGCCGCCGTCAAAGCCGAGCCGTCGCGGCGGGTGACGACCAGGATCGCCGTCGCTCGATCACCACCGGGGAACCCGCGCTGCGCCGCGGCGGCTGCCGCGGACTCCGCGGACTCCGGCAGCAGCGCGGGCGATGCGGTGGCATCGGAGGTGTGACCACCCGGCGCCATCAGCGCTGCCGCGGCGACGACGACCGCAACTGCCACCAGCCACGAACGACGGCGCGTGACTAGGGCGGCGATGCGGTCCCACACCCGAGGGCTTACCGGTCCGGTAGCGCGTGCTCGATGATCGGTCGGCGCTGTTGCGGTTCGCGCTCGCGGCGCTTGGCGGCCAGATACACCTGAGCGGTCTCGTCGGCGACGGTATGCCAGTCGAAGTCGGCGCTGAGCCGGTCCCGGGCAGCCACGGCGCGGTGCTGAGCCGCGGCCGGGTCGTCGAGCACCGCGCAGACCGCCGAGGCCAGGGCGGGCACGTCGCGCGGTGGGCACGACATGCCGGTATCGCCGTCGATCACGGCCTCACCGAGACCGCCGACATTGGATGCCACCAGCGGGGTCCCAGCGGCAGCAGCCTCCAGGGCGGCCAGCCCGAACGGCTCGTAGTGGCTGGGCAGCACGGCGGCGTCGGCACGATGCAACAGTGCCAGCAACTCGTCATGGTCGAGTCGGCCGACGAACCGGGTTGCCTTGAGCACCCGGTGCTTTCGGGCGCACTCGATCAGCCAGTCCTGCTGGGTGCCGTCACCGGCGATGGTCAGCGTCGTGCCCGGGTGGGCCCGCCGGATCCTCGGTAGCGCCGCAATGGCGTCGTGCACGCCCTTCTCGTATTCGAGGCGCCCGACGAACAGCAGTTCCGGCGGACCGGTGCGGGGCCGGCGGCGGGCGAATGGCCACCGCGCGGCGTCGATTCCGTTGCGGATCACGGTCGTTTCGGCCAGCCCGGGGCCGAACAGGTCGGTGATCTCGTCGCGCATGGAGGCCGAACAGGTGATCAGGGAGTCCGATTCGCGCACCAGCCACGATTCCACCGCGTGCACCTGACGGCTCAGCCGGCCTGACACCCAGCCGGAGTGCCGCCCGGCCTCAGTGGCATGGATAGTGGAAACCAAAGGGACATCATAGAATTCGGCCAGCGCGATCGCCGGGTGCGCCACCAGCCAGTCGTGGGCGTGCACCAGGTCGGGGCGCCACACGGTCTGGCCCCCGTCGGTCTTCAAGGACAGCCCGGCGCGCACCATGGAATGCCCCATCGCCAGGGTCCAAGCCATCATGTCTTCGCCGAAGGAGAATTCGTGCGGATCCTGGGCCGCGGCGATGACCCGCACGCCCTCGCTGATCTCGTCCGACAACGGGTGGGTGCTCGGGTCGGTGCCCGAGGGACGCCTGGCCAGCACCACGACGTCATGACCGGCAGCGGCCAGAGCGGTGGACAGGTGGTGGACGTGCCGGCCCAACCCGCCGATCACCACCGGTGGGTATTCCCACGACACCATCAGGATCTTCACGCGGCTGTTCCTTGTCCTGCCATGTCGCGCCGGACACATGCACGGTCGCGAAAGAGGGGGGTCACCGTGGCAGCCTACGGGCATCCAGCGCGCCGAACAGACCGTCGGCCCGATTCCATCCCTCGGCGAGCCGTTCGGCCGCGTCACGATGCCCCGATGCCAGTGCGTCGGCGATCTCCCGGGTGGCGTGCGCGTGCAGCTGTGCGCGATAGCGGGCGTAGTCGGCGGCGGAGTCCTTGCTCACCATGAACGGCCAGTCGCTGGACACCGTCAACAGCGCCTCCCGCAGGATCTGGTCGGCGACCCGGTCACGCGGAGTCGGGCCCGAGGGCGCCCCGGTCTGCGCCAGCGCCTTGTCGACGGCGCCCAGCGCCGTCTCGACCACCTCGGTGTTGAGCTGCACCAGGTCGGCGACCTTCTCCCCGGACCACACCCGCCAGTCCTTGCCCGAGCCCCAGGAGCTGGGCGGCAGTTCGACCGCGTCGCCGACGAACCCGGCGCTGATCGCGTCGGACAGGGTGCCGACGCGCACCCCGGCCTCCGGCAGCGCCCGCAATACCCGGGCCAGCCAGGTCGGCCCCTCGTACCACCAGTGGCCGAACAGCTCGGTGTCGAAGGCGGCGACCACGTGGGCGGGGCGACCGATCCGCTCGGACTCGGCCTGCAGGCGGCCCCGGACCACTTCGACGAAATCGGCGACGTCGGCGTCGACGGCGGCGTCAGCGCGCTGCGGGTCATAGGGCGCTTTGTGTTCGGGGTCGACGTTGCGGCCGGTGACCCGGGACGGCTTCAGCCCGGTGCGGTGGTCGTAGGTGTGGAAGTCGCGATAGGCGTCGTGGCCGGGATAGCCCGATTTCGGCGACCACACCCGGTAACTGACCTGCAGGTCGCGCCCGAACGCGATCACGTCGGTGTCGCCGACCGGGCGGCCCAGCGCGGTGTCGCCGTGCAGCGATGGCCCGTCGACCATGAAGTGCGAGACCCCGGCCGCGGCGTAGCCGTGTTCCATCCCGGGCGCGTAGGCGCATTCCGGCGCCCAGATCCCGGCGGGGGTGTGGGCCAGCCGTGCCGCCGCGTCGGCCAGGCCCTCGCGCAGCGCGAACTCACGAAGCCGCGGCGCCAGCAGGGGCTGGAACGGGTGGGCCAGCGGGCCGCCGAGCAGTTCGACAGTGCCGGCCTGCGCCAGCTCGCGCAGCAGCGGGCTGGCACCGTGCCGCCACAGCAGCGCGAACTCCTCAAGCGCCTGCTCGGCCGCGGCGCACTCGTGCCGGCCGAAGTCGCGCAGATCCGGCAAAGTCGTGGCCTGGGTGGCGCGCAGCTGCCAGTTCGCCAGCCAGTGGTGCATGCCGTCGAGGCAGTAGGGGTCGTCGAGCTGGGCGGCGACCACCGGCGTCACCCCGAGGGTGAGCAGGTTGCGCCGGCCCTCAGCGGCCAGCGACCGCAGCACCCGCATCAGCGGCAGGTAGGCCGCCGACCAGGATTGGTAGAGCCACTCCTCGCCCACGGGCCAGCGGCCGTGGTGGGCCAGCCACGGGAGGTGGGTGTGCAGCACCAGGGTGAACAGGCCTGGCACCGAGGGCTTTTCGTTCACGGCCGCACCGCGATCGCCACCAGATCCAGGCTGTCATCGATTGCGCGTTCGGCGGCGTGGAGGATGTCGAAATCTGTACTGGTGACGGCGGCGACGTCGGCCAGCAGCTCGGCCGGCCAGGGCGCGTCGGCGACCGCGCGTTCGATCTGCGCGTCGATGATCGAGCCCCCGTGCCGGGCGTCCATCTCGCGCAGTGCCGGCCCATGAAACACCCCGAGCATCGCGTCCATGACGAACCCGCCGTCGATGAGCAGTGCGGTCAGCTCGGCGGCGTTGAGCTCCCGGGTGTGGAACGGGTTGATCGGGGTGTCGCGGCCGGGGGAGAACGTGATCCGGTTGGGGGTCGACACCATCAGCAGCCCACCGGGCCGCAGCACCCGGGCGCACTCGGCGATGAACTGCGCCTGGTCCCACAGGTGCTCGATCACCTGAAAGTTGACCACCACGTCCACGGCGGCGTCGGGCAGCGGCAAGTCGGCGAGATTGCCCTGGATCGCCTCCACCCGCGGGTAGCGGTCCCGCACGTGGGCCACCGCCGCGTCGTCGTAGTCCAGCCCGATCACCCGACGTGCCCCGCGCGCGATCAGGTCGGCGCCGTAGCCCTCGCCGCACCCGGCTTCCAGGACGTCGCGGCCGGCGCAACGCGGCGCCAGCTGTTGGTAGACCACCTCGTGACGGCGGAACCAGTAGTTCTCGACGTCGAGTCCGGGAATGGTGCGCTCGCCCGTCAGCATCAAGGTGGTGTCGGCGGGGGAGTCGGGACCGTCAATAGATTTCATTGCACAGGCAGGCTAACGCTAATGGCGCGGTCCACGAACCGGCTACCCCGCAGTGGCTCTATCACGACCCGCTACTCTGTACAGGCGAACCGCACTAAGTTACCGACGAGTAATATGGCCGTGCGGCTGCGTAAATCGTGACCCAGTCTTGTGGCCGGCCGCCGCAGGACCCCTTCGAGGAGGACGAACCACACTCATGACGAACATCGTGGTCCTGATCAAACAGGTCCCAGACACCTGGTCGGAGCGCAAGCTCAGTGACGGCGACTTCACGCTGGACCGTGACGCCGCCGACGCCGTGCTCGACGAGATCAACGAGCGGGCCGTCGAAGAGGCGCTGCTGATCCGCGAGAAGGAAGGTGCCGAAGGCACCGTCACCGTGCTGACCGCCGGCCCGGAACGGGCCACCGAGGCGATCCGCAAGGCGCTGTCGATGGGGGCCGACAAGGCCGTGCACATCCTCGACGACGGCATGAAGGGTTCCGACGTCGTGCAGACCGCCTGGGCGCTGGCCCGGGCGCTGGGCGCGATCGAGGGCACCGAGCTGGTCATCGCCGGCAACGAGTCCACCGACGGTGTCGGCGGTGCGGTTCCGGCGATCATCGCCGAGTACCTGGGCCTGCCGCAGCTGACGCACCTGCGCAAGCTGACCGTCGAGGGCGGCAAGGTCACCGGCGAGCGGGAGACCGACGAGGGCGTGTTCACCCTGGAGGCCTCGCTGCCGGCGGTGGTGAGCGTCAACGAGAAGATCAACGAGCCCCGCTTCCCGTCCTTCAAGGGCATCATGGCCGCCAAGAAGAAGGAAGTCACCGTGCTCACCCTGGCCGAGATCGGGGTCGAGGCCGACGAGGTCGGTGTCGCCAACGCCGGGTCCAAGGTGACCGCGTCGACGCCGAAGCCGCCGAAGACCGCCGGCGAGAAGGTGACCGACGAGGGCGACGGCGGCACCAAGATCGCCGAGTACCTGGTTGCCCAGAAGCTGATCTAAGCGATCCCCGGACTTACGAAAACGGAAGTAGACAAACATGGCTGAAGTACTCGTGCTCGTCGAGCACGCCGAAGGAGCGCTGAAGAAGGTCAGCTCCGAACTGATCACCGCCGCGCGCGTGCTCGGCGAACCGTCCGCCGTCGTCGTCGGTGCCCCCGGCACCGCCGCTCCGCTGGTCGACGGGCTGAAGGAGGCCGGTGCGGCCAAGATCTACGTCGCCGAGTCCGACGTGGTGGAGGGTTACCTGGTCACCCCGACCGTCGACGTGCTGGCCGCGCTGACCGAGTCGGCGACCCCGGCCGCGGTGCTGATCGCCGCCAACGCCGACGGCAAGGAGGTCGCCGGCCGGCTGGCGGCTCGGATCGGCTCCGGTCTGCTGGTCGACGTGGTCGAGGTCTCCGAAGGCGCCAAGGTGGTGCACTCCATCTTCGGTGGCGCCTACACCGTCGACGCCGAGCCCACCGGTGAGACCCCGGTGATCACCGTGCGGGCCGGCGCCGTGGAGCCGGCCCCGAGCGCCGGAGCGGGCGAGCAGGTCACCGTGGAGGTTCCCGCGCCTGCCGAGAACGCCACCAAGATCACCTCGCGTGAGCCCGCGGTGGCCGGCGACCGTCCGGAGCTCACCGAGGCCCCCATCGTGGTGGCCGGCGGTCGCGGCGTCGGCAGCGCCGAGAGCTTCTCGGTGGTCGAGGAGCTGGCCGACTCGCTCGGTGCGGCCGTGGGCGCCTCGCGTGCCGCGGTGGACTCGGGCTACTACCCGGGCCAGTTCCAGATCGGCCAGACCGGCAAGACGGTTTCGCCGCAGCTCTACATCGCCCTGGGCATCTCCGGTGCGATCCAGCACCGGGCCGGCATGCAGACGTCCAAGACCATCGTGGTGGTCAACAAGGACGAGGAAGCGCCGATCTTCGAGATCGCCGACTACGGCATCGTCGGGGACCTGTTCAAGGTCGCCCCGCAGCTGACCGAGGCGGTCAAGGCCCGCAAGGGTTAATTTCTTCTGCGTGAGCAATCGCGAAAGCCCCCGTTCCGACGCCGGAATGGGGGCTTTCGTGACTGGTCGGCTGATCGGCCGCGCCCAGGAGTGCGCGCAGCTGCGGCAACTGCTCGAGCGCACCCGGGCCGGCGATCCACAGGTGCTGATCGTGCGGGGCGAGCCCGGCATCGGCAAGACCGCGCTGCTGGACTACCTGGCCGACAGTGCCACCGGATTCCAGGTGATCGGCACCGCCGGCGTGGAGTCGGACATGGAACTGGCCTTCGCCGGCCTGCAGCAGTTGTGCGCGCCGGTGCTCGATTGCGCCGCTGAGCTTCCCGAGCCTCAGCGCGCGGCGCTGCAGACCGCCTTCGGTCTGAGCTCGGGCCCGGCACCGGATCGCTTCCTGGTCGGGCTCGCGGTGCTGGGGCTGCTGGCCGGTGCGGCCGTCGAGCGCCCGGTGCTGTGCCTGGTGGACGACGCGCAGTGGCTGGACCAGGTCACGGCGCAGACCTTGGGGTTCGTGGCGCGCCGGCTGGCGGCCGGACCGGTCGCGCTGGTGTTCGCGCTGCGCGAGCCGGTCGACGGCCTGACCGGACTGCCCAGACTGGTGCTGCGGGGGCTCGGCGATGCCGACGCCCGGGCCTTGCTGGCCTCG
The DNA here is from genome assembly GCF_059813225.1 of Mycobacterium sp. NGS16. Taxonomy (NCBI): domain Bacteria; kingdom Bacillati; phylum Actinomycetota; class Actinomycetes; order Mycobacteriales; family Mycobacteriaceae; genus Mycobacterium; species Mycobacterium sp. NGS16. The sequence goes on from NZ_JCALEE010000001.1 coordinate 1,087,282, forward strand.
GCGGTCGCCGGGCGCATCGATACCCAGGTGCGAGACCGCATCGTCGCCGAAACACACGGCAACCCGCTGGCGCTACTGGAGTTGCCGCGAGGCCTGTCATCCGCCGAACTGGCGGGCGGATACCACCGGCCCGACGTGCAACCGGTGGCCGGCCAGATCGAGCAGCACTTCCTGGCCCGGATCCGGTCGTTGCCGGGCGACACCCAGCAGTTGCTGCTGCTGGCCGCCGCCGAGCCGGTGGGGGATCCGACGCTACTGCTGCGGGCGGCGCAGCTGCTCGGCCTGCCCGGCGAGGCCTTGACGCCGGCCGAAGAGGCGGGCCTGCTGGAGACGGGCGCGCGCGTGCGGTTCCGGCATCCGTTGGTGCGCTCGGCCGTCTACCGTGCGGCGCAGCACGGCGAGCGGCGGCAGGCCCACCGTGCCCTGGCCGAAGCCACCGACCCGGCGCATGACCCCGACCGTCGTGCGTGGCACGGCGCCCACGCCGCGGCGGCCCCGGACGAATCGGTCGCCGCGGAACTGGAACACTCCGCCGGCCGGGCCCAGCTTCGCGGCGGAACCGCTGCGGCGGCGGCGTTTTTGAGCCGGGCCACCGAACTGACCCCGGATGCCGCGCTGCGCGGCGCCCGGGCACTGGACGCCGCCGAGGCGATGCGTGCGGCCGCCGAGCTCGACGCCGCGGACGCCCTGCTGGACACCGCCGAAATGGCCCCGCTGGACGACCTGCAGCGCGCCAGAGTGGCGCGCACTCGCGCGGTGTTGGCGTTCACCCGTGGTCGCGGCACCGGCGACGCCCCGGCCCTGACCCAGTCGGTGCACCAACTATTCGACGCCGCAACACAATTGGCCGACCTGGACGGGCCGATGGCCCAAGACGCAATGCTGGAAGCCGTCAGCGCGGCCATGTACGCCGGACGAGAGTTCGGGCCCGGGATGCGCACCGATATCGCGACGATGCTGACCGCACAACCGCTGGCCACCCCGCACCGGCCGAGCGGCCTGCTGCTACACGGACTGGCCACCCGGATCGCTGCGGGGTACACGGCCGGCCTCGCACCGATGCGGGCCGCGATCGCGGCGATCACCCCGGAAACCTGGTCGTGGCAAGCCTTCCCGGTCGCCCACGAGGCTGTCGTGCACGATCTGTGGGACGACGAATCCTGGCACCGGATCGCCACCGATGCGGTGCGGGTGGCCACCGGTACCGGTGCGTTGGCGGCGCTACCGACCGCGCTGACGACCCGGGCCGGGGTGCATGTCCAGGCCGGCGAGTTCGCGTCGGCGCGTGCGCTTCTCGCCGAGGCGCGGTCGCTGTCGGCCGCGGCCGGCCAGACCCCGGTGCGTTATCACGAACTGGCGCTGGCGGCGTGGGCCGGCGACGAAGCGGAGGCCACCGTGCTGATCGAGGCCGCGGCCCGCGACGGCGCCGCGCGCGGGGAGGGCCGCATCAGTGCCCTCGTCGGCTATGCCACCGCGGTGTTGCACCTCGGGCTGGGCCACTACCCGGTGGCCTGCGCGGCGCTGCGGCGGGCCTGCGAATACGAGGACTTGGGCCTGTACGGCTGGAATCTGGTCGAGCTGGTCGAGGCCGCAGTGCGCGCCGGCGAACATGCAGTCGCCCTCGACGCGTTGGCACAGCTCGAAGAGCGCACGTCGGCCGCCGGCACCGACTTGGCGCTGGGTGTGCTGGCCCGCTCGCGGGCGCTGGTGAGCCAAGGCAGTGCCGCCGAGGACTGCTACCGCGAGGCCCTCGAGCGGCTGGCCGGTGTCCGGATGGCAGTGCAGCTGCCCCGCACCCAGCTGGTGTACGGGGAATGGCTGCGGCGGGAGAATCGTCGCAGCGACGCGCGGGCCCAGCTGCGGACCGCGCACGCGGTTTTCAGCCGGATGGGGGCGCAGGCCTTCGCCGAGCGCAGCCGCCGGGAACTGCAAGCCACCGGGGAGAAGGCCGGCAAACGCCCTACCGGCCCCGGGGACGCCTTGACCCCGCAGGAGCAGCAGATCGCTGAGCTGGCCGGCGCGGGTCTGACCAACACCGAAATCGGTGCCCAGTTGTTCATCAGCGCGCACACCGTCGAATGGCACCTGCGCAAGGTGTTCGCCAAGCTCGGCATCCGGTCCCGGCGTCAACTGCGCGACACCCCGTGGCGCTGACCCGCAGACTACGGACTTTCCGGGGTACCGGCACGGCCTCTGCAGTGCCACTGTGGACACACCACAGTCGACCAAGGAGGTCTGGAAGAAATGAAAATCACCGTGATGGGCGCCAGCGGGCAGATCGGCTCGAAGGTCGTCGCGCTGCTGGCCGCGGCCGGGCACGAGCCGGTGGCGGCGTCGCGCGACACCGGCGCCGACGTCCTGACCGGCCAGGGCCTGGTTGAGGCGCTGTCGGGCGCCGACGTGCTGGTCGACGTGGTGAACTCCCCGAACTTCGACGACGACCCGGTCATGGACTTCTTCACCCGCTCGACCACCAACCAGGTCGCAGCGGCGAAAAAGGCCGATGTCAGCCACTACGTGGCGCTGTCGATCGTGGGCTGCGACGCCCTGCCGGACAGCGGCTACATGCGCGCCAAGGTGGCCCAGGAACGGATCATCACCGACTCGGGGCTGCCCTACACCATCGTGCGCGCCACCCAGTTTCACGAGTTCGCCGACGCGATCACCGCGTCTTTGACCGTCGACGGTGTGGTGCGGGCCCCCGAGGGGCTGATCCAGCCGATCGCCGGCGCCGACGTGGCCGCCGCGGTGGCCCGTGCGGCCCAGGCGGCCCCGGTGGACGGGATCGTCAACGTCGGCGGTCCGGAGAAGATGACGTTCGCCGAACTGGCCGCTGCGGCGCTAGCGCACCGCGGCGAGACCCTGCCGATCGTGGTCGACCCGGCGGCCGTCTACTTCGGCACCAAGGTGGGGGACACCGGCCTGGTCACCGGCCCCGACGCGATCCTGGCCCAGACCCGCCTGGCGGACTGGCTGGCGACCCAGTGAGCGAGCTGGCGGGCCAGACCGCGGTGGTGACCGGCGGGACCGCCGGTATCGGACTGGAGTCGGCCCGGCTGCTGGCGCGGCACGGCGCCACGGTGATCATCACCGGCCGTTCCGCTGGTCGCGGTGCCGCCGCCGTCGCCGAACTCGGCGACGGCGTGCGGTTCGTGGCCGCCGATCTGGCGGACCTCGAATCGGTGCACTCCCTTGCCCGGCAGTGTGGTGATGTCGACATCCTGGTGAACAACGCCGCCAGTTTCCCCGGCGCGCTCACCGTCGACCAGGACGTCTCGTCATTCGAGTCGACGTTTGACACCAACGTGCGCGGCGCCTACTTCTTGGTTGCGGCCCTGGTGCCGGCCATGTTGCGGCGCGGGCGCGGCGCCATCGTCAACGTCACCAGCATGGTCGCCTTCAAAGGCGTTCCGGGCGCGTCAAGCTACAGCGCGTCCAAAGCCGCCCTGGAATCGCTGACCCGAACCTGGGCTGCCGAGTTCGGGCCGCACGGGGTGCGGGTGAACAGCGTCGCGCCCGGACCCACCGCTACCGCGGGGGTGGTGGCCGAGTGGGGCGACGTCAACGACGAACTGGGCCGGGCGCTTCCGCTCGGCCGCACCGCGCAGGCGTCCGAGATCGCCGAAGCCGTACTGTTTCTGGCCTCGCCGCGGTCCAGTTTCATCACCGGCTCGACGCTGCACGCCGACGGCGGCGGTGCTGCCGCCTGAGGTTGGCATACCGGGGCGTCATCAGGTCAGCCCGGCGCTGATCAGCCAGATGTGTTCGCACGTCTTCGATGCCCGTTGGAGTTCCTCGCGAGATTCGTGCGATGTGTGGTAGAAGGTCCGCTCGATCATCCAACACAAGGTGCGCGCCATTGCAGGCGCCTGTTCGGGTTTCGTGCCGGACTCAACGCCGGCTCGTTCCAGGACGGCGGTGATGGCCGCGATGAACAAGTCAGCGGTATGGCTCCACAGTCTGCCGATCTCCGGCACGGTCAACGACAGGTCGATCGCTGTGCGCATGACTAGGCCGTGCTCGTTCCACAGCTCGACTGTGCGCTGCATGGCCGCTGCGATTGCCTGGCACGGGTCGTCGGTCTCTGCGGTGGCGCGGGACCGCTCCCACAAGTGCTCGACGGTGCGGGCGACGAGTGCGGTGACCACGTCTTGCTTCGACCCGAAGTAGAAGTACAAGGCGCCGCGGGTGATGCCGGCGCCCTGGGCGATGTCGGCGACGGTCATGGCGTCGTAGCCCGTTTGCGCCAGCAGAGCTTCGCAGGTGTCCAGAATCGCCTGCTCGCGGAGATCGCCCTTACGCACCGTGGGGCGGCGGCCGTGTGCCGGGTGGTGACGGACCATCAGAGCGCGGCGCCTTCGGCGAAGTCGGTTGTGCGGGAAAGCATTTCCCAGCTCCGGATCTCCTCGTCTACAGCCGCGCGCGCGGCGGTGATCAGTCGCAGCGCATCTGAGCCCAGGACGAGATGTGCCGGTGGCCGCTCGAGCGACGCGATGTGCACGATGGCGTCGCCGGCTTTCGCCGGGTTGCCCAGCTGCCTGCCGCTGGCCTGCTTTCGGGTTTCGCGGATGGGACCGAACAGCTCGTCGTAGTCGGCGATGCTCCGCGCGGCGCGTGTCATGGATCGTCCGGCCCAGTCGGTGCGGAAGGAGCCAGGCTCGATCGCTGTCACGTGGATCCCGAACTGCGCAACCTCTTTGCCGAGTGCTTCCAGGATGCCTTCGACAGCGAACTTGCTGCCGCAGTAGGCCGACATGCCGGGGACGGCCATGAGCCCGCCCATGGAGGTGACGGCCATCAAGTGTCCGCGCCGGCGCCGGCGCATCTGCGGCAGTGCGGCCTGCAGGGTGGCCACGGTCCCGAACACGTTGACCGCGAACTGTCGCCTCACCTCGGCCAGTGGAGTCTCCTCGAAGGTGCCCTCCAGGCCGTAGCCGGCGTTGGCGACGACGACATCCAATGGGCCGACGCACTGTTCTACCTCGTTGAACAGACTCGCAACGGCGTCGTCGTCCGTCACGTCCACGATGCGGCCGTGGGCGTACCCGGGTTTGAGCGCGCGGAAGGCCGCTAGGTCATCTGCGGACCGCACCGTCCCGACGACGGTGTGCCCGGCGGCCAAAGCCGCTTGGGCGAAGGCACGGCCCAGACCCGTGCTGACGCCGGTGATGAGCCACTGCTGTGTCGGCATTTGCACCCCCGTTGGGACCGAGAAATCGCGATCGAGCACTTTGCCGACAAAGTCTACACAACGTTGATTTTTATCGTCACAATGTCGATTTCTCTCGAGTTGCCGCTGCCAGCGCGCGGACCGCCCGGAGGCTGCAACTCGTCACCGAGAGTGCACCGACATGTCATGCGGTGATTGCCTCTACGCCGCATGACTGCGCGACCGTGGGCGATTGTGAGCACTGGTTCTGTTCTCATCGCCCCCGAGCCCACCACCACCACCGACACCCCGCGATACTCGCTGCTGGTATCCACCGAGCCCGCCCTGATCGAAGCCGCGCAGCGGCTGCGCTACGAGGTGTTCAGCACCGAGCCGGGATTCACCCTGCCGCCCGCGGCCGACGGCCGAGACGCCGACCGATTCGACCAATACTGCGATCACCTGCTGGTGCGGGACGACACCTCCGGAGCGCTGGTCGGCTGCTACCGGATGCTGCCCCCGACCGGCGCCATCGCCGCCGGAGGCCTTTACAGCGCAGCCGAATTCGACGTCGCCGCACTCGATCCGCTGCGCCCGTCGCTGGTCGAGATGGGCCGGGCGGTGGTGCGCCCGGGGCACCGCAACGGTGCCGTCGTGCTGTTGATGTGGGCCGGGATCCTGGCCTACCTGGACCGCTACGGATACGACTACATCACCGGCTGCGTCTCGGTGCCCGTCCACGGCGAGGGCGCGCCCGGCAGCCAGATCCGCGGCGTCCGCGACTTCGTGCGGCGCCGCCACGCCTCACCGCACCGGCTGACGCCGTATCGGCCGGTGGTGCTGGACGGCAAGAGCCTCGAGGAGATCGCGCCGCCGGCCCGTCCGGTCCTGCCGCCGCTGCTGCGCGGCTATCTGCGGCTGGGCGCGCGGATCTGCGGTGAACCGGCCCACGACCCCGGCTTCGGGGTGGGCGACTTCCCGGCGCTGTTGTGCCGCAGCGACGCCGATACCCGCTACCTGAACCGCCTGCGCTCGGTCGCGGCGGCAGCCGACGTCGCCACGGACGCGTGAACCACGGGGTCGTCAACGCCTGGGCGCCGCGGCCATCGTGTACGCCGGCGTGCGTGCACGGCGGCGCGAAGCTGTTGTTCCCGGCGGTGGTGGCGGCCCGGCTGGCCCTGCTGATGCTGCTGCTACCGGTGCTGCCGCTGCTGGCGGCGCCGCTGCCGGGCCGGGTCACCTTCCAGCGCGGCTGCTGCCGGCTGGTGTTGCGCTGCTTCGGAGTGCGGGTGACGACGATCGGGGCACCGTTGCGCAACCTGCGCGGCATGCTGGTGGTCAGCGGGCACATCTCCTGGCTGGACGTGTTCGTCGTCGGCGCGGTGTGCCCGGGGACATTCGTGGCGCGCGCCGACCTGATCAGCTGGCCCGGCATCGGGGCGCTGGCCCGCCTCATGCGGATCATCCCGATCGACCGGGACAGCCTGCGCCGGCTGCCGACGGTGGTCGAGGCAGTGGCCGCCAGATTGCGGGAAGGCCGTACCGTCGTGGCGTTCCCGGAGGGCACCACCTGGTGCGGGCGCGCCCACGGCAGGTTCTATCCGGCGATGTTCCAGGCCGCCGTCGACGCGGCGCGCCCCGTGCAGCCGCTACAACTCAGCTACCACCATCCCGACGGATCCCGCTCGACCCTGCCGGCCTTCGTCGGCGACGACACCCTGGCGGCCTCGATGCGCCGGCTGATCACCGCACGGCGTACCGTCGCGCGGGTGCACGTCGCATCCCTGCAGCTGCCCGGGACAGATCGGCGCGAGCTGGCCGCCCGCTGCCAGGCCGCCGTGGGCTGCCAGGTGCGACCGCCCCGGCAGGCCTGCATCTGCTGCTGACGCATGGCCACCGAGGTGACGGGAACTGCCCGGTATCCTGGGCGGGTCATGGTCTATCTGGATCACGCAGCCACCACCCCGATGTACCCCGAGGCCATCGAGGCGATGACGGCCGTGATGGGCACCGTCGGCAACGCCTCGTCGCTGCACGCCGCCGGCCGCAGCGCGCGCCGCCGGATGGAGGAGTCCCGGGAGTCGATCGCTGCACTCCTGGGCGCACGTCCGTCGGAGGTGGTGTTCACCGCCGGCGGCACCGACGGCGACAACCTGGCGGTCAAGGGCATCTACTGGGCCAGGCGTGACGCCGACCCGCGCCGGCGTCGGATCATCACCACCGAGATCGAACACCATGCTGTGCTGGACGCGGTCAGCTGGCTCGCCGACCACGAAGACGCCGAGATCACCTGGCTGCCCACCGCTGCCGACGGTTCGGTGACGCCGGACGCGCTGCGCGCGGCGCTGCAGGACTCTGAGGATGTCGCACTGGTATCGGTGATGTGGGCCAACAACGAGGTCGGCACTGTGTTGCCGATTGCCGAACTCGCCGCCGTCGCAGCGGAATTCGGCGTGCCCATGCACTCCGATGCGGTGCAGGCCGTCGGTCAGCTGCCGGTCGACTTCGCGGGCAGCGGGCTGTCGGCGCTGACTCTGACGGCCCACAAGTTCGGTGGGCCCTGCGGGGCCGGCGCGCTGTTGATGCGCCGCGACGTGGCCTGTGTTCCGCTGATGCACGGCGGGGGCCAGGAGCGTGACATCCGTTCGGGCACACCCGATGTCGCCGGCGCCGTCGGCATGGCAACCGCGTTGCAGATCGCGGTGGGCTCACTGGAGGACACCGCCGACCGGGTGGCGGCCATGCGGGACCGGCTCATCGACGGGGTGCTCGCGCGGATTGAGGACGCCTGCGTCAACGGGTCGCGCACCGAGCGGCTGCCGGGCAACGCGCACTTCACCTTCGCCGGCTGCGAAGGTGACTCGCTGCTGATGTTGTTGGATGCCAACGGCATCGAATGCTCCACCGGTTCGGCCTGCACCGCCGGGGTGGCGCGGCCGTCGCACGTTCTGACGGCGATGGGCGCTGACCCGGTGGCCGCGCGGGGCTCGCTGCGGCTGTCATTGGGGCACACCAGCGTCGACGCCGACGTGGATGCGGTGCTGGCGGTGCTGCCGGGCGCGGTGGACCGGGCCCGTCAGGCCATGCTGGCCGCCGCCGGGGTGCCACGGTGAAAGTCATAGCCGCGATGAGCGGCGGGGTGGATTCGTCGGTCGCCGCCGCCCGCATGGTCGATGCCGGGCACGAGGTGGTCGGCGTGCACCTGGCGCTGTCCCGCAACCCGGGCACACTGCGCACCGGCTCGCGGGGCTGCTGTTCGCGGGAGGACTCCGACGACGCCCGCCGGGTCGCCGACCTGCTGGGCATCCCGTTCTACGTGTGGGACTTCTCTGAGCAGTTTCAAGCCGAGGTGATCGACGACTTCGTCGACTCCTATGCCCGCGGTGAGACCCCGAACCCGTGCGTGCGCTGCAACGAGAAGATCAAGTTCTCCGCGGTGGCCGCCCGCGCCGTGGCGCTCGGCTTCGACATGGTGGCCACCGGCCACTACGCCCGGCTCGCCGACGGCCGGCTGCGCCGCGCGGTCGACGCCGACAAGGACCAGTCCTATGTGCTGGCGGTGCTGACCGCCGAACAGCTCAGCCACGCGGCGTTCCCGATCGGCGACACCCCCAAGCCGGCCATCCGCGCCGAAGCCGCCGAACGCGGCCTGGCGGTGGCGAGCAAACCCGACAGTCACGACATCTGCTTCATCCCGACCGGCGACACCCGCACCTTCCTGGGCAGCCACATCGGGGTGCGGCCCGGGGCGGTCGTCGACGCCGGCGGGACGGTGCTGGCCGAGCACGACGGGGTGCACGGCTTCACCATCGGCCAGCGCAAGGGCCTGGGCATCGCCGGCCCCGGCCCGGACGGCCGGCCCCGCTACGTGACCGGCATCGACGCCGCCACCGCCACCATCACCGTCGGCACCGCCGCCGACCTGGACGTGCTGGGCCTGACCGGACGGACGCCGGTATTCACCTCGGGAAGCGCCTGGCGCGGCCCGGTCGAATGCGAGGTGCAGGTGCGCGCCCACGGGGAGACCGTGGGCGCGGTGGCCGAGCTCGTCGGCGACGATCTGCGCGTGCGGCTGCGTGCGCCACTGCGCGGGGTGGCCCGCGGTCAGACGCTGGTCTGCTACCGCCCGGACCCGCACGGCGACGAGGTGATCGCCAGCGCCACCATCGCCGACACCGCCTGAGCCACCGGCCTTAGCCCGGCACCGCCGCCGCCATATTCGTCACCACCAGGTCAGCGATCGATTCGGAGAAGCCGCAGTGGGTGACCTCCAGCAGCACCACCGCCTTGAGCAGGTAGGCGCGCCCGCACTCACCGGGCCGGGTGTGCAGGGACTGCTCGTCGGCGCCCCAGTCGCCGACCATCTTCGGCCCGACGGGGCTGCCGGCACAACCGGCGACGGTGGCCACCAGCTCGTCGAATGCGCGGCGGGCGAACTGCGGGTCGGGGTAGGCGGCCGCGCCCTCGGAGATCAACGCGCCCTTGGGCGGGTACTGGTAGGTGGTCTTGCGGAACTGGGTGTACCCGCTGCCGAACACCGCCGTCTCGGTGAAGACGAAGCGGCACGGTGGCGACACCGTCGCGGCAAGCTCATCGATGTCCACCGGGGCGATGGAATCCATGGTGGGGATGATCGTCAGGTCCTCGTCGGTACCGGTGATGCCGCGCATCCGGGAGGTATCGAGCAGGATCGCCCCGACGCGGACGGCGCCGTCGGGCACCGGCGCCACGACCGGTGCCAGCGCCGTGCCACCGACGAACCGGGTACAACCGAGCACCGTCGCGGCTACCGCACCCATGAGCACCAGCCGCGACGTCTTCACTCGTCGAAGGTAACCCGCCGTGTCGAGGTCGAAACCTCCTTCAATACGGTTGCTCGATGAGCGCTTTCGCCACCGGGACCGCCCTGGGGTCATGGCCGGGCACTTCGGCGCGCCAGGCCGCCGAGGTCGTCGTCGGCGAGCTGGGCGGCGGCCTGGCCCACCTGGTCGAGTTGCCGGCCCGCGGGGTGGGTGCGGATCTGCTCGGCCGGGCCGGTGCGCTGCTGGTCGACATCGCCATCGACACCGCCCCGCGCGGCTACCGGCTGTGTGCGCGCCCCGGCGCGGTGAGCCGGCGCGCGGTCAGCCTGCTCGCCGAGGACACCGACGCCCTCGAAGAGGCCTGGGAGATCGCCGGGCTGCGCGGCGGTGGGCATCCGGTCAAGGTGCAGGCGCCCGGGCCGCTGACCCTGGCCGCCGAGCTGGAGCTGGCCAACGGCCACCGGGCGATCACCGACCCGGGCGCGATGCGAGACCTGGCCGCGTCGCTGGCCGAGGGCCTCAAGACGCACCGGGCCGACCTGGCCCGGCGGCTTGACACCCCGGTGGTCGTACAGCTCGACGAGCCGTCCCTGACCGCCGCGGTGACCGGCCGACTGGCCGGGGTCACCGCGCTGAGCCCGGTGCCCGCCCTCGACGAGGCCGTGGCCATCGCGCTGCTCGACAGCTGCGCCGAGACGGTGGGCGGCGAGATCCTGGTGCACAGTTGTGCCTCGGAGTTGCCGTGGAACGTATTGCAGCGCAGCAGTATTGCGGCGATATCCCTGGACTGCACCGCCTTGGCGCCGGCCGACTACGACGCGATCGGCGCGTTCCTCGACTCCGGGCGCACCGTGGTACTGGGCATGGTCCCGGCGGTCGCGCCGGCGCGGCGCCCGTCGGTGGAGGAACTCGCCGCCGCGGCGGCGGCGATCACCGACCGGATCGGCTTTGCGCGTTCGCTGCTGGCCGAGCGGGTCGGCATCAGCCCGGTCTGCGGGATGGCCGGCGCCACGCCCGAGTGGGCGCGCACCGCAGTGGGGCTGGTGCGTAAGGCGGGTGAGGCGCTGGGGGAGGACCCGGAGGCGGTGTAGCGGCTCCGGCGGAAACCGGCTCCGAGCCGAGGCTGATTTTCCACAAATGGCGAACTAGTTGTCGGTGTGCCGTGCGATGCTGTCTCGCGATGCGGCGGCGGACGACGAGGTCGGCGATTACTTCACCCGGTCGGAGCTCAATTGCGTGACAGCTTCGGTGATCTGGTCCGAGCGGGGAATACCTTGGACTACGACATCAATCAGCACCGATGATGCTACGCGGATGTCGTCTTTGTCGTCGCGTTGACCGGAACGGCACCTGCTTCCCCTACGGGAGTCTCCGGCCGGCGGGATCTACCCGATCTAGAAGCGCAACCGTTTGGTTGCGCATAGGGGCCGAGCCTGTTCTACTGATAGGCAACCAGGAGGTTGCATATGAGTGCCGATCGTATCGAGAAGCAGGTCGTGTTGCGGGCATCGCTGGACCGGGTCTGGCGGGCGATCAGCGACGCGGCGGAATTCGGGCAGTGGTTCGGGGTCCGGTTCGACGGCCCGTTCGTCGCCGGAACCGCGGTGACCGGGACGATCACCCCGACCACCGTCGACGCCGACGTCGCCCGGCTGCAGGAACCGCACGCCGGGAACCGGGCGACCTGGCACATCGTCGCCGTGGAACCCCCGCGGCGGTTCGCCTACCGCTGGCACCCCTTCGCGGTGGACGCCGATGTGCGGGACGAACCGATGACACTGGTGGAATTCACCCTCGCGGAGACGCCCGAGGGGGTGCTGCTCACCATCGTCGAGAGCGGGTTCGACGCGCTGCCCGCCGCGCGGCGGTCGAGCGCCTTCGAGGCGAACTCGGGTGGCTGGGCGCACCAGGCCGAGTTGGTGCGCAAGTATCTGGCGCTGGGCCGGCCGGCGTGACGGCTCCGGTCTTCGAGGCGCTCGGCGACCCCAATCGCCTTCTTATCATCAACCGGCTGTGTGAGGGCGGTCCCCGTTCGACATCCCAGGTCGCCCAGGTGATCCCGGTGACACGGCAGGGGGCCGCCAAGCACCTGCAACTGCTGGAGGCGGTCGGCCTGGTCAGCAGCACCCGCCGCGGCCGGGAACGCATCTGGGAGGTCCAGGCCCGGCCGCTGGCCGACGCCGGCGACTACCTGTCCGTCCTGTCACGACGCTGGGACGCCACCATCGACCGGCTGCGCGCCCACGTCGAAGACGGGTCATAGCCCGTCGAGCAGCCGGATCAGCCGCGGTGCCGCGGTCAGCCGAAACGAGGCGTCGACCAGCTCACCGACCTCGTCCCAATCCACCGGGGCCGCAGTGAAATCCAGTCCCAGCCACCCCGATGGCGCCAGATACATCGGACGAAAGAACCGACTGTCTTGCTCAAGTGCTCGCCGCTCCGATTCGTCGACCTTGACCAGCAGCGCGTGGGGGTAGCGCACCACCGACCCGTCGATCTTGGCGCTGCCACCGAAGACGGCGAACATCTTCGGCGCGCAGAACACCGGGCGGCCGTGCGAGATCTTCTCGGACGCCTCGGGAAACCCCAACGCGATGCGGCGCAACTCCGCCAGGCCCGGGTCGTCGTCGTGGAACATGATCGGGTGCGGCATCGACCCAGGCTAAAGCCTCAGCCGGCGGTGATCATCGCCACCGCGGCCGCCGCGAGCACCATGCCGACCACTTGCCAGCGATGTACCCGCTCGCGCAGCACCACGATCGCCAGCACCACCGTCGCCGCCGGATACAGCGAGATCAGCACGCTGCCCAACGACAGCAGCGAGGTGTGCAGCGTCAGCACCATCGTCACGTTGGCCCCGGTATCCAGCACGCCGGCAACCAATGCCAGCCGCAGCGGGAACCCGGACGGCGGCGTCGCATTGCGAGTGGCCGTTGCCAAAACGACCACCAGCACGGTGGCCGCAGCCCGGGCGAACAGCAGTGGCCACAGCCGCGACTGCAGCTCGGTGTGGTCGATGCAGACGAAATTGAGCCCGAGCGCGAAGCCCGAACCGATCGTCAGCCAGGCCACCTTCGGGGTGAAGCGATGTGGACCAGCGCCGGCACCGCTGGCTTCCCGGCTGATCAGGACCACGGCCGTCAGCGCCAGCAAGATGCCCGCCGTGGCGACCGGACTCGGCCGCTCACCCAAGAGGAACCCGAATCCGATCGGGACGGCGGCATCGACCAGCGCCGCCAGCGGGGACACCACCGAAATCGGCCCGGCGCCGAGCGCCGAGAAGAACCACCAGATACCGATCGCTTGACTGATTCCGCCCAGCGCACCGTAGACCACCGCGTTGGCGGTTACCGATCCGCCGCAGACGGCGGCCAGGCCGCCGATCAGCACCATCGACACCGGTGTGGAGATCAGGATCACGCGCAGGGCGGCGACCTGGCGGGCGGCCACCCCGCCCACGAAGTCGGTGACCCCGAAACTGGCCGCCGATAGCAACGCCAGTGAGGGGCTTGAAGAGGCCATGCTTGCTCGTGCTCCTGGGAAAGGTCGATGCCAGCGGTCTTGAGCAAGCTCTCATGCATCACGAAGGCTTACGCATAGCGGAGATTAATCAGCCTTGGTGTACGCGCAGTGAACGGCTCGGGTCGATTTGGGTGTTCCGGCGCTGGCTGCCGGCTCGCGCGGTCAAGAATCACCCTGCGCCGAAATTCCGGCGACGGCCCTACCGGATAACCTGCGGGGGTGAGCCCAGAAGCGGACAGCGTCCCCCCCGAGATCCGGCGGCAGTGGCACGACCTGGCCGAAGAGGTGCGCGAGCACCAGTTCCGCTACTACGTCAAAGACGCGCCGATCATTCCCGACAGCGAGTTCGACGAGCTGTTCAACCGGCTGCTGGCCCTCGAGGACGCCCACCCGGAGCTGCGGGCCGCCGACTCACCCACCCAACTGGTGGGCGGTGCCGGTTTCACCACCGAGTTCGCGCCGGCCGAGCACCTGGAGCGCATGCTGTCGCTGGAAGACGTGTTCTCACCCGAGGAGCTGACGGCCTGGGCGGGCCGGGTCGCCGGTGAGATCGGCGGCGACACCACCTATCTGTGCGAGCTCAAGGTCGACGGGGTCGCGCTCGGGCTGGTGTATCGCGACGGCCGGTTGAGCAGTGGCGCCACCCGCGGCGACGGTCGGGTCGGTGAGGACGTGACCCTCAACGCGCGCACCATCGCCGATATCCCCGAATTCCTCACCGCCGACAGCCAATTCCCGGTCCCGACGGTACTGGAGGTGCGCGGGGAGGTGTACTTCCGCCTGGAGGACTTCGAAGCCCTCAACGCCGGCCTGGTCGCTGAGGGCAAGGCGCCGTTCGCCAATCCCCGCAACAGCGCGGCCGGCTCACTGCGGCAGAAGAACCCGGCCATCACCGCCCGACGCAACCTGCGGATGGTCTGCCACGGGCTGGGCTACACCGAGGGCTTCAACCCCGAGACCCTGCATGAGGCCTACACCGCGATGAAGGCCTGGGGTCTGCCGGTCTCGGCGCACACCGCCCGCGTCGAGGGCATGGCCGCGGTGGCCGAACGCATCGCCTACTGGGGTGAGCACCGCCACGACGTGGAACACGAAATCGACGGCGTGGTGGTCAAAGTCGACGACCGGGCGTTGCAGCGCCGGCTCGGCGCCACCTCTCGGGTGCCGCGCTGGGCGGTGGCCTACAAGTATCCGCCGGAGGAGGCGCAGACCACGCTGGTCGACATCAAAGTCAGCGTCGGCCGCACCGGGCGCGTCACCCCGTTCGCCTACATGACCCCGGTCAAGGTGGCCGGCTCCACCGTCGGCCTGGCCACCCTGCACAACGCCTCGGAGGTCAAACGCAAAGGGGTGCTGATCGGCGACACCGTGATCATCCGCAAGGCCGGCGACGTGATCCCCGAGGTGCTCGGGCCGGTCGTGGACCTGCGCGACGGCACCGAACGCGAATTCGTCATGCCCACCCACTGCCCGGAATGCGGCACCCTGCTGGCGCCGGCCAAGGAGGCCGACGTCGACATCCGCTGCCCGAACGCGCGAACCTGCCCGGCGCAGCTGCGCGAGCGGGTGTTCCACGTCGCCGGGCGGGGCGCCTTCGACATCGAGGCGCTCGGGTACGAGGCGGCGATCGCGCTGCTGAGCGCCGGCGTCATCACCGACGAGGGCGACCTGTTCGACCTCACCGAAGACGACCTGCTGCGCACCGAGTTGTTCACCACCAAAGGCGGTGCGCTGTCCAAGAATGGGCGGCAACTGCTGGCCAATCTCGACAAGGCGAAATCGCAGCCGCTGTGGCGGGTGTTGGTGGCGTTGTCGATCCGCCATGTCGGCCCGACCGCGGCCCGGGCGCTGGCCACCGAATTCGGCAGCCTGGACGCGATCACCGCGGCGTCCACCGAGCAACTGGCGGCCGTCGAGGGCGTCGGGCCGACCATCGCCACCGCCGTCACCGAATGGTTCGACGTCGACTGGCATCGCGCGATCGTCGACAAGTGGCGGGCGGCCGGGGTGCGGATGGCCGACGAGCGCGACGCAAGCATCGAACGCACGCTGGAGGGCTTGAGCATCGTCGTGACGGGGTCGCTGACCGGCTTCTCCCGCGATGAGGCCAAGGAGGCCATCATCGCGCGCGGCGGCCGGGCGGCCGGGTCGGTGTCGAAGAAGACGGCCTATGTCGTCGCCGGTGACGCACCGGGATCAAAGTACGACAAGGCCGTCGAACTCGGCGTGCCGATCCTGGACGAGGAGGGTTTCATCCGATTGCTGGCCGAGGGACCCGCCGACGAGTCGACGGATTAGCGCAGCAGGGTCGCGACGATCCCGGCCAGATAGCCCAGCCGCGCGACCTCGGCCGGCAGGAACGCCGGACCGCCGGTGCGTCCCAGCACGATCGCGGTTCCTGGGTCACCCAGCGGGGCGGCCAGCAGCGCAGTGTCCATCTCCCGCCATACCGCGGGCACCCAGTCTTCGGTGTTGTCCAGTGCGGTGGCCCGTTCGAGTGGTAGCCACGGCACCGCCCCGACTTCGGTCTCGGGGGTGCCGGGGCTGCCGGCCAGCCGGCGGAACTGCCCGCCAGCTCCCTGGCCGCGTACCACCACACACCAGCTGACCCGCAGCACCCGGGGCGCCTCGTCGACCAGCTTCTGCAGCTTGGCCGAGCGGTCACCGGCCGCCGCGACGTGGTCGATGAGCTCGAGTTCGCGGTGCGCCTCCAGCAGCCCGGTGTGTGGGCGCACGCTGTGCACCCGGATCCCGGTGAGCCGTTCGGCGGCGGTGATCAGCACGTCGGGCATCGATCCGGGCGGCAGTTCGACCACCAGATCGTCGATCGCCGAGCCGTTGCCGCGCTCGACGACGTCCAGCGACAAGATGTCGGCACCCACCGAGCCCAGGGCGACCGCTAGTGAGCCGAGGCTGCCCGGGCGGTCGTCGAGTTCGACGCGCAGCAGATAGGAAGGCACGGCGAACACTGTTCCACAGCCCGACTAGGCTTGGCGGCCGTGTCCCAGATCTCCCGTGACGACGTAGCCCACCTGGCCCGACTGGCCCGGCTGGCGCTGACCGACGCCGAGCTCGACGGCTTCGCCGGCCAGCTCGACGCGATCCTTACCCATGTCAGCACGATTCAGGCCGTCGACGTCGCCGGCGTCGAGGCGACCGACAACCCGCTCAAGGACGTCAACGTCACCCGGCCCGACGAGATCGTGCCCTGTCTGAGCCAGGCCGAAGCGCTGGCCGCTGCGCCCCGCGCCGAAGACGGCCGCTTCGCGGTCCCGCAGATCCTCGGGGAGGGCCAGTGAGCGAGCTGATCCGATCCGACGCGGCCATCCTGGCGGCGCGCATCGCCGCCCGCGAGGTGTCCTCGGTCGAGGTGACCCGAGCCCACCTGGACCAGATCGCGGCCACCGACTCGAAATACGGGGCTTTTCTGCACGTGGCCGCCGACGAGGCGCTGGCCGCCGCGGAGGCCGCCGACAAGGCGATCGCGGCCGGGGAGTCGCCGTCGGCCCTGGCCGGGGTCCCGCTGGCCCTCAAAGACGTGTTCACCACCGTCGATGCGCCCACCACCTGCGGATCGAAGATCCTGGAAGGCTGGCGCGCCCCCTACGACGCGACGGTCACCCTGCGGCTGCGCGCGGCCGGCATCCCGATTCTGGGCAAGACCAACATGGATGAGTTCGCGATGGGCTCCTCCACCGAGAACTCCGCCTACCAGGTCACCCGCAACCCGTGGGATGTCGAGCGGGTGCCCGGCGGATCGGGCGGCGGCAGCGCCGCGGCGCTGGCGGCGTTCCAGGCCCCGCTGGCCATCGGCACCGACACCGGCGGCTCGATCCGGCAGCCGGCCGCGCTGACCGCCACCGTCGGTGTCAAACCCACCTACGGCACCGTGTCCCGCTACGGGCTGGTGGCCTGCGCGTCGTCACTGGACCAGGGCGGGCCGTGCGCCCGCACGGTGCTCGATACCGCGCTGCTGCATCAGGTGATCGCCGGACATGACCCCCGCGACTCCACCTCGCTGGACGCACCGGTGCCCGACGTCGTCGCCGCCGCGAAAGCCGGTGCCACCGGCGATCTTTCGGGCGTGCGGATCGGTGTGGTGCGCCAGCTGCACAGCGGCGAGGGCTACCAGCCGGGCGTGCTGGCGTCGTTCAATACCGCCGTGGAGCAGCTCCAAGCCCTGGGCGCACAGATCTCCGAGGTGGACTGCCCGCACTTCGACTACTCGCTGAGCGCCTACTACCTGATCCTGCCCTCGGAGGTGTCATCCAACCTGGCCCGCTTCGACGCGATGCGCTTCGGGCTGCGCGTCGGCGACGACGGCACCCACAGCGCCGAGGAGGTGATGGCGATGACCCGGGCGGCCGGCTTCGGCCCGGAGGTCAAGCGCCGCATCATGCTCGGCACCTACGCGCTGTCGGCCGGCTACTACGACGCCTACTACAACCAGGCCCAGAAGGTGCGCACGCTGATCGCCCGCGACCTGGATGAGGCCTACCGGAGTGTGGACGTGCTGATCTCGCCCACCACGCCCACGACCGCGTTCCGGCTGGGGGAGAAGGTCGACGACCCGCTGGCGATGTACCTGTTCGACCTGTGCACGCTGCCGTTGAACCTGGCCGGGCACTGCGGCATGTCGGTGCCCTCGGGGCTCTCCGGCGACGACGGGCTGCCGGTGGGCCTGCAGATCATGGCGCCGGCGCTGGCCGACGACCGGCTCTACCGGGTGGGCGCGGCCTACGAGGCTGCCCGCGGGGCGTTGCCGACGGCGATTTAGCCGCACCCCAGCCCGCTCAGCGTGCGGTTTTATACGCGACGCGCCGAGGAGCACGGATGAATCCGCACAATCGGGCCCGTTGCGTCGGCAAGATGGATCTCATGCGGATCGGAGTCCTCACCGGTGGCGGTGACTGTCCCGGGCTGAACGCGGTGATCAGGGCCGTGGTGCGCACCTGCGATTCGCGCTACGGCTCGACGGTGGTGGGATTTCAGGACGGCTGGCGCGGCCTGCTGGAGAACCGGCGTATCCAGCTGGCCAACGACGACCGCAACGACCGGCTGCTGGCCAAGGGCGGCACCATGCTCGGCACCGCCCGGGTCAACCCCGACAAGCTGCGCGCCGGGCTGGACCAGGTCAAAGCGACCCTCGATGACAACGGCATCGACGTGCTCATCCCGATCGGCGGGGAGGGCACGCTGACCGCGGCGCACTGGCTGTCGCAGGAGAACGTGCCGGTGGTCGGGGTGCCCAAGACCATCGACAACGACATCGATTGCACCGACGTCACTTTCGGCCACGACACCGCCCTGCAGATCGCCACCGAGGCCATCGACCGGCTGCACTCCACCGCCGAATCCCACCAGCGGGTGATGCTGGTCGAGGTGATGGGCCGCCACGCCGGGTGGATCGCACTGAACGCCGGGCTGGCCTCCGGTGCGCACATGACGCTGATCCCCGAGCAACCCTTCGACGTCGAAGAGGTGTGCCGGCTGGTCAAGCAGCGCTTTCAGCACGGCTCGTCGCACTTCATCTGTGTCGTGGCCGAAGGCGCCAAACCCGCTGCCGGGTCGATGGAGCTGCGGGCCGGCGGGATCGACGAGTTCGGCCACGAACGGTTCACCGGGGTCGCCGCCCAGTTGGCCGTCGAGATCGAGCAACGTGTCAAGAAAGAAGTGCGCACCACCGTGCTGGGCCACGTGCAGCGGGGCGGCACGCCCACCGCCTACGACCGGGTGCTGGCCACCCGGTTCGGGGTCAACGCCGCCGACGCCGCCCACGCCGGGGAGTACGGGATGATGGTGGCGCTGCGCGGCCAGGAGATCGGCAGGGTGGCGCTGGCCGACGCGGTGCGCCAACTCAAGGTGGTCCCGCAGAGCCGCTATGACGATGCGGCGGCGTTCTTCGGATAGTCCTCCCCGTTTGTGCATGCCAAGTTCAGGCAATAGTCACACAATGGTCAAAGACCGTTCGGCGGGCTGGGGTTCGCTTGCCGGGCGGACAACGGTTGGGGGGGGCGCGCCATGGGAAAGCTATCGCGGCTGGCCGCAGCGCTGTGCGCCTTGCCGGGCGGGCTTGTCCTCGCCGGGCCGGCCCACGCCAGCGGTGACGCCATCAGCGGATATGTCGACGATCACGGCGGGGAAGTCTGCGCGTTCATGACCGACCAGCCGAATCTGGCCGGAGTCAAACACGCGGTCAACCACATTCTGGAGACCAGCGGGTTGCCCCAGGATCAAACCGGTCAATTGCTAGCCGGGTCCGTGATGGCCGATTGCCCTCAATACGGCGAGCTGGTCGAGGAATTCATCTGGTACGTCCATCACCGCCAGCAGCAGCAGAACGGTGGCATCGGCCTCGGCGCCGGTGCCATTTTGGGCAAGTAGCGCTCCGCCTATAAATCGCCCGGGTCGTCCGGTACGTCAACGGCGTACGCGCGCAATACATCCAGCGCAACCACGTCGAGGGTGCGTTCATGGGTGGCGGCCAGTACCACCGGAGCCGCCCGCCCATCGCGGTGCGCCCGCAGCCAATTCAGCGCGGTGACACACCAGCGATCACCGGGCACCAAGCCCGGGAACCGATAGGCCGGCATCGGCGTGGACAGGTCATTGCCGATCGAGCGCTGGTGCTCGAGGAACTCGGCCGTGACCACGGCGCAAATGGTGTGCAGGCCGACGTCCTCCGGCCCGGACGAACAGCAGCCGTCGCGGTAGAAGCCGGTGACGGGGTCGGTGCCGCACGGCTGCAAAGGGCCGCCCAGTACGTTGCGGTCGGGCATGGGCGTCAGTCTAGGGCGGCATCACTTAGCGTGAGGTATGGCTGAGCGGACGCGCGCGCTGTTGTGGGCCGATATCGCCGAGATCTACCAGCGGATCTGCGATCACCCCTTCATCACCGGGCTGACCGACGGGTCGTTGGGCCACGACCGATTTCGCTACTACATCGCCCAAGACGCGCACTACTTGCGCGCCTACGCGCGGGCGCTGGCCGGTTGTGCGGCCAAGGCGCCGGTCGAGGCGGAGTTGACGATGTTCGTCGAGCACGCCGGGGTAGCGATCGCCGCCGAGGCCGAACTGCACGCCGGGCTGCTCTCCGACCTGGGCCTGGACGCCGGGGTGGCCGCGGCCGTGCCGGTCGCCCCGGCCACGCAGGCCTATGCCAGCTACCTGTTGGCCGTCACCGGATCCGGCTCCTACGCCGAAGCCGTCGCCGCGGTGCTGCCCTGCTATTGGCTTTACGCCCGGGTCGGCGAACATCTGCAGCGCCACGGCTCGCCGGAGCCGCTGTTCCAGCGCTGGATCGACACCTACGCGGGCCCCGACTACCAGGCGGTGGTTGATGCGGTGCTGGCGGTCACCGACCGGATTGGCGCGCAGGCGTCATCGGCCGAGTGGGACCTGATGCGCCGGCATGTCCACACCGCCGCACGCTATGAGTGGATGTTCTTCGACGCCGCCTACCGGATGGAGGACTGGCCGGTGTGATCGGGTCACCTAGACTTTCCTTCCATGACCGCTGCTGTCGCCGAACTGCTCGACTACGACGACGTCGTCGCCCGCTTCGACCCGGTGCTGGGCCTGGAAGTGCATGTCGAGCTGTCCACGGCCACCAAGATGTTCTGCGGCTGCTCGACCGCGTTCGGCGCCGAACCCAACACCCAGGTGTGCCCGGTCTGCCTCGGCCTGCCCGGTTCGCTGCCGGTGCTCAACGCCGCGGCCGTCGAATCGGCGATCCGGATCGGGCTGGCGCTGAACTGCGAGATCGCGTCCTGGTGCCGGTTCGCCCGTAAGAACTACTTCTATCCCGACCAGCCGAAGAACTATCAGATCTCCCAGTACGACGAGCCGATCGCCTTCAACGGCCACCTGGACGTGCCGCTGGAGGACGGGTCGGTCTGGCGGGTGGACATCGAACGCGCCCACATGGAGGAGGACACCGGCAAGCTCACCCACGTGGGCAGCGACACCGGCCGCATCGAGGGCGCCAGTGAATCCCTGGTGGACTACAACCGGGCCGGGGTGCCGCTGATCGAGATCGTCACCAAGCCGATCACCGGGGCCGGTGAGCGTGCCCCACAGATCGCCCGGGCATATGTGACCGCGTTGCGGGATCTGCTGCGCTCCCTGAATGTCTCCGATGTGCGCATGGATCAGGGGTCCATGCGCTGTGACGCCAATGTATCGCTGATGCCTACTGGTACAACGGAATTCGGCACCCGTACCGAGACGAAGAACGTCAACTCGCTCAAAAGCGTCGAGGTGGCGGTCAGCTACGAGATGCGGCGCCAGGCCGCGGTGCTGACCGGAGGCGGAACGGTCATCCAGGAGACCAGGCACTTCCACGAGGCCGGCTACACCAGCCCGGGCCGGGCCAAGGAGACCGCCGAGGACTACCGTTACTTCCCAGAACCGGACCTGGAGCCGGTGGCGCCGAGCGCGGAGCTGGTCGCGCAGTTGCGGGAGACCATTGGCGAGCTGCCGTGGTTGGCCCGCAAGAAGATTCAAGACGAGTGGGGCGTCTCCGACGAGGTGATGCGCGACCTGGTCAATGCCGGTGCGGTCGAGTTGGTGGCGGCCACCGTGGCGGCCGGGGCGTCCAGCGAAGCAGCCCGGGCCTGGTGGGGAAACTTCCTGGTGCAGAAGGCGAATGAGGCCGGGGTTGAACTCGACGCCTTGGGCATCACCCCGAAGCAGGTCGCCGAGGTGGTGTCGCTGGTGGATTCGGGCAAGCTGTCCAACAAGCTGGCCCGCCAGGTTGTCGAAGGCGTGCTCGCCGGAGAGGGGGAGCCGACCCAGGTGATGACCGATCGTGGCCTGGCGGTGGTGCGCGACGACTCGGTGATCCAGGCGGCGATCGACGAGGCGCTGGCCGCCAACCCCGATGTGGCCGAGAAGATTCGGGGTGGCAAGGTGCAGGCCGCCGGTGCGATCGTCGGTGCGGTGATGAAAGCCACCAAGGGCCAGGCGGATGCCGCCCGGGTGCGTGAACTGGTGCTGGAAGCCTGCGGGTAGCTCCGGCTGCCTCAGCCGGCGGCGGCGCCGCTTCGGGTCCGGCCCCTGTGGTCGAAGATGAACTGCAGCCACCGAACGTCGATCAACATCGTGTCGTCTTCCTTTTCGCTAGACGGTCTCGGTGTGCCGCGGTGGTGACCTTGACCCGGGTTCCAAAGTAAGCCGGATATTTAAGGCCGTCGGGCGGAGTCGGTAAAGCTTCTGTGAGAACCGCTGCGGCGGTGGCGACGACGACGAAAGTGGCCCCCTTCGTGAAGGGGGCCACTTTCGTGATGATCGACCGGTCTACAGGCCGAACGAACTCGCCAGGTCGGCGAGCAGGTCGGCGCCCGCGGCGCTGCCGCCGGCAGCAACGTCGTCGAGCGGATCGCCCACGCCGTCCCAGCCGAGCGCCATGGCGATGATCTCCTGCAGGCTTTGCCACGCGCCCAGCAGCCCGACGCCTTGGCCCTCAACCTCGAGCGGGAAGCCCATGAGGCCGGTGGTGAGTCCCAAGCCGTTGATGATCGAGCCGCCGATGCCGGGGGAGCTGCCGTCGGAGATCTCCTTGATGAAGCCCTCGACGTCGGTCCCGGTCAGGCCGGGCGACAGCAGCCCGCCGAAGGTGTAGCTGAGCGCGGTGACGTCCAGGTCCGCGGGCAGCAGGCCGGCCTCGGTCAGGCTCGGCAGCAGCGCGTCCAGGTTGAGGGTGGCCCCGTTGAGCAGCCCGCCGACCATGTTGGCAGGGATGTTGGCCATCTCCTGCAGCGCCGCGGTCCAGTCCGGGTTGTCGCCGGACAGTGCGGTGCTGATCTCACTGACGCTGTTGCCCAGCGCCACCAGCGGGCTGATGGACGGGCCGAGCGCGCCGATCAGCACCCCGCTGAGCGGTGAGGCGAGGAAGGAGAGAATCGGCGTGAGCTCATCGGTGGTGAGCGGGAAGTCCTCGGGCATGTACTGCGGCATCACCAGCGTGATCAGGGCCTGCAGCGCGTCGTTGCTCAGCAGCAGCGGTGAGATCGTCAGGTCGGTTTGCATGCTCGGCTGCACGACGGCATCGATGACGGCCTGCGGGTCGATCGACACGCCGTGCATCAGGTCGTAGATCAACTGCTGTCCCGCCACCATCGGGGTCTCCGACATGTGGTCCCACAGCGCGGTGGCGTTGGTCTTGGCGGTGTCGAAGACGTCCTGCCACGCGCCGAACGGGTCGAAGTCGGCGGTCAGCGCGACCGTGGGTGCCTGCCCGGCGGACACGGCGGCAAGCGGTGCGGCGACGGGGGTGGCCGCAATGGCGCCGGCGCCGACGAGCGCCGCGCCGGCGACGATCCACGGTGAGCGAACAACGTTTTGCATGGGGCTCCTCATTACAGTTGCTGTGACCGGTCGCACAGTCGGCGAAACGTTACTTGAAAGTAGCTTAGGAGAGCAAGTCGGCGACGTTGTTTTACGCACGCGTAAATAATGGGGCGGTCTGTGGTCCACGTCGGTGGAATCAGACGCGGAAAAGACCAGTTAGTCGGTGCGCGCAGTGCGTCACTTCGCTGAGCTACGGGTGGTGGCCCGGGGGCATCGGCCGGGATGACGGACCGGCGCGCGCTGCGGTTGGCAAAGGTTTGCCCAAAGTTAACTTAATGGCCGCACAGGTCAATGCGGGCCGGATCAGTCCTTGTCGTCGTTGGCGCGCGGGAACCCGCCGCCGGACGGGAACAGGGGAAACACGACGTCGTCGAGTTTCTCCGCGTCGCCGGCGGTCTTGTTCACCGTCGCCCCCCAGACGTTGCCGTCCGGCGACATCTTGACGGCCCAGACGTGGCCGTGGGTGTCCTGACGCATCACCTCGGGCTCGCTGGTCACCGAACCGGTACCCGAGGCCAGCCGCACGGCCACGGTCTGCTTGGTGTTGATCAGGTTGACCAGCACGATTCCGTCCATCGCGGCGCAGCCGGCGACGCCGGGCTTGTCCGGCCAGGTCCATACCGTCGATACCCGGGAGTCCTTGGTGATGCGCTGCAGGCGATCGCCGCTCGGAGTCCGGTCGGTGACGTAGAGCGAGCCGTCGACCCGATCGACGCATAACCCGCCGCCGGCACCCATTCCGCTCAGCGCGGTGGTGGGCGGCGCCTGCCCGATCGTCGTCGGTTGCTCGATACGCAACACCTTGCCCGCCGTGGAACCGGGATCAGCGGCCGCGGCCGGGTTGCCTGCGTCGCCGGTCAGCACCACCAACGTGGTGGGGCTGGTGAAGATCAGTGCGCCGGTGTTGCCGGTCGCGCCCTTGGGAATTCCGGTCAGGATGTCCTTGGGCACGTCGCCGTCGGCGACCCGGACCACCCGGTTGTCGGTGGGGGTGCTGATGTAGGCGTACATCAGCCGGTCCTGGGCGTACGTCGGCGACAGCACGATGTCCATCAGTCCGCCGTCACCGGACGGGTCGACGCCGATGACCGTCTTCACCTTGGGTTCGGCGGTCAGCGAGACCTCCTTCACCGCGCCGGTGGTCCGCTCGGCGACCAGCGCCGATTTGCTGTCGGCGTGCATGATCAGGCCGCTGGTGCTCTCCAGGCAGCCCTGCATCACCCCGGGGGCCGGGCATTGTTTGGGGAACGGGTTGGCCGGCAGCGGCGGGGGCGGCGGGGGCGTCGTGCTGGGAGCCATCCCGCGGCGGGGCACGGTGGTGAAGGGCTGTGACTGAGCGTCGTCGAAGTGCGCGCAACCGGTCAGGACCAGTAGGGCCGCGCACAGCACGACAGGCACCCGGTGAATCGCCCCGCGCATCCGCATGCCCGTCAGGTTACGGACACCGGGTCCGGTTTCGCCACGATGCCCGCCCCGGACGACGACGGTGCGGCGTCGTCGGGGTTGCACCGCGCCGGAATCGATTCGCTAACGAAGCCGTTCAAATCCCCAATCCCGCCGGGGTTGCCCTTACCCTTGCAGGGTGAAGAGTCAAGGTGAGGGCTCACACTGGCGTCGGCCGGGTGAGGCCGCCGAGGCAGAACAAGGACGTCCCAAGTCGGCGCGTCTGGTGGATCCGGAGGACGACATGCCATCGCCGACCTATACCGGTGATTTCGAGACCGCTGCCATCCCGCCCTACGACCCGACCGGTTCCCGCCCCCTCGGCGGTGACTACAACCCGCTGCCGTACGCCGAACCGCAGGGCGCGCCCGGGCGGGTGCCCGGTTCGGTCGGCGCCGACGCCGACGAGCCGTTCCGGGTGGTGGACCGGCGCGGAACCCAGGATCTGGGCCTGCTGATCCTGCGCGTGGGCCTGGGCGTGCTGCTCGTGGCTCACGGGCTGCGGCAGCTGTTCGGCTGGTGGGGCGGCCAAGGCCTGACCGGATTCAAGTCCTCGATCGCCGACGCCGGCTACCAGCACGCCGACATCCTGACCTACGCCGCCGGCGGCGGGCAGATCGCCGCGGGGCTGCTGCTGGTGCTCGGACTGTTCACCCCGCTGGCCGCTGCCGGCGCACTGGCGTATCTGATCAACGGCGTGCTCGCCGGCGTGTCGGCGCAGAGCCAAGGGCGCTTCGACTTCTTCCTGCCGGACGGCCACGAGTACCACCTCATGCTCATTGTGGTGGCGGTGGCGATCGTGCTGGTCGGGCCCGGCCGGTACGGGCTCGACGGTGACCGCGGCTGGGCCCGGCGCCCGTTCATCGGATCAGTTGCGGCGCTGCTGCTCGGAATCGCCGGCGGCGCGGCGATGTGGGTGTTCCTCAACGGAGCCAACCCACTCGGCTGACCGGCGCATAAAGCTGCTGATCAGCGATACGGGTTGGGTACCCGCCCACCGCTGGCTTCGGTGAGCAGCGGCAAAGTCGCGAAGCTGACCGCCGGCAGGCGCAGTTGCTCACCGTTGTGCAGGTGCGCGCGCGCCCAGGATCCCCGGCTGAACCCCAGTCCTGCGATGGCGTCCCATTTGACCGAGCGGCTGCCGAGCAGCGTGCGCACCGTGATCTGCTGCGCGTCGGCGACCGTCCGCCACCGCACGATCAGCGCCGAGAGCAGCACCGGCAGTACCAGCAGCGGCGCGGTCAGTGGCCAGGTCAGCACCGGAATGAGCAGACCCAGCGCCAGGAAGCCGACGGCGAAGTGTGCCATCGGCGAAACGCGGATGACCAGCGGCGCCGGATCGGGGGAGTGGGAGGCCACCCTCGCATGATGTCACCGCCGGTACCGGCGCGCGCGGACCGGCAGCCTCCGGACCGCGCAGAAAAAATATTGACTACTTATTTTAAGTGGGGCAGGATGGGCCCATGGCGCCCACCAGAGCCCGCCGCACTCAGGCCGAGCGGACCGCGGAGACCCGCCGGGCCCTGCTGGACGCGACGCTCGACGCACTGGTCGAGGTCGGCTTCAAGGGCACCACGACCACCGAGGTCGCCCGGCGCGCCGGGGTGTCGGTGGGGGCGCTGCAAGGTCATTTCCCGACGAAGATCGGGCTGCTGACCGCTGCCATCGAATTCGCGCTGAACCGCCGCATCGAGGAGTTCGAGGTCTTGATGGCCGGGCTGGATCCCTGCGCCGATAAGCTGGACGAGGCCTTTGACCTGCTGTGGTCGATGTTTTCCGGCCCGGCTTTTACCGCAACGCACGAACTGTGGGTGGCGGCTCGCACCGATCCGGACCTGGCGCCGGCGGTCATTGACACCGATCGGCAGTTCGCCGAAGCCTGCGAGCGGGTCTACGCCCAACTGCTGGCCCCGGCCGGTGGCGCCACGCCGCACTCGCGCATCGGCCTGCAGATGGCGTTCGCGCTGATGAACGGTCTGGCGATGTCGCGCTCGATCGACGGCTATGAACCGTTGGCCGCCAACGACATCCTCGACACCTTCAAGGCGCTGGCCCGACCGCTGGTGGCCGACCCAGCAGACCAACAAACATAAGGGGACGTCATGACCGCCGACACGAACGGCCACCACCCCGCGGTCCGCCCGCGCCGTATCCGGTTCAACTACCCGGTCGCCTCGCTGGATCGGCACTACGTCGCCGGAGACCTGGTGATGAGCCACGTCATCGCCCACCTGTCGGCGGTGTTCCCCGAGGGCGAGGACTTCTTCGTGCGCTCGGTGCGCCACTTCGCCGACCAGATCACCGACCCGGAACTGAAGGAACGGGTGAAAGGCTTTATCGGCCAAGAGGTTTCGCATGGCCGCGAGCATCGCGAGCTCAACGATCGGCTGGCCCAGATGGGCTACCCCACCGCCCGCGTGGATCGGATGGTCCGTCGGCAGCTGAAGTTCGTCGAGCGGCGATTGTCGCCGCTGACCTGCCTGGCCATGACCGCGGCCGACGAGCATTTCACCGCGGTGTTCGCCGAGACCCTGCTCAGCGATGAACGCGCCCAGGCCCTGCTCGGGGACTCCGAGGTGCGGTCGATGCTGCTGTGGCACGCCGTCGAGGAATCCGAGCACCGGTCGGTTGCCTTTGACGTTTACCGGGCGGTCGGCGGCAGCGAGAAGCGGCGCATCCGGGTGATGCGGGTCATCCGGCTCACCTTCCCGCTGAGCGTCGTCATCTACTCGCTGATCTCGCTGTTCTCTGACCGCGCTGCCTATCACCCGGTGCGGCTCGTCCGCAGCTTTGCCGCACTGCGGCATTCGCCGTTTCTGACCCGTGCGGTGTTCCGCCGGCTCGGTGACTACACCAGGTACGGGTTCCATCCCGACGACCATGACAACACCGCGCTGTTGGCGCACTGGACGACAGCGCTCTTCGGCGAGCAGGGATCGCTTGTCGACCACCTGCATTGAGCACCCCAATGGACTCATTTGACGCCCGGTCGGTCCAGCGACTACCGTCATCCGCTATGGACAACGGCATGCTCGTAGTAGCCCCCTGCGCGTTGGTTGTTGCCTGAGCTTTCAACCACCAACGCGCAACCCTCGTGCAGCAGCTGAGCTGGCGGGGGTTTTTTGTTGCCACCAGTCCAGATCATCAGAGGAATTGAAGAGGAAACCGTGAGCGCACCCACCACGCGACCGCCGCAGCGGTCGGCCGCAACCGACGGGCCGCAGCCGGCCAACGGGGCTCCTTCCGCCGACAAGGCCCGGACCGCAGCCAAGCGCGTCGCCCCCGAGCAGATGACCGGCGCCCAGTCGGTGATCCGCTCGCTGGAGGAGCTCGACGTCGACGTCATCTTCGGCATCCCGGGTGGCGCGGTGCTGCCGGTCTATGACCCGCTGTTCGACTCGAAGAAGCTGCGCCACGTGCTGGTTCGCCACGAGCAGGGGGCCGGGCACGCCGCCAGCGGTTACGCGCACGCCACCGGGCGGGTGGGGGTGTGCATGGCCACCTCGGGTCCTGGTGCCACCAACCTGGTCACCCCGCTGGCCGACGCACAGATGGACTCCATCCCGGTGGTGGCCATCACCGGGCAGGTCGGCCGTCAGCTGATCGGCACCGACGCCTTCCAAGAGGCCGACATCTCCGGCATCACCATGCCGATCACCAAGCACAACTTCCTGGTTCGCAACGGCGACGACATTCCCCGGGTGATCGCCGAGGCGTTCCACATCGCGGCAAGCGGACGGCCTGGAGCAGTTCTGGTCGATATCCCCAAGGACATTCTGCAGGGTCAGTGCACCTTCGCCTGGCCGCCGAAACTGGACCTGCCCGGCTACAAGCCCACCACCAAACCGCACAACCGGCAGATCCGCGAGGCCGCCAAGCTGATCGCCGCGGCGCGCCGGCCGGTGCTCTACGTCGGCGGTGGGGTGATCCGCGGCGAGGCGTGCGCACAGCTGGCGGAGCTGGCCGAGCTGACCGGCATCCCGGTGGTCACCACCTTGATGGCCCGCGGCGCCTTCCCGGACAGTCACCGCCAGCACCTGGGCATGCCCGGCATGCACGGCACCGTCGCGGCGGTTGCCGGCCTGCAGCGTTCGGATCTGCTGATCACCCTGGGCGCCCGCTTCGATGACCGGGTCACCGGCCAGCTGGACTCGTTCGCCCCGGACGCCAAGGTGATTCACGCCGACATCGACCCGGCGGAGATCGGCAAGAACCGGCACGCCGATGTGCCGATCGTGGGCGACGTCAAGGCCGTCATCACCGAGCTGATCGGCGCCCTGCGTCACGAGAAGCTGTCGCTGGATCTGGCCGAGTGGTGGTCCTACCTCGACGACGTGCGTGCCACCTACCCACTGAGCTACGGGCCGCAGAGCGACGGCAGCCTGTCCCCGGAGTATGTGATCGAGACGCTGGGCCGCATCGCCGGTCCCGATGCGGTGTATGTCGCCGGTGTGGGCCA
Source organism: Mycobacterium sp. NGS16 (assembly GCF_059813225.1). Lineage (NCBI taxonomy): Bacteria > Bacillati > Actinomycetota > Actinomycetes > Mycobacteriales > Mycobacteriaceae > Mycobacterium > Mycobacterium sp. NGS16. The sequence goes on from NZ_JCALEE010000001.1 coordinate 1,117,007, forward strand.
GCACCAGATGTGGGCCGCGCAGTTCGTCCACTACGAAAAGCCGCGCACCTGGCTGAATTCCGGCGGCTTGGGCACCATGGGCTTCGCGATCCCGGCGGCGATGGGCGCCAAGGCGGGCCGCCCGGACGCCGAGGTGTGGGCGATCGACGGCGACGGCTGTTTTCAGATGACCAACCAGGAACTGGCCACCTGCGCCATCGAAGGCATGCCGATCAAGGTCGCGCTGATCAACAACGGCAACCTGGGCATGGTGCGCCAGTGGCAGACCCTGTTCTACGGGGAGCGCTACTCGCAGACCGACCTGGCCACCCACTCGCACCGCATTCCCGACTTCGTGATGCTGGCCGAGGCGCTGGGTTGCGTCGGATTGCGTTGCGAGCGAGAGGAAGACGTCGAAGACGTGATCAACCAGGCGCGGGCGATCACCGACCGCCCGGTGGTGATCGACTTCCATGTCGGCGCGGACGCACAGGTGTGGCCGATGGTGGCCGCCGGCACCAGCAACGACGAGATCCAGGCCGCTCGCGGTATCCGGCCGCTGTTCGACGACGCCGACAACGAGGGGCACGCCTGATGGCCGCAGAATGGAAGACTCACACCCTGTCGGTGCTGGTCGAGGACAAGCCGGGTGTGCTGGCGCGGGTGGCGGCGCTGTTCTCCCGGCGCGGCTTCAACATCGAGTCGCTGGCCGTCGGCGCCACCGAGACCAAGAACATGTCGCGGATGACGATCGTCGTCTCGGTGGAGGACACCCCGCTGGAGCAGATCACCAAGCAGCTCAACAAGCTGATCAACGTCATCAAGATCGTCGAGCAGGAGGACGACAACTCGGTCTCCCGTGAGATCGCGCTGATCAAAGTCCGCGCCGACGCGACGACCCGCGGCCAGATCGTCGAGGCGGTGAACCTGTTCCGCGCCAGGGTGATCGACGTCTCGCCGGAGTCGCTGATCGTCGAGGCCACCGGCACCCCGGCCAAGTTCGAGGCGCTGCTGCGGGTGCTGGAGCCCTACGGTATCCGCGAGATCGTCCAATCGGGTCTCGTATCGTTGTCCCGCGGTCCGCGCGGCATCGGCACGGCTAAGTAACAACCCGCAAATACTTCATCGAAGAACGAACAGAAAGAAGTGACACAAAGTGGCAGTTGAGATGTTCTACGACGACGACGCCGACCTGTCGATCATCCAGGGCCGCAAGGTCGGCGTGATCGGCTACGGCAGCCAGGGGCACGCGCACTCGCTGAGCCTGCGCGACTCCGGCGTGCAGGTGAAGGTCGGCCTCAAGGAAGGCTCCAAGTCGCGGGCCAAGGTTACCGAGCAGGGCCTGGAGGTCGACACCCCGGCCGAGGTCGCCAAGTGGGCCGACGTGATCATGCTGCTGGCGCCCGACACCGCGCAGGCCGAGATCTTCACAAACGACATCGAGCCCAACCTGAAGGCCGGTGACGCGCTGTTCTTCGGCCACGGCCTCAACATCCACTTCGGGCTGATCAAGCCGGCTGATGACATCACCGTCGGGATGGTCGCGCCCAAGGGGCCGGGCCACCTGGTGCGCCGTCAGTTCGTCGACGGCAAGGGCGTGCCCTCGCTGATCGCGGTCGCCCAGGACCCGCGCGGTGAAGGGGAGGCGCTGGCGCTGTCGTACGCCAAGGGCATCGGCGGCACCCGGGCCGGCGTGATCAAGACCACCTTCAAGGAGGAGACCGAGACCGACCTGTTCGGTGAGCAGGCCGTATTGTGCGGCGGCACCGAGGAGTTGGTCAAGGCCGGCTTCGAGGTGATGGTCGAGGCCGGTTACGCCCCGGAGATGGCCTACTTCGAGGTGCTGCACGAGCTCAAGCTGATCGTCGACCTGATGTATGAGGGTGGCATCGCCCGGATGAACTACTCGGTTTCCGACACCGCGGAGTTCGGCGGCTACCTGTCCGGCCCGCGGGTGATCGACGCCGACACCAAGCAGCGGATGCGCGACATCCTCTCCGACATCCAGGACGGCACCTTCGTCAAGCGCCTGGTGGCCAACGTCGAGGGCGGCAACAAGGAACTCGAGGGGCTGCGCAAGGCCAACGCCGAGCACCCGATCGAGGTCACCGGCAAGAAGCTGCGCGACCTGATGAGCTGGGTGGACCGGCCCATCACCGAAACGGCCTAGTCAGTTCCAGATTGCAGCCACGCAGGCAATGTCCGAGAGGACGCCTGCGTGGCTTCAATTTCGGTGCAGACTTGTGGGATGGAACCGCGCCGTCGGCTGCACGGGCTCTCGGATATCCGCGCGTACTTTCACACCAACACCGTCCCGCTGTACTTCATATCGCCGACCCCGTTCAATCTGCTCGGCATCGACCGCTGGGTGCGCAACTTCTTCTACCTGACCTACTTCGACTCGTTCGAAGGCGAGCACCCGCGGGTGTTCGTCCCCCGGCGGCGCGACCGGATGGACTTCGACTCCATGCAGGACGTGTGCAATTACCTGCTGCGTGATCCGGAGACCCTCGAGTTCATCGCGCGCCAAGGGCCCGGCGGCAAGGCCTGCTTCGTGATGCTCGACGAGGCCACCCAGGCTCTGGCCCACGAAGTGGAGCTGGAGGTCATGCAGCCGGGATGGGAGCTGCGACATCGCCTGAGTTCCAAGATCGTCATGACGCGCCTGGCCCAGCAGGCGGGCGTGTCGAGCGTGCCCAATGTGATCGGACGGGCCGGTTCCTATGACGACCTGTTGACGCTGGCCCGCGGTGCCGGGCTGGGGGAGAACCTCGTCGTCCAGGCCGCCTACGGCGACGCCGGCACGACAACATATTTTCTGCGCGGCCAACGCGACTGGGACCGGCACGCCGAGGCGCTGGTCGGCCAGGAACTCAAGGTGATGAAGCGCATCCGCAATGTCGAGGTGTGCTTGGAGGGCGCGCTGACCCGGCACGGCACCGTGGTCGGACCGGCCATGACCAGCCTGGTCGGCTATTCAGAGCTGACCCCCTACAAGGGCGGGTGGTGCGGCAATGACGTGTGGCGTGGGGCGCTGACCCCGGCGCAGACGCACGCCGCGCGGGAGATGGTGCGCAAGCTCGGCGACTGCCTGGGCCGCGAGCGATACCGCGGCTACTTCGAGGTGGACCTGCTGCGCGACCTGGACTCCGACGAGCTGTATCTCGGCGAGGTGAATCCCCGCCTGAGCGGAGTGAGCCCGATGACGAACCTGACCACCGAGGCCTACGCCGACGTGCCGTTGTTCCTGTTCCATCTGCTCGAATACCTGGACGTGGATTACGAACTCGACGTCGACGAGCTCAACTCGCGCTGGGAGCGCGGCTACGGCGACAACGACGTCTGGGGCCAGCTGATGATCTGGGAGACCTCCTCGCACGTCGAGCTGCTGACCGCGACGCCACGTACCGGGATCTGGCGTCTCGACGACGACGGGCGGGTGTCGTTTGCCCGTCCGGCCAACGACTGGGCGTCGCTGATGGACGAGTCGGAGGCGTTCTACATGCGCATCGCCGCGCCCGGCGACGTGCGTTGCAAGGGCGCCGAACTCGGAGTGCTGGTCACCCGCGGGCACCTGCAGACCAAAGACTATCGGCTCACCGAGCGGTGCCGGCGCTGGGTGGCGGGCCTCAAGGCCCACTTCCGCTCGACCCGGCTGTCGCCGGGGGAGCCGACCGTGCCGCGGCTCGTCGCCCGGGCCTGACTCACGGCTTGCGCCATATAGGGAAAAAGAAAACCCCACCTGACAGCCGCGACAGGTGGGGTTTTCGGTCGGCCGCGGCCTTTAGGCGAAATCGCCCAAGTCGAGGCCGGCGAGGATGTCGCCCGGGTTGAAGACGGCGGTGGCGTCGAAGTTGCCGAACATCCAACTCAGGTCCATGTTGCCGAACGGCGTCACCAGGACATCGGAGATGGTCGCCGGACCGTCGCCGACACCGGGGATGGCCTGGTAGATGTTCGTCCAGCCGAACAGGTCGGTGATGGAGTACACCGTGCCGTCGGCGGGCAGGCCGGCGGTCACACCATCGGCGAACTCGCCGTCGGTGATGGTGAACTGGGTGGTCTCGATCATGCCGAACAGGTTCGCGACGTTCACCACTGTGTCAACCGAGCCGAGCAGGTTGCCGTCGGCGCCGTACACCTCGAGGTCCTGGGGCGCCAACGGCACGCCGGCAAGCTCGCCGCCACCGATCGCCAGCAACGGCGCAACACCGAACATCGGGTTGATGGCGGTGAAGCCGTCGTCGCCCGGGGTGAAGGTGATCCCGTTGATGGTGAAGGCGTTTTCGCCGAGGTTCCCGGCGCCGCCGTCGAGGCCGGTCAGCGCCGCCCCCGGGTCCAGGGGCTTGGTGGCGTCGAAGCCGGCGAACATCGAACTCAGGTCGGTCTTGCCCCACGGCGTCACCAAGGTGTCGGTGATGGTGGCTTTGCCGCCGTCGGCGCCGGGCACCGCGGTGTAGATGTTCTGGATGCCACCACCGAGGTTGACGACGGAGTAGACGGCGCCCTTGACCGGAAGGTCAGCGGCGTCGGCACCCTCGGCCAGTTTGCTGCTGGCGACGGTGAACTGGGTGGCTTCGATGCCCAGCAGGTTGAGGGTGTTGACGTTGGTCTTCACCGTCCCGGCCAGCTCGTCGCCGTCGTACACGTCGAAGTTCTGGGTGTACAGCGGGAGCTGGATGGTGCCGAGGACGGCCATGCCGCCGCCGAGGTTCATCAACGGCGCGATGCCGAAGAGCTCGTTGGCCTCTTTGAATCCGTCGGCCCCGGGGTCGAAGGTCACGCCGTCGATGGTGAAGGCGTTGTCGCTGGATTCGCCGGCGCCGCCGGCCAGGCCGGCGAAGGCATCGCCGGGGTTGAGCCCATGAGTGGCGTCATAGCCGCCGAAGAGCCAGTCCAGGTTCATGTTGCCCAGCGGCGTCACCAGCACGTCGGTGACAGTGCCGGGGCCGCCGTCGGCGCCCGGCGTGGCGATGTAGACGTTCTGGAAGCCGCCACCGAGGTCGGTGATGCTGTAGACCGTCCCGACGGCCGGGAGCCCCGCGGCGCCGGCACCGCCGTCGGCGTCGATGACCCGCAGCTGGACGGATTCGATGCCCAACAGGTTCTGCACGTTGACGTTGGTGTTGACGGTGCCCAGCTCGGTGCCGTCCTTGCCGTAGACATCGAACTCCTGGCGGGCAAGCCCGGAAGAGGTCAGCGCCTTACTGATCGACGCGCCGCCGATGCCCAACAGCGGCGAAAGCTGAGACAGCGGGCTGATCGGCGTGTATCCGTCGCCGCCCGGATCGAAGGTGAAGTCCCCGATGGTGAAGGCGTTGTCGGTGACGGTGCTACCGGTGCCAGTGTCGGCGACGGCAATGGCCGTCGTCAAAAATGCGCTGGTCAGCAGACCACCGCCAGCAGCGCCGGCGGCCCAAAGAATGCGACGGTGCATTCGGAACTCCTCTTCCGGGTCTTTTCAGAAAATTGAATACATTGCCTGGGTGCAACCTGAGCGAACGTAACATACCGACGAGTAACTTACAAGTGTTCTGAGAAAGTTGCGTCCGCGTCGAACATTCGCCCGCACGCTGCATCGCTACCGAGACGGACGGTTTGCGCCCGGCTGGGCCAGGCCCATCGCCGCGCCTGTCTAATGGTGGGCGGCCCGCTGCGCCCGACTTCGTCGCGCTGGCGATGGCCCACTACGCTGGCCGGGTGACTCTGCCCGTGGTTTTGATCGCTGACAAACTCGCCCAATCCACCGTGGCCGCCCTGGGTGACCAGGTCGAGGTGCGCTGGGTCGACGGCCCGGACCGGGAGAAGCTGCTGGCGGCGGTACCGGATGCGGACGCCTTGCTGGTGCGCTCGGCCACCACCGTCGATGCCGAGGTGCTGGCGGCCGGCACCAAGCTCAAGATCGTGGCGCGTGCCGGGGTCGGCCTGGACAACGTCGACGTCGACGCCGCCACCGCGCGCGGAGTGCTGGTGGTCAACGCTCCGACGTCGAACATCCACAGCGCCGCCGAGCATGCGATCGCGCTGATGCTCGCCGCCGCCCGTCAGATCCCGGCTGCGGACGCCTCACTGCACAACCGCGAGTGGAAGCGCTCGTCGTTCTCCGGCACCGAGATCTTCGACCACACCGTCGGCGTGGTCGGCTTGGGCCGCATCGGCCAGCTTGTCGCCCAGCGCCTGGCCGCGTTCGGTGCGCATATCATCGCCTACGACCCCTACGTGTCGGCGGCTCGGGCCGCGCAGCTGGGCATCGAGCTGCTCAGCCTCGACGAGCTGCTGGCGCGCGCCGACTTCATCTCGGTGCACCTGCCGAAGACGCCCGAGACCGCGGGCCTGATCGGCAAGGAGGCGCTGGCGAAGACGAAGCCCGGGGTCATCATCGTCAACGCGGCCCGTGGCGGGTTGATCGACGAGGCGGCGCTGGCCGAGGCGATCACCAGCGGCCATGTCCGAGCCGCCGGACTGGACGTGTTCGCCACCGAACCGTGCACCGACTCCCCGTTGTTCGACCTGCCGCAGGTCGTGGTGACCCCGCACCTGGGCGCCTCGACCGCCGAGGCCCAGGACCGGGCCGGCACCGACGTCGCCAAGAGCGTAAAGCTGGCGCTGGCTGGGGAATTCGTGCCCGACGCGGTCAACGTCGGCGGTGGCGCGGTCAGTGAGGAAGTAGCGCCCTGGCTGGACCTGGTGCGCAAACTCGGGCTGTTGGCCGGTGCACTCTCCGACGGTCTGCCGGTGTCGCTGTCGGTGCAGGTGCGCGGTGAGCTGGCATCCGAAGACGTTGGAGTGCTGCGGCTTTCGGCCCTGCGTGGGCTCTTCTCGGCCGTCATCGAGGATCCGGTGACGTTCGTCAACGCGCCGGCGCTGGCTGCCGAGCGGGGAGTGGACGCCGAAATCGGCAGCGCCACCGAAAGTCCCAACCACCGTAGCGTCGTCGAGCTCAGGGCGGTGACCGCCGACGGGGCGGTCGTCACCGTGGCCGGCACCCTGTCCGGCCCGCATCAGGTGGAGAAGATCGTCGAGATCAACGGCCGGCACTTCGACTTGCGGGCCGAGGGTGTCAACCTGATCATCAACTACTCCGACCAGCCCGGCGCGCTGGGCAAGATCGGCACCCTGTTGGGTTCTGCCGGGATCAACATCCATGCCGCACAACTCTCCGAGGACGCCGAGGGGCCGGCGGCGACGATCCTGCTGCGGGTCGACCGCCAGGTGCCCGCAGATGTGTGCTCGGCGATCAGCGCGGCCGTCGGCGCCAACAAGATCGAGGAGGTTGACCTGGCATGAGCGTCAAACTCGCGGTCATCCCCGGCGACGGTATCGGCCCGGAGGTCATCACCGAAGCGGTGAAAGTGCTCGACGCGGTGCTGCCGGGTACGGAGAAGACCACCTACGACCTCGGGGCAAAGCGCTATCACGCCACCGGTGAGGTGCTGCCGGATTCGGTGCTCGACGAACTCCGCGGCCACGACGTGATCCTGCTCGGTGCGATCGGTGATCCCTCGGTGCCGTCGGGGGTGCTGGAGCGCGGTCTGTTGCTGCACGCCCGGTTCGCGCTGGACCACCACGTCAACCTGCGACCCAGCCGGCTCTACCCGGGGGTCGCCAGCCCGCTGGCCGATCCGCCCGCGATCGACTTCGTGGTGGTGCGTGAAGGCACCGAAGGGCCCTACACCGGCAACGGTGGCGCGCTTCGCGTCGGCACCGCGCATGAGGTCGCCACCGAGGTCAGCGTCAACACCGCGTTCGGCGTGGCCCGGGTGGTGCGGTTCGCGTTCGAGAAGGCCCGCGCGCGGCGCAAGCACCTGACCCTGGTGCACAAGAACAATGTGCTGACCTACGCCGGATCGCTGTGGACGCGCACGGTGGCCGAGATCGGCAAGGAGTACCCGGACGTCGAGACCGCCTATACCCACGTGGACGCCGCCACCATCTACCTGGTCAACGATCCCGGCCGGTTCGACGTGATCGTCAGCGACAACCTGTTCGGCGACATCATCACCGACCTGGCCGGCGCCGTGTGCGGTGGGATCGGGTTGGCGGCCAGCGGCAACATCGACGCCACCGGAACCAACCCGTCGATGTTCGAGCCGGTGCACGGCAGCGCCCCGGACATCGCCGGGCAGGGCGTCGCCGACCCGACTGCGGCGGTGATGTCGGTGGCCATGCTGCTGAGCCACATCGGCGAGCACGCTGCCGCGGCCCGGGTCGACAAGGCTGTCGAGCAGCACCTGGCCACCCGCGGCAGCCAGAAGCTGTCGACGGCCGCCACCGGCGACCGGATTCTGGGCCTGCTCTAGTCCGGATCGGCCGGCACGACCGGCAGCGCGGCCAGCGGGAACAGCGCGCAGACCGCGAACGCCACGGGGTAGCCGGCCACGCCGATCAGGGTGCCGAACAACGGTGGCGCCAGCCCGCCCGCGAAGTGTTGACTGGTGTTCTGGGCGCCCAAGGCCCGCCCACTCCAGAACGGGCCGGCGATCTCGGCGATCGCCGTGAAGGCCAATCCGTTGTCCGACACCGTGATCACCGACGCCACCACGATGAGCGCCACACTGATCGGCGATCCGGCCCAGGCGGTCACCGCCAGGGCCAGCATGGTCAGCGCAGCGGCGACGGCGATGGTGCGCACCGGCCGCAACCGGGACCCGACCCGGTCCGACCAGCGTCCGGCACCGATCCGGCCGGCTGCTCCCAGCAGTTGGCTGACGGTGACCAGGGCGCCGGCCGCGCCCGCCGACCAGCCCCGCTCGGACATCAGCCAGACCAGCATGAACGTCCACACCATCACCTGCGGCACCACCAGCAGCACCGACATCGCGTGGATCCGCCACAGCAGCGCCGAGCCGCGGTAGGGGTTGGCCAGGTGTTCGGCCGGTGCTTCGTCGCGCGGTGGACGGGGCGGGTCACTGACCCCCACGGCGCAGGCCAGCGCCGCCGCCGCGCACACCGCGGCCGGGAACAGCAGCGCCACGCCGATGCCGTGGTGTTCGGCCAGGCGCGGAATCACCAACGCGCCCAGTCCGACTCCCAAGGGCTGCGCGGTCTGTCGGATACCCATCGCCAGACCCCGCTGATGCGCGGGAAACCATCCCACCACCAGCCGGCCGCTGGCGGTGTTACTGCTGGCCGCGGCCATCCCGCCCAGCAGCAGGAATGCGCCGGTGGCGGTCAGCGAGCCCCCCGACGATGCGCTCGCCGCCCCGAATGTCGCCAGCGCGGTCAGCGCCGAGCCGGCCACCAGCACCAGCCGCTCACCGAGCCGGTCCACCAGGTAGCCCCAGGCGATCAGCGTCGCCACCAGGCCGAAACTCGGCAGCGACGACAGCAGCCCGGCCCGGGCGAGATCCAGCCCGCGGTCGCTGTGCAGAACGGGGATAAGAAACGCGACACCATTGATGAACACGTTGGCGCACATGGTCGCCGTCAGCGCCAAGCCCAGGATCGACCAGCGACGCGCGCTACCTATCGCGTCGGTCGTCATCTGGTGATCGTCGCACGCCGCGCCAGCAGCCGGCGGACCGCATCGTCCATGTGCTCCTCGATCAGCCGGACCGCGGCGGCCTCGTCGCCGGCGCCGATGGCCTTGCGCAACACCACATGTTCGGTGACCTGCTCGCGCAGGTCGGGGTAGGCCTCTTCCAGTTCGCCCAGCAGGATCCGGGTCTCCGACAACAGGGTGCGCATCGCCCGGTGCAGGCGAGGGCTGCCCGCGCACTCGACGAGCACCTCGTGGAACTCCTGGTCGGCATCGGCCGCCGCGGCCCCGTCGTGCCGGGCGGCGGCAACGCGCATGGCCTCCACCGGTGGGCGTAGTCGGGCGGCGGCAGCCCCGGGATCGCGGCGCAGCACCTCGCTCACGGCGGCCCGTTCAATGGTTTTGCGGGCCTGGTAGACATCGCGCACGTCGTCGTCGGTGAGTTCGACGACGAAGATGCCGCGGTTGCGTTCGCTGCGTAACAGGCCCTCGGCGACCAGCCGCTGCATCGCTTCGCGCAACGGACCGCGGGACACCTCGAACTGTGCGGCCAGGCTCGCCTCGCCGAGCTGCTGGCCCGGCGTCAGCCGGCCGCGGGTGATCGCCTCGCGCAGCCGCTCGGCGATCAACTCCGGCGTTGAGGGTCTGCTCAACGGCTCGAATGCTGCGTCTTGTGAAAGTGTCATCGGCCTTCCTCGAACAATGCGCCGAGTCCCGTTGCGTGCCGGGCTATCCCGGCGATGCGCAAACCCTCCCAAATCGTCACTGCGTTGGCGGTCAGCACCGGCTTGCCGAGCAGCCGCTCAAGCTCATCCACCTGGCCGATGGTGTGCATGGCGGTGTCGGGGATCAACAGCGCCTCCGCCCGGGCGGTGTCGTTGCGCAGCGCGAGGTCTCGGATCTGGGATCGGGTGAGGCGGCCGACCTCCGCTGCGGTGGGAATCCCGGCATCGCCCATCGCCTCGATGGTGATGCCGTGGGCGGCAATGAATCCCGCGAACAGCCCGGCGATGTCACGCGGATAGCTGGCGGCAACCGCAACGCGGCGGCAACCCAGTGCGGCCAGGGCGTGCACGAAGCCGAACGACGTGCTGGATGCGGGCACACCGGCTTCCGCCGCCAGCCGGTCGACCTGGTGCGCGGCGCCCTCGGGCCCGAACACGAAACTGCCTGAGGTGCAGGCCCAGACCACAGCGGCCGGTCGTTGCGGCGCCAGTAGCGCCGCGCCGTGGGCGAGCTTGGCCGGGCTGCCCAGATCCATCAGCTCCGCTACGGCGTGCAGGTCGGTGCCGTAGACGTGCGCGACGGGCAGATCCAGCTGCAGCAGCCGGGCGGCTTGGCCGTAATCGGCCTCCGCGGCATGTCCGGGGTAGATAAAGCCCACGCAGCGCACGCCGCTCATTGCGGGGCTCCGGTGAAGACGTCCCGCAGCCACCGGCCGGGGCCCATCATCGGTAGGTTCATCCGGCCCAGGCACGCCCACATCGTCAGTTGGTTCGCGGTCAGGATCGGCTTGCCGAGCATCTCCTCCAGCGGCGCGATGATGTCGTAGGTGCGTAAGTTGGTGCAGCTGACGAAGATCGCCTGGGCTTCGGGGCGGTCGGCGGCAATGATGCGCTCGGCCACGGTCCGGTAGTTGACCTTCCAGATGCCGCCGCCCAGGCCCAGGTGATCCGAGTGCAGCACCGCCACTCCGAGCTGGTTCAAGAACACCCGCAGCAGCTCGGTGAGCTCGGCATCGTAGGGAGTCAGCACACACACCCGGGAGATCTCCAGGGCGATGATCGCTTCGGCCAGTGCCCCCGAGGTGGTGACTGCAGCCTTGGCGCCCGCCGCCTCGATCGCGGCGACCAGGGTCTTCTCGTAGTCGACACCGTGGATGAAGCTGCCCGACGAGCACAGGTAGGCGACCACCTCGGGTTCGACGTGCAGCACGTCGCGGGTGGCGGCCTGTAAATGGTTGGTATCCGAGACCAGTTCGGCCATCGCCCGGCTCACCGGGACGGGTTCGTAATGGGTGCGCGCCAGGTGCAGCGCCACCTCGGCGGGGATCCAGCGCCACAGCTCACGCTCGATCGCCAGATCGAAGGGCGCGATGATGCCGACATCGCGCTGATCGACCGGCCCGTCGAAGTCCGGCAATTCCGGAAACAGGGACAGATCCATGGGTTTCCCCATACTGACGTTCCACCCCCAGGCGAGCCCTGGATTGTTGACAATCATACGATTTGTTTTTACCGTGTCAATGTGGACGCGCGTCCGGTGGTGACCGTCCAGCACGCTGAGTCGGTTCCCGCCCAACTCGATTCGATCGGCGCAGACGCGGAGCTGCGCATGGTCCCGTCGTCGCGGCTGGGCGAAGCGATCAGCGGCTGTGATGTGCTGTTCGTGTACGACTTCTCTTCTCCCGCACTGGAATCGGTGTGGCCGGCCGCCGGTGCGTTGCGCTGGGTCCAGGTCGCCGCGATCGGGGTGGACGCAGTCCTGTTCGACGACCTGATCGACAGCGACGTCGTGGTGACCAACTCCCGCGGGATCTTCGAAGAGCCCATCGCCGAATACGTGCTGGGCCAGATCCTGGCCTTCGCCAAGGACTTCCGGCGTTCGGAGGACGCTCAGCGTGCGCAGCGGTGGCAACACTTCGACACCGAGCCGATCGCCGGTGCGTCGGTCACCATCGTCGGCCCCGGGCCGGTGGGCCGGGCCATCGCGCGGCTACTGCGTGCGGTCGGTATGACGGTGTGCGGCGTCGGGCGCGCACCGCGCGAGGACCCTGACTTCGGCGCGATCACCACCGACTTGGCGGCCGCGGCCGCCGATGCCGACTATGTGGTGCTGGCTGCGCCACTGACGCCGCAGTCCCGGGGCATGGTCGACGCCGGCGTGCTGGCTGCCATGCGCCCGACCGCGCGGCTGATCAACGTCGGTCGCGGCGAGCTGGTGGACACCGACGCCCTGGTGTCGGCCCTGCAGACCGGCGCCCTGGCCGGTGCGGCGCTCGACGTGGTCGACCCCGAGCCGCTGCCGGCGGACCACCCGCTGTGGAGCGCTCCGGGTGTGCGATTGACCCCGCACCACAGTGGCGATATCACGGGTTGGCGAATCGCCTTGCAACAACAGTTCATCGCCAACTTCCGGCGGTACGTGTCCGGTCAGCCGCTGCACAACGTCGTCGACAAACGCCGCGGCTACGCGCCGTCACCGGCCACGCCGAGTGGAACCGGTTGAGGAGGCGCGCACATGACTCACCCCACCGATCTGACGGCGCTGCAACTGGTCGCGGCCTACACCTCCGGTGAACTGTCCCCGGTTGAAGCAACCGCGGCCGCGATCTCGGCGATCGCCGAGCGTGATGGCGACGTCAACGCCTTCTGCCTGGTCGATGAGCAGGCCGCATTGTCCGCGGCGCGCAAGTCCGAAGCGCGCTGGAGCGGCAACTACACCAAGGGTCTGCTCGACGGGGTGCCGGTCGCCGTCAAAGACGTGTTCCGGACCGCCGGATGGCCCACCTTGCGCGGTTCGCTGCTCGCCGACGCCGCCGGGCCGTGGCCGGACGACAGTCCGGCGGTCGGGAAGATGCGGGACGACGGGATGGTGCTGCTGGGTAAGACCACCACCCCGGAGTTGGCGTGGAAGGGCGTCACCGACAGCCCGCGGACCGGTGTCACCCGCAATCCGGTAGACATCACCCGCACCGCGGGCGGGTCGTCGGGCGGCAGCGCCGCCGCGGTCGCCTCCGGAATGGCGCCGTTGGCGATCGGCACCGACGGCGGGGGCAGCATCCGCATCCCGGCGAGTTTCTGCGGCGTCGTCGGGTTCAAGCCCACCCACGGGCGGGTCCCGATGTATCCGATCAGTCCGTTCGGGCCGCTGGCACACGCCGGGCCGATCACCCGGACCGTCGAAGACGCCGCCGTGCTGATGGACATCATCGCGTTGCCCGATCACCGCGACCCCACGTCGTTGCCGCCGACGCTGACGACCTACCGCGGCGAAGTCCGGCGGGAGGTGGTCGGTCTGGACGTCGCCTACTCGCCGACGCTGGGCTACGTCGACGTCGACCCGCAGATCGAGGCGACGGTAGCCGCGGCGGTGCAGGCGCTGGCCGACGCCGGGCTGAACGTCCTGGTCGCCGATCCCGGCTTCGCCGACCCCATCGATGCGTTCGAGGTGCTGTGGGCGACCGGGGCGGCCGGCAGCCTGCGCGGCCACGAGAAGGACCGCGGACTGGTCGATCCGGGCCTGGCCGAGATGTGGGAACGCGGCCTGGCGGTTTCAGCGGTCGACTATCTGGCCGCGCGTCAGGTCAGCGTCGACCTGGGACTGGTCATGGGGCGCTTCCATGAACGCCACAATCTGCTGATCACACCGACCACCCCGATCCCGGCCTTCACCGCCGGGCACGACGTGCCGATCGATTCGGGCCTGCGCTGGTGGGCTCAGTGGACGCCGTTCACCTACCCGTTCAACATGACTCAGCAACCGGCGCTGAGTATCCCGATCGGTACCACCGCCGAAGGCCTGCCGATCGGCATGCAGATCATCGGGCCGCGGCACAGCGACGATCTGGTGCTGGCAGCCGGGCTGTTCGCCGAGCGGGTACTGGGCTTCTAGACCGCGGGAGGGAACTAAGCTCGCGCGAACGCCAACTGTTCGCCCACCGCGCCGGCCATCCACAGGTCATTGCACGCGGCCGCCATCTCGGTCAAACCCTCTTCGATCGTCGCGAACACATTGCCGGGTACCCAGCCGACGTCGCCGTTGAGCAGCAGGTTGTTGCGGCCGTAGAAGATCGCCAGATCGGTCGCGCCCAGCGGTGAATTCCCTTGCTCCCCTTCGTCGTAACCGTAGGCGGGGTTGCCGATATCGCCGGCGTCGAAGCTGAAGAAGCAGACGTCGCCGGGGATCGGCGTCACCGTGGTGTTCTCCCGGCCCGGCGTGCCCAGCGGCGGCAACAGCGTGTAGACCTCATTGCGGGCGTACTTGCCGTGGTAGGCCTGGCCGGCCACCGGCAACGCATCCCAGACCAGGGCGCAGGTCCGGGGAGCCGCCTCCTCGAGCAGTCGCGCGCGGCATGACACACCACGGCTGGTCAGCGTGATGGACAGGAAACGTGCCACATCGACCGTTCTACACCGGGTCGAAGGTCCGGCTGGCGATGAAGGTCGGCCGCGGAGCCGCGGCGCCGAACGGCTCCACCAGGGTGTTCTCCACGCTGTTGTAGACGATGAAGACGTTCGAGCGCGGATACGGCGTGATGTTGCTGCTCGAACCGTGCATGCAATTGCTGTCGAAGAAGACCGCCGACCCCGCCGGGCCGGTGATCTGACGGATGCCGTGCTGGTCGGCCATCCACGTCAGGCTGTCGTCATCGGGTGTGCCGACCTCTTGTTGCTTCAGCGAGGAGCGGTAGTGATCCGGTGGGGTCTCGTCCGGGCATGAGACGAACCAGCGGTGCGAGCCCGGCATGATCATCAGCGAACCGTTGCTGTCCAGGTTCTCGGTGAGCGCCACCGAGACGCTGATCGCGCGCGGGGTGGGCATCCCGTCCTCGGCGTGCCAGGTCTCGAAGTCGGAGTGCCAGTAGAACTCCCGGCCGTTGAAGCCCGGCTTGAAATTGACCCGGCTCTGGTGCACGTACACCTCGGAGCCGAGCAACTGGCGGACCGGGCCGACCAGGCGCGGGTCGGCGACGAGCGCGGCGAACGCCGGACTGATCCGGTGCACCTCGAAGATCGACCGGATCTGCCCGCTGTCGCGTTCGCAGATCGAGCGCTCGTCGGCCGCCAGCACCGGGTCGGCGCGCAGGCGGTCGAGCTCGTTGCGCAGGTCGGCGACGACGTCGGCATCCACCAGCTGGTCGACGGCCAGGAATCCGTCGGCGTCGAACGCCTCGACGCTGGCGGCGGCCAGGGGCCCGCTGTTGGCCTCCGTTGCCCACACCACCGGGTCACGCCGCGGCTCGATGCCGATTGTGACGTTGTTGCGGGTGGGGTAGTGGTCGGTGACAGCGGTCGTCACTACGCGGTCTCCTGGGTTTCCTCGGTGAGCAGGGGGTAGGCGCCGGTCTCGTCATGCACCTCCTGACCGGTGACCGGCGGGTCGAATACGCACACCATGCGCAAGTCGGTGTGAGCCGTCACGCGGTGGTGTTCGTGCCCGTCGAGCAGGTACAGGGTGCCGTCGCGAAGTGGGTGCACCTCGCCGGTCTCCTCGTTGACCAGCTCGCCTTCGCCGCCGACGCAGTACACCGCCTCGACGTGGTTGGCGTACCACATCGAGGTTTCGGTACCGGCGTACAGGATGGTCTCGTGCATGGAGAACCGCTGCCCGTCCCGGGCCAGCAGCAGCCGCTGGCTGTTCCAGGTCTTGGCCTGCACGTCGCGGTCGGTGCCTTTGATTTCGGCAAGGGTACGGACGATCATCGATTGGCTCCTGAGGTAGTGCCGGCGAGTTCTCGGGTGGCGACGGCCTCGATCGACTGGGCGGCGATCGTCAGGCCTTCGGCCAGATCGTCGTCGTCGATAACCAACGGTGGCATCAGTTTTACCACCTCGCCTTCCGGTCCCGAGGTCTCCAACAGCAGCCCGCGAGCGAACGCCTCCTTCTGCACCGCACCGGCCAGCTCGGGTTGGTCGAACGCCACACCGCGGATCAGCCCGCGGCCGCGGGTCTCGACCCCCTCGAAGGGCTCGATCACTTCGCGCAGCGCCTGGTCGATCTGTTCGCCCTTGCGGATCACCTGCTTTTCCAGCAGGTTGTCGGTCCAGAAGTTCAGCGCTGCAGCGGCCGTCACGAACGACGGGTTCTGGCCGCGGAAGGTGCCGTTGTGCTCGCCGGGCTCCCACACGTCGAGCTCCGGCTTGAACAGCGTCAGTGCCATCGGCAGCCCGTAGCCGCTGATGGACTTGGACATGCAGACGATGTCGGGCACGATGTCGGCCGCCTCGAAGCTGAAGAACGGCCCGGTGCGCCCGCAGCCCATCTGTACGTCGTCGACGATCAGCAGCAGGTCGTGCCGTTTGCAGAGTTCGGCCAGCCCGTGCAGCCACTCCAACCGCGCCACGTTGATGCCGCCTTCACCCTGCACCGTCTCGACGATCACCGCGGCGGGCTCGTTGAGGCCGCTGCCGCTGTCCTGTAGCAGGCGCTCGAACCAGATGAAGTCGGGGGTGACGCCGTCGAGGTAGTTGTCGTAGGGCATCGGGGTGGCGTGCACCAGCGGGATGCCGGCGCCGCCGCGTTTCATTGAATTGCCGGTGACGCTCAACGAGCCCAGCGTCATGCCGTGGAAGGCATTGGTGAAGCTGATGATGCTTTCCTTGCCGGTGACCTTGCGGGCCAGCTTCAGCGCCGACTCCACCGCGTTGGTTCCGGTGGGGCCGGGGAACTGGACCTTGTAGTCCAGCCCGCGCGGCTTGAGGATCACCTCGTTGAACCGCTCCAGGAACTCGCCCTTGGCCACGGTGTGCATGTCGAGGCTGTGCACCACCCGGTCCGAACTCAGGTACTCCAGCAGTGGCGCCCGCAGGTCCGGGTGATTATGGCCGTAGTTCAGCGCCCCCGCGCCGGCGAAGAAGTCCACGTATTCGTTGCCGTCGACGTCCCACATCCGGGAGCCTTTGGCCCGGTCGAACGTCACCGGCCACGACCGGCAATAACTCCGTACATCGGATTCAAGGGTTTCGAAAATACTCATGGTTTCCTCCGTCCGTCGGTCACATACAACGGAACGGAACGACAGGTCGACTTCCAACTCGTGCCGCGGGTGATCTCGGCTCGACCCACCACCCCGCTCGATGCCCCCGGCCAGGTCTGCCGGGGCTCTCGTTTGCGCGGTCGTGACCTTACCGAGACCGTTTTGTGATCTCAAGCTTGCCATGCTGTCGCCAGCTTGGCGTGTCTACCCGCAGCGGCCCGATCCGAAACAGCTCTTCGGCCAGGTGTGACTCGGGGAACAAACCGGCCCCGAACAGCTCGGAGCACTCCAGGGTGGCGTCCCAGCGGCGGGCGAAGGCGCTGAAGAGCCGCCGGCTGGCTTCGTTGTCCGGTGTGATCGACGTCTCAAGATGCGTGCCGCCGTCGGCCACCAGGGCGGTCGCCAGATGATCGAGCATCCGTCCGGCCAGTCCCATGCCGCGGTGCGCGTCGTTCACCGCGACCTGCCAGACCATCAGTGTTCCCGGCTGCTCCGGACGGCGGTAGCCGGTGACGAAGCCGGCCGGCTCGCCGCCGACCTCGGCGATCACCGAGCTGGCGGCGAAGTCGCGGCACCACAACAGGTAGGCATAAGGCGCGTTGACGTCGAGGGTGGCGCTGTCGACGGCCATCTGCCACAGGGCCGGGCCGTCCGCCACAGTCGGCGTCCGTAGCTGGATATCAGCCGGGTCAGTCATCCCATCGACGGTACGTGGGGGCGGCTCATCGATTTACCGACGGGTCCGGTGGTGCCTCGGGCGGTACCCGCAACGTCTTCAGCGCCTCGAGCACCGAGCGGCCCCGCGGCTCGGCGCTGACCGGCACCAGCCGCCACGCGGCCAGCGGGAACAGGCCGCACAGCGCGAAGGCGAAGGGATAACCGACGGCGCCGATCAGCGCACCGAACACCGGGGGAGCGATTCCGGCGGTGAGCCGCTGGGTGGTGTTCTGGGTGCCGAGCGCGCGCCCGCTCCAATACGGGCCGGCGATCTCGGCGACCGCGGTCGACGACAGCCCGTTGTCCAGCACGCTGATCACTGCCGCAACCACCATCGCGGCCTCGGCCAGGTGCGAGTGCAGATGATCGGCCACCCCGAGCGCCACCATGGACACCACACCGGCGACGGCGAGGCTGCGGATCGGTCGCAGCCGCGACCTCACCCGATCGGACCATCGGCCGGCCAGCACCCGCCCGGCCGCACCGAGCAACTGCGACACGGTCACCAGAGCGCCGGCGGCGGCGATCGACCAGTCGGTGTCGACGATCAGCCACACCAGCATGAAGGTGGCCAGCACAGCTTGCGGAATCATCAACAGCGCCGAGGACAGATGGATACGCCACAGCACCTTCGAGCCGCTGTAGGGGTTGGCCAACTCCGTGCCGGTCGCCGCGGATCGGGGTCTGCGGGGCGGATCGACCACCCCGATGGCGCACGCCACCGCCGCCACCGCGCACAGTGTCGCCGGGAACATCAGTGCCCGGGCCAGGCCGTGCTCGGCCAGTTCCGGAATTACCTCGGCCCCCAAGGCGATTCCCAGTGGCTGCGCAGTCTGCCGGATCCCCATCACCAGACCGCGCTGGTGCGGTGGGAACCAACCGGTCACCAGCCGGCCGCTGGCGCTGTTGGCGCTGGCGGCGGCCATACCGCCCAGAAACAGAAACGCGCCCACCCCGATCAGCGAGTGCATCGACGCGGCCCCGAAGGTGGCCAGCGCGGTCAGTGCGGATCCGACCGACAACACGATCCGCTCACCGATGCGGTCCAGCAGGGCGCCCCAGGCGAACAGGGTCAGCACCATGCCGAAGCTGGGCATCGACGCCAACAGACCCGCCGCTGCCAGGTTGGTGTCGCGCTTGGTCTCCAGCATCGGGATGACGAAGGCGATGCCGTTGATGAACACGAACGAGCACAGCGTCGCCGCCAACGCGACGATCATTACTGACCAGCGTGCCGCGGTGCTGATCGGCTGCGTGGACACTTGGTCATGGTTCCACATGCCGGCCCCGGTCGGGGTGCCGGCGAACACTAGGCTTGGGCGAATGCGCCTAGGCCGAATTGCCAGCCCGGACGGCGTCGCCTTCGTCAGCTTGGAAGGCGATCCGGACCGGCCCGATGACCTGACCGCGATGACAGCCCGCGAGATCGCCGAGCACCCGTTCGGCACACCGGAGTTCACCGGCCGGTCCTGGCCGCTGGCCGACGTGCGCCTGCTGGCCCCGATCCTGGCCAGCAAGGTGGTCTGCATCGGCAAGAACTACGCGGCCCACATCGCCGAGATGGGTGGCGCACCACCGGCCAACCCGACCATGTTCCTCAAGCCCAACACCGCGATCGTGGGGCCGAACGTGCCGATTCAGCTGCCCGCCGACGCCTCCCCGGTGCACTACGAGGGCGAGCTGGCGGTGGTGATCTCGCGGCCGTGCAAGGACGTTCCGGCGGCGCGGGCTCGCGACAACATCCTGGGCTACACCATCGGCAACGATGTCTCGGCCCGCGACCAGCAGCAGGCCGATGGGCAGTGGACCCGGGCCAAGGGCCACGACACCTTCTGTCCGGTCGGGCCGTGGATCGTCACCGACCTCGACCCGGCCGACCTGGCGATCCGCACCGAGGTCAACGGGGTGCTCAAGCAGGACAGCCGCACGTCGCTGATGATGCATGACGTCGGCGCCATCGTGGAGTGGATCTCGGCGGTGATGACCCTGCTGCCCGGCGACCTCATCCTCACCGGCACCCCCGACGGCGTCGGCCCGATCGAACACGGTGACACCGTGTCCGTCTCCGTCGAGGGCATCGGAACCCTCACCAATCCGGTTATCCGCAAAGGAAAGTCGTGACTGCACCTGCTGTTCGCGTCCGGTTCTGCCCGTCTCCGACCGGCACGCCGCACGTCGGCCTCATCCGCACCGCGCTGTTCAACTGGGCCTACGCCCGACACACCGGCGGCACCTTGGTGTTCCGGGTCGAGGACACCGACGCGCAACGCGACAGCGAGGAAAGTTATCTGGCGCTGCTCGACGCCCTGCGCTGGCTGCACCTGGACTGGGACGAGGGCCCCGAGGTGGGGGGCCCCTACGGCCCCTACCGGCAGTCGCAACGCGCCGACATCCACCGGGACGTGGTGGCACAGCTGCTGGCGGCGGGCGAGGCCTACGAGGCGTTCTCGACGCCGCAGGAGGTCGAGGCCCGCCATATCGCCGCCGGTCGCAATCCGAAACTGGGCTACGACAATTTCGACCGGGACCTCACCGACGAACAGCGCGCCGGTTATCTGGCCGAGGGCCGCAAGCCCGTCGTGCGGCTGCGGATGCCCGATGTCGAGCTGGGCTGGCACGACCTGGTGCGTGGGCCGACGAGCTTTCCGGCCGGCACCGTCCCCGACTTCGCGCTGACCCGGGCCAACGGGGATCCGCTGTACACATTGGTCAACCCGGTTGACGACGCCATGATGAAGATCACCCACGTGCTGCGCGGCGAGGACCTGCTGCCGTCCACGCCGCGCCAGATCGCGCTCTACCAGGCATTGATGCGTATCGGAGTGGCTGACCGGATTCCGGAATTCGCGCACCTGCCAACCGTTTTGGGTGAAGGAACGAAAAAGCTGTCCAAGCGCGACCCACAGTCGAACCTGTTCGCGCACCGCGACCGCGGCTTCATCCCGGAGGGGCTGCTGAACTACCTGGCGCTGCTGGGCTGGTCCATCGCCGACGACCGCGACGTGTTCAGTCTTGACGAGATGGTCGCGGCCTTCGATGTGGTGAACGTCAATTCCAACCCGGCGCGATTCGACCAGAAGAAGGCCGACGCGCTCAACGCCGAGCACATCCGGATGCTGGACCCGCAGGATTTCGCCACGCGCCTGCGTGCCTACTTCGACACCCACGGTCATGACACCGGACTCGATGACGCCGCCTTCGCGACGGCCGCGGCACTGGTGCAGACCCGCATCGTGGTGCTGGGTGACGCCTGGGCACTGCTGAAGTTCTTCAACGACGACTGCTACGCGCTGGACCCGCGCGCCGCCGGCAAGGAGTTGGGCCCCGACGCCGCCCCGGTGCTGGACGCGGCTATCGCCGCGCTGGCCGGTGTGGCGGACTGGACCACCGAGGCCATCGAGGCCGCGCTGAAGGCCGCGCTGCTGGACGGCCTGGAGCTCAAACCGCGTAAGGCCTTCGGCCCGGTCCGGGTCGCCGTCACCGGCGGATTGGTCAGCCCGCCGCTGTTCGAGTCACTGGAGCTGCTGGGTTCCGAGCGCAGCCTGGCGCGGTTACGGGCCGCCCGCGACGGCGTGGGGTGAGCGCGATGAGTACTTCTCGGTAGAAGTTTGGTAGTCTGCACGTCGGCCCACAGCGGCTGGCCCGAAGTGCCCAACCGGCACTCTGACCAGCGGTAATGGTCTGCCAATGGGGTATGGTGTAATTGGCAACACAGCTGATTCTGGTTCAGCCATTCTAGGTTCGAGTCCTGGTACCCCAGCAAAGCCGGTCCGCCGCAAGCGATTAGGCGGTCCGATCGGGTTGGGCTATGCTGACAACCCGGAAATGTTCTAGCCCCCGTCGTCTAGCGGCCTAGGACGCCGCCCTCTCACGGCGGTAGCGTGGGTTCGAATCCCATCGGGGGTACAAGTCAAAGGCCCGCACCTGGAACGAAGGTGCGGGCCTTGTGGGTTTCGGGGCGGACGGGCTCAGGTGCCCGCCGGTGCGGTGGATCCGGCCAGGGGCATTGCGGGCAATCCCAGCTTGCGGTGGTCCCAGGACCGGGTGCGCTGTGTGACGATGCGCACAGCCACCCGGTTGTTCATCATCGCGTCGACGCCCGGCTTCATCTCGTCGGTGTAGGGACCGGTGTAGCGCTCCCAGACGCTGACGCCCACCCGGAAGAGAGTGTCCGGGTCGTCGATGATCTCCGCGACGCCTTCGAATGACACCCCGCGCAGGGTGTCGTAGGTCTGGCCGTCCTCCAGCAGGAAGCTGACCCGCGGGTCACGGCGCAGGTTGACCGCCTTCTGCGACTTGGCCTTGGTCTCGAGCCAGATTTCGCCGTCGAGGACCGCGTACCACATCGCGGTCAGGTGCGGCTGGCCGTCGGGGCCGATGGTGGCCAGCGTCCCGGTGCGGTGGCTGGTGACGAAGTCGGCGACCTCGGCGTCGGTCATGACGATCTGCGCGCGCTGCTTGGTTCCCATCCCAGCAGTTTGGCAGGCGGCTATAACCGGGCGGTGAGCGCGTCGGCGGCCGCAAGGAGGGCCGCCGCCCAGCGCGCCCCGGGGCGCCGCCCCATCCGGTCGATCGGGCCGGACACCGAGATGGCCGCCACTACCGTGCCGCGTTGGTCGCGCACCGGTGCTGAGACGCTGGCCACTCCGGGTTCGCGTTCGGCGACGCTCTGCGCCCAGCCCCGGCGGCGCACGTCGGCCAGGGCGCGGCCGGTGAACTTGGCCTCCGCCAGCACTTCCTGCTGCAGCGCCGGTTCGGCGTAGGCCAGCAGTACCTTGGCTGCCGAGCCGGCGGTCATCGGCAGCCGGGCGCCGACCGGAACGGTGTCACGCAGCCCCGCAGGCGGTTCCACTGCCGCTACACAGACCCGCGCGGAGCCCTCGCGGCGATACAGCTGCGCGCTCTCGCCGGTGATCTCTCGCAGGCGCGGCAGCACGGCCGCACCGGCCGCCCGTAGCGGATCGTCGGCGCGGGCCGCCAGTTCACTGACCGCGGGACCGATCTGCCAGCGGCCGTCATCGTCGCGCCCGAGCAGCCGGTGTGCCTCCAGACCGGCGGCGAGCCGGTGGGCGGTGGCGCGGGGCAGGCCGGTGCGATCGCACAGTTCGGCGAGCCCACACGGCGATTCAGCGACCGTGTGCAGCACCACCAGGGCTTTGTCCAGAACGCCGATGCCGCTATGCTGTCCCATATACAGATACTAACGTCTCAGAATGTGAGAATGGTAATGACGCAGCAGCCTCGCACCCTGGCCGAGAAGGTCTGGGCTGACCACGTCGTGGTCTCCGGCGGCGGAACCGAACCCGACTTGATCTACATCGATCTGCACCTCGTGCACGAGGTCACCAGTCCGCAGGCGTTCGAGGGCCTGCGGTTGGCCGGCCGTGGCGTGCGGCGCCCGGACCTGACCATCGCCACCGAGGACCACAACGTGCCCACGGTCGACATCGACAAGCCGATCGCCGACCCGGTGTCGCGCACCCAGGTTGAGACGCTGCGGCGCAACTGCGCCGAGTTCGGCATCCGGTTGCATCCGATGGGCGACGTCGACCAGGGGATCGTGCACATCATCGGCCCGCAGCTGGGGCTCACCCAGCCGGGCACCACCGTGGTCTGCGGCGACAGTCACACCTCCACCCACGGTGCATTCGGTGCGCTGGCGATGGGCATCGGGACCTCGGAGGTCGAACACGTGCTGGCCACCCAGACGTTGCCATTGCGGCCGTTCAAGACGATGGCGGTCAATGTCGAGGGCCGGCTGGCTGAGGGGGTGACGGCCAAGGACATCATCCTGGCGGTGATCGCCCAGATCGGAACCGGCGGCGGCCAGGGCTATGTCATCGAGTACCGGGGCAGCGCCATCGAGGCGCTGTCCATGGAGGCGCGGATGACGATCTGCAACATGAGCATTGAGGCGGGCGCCCGAGCCGGCATGGTGGCTCCCGATGCCACCACCTACGAGTATCTGCGGGGGCGCCCGCATGCGCCCTCCGGAGCGGACTGGGATGCCGCCGTGGCCTACTGGGACAGCCTGCGCACCGACTCAGGCGCGGTATTCGACGCCGAGGTCTTCTTGGACGCATCCGCGCTGACCCCGTTCGTCACCTGGGGCACCAACCCCGGCCAGGGCGTGCCGCTGGGTGCGGCGGTTCCCGATCCGGAGACGATCGCCGACGAGGCCGAGCGGCGCGCCGCCGAGAAGGCGTTGGCCTACATGGACCTTCGCCCGGGGACGCCGATGCGCGACATCGCGGTCGACACGGTGTTCGTCGGATCGTGTACCAACGGGCGCATCGAGGACCTGCGCGCGGTGGCCGACGTGCTGCGTGGGCGGCGGGTCTCCGAAGGGGTACGGATGCTCGTCGTGCCCGGATCGATGCGGGTTCGTAACCAAGCCGAAGCAGAAGGCCTCGCCGAGGTTTTCACCGCCGCGGGCGCCGAGTGGCGTCAGCCCGGCTGTTCGATGTGCCTGGGAATGAACCCCGATCAGCTCGCTGAAGGCCAGCGCTGCGCGTCGACTTCCAACCGTAATTTCGAGGGCCGGCAGGGCAAGGGAGGGCGGACGCACCTGGTGTCTCCGGCGGTGGCTGCCGCCACCGCGGTCCGCGGGACGCTGTCGGCACCCGCCGACTTGAACTGACCGCCATAAAGGAGTTTAGTCATGGAAGCTTTCCACACTCATACCGGAATCGGAGTCCCGCTGCGACGGTCCAATGTCGACACCGACCAAATCATTCCGGCGGTCTATTTGAAGCGCATCACCCGTACCGGATTCGAGGACGGACTGTTCGCCACCTGGCGCACCGATCCGTCCTTCGTCCTGAATCTCAAGCCGTTCGACCAAGGTTCGGTGCTGGTTGCCGGGCCGGACTTCGGCACCGGTTCCTCCCGGGAGCACGCGGTGTGGGCCCTGCTTGATTACGGCTTCCGGGTGGTGATCTCCTCACGCTTCGCCGACATCTTCCGCGGCAACGCCGGCAAGGCGGGGTTGCTGGCCGCCCAGGTGGCCCAGGACGACGTGGAACTGCTCTGGAAACTCATCGAGCAGAGCCCGGGACTGGAAATCACTGTCAATCTTCAAGATCGGAATATCACCGCCGGAACGGCGGTGGTGGCGTTCACTATTGACGACTACACCGCCTGGCGACTGTCCGAGGGGCTCGACGATATAGGCCTTACGCTGCGGAAACTCGATGAAATCGATTCCTTCGAGGCAGCCCGCCCGGGCTGGAAACCGCGGACCGTGCCGGCCTCTTGACGCCGCGTTGACGGTCTCCGGAGGCCTATTTCTGGGCGATTGAACGCCCCCGTCAGCGCCCAAGGGCGGTAACCGGATTGCGGAAATGGCCGATAATCTCATCTGAAATTGCGCGTGGCTCTTGGATATCAGTGGTATCAGGGTTTACCGTGTGCTCTAGTCGGCTCAAGTAGGGCCACTGGTTTCGGAGGGATTGGATGAACAAAGCAGAGCTCATCGAGGTGCTCACAAAGGAATTGGACACCGACCGCCGGTCGGCTACCGATGCCGTGGAGCATTTCGTCAATGCCATTGTGCGCGCCGTCCACAAGGGTGAGAGCGTCACCATCACCGGGTTCGGCGTGTTTGAGCGCCGTCGTCGCGCCGCGCGCGTGGCCCGCAATCCCCGCACCGGTGAGACGGTCAAGGTGAAGCCGACGTCTGTCCCCGCTTTCCGCCCGGGCGCCCAGTTCAAGGCGATTGTCTCTGGCGCGCAGCGGGTCCCGTCCGAGGGCCTCGCGGTCAAGCGCGGCGCCGGCGCCGGTACCACGGCGGCCAAGAAGGCGGCCAAGAAGTCGCCGGCTAAGAAGGCCACCAAGGCCGCCGCGAAGAAGACCGCGGCTAAGGCTCCGGCCAAGAAGGCGGCGACCAAGGCTCCGGCCAAGAAGGCCGCCGCCAAGAAGACCGCGACCAAGGCGCCGGCGAAGAAGGTCACCGCCAAGAAGACCGCGACCAAGGCGCCGGCGAAGAAGGTCACCGCCAAGAAGGCCGCGACCAAGGCGCCGGCCCGCAAGGCCGCGACCAAGGCTCCGGCCAAGAAGGCCGCCGCCAAGAAGACGGCAGCCAAGAAGGCTCCGGCCAAGAAGGCCACGGCACGCAAAGGCCGTAAGTAACAACGCATCGCCGGGCGCCGCGGGGAACCCCCGCGGCGCCCGGTCGTTTACACCAGGGCGTGCGCCGCCAGCGGGCTGCCGAGGTGGTCGGCGGCGATCAACCGGCCGCCCGACACCGATAGCACCCAGGTACTGCCCTTGCGATTGCGCGACTTGTCCGGGGTGACGCCGTCACGGGCACACCACCACGCGATCAGGTCCGGAATCACCTTGCCCTGGGTGCAGATAACCGGTGTGCCGCCCAGCCGGGCGATCTCCAGCACCCGGCGGCGGCCCTTTTTCGGGGTGTGGTTGTACGCTTCCTCGGTCAGCGTCGGCTCGTTGTGCACGGCCACGCCGAGTTCGGCGGCCAGTGGTTCGACGGTCTGATGACAGCGCACCCGATCGGCCGCGTACACGTCGGTGGCGCCGAAGGCCAGCAGTTGAGCGGTGAGTGCCTCGGCCTGCGCGCGCCCCTTCTTGTCCAGCGGCCGCAGGGTGTCATCGCCGGTGAACCGGGACCGGCGCCCGGCGGTGCCGTGCCGCACCACCAACACCGTTTGGGTGTCTGCGGGAGCCTTGGCGAACCGCCGCAATATCTTCCGGTCGTAGGGGTAGTGCAGTTCCTTCAGCGCCGCGCTGACCGGCAGCCAGACCAGGTCGTCGACCTCGTGGTTGGGCACGAAATCGCCACCCAGCGCCCGTGCACTCCAGTAGCGCACCTTCTTGACGCCCTGGGCGACCGGATAGCTGACCGACCCCAGCCGGCGACCCAGGTGGGCATGCTGGCCGGTCTCCTCGAGGATCTCCCGTACCGCCGTCACCGGTTCGGTCTCCCCGGGATCGACCTTGCCCTTGGGCAGTGACCAGTCGTCGTAGCGGGGCCGGTGGATAAGCGCCACCTCGACGGTCTTTCGCCGCGTCCGCCACAGCACCGCACCGGCGGCGTAGACGATCTTGTCCGCCGGCACCGAGCCGTTCGACGAGGTCTTTGTGGACACTTCACTCCTGCAGGTCAATTCGGGCCTCGTGGACGGGGTGCTCAGGGATTGCGATGTCGTTCCATCAACGACACCTGGTGGTCGCGCACCGTCGCGCCGTCCTGCGGTGCTGCGGTCCACTGCCCGTCCGGGCCGAGTTCCCAACAGCGGGTGGCCGGGTGCATCGCAGAGTCGAATACATCACGCAGTTGAGCGGTCAGGCGCGGATCCTTCACCTGCACCATCACTTCGACCCGCCGGTCCAAGTTGCGGTGCATCATGTCGGCGCTGCCGATCCAGAATTCGTCGATGGCGCGGCACTCGATGATGCGGGAATGCTCCAGGAAACGGCCGAGAATCGACCGAACGACGATGTTTTCCGAAAAGCCCTCGACTCCGGGCCGCAGTGCGCAGATCCCGCGTACCACCAATTCGACCTGCACGCCGGCCCTCGAGGCACGGTAGAGCGCATCGACCACCTGCTCATCGACCAGTGAGTTGAGCTTCAGCCGGATCCGGCCCCCTCCGCCGCTGCTGCGATGCGCGGCGGTCTCGCGTTCGATGCGTTCGATGATCCCGGACCGCACGCCGTGCGGGGCCACCAACAGATTGCGGTACTCCATCTTCCGCGAATAGCCGGTCAATGAGTTGAACAGGTCGGTCAGATCGGCGCCGATGTCCGGGTCGGCGGTCAGCAACCCGATGTCCTCGTAGAGGCGCGCGGTCTTGCTGTTGTAGTTGCCGGTGCCGATATGGCAGTACCGCCGAATCACCGAGCCCTCACGGCGCACCACCAGCGCGACCTTGCAGTGCGTCTTGAGCCCGATCAGCCCGTACACCACATGCACGCCCGCCTGTTCCAGCTTGCGAGCCCACTTGATATTGGCCTGCTCGTCGAACCGGGCCTTGATCTCGACCAGAGCCACCACCTGTTTTCCGGCTTCGGCGGCGTCGATCAACGCGGTGACGATCGGCGAGTCGCCGGAGGTGCGGTACAGCGTCTGCTTGATCGCCAGCACTCCGGGGTCCGCAGCGGCCTGTTCGACGAACCGCTGGACGCTGGTGGAGAACGAATCGTAGGGGTGGTGCACCAGCACGTCGCCTTCCCGCAGGGTGGCGAAAATGCTTTTGGGGGTTTCCCGTTCGGCGAACGCCGGGTGAGTCGCCGGCACGAAGGTGCGGTCCTTGAGGTCAGGGCGGTCCTGGCGGTAGACCTGCCACAGCGACGACAGATCCAACAGTCCGGGTACCTCGATGACGTCGCCGGGATCCACGTCGAGTTCCCGCAGCAGCAGCTCTAACATGCTCTCGGTCATGTCGTCGGCGACCTCGAGGCGCACCGGCGACCCGAATCGGCGTCGCGCCAATTCCCGTTCCAGGGCCTGCAGCAGGTCCTCGTCGCGGTCCTCCTCGACCTCGAAATCAGCGTTGCGGGTGATGCGGAAAGCGTGATGCTCGACGATCTCCATGCCGGGGAACAGCACCGGCAGGAATGCCGCGATCAGCTCCTCCATCGGCAGCAACCGGATCTCACCGGGCCCCTCGCCGCCGGGATCGAGTTCGACGAAACGGTCGACGTTGTCGGGAACCTTCACCCGCGCGAAGTGATTCCCGCCGTCCTCAGGGCGCTTGACCGTCACCGCCAGATTCAGGCTGAGCCCGCTGACGAACGGGAACGGGTGCGCCGGGTCGACCGCCAACGGCGTCAGGACCGGGAACACCTGCTCGTGGAAGTACACCGATAACTGGTCACGTTCGCCCGGTTGCAGATCGGCCCACGTGACGATGTGGATGCCTTCGTCAGCCAACGCCGGCCGCACCGATTCGAGAAAAACCCGCGCGTGGCGGGTGGCGATCTGCTGGGTCTGCTCACCGATCCGGCGCAGTTGCTCGCGCGGCGTCAGGCCGTCGGCCGAGCGCACCGACAGGCCCATCTCGTCGCGGCGCTTGAGACCGGCGACCCGGACCATATAGAACTCATCGAGATTGGAGGCGAAGATCGCCAGGAACTTGGCCCGCTCCAACAGCGGCAGCGAGGTGTCGGCCGCCAGAGCCAACACCCTGGCGTTGAAGTCCAGCCAGCTCAGCTCCCGGTTGAGGTAGCGGTGCGCGGGCAGTTCATCGCCGTCCTCGGTCAGCGGCGCCGCGGTGGCGGCCGGTGGCGCGGTCGGGGTGGCGTCATTCGGGCGCCAGTCGGTCTCGTCGCCGCGCGCCTCGGTCAGTTGGCCGACCTCGATTTCATCCACTCCGAAATCATTACTCATCAATGGGTGGTGCTGCCACCGATCGCCGATTGCGCGAGCGCACGCGTGGTCGCCGGGCCGACCCCCAGACGCCGTGCCACCGCCAGGTCCTCGGGTGTGTCGATGTCACAGCGCAGGCCGGGCCACGCTCCGGTCAGCTCCAATGCGCCGGACTGCCGATGCCGCGCCGAGGAATCCCGACCGAATCGCGGGTCCAGCGGGCTGCCGAACGCGAACAGCGCCGCGGTGCCCATCCCGTGCCGGTCGGCCACGAAGCTGCGCCGGTAGGCGCGGGCGGCGGCGATCGCCTCGTCGAGTTCGTAGGACTGCAGTGCCGGCAGATCACCTTGCAGGGCAACGATATTCGGCACCGATCCAGCCACCGCCCGTTCGGCGGCGGCGAGGGCGTTGTTCAGCGGGTCACCGTGGCCGGTCGGGGTCGGATCCTCCAGCACGTCAGCGCCCAGCTCGGCCGCTGCCGCGGCGGCGGCCTCGTCGGGGGTGACCACGGTGATGTGCTCCAGCCCCTGGGCGGCCGACGCCGCGGTGATGGTGTCGACCAGCATGGCCAGCACCACGGCCTCGCGCAGCGGTGCGGGAAAGGCCGGCGCCAGCCGGGTCTTGGCGACGGTGAGCCGTTTGACGGCGATGATCAGGCCGATACCGGCTTCCTCGGCCATGGAGTTCACAACCGACATCCTGCCAGCGTCGGTACCGGGTTAGGGTGATGCGCCTAAGGGAGGTGGTGTGAGGTGAGCGGCACCGAGGGCGCTGAGGGCACGGTCGCGGTGATGGGAGCGGGAGCCTGGGGCACCGCGCTGGCCAAGGTGCTCGCCGACGCCGGTAGCCAGGTCAGGCTGTGGGCGCGCCGATCCGATGTCGCCGCTCAGATCAACGAGACCCGCTGCAACCCCGATTATCTGCCCGGCGTCACGGTGCCGGACGGGGTACGCGCCACCACCGACCCGGCCGAGGCACTGACGGGGTTGACCACGGTGGTGCTGGCCGTGCCGGCGCAGACCATGCGGACCAACCTGGAGGCCTGGACGGCGCAGCTGGCCGACGGCGCCACCCTGGTCAGTGTCGCCAAGGGCATCGAACTGGGCACGCTGATGCGGATGAGCCAGGTGATCGCCGCGGTAACCGGCGTCGACCCCGGACAGGTCGCCGTGATCTCCGGGCCCAACCTGGCGGCGGAGATCGCCGCCGAACAGCCCGCCGCAACGGTGGTCGCCTGCACCGACTCCGGTCGGGCGGTGGCGCTGCAGCGCATGCTCAACACCGGCTACTTCCGCCCCTACACCAACGCCGACGTGATCGG
Source organism: Mycobacterium sp. NGS16 (assembly GCF_059813225.1). Classification (NCBI taxonomy): domain Bacteria; kingdom Bacillati; phylum Actinomycetota; class Actinomycetes; order Mycobacteriales; family Mycobacteriaceae; genus Mycobacterium; species Mycobacterium sp. NGS16. The sequence goes on from NZ_JCALEE010000001.1 coordinate 1,147,533, forward strand.
CACCGAGATCGGCGGCGCCTGCAAGAACGTCATCGCCCTGGCGTGCGGCATGGCGGCCGGGGTGGGCCTGGGCGAGAACACCGCGGCGGCGATCATCACCCGGGGACTGGCCGAGATCATCCGGCTGGGCGTCGCGCTCGGGGCCAAGGGCGCCACGCTGGCCGGTCTGGCCGGGGTGGGTGACCTGGTGGCGACCTGCACCTCACCGCAGTCGCGCAACCGGTCGTTCGGTGAGCGGCTCGGCCGGGGCGAGGCGATGCCGCCGCTACCGGGGTCCCAAGGACTGCCCAGCACCACCGACGGTCACGTCGTCGAGGGTGTCACGTCGTGTCAGTCGGTGCTGGCGCTGGCCTCGAGCTACGACGTGGAGATGCCGCTGACCGACGCCGTGCATCGGGTCTGCCACACCGGCTTGTCGGTCAACGAGGCGGTGGCGTTGCTGTTGGGACGTCGCACCAAACCGGAGTGAGCGGCCCGGGCCGGACCGCCCGGTACCCTCTGGCGTGTGAATTCCCACGAACGCACCCGGGTGGCCGTCGTGTTCGGCGGCCGCAGCAGCGAGCACGCGATCTCGTGCGTGTCGGCGGGAAGCATCCTGCGCAATCTCGATCCGCAGCGTTTCGAGGTCGTTGCCGTCGGGATCACCCCGGAGGGTTCCTGGGTGCTCACCGACGGCGACCCGGATAGTTGGGTGATCAGCGGCCGCCAGCTGCCTGCGGTGAGCAAGGCCTCCGGTGCCGAACTGACCCTGCCCGCCGACCCGCAGCGGGCCGGCCAACTGGTCGCCTTGTCATCCCCGGCGGCGCCCACGGCGCTGCTGCAGTCGGTCGACGTGGTGTTTCCGGTGCTGCACGGCCCCTACGGCGAGGACGGCACGGTGCAGGGGCTGCTCGAGCTGGCCGGGGTGCCCTACGTCGGCGCCGGGGTGCTGGCCAGCGCCGCCGGCATGGACAAGGAGTTCACCAAGAAGCTGCTGGCGGCTGAGGGCCTGCCGATCGGGCCGTACGCGGTGCTGCGGGCCAACCAGGCGACGCCGTCGATCGAGGACCGGGAGCGGTTGGGGTTGCCGGTGTTCGTCAAACCGGCGCGCGGCGGGTCGTCGATCGGGGTCAGTCGGGTGACGTCGTACGACGAGCTTCCCGCGGCCATCGCCGAGGCGCGCCGCCACGATCCCAAGGTCATCATCGAGGCCGCCATCGTCGGGCGCGAACTCGAGTGCGGGGTGCTGGAATTCCCCGACGGCACAGTGGCCGCCAGCACGGTGGGGGAGATCCGGGTGGTGCGCGGCTCTGCCGACTACGACGACCCCTTCTACGACTTCGCCACCAAGTACCTCGACGACGCCGCGGAACTCGACGTGCCCGCCAAGATTGACGACGACGTCGCGGATACGGTGCGGCAGTTGGCAATTCGCGCCTTCGCCGCGCTGGACTGCCAGGGCCTGGCCCGGGTGGACTTCTTCCACACCGACAACGGTCCGGTGATCAACGAGATCAACACCATGCCCGGATTCACCACGATTTCGATGTATCCGCGAATGTGGGCGGCCAGCGGCGTCGACTACCCGACACTGCTGGCGACGATGGTCGACACCGCGCTGGCCCGCGGGGTGGGGCTGCGCTGACGGCACGCGGGCCTATCACATCCCACACTGATCTTTGACACAGCTTTCGCATCAGCTGGGTCGGTCGGAACCTGAGTGAGCGCGGCGATTCTGCCTTGACCGGCTGTGCTCGATGACGTTTTGCCAGCACAACGCGATTCTGACGACGTGTCTCAAATTTCTGACGCAGAGTCTTGTCGGTAGCCCTACTCTCAAGTAAGTTCGCGTGGGTGCGTTCCTGACTTCTCGGTAAGGAGAGAGCAGTGCAGCTAGCCGCCCGTACGTTTCGCTACATCCCGTTGGCCGCCGCCACAGCCGGAGGACTGCTGACCGCGGCAGTTTTGCAGGCGGCCGCTGCAACCGCCGACACCGTCGGTGACACCGCTGAACTCAGCGGCAACGCCTTTACCGTCGGCGGCCTCACCTTCGACCCCGGCAGTGACGGGTACGAGCCGGTGAACCCGTTTGTCGGTATCGCCCCATTGCTCAAGATCGGCTTCAGCTCACTCCTGAGTTCCGATGGCAGCGCGGCGGGGACACAAGACCTCGTGGTATACGACGGCAGCGGTGCCGAATTGGGCATGGCACACGCCTCGGTGAACGCCTCGGACCTGCTGGGCATTGACAGCGCGCAGTTCACCGTCCAGACCGTCACGCCGCCGGTCGCAGATATCCAGGCTGCCCTCACCGGCAGTGGCCTCGACTTCGCCGGTGCGGGGATCAGTGTCAGCGACCTGGCGAACGCCTTGGCAGCCACCCCCGCCTTCGGCTCCCAAATCCCATACGGCACCGGCGATATCAGCAGCGACGACGTCCTTATCGCTCTCCTGGGCACGAACATCGACCTCAACGGCGCCGGCATCACCGACGCCGACATCGCCGCGGTATTGAACGGTATCGACACCTCGGCCCTGCCAGATGCCGGGACCGTCTTCAGCATCACCAATTTCGGCTCGGGGTGGGCGAATGTCTATGCAGCCGTTCCCAATGCCGACGGCACCGGTGTTGCGAGCATCACCGACACCCTGGTGACACCCTTCGGAAATCTCGACATCCCGACGACGTTTGATGCCGTGGCCGCCATGGATCCGGGAGCCGCCTTCGCGGACTTGGACGCCACCACTCACAACGCAGACATCGGTGACGACGCATTCACCCTCGGCGGCATCACTTTCGACCCGGGCGGCGAAGGGTTCGCCCCGGTATTCCCGCTCTTCGCGGTGGCGCCGCTGATGGAGATCGGCGGCGGCCAAGTCGTCGGCGGCGGCACCAGCCTGCATCTGGCAACTCAGGACTTCACCGTCTATGACAACAGCGGGTCCGGCATCGGGTCGGTCACCACCGCGGTGAACGTCCAGAACCTGTTGGGCATCGAGAGCACCCAGCTCACCGTCATCGACGGTGCGCCGGCCGACGGTGCCGGCTCGGCCGCGCTGCCAACTGACGGCACGGTATACAGCGTCACCGACTTCGGTTCGGGCTTCGCCAACGTCTACATCGCCACCCCGAACGCCGACGGCACCGCCGCGGCCACCATCACCGACAAGGTGGTGACGCCGTGGGGCAATTTCGAGCTTCCGACCGGTTACGACGCCATTGCCCTAATGGACCCCGGGGCCGCCCTGGCGGGTCTTGGCGTCGCGGCTGAAGCCAGCGGACTCAGCGACAACGCGTTCACGATCGGCGGTGTCACCTTCGACCCCGGCAGCGCCGGGTTCGACCCGATCAACGAGACGTCGGGGATCGCGCCGTTGCTGCAGATCGGCGGCGGGACGCTCGGGGGCGCAACGCACTTCGCCAACCAGGCCCTCGAGGCGTACGGCGACAGCGGCGATCTCGGATCGGTGGTCACCGCGGTGGAGACCGCGAGCCTGCTCGGTCTCGTCGACACCACGACGCTCACGGTCGACGGGTACGACCTGCCCGCCGGCGACCTGGTCGCCGCGCTGGAAAACAGCGACATCGACTTCACGAGCCTGGGCTTCACCGCCGCCGACCTGGTCACTGTGCTGGAAAACTATGGCAACACGTTCAACTCCTTCGTCCTCGGTACCGGCCAGCTCACCGATATGGATCTCATCGGCCCACTGTTCTGGGGCGGTCTCTACGGCTCCGGCATCGACCCGCAGGCGGTCGCCGATGTCATCAACGGTGCGGTCGCCGCCTACGCCTCTGACCTGCCGGAGTTGGGCACGGTCTACAGCGTCATCGACTTCGGCGGCGGCTTCGAGAACGTGTACTGGGCCCTTCCGAACGAGGACGGCGACGCCGCGGCCAGCATCCACGACATGCTGGTGACGCCGTTCGGCAACCTCGACCTGTCGAGCATGTTCGACGCCGTCGCCGCTCTGGACCCGGGCGACGCCGCCGCCGGGATCTCTGACGCCGGCGCGGCCTTCGACATCTTCGACCCGGGCACCTGGTTCTGACCATCGGCACCACTCCTACGTTTGCCGCGGCGGACCTGCCGGTGGCCGAGTCCCGTGATGCCGCATGGGAACTCGTCGGCCGGTGCCCTCTGGCTGTGGTCGACGACGGCTATGCCGTTACCGGCCGCGCGCTGGTCGAAGAGGTGCTGAAGGACCCGGTGATGTTCTCGTCGAAGACGGCGTTCGGCGTGTTGAGCTGCCCGGTGCCGCTGGTACCGCTGGCCCTCGACCCGCCGGAGCAGACGCGCTATCGGCGCATCCTGCAGCCGTTGTTCAGTCCACGCATGATCACACCGCACGAACCCGAGTTGCGCCGGCGCGCCGCCGGCCTCATCGAACCGATCGCCGAACGCGGCCACTGCGACTTTATCGCCGAGGTTGCCGCAGTCTTCGCCGCTGACGCCTTCTTCACCGTCGTCGGGCTTCCGTCAGACATGCGCCACCAGTTCGTCGAATGGAAGGATGGAGTCCTTGGGCGGGCCGCTCCGTCGGCGTCGGTGACATCCGACGCCGAAGCCGCCCGCAACGGGCTGCAGGCCGCGGCCGAACTGTTCGACTGCCTCGCGGGGTTGGTGCGGCAGCGTCGTGTCCGACTCGGCAACAGCGACGACGTGCTCACCCGGCTGCTGAAGCTGTCCGGCCCGGACGCGTTGACCGACGATGACGTGATCGGCGTGTGCTTCCTGCTGGTGCTGGCCGGTGTGGACACCGTCAAAGACGCGTTGGGTTTTGGAATGCAACGGTTGGCGGAAAACGCCGACAAGCGCCAAGAACTCGTCGACGATCCGTCGCTGATCGCCGCCGCAACCGAGGAGCTGCTGCGGTTGGATCCGCCGTCCCCGTTCGTCCCGCGGGTGACCACGGCGACCGCCACGCTGGGAACCACGACCTGGCCGGCCGGCACCATGATCAGCAGCTATCTGGCGGTAGCCAACCGCGATGAGGCCGACTTTCCCGACCCGCAGACCATCGACTTCCACCGCAGCACCAACCGCCATACCAGTTTTGGCCTGGGCCCGCACCGCTGCTTGGGCGCGCACCTGGCCCGGCTGGAGATGCAGATCATCTACCGGGAGTGGCATAAACGCATCCCGCGCTACCACATCACACCCGGCGCGACGCCGCGGGTGCGCTGGCCCAGCGGCAACGTCGGCCTGGACTGCCTGCCTCTCACCCTGGAGGCGTGAAAGCGGCGCGCAGCAGGGTGCGGCGCAGCACGGTCATCATCAGGGCCGCGGTGTCGGCGTCGTTGCGCTCCGGGTGATGCGACAACGAAAGGTCGGTCAGCCTGCCCAGCACCGCAAGGAAAACCGCAGCGGACACTGTCATGTCCAGGCCAGCCGGCAGTTGGACACGCTCGACCAAAGTCACTGTGGCCCTATGGAAGCTCTCATTGCCGGCTCGGTACCTGTCGACGGGCAACTGCTGCGCCAAGGTGCCGTCGTACCAAGTGCGGGTGACTCCCGCGTAGGCACGCTGGAAGGTGACGAACCGTGTCAGCCAATCCTGAAGCGACTCCGCGCCGATGCCGGTGTGGGCGAGTGCGCGAAGCTCGTCGGCGAGTGACCGGCCCTTGGCGATGGCTTGGTCGCTGAGTTCGGCGAGGATGGCCACCTTGGTGCTGAAGTAGCGATACAGCGTGGCCCGGCTGGTATCTGCCGCCGCGGCGATGTCACGCATGGAGGTTGAGTGGTAGCCGTGAGCGAAGAACAGCGCCGAGGCGGCCACCAGAATCTCTTGGCGCACCGGCGGCCCGGCGCCCGGATCTGCCTGCGCTACAACGGCGTCAGTCACTTCGGGCGCCGTGCGGGGACCGGCGTCCGGCATCGGGGGTGCCGCCACTGTTTCCAATACCTCGTCGGGTGTCTCGGGGAAGAGCAGCAGCTGCAGGGCGATGGCGAGCGACGCCGAGGTACGCGTGCTGGAGCACAGGCCGAACATGGCGCGAAAGCGATACAGATTGACCATGTGCACTATTCGGATCAGCACATCGGCCGCGTCGTCGGGTTCAATGCCGCAGACTCCCGCGTCGTGCAGTTTGGCGCTGATCGTCGCTGCGTACTCAACGGAGATTCGCCCGGCGTCGATTTGGGGGCTTCCCTCGACCGGGCCGATTCCGGGTAGCTCCAAAAACACCATCGCGTACCTGTCGTACATGTCGGCCCACTCCAGCAGCCACTGATGCAGGTTGCGCAGGCCGTCGGCGTCGGGTGCGAGCCGCCCGAGGCGCCGGCCGTGGGCGAGTACGTCCGGTTCGCATTGGCGGTAGAGCTCGCCGAAGATGTCGTCTTTGCTGTGGAAGTACTGGTAGATGGCGGCGCGGGAACTGCCCACTTCTTCGGCGATCGCATCGATCGACGTGCCGTGGTAGCCGCGCGCGACGAAAAGGCGCCCGGCGCACTCCAGAATTCGACGGCGCGTGCCCAGGCCTCGGTAACCGACCGCGACATTGTCCGGCGCGTAACCGGGACGGTAGACCGGCTCAGAACCTGGCACCCGAGCTACCTTATCGGCCGCGGTTTAAGGTGGCGGCTAACGTGCCGGACCCGGCCGGATCGGCACTGCGTCCAGATTCTCGGCGATCAGATCGGACAGCTCCTGAATCGGCGCGGGCCCGGAACCGCGGGGCAGGGTCAGCGCCAGATAGACCTTGCGATCGACGGCATACCAGGTGGCGCGTTCTCCTTCGCGGACCTCGAACCACTGCACGCGATCGACCACCTGGATGGGCGAGCCGACCACGAAGTCGGCCGGCCGGTCCAGTCCGCAGCGCAGCACCACCGTCTCCTCGGCGCCGGCTGTCCAGGCCGCCGCGCCTTCGGGTGCCGGTGGGGCGATCTCGGCGCGCCGATAGTCGCCCAGCTGCTCGGGCAGCGCGTCGAGCACGGCGTGGCAGGCCGCGTCGCCGGCGTGCGGGGCCGGCACCACCGCAAGCCGGATCGGTTCAGCCGGTTGCCCGCCCGGCCGGTGGGCGGCCGCCACCGCCAGCGCGGCGCTCACCGCGGCGACGGCGACGACCAGGGCGGCGATCAGCGCGAACCGCGGCGGCCCGTCGGCGTCGGTCATGGCCCCGTCCTTTCGGTCGCCCCTAGACTCGGTGGCTGTGCGCGGTAGCGAGCCCACGCTGGGTCAGCTTGGAGAGTTTCCCATGATCGACCGGCTGGTGGCCGGTCGCCGTCAGCCCAGTGCGACCGAAGTGGGCCCCGGCGACGACGCGGCGGTGGTGCGGTGCGCCGATGGCCGGACCGTCGTCTCCACCGACATGCTGGTGGAAGGCCGGCATTTCCGGCTGGACTGGTCGGCTCCGCACGACATCGGGCGCAAGGCGATCGCGCAGAATGCCGCCGACATCGAGGCGATGGGCGCCCGCCCCACCGCGTTCGTCGTGGCATTCGGCGCCCCCGCGGCCACGCGGGCCGCCGATGCCGCCGCCGTGGCGGACGGCATGTGGGCCGAAGCTGGGCGGTTCGGTGCTGGGGTGGTCGGCGGTGACCTGGTCGAGGCCGATTCCTGGATCGTGTCGGTGACGGTCCTCGGCGATCTGGCCGGCCGCGCGCCGGTGCTGCGGTCCGGGGCGCGGCCCGGCGCGACGGTAGCGGTGGCCGGCGAGCTGGGCCGGTCGGCGGCGGGCTTTCGGCTGTTGCGCGACGGTGTGGCCGATTTCGAGGCGCTGCGCCGCCGCCACCTCGTCCCGGAGCCGCCCTACGGGCAGGGCGTGGTGGCCGCTGACGCCGGCGCGCAGGCCATGACCGACGTCTCCGACGGTCTGCTGGCCGACCTGGGCCATGTGGCCACCGCATCGCAGGTGACGATCGAGGTGTTCACCGCGGCGCTGGCCGCCGATCAGCAGGCGCTGGCACCGGTCGCCACTGCGGTTGGCGCCGAGGCGTGGTCATGGGTGCTGGGCGGGGGAGAGGACCATGCGCTGGTCGCGGCGTTTCCCGGCGCGGTTCCGGCCGGCTGGCGGGTGATCGGGCAGGTGCTCGACGGACCGGCCCGGGTGCTGGTCGACGGGGCGCCGTGGGAGGGGGATGCGGGCTGGCAGTCATACGGTTCCGGCGCCCCGTTACGTTGAGACACCATGAGCGCGCGTCCACTTCCTGAACTCGTCGAGAGCGGTTGGGCCGCGGCCCTGGCGCCGGTGACCGAGCAGGTGGCCTTGATGGGCAAGTTCCTGCGTGAAGAGATCGCAGCCGGGCGCGGCTACCTTCCGGACGGGCCCAATGTGTTGCGAGCCTTCACCTTTCCGTTCGACGCCGTGCGGGTGCTGATCGTCGGGCAGGATCCCTATCCGACACCCGGGCACGCGGTGGGACTGAGTTTCTCGGTGGCTCCGCAGGTGCGGCCGCTGCCGCGCAGCCTGGAGAACATCTTCACCGAGTACACCGCCGACCTCGGCTACCCCAGGCCCGCCAACGGCGATCTTTCCGCGTGGGCGCAGCGCGGTGTGCTGCTGCTCAACAGGGTGCTCACGGTGCGGCCAGGCAATCCGGCGTCACACCGCGGCAAGGGGTGGGAGGCGGTCACCGAGTGCGCGATCCGCGCGCTGGTAGCCCGTGAGCAGCCGATGGTGGCGATTCTGTGGGGGCGCGACGCGGGGACGCTGAAGCCGATGCTGGCCGACAAGTGTGTCGCGATCGAGTCACCGCACCCCTCGCCGCTGTCGGCGTCGCGGGGGTTCTTCGGTTCGCGGCCGTTCAGCCGCGCCAACGAGCTGCTGACCCAGCTGGGCGCCGAGCCGATCGACTGGCGGCTTCCCTAGACCACCGAAACGTCCTCACGCATTCCTACCGACGCCGACTCGATATGGCGCCCGGCGCCCGCCGGTAAAGCCCGTCGGCGTTCTCAGGGCTGCAATGACACAACCGCGCGACTATTTAGCCGCGCACGACCTTGCCGGCCTTGATGCACGAGGTGCAGGCGTTCAGGCGCTGCTTGTTGCCGCCGGGACGGGCGGCGTGCACGGTCTGAATGTTCGGGTCCCACCGGCGGCTGGTCCGACGGTGCGAGTGCGACACCGACTTGCCGAAGCCGGGGCCCTTTCCGCAGATATCGCACACGGCAGCCATATGTGACACTCCTCAAAACGTCTGCTTGAGGGCCAACAACCTAACGAGCGGGTGGCCCGACAACCTGATCAGGATACCCGGCAGGCCGGGCAACCACCAAAACGGCCCGCTGCAGCCCGCGAAGCGGTGTGACCTGTGGCGTCGCCCGCAATGATTAGGCTTGCAGCCACCGAAGGTGGCGGCAGGAAGGTGCGTGCAGGTGGGCAACCCCGAACGTCGGCTGGATGCGGCCACCTTGCGGGACTGGGCGCACACCGCTGTCGGCGATCTGATCACCCACACCGACGAGATCAACCAGCTCAACGTCTTCCCGGTCGCCGATTCCGACACCGGCACCAACATGCTGTTCACCATGCGCTCGGCCCTGGCCGAGGCCAACACCGAGGCCGCCTCCGGTGAGGTGGCCCGCGTCGCGGCCGCGCTGTCGGCAGGTGCCCTGCACGGCGCACGCGGCAACTCCGGGGTGATCCTGTCGCAGATCTTGCGCGGCTTGGCGGACGTGACCGCCGCCGACGGCACCCGTGCAGCCGACGTCGACGCCGCGCTGTTGGGTGCCGGCCTGCGGCACGGGGTCGAGCTGGTGATCACCTCGATGGGCGGCCGGGAAGTGCCGGGAACCATCGTGTCGGTGCTGCACGCCGCGGCGGTGGCCATCGAGCAGTGCGCGGCGCACGGCGCCGGGTTGGGTGCGGCGATCACGGCCGCCACGGACGCCGCGGCCGAGGCATTGGAGCAGACCACCGAACAGCTCGATGTACTGGCGCAAGCCGGGGTGGTCGATGCCGGCGGCCGCGGCCTGCTGGTGTTGCTCGACGCGTTGCGGTCGACGATCACCGGGCAGGCACCCGTTCGGCAGGTTTATCAGCCGTCCCCGCGGCCCCGCCCGCCGGAAGCGGTCACCGAGGCGCCCGGGCCGCAATTCGAGGTGATGTACCTGCTCGGCGAGTGCGGCCCCGACGACACCGACGCGTTGCGCGAACGGCTGACCCAGCTCGGTGATTCGGTGGCGATCGCGACCTCGGGGGTGGTCGGCGGCTATTCGGTGCACGTGCACACCGACGACGCCGGTGCCGCCGTGGAGGCGGGCCTGGCGTTCGGCCGGCCGCGGCGGATCCAGATCTCGGCGCTGGGCGGGGCCACCGGCCTGCCGCCGGGCAGTTGGGCCCGGGAGCGTGCGGTGCTCGCCGTGGTCGACGGTGAAGGGGCGCAGGAGCTATTCGCCTCCGAGGGCGCCTGCGTGCTGCGGCCGGACCCGCACAGCGCCGACCCCGCGACCATGGTCACCGCCCAGCAGCTGCTGCGCGCGGTGGTCGACACCGGCGCCGCCCAGGTGATGCTGCTGCCCAACGGGTACGTCGCCGCCGAGGAGCTGGTTGCCGGGTGCACGGCGGCCATCGGCTGGGGCATCGACGTGGTGCCGGTCCCGTCCGGCTCGATGGTGCAGGGGTTGTCGGCGCTGGCGGTCCACGATCCGGGCCGGCCGGTGGTCGACGACGGCTACACCATGGCGCGGGCGGCAGGCAGCACCCGGCACGGTTCGGTGCGGGTCGCCACCGAGCAGGCGCTGACGTGGGCCGGCACCTGCCGGCCCGGTGACGGGCTGGCCATCGCCGGTGACGAGGTGCTGATCGTGGCCGGCGATGTCGGCGCGGCGGCGATCGGCCTGATCGACCTGTTGCTGGCGGCCGGCGGTGAGCTGGTCACGGTGCTGGTTGGAGCCGGTCCCGACGGTGCGGACAGCGATGTCGTCGACGTGCTCGCGGCCCATGTACATGATCAGCATCCCGGAATAGAACTGGCGACCTACCTCACCGGGCATCGGGGCGACGCCCTGCTGATCGGGGTCGAGTAGCGATGGCCACGTTGCGTGACCGGCTGGATTTCGTCATCGGCTCCGACGCTGCGGCAAAGCTCGACGATGCGTTCGGCATCCGCACCGTCGGCGAGCTGTTGCGGCACTACCCGCGCAGCTACGTCGAAGGCGCCGGAGTCCGCCGGGCCGCCGATAGCCGCCCCGTCGAAGGCGACCACATCACCGTCGTCGACACCATCGGCTCGGCCGTGCTCAAGGACATGCAGCGCCGTAAGGGCAAATTCCTCGTCGTCACCGTCGGAACTGGCCGCAACAGGGTCAGTGCGACGTTCTTCAACCCCAAAGGCCTGCGCTGGCGGCTGACACCTGGCACCCGGGTGATGCTCTCCGGTGAGGTCAAGCTGTACCGGGGCGCGATCCAGCTCACCCACCCGGACTTCTTGGTACTCAAGGAAGCCGACGGGACAGCGCAGAACGGTCACTTCGGCAGCAGTTCCCTGCGCAATATCGCCGACGCATCTCAAAAAGTCAGCGGGCAGCTCAACCACGCGGACTTCGAGCGCAGCTGCTACCCGATCTATCCCGCCACCGCGAAACTGCAGAGCTGGGACATCTTCGCCTGTGTCCGGCAGGTTCTTGCAGTGCTCGATCCGGTTCCCGATCCGCTGCCGGCGGTGGTGCGCACCGAACGCGGTCTGCTCGGCGAAGACGAAGCGCTGCGGGCGATCCATCTGGCGGAGAACGCCGCCGAACGCGACCGCGCCCGCGATCGGCTGGCCGTCGACGAAGCGTTCGGCCTGCAGTGGGCGCTGGCGATGCGCCGCAACAGCGAACTGTCCCAATCCGGCCCGCCGGCGGCGCCGCGAATCGACGGGCTGGCCGCGGAGCTGCTGGGCCGCTTGCCGTTCGAGCTCACCGCCGGGCAGCGAGACGTGCTTGACGTGTTGGCGGCCGAGCTCGCTGCGCCGCGTCCGATGAACCGATTGCTGCAGGGTGAGGTCGGCTCCGGCAAGACGATCGTGGCGCTGCTGGCGATGCTGCAGATGGTCGATGCGGGATATCAGTGCGCGTTGCTTGCCCCTACCGAAGTGCTTGCCGCCCAACACGTCCGGTCGATCCGGGACATGCTGGGTCCGTTGGCGATGGGTGGTCAGCTCGGCGGCGCCGACAACGCCACCGCGGTGACGCTGCTCACCGGCTCGATGTCGGCGGGCGCCAAGAAGCAGGTCCGCGCCGAGATCAACAGTGGTGCCGCCGGGATCGTGGTGGGCACCCACGCCCTGCTGCAGGACGCTGTGGAGTTCCACGAGCTGGGCATGGTGGTCGTCGACGAACAGCACCGGTTCGGCGTCGAGCAGCGGGACCAGTTGCGCGCCAAGGCCCGCGACGGCATCACCCCGCACCTGCTGGTGATGACGGCAACGCCGATCCCGCGCACGGTAGCGCTCACGGTCTACGGCGATCTGGAGACCTCGACGTTGCGCGAGCTGCCCCGCGGGCGCCGACCGATCCGGTCCTCGGTGATCTTCGAGAAGGACAAACCGGCCTGGCTGGACCGGGCCTGGCAGCGCATCCGCGAAGAGGTCGCGGCCGGCCGGCAGGCCTACGTGGTGGCGCCCCGCATCGACGAGTCCGACGAGGGCAGCACGCCTGGCGCGACCGACGAGGGCGGCCGCACCTCGGCCACCGCGGTGGGACTGTTCGATCGGCTGCGGGCCGGGCCGCTGTCGGGCTTGCGGCTGGGCTTGATGCACGGGCGGCTCACCGCAGACGAGAAGGACGCGGTGATGGCGGCGTTCCGCAGCGGCGCAGTCGATGTGCTGGTGTGCACCACGGTGATCGAGGTCGGGGTCGACGTGCCCAACGCCACGGTGATGCTGATCGCCGACGCCGACTGGTTCGGCATCAGCCAGCTGCACCAGCTGCGCGGCCGGATCGGCCGCGGCCAGCACGCCAGCCTGTGCCTGCTGGTGACCTCCAGCGCCCCGGGATCCAAGGCCGGAAAGCGCCTGGAGGCCGTGGCCGGCACGCTGGACGGGTTCGCGCTGGCCGACCTGGACCTGCGTGAGCGCGGTGAGGGAGATGTGTTGGGCCGCAATCAGTCCGGCTGGCGCGGTGGGTTGAAGCTGTTGTCGCTCGCCGATCACGGCGAGGTGATCGAAGCCGCCCGGCAGTTCTGCGCGCAGGCCTGGGATACCGACCCGTCCGATCCCGGATTAGCCGTGCTGGCCGAGCCGTTCACCGACATCGAATACCTGGACAAGTCATGACCAACCGCAAAACGTTGCTGTGGCTGGCCGTGGTGGCGCTGCTGGCCGTGGTCGTCGCCTTTCAGACCGTGTCGGCGGCGGGCAGGAGCAGCCGTGCCCTGGGTGCGCGGTCCGGGGTGCCCACGGTGGCGCCCGGCACCGATGTGCTGGCCGGGATCACGGTGGTTCCGGCGCGCACCCACCGCTATGACTACCGCCGTTCGCTGTTCGGTGACGCCTGGGACGACGACAACGACGCGCCCGGCGGCCACAACGGCTGCGACACCCGCAACGACATCCTCAACCGTGACCTGGTCGACATCACCCACGTGTCGACGAAGCGCTGCGCGCAGGCGGTGGCCACCGGCACCCTGCACGACCCCTACACCAATGCCACCGTCGCCTTCACCCGCGGCGCCAAGATCGGCGAAGCTGTGCAGATCGACCACATCGTCCCGCTGGCCTACGCCTGGGACATGGGCGCCTCGGGCTGGTCGTACCGCCAGCGGCTGCGCTTCGCCAACGACCCGGCCAATCTGCTGGCGGTCGCCGGGCAGGGCAACCAGGACAAGGGCGATGCCGGGCCGGGCCAGTGGATGCCGCCGAATCAGGCGTTCGCCTGCCAGTACGCCATGGCCTACCTCGCGGTCCTGCGCGGCTACGCGCTGCGGCTCGACGCGCCGTCGGCCGAGGTGCTGCGCCGGGCGGCGGGGACGTGCCCGACCGGATAGGGGCTCAGAGCCCGGTGTAGGTCAGCGGGTCCTCGCGCACCCGGGTGCCGTCGTTGAGCCCGCCCAGCGCGTCCATGTGCTCGGCGGCCAGTTCGAAGCCGAACACGTCGAAGTTGGCCGCGATGCGCTCCGGGTTGGCCGACCGCGGGATGACCACGTTGCCCAGCTGCAGGCTCCACCGGATCAGCACCTGAGCGGGGGTCTTGCCGTACTCGCCGGCGATCGCCGTCACCGCCGGGTGGTCGAGCAGCCGGCCCACCGCCAGCGGGCTGTAGGCCTCGGTGACGATGTTGTGCTCGGCGTGGAACGCCCGCAGCTCGGCCTGGTTGAGCAGCGGGTGCAGCTCGATCTGGTTGACCGCCGGCGTCACGAACGACAGGTCGATCGCGTCGTTGAGGTGCTCGGGGGTGAAGTTGCACACCCCGATCGACCGGGTCAGCCCCTGCTCCCTGGCCTGGATCAATCCGCCGAAGCTGTCGACGTACATGCCCAGCGGCGGAGCCGGCCAGTGGATCAGGTACAGGTCCACATACTCCAGCCCGAGCCGCTCCGCGCTGGCACCACAGGCCTCGATGGCGCTGGTGAAACCCTGATCGGCGTTGGCCAGCTTGGTGGTGACGAACAGCTCCTCGCGGGGGATGCCCGACGCGGCGATCGCCCGGCCCACCGCGGCCTCGTTGCCGTATACCTTGGCGGTGTCGATCAGCCGGCAACCCAGCTCGAGCGCGGCCGAGACCGCGCGCTCGGTTTCGGCGTCCGACAGCTCGGCCACCCCGAGCCCCAGAGTCGGCATCGTGTTGCCGTCGTTGAGCGCGACGGTGGGGATCGAAGTGCCCGGCGTCATCTCACCTACCTGTGTAGTCGAATGTGCGTGGATCGGGTCCCAGACGGGCGCCGTCGTCGAGCGAGGATATCGCGGCCATCTCAGCCGTGCCGAGTTCGAAGTCGAAGACTTCGAAGTTGCTGACGATGCGCTCAGGGTTGACCGATTTCGGAATGACGATATTACCGAGCTGAATGTGCCACCGGATCAGCACCTGCGCCGGTGTCTTGCCGCACCGCTGCGCGACCTCGGTGACCGTCGGGTGCGCCAGCAGCGAACCCCGGCCCAGCGGCGCCCACGCCTCGGTGGCGATGCCGTGGCGGGCGTGCACCGCACGCAGTTCGGCCTGGCTGAACCGGGGGTGCAGCTCGACCTGGTTGACGACGGGCACGATGCCGGTGCCGTCGATGAGCATCTTGAGGTGCTCGGGTTCGAAGTTGCTCACCCCGATCGAGCGGATCCGGCCCTGATCCCGCAGGTGGGCCAGCGCCCGGAAGGTGTCGACGAATTTGCCGAGGGCTGGAAGGGGCCAGTGGATCAGGTACAGGTCCAGCACGTCGAGGCCGAGCCGGCCCATGCTCTTGTCGAATGCCGCCAGCGTCGAGTCGTATCCCTGGTCGGCGTTCCACAGCTTGGTGACGATGTACACCTCCTCGCGCGGCAATCCGGACGCCGCCACGGCACGGCCGACCTCGCGCTCGTTGGCGTACAGGGCAGCGGTGTCGATGTGGCGGTATCCCGCCGCGAGTGCGGTGCTCACCGCCCGCTCGGTGTCGGCGGGCGAAATCTTGTAAACCCCGAAACCGACGGAGGGGATCGAATTACCGTCGTTGAGCGTGACCGAGCGCAAGTTACTTCGAACAGTCATGCCACGAAGTCTGCCAGGCGGACCGACCTCCGGGGCGGCGGCGCGGTGGGCCGACCAGCTGCAGAGCACCGTCTTCACCGTCGGCATGAAGGTGACGCCGATGCTGCCGATCGGGGTGCAACGGCTGATGACCGGCGGGCGGTTGGTGACCATCGACGGCAACACCCTCGACCCCACCTTGCGCCTGGCGCTGGCCGGGCAGCGCGCCGTGGGCATCAACGGCATCATCACCGATGACGACGTGGCCGCCTCCCGAGCCCAGCTCCGTGAGCTGACCGCCGGGCTCGGCGGCACCGACATCCATGTCGACGTTCGCGACACCGTGGTGCCCGGCCCGGCCGGCGACATCGCCGCCCGCTGCTACCGGCCGGCCGGCAGCAGCGATACCGCCGCGCACCCGGTGCTGGTCTTCTATCACGGCGGCGGTTTCGTGGTCGGGGACTTGGACACCCACGACGCGA
Source organism: Mycobacterium sp. NGS16 (assembly GCF_059813225.1). Classification (NCBI taxonomy): domain Bacteria; kingdom Bacillati; phylum Actinomycetota; class Actinomycetes; order Mycobacteriales; family Mycobacteriaceae; genus Mycobacterium; species Mycobacterium sp. NGS16. The sequence goes on from NZ_JCALEE010000001.1 coordinate 1,163,579, forward strand.
TATGCCGGCTGACCTGTCGGGACGCCGAGGTGGTGGTGCTGTCCATCGACTACCGGCTGGCCCCCGAGCACCCGGCACCGGCCGCGCTCGACGACGCCTACGCTGCGTTCCGCTGGGCCCACGACCACGCGGCGGAGCTGGGCGGCATCCCCGGCTGCGTGGCGGTGGGCGGGGACAGCGCCGGCGGCAACCTGGCCGCGGGGGTAGCGCTGCTGGCGCGCGATGACGGCGGACCGGCGCCGACCCTGCAATGGCTGATCTACCCGGTGACCGACATGGCGGCCCAGACCCGTTCCCGCACGCTCTTCGCCGACGGCTACCTGCTGACCAAGCACGACATCGACTGGTTCACCGCCCAGTACGTGGGCCGCTCACGGCTGGATCCGACCGACCCGCGGCTGTCGCCGCTGCTGGCCCCAGACCTGTCCGGCGTGGCGCCCGCGCTGATCGCCGTCGCCGGATTCGACCCGCTGCGCGACGAAGGCGAACAGTTCGCCACGCTGCTGCGCGACGCCGGGGTCGTCGTCGATCTGCGGCGGATGCGGTCGTTGACGCACGGTTTCATCAACCTGTTCGGACTCGGCGGTGGCAGCACCACCGCGACCACCGCGTTGATCTCGGCGCTGCGGGCCCACCTCAGCCGCGGCTGAGGCCGCCTGCGCACGCCGGTACGCTGAACCGCAAACCGACCACCGAACACGAGGACCACTGTGGCCAGCAAACCCAAACGCCCCGGCGCCTCCGGCTTGAGGGCCGCCGATCACAAACGCAATCTCGCCATGCAGATCGGGCTCGTCGCGATCGTGGTGGTCTTCGCGGTCGGGCTCATCGGCTACATCGTGGTGTCTAACAGTCACAAGAAGGGCGCCGGCGCCGGCGAGGCGATCCGGGTGACGTCGAGCAAGCTGGTCACCCGCGACGGCACCGACGAGCCGAAGGCTGTGGTGTCGTTCTACGAGGACTTCCTCTGCCCGGCCTGCGGCAACCTCGAGCGTGCGCTCGGTCCGACGGTGTCCCGGCTCATCGACAGCGGGGCGATCGCGGCCGACTACCACATGGTCGCGATCCTGGACCGCTCGCAGAATGACAATTACTCCTCGCGGGCCGGTGCCGCGGCCTACTGCGTCGCCGACGAGAGCATCGACGCCTTCCGCCGGTTCCACACCGCGCTGTACACCGAGGAGCTGCAACCGTCGGAGATCGGGACCGAGTTCCCCGACAACAAGCGTCTGATCGAACTGGCTCGCCAAGCCGGTGCGGCCGGCAGCGTTCCGGCGTGCATCAACAGCGGCAAATACCTCAAGATGGTGGGCGGCATGGCCCAGGCCGCCGGCATCCACGCCACCCCCACGCTGCGGATCAACGGTGAGGATTACCGCCCGTCGACCCCGGAAGCCCTGGTCTCGAAGATCCGGGAGATCGTCGGCGACCTGCCCGGTATGGACGTCCCGGCCAAGGAGTCGTGAGCATCGCGGCTCCGGCGGTCGACTCAGCCGCACCGCCGCCGGCACCCGGGGCGCCGCCGGCGGCCTCCCGGGCCTGGGCGGTGTTGGTCGCCGGGGTCATCGGGTTGGCCGCCTCGCTCATCCTGACCGTCGAGAAGATCCGGCTGCTCACCGATTCGTCGTATGTGCCGTCGTGCAATCTGAACCCGGTGTTGTCGTGCGGACCGGTGATGGCCACCCCGCAGGCATCGGTGCTGGGCTTCCCCAACCCGCTGATGGGCATCGTGGCGTTCACCGTCGTGGTGGTCACCGGGGTGCTGGCGGTAGCGAAAGTCCCTCTGCCACGGTGGTATTGGGGCGGTATGGCAGCCGGCACCCTGGTCGGGGCGGGCTTCGTGCACTGGCTGATCTTCCAGAGTCTGTACCGGATCGGCGCGCTGTGCCCGTACTGCATGGTGGTCTGGGCGGTCACCATGTGCCTGCTGGTGATATTCGCCGCTTTCGCCTCTGAGTACGACGGTGCACCCAAAATATTGCAGTATTTGCACCGGTGGCGGTGGACGTTGGCTGCGTTATGGTTTATCGCGTTATTCCTGTTGGTATTCCTTCGATTTCAGGATTACTGGTTGACGCTGATTTAAGGGGTGCCCTGTGATCTCCAAAGTGCTGGTCGCCAACCGCGGAGAGATCGCCATCCGCGCGTTCCGCGCCGCCTATGAACTCGGAATCGACACGGTTGCGGTCTACGCCTATGAAGACCGCAATTCGGTGCACCGGCTCAAGGCGGACGAGTCCTACCAGATCGGCGAGCCGGGGCACCCGGTGCGTGGCTACCTGTCGGTGGAGGCCATTGTCGCCACTGCCAAGCGGTGCGGTGCAGATGCGGTCTACCCCGGGTACGGCTTCCTCTCGGAGAACCCGCGACTGGCCCAGGCCTGTGCCGACGAGGGCATCACCTTCGTGGGCCCCAGCGCGGCGGTGCTGGCGCTGGCCGGCAACAAGTCGCACGCGGTAGCGGCCGCGCGGGAGGCCGGCCTGCCGGTGCTGGCGTCCTCGGAGCCGTCGCGCTCGGTCGACGACTTGGTGGCGGCCGCGGCCGACATGTCGTTCCCCCTGTTCGTCAAGGCGGTCGCGGGCGGGGGTGGTCGTGGGATGCGCCGGGTCGCCGACCGGAGTGGGTTGGCCGAGGCCGTCGAAGCCGCCAGTCGGGAAGCCGAATCGGCCTTCGGGGATCCGACCGTGTATCTCGAGCAGGCGGTGATCAACCCACGCCACATCGAGGTGCAGGTGCTCGCCGACGCCCACGGCAACGTGGTGCACCTGTTTGAGCGGGACTGCAGCGTGCAGCGCCGGCACCAGAAGGTCGTCGAGCTGGCCCCGGCACCGAACCTGGATCCGGTGCTGCGGGACAAGATCTGTGCCGACGCCGTCGCGTTTGCCAGGCACATCGGCTACAGCTGCGCGGGCACGGTGGAGTTCCTGCTCGACGAGCGCGGCCACTACGTGTTCATCGAGATGAACCCGCGAATCCAGGTGGAGCACACCGTCACCGAGGAGATCACCGACGTCGACCTGGTCTCGGCGCAGCTGCGGGTCGCCGCCGGGGAGTCCCTGGCGGATCTGGGCCTGCGCCAGGACGACATCGTGCCGCACGGCGCGGCGCTGCAGTGCCGGATCACCACCGAGGACCCGGCCAACGGTTTCCGGCCCGACACCGGCCGGATCACCGCCTACCGCAGCCCGGGCGGGGCCGGTATCCGCCTCGACGGCGGCACCAACCTGGGCGCGGAGGTCAGCCCACACTTCGATTCGATGCTGGTCAAACTGACCTGCCGGGGCCGGGACTTTCCCACCGCGGTGAACCGGGCGCGGCGGGCGATCGCCGAGTTCCGCATCCGTGGGGTGTCGACGAACATCCCGTTCCTGCAGGCGGTGCTCGACGACCCCGACTTCCGCGCCGGACGCGTGACCACGTCGTTCATCGACGAGCGCCCACAGCTGCTGACCTCGCACGCTTCGGCCGACCGCGGCACCAAGATCTTGACCTATCTGGCCGACGTCACGGTCAACCAGCCGCATGGTGCCCGGCCGTCGGCGGTGTACCCACGCGACAAGCTGCCCGAGGTCGATCTGGCGAGTGCGCCGCCGCCGGGCTCCAAGCAGCGGTTGATGGCGCTCGGGCCCGACGGCTTCGCCCGCTGGCTGCGTGAATCACCGGCGGTCGGGGTCACCGACACCACGTTCCGGGATGCGCACCAGTCGCTGCTGGCCACCCGGCTGCGCACCAAGGGGCTGCTCAATGTGGCGCCGTACGTCGCCCGCACCACCCCGCAGCTGCTTTCGGTGGAGTGCTGGGGCGGGGCGACTTACGATGTGGCGCTGCGGTTTTTGAAGGAGGACCCGTGGGAGCGGCTGGCCGCGCTGCGTGAAGCACTGCCCAACATCTGCCTGCAGATGCTCCTTCGGGGCCGCAACACCGTCGGTTACACGCCCTACCCGGAATCGGTGTGCTCGGCGTTCGTTCAGGAAGCAACCGATACCGGTATCGATATCTTCCGGATCTTCGATGCCCTCAACAATGTCGGCTCGATGCGTCCGGCGATCGACGCGGTGCGCGAAACCGGTTCGGCGATCGCCGAAGTCGCCATGTGCTACACCGGAGACCTCAGCAATCCGGCCGAGGACCTCTACACCTTGGACTACTACCTCAAGCTGGCCGAGCAGATCGTCGACGCGGGTGCGCATGTGCTGGCGATCAAGGACATGGCCGGGCTGCTGCGGCCGGCGGCGGCGACCACCTTGGTCGGTGCGCTGCGGAGCCGTTTCGACCTGCCGATCCACGTCCATACCCATGACACTCCGGGCGGTCAGCTGGCCAGTTACGAGGCGGCCTGGCGGGCCGGAGCCGACGCCGTCGATGGCGCGTCCGCGCCACTGGCCGGCACCACCAGCCAGCCCGCGCTGAGCTCGATCGTGGCTGCCGCGGCGCACACCGATTTCGACACCGGCCTGTCGCTGTCGGCGGTATGCGACCTGGAGCCGTACTGGGAAGGGGTGCGAAAGGTTTACGCCCCGTTCGAATCCGGGCTGGCCGGGCCGACCGGCCGGGTCTACCGGCATGAGATCCCCGGCGGTCAGCTGTCCAACCTGCACCAGCAGGCCAAGGCGCTGGGGCTGGCCGACCGGTTCGAGGACATCGAAGCCAACTACGCCGGAGCCGACGCGGTGCTGGGCCGGCTGATCAAAGTCACCCCCAGCTCGAAGGTGGTGGGGGACCTGGCGCTGGCCCTGGTCGGGGCCGGCATCAGCGCTGAGGAGTTCGCCGCCGACCCGGCGCGGGTGGACATCCCCGACTCGGTGATCGGTTTCCTGCGCGGGGAGCTGGGGGAGCCGGCCGGTGGATGGCCGGAACCGTTGCGCACCAAGGCATTGACGGGGCGTGGCCCGGCGCGGGAGGTGCAGCAGCTCTCCGCCGATGACGAGGCCGCGCTGGCGTTGTCCGGACCGAAGCGGCAGGCGACGCTGAACCGGCTGTTGTTTCCCGGCCCCACCAAGGAATTCGAGGCGCACCGTGACCTCTACGGCGACACCTCGGGGCTGTCGGCCAACCAGTTCTTCTACGGTCTGCGGCAGGGCGAGGAGCACCGGGTGCGCCTCGAACGCGGTGTGGAACTGCTGATCGGGTTGGAGGCCATCTCCGAACCGGATGAACGCGGCATGCGCACGGTGATGTGCATCATCAACGGCCAGCTGCGGCCGGTCGAGGTGCGTGACCGCAGCGTGGCCAGCGAGGCGCCGGTGGCCGAAAAGGCCGATCGCAGCAAGCCCGGACACGTTGCCGCGCCGTTCGCCGGCGTGGTGACTATCGGGGTGGCAGAGGGTGAGCAGGTAACCGCGGGCCAGACCGTCGCCACCATCGAGGCGATGAAGATGGAGGCCGCCATCACCGCACCGGCCGATGGGACCGTGGAGCGGGTGGCCGTTTCGCAGACCGCGCAGGTCGAGGGCGGCGATCTGCTGGTGGTGCTGAGCTGACCGCCGACGACGGTGCAGAGCGCAGCGATGCTGAGGAGTGGCGCAGATGACCCGCATCGTCGGCGGCGCCGCGGGCGGGCGGCGGATTGCCGTGCCGCCCCGCGGAACCCGGCCGACCACCGACCGGGTCCGTGAGGCACTGTTCAACGTGCTCGACGCGCGGCTGGACCTGACCGGGATGGCGGTGCTGGATCTGTATGCCGGCTCGGGGGCGCTGGGGTTGGAGGCGCTGTCGCGTGGCGCCGCCTCGGCGCTGTTCGTCGAATCGGACCGCCGCGCCGCCGACGTGCTGGCCGGCAACATCGCCGCCTTGGGACTGGCCGGTGCCACGCTGCGCCGCGGGACGGTGGCCGCGGTGCTGACCGCCGGTACCGCTGCGCCGGTGGATCTGGTGCTGGCCGACCCGCCGTATGAGATCGCCGACGCGGACATCGACGCCCTTCCGGTGTTATTGACCGCCGGCGGCTGGGCCGGGCCGGGCACCGTGGTGGTGATCGAGCGCGCTGCCTCCAGTTCTGCAGTGTGCTGGCCGGACGGCTGGGAGGCGTGGCCGGATCGCCGGTACGGCGACACCCGGCTGGAGCTGGCCGAACTGGTATAGGCCTGCTGCTAGCGTCTTGAGCCATGAGCGGTGCGGTATGCCCCGGATCCTTCGACCCGGTGACGCTGGGACATGTCGACATCTTGGAGCGCGCAGCCGCCCAGTTCGATGAGGTGGTGGCCGCGGTGTTGGTCAACCCGGCCAAGAAGGGCATGTTCAGCCTGGATGAGCGCCTGGAGATGATCGCCGAGGCAACGGCGCACCTGCCCAATGTGCGCGCGGAGTCGGGTCAGGGCTTGGTGGTCGACTTCGTCCGGGAGCGGGGACTGACCGCGATCGTCAAGGGTCTGCGCACCGGCACCGACTTCGAGTACGAGCTGCAGATGGCGCAGATGAACAAGCACATCGCCGGGGTGGACACGTTTTTCGTGGCGACCACACCGCGGTACTCGTTCGTGTCCTCGTCGCTGGCCAAGGAGGTCGCGTCGATGGGCGGGGACGTCTCGGATCTGTTGCCCGAGGTGGTGAACCGGCGGCTGGCCGAGAAGCTGCGCTCCTAGCGGCGGCTTCCGGCAAAACGGGACGCGGTGCGCCGACTCAGTTCGCGTT